>NZ_JARACO010000099.1 GCF_028765575.1 Aliivibrio sp. S3MY1 | reverse complement strand
CATGCAAATTAAGCTTAAATTTACCACTTAACACGGTAAAACCAAAGAAACCTAGAATGCCGAATGTAGCAAATCGTGTTGATGCGATTGTTATGTTCTTACCCCGAACTCCCTAATTACCTTTGAAGTTAAATCGTTAATATTTACAGGAAGATTTAACGATCCAGTTAGAGACTCATGAGTATGATTATCTGCCGTTAATAATGGAACATTCGGCCAACTATTTACCATTGTTATTATGTATTTACGGATATAAAGAGTTTCGATGTAAAGCAGATAACATTTTCTCTCATCTAATTCAAATTCGAGATTAGCCATTTCATTTCTTAAAGAATGATACTTACCAATATGCCTGATCAAAGCACTTACAGTAATACGTAGGTTTTCATTAAGTTCATCACCGCATGCATCCAAATATTTTTGTATGCGATTATCATCAAAATTCTTTGGGATTAAAATTTTCGGACTATTCTTAAAATATAATTTAAATTCAGTATACTTAAAGCTGTTTTCCCAAAGTTCATAAGCATTAATAGTAACGTCATCAATATCATCAGATAGATGCGTTATATAAGATTGAAGATTATTTTTAGCTTTGCGAGATTCTTTATTTGAAGACCATTTATCACCTAAGATTTTAGTTATAATTCCAGAAAATACTGCTGTTAAAATTTCACTCACATTCCCTCCTTAACTACATTATTCGTATGATTTATTGTAAAAGCCAACCTAATTTTAGAACATAACGCCTGCATAACACGTTTGCTACCAT
>NZ_JARACO010000098.1 GCF_028765575.1 Aliivibrio sp. S3MY1 | reverse complement strand
GTAGCAAACGTGTTATGCAGGCGTTATATTTTTTATTGAAACTTGCGTCACAATGCGCAACGCGCTACACTCTTCGTATGATTAAAACATTTAAGCACAAAGGTCTTAAAAAGTTTTTTGAGACTGGCAGTAAAGCGGGTATTCAAGCGAAACATGATCGCAAATTGAGAATGCAATTAGCCGCGATAGACACTGCAACCATTATTGATGATGTTGATTTGCCGGGTTTCAAACTTCATCCTCTGAAAGGGGATAGAGATGGAATTTGGTCAATTACAGTAAATGGTAACTGGCGTGTTACTTTCGAGTTTGTCGATGGTAATGCTTACATTTTAAATTACGAGGATTACCATTAATGGCTATGTACAATCCCCCACATCCAGGTGAGTTTATCCATGACGTTTATATGGAACCATTTGGCTATAGTTGCCGCTTTGTTGCTAAACAACTTGATGTAGCTGCTTCAACTCTAAATCGAGTGATAAAGGGTAAGAGTTCAATTTCACCTGAAATGGCATTACGTCTTTCAAAATCACTAGGTCGTACGCCTGAAAGTTGGTTAACAATGCAAGACAATTACGATTTATGGCAAGCAAAGCAAAACGTGAATTTAACTAAGGTGCACACGATCAATTTTGCTATGGCGTAGTAAAATATAACAAATGCATCAACACGATTTACTACACTCGGCATCTCAGGTTGTCGGGTGTTTCTCGTTTTAAGGCATCAATTTTAAGTATAATTGTATAGTAGTAAACGTGTTATGCAGGCGTTA
>NZ_JARACO010000097.1 GCF_028765575.1 Aliivibrio sp. S3MY1 | reverse complement strand
ATAACGCCTGCATAACACGTTTGCTACTATGCAGACCTGTTGAATTTTAACGCCTTAATCACTGAAACTAAAGGCAAACTGACAACGCCGAATGTAGCAAATCGTGTTGATGCATTTGTTATATTTTTATTGCTGATACTCACATTCACTTTGAGCTACTTGTTATTTTTATATATTTTCGCCATAAATTTCTGCGCATTGAAAACGAGGTTTTCACTTTGATCGCTTTACCTACACTAGTATCAATGTATAAATTAAAAGTTGAGATCCTAAGGAGAGCAACCCATTTATTTGTAGAGCAAAATAAAAAATCATCATTATCTTTAATTGTTTCAAAAAAATCACTAAGGAAAAAGAATTGCGCTTGCTTTCCATCAGTTAATTCAATTGGCAATCTTGAACAATATGCAGAAATCACAGGTTCAGTATGTCCATAAGTAACAATTTTATTCTTTTTAGTAAAAGGAAACTGTAATAATTTCCAATGATAATTAGTAATGGTGACACTTCGATGCCCCACATTCACACAAGTTAATGCGTAATTCCAAGTATCAAGGACGTTAGGGTTATTACTCGACATCAACGAATTGCAAAATACAGCATTTAAGCAAATCCTTCTATCTTTGAATGACAACCATAATGCTATGCCAGATACACATATAGTACCAAAAGCTGAAAGCCATGCAGCAAAACCATTTACACATTCCCAAGTAGTGCAAGCACTTAAATCAGACCAAAAAGTCATACGTAGAATTTCCCTTTAAAATATAACGCC
>NZ_JARACO010000096.1 GCF_028765575.1 Aliivibrio sp. S3MY1 | reverse complement strand
TTCGCACGTGTTATTGCGGCGTTAACTGCTTCTTTGTTAATATTAGCTTCCAAATATGGTAATCATTCTCTTTGAGTAGTAGACTAATATTATTTCCGCATAAATGTGCGAGGTAAGCATGAAGTACGAATTATTAGTTTTAGCTGCAATGACACGATTGGAATCTCCAAATACTCAAGCTATCGTGGCTGCAACTGGGATTTCTGAACGTAAAGTACAATCCGTAGTTAACTCATTAGTTGAAAATTTAGGCTTAAATATTCAAAGAGAGCGCCAAGGTCGAACCTTCCGTTTTTCTATTAATAGCTGGGGTGTTTTTGAATCAGGAACAGCGATTCAATCTCAACTTAATAATATTGATTTGGTTATGCCAAGTAATTCAATACTTTCTTCTTACGAAGAAAAACATGCTTATTTCGAACAAGTCAAAATGGATAATTTTAGAGAAAGTATGCGTTTAGAGGGACATGATATTGCTAGTGATTTCGACTTATCACTAGATAGGGACGAACAACGTCAAATGTTGTTAAAAAAATACTCAAACGTAAATTCGTTAGAGGTGCTCAATGGCTGATAAATATGGGACAACGCAAGATCCTTATACTTACGAAAATAGTACGGTTCTTGTTAATAAACTCAATATCAGCAATGAAGCTGTATTAGAGGCTGCTGAACGTGATTTAACAACGTTAGCTGCAATGTATGTGGAGTTTCAATTGCCTCCTTACGATTTAAGCTATCTTCGTTCAATTCATCGCATGTTGTTCTCTGACCTATTTGAATGGGCAGGT
>NZ_JARACO010000095.1 GCF_028765575.1 Aliivibrio sp. S3MY1 | reverse complement strand
TAACGCCTGCATAACACGTTTGCTACTATGCAGATCAAGCCTAAATTTACCACTTAATACGGTAAACCAAAAGAAACCTAGAATGCCGAATGTAGCAAATCGTGTTGATGCGATTGTTATAAAGATATCTTACAACTTTCATCATAGCTTTGAAGGGCCTTATTAATATGAAAAACCGAAGCCAATGCAACACCTTCGTTAAATGCATAAGACCCAGTTGCAAAAGAAAAAAGACCCAATATAAGATAATTGGCATGGACCTCTGTCGATAACGTTCCCATAAATGCAATAAAAAATAGTAAGCCGATTATAACCATCAATGCCCCAGTAATTAAATTGTACCCCCAAAAGAGTTTATCAAACCACTCTAACTTTATTCGATACGATTTATTATCCAGATCATCAATATTAGGCATAATCTTCGCAACTCTTAATAAATGCCTAAATGAAACCTTGGTATCAACCCGTTTGCTTATGGTCAAAATAGCATTCAGCATCGGAGTACTAACTCTTACACCATGAGCAACCCTGAAACATTCAATTTGAATTTCATCCTTTAGATGAGACTTTATTTTATCGGTTACATTTTCATTTCCTAAAGCTTCTATTAAATCATTCATTCTACGTTTTCTATTGAAACTCGAAAAATCAATAAGCCTTGGGATATTCATCAATATAAGAACAACAATAAGAATGAGAGCAATGCCATAATTACCCTCCTTCATTGATGTATATAATGCGTCCATTTATATTATTTACTCCATCTTTATAACGCCTGCATAACACGTTTGCTAC
>NZ_JARACO010000094.1 GCF_028765575.1 Aliivibrio sp. S3MY1 | reverse complement strand
ACAGTCTAAAATGAGGCATAACCAAAGAACAATTGAAGCGTAAATTAGCCTCTGAAACGCCTGAATTTAGAGCAATAATAGTTCAATGCCGAACCTGATGAAACGAATACCAAAAGGCAGCAAAGAAAAAGGAAAACCACCCTACTTTCACACCTAAAAAGCTAATGGTTCAATCGCTGAACTGAACCAAAAAACTGCATTCTCAGAGTTCGTATAACGCCTGCATAACACGTTTACTACTATACAATTATACTCAAAATTGACGCCCTAAAACGAGAAACACCCGACAACCTGAGATGCCGAGTGTAGTAAATCGTGTTGATGCGATTGTTGTGCGTGCTTACTTTCGGCTTGGCTAGCTTGGTAAAGAACTGCCCTGCCAAGATATTCTAAGCTCTGATTCTAATTTACCGATAGTAATTAAGCGAACAAAATGTTCTTAAAATGCGAGATAAAGTAAATGGAAAGCAGATACATTTCCCACGCCATTTGAACGGCTTGGTTTCAACAAATTTGGCACTGATAAACCAAATATCCTAACCACAATTGGGATTGAAAATACTGAGAGGAAACACTGATGCAGACTAAAATGAGGCATAATCAAAGAACAATTGAAGCGTAAAAATGCCTCTGAAACGCCTGAACTTGTGGAAATAAGGGCTAATTTGCCGAACCAGATGAAATGGAAAGCAAAAGGCAACAAAGAAGAAATTTACGCTTACTAAGCCGAAACTACGAAAGCCGCGATCCTTTTGATGAACCGTGCAAAAAATTTCGGACTCAGTACGCACAACGCCGCAATAACACGT
>NZ_JARACO010000093.1 GCF_028765575.1 Aliivibrio sp. S3MY1 | reverse complement strand
CTTACAGCAACCAAGGTTTGAACTCATCACTATTTCTGTAAAAAGATAATCTCTAAACAGAAAAATGTGAGCTCTGGTTTTTCGCCGGATTCGCTCTTTATCTCTACTTAAGAAAGTAGAAACAAACTAATACCAAGAACACTTGAATGTGTTTTTAATTTGTTTATCTAAAGATAAACAAAAGATATTAAGAACTTTTAAATTTTGATTTAACTTAATTACAGCCTGAGCTGTTTTATTTTTACTTTTTCAAAAGTAAAAATAAATTAAGCTAAATCAGTCAGCTTTCCAAATTGTTAAAGAGCTATATAAGATCACTAACATTGTTAATGATAAAATACTTTTTAAGCATTTTCAGACGCAAAAAATCCGAACCTAGGTCAACTTCTTGAACTGGTTTGGAATCCTTCCAAAAATATTTAAAGAGTATATCCATATGAAATGGTGGGCGATACCGGGCTCGAACCAGTGACCCCCTCCTTGTAAGGGAGGTGCTCTCCCAACTGAGCTAATCGCCCACATAATATTTCAATTTACTTCTGACTCTATCAGAAATAAACCCATTCTCTGTGGAAAGAATGGTGGGTCGTGCAGGATTCGAACCTGCGACCAATTGATTAAAAGTCAACTGCTCTACCAACTGAGCTAACGACCCTAAGTGGTATCCCGTAGGGGAGTCGAACCCCTGTTACCGCCGTGAAAGGGCGGTGTCCTAGGCCTCTAGACGAACGGGACACTATGAAGGTGTCGGGCACCTTCAAATCTCTTTATTTTTCAACCTTCGCAATCTGTGTGAACACTCATAAATCG
>NZ_JARACO010000092.1 GCF_028765575.1 Aliivibrio sp. S3MY1 | reverse complement strand
ATTAATTGCTCGCAATGACGGACTTCAATACGTCCATGACCAGCACTCACTTCACTAAATTCGTCGTAAGTATTAGACGTTGTACCTTCTCGCATTGATTTGTGCCACCAAGCTTCAAGCTCTGCTTTCATCCCAGAATGATTACCTTTTAAAGCTAATACGTAATCTGCTTTTTCTTTAATAATCTGCTTAGCTATTTCTTTCTGGCACCCCATTGCATCTAATGTGATAATACAGTTTTCAATATCAAGTAGCGTGAGCAGCCTTGGAATAGCTGTTATCTCGTTGCTTTTCTCATCAACCGCAACCTGCCCAAGAACGAGTTGATGTTGACAACTCCAAGCGCTGACAGCATGGAGGGGATTTTGCCTCTCACGAGTATCAAATGAACGCCTAGCTGTTTTACCATCGATAGCAATAACATCGCTTCCAGTAGCTTCAATAAGAGAGCTCATCCAGCGTTGAAACGCTGTCTCTATTTCTTCTGGCTTAAGACGGCATATAACGCGAGCGATGGTGTCATGGCGTGGAATACCATGTTCGAAAGGACGATAACGTCGTAGCCAATCTAGACGATGAATACCAAAATCTTCAATTTGCTCCCAGCCTTCGGCTCCTGATAGGACAGCACTGACGGCTAAAAGGATAATATCGAGAAGCTCATGTCGCTTACATCGGTCAATACGTGGGTCTTCAATAGCTTCAAAGTGTTGGAGAAAAGAGTCAGTCATGTTTTAAACACTACAATAAATGATTATTTACTGCTCTGATCGCTTCGCTACTCAAAAGTTTCATTTATAATGATCTTGCCGTG
>NZ_JARACO010000091.1 GCF_028765575.1 Aliivibrio sp. S3MY1 | reverse complement strand
AACGCCTGCATAACACGTTTGCTACCATGCAAACTAAGCCAAATTTACCACTAAATACGGTAAACAAAAAGAAATCTAGAATGCCGAATGTAGTAAATCGTGTTGATGCGATTGTTATGTGTAAATACATATTCTGATTTAAAACTGGTCTCCTTCATTAAAGTCAGAAACTCTAATAAAGTTAACACCTGAAAAGTTTTCTTTTGAAATGAATTCGACAATACTTTTATGAAAAAACAAATAACTCTTAGAGCAATTTGCAACCTTAAATATCAATCGACTTTCTTCATTAATATGATTTAGCACGGCTTCATTCAAGTAATATTGCTTAACTTCAAGAAAGTCATCATCATCATCGTCGTCATCGAAATCAAATATTTCTATTTTTGACCGAGTAAGATCAAGGCAATTTAACTCAGTATATAAACCCAAATACCAATAATTTCCATGGCCATTGTTGGTATTATCAATATAGATTGAAGGGTAGATTTGCACACCATTGATGGTATATTGACTCAATTCGTCTTTAAGTTTTTTATTTATCAATAAACCAGATGTATCTACAACTAAATCAGTTAATAGATCGGAAATTTTCTCCCCCTCACTAAAACCATTAGTAAAAAATAAAGGGTCTCCTCCACTTTCTAATTTTTTGTAATGATACTTTCTAAGTGCTGTTAGTCTATCTGGTTTTATATGAACTTGAGTGTCATCATTTGGACGAAAAGCAATATAGTACTCATCATTGTATTTTGTCATTGCTTACTCCCAACTATGACCTTAAAAATTACCACTATATAAAACAAACACATAACGCC
>NZ_JARACO010000090.1 GCF_028765575.1 Aliivibrio sp. S3MY1 | reverse complement strand
TAATTGGTTTTGTAAGTCAGTCTTTCGCACGTGTTATTGCGGCGTTATACAAATTCTTTAACCTTATAATAATAAAGATATAATTGAACTTATTAGTATTTGGTATAGAATACCAAAATCTTATTTTCCTATCAGTGAAATCTATGTCTAAAGAAGCTCCAAATGATGTTGCAGCGTTAGCTGGAGCAGCGACTGCTGCAAGTGTTTCAGTATTTATTTCAAGTGGTGCGTTTGGCATTTTAGGTATTGGTATTGGGTTAACATTAATCACACTTGTACTCAGCTATGCCTCAAGTAGTGCTAAGAATCCTAAACACCAAATCGCCTTTTCTGTAGTTATGGGACAGCTTATTATTTTGATTTTAGCGCCAATGTTTGAGCTTTTTATCTTTTGGAATCAACATAGAGATTTGTATATGCCATTTCTTTGGTATTTAAATCAAATGGATGTTTTAACTTATACAGAGGTAACAAGTAGTACCTTGTTTATCGCTTGGCTTATAGCTTCAATTTCAACTTATTTGTATATACATTCAAAGTACAAAAAGAAATAGTATTTGTACGTAATTAATTTGTATAACAAATGCATCAACACGATTTGCTACACTCGGCGTTGTCAGTTTGTCTTTAGTTTCAGTGATTAAGGCAGTAAAATTCAGCTAGGTCTGCATAGTAGCAAACGTGTTATGCAGGCGTTATACGAACTCTGAGAATGCAGTTTTTTGGTTCAGTTCAGCGATTGAACCATTAGCTTTTTAGGTGTGAAAGTAGGGTGGTTTATCTTTTTCTTTGTAGCCTTTTGGTGTTCGTTTTATCAGGTTCGGCATTGAACTA
>NZ_JARACO010000009.1 GCF_028765575.1 Aliivibrio sp. S3MY1 | reverse complement strand
TTGGTTTTGGAAAGTAACATCCAGTAGAAAGCGGTTTGGCCTTGGAAAGTAACATCCAGTAGAAATCTGTTTGGTTTTGGAAAGTAACATCCAGCAGAAAGCGGTTTGGCTTTAAAGAGTAACGTCTAGAACGATCATTAAAAAATGAACCCCAATTATCTTTAAGCATCAGGTGAAGGTAGAAGAGGATGGTTGTGAATAAATGAGTGATTATGGCCAATTTCTATAAAGCAATTGGGTTTTTCGGAAAAATATTAACCCTTGAGTTACTTCCATTAAATGACCAATCATTAAACGTGTGACAGTGTCACTATATACAACACCAATTATCCATACAATCTAGGGTACAACATAGCAAAGGGGTATAAAGCCTTAGCCACTCGCTGAAACCTCGTCAATTTCTTGCTGACCTTGCGCTTGCGCGAAAAAAAAGAAAAAGAAAAAAAGAAGAAAGAAAAAAAAGAAAACTCTCAACAAGGTTTGTTCCTTTTAGGTATGCGTGGGCTGAGTCGCATTATTTGCAATATAATGTTATGTTGTACCCTACACTTATCTCTATTTATTGTTAGCCTTATATGGGTTTGGTAATCTAATGTTAGCAATTTATAAAAAAAATACTAGTTTGTTGTTCGTTTTGCGGTATAATGACGTAGTCAGTTAAACAAACGCATAGGAAGGATTACCATGCAACTAAGTACTAAAACATTACTCGCTTTATCTCTTGCTCATTCGCTAAGCGTGAATGCTGCGGGTTCAACAAGCACTTTCGAATTGAGCTTGTTCTATCCTCAACCTTATGAATACGATAACAGTATCAACTTATCATCTGAGGTCGTTGGCTTTTACCGCTCGATTGAAGTGGCAAACGATCTGTTTGAGCGTAAAGGCGTTAACCTTGAGTTAAAACCAACTCATGTAGCCAGCGTAAGTTCATGGACAGGTACAGAGAATGTTCAAACAGGTCGCTCAGATATGGATAATGGTATAACAGAAGTCGAAACCGATGTCGGTGATATGGCTGTTGGTCTATTTCAGCCAAAAGGGTCAACGATTGGTTATGGTGAAAACATCAATAGTAGTAATTACACATGGTATCCAAATGTGACCGCAAAAATCGGTTTGGCAATAAATAGGACATTAGGAAAAGGGGGGGATAATAGTTATCCATTCCTTCTTAGTCATGAGGTGCTTCACTCCATTGGTGCAATGCACGATCAAGCTGCTGCTGGTCGTTTTAATGATGATGCGAAAGGTAGAGAAGATGGCTATGCCAGAACGTGTGATAATGGCTATGGCTCATTAATGACACCTGTAATTTCAACAATCCCATTTGCACAAATGACTATTTCAGGGGCAAGCGATTGTAATACAACACCAAGTGCAAACATGGTGGGATTTACCAATCAATACGCACCGCTTGCGGCTGAATTTGAAGTAGGCTCACGCAATAACCAAACCATCCGTTTAACGGTTACTGAAAACATCAATGACCAAACGTTTGATTTTGTAGCGCAACGCAACGACACTTCAGCAACCGAAGCTATGACTCTTTATATTGCAGGGGGAGCGGCTTATAATGGTCAAAACGCATTAGCACCGCAAAGTATCGAATTTACATCAGGCCAAGCAAGTTCAGAAATCATTAAAATTGATTTCAATACTGTCTATGGTGTATTTGATCAAGCGCACGGTGAAATCAATAATACTTATGCGGTTGTCGTTGGACAAAATGAAGTTCAGAATAAATTGGTCGATGTCACTGCCATTAATACCTTATGGGAGCCAACAATTACACCAGATCCAGAAACACCAGATCCAGAAACAGGCATTCCAAATCCTGATAACGGTGGCGGTGATTCAGGTGGTAGCACCTCACTATTTAGCTTGTTAATGCTGTCTTGTTTGTATTTAGTAAGACGAAAATTAAACAAATAATCTTAAACAATCACACACTTTTAAAGTGGAGCATACTGCTCCACTTTCTTTGCTACTATATTTTAACTATAATGCTATAACATTTGTTTTGTGGTATTTTACAAAAAAACAGAATTGTGCGATTATTAGCCTATATCATTATGTCGCATTGTCAGTTTCTATTTCACTTATTTTTATATAAAGGGATTTCTTATGAAACGTAAAGCTTTAGCCTATGCGATAACTACCTCCTTAGTCAGTCTCGTCGTTATTGCAGGAACGAGTAGTCCAAACAGCCACATTGATGAGGTCGTTCGCGTTCCTATTCATGTTATTGAACACGATGGCATAGAATCAAAACGCGATAATATCACCGTTGTCATTCGTGAAATTGGGGATCATGATGATTCTGTTGGTACTCGGGATAAAACAGGCGGTATTGATACCTATTTTGTGGCCGCCCCCGATCCAAATGACAGTCCAAATACAGAGCTTCCTCCAGTAAATTGCTCTCATCCCTCTTATGCCAGTTTATGTGATGATTTAAAAGACTCAATAGAGGGTGGTGACGGTGGTGAAGGTGGCCCACCAACAAATGTATGGGTTAGTGTTTATGCAGGATCTAAATCTATGTCTGCATCTTATAAACTTGCCGCAACACCAAAACGAATTCGATTTAATAGTAGGGGGGATGGAGAGGCATGGTTTGGAACACATATTAATCGAGTAGACATTGCCTATGCTGGTGGTGGAGCAAGGGACAACTGTAGTGGTAAACGTTACACGACACAATGCACATGGAGTTTTAATACAACCAGCGCGAAAGGTTGCTCTAAGTCAGTCTCAGGTTACGATGGCTATAGGATATTTGGGGCAAATGGTAGTAGTTGCACTGAAAGAAAAGTCACGAACACTGCTGGCATGACATTCAGCCGCATTGAAGTCATGTACTAATTTTTCTAAAAAAATGGGACTCAATTAACAGTAAAGATTAAATACTTGCTGTTATTTTTTTCTATAATAAATCCATCAAAAAACATTGATTATATAAATGGATTTATTATGAAAGAATTAAAAAAGACATTACTTAACCAACGCTCCTTAATATCATTTGCCACTTCGATGTTAACGATTGAAGAAGCAACTCTTATTATTGAGCGTTTATCTGCATTAAATGAACAACGAAAAACAGATGAAGAACAAAAGCAAAAAGCCAAAGAAATCAAAGAGAGTAAAATAAGTTCATTGATCCGACAAATAGAAAATGAAGGGTTATCATTATCAGATCTTCAATTGTACATAACACAACATTCACGTTTACGGTAATGACACCTTTTTTATTGCATCTATTAATAAATTATCGTCTTTTTGAATATAACGCTGTGTTGTTTTTGAATCCGCATGACCAAGAATATCTTGAATAACCGAAATTCGAACCCCTGCATGATATAGTATGGTTGCTGTAGTACGTCGAAGATCATGGGGGCTAATCATGAATTTAGAACCCAATTGCAAGCATCGATTTTGAACAACACGATAAACACTGGATCTTGCTTGGATTGGTTCATCAATAAAAGTATCCCCTCTACGCATTTTCACAAATAATGTATCCGAAGTAATATTCAATTGCTCTCTCACCAGCTCCCATTCTTTTACAAACCTTAATGTATCCGCATTCACTGGCACACGACGCTCGACGTGTCCTTTACCATAAAAGCGGATCCAATCTTGATTGTCTTTATACTCAAACGCAGTAATAGATAAGGTCATCAACTCGGTACAACGCAAGCCACAACCGACAAGTAATGCAAACATGGCATTGTTTCTCTTGTCTCGAAGGGTCGGGCTATTTGTGATGAAAAGCTCAGACATTTCAAATGACTTTAGTGGTCGGGCTTTGCTTACTGAGCGGCCTTTTCTTGGCTGAATTTGGGTAATACGAAAAAGGACATCAGTCGGCAAACGGCCCATACCATTTGCAAAGGTTGCAGAGCGTTTAATTGCAGTTAAATACGTATTTAAACGAGTGTCTTTTAATCCGTTTTCTTCTAATTGATTAAGCACCATTGCAATATGGTAATCAGTCAATTTTTCCCACGGAATAAGCTTATGATGTGAAATGTTTAATACCTTAGCAAACCCATTAAGAGTGTATTCCATCGTCTTACGGGAGCTTTCAGCTCGTAACGTGTAGATATAACGTAGGGTAGGGGGAGTATCAACCTCTTGAAGATTGATTAATGATTGGCTTAAAATATTATTGCTATTTGTTTGCATTAAAACCACCACACCCTTTAATGCGTTTTTCTAAAAAACACATTCAACTAAAAAAACACTGTTAAAATATACAGTGTAAATATAGCAAATAGTCATGCTGGTTGCACGTTTAAATCAGTTAATCATTTGAGACTGCTTACATAAATAATTAAATTGAATTTTATCACTCGGATTAAGTGCCAATAGCTCTCCCTTGATTAAACGAGATAACAATGCACAAAATCGGTGAACTTGCTGCCCATTAGATTGCATATAATAAAACAGATCATCACCATCGCACTTAGAAAGATACTCATAGCTGGTATTCAGATGATGTAATAGTGATTTTTCAAAAATATAGAAGTATTCATAACAACGGTTTCGCTCTAAATCACAATCACGTCCCTCTTGATTCACAAACTGAATCAACGCTTCAATCTCTTGTCGGTAAGGGTGATTTAATGAGTAGGGAGCCAATAAAAAAGACCAGCGTTCCATGATGACCTCACGATAATAAATTCAATTATTATTATAACTAAGTAACCAGAAGTAAGTTAGGTGTGATACCTCAAACTAGCAGTTGAACATCGTTTATTTCCCTTGTTTATTCTTTGGAAAGCAAACCACTTTTGGTATTATCCGCGCATAATTACACAATAAAAAAGACTAAGGCTATTTATGAACGGTTCCACATGGAAAAAATGGGATTTGCACATCCATACCCCAATGACTCATTTAAATGGGGCTGGCTTTCAATGCTCCATTGCTGATTATGTATCTAAGCTTGCGGCTGAAGAGTTAGATCTAATTGGAGTAACTAACTACTTTTATTTCAAAGAGAATGAACTAGAAATAGTTAAAGATGAAATACGAGCTCAGCGTCATCGTATTACCGTGCTTGGCAATGTTGAATTTAGAATTGTTCAACAAAACAACGGTGGTGAATGGATTAATGTACATGTTGTTTTTTCTGAAAAATTAACCACTGAACGAATTAATACCATTTTATCAGCCATGCCGATAACAAACACATCACCCACTGGCACTGCCGTTTATTGTAGTGAAAATAGCATGCAATTAAATAACGTGCGACCAGATGCCGCTGTGGTAGATTTTAAAGTATTAACCGATCATCTTGCATCTCATTTACAACGTGGTACGGATTACCTTATTGGCATTTGTCCTAATGGCTACGGTGGATTTAGACCTGACAGAACAGAAGGTCGCTCAGTAGCAATTGCGCTTGAATTAGAAAAAAAGGGAGATTTCATTTTTGGGTCCACTGATCGTGACCGAACCTTTTTCCTAAATACAAGTCGATATGAACACGCCAAAGAACGCCCTGTTTTTAAATGCTCAGACGCTCATAGTCTTGAGGATGTAGGCTCACAGTATTCATGGATTAAAGCGAGACCAACATTTGAAGGTCTTCGTCAATTACTGATTGAACCTGAAGCCCGAGTTCAAATCAAAGATGATTTTATTGAGCGCACCTTTGCCAAACCTCGATTTAAATCAATTACAGCCAACGGAAGTATTATCGCTGGCCAACCATTAAAATTTGATGATACAACCATCGAGATTAATCCCAACATGGCCGCGATTATTGGGGGAAGAGGAACTGGTAAAAGTATACTGTTAGATTCCATTCGTTCTAAATTTAGACATGATCCGTTAGGCACAAATCCAGCTCGTCAAATCAATACTGAGCAATTTTCACTGGTATTAGATCAAGGTAATGGCTCATTACTTGATTTTAATGAAGCAAGCAACACCTACGGTTACTTACACGTATCACAAGGCGACATACAATCTGTTAGCCAAAACCCAGAGCAATTAAGCAAAGAAATTAAAGAAATGCTGGGGCTGACTAGTGATGCCTTCAACCCTGTAACCACAAGTGTTGTTGAAAATGCCTTAACAAAATACCGCGCTTTTATTGGTTATTGGAGTACAACCGATGAGCGTAATAATAGAATCAACACAGACACATATCAAAATGCCATTATTGCTGATTACCAAGGGCTTATCGCAACATTAACCAGTGCTGAAAACCAAGGGCTTATTGACCAATACCAAGCCAATGTCGCTCAAGTAAATAAGTTAGCCGCTTACATCGCGAAATCAGCTCAAATAAAAGCCTCATTCACTCAGCAAATAGACCCAATTAACACGACGATAGATGGCCATAATCAAAGTGAGTTTAGTGCCACCACCATTCCATCAATTGATTATAATGCTGCAATAGCGGCTATTGAAGCGAACGATTTGTTAGCGAGAGGGCAAATCGCAGCATTAAATTTAAGTAATCAAGGGATCGTAGCTACGTTCCAATCGCAAGGGATCACACAAGACATTTCATCATTGCTTGGAAAAGTAACCGAGTATCAACGAAACATCGATGCGGCTAATGAGAAATTAATAGACATCACAGCGAGAACCGCAGAGTACCGCCAAAGTATTCAAGATCGCTGCCAGTTAAGTAATTTGCATAAAGCCTACTTAGAAGGCAATTCCAGCGCCATAGCCACGGCATTTGATTCGTTATTAACTGAGAATCCAACGTGGACAGCCGAACAAAACGAATTAGTTAAAGAGATATTAAGTGACATTTCTATTTTCGGGGCCATTTACTTTAACAAAGAGAAATTTTTCTCTCTTCTTCTGAGTAAGCTCAATGGTGGTAAGTTCAGAGGTACAGGAACGCAAACCTCAATAGATCGTTTACAAGAAACGTTCCCAATCAACACGTATGAAGATTTTTATCGCCTAATTTCTAATGAAGAGATGATCGTGTTATCTCCAGATAAAACCGTAACTCTTGAAGGTTTTTGCTGGGAAACAGAATATTTCAACCAAGGTGGCCGCTTTGAGTTGTTGGATTTCTTGTACCTACCGCAAAATATTCAAACTTACCTTCATGCGAATGCTGAATTTCTCTATAAAGATAAAACAGTAACGCAATTGTCTGTAGGCCAACGAGGGACGTTCTATGTATGTCTTAAACTAGCAACGGACCCATTCGGCTCACCATTTATATTTGACCAGCCAGAAGACGATTTAGACAATGATTTCATCATGAATAAACTTGTTCCGATTTTCAGAAAAATAAAGAAATATCGACAAGTGATCATTGTTACTCATAATGCCAATCTTGTTGTGAATAGTGATGCTGAACAAATCATCATCGCTAAAAACGATAACGAAACTCTTACCTACCAATCTGGCTCTGTAGAAGATGGTTCAGTTAACGACCCATCTAGTATTCGTGGCCAAATATGTAATATCTTGGAGGGGGGTGGTCATGCATTCTGGTTACGTGAACGTAAATATGGATTAAACGATAAATAGTAAGAATCTAAGATAGAGCAATTCTAAGTAAGAACTGCTCTATCTTAATGAACAAAGATGAATGTGAATGATCAAATTTTAGAATGACCGTAACTCATTTTCTATATTTAATATTTTTTCAAACAAATCGATTGCTGAAAAAGTAGATATTGTTCGATCATACAGGCGTCTAGCATACTTTGATTTAACCAGTGTCGTTTCTATCAAATCATGCAGTTCGATAAGAGCAGTTTTGTCGGCCACACTGAGGCGACATTTAAAAAGCTCATATGAAATGGATGCTTTACTTACCGTTGCCCCGTTGTATGTTAATAAACGGTCTTTGTGCATAAACGTGTTCATGTTATTACCAATAAAGATGTTTAACCAAACACCAAGTCGGGCTGTTTGGTTATGCCATTTTTCCCATTCTTTATGATTGATATCATGCATCACATTATTAATCAGATTTGCATTCGCTTGTTCGCGACTCTCGCCAATAACGATACTAGATAGAACCTCATAAAAAGAGATTGTTTCTGCCTCAAAATGCGTAGCGATTTCGTAAAACTTCGACCTTGAACGACGATCCATAATGAACAGTTTCCGTGTTAATTAACAATGATCCCAGAGCTAAAAATCAACTATTTTCTAACTCTGAGTTATTAGCAATGCGTTTATCTGCTTCTGCTCTTACCACAGACCAATAGGCATCATGAGTAGGAGAGGCAGGCTTTAAAACCATCTTAATGTCACCACAATCAGCATTAATAGAGCTCGCATCAAGATCTTTTAAGCCTTTAAACTTTATGGCCAGATTGACATCATCTTCAAATTTCTTTGATTTATTACTCTCTTCAACATGAATGGTCATAGGTTTAATACATCTTTAACATGTGGCAAGTTATCTTCAATCTTATTCTTGTTAAAGGTTCCCCAGCTCTCTATTGAGTAAGTGCGATTCTTTGTGCCACCACTAACACCACAAATTATATCGATTTCAGAAAGTGCCAAAATTGTATCTTGCAGTGTTCTCTTTGGCATCTGAGTTGCGTCTAAGAGGGAAGGGACCGTATTCACACCTGAATCAATTAAATATGCTACCAATTGCCTACGATAAAAACTGGTCTTGGTTTTACTGCTTTTTGCTTCCATTGCATTATTCATAAATCACTCCTCATCAGCTTCTTGTTCGGTAATATCTACGCCCCAAAAAGACATGATCTCGTCTTCACAGCAATGACGACGGAATATATCCAATACCCCTTCATCATCAAAATCAGGTTGGCTATTAGGCTCGTAACCAACTTGTGAGAAAGCCGTAATCATTGATTCATAATGATTTGTAGCATTTTTCTTAGTGGGATTACGGAGCAATTCCATATACTTTTCATCAGCTACATAACCGCCTGTAAAGTCATTCAGACCAGCGCCATGATGGGCTTCAAGGTACTCGTAATCTTTTTTAGCTTGCTCATACTTAGTTGTAATAGTTGCCATAATCAATCCTGTTTATAAAAACCTTACTTAACCATATTAAATAAAGATTAACACATAGTTGACGTGGTGAAAGTTATTGCGTGTCTTAATTCCGTTAATTAGCTCACAATAAGAAGTCATTCATTTTTCTAAAAAACAAATCTGCTATTTAAGATTAAATATAAGCTTCATTGATGCGGCCAAATAACAAACAATGCCCTTGAAAGCGCTGGAGTAACGTTGTAATTTATTTGAAGTTTTCATTTATCAAGGAGTGATAAATAATGGCGCGTAATCCCACCAATTCTATTTCTTCAGGAAAGTATTTCGAAGAGCAATTTTTAGAAAAACCAAGAAAGAAGCTGTGGTCAGATATTATGCAGTATCCTCTTGAATCTACGAGTGCAGAGCAATTGACTCATATTTTGAGTGACATTGAATCCGCTCATAATAGTCATGGGAAGCCCTTGCGGTTAGTTCGAATAAAAAGAACTGTTACGACTGAAATTGAAATAATAAAAGAGTTTAAAAAAACAAAAAGAGGTTAGGTATAGCGTGATAAATTATGAAATTCGCAGCAGTGAAGACGGTAGTAAGATAACAGTGAAAGCACAAGGGGTTGTTGAAGCAATCGCTGAACATTTATCTCATCCTGTTTTAGAGCTATCGGTCACTTATTCCCCCAATCATGGGATCTCAATTATCACGGATAATAAAACAGGCATAAAATATGATGTGAGAATAATCTAGTTCATCACAACTACCAATATTAATATTTTATAGTGGTCTCTATGGTCTCGATTTTGGAAACGGAATAGTTAAGACATGAAGCACTAAAAATACAAAAGCAATGAATCTCACGGTTCCATCAACCTCAAAGCTTCCTTCAAAACTACGCATAAACCAATAACCCATTACACGTTGATCAAAGAAAATTGAGTAGTGCTGTGAACCAAAAATGATGCATGAAACCACCACATATAAGATCAAGTACAAAGAGTTATGATTTTTAATATAAAGTCTAGAAAACATAAAGCTTAAAAGGACACCAACAATACCGATCCCAATGTAAAGTAATAACATCATTTCTCTTTCTCTTTCAAATACGGAGTCAAGGCATCATAAGCCGTAATACTATTGCCCATCATTTCAAATGTTAATGCTCCACGAGTCATCGTTCTCCAGCCTTTTTGATAATCCGTTGCATGGTATGAATATAATTTAAACTGCTTAGCGTTAGGTATGCTACTTACCGTTGACGTTTTTAATGAATTGGATAGTCCATAAAAGCTTGTCGCAATATCAGCCAAACCATAAGCTAAATCACCCTCATCATCAGAATAACCAAGTTGTTTAGCGCCAGCTCTATAGCCATTTCTCAAGAAGCTATTATTACTTCCATAATCGCCAGTATACTTTTTTTTCCAGTTTTGAGTAATGTTTCCCGTAATGTTGTATGAGTTCTCATAGATATTATTGCCGCCATGCAGCATCATTGGTGCGCCAGTAGAAACGCACCATGAAGCACCAACAAAGGAAAAAATAGAGGAGGTGACACACAATCCATAACCTGTAGTCACTTGGCCAACACCAGCAACTAATCCAATGGTGTATTTACCTACCTCAATAGATTGGTCTATCAGGCTTTGTCGCTCTTGCCTGACATAATTAACAACCTTCGTTTTTGATAGAACGCCACCTTCATAATCACTCAGTAGACATTTTCCTAAAAAACGATATTCAGAGCGAAATTGATGTTGTAGTAGGGGATCTTTTAAATGACTCATACTAAGCATGTTCGCTTGGCGCAATAAGCCTCTGACCGCAAGGTTTACTTCATCATCATCCATGTCTGTTTTAGATATACTCATAATGACAAATCTACTTACTCTTTATCTGTAATTGGTTTTAACCAAGAAGAGAAAGCAATCGTGTTTGCTGCGACATGACGCCATCGGATATCACGGTAAGAAATAGAAAGGGTTTCTTGCATATCATCACCATTAAAGTCGATCACATGAGGCATATGAGTAACCAAAGAACGTATAAGCGCTCCAGTTAACTCAATTTCATAGAACAACTCAATGCCACCTTTTTCATTTGGGCGATAGAAATGAAGCTTACACTTTAATTCATCGCCATCAGAACAAGCTTGAGAAAGAACAGGAGAGCTTTTATCTATCTTTTTTACAATCTGCACAGGTGCATGCTTTGAGCCGTTGTCATATGCCACTGAGTGCGAAAATGATAATACCGTTATTTCATCTTCATGGTTTGACTGATAAGAATTACCCATTGATAAACAGGTATTGCAGCCAGAAGACAGTTTTCCATTATTGATGCTTTCAATTGATAAGTAAGCAGATACAGCCATTTTATACAGTCCGATATTAATGATAGGCCTGACGTTATCAAATCAATATCAGTAGCACACATGCGTAAAAAACTGGCAAATGGCAGAATCAGTAATGCAATATAACTAAGATAGTACTCAATTAAACTTAATGGGTAGTTAAATAAAAAGAGTAACCAATCATTCTGCAATTTACTCTGGATTATAAAATCCCAAATATGAGCAATGAATCACAATAGCTCTGAGATAATCAGTATGATTCAATGCACGAAGTGTATTGGATGAATACTGATTATTATATACTTTATGGTAAATACAATTATGTTTAATATCTAGAGAAGTTATGAATAGAAGGGTTATGTACTAAAGTTACTACGTGAAGTATTTAACATAATGTTATTAATGCGAACTGCGTACCATATATTAATTGTTATTTATTATCTAGTTATACTACGAACTGACTTTTCAAACTTTATTCATATTGCATAAATATTAATGATTTTTCTGAAAAACAAATAACGAAATCCATGCATAAATAACGACTTTCTTTATTGTTACCAAACTTCTTTATCGCTATCGTTTAAATATATTGATGCAGTAAATTAAGCAAAGGAAATATTAAAATGAGTAGATTTAATGATCTGAATAATTGCAAAGAAACATTAGTTGAATGCGAGTTTCCAGCAGCTAATCGACGGGTTGGAATTCGCATTGGATTTCCATTTTTTAACAGTTGTTTTGAACAACATTCATGCGAAGTTGATTACGAGCGTCCATCATTAAATACACAAACGGCATGTAGAATTACTCCAGTAGATGAACTCAACACTCAAGTCATATTGAGCGGTGAATCTGTAATTGAAGGGTTAGATTTGAAAATTGCAGAATTAGTAGGACATCGCAAACGTATGGCTTTGTATGTTGAAGATGTAAAAACGGGTAAGCTCGATATAGAAGCGATGGCTCAAGAACAAATTGCTCTACTAAAAAAAGAAGAAGAAGATAAAGCAACATAACTTTACTAAATCCCCTATTCCTCTTATTCCATTGTGGCTTTTACACGTTTCACTGTTGAGCGTCCTTTACCTGTACTCTCTACCGTTTGATTGATAGAGCTCCCATGCTCTAAACAAGCCACAATATCAGAATGCTTTGATAGAAAATCATCACTACTTAATGTTGTTCCCTTTGGACGACCAAACTTACCATTTTCACGAATACTCTCTATCTTTAATTATTAAATACATTGCTAGGGATAAGACACTCTAATGCTCTCGCTGCATCTTGAACTTTAAACATGCCTGTTGGATGCAGTAGGTACTCTGAAACACGCTCAACAAAATCATTTTTTGTGGCATTCTTACCAAAGACCACAAACACACGTTGTCCACTGATCCCACGTTGAATTCCATCCCATACAAAGCCATCAATGTCCTCGTATTTAGGCATACAAAGCACTGTCTCGGCAAATAGACGTAACTTAGAATAAGAGTGTTGTCCTCTACCTAATAACCCTGATATTGCATCGACTTTGTTTAGATCTAAAAAAACTAGTTCGCGTTGTGAATCAAGTTGAGCTAATTTTTTAAATTCTATATCTGCTGACACGAACTTATGCAGGCCTTGATCATTAACTCGCATAATAGTTTCTGAAAACGCATCAATGTAATGAGAGGCAATGTAAAGCACTCCAACGAAATCCTTATCTTGGCGACTGAAACGGATTGGGTCAAAGCGACCACCACCTTTTCCTGAAGCGTTAAATTCATTCGAGTCACGAACCTCACTATGAATACGATAAAAGCGAGAAAACTCAGGTAAAACGTACAATTCATCGCTCATCGTTTACCCTTCCGTTGAAGCTGAAATTACTTTTAACGGAATTTCTTTTTCATCAGTAATCATAGAATCAACAAACTCATCAAATAAGTCGGTTTCTCCACCTTCTAACAAAGATAATGGGGTTGCTGAAACCACACCTGACGAATCCGCATTATCATCAATAAAAGCGGCTATATCGTCCAGAGATGTGATTGTTTTTGCCTTTTGTTCCACCACATCAAAATCGGGTACTGACATATACTGCGTTATAGTGTGCATTTCTGTTAGCCAAAACGAAATATCCCAACCAGACATATATTTAGACAGTTTTGGGATAGATTGAACTAGCTCAGTATAAACGCTCGCTTCTTTATCGAGTTGAAAAGCTGGGTATGAATAATTTTCATTAATCTTAACGGCTAAGACCATGTTGTTTTCACGCATACGGTTCATATAACGACTTGGATTAGAATCAGTTACACCTAACGCCTTAACAAACTCTTTCGCATTTAATAGACTATGATGAGCCATAAAATCGCTTCGTTTTTTTAAAAAACGTTGAGTAAGAATCAATGCAGACTCAGATATTTCTTCAATGCCACTTTTTTCTAATTCATCGATGACTTTAACGCTATTATCCGTAGTCAATTTTAAAAATGCATTTACCGCACCAACAAGATTGTTCACTGCCGTTGCTTTTTGTTCCTCGTTAGCTTTTGCTTTACCTCGTAGCCCTTTTACTCTGACATATCTTGGAATTGGAGCAATCACATACCCATGATCAGTACGAACATGTTGAGCAATACCACCAACAATCAAATTAGTGACCATGATTAATGATGTATCAGCTTCAGATTGCTCAAAATTATGATGATGACTCAAATCTTGATCAATTGATGTTTCTGCTAATAACGCATTCATAAAACACTCCTTTTCTGTGTGTATGGATGGTAAACACTTAAATTAATATACCAAGTATACACGCAAAATAAAAAGGTGGTAGAAAAACAAGCAAAATAGAATGATTAGTTAACCGAGTATCTACCCTTATGGATCACTCATCGTCGTCACAAACACTGCACTGACTTCCAAGAGAATCACAACCACAATCTAACTCATCATTATTAACACTATTAAAACCTGTGAGAAAATCATCATAACGATGAGAATTTTCATTAAGTTTAATGATCGCACTGTTCTCTATTGCGATTCTTTTTAATGCAGCATTTTTTCCTTCTTGATATGCAATACTATTTTCCATCATTCATTCCTTAAATTAAGCGTTTAACAGGTAAGTATCGAAATCCAACTAGACCATGATGCTTAGCAAAGTTTTTTGCATCTTGTTTCGTCTTAAAAGGATACACCCCATGATCATTTAATGTCTCTATTGCACTATCTACATTCTTAACCATCCAAATATCATCACACACCGCTGTAGTCGCTTTTATCTCACGGCACGAGACTTCACCACGCTCATTCACTGTTGAGCTACATTTTGTGGTGTCATAGCTAAGCACGACATCAACAAGATTGCCCTGTGGAGTAAAAAAGCTCGGGTACTTATGAGCACTAACTAGGTAAATCATCCGATGAATCCTTTTTAAAATGTCTTTTAAACGCACGGTAAAGCATATTGTGGGCTTCTATCTCGTCTTCTGTACGCTTCACAAAGAAAGATGGAAAGCATTTGTGAGGAACTATTGAGCGCTTACTCTCCGTTGACTCTTCTGGTTCATTAAATAAACCTTCCTTTTTATAATCTGTCGTTGTCGCAATATAAATCCACTTGGAATCAATAAAGGATTCTGTTTTGCTAAAAGCCGCTTTGCTACTCCATTCAAACAGAGTTAGAACTCCTTGCTCTTTAGCTACAGCAAATACCTTAGCCATTAAGTGTTCTCCAATGCTGTGCAACCAGCGCAATTAATTACATCATCTATTTGAAAAGCAATTTGCTTGGGATCGGTTAATCCCCAACTAATTAAAGAGTAACTTTGGTTTCTTGCGGTTCCCTGCTTCACTATTTCTATTCCATAATCAGCAAGTGATTCAATACAAGTATACAAGGTTCTTTGACCAAGACCTGTTACTTCAATAATCTTCGCTTGCGTATCAGCTCTACCCGACGATATGAGATAGGCAATGTACATGCGCTTAAAATAGGCTTCTTTGGTTCTAGAGTTCATGCTAGTTACCTAAATCAAACAATGAATGAGTATTTTCTGAGAATCCTGACTCAACAAGCCATTGCGCAATATCAACATCAATTGCTTCACAACGGATAGTCACTGTCATTAGTGTTTTAAATTCAGCCAGTTAATACTTGATATCGATATTTCGTTACAAATACAAAATGATAATGCACACTATATACGCTATGACTTCCGTATCTATAACTCACGCTGTTTCAATGTAATGTTTAGCTAATTCAATTAATGACAATCTGTTTTTTCTATTGTTATTAACACCTGTTTTTTGTGCTGCTTTTTCAATTGCAGCAAGGACAATTTCAGATTCTTCATCAGTCAGATAACATCCGTAGATCTGCTGTTTATTTTCTCTGTAAGCTGTTTTTGACATATTAAGCCTCAATTTTTAAATCAGATTCACGATTAAACATAGGAATAATGTACACAGTTCCCTGTTCGTCTTCGTCTTCACACGCTTCGTAGCCCATTTTTTTTGCACACTTTCCACGCAATGCTTGAAGTGCCCAAGACTTTTCACCATCGCAATTTTCTAAGTCCCATTCGCTTTCACTTGCGTCTAATATAGACTCGGCAAGCTCTAAATCACATTGGAACAGTTCAGCAACTTCACTGATAATTTCAGCATCATCAAGCTGCCAAGTACGAATGATCATATCTTCGTCAATTTCTAAAGAGTAAGTGATAGTTTCACAAGCTGCCATTTGGTAAACATCATCAGAGAAGAAAAGGCAATCAGCAAAAGTACGAAGAGGGCTATTGTCAATTTTTGTAATAACATCTGGGCTTGTGTGAAATACTTTCATTTTCTATCTCTCTATAAATAAGTATGTTTCGTTTCGACAGATACATAATAGCAAACCTCGCGAGGTTATCAATACCTCACGAGGTTTATTTTTAAAATATTTGTGATAAAGAAAAACCCCTGAATCCTTTCATTAAAATATACATATTCCATCTATTTAGAATGAGAAGAAATCAACCAATCTACATACGGATCACCTTTAAAGTGTCCATAATCAGTCTTATTGAAAACATCCGTTAACATCAACCGTTGTAGTTGGTGCTTGTGATTCAAATCAAGCTGATAACTATTCGGCACAGTTATAAATTCAGACTGTTCAAATACAGTTAGTATTTCTTGATAAGTAAATAAAATATCATCTATAAATAGATTGTACTGGTCTACTTCTAATAGAGCGTTGTCATCAGTAATAAGATTAGAGTCATTCAAATAAGTGATGAAATCATTATTAGACCCAAGGTAGGTAGCGATTAAATCCGTCGTGTTTTCTATCCCAACGTCTGCAAGCGAACTCGCTATCTTAGGGTTAGCATCCCATTTGGATTGAATATCAGAAAACGTGAGTTTATTAAATGGATGGTCTGAGCCGATAATTAAAGCTTCAAATCTTTCTGTATACCACACATTAACGAATTTAAAGTTTTCCATCATTGTGTTTAATATGGCACGAGAGGCCATAGAGCTCTGAGTCGTTAACGGGAACCACTGCGCAACAATTCCATCTCTGTTCATTCTGGCTTTAGCTAATTGATAGAATTCTGACGAATACAAATTATTAACACCAGCACTTGACGGTGGTGGTGGCTCAAGAGTGATGATGTCATACATCTTATCTGTTTTAGCTAGCTGAAGACGCCCATCACCAATCGTAACGTTCACTTTATCTTGATTGACGATATCGTAATTACTCTCTTTGAATAATTGAGTTGCTTCAATCATATCGGGTAACAATTCAAAGACATCAACCGAGTTAATTGAATCAACTTGAGAAAAAGCACCAGCCGTGATGCCCGTACCCAAACCAATGACTAATGCATCTTTTGGCTCTGAATTATGAACAAAGTAAGGTAAGTAAGATTGTAAACGCATATAACGTAAAGAAGGCATTGAGTCAGCAGTATTCGATTCACCACGAACAAACAACCTCTTAAATGAATCGCTACCTGAATTTTCCTGAAAAACAGAAATTGAGTACCCTTTACCTTCAGTAAAAAATACTGACTCGGCTTCTGTTCCCTCATATCTCTCAGCTAATAGAAGGTGCGTTTTATTCGTTGGCAGTGCGTGTTGAATGACAAAACCACATGACAGTAATATGGCTATAAATGCCCACTTTTTAGCACCTTGATTTTTTAATGATAAGAAAGTAATAAATACAATACCAATCCACATGATCACCTTTAATGAAGGGACCACACCAAGTGAAGGGATTAATATAAATCCAGTAAGTATTGTTGCTAATACGCCTGCAAGCGTGTTCGTGCCTAATAAAACGCCAGTATCCAATGCAGTATCAGAACGTCGCGATATTTTGATAACCAGTGGGAAAATAGCCCCGAACAAAATACTTGGGATGAAAACTGTAAACAATACAATTGGAAATATATTTAACACTTCTAATATTCTCAATTGCCAATACGCATGAGGAACCGATGGGTCACCATTCAGATAGTCAAAGAATGAAACCACAAAGTAAAAAACATCATTTGATGTATGAAACGATAAGCTTTGCGATAAAAAGAAAATAAAACAAAGCGGTGATATGACTGATAGTGAGGACAAAATAAGCACACTTCGGTATGCGGCTTTTCTCGATAATGTCAAAGAGGCAAAGAGCGTACTGCCAATACCAAGACCACCAAGCATCACCGTCACAATGACTGAATAGTTAATGCTTCTTGATGGGATTATTTGATTCAATAATTGTAGCCATGATATTTCATAGGAAAGTGAGCAGAAACCAGTAAGGGCATAAAGAGCGATAAGATCATAACGGGGGGAAACGGATGATGTCGCCTTACTTGGAAGAGGTTTACTTATTACATTCTTTTCAACCCAGAAACCCACCACCACAATAAAAGCATTCAATGAATAAAGGACATATAAACTTTTTGTCACACCAAGTAAGGGAAGTAATACGCTAGCAGATAGAAATAGCCCTAACATCGCACCGAATAAGTTAACACCATATACAACACCTTCATGCAAAGGGTGTTCAAGTTTTATGAATAACCTGATCAATGCTAATAATGTTCCCCCCATAAAAAACGCTGGAATGGCAAAAGTGATACCCGTTACAACAAGTGCGCCAATACCTAGCATTTCAGATAGATTTAAATAAAGCCAAAGAGATTGCGATATGAATGAGCATAAAATAGCTAAAGCAGTAACATAGAATTCAAGTTTATAATAAGCAAGATCACGAAATTTATCTCTGGAAAAAAAGAGTGTGCCTAAGCCTAATCCTAAAAAGAAACCAGCGATAACGACACTGCTAGAATATAAATCAACACCAACGGTAACGGTTAAAGATTTAAACCAAAAATACTGATAACCTAAAGAAGCAAAACCAGAAATAAATGTGAGAAGGTATAAAACACCTCTCTTATTCAATTTAACATTTGAGGATTTAGATTGAATCGAACTAACAGACCCTTTCAATGAGCTTACATTTTTATTCATAACAACGCCCTGTAATTAACATATTCGCTAAACAATATAATAAATGGCTAAACTGCTTCTAAAAAAACTTCCAGATATTCATGCTCAGCTCTATTCAATAGGTCATCTATATGCAACCCCTCTTCATGCGATAATGGTTTACCGCCAAGGAGAGTCCAATGATTTTCATTTTTAAAAACACCTTTCTTTCTAGACATAGTTGGGCTTATATCAGCCATTTGAGAATCACCATTTAATAAAATATAATCTTTTGACTCATAGAGAGTTAAGCTATTGCCCATGATTTACACCCCATAACATTATTAATATGTTTCCTATTTTCTATTTTCCCTTCGTATTGTTTAACTAGAACTTCACGCTCATTATCGGTTAATAATGAATAGTGTTTATAATTCAATGCAGCATGTAAAGAAAACAGCATTGCATAACTGGCTTTACTATTAATTTTTCTGATCGCTCGAAATGCTTTAACCGCTCCCATCTGTTCTAATTCAGGAATATCATTAACTCCAGCTTTAATTAAAATCCGCTTCAGTGCTGCGGTTATATTTGGAAGTTTTCTCAAATCATTTACCTTACTACTATTCTTATCTTCTTTAGCGCATAACAAGTAAGACCCTTGCAGTATTAAGGCAATTTTATTTTTATCCATTATTGATGTTGGGATGGAATACCAGAAATTATTTGTAGAAAAATAGGTTGGACGTTTACAAGGATTACTAACAGGATGCTCTATGGCCACATGTAATGATGTAATTTCTTCAGCCACTAAGCTTGGTCGTTTATTACCACTCTTTGCATTATTAACCTTCGGTATCACTTGGCTACCAAGACTTATCCAGTGCTGGAGCATTTTTTCAGGAACTCGAAAATAAAAAGCCCCTTCATGAACCTTTAAGAACATAACATCCTTGTATGTAAATAAACCTCCACCGAATAATTGACGATATGAAATATCATTCATATCCCACTCCAGCATTTCAGCTAGTTCATAAACAAATGCCTTAATGTCCGATTGTTTAACATCCATCTTAGAAAGCTCTAGTAAATTTTCCATAATCAACCTAATCCACCTAATTGTTAGCACAAATTTAAACAGTTACAACGTCACCTATTAACCCACAATGCATCTACTTAATTTTACAGCATTGATATAACACTCCCTTAAGTCATAATTAGCGCAACAAAAGGGTTATTTTGTTGCGCTAACTTTATAACCATCACTTAACGTAGTTATTATATGTTTTTTTCATAAAGCGGTCACCTATGTATAGTGGTTAATTTTCATAAAAAACAAACCAAATTACACAGAAAACACTTTTCAGGAAAATACTTAAAATATTCTTAAATTTGATAATAAACCATAAAGATACAACAAACGTCAGATTTGATATCACAAATAATTCACATATAATCACTATCAACTTTATTTTTTATATAATGCTATTACAATGATATTCTAACGTTGTAATTTTGGTGAAAAACATGCTCATACCATTCAAAAAGAAAATAATCGCTACTGCTTGCTTTGCTTCACTGACATTAGCCTCAATATTGCCACTATCAGTACATGCAGATCCTATTTATCAGATTGCTTATAAGAATTTTGATATTTGGATTAATTGTGAAACCAAAAGTGCGATTCAATGGAAGTATGTTGCCGTCAAAGATATTGCAAACTACGACCGCTATAATCGATTTTTTCGTGACCCTAATTTACCAAGTAAATGCCAACAAACATCAGTATCAACATACAAAACAAAAAAAGATGACGTTAAATATGATAGAGGCCATTTGGTCCCTGCAAATTCGCAAGATAGTAGTGACTTAGCGATTAAACAAAGCAATATTATGACAAACGTCCTACCGCAAGCAGCTCAAATGAACAGGGGCTCATGGCTGGTCACTGAGCAATATGTAGAGTGCAGAAGAGATAAATCTGACGTAACAGTGATAGGTGGTGTATTCACTGGAGAAACCCCTGAAAATGGTGACTTCATGATCAGCCACGGCATTAAAGCCCCTGAAGCATTTTGGAAAGTTGCTTATTACGGGAATGAAGTTATTGCATGGTGGATCCCAAACTCTCCTACAGCTACAGCAAATCAAATTGACAACTACATTGTAACTACTGCTGAAATAGAGCAACGAATTGGCCAAAAAATAGATGTCCCCATTTTTTTGAAAAACAAAAAACCATTAAAAACTAACGCTAGAGTTTCTGGCTGCAACCTAAGTTAAAGGAGAAGGAATATGTATGGATACGTATGATACAACAGACATACCGCCTGTTTTTTCAATCAGTTCCACAGCAAAATTGAAATTTTTTCCATTGAAGCTTCATTTACCCCATCAAATACGGCACGAAAAGGACCAATTAAATAATGTTCCATTTTTGCCAATGAATAATATTGAAGGGGTAACACTATCAAGTGAAACAAGCCAAACATTTTTAAATATCTATCATCAACTAACAACGGGAGAAGGAAAGCAGTTAAAGAACTATACACTGTCATCAGATAGAACTCGTTTAATCAGCCAAGAATCAGAAAGTCATCCTGTTCTTGCTTTTATACAATTAAGAGATTGGATAAACGCCATCGTTTATGAAACGCGAAGGCTTAAATGTGAGGGAGCCGAAGAGGTAAACAACATATTTAAAGTTATGACTGAATGGCGTTGGGAGCACCAAGCATGCGTCATTATGGTAGTCTTAGTGCAATAAATTAAGAAAATACATGCTCATTAGTATATCAATATATAAACATATCATAGAGCGTATTTAATGCCTTGCTAAGCTTGAAGCCTGCATTAACAATGAATGATCCAACCATTTTGAAACCACATTAGAATAATCTTGATAGCTATCTACTCCTAACAACGAGTTACTTAATATCAGCCCCGATAAATCCTTCAGATTGTAACTATCAAATGTTAAATCATACTGCTTTAGCAACTCATAAAGACTACGCGCCTGTTGATATTTAAAAGGACATATATTTGATTTCATCGGTAAATTTCTTGAAAAATCCGCACTATACAAACTTGGTGATATTTGTAATAAATGATGAAATGAACTCGCAATGCCAAAGACCTCTTTTTGATATTCTGCTGTGTTTACTATCGGTTCGATAACAACGTCATTAAAGTTTAATTCAAATAAATAATTAAACGAACGACCTGTGACATCTTGAGAGATATTCATTACCAACTCTAAAATGACATGGTATTGCTCAATTCTGACCATATCGACCCAGCTATGAAAAAAAGACTCATCATGCCTTAAACCTAGTAATCCTGAAGAGTATTGAGGTAAGTCATTTCGGTCATAATAAGCAATCGCACATGCCCTCGCGAACCTTGGCCCTAACGTTATATCAACTGATTCGACATGAGATAAGTAAAAACTTCGCTGATTATCTTCATCATTAAGCAATTCTGATAGCTCATTAACTTGACCAGAAAGAAGATCACTTACCATGCTTTTTATTTGAGGTTCACACTCTTTAAACCAACGCAATGCCTCATATTGAACAATACCAATGCTTGCATCTCCAAATAATGTCCCACTCATATAAATATCAGACATCGCACATCTCCCATAAGGCATATGATTCACTTACTACTTTATTTTTCTGAAAATCAGGGGCTTTCAGGCGGCCAGTATAGTCAATAAGTTGTACTTGAACTTCATTATCAAACGTTGCTAAAACACGACCAATATACTTATTCATAAGCAGCCCTGAATTAGAATCTAACTTACAAACAACATGATTATACTTCCCCTCTATCGCAAATTTATTTTGATAGAAGGCTCGTTGTTCTGTACGTAAAACCTCTAACGCTTCCGCTTTCTCTCGTTTTAACTTTCGTTGAGTAAGCTCTTCATCCCAAAATAATTTCATTTCTCGTTGCTTGTGAGTTAAGAACCCAAGCGAACGAACATGATCTAACCATGCTTGATTTTCAGGATTAAATGGGACCGTAACCATTAAGTCATGTTGAGTTAAATCGTCACATACCGCAGATTGGGAAGGTTCAAATGAGTACGCAAAGATAGGGGCTTTAATATCCTCTTTTACACAATATTGGCCATCTCTATAGCCTTCAGAATCATCACATAATGAATCCAATGCATTGACTAGCAAAACCCTATCTACAGCGTCACCACACCAATTAGCGGATAATTGCTCTGTCATAAATTGAGGGTCATTACTTAAGTATATTAATGGCTTACTTGGTGTATCGAGATTAGCCCACTTTTCAATATAATAAATTAGATCTGTATTTATAGAAGATAATGATAATACAGGCTGAGTTTGTTGAACTGCTTCCTCAGTGGTGGAACATGCCACCACATTAAGTAATACAGATAAAATCAATGCAAAACGAAGCATTAAGCGTTCTCCTCTTGCAACCTAAACGCCTCTTCTTCCACCTCTTCTAAAGAAGGTAAACCATCTTCTTTTGCATTCATCGTGAAGAATTGAGGCTCATTTTCTTCTGCTACTTTTTTAATTATTGAAGCTGGAGAAGACAAAATAATAGCGTCTTCCATAGCCACTAATGATAGTTGATTAAACTTAGCAAATGAACGCGAGAAATGTACTGTCTGATAAGGTTCAGCTTTTAATTCACTAAACTCATTTACAAAAGATTGCGTAAAATCATTAGATTGAGGGATGAAAGAAATGACTTTCAATAGTTGCCCTGTCATATCATCAACAAAATGCACTTCAAAGGTAGCAACTTCGCCTACCGTTGGATAGATTGGAAAATCAATTATTTGAGGATTAATCGGAACTAAACTCGTAAAGTTGCTTGAGTTCAATTTAGTGCGCCAATGAGCACCTAAAACCATAGCGCACCCCTCTCGATAGATAGAAAGGGAGACATCAGTAATGTTATTAACTGACTTACTATTTAGTACTTTTAGAATTACGTAATTTTTATTATAGGTAAATAACGACATAAAAATACGCTCTTTACTGACTACTACGCTTTCTTGAGGGTATTGTTGACCAATAAAAGCAAAGTAATTGATATCATCTGGTGAATACATAGAAACCTCTTTTATAACTAAAAATATTATTTAACTGACGTTGTGTATTGTAACATAACCATCAATTCAAAAAACTTAAAAAGCCACAGTTAACGGCTCTGATTCTTGTTTTTTGATCTCTTGGGATTTTTCTAAAAAACGCTCCATTGACTGTGAAAACACATCTTTACATCGTGCTTCTAATTCAGTTTTGTAAGCATCAATTTCAGGTTTCATTCCCGATGATTGAACAATAAAGTTAGAGCAACGTTCAGCTTGAAATAATGAGTCTACGAAATCCTGTTTAGGGTCTTTGCACTCATCCAAATAGTGTCCTAAGTAACGAGCATTAAGTTTACTTTCAATGTTTCTGAATAGCTTTTTACCTAACATATAAGATGTAAATTCTGCGACCAGCTCCTCACGAGCATAAGCTTGTTTTTTTGTTTCTCCTTTTTGAGCTTTCACATCACGATTCATACAACTTTCATGGGCTGTAGCGTGGCCAATTTCATGAAAAGAAACACCATAAAATGAAGACTTAGAACGAAATAAATTAGGGTGCGGCATTTGAATAGCATGATCTTTAGGTGAGTAATGAGCTGAATCACAATGACTAAAGATAATATCTACATTCATTTTTTCCGCACTACCGCGAATGAACTCTTCAATTGCTTGGTCTTTTTCAAATGGTTTTTTAGTAATATTGAGCTCTTCCAGTGTTGGCATAGGTGGCGCATTTGTAAAACAGCTCATATGAAAGACAGTCTGATAACTCCTGTAAGGCTTTTCAAGCTTCTCCATCGTCTTAGTGCCGTCTTTATCTTTTACTTCTTTATGCGTTTTATACAATAAGACCTTGCTGCCCTTAGAGCCTTTACGCATCTTAAGACCAATATTTTTCGCTTGATTAAAACCAATAAAGCGATTATCCCAATCCCCTGACTCATGTAAGTTATTAACTAAATGACGTTCCAAGTTAGAGGCATTTATTCCCGAGTAAAACCGTCCAGTAAGAGCGTTAATAGGTAATGCCAATTCAGGTACAGCCGACCACATTGGTCCTTTTTCAAGATTTGGCCCATCTAATTCACTTTTAAAAGATTCAAACAGAAGATTAAATTCATCTTCCCAAATATCATTAATACGAGTGGCGACTTGATTCTTCTTAGCCATAATTTAACCCTCTCTAATATTCAAAATTGAATCAATATGCTCAACCTCATTCCAAATATCAGACTCATCCATGATTTGTTGTAGGTCATGATGAATAGACTCATGAGCTAAATCTAGCTCATCGCTATCAATAACAAATTCATCAAGAAGTGCTGATTCTGCATTGGATGATTTACTCAATGCTTTCTCAAAATCTAACGGGGCATTATGGTTCTGATTTAAACTAGTCATGATTAATATCCTTGTTAATACTTAATGTATCCATATTAGAGAACAAGGTTTCTTCACCGTGAGAAACAGCACGGTAAGTAACCGTATCCTTCAGCAGATATAAAAATCGTAAAGGATCACATTGTTCTACGTTATTTCTAAAAACTCGTGTTGTAGAGTAAGTAAAATTAAGGTGTTCTATCGCTCTTGTTAATGCAACATAAAAAAGTCTTAATTCTTCCTCATATTTATCAGTACCGCTCTTTACTTCTGGCTCTTTCCACCAACTTTCTTCAGAGCAACCGATCACAAATATGGCTTCTTTTTCTAATCCTTTGCTTGCGTGAATAGTCATCAACTCAATGTCTGTCGTATTCTCTTCATCATCTTTCTTGTTTACTTTATCTAGTAGTGGTCGAGTACAGATGTACTTAATAAGATTCGCATCTGATAACGACTCTTCATAACAAGCATTGAATATTAAATTGAAGTGTTTAACCGCTAAGTCTTTAGATGTATTAAGACGCCTCTTGCGGTCTTCAGGCGAATAAAACATATATTTATAGCGCTCAGCATAGATAGTACAAAGCTCTTTGACAAAATCGCGTACAGCACCCCAGAATGGTTCCATCAAGCGATTCTCAATCTCTTTGCAATGTTCCTCTGGCATATTGGCATATTGCTCATTCATATCACGACAATAACTATCAAACGTTGAAATGCGAGATGTGCGGCCAGAACAATGCATGATCATTTTTAATACTTGAGATAAGTGATTTTTTGTCGAGGGTTTACATAAGTTTTGTTCAAGAATATAAGACAGTAATTGATGATTATTTACTTCTTTATGGCCACCACTTCGAAATGACTTAAGCGCAGAATTCAAAATCCCTGTTGTGATACCAAATTCAACAAAAGAGGCAAAGAAACAACGCACAGCCTTAATTGAATATGGATTAAAAATTAAGTGCATATAAATAACGATATCTCGTATATCTGGTTCTTCATACAGCCCTTTGTCATTACCTATACGTCGATAAGATACACCACGCGAAATAAGGTAGTTTTCCATATTTTGGCCAAGTTTGTTAAAGCGGTATAAAATGCCTATATCTTGTGGAGCCACCCCACTACTTTTCAAGGCTATAATTTTATTTACTATACTGTTCGCTTCTTGGTCTTCATTGTCATAACGAGAGACTAAGGGCATAACTTCAGACTCTTTATGCCCTATCATATCCTCACTGACTAATTGAATTTTCATGCTTTTAGCAATCGCATTACCTGCGGCCACCACCTTATGAGTAGACCTAAAATTATCAGGCAAGTTAGTAATAACCAGATCTTTAAATTGTTTATTAATGTTGGCCATAAGGTAGCAATTACTTCCACGAAATGAATAAATGGCTTGTTTAATATCACCGAACATAGATAAGTTTTTACCATCACCAACCAATGCCAATAAAAACCGATACTGGCAAACATTCGTATCTTGAAACTCATCAACTTCAAAAATCTTATATCGCTGCTTAAGCTTAATTCTCACGTCCCTTTCTTTTTCAAGTAGAAGCATTGAAAAAACCAGCACTTGGTCAAAATCAATAGACTCACGCTCTCGCAATGTACTGTCGTAATAAATCCATGTTTTTAAGAAATAGATATTCGAATACATACTAGAATCAACATCAGATAAAACTAATTTTTCATTCTCGTTATTAAGCTCTTCAATTGACGAGTACGGGAAGTTAGGTTGTGTCGCTAACTCTTGAAAATAAGTCATAGGGGTAAAACCATAAGATCGAGTTAAGCTTAACCAGCTAGAAAACTCATCATTTGGTTTTTCAAAAAAACACTCTAAATGCTTTCTTTGAGATTGAGATAACCCCGTCATCATGGCGTTTTTACGTATGTGATCGAGTGATAGATTTGAAAACTCAATAGCAAGCGTTTTACCCACGCAACCAAGAGAGCGTAAATATGGATGACCCCAATTAGGTCGTAATATGCGATTCATAGCAAAACTATGAAAAGTCGAAATAATTGCTCTACTGCCCAGCTCTGGTCCTATTAGTTTATTAACTCTTTCTCTCATTTCACTGGCGGCATCACTTGTAAATGTAATAGCAACGACTGATTCAGGATCTCCCGAATTATAAATTGCTTTAACGATGCGTTTAGTTAATACGGACGTTTTACCAGCTCCAGCTCCAGCAGTGATGACCGTTGGACTTCCACTATGTAAAATACCTTGTTGTTGTCGTTCGGTCATTCCATCGAGCAATTGATTAACGTCCACTCTGTCACCTATTTAGTTCTAAGTTTGTTGATTAAATTCATGGTTTGCTTGCGCGATTTATAGATTAATTTTGATACTGGATAGCGATGCTTAGCCGCAAGGCGTTTAAGCGTATTGATTTGCTCATCTGAAGGGGTTAGCTTCTTTTTACACTCATCGATGAATACATGACACTCACTGGCCGTTTTCTTGGCTTTTTCGGGCATTCGTATCCCTGATTGTTTTGATAATTTTATCGCTTTGAGCATCTGGGCTTGTGTTGGAGGGTTTGAGCTTTTTCCTTGTATCGCCTGTTTACGGATATCAATTCGACGCTCATCACGTAAAGTATTATTACATGTTGATAACCCTGATTGTTCCAACTGCTCTTTCATACTGGAGTGCATAACTGAAGCATTAGCAAGTAGCCATTTCTCTGCAAGCGAATTACTATTTAATACTTGAACAGGGAGCTCAAGTTGCTTCAATCTAGCTAACTGTTTAACCTTGAAAATTAATTCTTTTGAAGGCAACGTATCATTTCCAGACGAAACGCCCTGTACATTACGTCCGTAACGTTTATTCAAAAATTTAATGTATGTTTCTAGTTGAGTGTATATTTTTCTAATAAACCCATCACGCATCTGTTTAGCAAGTTCAAGATCATTACACGTCTCTATCTTATAGAACTCATGTTCCCATATTGCTGTTGTCACAGGGCTTTTAAATTGGTTCGGTAACGTACTTAAAATGGCTTTTCCTTTACCTGTAATAATAATGCAACGACGTTCATCAATAATTGAAATTTCAACATAATCACGCTTAAGTAAAGACGCTACAATTTTATCTCGTGTTGAAGCAGAACCAAGCCCTTTTGTTTCATGCAGTAATTTGGCAACTACTGGATCTGAAACTTGATCCCCAACCTTAAGCATGACTAATGGGATCTCATTTTCTGCATAATATTGAGGGATATCTAGCGCCTCAGCTCTGACATTGATTTTATCCAATAAGATAATATCGCCTTCATTTAGCGCTATGTATTTGCTTTTACTTTTCTCTAGATTTGAAGTGTATGTAGATTTTTCAAATGAGAAAGGGGCGTCTTGCTCCCCCAGCATTCCATTCTTATCATTGGCAAATTTTCCAGTGACCGTTGTTATACAAACAGACTTCTCCCCCTCAAGTGCCGAGGTGAAGCGTTCGCATATTTTGGAATAAACAGCGATTTCAGTATCAGTTAAATTTGATAAATTCGCTTGTGCCGAGGTTGGTGATAATGCCGTATGAGCGGCTGAAATATCATTGCTTTGATTATTACTATTATCTGGTAATGCATTTTCAATTAACGACTCATGTTTTTCTAAAAAACCTCTTGATGATTTAGAGGTTCGGTCTGACACAGAATTAAGGTTATTGTCCATACTGGCAAATAAAGCGCTTAATTTATCAGAAGTCATATCATCGTCAGGTAATGCCGTCTCATCTGTTCTTGGATAAGTAATCAATCCCTTTTCATACAGTGATTGTAAAACATCAAGTGTTTCAGTTGGCGATAATTCTTTCATATCAGCTTGCATTGAAGCCGTATCATACATATCTGGGGCTGCGACCATATGCATTTCATTGATAACTGATTCAATAACAAATTCATCATTGAGTGATTTTTGTTGAATATATTTTTGAGCTAGACGTGGATCAGATAAAGCCGATGCTGGTAAACCAAGTCGCTGCCAATCATAGTAAAAAGTAACCTTAGCCCCTGATTCCGTTCTTCCTTCGACGTAAGGGCAATGAACTTGCTTTAACTTAACATTTTCAACAAGACAACACTGATCATCAATCAGTTGTAATACAGGAATAAGTACTCTACCGACAGACACAACACTTTTTTGTTTATCTGTATAGCCAGCAAGCAAAGGATGTAAGCACCCTTTTCTACCATAGAACGTCATAACCGATGTTAATAATGCATAACCTAAATCGCCACATAACCGAGCTTGTGCTGAATAATGCTTAGCCTTCGTTTTTCTTGCATCAAACAAATTGTCATACGCAGCGTGGATCAATGACTGAGTAATACCTTTACTCAAATCTAAACGTAAAACTACAGCACTGGTTTGAGCAGAATTAAACAGATCATAAAAAATACGTTCGCCTTCTTTATCTGGGTCGCATGCGTTTACAATAACATCATGCTCTTGCATGAGCATAGGCACACGCTCACGCAAATAACCTGTAGATAACGATCTTTTACGAACACGAATAGTGTAATCAACCGTTGGTAGCATAAACAGCTCTGTAGGCAACGATTCAAATGGTTTCGGGTCCGACCAAGTATACAGTTCATCTTTTAAATGCTTTGGTTGAAATAAATGACCTTGAGAATATGCAATGACATCCCCTGCCTCATTATAAAAGAATGGCCATGAGAACTTCTCGAATTTTAAAACCTTCGCTAATACATGAGCCATGCGATATTTTTCAGCAACGATCAACATAAATTCACCGATTCATTACAAGTTGATTAGATTCATTAAAACGTTCTTTTTCTTTTTGAAGTCGTTTGTATTTTTTGGTGATGTGCTTTCTATAAACAAAGTGAGGCGCTTTATTCTTTGCATTCACAAACCAGTGATAATTCGCCATTGCTGTTAATGCATTTTTCGCAGTACCTTGACGTAATTCTATTATTTTCGTTCCAACAAATACGTTATCGCATAAGTCATAAAGTACTCTTGACCAATCAACCTTAAATCCTAAACGTAAAAACTCCTCAGCCCATGTTTCATAGTTAATCTGCATCTGCCCCATATCATGCGTACCATCACTTTTATTTCTACGGTATTCCCCTGTAGTTCCAGCTTCTTGCTTTGCAATGGTATAAATATAATCAGGGTGGATTTTATAGTGTCTCGCAGCTTTAATTACACAGGTAGCTAGCTTTTCACCCTTATTGGCCTTGTATTCATAAAAAGCCAAATCCATTGAAGTAATGGTGTTATCTATAGGGATATCCATATCTCTTCCGTCCTAATTCATGTCACCAAACATATCGTTCAATAGATCATCTGCCATTGAGCTTTCTGTTTTGGTTATTGTTGAATGTACCGTTTCTACATAATGCTTTGCGTCATCTTCACTTAACGAATCCAGTACTGGCTTTTCTATGTAATTAGATGGCGCTATATATGCTTCTTTAATCTCTTCGAAATTCAAGCCTGTTATTTGTTCACCATCATTAAATAATTTGGTCACTGTTTTGCTAATCGCTAACTCGCTTTGTTGCCCACTAGAATCAGAAACATTCGATTCATTACTCTCTTGAGCTTCATCTGTTTGGTCACTTTCATCATTTGTGTTGTTAGCTTCTGAATCACTATCTTCAAGCGTTCGACCAAATGGCAAAGACTCATTTTGATTATTTAAATGAGATTCAAGGGCGTCACCTGAAAGTAATAAATGAGATAATGACAACTCTTCAGTCTCTTCATCATTACTTGGTGTCGGTGTAGATTCCTGTTTTTCTGAAAAATACGCTAAATAATCATCATCAATTTCTGGTCGTTCATCGTCTCCGAAATCAAATTCACCGTTAACCTCAGTATTAAACGTGACACCGTCACTTGCTGTTTCATTTTCATCATCATTAATAAGAGGGAAATCACTAACACTTTCAATTGAAAGCCCTAGCGATGAAGCGTTTCTTTTCATAATAGCTTCAGGTGTTAAGTCGTCTTCTTGAGTGTCTTTGGTTGTATCTTCTATTGCCTTCTCTGGGGTATTAGTGCTATGACCATGCGAAGGCAAAGATTCATCACTTTGAGCGCTCTCTGTATCATTGGCTTGCTCTGGTGCGGAAAACTCAGAGAACTCAGAAAAATCATCTTCCGTTGGCTCACTAACAATCACTTCATCGTTATTGCTTGTTATTACATGACGAACATCTACATCAACATTCCCCGTTCTATGCTTCAATTCAGACGTATTTTCTAAAGCACTTATTGCACTATCAAAAGTATCTTCTTGATCTAATAGCAGCTCATCAACGAGTGTGTAAGTCATGATATGAAGCAAATGACGATACTGACTTCCAATATCTTTTGCGGCAGCTAAATTAGAATTTAAAGTGTCAGTAAATGCCTTAATAACTGCATTAGATGATTCTGTTTCATCAATCTTATTAAGGGTATTCGCTTTAACTTGATTATTCATATTCAGCATTGATTTAACACGCTCAACGTCGTCATCAGGTGGTGTTAACAGTTCTGCGAAGATATTTAATTTAAAATAATCTAATGTGCCATCTCTTTTATCATCAGGAAAAAATGTTGCTGATTTAAATGGAGTAACGCTACCACGATAAAGATAGATACCTTCCATTGGGTCAGCCGCAGCCATATCACGAGCATCTATCAACTCTTCTTTCGATAATTGCAAACGGTCTGCATTTCTCCAACCAAAAGTATTATTCGCTTGTAATTCACCTAATTGAGTAGAAACAACAGAACCAACAGATTTAGAAATCAATTCCATTGTTTCGTATACATCTTGAGTAGAAAATAAGAACTTGTTGTTTAAGTTAGCAAGTGACTGACGACCTTCCGATTCCCCTGCATCATAAATACCTTTAAGCGATTGCCCAAGCATTGAGATAGCCACATTAGATGAGCGAAGTAATGATAAAAACTGACTCATACCACGAGTGTAATAGTTAAGAACCTCATCAAAAGAGATCCGAACAGGGATAATTCTATTTGAAGGTAAAGAATCCACCACTTCCAGCTTGGTTCCTTGGACCTTAAACCCTAATAATGGAGCACAGGCTGGACGTAATGCCCCCACAACCATGCGCCCTAACTCGGCCATTGCATCGGGTTCTTTTTCAATTGAAGGGAGTAACACAATTACAATTTGACCATGTGCTATTGCATTACGTAAATTAATATCACTTCCTGTAGAACAAAATATATGTCCTAACGATTCAACCATTTCATTGATTGTTTTTGCGAGCATTGAACGGTTATAGGTATGTTGTTCTTCTGCCTTAGCATTAATCTCAAAGCCTTGATCTACATCCATCGCAAAATGCGCATCTTCGACGGCATTCAATGTTTTTAAATATTCACGTAAAGGTTTAAGAACATCGATGGGCATACTATTATCAGCCGCTAACCTAAACATGGTTTTTAATTCAATATTTTTTTGAATTACAGCCGCATCTAGTGGCTCACCAAGCTCATCACGACGCCAACAAAGAACAGAGAAAACCCCTGTAAGCATGGTATTTGCACGGTCTCTAAAGAAATCTGAATTACCACCTTCTGAGCTTTTACCAAAGGACATGATAAGCCCTCTCGCTTCTTCTTTATTTAAAACTGAAAAAGGCTGGAACTTATTTGATGACCAATCATCATCTAACATGGCCTTTAAATTTTGGGTTATACCACCAGTTAGAAAGTTTAGAATGCGAAGATCATGAATACGGCCAGCACGAACTATATAAAAAAGAAAATCGTACAAGCCTGCTATAGAGCCTTTACCATCAAAAAGCAGCATAGGCGCACCGTATTTAAAATGGCCATGCAAACACGTTTGATATAATTGAGCATTTTGAGTAACAGTTTTACCTGACCCTGTAGTTCCTAAAATAAGACTCATTCGAGTCTCTCTATCAATAGGGATCCACATCTGGCGGCCAAACAATAAATCATAGCCAATCAACATAAATGCTTTGAGCTTATGTTGTTTTTTGTTTCGTCCATCTTCAGGAATCCACCCGTTACCTTTAGAAAAAGTCGGTGCAGATATTAGATAATCAAATTGAACACTAACGGCATAGATACCAAACAATAAAAATAGAACGAAAATAAAATAACTATATGATGGTAAAAACAACACAGCTAAAGCAGCTAAAAAATACAACACATCTAGAACACAAGGGATTAAAGCAATAATGCGAGCATAAATAGGCCTCGTATCAATGTGACGTGATTTATTCTCAAATAAGTCATTACTCATTGCTAAACGGGTTTTTTGCTTAAAGGTACTCGCAATTGGATCAGACATGCAATCCTCCTCGTATCAGTATCAACATAATCATTTAGCAACCTTCGTGTCATTAAATGAAGCTGAGTTACAAAGAAAAGGAATTTCAATAAATTGTTGCGAATAAATGTGACATAAGAAAACGGACTCTTTCTCATTTAATTGATCATGATGAAAGTCAGTGCAATGAGAACAGTTTTTATTGTGTTCTAAATGAGTGAATACGTTTTCTGTTAATATCATAAATTTGGCTCCAGCTTAGATTTTAATAAACTCATTGCCTCTTTATCGTTAAATTCAAATGCACGAGATTCTGACAAGTCATTATCCTTAAGCATTTGCTGGTTTAACTCTTCAATAAGGTTACGTCTTGGTGGCTTTTTCGCAGCTATACGCATTGCATCTTTTTCCAATACACTAATTCCAGTATCTACATACGGCTTAATTACTTTTTCACCTGCCAATTTTTCCATAGACCAATGCGCCATAACCCCTAAAGCTTCATAGAACGGTTTCTCTTCACTGGCGCTATATAAGGTAAAATACAAAATACGATCACGACGTTGGATCATATAAAATTCAGTTGATGCGATAATTGCATTAAGACGCACCACCCTTAGTAGCTCAACTAAATAAGTTCTTCGATAGGCATGACGTTTAGTAAGATTTAAAACAAAATCAGCAAGAGGTACTGACGGGTGGTTATATCGAGCGCAAAGCGTATCAAAAACACTTCGTTCGATACCGTTGAACAATAAGCGTAATTCAGAAGCCGTGCCGTTATATTCACGGCCATTATTAATTAAGCCATCTAAAGAGAATCCACCTTGAATCTTTAGTTCCTTCGTTTCAGGGTCTTTAACCACAACAAGCTCAATTAATTCACCACTTTTATCAAATAATCGTGGTACAAAATCCTCATCCAAATAATAGCCACCATGTGAAGGGGGATCTGTTATCTGACGTTCAAGAGATATTCGAGCGCTAATACGACAAAAATCTACCTGCTTTTTATAGCGGTTGATAATGGCAATAGGCCTAAATGATGTTTCTTTTTTATTTAATTCTGCTTCTGAATGTTGCTCTAATTCTTCATTAGAAGCGTTCATAGGTGGGCAAGCTTCAATATAAGTTTGAGGTGAAATAGCTTGAGCATGTCTATTGTGATAGTCACAGCGATTCGAAAAATCATACTTACGATTATTTTTTAACGGATTATCATGAACCAAAGACTCTAATGATTCAGATTCATCAGCATACTGCTCTAAAAGAGTTTGGACATTAAACTCCCCTGTGACTTTCTGTGAATTAAAACGCATACGAACAGCAATAACAATCAACACCCCTGCATATAGGAAACGCAGATATGTATTTAAGCTTGCTTCAAATGCAGAGACAAACTTCCATCCAATTCTATTTGGTGGTGTTTTTTCAAGTTGAGAAAGGAAATGATCGAAATACTCAATACCGACAAATTGAAAAGTCGCATTCCACCACCACAACTCAAGTAATCGCATGCCACGCCACACCGTTATGAATTTCTCTGAATGCATATATAGCATTGCAATAACCAAAGTTAAGACAATTAGCCAACTAAACCATGCTCCCAAAACTTGAAATGCGCCATCTGGTTTATTTTCTTGCACTTTAATTCCTCCCCTTAGCTTTTCGCTTTAAATTCTAGCCACATATTACGGACTAGTTTTTTAGAAAAACGGAATAACCAAACCAAAAAATATCTAACAGGATCAAGAAGTCTGGTCATTGGTGGAAGGCCCAAGTGCATGCGAACAGCGTTGGATATGAAGGCCAAAAGTAAAAATAAAATAGGGAAAGGAACTAGATATAAACTGTTATTAACAATAAATGGGGGAACCGTAGTACTGCTGTAAAGACTGAAGATAATAAAAGCAAGGAAAAGGGTCGTAATGACAAATCGTATGCAGAGCTTGCCAATAGCGCTAAGGTAACTAGCCATTAACGCTATAACATCACTGTCTTCTCTTTTTTTGAGCTTTCTTGCATAAAGCAATGAAGATGCGCCCAAGATAGAAAAAAGTATGACACTAACAAATACTGACGTTATAACAATAAACATATAAGCATAAATAAAAGACTTACTAGGTGAATTAAACCATTCAGCAAATTTACTTGGTTGAGTAGAGTGTTTTCCATCTTCTTTTAAGTGTTCTGCATCTAAACTTGACATGATTACATTTCCATATGATTTATATTTTTTTTATAATACACTTACACAAGGTTTATACAAGTATCATGAAGTCTATGGAAAAACAAAACAATAGAAACAATGCTGTGGTGGAAGTCAAATTTAATGATGTGATAAGTAAACTACCAGCATCAAATCAAAGACAAATAAGAATTGGTCCATTTTATTTTAACATGCCTAAATTTTGGCTAGATGACAGGAAGTGTGCTTTCGTCGCTAGAGTACTGAGAAATATCACCGTTGTAATGGTGGCTCTAAGCTTAACGCTAGCCACGGTATCCTTAATTATCAACGATAAAAAAAGAGAATGGAATCTACATACATACAATCAAGATGGAGAAGTTAAATGGATACAGAAACTAAACAAAATTCAATAAATGAGAATCAAATCATTGCCGATCACTTCCGTTCAGTTTCATTTAAATCGAGCAGAACGCCATTGATAATACTCGTTACTCTCAGTCTATTATTCTTGGTTTTGGCTGGTTTCTCAAAAAATTTACTAATGAAATCTTCAGGGGTTTTTGAACTACCTACAGACACCTCAAGTGGTGGTATAAATACCTCATTAATTATTGATGAAAAACATTACTTCGATGATCGTGTTGCTTTGGTTCAATCTGTTTCAGCAAGAAATCTTACCGCCATTCTGACACAAACCACCTCAACATTTACCAACATCCACAACACTCTAATTAAATACGCCACCCCTACGGGTTATGCAGATATCAAAGCAAATCTAAAACATTATGGATTAGAAAAAGAACTTACAAATAATGATAAAATACAACGTTTACATATGCGTTTTTCCAAAGGCGTACCACTTGTCATTGTTCCTCACTACCCTGACTGGGTTAATGAAGAAGAAATAAACAATCCATTAGCAAGGCAATTACTTCCAATTGAAAAGTGGACATTACAAGCTGAAGCTATGATAATTTTAGGTGAAAGCTCCAAGTCTCCCACGACTCAGTTTCGTATCAAATTCAACTTTGACATACTCCCAACACAGCCTAACTACACACCTGAAAGTTTGTTGATTGATAGAATGTCGCTATGGGAAGTAATACGATGAAACATTATTTCACTGCTGCTTCTTTGGTATTCATTCTTTTATCATGGGTAGCGGTTATCGCCATGAATTCTTTTATTACTCAAGAACCTGAAAGAATAGCTGTGATGAAAGTAAAAGATAATGATCAAGATAAATTGAAACGGGTTCCCGTTCGAAGTACTGCGAGCTTAACAGACCAAAAATTAATTAACTGGCTTGAAAAAACGATACCAACGTGTTTTTCATTCACCGTAGTTAATATCACATCAAAGTCTGAATATTGTTCAAGCAACTACTTTCAAACCAGTGCAGCAAGAGCTTATAGGAATAATTATGTAAATGAGCTAGAACCATTATTGACATCTAAAGGGGCGAATATCTATGTTGGTCTCCCTTACTCTCCAATAATCATGTCCTCGCCTTCGCGTGAAGAGAAACGTTTCTATTATGTTGTTTATGCTCAAACTATTTCGTCACTTGTGGAAAGGAAAACAACGTCCCCATCATCGAGAGGAATAACATTATGGATTGCACCACAAAAACACGCTAAGAATCCAAATCAGTTTACGATTATAGGGATCAGAATGTAATGAGCAAAAATATCTCGCACGAAAAAGTTGACCCAGCAATGCAAGCTGCAATTGAATATGGCCAATTCATCCGAAAAGAAATTGTTTTCTGGTTTGGTATTATGTGGGTTAGTTTTGGCTTAGTTATTCATACAGCTTATCAGTTTTATACAATTCAAAGTTTTGATTACAATCGTGGGTACATCGCCATAAATGACCATGAGACCCCATTAAAAACAACGCCTTTAACCCAGCCTCATCCAAATAAAAGTGATGCAGAAATCATCGAATGGGCCATTAAGAACCTTACTTACTGCTTAACTTTCGATAATGTCAGCTATGCCATGATAAGTTCAGAATGCAACGCTAATAAATTCTCATTGAATCGACAAAAAGAAAACAGTGAATTTAATCATGGCCAACTCTTCTACCGTGCATTAGAGAAATCTGAATTAATCAAAATAATGATCAGTAATAGCACATCAATGACAGTAGACATTAAAAATGTAGTATTAAAAAACAAAGGAATAAAACAACGAGCAACACCAAGCGGCATGAAAGGTTTTTACACATATGAGCTAGATATGACGCTCCGATTTCTTATTTACGGACAAAGATTAGATGCTCCAATTCGATACATTGTTACCTTGGAGCGAATGAGTGAAATATCTCGACGCGAAGCGATTGGCATTAGAAGCATGGTAAGTAATGATTAACATGTGATATAGCCTCCCATTTTTTAAAAAAATAATGATTTTTTTTATAATGTAGTTATTATGGGTTTATCTTATAAATAATATATCTATTTGTTGACTTATGACTTGTGTATGGAAACACTTTTACATCATGCTAAAAGCTACAGTGAAAACTTTAATCAGTATTTTCATTGTGGCTACTAGTGCGTATGCATCAGTATCCATCGTGACACAAGATGGTATCTTACCTATTGAAGAAATAGCTAAAAATAAACCGCAACCCATCTCTACAAGTTCTGTTAATTACAGCCAAGAACAACAAACCGTTACCCCTTTATCTTTACTTCGAAAATACGGAACAATTGAAAATGCTCTATTTAATCTTGATAATTTATCTCAAGAAGAACAAGAGGTATTAAGAGACTTAGCAATTCAAGAGCTGGTCGCCACTCATCGTAAAATTGAAACAAGAAAAAGAAAAGTTAACTTGAACCAGATTACTAGTGATATCAATTACAGTAATGATTTACACGCGACAACAAATAACCCAGAACAAATTAAACAAAGACGAATTATCAATGCCAGTATAGAAAAAGCTAAAAGTGAGGATATCTATACACCGCAACTATCTATTGAAACAAAACCGATTGATCCCGAAGGGAATGATGTAATATCTGTAAATACAAAGGTAAACAGCCCTGCGGCAGTTTCTTTTTTCGATCAACTAGGAAACCCTTATCCAATTGTAAAATTCTTGCCTAAAACCAATACCGAATTCGACATTGAAACTATTAATGAAAATATATTAATCATTAAAGCCAATAATGATTTTAAAACGGTTAGTGGCTTTATATTCCTCAAAGGCATTAGCCAACCAATTCCGCTCTATTTAACTTCTAATCCAGAATTTTCATTAAACACAAAACTGAATATACAAGTGCCTAAAATATCCCCTGACGCATCACAAACTATTGAGTCAGCTTTAGATCACTATACCAGCACAAGCAATAAAGATGACCCTGCAATGTATCGATTTTTAAATGGTCGAAACGTACCAAATTCTCAACGTATTAACATTGAAGGTCTTCCTCGCAATAGTCAAAGCTGGCGCTATAACAAACATGTTTATATAAAAACGCCACAAAACATGCTGTATGACATGATCGATATTAAGCGAATTGGTAATTGGAAAATTTATAAGGCTCACCCTCGTTCGAGCTATTGGTTTTCAATAAATGGTCGAGATACAGAGGTATTCGTAAATGAGTAAACCATTAGATAGCGGAAGCAACAAAGCGATCCTTTCAATTAAAGAAAGAAAAAAACGTCGTCGCGCAATAATAATTTTTTGTGGTGTGATGTTTTTTGTCGCTGTAGGTAGCATCGCAGCTTACGTCCAATCAGCTAAATCAGCCCAACTATTGACATCAAGACAGAATACTAAAGCTGCTCGCTCAAACGTAAAAACCTCTGCGGCTGAAATTACAAGAGCATCAATGTCTGACGTAAAGCCGAACACTTCACCTTCTATTGTGGCAGCAAACGACGCTCAGGAATTAGAAAAACAAGAAGCTATAAAAAATGGGGTTTCTCATATTAATAACTCCAGTGCTTTATCTTCAACTCCTACCAAAGAAGTTGAGCTTAGTTCTGCGTCGAGTAAAGAAGAACCAAAAAAAGAAGAAAAGCCCAAAACTAAATCAAAGACCAAAGTAGAGAAAAGTAAACCAGTGAAAGCCGAAGTGGTTGCAAAACCACCAACACGAAAAGAAATAGTAAATGGGAATATGGTTAAGTTATTTAAATCTGAAATGAAAAGTTATCAGCCATCGCCATTTAATACCGTTGACTACGTAACCACTTTCGCAACCACTTATACGATGGGGACAACGCCTTCGGTTATACCTACAACTGATATCGGGCTACATAAAAACATTCATGTTAAAAGCATCAAAGAAGATCAATTAGCCAAAGAGCAAGCTAAAAAAGCCCAACAAGAAAAAGACCAAATAACCTCTGAAGAGCAAGGGAATGACTCTAATGGTACTAAGACAGAAGATATGGTCCGTATCCTTAATATGGGAGATAAAGCCGTTGGCCAAATAACAGAGGCAATTAACTCTGACTACGGCTTAGATGTATTTATTGATTTGTATGATCCACCACTAACAGGCGTTCGTATTCGTGCGCAGTTTGAATTAAACCCATACCAAGATGGCATCTTACTAAAGGTAAGTGAATTGCAGTTCAAGGACCATACACAAGCAATTAGCGGTTATGCCGTTGATATTCTACAAGGTAATAAGCCTTTATTTGATAACGATGTAGATACTCACTTTGCGGAACGATTTTGGGCCAGAGGAAGTGCCGCTTTTATCGCGCCTTGGCTAGATTTCGTCACAGCTTCATCAACAACAATTGTTAATGATGGTGTGGTCATTGAAACCCCAAATGTTATCGGGGTAACAGATAGAATTATTGGGAGCTTAGCAAGCGTTGCGAAAGAATTTTTACCTGATTTACAAAAAAGAGCAGACATCCCATCAACGGTATCTGTTCCTATGAACTACCCAGCAGCCGTAGTTTTCTCTGAGCCTTTATATTTACCAAAAGGGCTCTTTGATGCTGATCCTGAAACTGAACCCGATCAATCATTTGAAACGGTTTTCCCTAACTATTATTAACCAAGTACGGAGGCATATTATGTCTGACGAAGAAAACCCTTTAAGTTCTGGTAAGAAAGCCAGTAAAAAAAATAACCTTGCATCCATAGCAGTCATACTTGCGGTATTGAGTTTATTGGTTGGTATCGGTGGTGCTGTTTACAATAACATGAACTCTGAAGCACAAAATAAACGGATTCTTATTGCTGTTAATCAAATGTTTTCAGAAAACGATTCTCAACCAGAATTCAATGCTGAGCAAATAAACGCAATTTCAATTGCCGTTCTTGACACTTTGCGTCCTGAGTTACCAGAACTGGTTAGTGGCAATGTTTCAGATGCGTTTGATCATAAATTTGATTCATTAGTTGAAGCCACAACAACGGCAGTTATTAAAAACTTACCCTCTCAACCAGCAACAGAAACAGGATTAACCGAAATACAAGTAAAACAGATTATCGACACTGCTTTTAAAGATCGATCAGCACGAATTAACGTGTTAATTGGGACTAAATTAAAAGAGTTAGATGACATAAAGGAACAACATCAACTAGGCATTAAAGAACTCAATAAAGCGCAAAAACATATGACCCAGATAAAATCACAAATTGCACAAAGCAATGGTGATACGACGGTGATAATTGAGCGCCAACGTTTAAAAGAATTCAAACTGATTTCTAATTTAAAAAATAACACCCTTTTTGTTGTTGATGCACCGAAACGAGATGGTAAAGACAACACTATCACTTTAACTATTGGTGAAAGATTTTTTAGTAAATTTGGTCGCCATAAGGTAGAGAAGCTAATTTATATTGATAAAAAACCACGCCTTTTAATCTCTGGAGGCTGGTTTATTGATGATGTTAGAGAGGAGTTGTCAGAAGAAGAAATTAAACTTTATGCTGAAAAAATAGCCGCACGAAAATCTACAAAAAGTAAACAGAAAAAAAAGGTCGCTCCAGAAAATAAAGTTGTAGAACTACGTGTTGCTAAGACTCAAGAGAAAGAAAAAATTTATCTTAATAGTTGGAAAATAATCACTCCAATTAAAGAACAACAACGTGTCGTTGCTCTTGATGAAAAAACCAACAAACTAGTTCATTTAAAAATGAATCAGTATGTGAGTGGGCTAGGAACAGTGCGAAACATTGATTACCAAACAGGTGAAACTTGCACTGAAAAATATTGTATTGCAGGCGTAAAATTTAAATAAGGGATAGAAAATGATTTTTCCAAAAAACATCATTAAACACATACACAATAAGTACTTTACTTGCTGTTTAGCTACCGCAGGTTTTCTTATTAGTCCATCAGTATCAGCCGAAGGTAAAGGCCGTAACTTTCTAGATTTAGTTGAAGATGCTGGCACTCTGGCTGACGCCTCAAGTAAAGCAAGTTTAAGTGTCATCATGCTTATCGGTATTGTTTGTGCTGGTGGTGGTTTATTAGGGCTTGCCCTCGCCAATAAAACCAATAATGCGCAAACTACTCGTTCTGGTGCGGCAGTAGTGATGTTCATTGGCTTTTGTTTAATGGGCTTTGAAGCCTTTTCAAACATGGGTACAAACACCATTACTAACCAAGACGTTGAATATACAGAATTTATCGAATAATGATTAAGGAGGCTAAGCTAATGAAACATATTAATTGGATACTATGGCTTATTCTTAGCTTCCCTACTCTTACTTATGCTAATGAGTTCAACGATGGGAATACCGTCGGTGGCTTTTTTACAAGAATGGCAACTGTTCTTCGTGGGGTACTAGGTGAAAGTTTAAGTGTCGTTGCATTAGTTGGTTTGGGTTCTGTTGCTTCTGGGTTGCTATTCATCGCTTGGGCAAATAAAAGACAAATATCACCACGATTTGGCATGATCTTATGCATTATTGGATTTGCTTTTATGTCACCAAAGGCATGTAGCAATATGGCAACTCGGCAGGTACTCCAATCTGAAACACAGGTTGTCACTGATATTTTAGACCAAGACAGTTCCTTTATTTCACCAAATGAATAATAACGAGTGAGCACATAATGACATCAACACTATTTATTGGGGCAATTAGAAACCTAAGCTCAGTTAGTCGGAGTGATAACCCTAATTTCGATGAGGCAAATAAAGAATTCCAACTCGCTCGTGAAAGCTTTGTTCAAAATCGAAAAGCAAGAATGCACAATGATGAAGAGCTGGAGTGTGAAAAATGTACTTTAGCAATGCCCAAAGGATTTCATGTCCATCACAAAGATGGTGATCATGAGAATAATCAAGAAAGTAATTTTTCAATACGTTGCCCATTTTGTCATTTATGTGAGCATATCGGTTGGGTGGGTAAAAACCGAATGGGAGTAATAATTTTCGCTCCTGATATTAGTCAAGAAAACCTTAATACACTATTACTAACTACGTATTGCTTAGAACTTGCATTATCAAAAACAACTGACAATACATCTGAGTACGACACGTTAGAGCAGATTACATTGCAAGCCAGAAGCATTGTACGAGCTTTTGAGCATACAAAGACAAAGGTATTAAGAAACTATCAAACAAACTGCCCTGCTGACTTTGCGGATACATTTCTTGCTATGTCGGAAGATGAATACCAACAAAGAGAAAAAAATACCTTTTATGGTCTCCGTTTATTTTTTCATCCCGATGGTTTTCAAAAAGAAATAGAGATGTTTTCTAATTCAATATTCCAGATAAACGACGCTCGAAAATCGAATCCTCTACACCCTGCGGAATGGTTATCTCGTGCCACCATTTTTAAAAATCAAAAAAAAGGAATTGAACGATGAATTATACAAAGATCGGTATCATCTGGATTGATGATAATAAAGCGCTAGGCTCTGGAAGTCGCCTTGTAGATAATGGCTATGAATGTATTTCAAGTCATCCGAACGAAGTAAAAAAAATCAATTTAAATAACCTAAAATCAAATTATATCTACATTACAAACATTAAGCCAAATAACTACAAACGCTTTGGGTTGGATCGATTTAGAAATATTAATTCATCAAAGTTTTTGGGGGTAACCCTCAGCACTATAGCGATTGAACTTGGATTAAGTGAAAAACTAGATGAAAAACTGCCAATTTTTTACACTGTATGTCAAATGCTGGCTAATAAATTAGAAGCACAATTTGGAATTAATTTGATGAATACTGAATTTACCGCAATAAAGGAGATTCATTCAAAATTACTACCAGATCATCAAAGAAATAGACCATTACTCGCAATGGCTTCAAACCTTGAATTAGAAAGAGCAATTGCAAATTCTATGCAAAAAATGCAAGCAAATAGCTTAAGACAAAGTAGAGATATACAAAGCATTACCTCCGCTCGCTTTCCACGAGTGCCATACACATTAACCTTATTAAATTTGCTATACCCTGCTAGTAATGAATACCAAATCAATAATAATTTTAATGGTCGTTTAATTGGTCAATCTGAGAAGTCTCATATCCGTGGAGACGACGAAGTTTTACAGGAGTTAATCGAGCTAGCAAAAACAAATTGTGGTTTTATTGAAGTTGAGCAAGTAAATACTATTTCAAAATACAACGATTATTGGCCTTTTGGTAAAGAGCTGCAAGCTACGCCTCCTAGACGTTGGGCGGCACTTCCTGAAGCAATTGATATGGCAAATTATTCACTGCTTAAGCTTGGTAGTGTATATGTCACTGAAGGTAAAAAACTTCCTTTTGCGCCAACAATGCCAGAAGTAAATTCAGTTAAATTTTTAAGCTATGTAAATGGTTTAGTTAATGAGGTTATTTGGACTTCCCTTGGTTACTCACAAATGCAAGATAAGTATCCATCCCCAATTAGTACCTATATACGAGCTTATGACCGAATAATGCTTAGATTAAAAGCAAAGACATTTGTCGATAACCAAATAGAAGTAAGTAGCTTTAATACAGGTGCAATTCGCTTTTATATCGATTCGACTGATTCAGCAGAGTCTAAAAAACTTAAAGATCTAATTTTAGCTGAAGATATGATCCCACAAATAGATCTTCTATAAAGGAATGGTGACAAATATGGATAGTAATTTTTCAGAAAAACCACATGTAGCAGCCGACTATTTTACGAATATGAGTCAACTCACTCAACGAGATTTATTATGGAAAATAGCAAAGCAATTTGGTGAGCGAGGTGCTATTACCGCTAAAACTGTTATTCAGTTAGAAGAGGCAAATACAAAAGAACCACACGAACAGAAAGAATATATTGCCAATATTCTAAAAACGGTAGAAGAACGCTTTTTGACCTCAAAAGATAAAGAAAAACCAATATCCTCACATAGCAATGGACATCAATCGCATCAGCAAGAACAAGAAAAACCGATGACATTACTTTTTTAGGAAAAAAATATGCCTTTAGCTATCCCCTCACTTAACGCAATAACTAGCTTGATATCAGATCAACTATCGCATCATGCTTTAGGTCACTGTCAATTACTCACAAAATCAAATATTTGTGAGTACACAGTAATTACAACAAATGGGGGGTGTATTACCGCATTTGAAATTATAGGTATGAGTCGTTATTTAACAGATGCAACCGAAGAAGCTTACTTATCCGATGTATCTAAAACCCTTGAAACAATATTTAGAACCCCTCATCGAAAGATAGGGATTTATCTAACAAGAGACCCTAATAGAACAGCGACTCAACTTGAAGATGTTTTTAGATCAACACAAGACTCTATTTCTCGCTTAGGTATAGAAGCTAAACACTTCTTTGAAGAGCAAATTAAAGATCTCAAAAGTGAATGTTCATTTGAAAGAACGATCTTGACAGTAACAACCAAGTCATCAATTTCAAGTCGAGACAGTATAACCATACCAACAATGGTCGGTGAATCTGTCAATATAGATCAAATGCCAACTCTCGCACAAAATCAATTTATTGAAACGCAAAGCATACTTCAATCTCATCAAGCATTCTGTACAAGTATTCAAGCGAGGTTAGCTGAACACATTACTTTAGAAAAACAAACATCAGATCGCTACTTACAAATAATTAAAGAAGAAGAAGAGCTTGTCGCCCTCAATCAAACAAAATGGAGGGCAAAAGGCATTGGTGATGAATGTGATTTTGCACTCGCTGAAAATGATGAAGATTTTGTTACCTACCCACCTTTAGCATGGCAACTAGTAACTAACGACAAAGAACGTGCTTATGGTGACAGCAGTATCATTGAATCAAATTCCAACTATATTGCCACAGTGGATCGCGAGTATTTTCCTATCACGCCTGAACCTTTTTCAAAACTGTTACGTTCAATTTCGTCACACATACCTTTACGGTGTGCATATGAATTTGAGACAGGCACAGAAGAAATCGTTACTCGTCTGTCTGCAAAAAAAACATGGCTAATGTTTTTCCTTTTTTCCAAGGCTTCAAGAAATATCGATTCCGCTATTAATGAATTAACCACCTATGCTGAAAAAGAAAATGGAACACTACTAGGCGGAGCCCTAAGTGTCGCAACGTGGGCCAGTACTTTAGATAAAGCAAAAGAGTATAAAAAAGAAATAATCCAAGCATTAACCTCATGGGGATCAAGTACCGTCAAAACACCAGACTGTACTTATGCTGCCTATGCTAGTAGTTTGCCAGCGTTTGCAAGAAAGCCATCAGCTCGAAATTGTGTACAGCCAATTGATAAGCATATAATAACAGCCCCTATCACTCGACCTGCTGCACCGATGGCAACGGGAGGAATATGCAGCTCTTCTTTAGATGGAAGGTTATTCCCTATTGATCCTGCAACGTCAACCCAAAACTATTCACTCAACATCATTACTGGTGGTATGGGTTCAGGTAAAACAGTATTTAGTTCTATCTTTAATAACACTTTTATTTTTGGTAAAGGCAATTCCAATTTACCATTAATGGGATACTTAGACTTTGGCTCGGGTGTACATAACTACATCTCTGCACTAAGAAATTGGCTACCTAAAGAGCAACATTATAAAGTTGAATTAATTCAGTTTTTAAATCAATCTGGAAATGCATTTAACATCCTTGAACCACAGTTCGGGTTAGACCAGCTCGAAGAACAAGAACGCGCTTTTGCTGGCGCATTCTTATGCCGAGTGGTCAATGGTACATCAAGTCAATCGGTTCACCCAAAGCTTGCCGATGTTATGGAAGCCATAATTTCAGAGCTATTTCGTACCAATCAAGAATCACCAATGCCATATACTGAGAGGTTAGGCGTTTACTCAGGACAAGAGACTCGTTTACATACTGAAATTCAAGAGTTATTAAACTCAGGTCATATAAACATAAGTAATACAGAGCGAAAAACATGGTATCTAATACGAGATAAGCTATATCAGTTAGGTGATGAATATTTCTCCCATGCTCGTTTCTGCCATCGTCAAGGGAGCGCTTGCCTTACAGAGCTAATGCAATTATTAACGAGTAGTAGCACCTTGCGTAGCAGATTTGCCACCTACAAAACCCCTGCTGGTGACTCTATCATTGATTACATTATTATCTCTCTTGACACCCTATTATCTCGATATTCAAAGATTTTTGCTTATCAGTCGCAAATTGATATCTCACAAGCGCGAGTAATAGGAGTCAATCTAAAAGGTATTACAGGTAATTCATCCGATGCTGAAACGGTTAATACAAAAAAACTATTTGGAATGTTAGGTAAATACGTCGCTGAGAAAAATTTCTGGCGTGAACCAAAATCCTTTATGCCTTTAGTTCCTCCGTTATACAAAGAAATGTACGAGAAAATAATTAGCCTTGATACCAGTATGAAAAAACATTCATACGGTGATGAATATAAACAATACAAATCAGATGAAATGGATTCATTGTTAGATAACTCAGCATTGATTGCTCGTAAATATGGCTTATGTATTACAATCTCAAGTCAAAGTGTGCTTCATATGCCTCATGAAACATTAAAGCTGGCAACTAATTTATACATTCTTAAGATGACAAATGAAGACGCTAACTACTTGGCAGAGACCTATGCATTATCCGAATCATTTATATCAGAAGCAACAAGATTGGTTGGTATGTCCAACTCAAGTGACTTTGGTCGAAACATGCTATATATAGGCCAATTTAAATCAATTAAGGGCTATGTAGTTCAAATTCTACGTAACCAAATTACCCCCTCTTATCTTTGGAATTTTGCATCCGATGCTGAAGATGAAATGATAAAAGAATTAGCGATTTTAAGATATGGGGCTAGAGATGCTTACTTACGATTAGCTAAGTTATTTCCACATGGTTCAGCGTTAGCCACGATAGAAGCACGATTGAAAAACTCAAAATTTGATAGTAAAAGATTCACAAAAGAAGACATTATTTTAGAATTAGTCGGCCAACTTTCAGAAGTTAGTATCTAAAATAAAAAATCCTCTATCTAAATTGAATTAGATAGAGGATCATGTTTTAACCTTCATAAAACTCCTACTTAATATACTTTAAAAAGAACTTCGGCTTCTATTATCTAAGCGGCCCGTAGAAAGCTTTAATGCCTTTTCAATTCGACGACAAGCCCAGCTACTACGACTATGAGCAGTGCCTTTTTGAATATAAAGTAATACGTCTTCAAAAGGAGATAGTAGCGTTGACATCTGATTAATAACTTCTGAATAATTGGTAGCAGTGGCAAGGATAGCGGTAAGATTATCTCGTCTGAATCGAGAAACCATTGATTCATTGAAGTAAGGTCGTGCTTTATCAAAGAAATCATCATCAATCATATTTTTCGATTTAAGTAATTCAATAAGCTCATTCCATTGAGTCTCATTAGATGATGAAAGTGTTAATGTTATATATGAAGCATCAATGTCCAGCTTATGAGCGGTTTCACTTACCCCTCCATTAAGTCGAATAGCGATGATTAAATTTTGATAATGAGAAGATGAATAATTCGAAACACTTACTTGAATCTTCTCCAATTCAAGTAAATCAAATCCCTTAGTCGCTAAACGCACACTAAAATCAGGATAAGTATCGACTAAAAATGATAGTAAAGTAGGATCCGAAGATATTGCATTATTTATTTTTCTGAAAAATGCTAACTTGACGTCCATTTCCATAAGTAACCTCTTCAACTGCAAATAATTCAAACATAATTATATTTATAAACCCTAATTTAACAGCGTAAAATAAGTCTTCATCTTATTTACTATGAAACCGCGTATGAGGTCGCAAAAAATTCTATAAATTTTAAAAAATTCAAAATATAAATCACCTTTTATTTAAATTGATATTTTTTAATTAGATTTAAAAAATAACATGCCGCTAACGACCGCAATATTTACATTGCAAACACATCATTTACTTTATAATATGGTTGCATTTGTTTATGTCGAAAATTATAACGAAAGGATTTGCTATGAAACCATTCATACAACATGTTTTTTTTGGTTTTTTTATTTTGACCACGCTTGGCTGTTCCACAAAAAGTGTTAACAGTAATGCCCCTTTGCCAAGTAACAAACCACATTACATTGATACTGAAATTGAACAATTAGCAAAGCAATTGATCGATGAAAAAAGAAAGTTGGCCAATATCCGTGAAGCAAAGTTAAAAGCAACTACATCACCACAAACAAACAGAGCGAAAGTGCCTCAAAGCGCAATATTTTCAGGTCTCGAAACTAAGCGAACTCTAAAATGCGAAGGGTGCGATCTTAAAGTAGCACTTCAAAGTATTGCTGTATTGCTTGGGTGGGATATCAACTCTGTATATGAAGTAGGTAGAAAACCAGCTCAAGGTGTTCCCGTTAGTATTGAGTTAAATAACGAGCCTTTACGTATTGCACTACAGCAAATCAAAATGGATGCTGGACATATTATGGATCTTAGAATTGACCCTAACTTTAAATCCATGTTGATCGAGTATAAAACTCTAGGACTGTAGGTTTATCATTATGCCACTAAGATTAAACAAACTTTGTCAGATCATATCAATAGTCATGCTTTGTACTGCACTGCCCATTAATGCAATGACGAAAGATGAACTAAATGATTTAGATGCCTCTAACGCTCAATACAGTGCTGATAAGGAACAATTAAAAGATTGGTATGAACAATTAGAAAGAAATGCACAACGTGTCGGATACAATCATGCCTTTAATCGAACAATGATTGAACATGAAGCCCAATTAAAAAAACGCTCTCAAGAATATGACCGCCTACTTAGCTTTGAACATATTACAAGTCTGATAAAAACAGGTGTGGCCGCTGGAATGTACTTAATTGGGGGGATCGTTGATGAAATTGATTCTTCGACTGAAACAATTAATAATCGCGTCATATTAACTCACGAAAAATCCTACCGTATCGTAAAATACCCATATCTTTCAGCGAGCAAACCTAATTGGCGTGACTATCTTTTCTTTCAACAGAAATTAGATCTTGCACCTCCTCCAACCTCACTCTTACCTCGAAACGAAAAGGAACGATTAATCTGGAAAGAAAGTGTGGATAAAGGCTGGTTACGTGGTGAAAAAGCGGCTCACAGAGAAATAATATCGCGTTGGCAAACCCTATTCGCTGATTTACGTGGAATGACTCGTTATTGGGTAGCCGTTGAGACAAACCAAATAAAGGACGCGACCTTAAGTATTCAAACGCAACCACTTGAGTATGCAAAATACGAAAATGAAGAAGAACTTAGATTAAACCCGACAGTCATTCAAATAAATTCACAAGCGGCCTTTAATCCTAACTTATCAGATTGGAACGCTGTAATAACAGAGCCCAATTCAAATGCTCGCTCAGATGTAAGAAACTCAGTAATTCAAGGGAGTTTAAATATAGAAGAGCTCACTGATGCTCAAGTTATTGTTGAAACGGCTGAGTTTTCTGATATGCGCAACAGTATTAATAATACTAACATACATAAATAGGCATGGTATGAGTAACGTTGATGTAGACAACAATAATTGGAAACCTCGTAATGTTTTCCGTATGGAAAGTATCTCTGATCATACCGCGCAAGACCTTCTTGAGCATTGCTTAAATGAAGGATACAGAGACGTTTATTTACAAAGTAATGATTATATTCGGGGCAAAAAAGGCACTGATTATGTATTGATTACAAATAATAAAATTACTCATAAAGAGATCATTGAATTAGCTGGACAAATTAGCTCTAAGGGCCAAGTAAATCAAGTTACGTTAGGTAAGTCTAGCGGTGGTCGAAAAATAATATCTCTGAAAGAAAACCAAAATAAAATACGATCTTTTAGATATTCTATAAGCCAAATTTCTCAAGGAATGCAAAAAGGCCTTGATGTAGCAATACGACCTATAGCCGAATACGCCCCTACCATTCAAGATGTAGAGTTAGAGGCTGAATTCATCAACCACGTTAAAAAGATATGGAAAGGGCTAGTGCTCATAATTGGTGCTACTGGTGAAGGTAAAACATCCACTTTAGCAGCTCTCATTCGTGAAATTCTTGAGAAACCATCTAATAAGCGGATATTAGAATTTGCTCGCCCTCCTGAATTTGATTACTCAAATTTAAAAATCCATCCATCTAACTCAATTTGTCACCATGAAATTTTTGAAAGTGAAACTTCTGGTGGTGATCTTGTTAGCTACGATGAAGCAAATGCAATGGCTATGAGAAAAGGGGCCGATTGGTTTGCTGTTGGAGAAATGACAGAGCCAGAAAGTTTCCGCTCTGCCATTATATTAGCCAATACAGGGCATATTGTATCTTCAACATTACATGCTAATAGTGTTTCGGCTGGCTTTGCTCGTGTCTACCGCATGTTTCCGTCACACGAACGCGATGAGGTACTTTACGGCCTAATCAATGAAGGGGAAGTGTTTGCATCGCAAAAGTTGGTTAATCGTGTTGGAGGTGGATTGATTGCTATTCGTGAATTCTTTATTAATACACCTGAAGCAAAACATATTTTAAAAAAATGTGATTCTTTACAATCCATTATAGAAACTGTTGACGCCATTATGTTCGAACAAGGTACGACATTCAGACAAAGAGCTTCATTCTTATTGGAATCAGGGCAGATCTCGCAACAAACACACGATAACTTTATGGTTAGCGTATAGAAAGGATGCATCAGAATGAATAACTCACATCATGAAAATAAACCAGCTAAAGTGTTTTTATGGGAGTGGCCAGTAGCATTGCCATTATTGCCATTAGGTGCAGCCCCATCATGGAATCTATTTTATGCATGGTTAGTCTGGATCGCACTACTGACAATATTAGCATTTTTCAACATTCGTATAACAAACATCTTCTGGAGGTGCATTTCTCAATTAAGAGGTAAAAAATTCTACGCACGTAACAAAAACAATCGATAAGAACATTTGCACTTATTGTTTTTTTTATAATATACTAACGTAAAGATATTATCATATTTGAAATATAGGAATTTAAAATGAAAAGGAATTTCAGTCGCATGAAGATAACACTATGCGCAACTATTATTACCCTTACATGTTCAAACATAGTAAATGCTGCTGTTTATATTTCCTATGATTCAATTCAACCTACCTACGAACAAAACTTATCTAATTCTCAATCAGAGTTTAATCGTGAAATAGTCCGAAGCCTTCAACGACAAAGTGAAGTACAAGAGTTTTACGCTTCTGAGATTATTGATTTTCAAAAAGACCAACAATATCGAATTGACGAACGCTCACAGCAAATTGCTGCGCAAAAATTTATTAACGATCAACAAACAAGACAAAACCAAATTGAAACAGATCGTTTAATACAATCAAGAGCATCTTTAGAAGAACAACGATTAGCCTCTGTTCTTGATTCGAATCGACGTGAAATAGAAATTCTTGAACGTGCCACGTTGCAAGAAAAAGACCTTCTTGATAAGCATTATCAACGCGAAGAAAATTTCTTGCTTGCTCAAACAGCTATTCAAAAAGAAGTGCATGAATTGCAGGTTGGAGTAAAAGCAAGTCAAGATAAATTACTCGAAGAGCAATTGCGTTCTGGTGCTCCTTCTAACTTAATTGTTGCATCTAAAGACGCCTCAAACTTAAAAGCGGTTGTAGACCCTAATCAACCCAATGAACTCAACAAACTTGGTGCAGCCAAACAAGGTGATGTTGTCGTTAATCTAAACCAATTCGTCGCCTCCATTCTTCCTACTTATTGGCATTATGAAGCACCAGCAGGTCTAGATAATGAAACGATTAATGCCGTGCAAGGGAAAAACTGGCAATCAGTTCTTAATGTAATCGCCATCAATAATCCGCATTTAGAATTTGTAGTCGATCCATACAAGAAGGTAGTTTCTGCAAAGAACACTCTACAGTATGCCAAAACCAATCCAACGAACAGAACTACCCCCTATTCAACTTGGCACATGACAACCGAAAAAACACTTAGAGAAAACATAGAGTATTTTGCTAAACAAGCAAAATGGACCGTTCTCTGGGAAGCTAAAAAAGTTGATTATCCAACCGTTGCACCAGCCGTTATTCAAGCTAGATTTGCAGGCCCAGACGGTGTCGTTAATAAACTAATGAAATTAACCGAACGAAAAAATACTCCGCTATTTGCTGATTGGAAATTCGGCAACAAAGTAGTTGTCATTAAACGCAAAGGAGCAAGTGTAAAATGATTAATATGATTAATTTTTCTAAAAAATATTACTTAGCTATCGCTATTTCTTGCGCCCTAATTTCTGGTTGTTCAAATACCGATGAGATGGAAGAAATTGATGAAATCAAAGACATGCATGCTCAACTACAAGAAATGGTTGGAAAGCAGTTTGAACTGAGTAATACACATTACCGCGAAAGCGATGATATCTATGTATTAGGTCAAGCATTTGAAACAAAAGAAGATCAGCCATTACCTCCAATTTTTGATGTAGAGCTCGACTTTGCTCAATTTGATAAAATTCCTTTAGATGAAGTCTTATCAAAAATTAATCAATACTATCAGCAATACGGGATAATAATTTCTGTTGAAAGTGATGCTGATTTTTATTTACGTAATGTTGAATCAAAAGGCTCCAGTTCATCGTCAAGTACACTTAATTTAGCTCAAGACAGTACAGCGACTAGCATCCTTCCAATTCAGCAACTAAACACTACAGCTTTATCATCAAGCTCGCATGAAGGATTTTATCCACATAAGCTTACATTAAATTTCACTCATTCCTCTTTGCGCCAAATGATGGATTTAATTACAGCAAGTACAGGGTTATGGTGGAAATACGAAAATGGCCGAATCACTTTAAATTATTTCATTGAAGACACTTTCCCTCTAGATGTATCAAATTACAGCTATGAAATCACATCTACTCAGAATAGTAATACTGAAAGTGACAATGCGACTAGTGGCTTTAATATCAATACTGCCTCAGAAAAAGCAGAGCCTTTAACTCAATTAGAAGAACAACTTAAAAAATATTTAAGTCGCTCAGGTTCTCTTGCCCTCAATAAATTTGATCGTACTGTTACTGTTAAAGATACCCCAAACAACGTAAGGCGTGTTGAACGATTTATTGATGATTTAAATTACACAGCACTTACGCCTTACTCAATACAAGCCGATGTATATGAGATTATTTGGGAAGTGAATGATGAGAAACAAATTAGCTGGACTGCGGCCTTTGAAAGCGCCTCTTTTGCTTTAAACGCGCTCTCTCCTACGGTTATCTCTGACTCTGGTTTAGGTGGCATTACAGCAACAAAAATTGGAGGGGACTTTGATGGGTCTAACATTATTGGCAAATTCTTAAATGAAAATGCTTCGGTTTATTCTCGTATTACCAACACGATTAAAACCAAAAATAATATTCCAACTCAATTAATTAGTTCACAAGACAGAGCTATCGTTTCTGGTCGAGAGGTAACTATTGACTCAAATGGCTTCTCACAACAAAGCGTTAATACTAAATTAATTAATGAAGGATTCAATATCACAACCAGACCCCGTTTAACTTCAGATGGTAAAGTTGATATGGAGGTAATCGTTAATACTAAATCTATCGGTGATATTAAAACCTTCGGTTCTGAAGAGGACATGGTTCAGTTAGAAGAAACGAAACAGCACGGTACAATTTCAGGTATTCCAATTCGTTCTGGTGAAACCGTAGTATTAAATGCCTACGAACGAGATCTAAACCGTGCAGAGCTTGCAAGCCTTGCAAAATCACTTCCTTGGTGGACAGGTGGTGGTAAAACGAATAAACGTTACAAGTCATCTTTAATCGTAATGGTTAAACCTGTGATAATGGAGCGTTGATATGTCCTCTAGCAAGTATTTCATCGAAAAATTCTCACATCCTGTTATTACTGATATGGAATGGTCATTTGGTTTAGGTATCAATAATCAACGATCTTACCATGAGAATTTTGGAGCATTTTTTAAATCAAATAATACACGAGGCGTATTAAACAAAATAACACCTACATCAATTGAGATTGGTGTCTTAAACAATGACGTTGCCAAAGGTGAGAGCAATTGCGTTTCATTAGCTCAAGTGGAAAAAGTGGCGATTTTCGCTCGTTCTGAACATCTTTTTACACCAGATAATTTAAACGTTTATGTATTTCAATTAGATAATAATATTTTTCATGTGTTAGCCATTTCAGGTCAAACGATAAAGATTGATCGTACTTTGAACTACGGTAAAGATTCATTTGAAGTTGATTTATCTGCGCTAAGTGGAAAGCTGGATGACATTCTTTTTGGTAATCCTCAACCAATACTGATTCGTATCTGCATATCAGATGATGAGCCTCGAAATACGGCTTCGTCATTCATAAAGAAGATAGCAGGTGCTATTGATACTGATACTGTAGAACTAAACATAAAATTTGAAAGTTTTCATCTCGTTTCTTTATTGTCTGACGTAAGTAAAAGTCAGATCATTTTTCTAAAAAACATTGAAAAACTTAGTGGCTTAAATAGTACTAATTTTAAATATATTTTCTTAATTCTACTGATTGTTTGCTCTGCTGGTGGCTATTGGTACTCAGAAAAAGAAGCGGAAAAGCAAGAACAATTACGAATAGCTGAATTGCAAAGGCAAATCGATGAACAAAATGCCGCTGAGTACAGTAACCAACCTATTGTCAAAAAAGACTTACGAATTGAATTTGAGCTACAGCGAACAGAAAGAATAAATGATGAAATAAGATGGTATGAGGTATTTAAACGAGTATCAGGAGATAAGCTATTTAAAGAAGCTTCTAAACGTATTAGAAATACTATTGTTGAAGTTAATGGATGGAAAACTCGTGATATTAAGATTAATAATACACTTACATTAGTTTCAGAAAATGTAGATATCGAATATTTACAAACGCTGGATAGAGCTGATAGTCAATACGGAGCAAGAGCGTTACTTGATTTTTATCCAGATGCAAAAATAAACCTTGATGGCATGACAGCACTTAATCAAGAAACTGAACTTATTAATAAAAGTGAAATGATTGGTTGGAATTCAATAAAGAAACAAAGTAATAACTCATCATTAATCATTAATTTAATTAATGACTTGCAACGACTTGAGCACGAAAAGAAAATTCAATCATGGTCATTACGTAAAACTAAAATGGTTACCCCAGTGAAGTTATCTAAAAACTTCATTGATGATTACTACAAGTATCAAGTTAATCCAACAAAAGACTTAAAAGACAGTGATTGGTTAATAGAACCTTCTTTTCATAAGTTAATTGTTAATGGTTCAGATACAAAAATCATTAAATCAATTAGTGACATAGTAAATAAATATAGCTCATCATTTTTAAATAAAATAACGTATTCCATTGATACACAAACTACTGTGTTAGAGGTCATTATTCATGAACAATCTAAAAAATAGCATTTTATTATTTGTTTTACTTTTTACTGCCTTACCATCGGTTGCATCAGAGTTGATTACCGTTGAAGAAGCTGAAAAACGTTACAAAGACATTTTGCATTCACGACAAGAGCCTAAAGAAAAACTAGAACAACTTAAAGTATTAAAGCAATTATTGAATACGTCGCGTGAAATCGATTTAATGCTGAATCCACAACGAAATAAAAAAAACGTTACATCACCTAGCCCTGTTGCTAAATCTAAAACTGAGTCTGAAAACAACAAAGAGTTAGAACAACGCCTAAACATTAAAGAAGGTGAAAGAAGACAGGAACAAGCATTAAGATTAATGCGAATTCGAGAATTAAGTACTACTTATGATTCTGGTTTTTATATGTCTGAATATGTACGTATTGGAAAAGCCGTTAGTGCAGATTTAATCGTCAATGGTTCATCACATAAAAATATTGATATCAACAACGCAATTAAAAATAAAAAGGTATTTGATGGCTATAGAATTATAGCAGAAGACTCTCGTGAATTAATTGTGTACAACACAAGAACTAAAGAGACTTCAACGGTTAATCAGCGTTCATCAGAAGAAATAATGAGTGCAATGGCCTTTAATCACCAACTTGTTCAAAAATATGCTGAAGCCGTATTAATGGGTGAATTAGAAGTTGAACTAAAAGCGAAGGTTAACGCAACAAAGGAGACGCAAGACCCTTTAGCCGTTAGCTACCCAACGGCTGCAATGCCAACCCCTTACGATTCATCAAATTAAGATATCGTATGAATAATACTCCTATCACAAGTCTTGATTATTTCGGCACTATTTCATCAGTGGTTAATGCTGAAGAATTAGGCTTTGATCATGAAATAAGTATGCAAGCTGCAATTGTTGTAGGTAATGACCAAAACAAAATGACGGTCTACGCTCTTATTGATAAGGATATTCAGGTCAAACCAGAAAAAGACAAACAATGGCTTGATCAATTTCTGGCGGCTGGAAGAAAAAAAGTATTACAACCAAATAAAGAACGTTTTAGTGATTGCTCGTTTAAAAGAACGTTTGTATCAAAAGACATTATAAAAAATGCTTGCGAACAACATGGCGTAAACTCAAAAACGAGTGTCGATACGCAAAATACTAGAATTAATGAAATCGAGAAAATGTTACTTGATGCAGATACTTTAGGCGCATCTGACATACATATATCTGGAGATAAAGGTCATTCATTCATTAAATTTAGAGTTAATGGTGAGTTACAGTTATATGGGACAGAGCGTAATCAGGACGAAATATTCAGTTTGATATCGGTTCTATACTCGAATATGGCGGCTACAGAAGGCTCAATCGAAGGTGAGCAATTTAATGAATTAGAACAAGCCGATGCTGTTTTATATAGAGGCATTCAAAATAAACGCTTAGGCCTCCGTATTACCACCCACCCTACAACTCGTGAAAAAAAACAATTCTACATGGTTTGCCGATGCCTCGGAGATCAGAAAGAGTACGCTAAAAAAATCGAATTTGAAGAGCTTGGCTTTATTTTCGACCAAGCAAAAAAAATAAAAGAAGCTTTAAGAGCTCGTGGGATGGTATTAACTATTGGAGAAACAAACTCAGGAAAAAGTGTTTCTCAACAAAACTATTTAATGCAAATTCGTGATGACGAAAACAATACAACTTCTATATACGCGATGGAAAACCCAATAGAGCGTCAGATGAAAGGGATCATTCAATTTAATATCATTGAAAGTGGTTCAAGGGTTGATGGTGGAAGTGAAAGACAAGCGGAAGCATTGCAAAAATTCTTTATGCGAGCGGATCCAAATACATTAGCTCTTGCCGAAATTCGAGATCTAATGTCTGTTGATACAGCGCAAAAATTAGCACAAACAGGCCATAAAGTTTTTGCGACATTACACTGTGAAAGTCCATTTGATGTATATGAACGAATGGTCGGATTAGGAGCAAATGCATCAACGCTATCAAATGGTCAAATTTTAGGTGCTGTTATTTCGCAGAAACTCTTAAAAAAAATCTGCCCGACTTGCGCTCACACCATAGAGACATTACCACATATTAATGAAGACCAAATGATAGCTTTAGAGCAATTATGCACAATGGAATTAGGTCACAAAATAAAAGACATTCGATTTAGAAATAATAGCTCTACCAATTGTGAACATCCTAAATGTAATAATGGTCTTATTGGCCGTAAACTTGTTGCTGAAATAGTTAACATTGATGTCAACTTACTCTCATACCTTGCTTCTGGAGACAAGCAAGAAGCTCTGAAATATTGGTTAACTAAAGAGAACTTAACAAAATCTGATGTTGCTTTGCATGCCCTATTTAAAGGCGAGGTAGAAATTGAAAATATCATCACTGAAATTGGGGATCTAACCTCTACCTATAACATTCGTAAAGAACTTAACATTAATCATCCGAGTCAAATTTATGTTTAATAAAATAAGCCTAGACGCTTTCTCATATCAAAATATTTTTGCCCCTTTACTTACGACAATAAGAAAAGGATTTCGCTCGATAGTATTACCACGTAAATATATTTACCAATATTTAGATATCTTACTTACTAAACTTAAACAGGGACAAGATTTAAGTGGTGCGATAAAAACAATTGAAAAGAAGAAACAAGAACACTATCCAAAAAAACACAGAGCAATAAAAAAATTCTATTCAACCATACGGGTAAATTGGGAGGCTTCTGAAGAACCACACCTAGCCGATGTAATGGAAGATTACCTTACAGATATTGAACTAATGATTTTGCGCTCGTCAGATAAAAGCTCAGAAGCAATTGAAATGATTTTAGAAAATAATGAGAAATCAAGTTCAAATATTAAGATCCTGATTTTCGCATCAATTTCTCCATTTATTTATATTTTATCATTTATTGGATTAGTTAACGGAAGTCATGGCGAGGTAATAGAACCAATAGTAAGAACGATTAGTCAAGCAGGCAAAGAGCCTGTAGGGGAACTTGCCGCATTAATTAGTGTTAATGAGCTAGTTTTAAATAATCAATCCTTATTTATTCCGTTTCTCATAATAGTTGTTTTAACGTATAAAATTACATTTGAGCTTTTTACTCACCCATCAAGAATATTTGTAGAGAAGATTTTAATTATCGGGCTACCGTATAGCATCCACAGGGCTAATGCATCTGTTGCGTTCTTACAAACGATGGCTACATTAACTCGTTCTGGTTACCCAATGGCAGGCGTATTAAAAACGATAATTGAACATGGTTCTCCTTTTACTCGTTATGAAGGAAAGCAAATAGAATCAAATTTCCTTATCACAGGTCAAATATCGGAATCATTAAATACCTCTTTATTTAGTGTAGAAACCAATTACCTATTATCGGTGTATTTAGAAACAAAAACCCCAGCAAAATACATGGAATCAATTGCTGAAAAAATAGCACAATCTGTAACAACTCGTATAACGTACATATCTTGGATAATTAACTTAACAGGGATGGTTTTAATTGCGTCCTATATTATTTTGCTTGTATTAGCAAACTTCAGTATCAGTACATATTTAACTTAAATGAAAATAAAAGGGATATAAACAATGAACAGAAATAGAAATATGCGTTTTCCTCAAAAGAAAAAAAATGCTGGGTGGACATTAGTCGAAATTGTTATTGCCATCGTTATCGCAGGTATACTTGCGGCTGGAGGTTATAATGTCTATTCAAATTGGCAACAAAACCAAAAATCAGAAAGTATGTTATCGATTCTAAATAAATCTTTCGATACTTTACCAAAAATGAAAACCACTTATGGTTCTTATGACGGATTGAATAATGCTTATGCTTATACATCAAAGCGAATTGTACTCGATACGACCAAATCACCTACAGCAAATAAATTTGTGACTCCATTTTCAACCGACGGCTTAACCTATGATTCCGTTGATAGTGCCACCCTTAAAAGTGGTCGAGTTCTTTCAGGAACAGATCAATTCATAAGTATTATCGCTAATGATGTCGAGGGGGATCTTTGTCAAGATATTGTCGAGGGTATGTTTGCACGAATTGATGAAATACGAGTAGGCTCAACACGAGTAGCCACAGCTCCAGCAATAACTACTGCATGTGCTGCTGCTGGTACGTCAATCAACATTACTTTTATAAATAATTAATATAGGTCAAGTATGATGGCAAACTCTTTTGGTAAGCAAAAAGGTTCGATATTAATTGGAGCAATGCTGGCCACTATTATTATGATGGTGGTGTTTTCAAAATTCACTCAACAGTGGGCCGAAGAAAATCAACGCTCTGCCATCACTTTACAAGGCCAACGACTAGCTACTATTGCAAATGCAGTTGTTCGTTATCAAAGTAGCGGAGGGGATAGCTCCACGACCCCACCGCTACTCTCACCTTTAGAACAATGGGACCAAGCTGGCCACCCCTTTGTAAATGGGGCTGTCCATTTAGGTCTTGATTGGCTAAAGAGCCAAGCTTTTTGTGGAGGATCTGCAACCTCTCCAGTAGAAAATCTTCACTGCAATACGTTAAACAACCCATTTTTAGGCGGAGATACTACTTACCGATTTGAGATCAGCAATAATGGAACAATTATCAATACTCGGATCCAAATCGTACAAAAAGCAGATCATGCCAATGGAATCCTATCAAATACTGGTGACCCAGATCGCCATCTTGCAGGTGAGATTGCCGTTGCTGCCGAAAAGCTAGTGTCATTCAGTTCAATGGGAGCCACTAACTCATTTTTTACAGCAACAACGACTGCAATTGTGCAAGGAGATATCGGCTTAAATGTTGCCAATACTCCTTATTCTCGAAGGGATGGGCTTGTTACGATCACCGGTACACAAATACATGAAGATGGTGCAGGTATTGAAGGCGCTGAAACAATTAGTGCAGAGAGATTTGCCGACTATGACAGAGCTACAGATACAGTATCAACGACGCGATTCATTGATATGGATGGTGATAGTGCATTAGAGCGATTAACCGTTGAAGAGTTCGTAACACCACAAGCTGAAATTGACAACCTAACCAGCACATTTATTGATAGTGATGGCGCTATCATAGATACCGCAGAAATTAATGATTTAACTGTCGAATACATACAACAAATTGATGCTTCAGTTCAAAACCAATTTGCAGGTCAAGTTCGAGTAGGCAATGCAACAGATAATGTCACTCTATCTGAGGGTGATGTATCCATGACAGGAACATTAATAAATGCAGACGATGATACTTATTTCGTTGATATGGACCCATCAGGGATTTCTCGATTAAATGATATTGTTCTTACGTCTTTAGGGAACCGCTCTATTAGTGATGTAATGCCAAAGCTATCCATGCAAGGGGTAAAAATGGTCGCAGCTAATGATTTATTGCCTGTACCTGTATGCGCTTCTGGTGGCTCTCCTCGATTACTAATTACCCCTAAAAGATGGACAACAATTTTCTTAGACAACGGGGCAATTAAAGTAAATAACAACATTAACTATATAGATGCAAATATCGTCGGTACTAACTGGCAAATTATATTTAAAACTCACGATGTAGGAGATCCAGCACTGGGGTTAATTGATGACCCAAATGGCTTAGGCCTAGCTGAAGTTTACTGTTATTACCCGTAATGACGTTTTTCTAAAAAATGACGATTGTTGAAATAAGAATATCCACTATTGCAAGAATCAAATTTCATACATATATTGAAGGTATTGCACAATGTTACGTAGAACGATTGCTATATTTGCTCTAATTACAGCCTTAGCAGGCTGTGCATCATCAGAAATGGGTCGCCCTATCAACTATGCTAAATTAGAGCGTTTAACCCTTGGTGTGAGTACTCAAGAAACGGTAAAGGAATTCTTTGGCTACCCACAACAAATAATGTATCCAGACAACCGTACTATTTATAAGTACCGTTATCTTAAAACATCAACATCAAGCCACACTAGACATGCGGTAGATTTTGTTTTTAATCATAATCAGCGCCTCATTGATATTACAATTAATGATGCAATAGATTTGGAATCTATAAAAATGGAGTAAATAACCATGCTTGCAACCAACTTACTAAAATGGCTAGTTACCCCCATTACAGCGGTAATCCTAACGTTAGCATTCATCGTTTCAGCTATCCGTCATAGTTTTTGGTTGCTCGCTCTAATTCCGATTCGAGCTTATAAAAAATTTACTACTTCAAATAAGAAAAAGCGCTTTCTAATTATTAGTGTGGCGCTATTTTTCACCCTTCTTTATCAACCATTCATACAACTTCCAAACGCTGGATTTATTGGTTTTGCTAATCAAATGGAATACCACTTAGATAACCTAACTAACCCTATTGCCGCTAACTCGAATGGTGAGTATCCAGTGAGTATAGAAACGGTATCTGGAATTCCAACATCGTTACAAAATCAGGAACCGAGTAATATCTATCATTGGTGGAACTCTCTAAAAAACGATATGTCTGTACGTCCTCAGCACGAGGATCGACAAACTAAAGTAGATTTTCTAGAAAAACGTAATGTTAGCATGATAAATGAAAGTCATTTTGTTCGTGTATACAATCCTGAGCGTATGAATCAAATGATGCCTTATGAACCTATACCTGAGCCAACAACAAGCTTTAGCTTTTTAATCATGCCCATGAATGAGGTATTTGAGAGAGGAAGACCGCCTTATCCAAAGCATGTTCTTCTTGTTTTAATTGGATATGCCATTTTTATTACTTTGATAAGTAAGCTCATAACAATCATCATAAATAAAACATTTAACCTAAAAAATTCTGACTAACAAAAAAGGCCTCATAATTGAGGCCTTTTTTATTCTTCTATATAAGGAAAAATTGCATTCATTTCAAAAGTTCGATAATCATATAAAAAACCCTTAAATGTACCAAACTTATCCCTCCTTAATACCCAGCAATGATAGCCATAATATAAATACATAAAAACAGCAAACATTGAAAATGACAGCCACATACCAAAACTAACAATTAAATCTAGGCTGGAACCTGAGACCATGAACAACATCATAATCGACACCAAGCATTTAAATAAACTATAAAATACTCCAACCGTAGATACGCCCAAGCACCACAGCATTGCATTTTGAGTCGCATTAATTGAATCGACATTACAATTATCTAGCTGCGATACTATTTCTCTAAATGGACGATTTTCTTCATCTAAATATCGAACTTTATCAATTGCCTTTTCGGTTTCACTATCAGGGTCAATTAAAGATAACCAATCCCTGTACGTTGATTTAATAAAGCCATCAATAAAAACTGCATTATGTGGGCTGCTTGGGCGCAAGATCCGAAAGGTATGATCATCAACCGTATTTGATAAACTTCGACCAACAGCCCTAATACCTCTAATAACAAAAGCACGTTTAGGTTTTTCTGAAGCTGTATCATCAGGTAGCGAAGGTAGCTCTTGATTTCCCGATTGAGGCGGTATTTGAATGACAATAACCTTATCATTCAAATCGCCCAGATCATCACCATGTATGACTACATTATTTGAATTAACAGTCGGTACTTTTTTCTTTTTAGCATCCTCTGTTAACACAATTTGTTTAAAATCATTATCATCCATTATTCAGTCACCTTACGCATTCATGCTAGATTGTGATTTTGGTTTATCGCCACCATTAGAACCACCAGAATTTGACGACCCTTGTTCCTTAGCCGATGCAAATTCATCAAGTTTAGATGACAGGCTTTGAATAGCCTGAGTTGAACTTTGTATTTCATTTTCATTATTACCAAATGCCCCACCAACTAAGACACTACTAAACCATAAACCAACGGTATCTACAGTCATGGTCGTAATACGAAATGAATACAAAGCAATAAAAAATAACCCAACGCCATAGCCTAAAAATATAAAGATAATTGCTATTGTCGAATCAAGTAAGCCTAGACCATCCAACTTAGTAAAGAAGGTCACAAACCAAATTAAATTAAACAATGACATCGTCGTATACCCCATATACATACTTCCAAGGAACCCAATAACGGTTAAAGGTTGACGAATAAAAATCCCATAAATCAAAGACAGAACTCGCTCTGTATCTGGCGCAAACAATCCTTCTCCTTTTGGTATTCCTAAAAGTACAGCAGCAAAAGGAACAGCGGCCATTGCTGCAAAAAAGGTAAAAAACAATCCAGCAAGTACCATTGTCCAGCCAATTACGGGGATGGCAGGTAAACCATAGACTAAAATAAGACTTGTTGTGGATAAGACGGTTACCAACATTCCAAGAGTCTGATTACCCCATTCCCATAAATTATTTAACGCCCGAAGTGGAAACTCTAACCAAAATGCAAGCGGAGCTGCGAGCGGAGTTGTTTGCATTAGTGAGTCAGATGTCTTTTCAGCAATTGATAATTGAGTTTTCATCAAAGCATCAAGGGTTCCTCTGAGGCCATGTATAAGAAAAGAAATATCACGCATTCCTTCCCCGACTTGAGTCAGAAATATATAAGGTGAATTTTGACCAGATAGGTTAAATAACAGACTGTCATCACCTGATAATAAACTCAATCTATCTTGTTCATGACTGCCAATTAACGACCCATCATTTCCACTTAGATTTGCCCACTCCATTCCCTTCCAAACCATTTCAATCAGCCAAACCATGACGCTTGACCACACTCCTAACCCTGTTGATGTCTCTCCATTGCCAATACTATAAAATCCCGACCAAAGTGCTACATCAACTTCATAATCACGATCAATGGCTGAAATCGTCGAAGCCATCTGTTTCATTGCCGCTTTTTGTTTTGATACATCAACCATCCAATCAAACCCAATCGTTAGGTGGCCTGTTGTTTCACAGGCAAAATCAATTCCATCAACGGAAGAGGATGTTAACCAAGAAAAGATACTACCCTTACATAACTCGGAACCATTATCCATATTAGCGGTTGTTACAGCAAAGCCATTACCATAGCGCTCAGCATCATAAGCAAGAGCTGAAAAGTCTTGATAAAAGCTCCAAAAACTCCCAGCCGATATATAGCCAGATAGATAATTATTAATAATGCGATCTGTTATTGATGTCTCTGGTAGATTATCGCCTTCCTCTCCTAAATGCTCACCAAATACACTGAGTGCCTTCTGAGATATTGATTGTTGGTTGTAGGCTAATTGTTGAGCCAAATAAATTAAGGCGTCTCCTGTACCATTGACTTTATCCTTTAAAGAAGAGGCTCCTGATTGGAGTGTTCCAGAATTAATCGCTTCAGGAGCAAATGACTCGCCACCAACATTAGGTTTTTTACTCTCATACAATGTTTTAACTGAAACACTAGAAAATGCATCATAGTAACGCTTTGCAAATTCGGTATAAGGCCTCATTGTTGAAAGTAAAATTGCATTTGCCTCTTTTCTCATTAAATACTGCATTTCTGTGACTAATGAATTTGTGCTTGAGAACATTCCTTTTTGTTTGTCATCTTCCGCTTTTGGATCCCCTTGTAACTGAAACGTCAATGAACCGCATGATTCATTGGGACCACCTAACCGAATTCTAAGAAAGCTTGGAAGTCCTCCTTCCTCGGGTAATGCTATTTCATCCCAACTATCTGCGCCTTGCAAAGATTTAAAGGTAGGTATATTTTCACGGCCTGATAAATAATAGAAAAGTTGCTCTCCATTACTTGCCCCTATGGTTTTATGATAAAGATAGTTACAGGTAAACGCCCGAGCAAATGAATTAGAGCGATCAATCGTATTTCGAATAGGTGATGCCCCTCCAATATTAAATTCAAATAAAGCTCGCGTTGATTGAACCCATAACCAATCGGCAATAGCCCCTCCCCCAACGATTACTCTCATTGTATTAAGCTGAACATTACTGATCGAAACGTTATAGTCCTTCATCGCTTCAATACCAGCGCTTGTAGGCATGAGTAAGCTAAAAGCCATCAGTAAACGAATAGGAAGAAATTTACTATTACCAGATGCGATATCAGCAGTAACTAAACCAGATAAAAGAGACTTACCTCCAGTAAAAGCCAAGACAATTAATAATGCAGCCAACGCAACTATGTTTAACGAAGCTAACGCGATCATTAAAGCTGAAACGGGGTAATTAATGGCGGCAGAATCATTAAAGACACCTAAAACCCAATCACCATACCAAAGGGTCAACCAATGTATAATTGATGGCTCAGCAAGATAGTCAATAGCATTACCAAGCCCATCAAGTAACCCTGTATTCTCTTCCATAACTGTTCCTTGTTATCGACTTAAGTGAACATTTCCCATAGTTCAAGGGGGTGCATAAATGCCACACCGAGAATGAGTTGAGTTAAAGCCCCACCAAATGTAGGAGGAGCTTTCCCACTTACAGCGTTATCTCCAAGTCGGCCAACATTATGCCAACCACGGCCATACGCAATCGCCCCAAATATTTGCATCAATGCTGTAGTTAAATTGAAAAAATTCGCATTAATAACCTGAGACTCCCATGATTGATTCTGATAGAGGCCCAAATCATAATGAAGACAACCTTCCATACTCCCATTGGCACAAGAAATCGATCTAAACATTTCAATTGAGTAAGGGGCAAAATCTTGTGACACAAAAATAGAATTAGCGATTAGCGCTTGGCCTTGCCCATAAGACATTAAGAAAACACTGGCAAAGAATCGCCCTATAATTGATAACGGAGAAACATCAGCAATTTGAAAAGCTGTTTGTGAGTAATTACCCGTTAATTGCTTAACATTTTTAAGAGTCGCGATACACCAAAGAAAGTAATACCAACCAAGAGCCATAAAAATAACTTCAATTAATAAATAAAGAGATGGGATCTCATACTCGACCATGAACTTAAAGAATTCATCAAGCATATTCATTTACATCTGAACCTTTGATTGAATAGCAATAAGAGCATTGCTTGATAGCGCGGATTCTGTAGTTAAAAAATCCAAAGCAAGTTGTAGGCTAATCATTTCAGCGATCATGCGAGTAACTTGCTCTGACGATACAGGTTGCTCACTTGACGGTAATGTTTGTAAATAAGAAAATTTAGCTTCTGGGTGCATTGTCCCCCAATCGGCAGGCAGGGAGTCTTTTGAGTTGGTATTCGTAATTAATTTTAAGAACTCTTCACTATTATAATACTGAACTCGTTCTTCTAATTGGGCGATAATTGATTTTTTACCGTCTTGATGATCGTACAATCCTTTGATTCGTTTTAACGCAGAATTTGGAATTGATTCAAGAGCGTGTTGTCTAGCCCACTGAGTCGTAGCGGCTATCGCATGGGGATCATCATTTGTAGCTAAACTGCCATCCAAACGTCGAGGTAGTGACTTCGTATCTTCCACTCCAAGAATTAATGCAAAAGCATCATCTTGGGCTTGTTGTTTATCAGGACTCATTACCCCGTCACCAACACCAAGTACGGTTCCACCATCTAGCATTGCGGCAAGAGATTCACCATCTTTATCATTTACAGCCGAAACTAAACGACTTGAAATGCTTTCTCTTTTCTTTTTTAACGCACCACAATGTAATCCTGATCCACCAACCCCACAGTCTGTGATTTTTGATAATTCCAAACTTTCCACAGCAACCTTTGATTCGTCTTCAGCACATAAATTGGCTGAAAACGAATCATAAAGAGCTTTAGCTCCTTGGATTGCAGAACAAGCACTAGGAGAAGCAATATATCGCTCTTCAGCATGAGCATTAGCCGTTGAGGATACCGATGTTGTAACTGCTGAAATTTCAGCACTTGCACGGTATTCACTTTGCATATTTTCAAATTCGGCTAATGCATTCTCTTGAGCATATTCAGCCGCCCAAGCTGACTTTTCTTCAACCCAACGAGCAGCCGACGATACCATTTCTTCTAATTGGAGGGCGTTACCAATCGCGTCTATACAAACAACAGCATTAGCTTTAAATGGAAAACTAAGTGCAATAATTACGGCTAAGTGTTTTTTAGAAAAATACATCGTTACATCCCCATTTTTTCCATTTCCATTGAGTTATCCATCTCAATATCATTGCTAATGTCAAACGGTTGCTCTAATTGTGTAGTCACATCACCAAGCGTAAAAATAGGTTCATTGTTATTTTCAATAGCTGTAAGTAAGCGGTTATCAAATGCTTGAGGATGAAAAGATTCAACTTGAAGTGTGAAATCTTCCATAGATAGACAAGAATCTGGATTCCAACGAGGAGAAGAGGATAACAAGGGCTCTTGAAGATCTACCGCTAGATTTCGTCTAGTTAATGATTGTTCGAATTCCATTGCACTATCCTTAAAAAATTACTAATGTAACCATATTATAAATAAAATATGGTTATAGCAATGGATATAGATAAATACACAACGTATAAGTCACAATATTTAGAACAGTACAGTCAAGATGTTCTCGCAATTTGGCATTCATTCGAAGAAAAAGAAACATGGACGCTAAATAGTGAAATTCATGATATTGCTAAAATATTTAACAATCTGCCTTCAGTTTGTCGCTATCCTCTGAGTGATAAAACAGAGCATGCTCTCGCTGATCTAATAGGATTAATTGCTTACCTTCCTTTCACTGAATCTATCACCGCAATGGCGTGGTGCGGTTTTAATAGTGACGCTTGGGGAACCGCTATTTACGAATATGCTTACACCACCTATAACGAATCTATAGAAAAAAACACACTAGTTAACAATCAAATAGTTATCGCTTCAAAGACTATTGTTCAAAGAGTCGAAGAAGTCGCAAAAATATCAACGTTACAAACCATTACAGGACATTCGATATGAAAATAAAAATGGCATTAATAGTGGCTTTGTTTTCTACTTCTTACGCATTTGCTGAAAAATCAGAACCGCAAAAAACTTGGGCTATAAGTCCATCTAATTCATGTGACTCTTTAACTATAACTCTCCCCTCTCCAGCTATTGATTATGAATGCGATATTGATACTACGAGTGGGAACCCTTCAACATGGTTCAATCCAATGGCAAGCTGTAACATGGATTTTGATTTGATTGGGCTCCCTACTCTTGGTGATATAGCCGCAGGGTTAACAGGACAAGTATGTAGTGAACTAAATGCTATCAAAGATAAAACCATAGATGATTTGTTTGGTGACGATGATAACGGAGGTAATAGCGGTAATGGAAATGGTCTCCCTAATCCCGACCCAATACCTACAGAACCAGAAGATGAAATGTGTTACACGCAAGATAGTACAGGAAAAAATATTATTGTTCCTTGTTCCATAACAGACAATGGACCTTCAAGTCCAGATACCTGTTATTTAAAAGAAGGGGATGCTTTCTCGGATGAATGGAGAAAAATTAAATGTAGCCGTCCGACCGTTGACTACGAGATGTGTGTAATTGGTTATGAGACGGACGATGAAACAAAACAAATTAAACGATACCCCGATGGGACGCCTATTCCAATAGTAGAATCCTGTAAGAATTTGCCAGCCAATATGAATCTTGGTTCAGCTTGTTATGTCAGCGGTTCAAGCATAGACAATACTGGCAAACGTGCCGTTGAATGTGGTCGAATTGATGGGCCAGTGAGTCAATACAATCGCATGTGTAAACAAACAACAAAGTCACTATCAGGGCAATTGATAACAGAAAGCGTAAACTGCATCGAAGTTGATGAAACTTGTTACGGTCATTTAAACGGTATTTTTAAAGCCGCATCATGCAGCGTTCATACTGATAATTTTTATAAACAATTACCTGAAAGTAATAGCCCCAATCAAAAATCAAATAGCCCTTCAACAGAAGGCAGGGGGATTGATGATTCTTGGGAGTGGTAAAAACATTATTGTTGAGAGTCCAAAGATTGCGGCTCTTTTACAGCATAATTTATTTAAACTAGGGGTAATTACAAGTGTAATGGCCACTTCTGGCCACCTATATGATTATACGTTTCATAATAATAATATTGTTCAACAACCAATAAACAAAACCATTATTGAAGATTTAAGAGCGCTAAATGGACAACCAATAATCATAGCAACAGACCCCGACCCTCAAGGAGATTTAATCGCTGAACATATTAAAAACTTAACACCTGACTCTGAGCATGGACGTTGTATCTTTAATGATATTAGTGAAATAGGCATTACTTTAACTTTGAATCGATACAATAAAGGCGAGTTTGATTTTGATCAAAACCAAGCACTCAAAGCCGCATTGATTAAAGTGACTAATTTACATATGCGCAAAATGAGCTCAAAGTCGAACCGTAATAACTATCTAACAACCACAGGGATCTCTTTAGCAAAACAATTTGATGCTGTAGGGCGAATAAACCAAGTCCAACAAAGAGGGTTTAATGTAGAAGGCGTTCAACATGTTTGTAATGTACCCACACAATGGCATGATGCAAATGCCGCAACTAAGGTTAACCCTACGATTACCCGAGATTTAATCACGGATAGAGCTCTATCAGGTAGAAAATTGACTGTAGCAGAGGAACTTCAAGATGCATTCATTAACGGTAGAATTAGTTATACTAGAACTGACTTTAAATTCTTACCAAGTATCGCTGATCAAACGTTAAGTGAATACACGCTATCAGGAGAGCTTATTCATCATGAGCAACACCTCGACTTTCAAAGTAACACTGCTCATTATGCTATTTATAATCTGGCTCACCCGATTACCCCCATAGAATATCTAATTAAAGAACAAAACCGCACATCATTGAATCATAGCTTTAATGATTGTTCAGTAATGCATTTTGATTCGGGAAGTGTTCTTGCTCGAACGGGTAGTTTTATTAAAAATGAGCTTACTCTTTCACCACAAAATGAAATCGCTTATCTATTAGCGTCATCAAAAGACACAAGTCCTTCAAACATCGAATTATCTGCTAAAAAATATTCCACACTCTTCTTTAACGGTAATCATTGTAATACTAAATTAATATCCTCTACATTAAAGCAAGCTGAAAAACATTACCCAAAATTGATTGAGTTCGGCTTAAACCACGTCCTAAATGAACTCATCGTACAACAAGAAAAGAATATTGATTCTGATATCCAGATCAAACCTGAAAATGAATTAAGAACCGTAAAACTAGATAATATCATCGAAGAAATAAACACTAACTTCAGCATATAAAAAAAGCCCCATCGAGGGGCTTTCATTAATCTTGTCACTCTATAACTACAGCATTCCCCACTTAGATAGCAAAGAACTCGCTGGGAAATATCCACGAGCTACATTACCTTCATCATTAATAATAATAGGGGTTTCCCTGCTTGTTAAGATATCTCCTATTACCTTATAGATAAAAGAGACTTGCTGGCACTTTTCAGATGGTAATGACACACCATTTCCGCTTAAAACTTTGCTTTTATATAGTGTAGGATTTGACAACAGTGTATCAAATAACTCACCCTTTTTACTCGGTAATTGACACTGCGCTAAAGAGTTATTCTTACCAACTGCGGTCAATTCTCCGTTGTTCATATACGATGCTCGACCATAAGGGAATACACGAACAGTGACACCAGCATCAAGGTATTTCTGTGTTTCATCATGAAGTTTTCGACAATAAGGACACGTAAAGTCAGAAATAATCGTAATGCTTCGTTTCGCATTAGGAGCTTCATAGACAATTAGATCTTTATCGTCCAATTGGGGGATAAGTTTTGAAGCATAAACTTCGCCACATTTTTTCATTACACTTTTTGATTTCATGCTTTGGTATAAGTGATACATCTCAGCGTAAGAATTTGCGCCTAGCGATACAGTTAAACACTTATCTTCAAACGCTGTATCTGAAAGTGATAACGAAGAGGCCATATTCAATAAGTCAGGGGCTATATTAAGCTGCTGATTCAATCCCATAGGAAGCTCAGTAAATTTACTATTGTTACTCATTGAAGAAGCGCGTATATCTGTATCAACAGCGATTGAATTCATCGCTGCTTTATTGGATTTATGATTAATTTCCTTTGAATTTGTGGCTACAGGTAAGGCGTGAGTCTTACTAACACTTGCCTTTTGGATAGAAGATCCCTTATCTTCATAGCTTTTAACTATCCGCTTGTGGTTTTTTCCATCTAAAAATGAATTCACACCATCAAGCCGAGCAGAACGTAAAGCTAATAAATGACGACTCGCACTATTAATTTCCTCTTGAATTAAATCTGACAGTATTAAGTTATTATCGATATCAAGAAGTCGTCCATCCAACATGTAAGTTCCTGTGCTATCAACAAAGAACATATCATCACCAATTACGGCAAGATAAAGTGGTGCTCCTTTAATGTTTTTCAGAAAAACATGACGCTGAAATTGAGCTGTTAATTTCGCTTCTAATTCGCCAATACTCAAAGGAGTTAATGCAACATCCTCCTTTGCCTCTAATAAATCAAAAGCATCGCTCGCTATAAATGGATCTGCATTTATAGCTTTAACGGGTACGGGTAAAGCTCCTGAAGACTGCTCAGCCTTTAAACCATAAAAAGTATTGAAGATGACATAAATAAAAGCAATAAAGCCAAACACACTAACAATTACAAGTGATTTACTCAATTTGCTATTTACCTGAACAGTCTCTTTTTGATCATCCATAAATTAATCCTCGAAAATCTGTTTTTTTGTTATTGATATTTGCTCATTTTGCCCTTCAATCGCTTCACTATCTGGCGACATATGATGAAGATGCAAAACAATACAAGCTTGAATTTCCAGTGCGTTTTTTCTTCTTAAAGGGAGTCGAATAGTTAATTCACTTCCAGATAGATGAATCTCTTTTTCCATTCCTACCGCAGTTCTGTATGAGCTTACATGCTCTTCATCAACGTGATAATGAAGAGATAAGTAATTTAAACTTATAGAAAAGCATTGAAAATCTATTTGAGAAAACTTGGACCATAACTCATCAGGAACACCAATATGACATTGAGTATTATCAGATTTAAAACCAAAGTAGTTCGAAAGTGAGGGTGAAAAAGTCATTATTTTATTTGATAGGTCGATATCGTTCTGTAAAGCAACAAAAAGTGTGATATCAGCCCTAGAACAGAGAGAAGCATAAACAGCAGGCTTATACAGTGGGGTCAAACTCGGGTTAATTACATTCATTTGTTTTATAATTCACATACGTATATATTGTAATCAAACATTACGCATAAGAGAGCAAAATGTCAAAGATAAACCAAACAATTATTGAGTATGCTCATAAGCAGTGCGACTTGCTCCGCATAAATAAGGCTGATTTAAAATATGCTGGATTAAACCTAGAACAAGCATTGGAATTGGGTTATTTGACTGCCGATGTTGTTTTCCAAATGCAACATTTAGCAAGCATTTTCAAATCATTTGTAAATGAATACGTCGTTATAAATGAAGGTCGAGATGAAATAGAAATTTATTCTGTTTATGAAAAAGACATGGCTACCGATGAGCAAATCGGAATATTAAATTCATATTATCAGACTCACCATAATCGTTTTACAGAAGCCGATAATACCTTAACTACTTTTCTCTTATATGCATCAGTTAGAAGCGCATTATTTAATCGAAACGATATCAATCAGAGACGACTAGGGTATGCAAAAATGCTGACCTCATTGGATGAGGGTGTTGTCATTGTCGATCATGTTACGGCAACAATGCGTAACTTAAGATTGCCAAACAAGATGTTACATGTCGAGTTAGGCCACTCTATTCCTGAAGAGGTTAATATGAATTATGAAACGCCAACTATCGAATAGCATTACCTCATTCATAATTGTAGCGGCACTGGTTATAAGTCCTGTGACTTATAGCTTTTTCTCCCCTATTTGGTTTATCACTGATTTTATTCGTGATGGTAACTGGTGGTTGAAAATGACTAGAGAAGCCATTTTTCAAGACGAACGCATGAGCAATCATAATGAAATAATGGAGCAAGCTAAAACTCTTTCTGAAGGGCTAAATGATCAAAAAAATGCCAATCAATCAGCAGAAATACAAGCGAAAACATCAGCAATATCCATCACTGAAAACAATTATTCTGAAGAGCGCTACTCTGCACCTTTTCAGAGTAAAGAAACATGCAAGGTAATTAATGAGAGCTTAGACAAGGTCAATACAACTTTAAGTGAAAGTTGTAATTTTGAAAAACAAAAAGAAGAAAGCACATTCCATATAATCACTGGTGCGATGAATAATGAAACTCCAACAAACATTAGTTTCTTTAATCACATAAAAACTGAATCAAAAAATAGCTCTCAAAATGGAAAAGACAAACAATTTCTCGAAACCTTCAGTATGCAGCTTTCTGATACATCCCAAATTCTAAATAATTACTCGTTACTAAATGAAGACGAACTAGTTAAGGCCAGTAACTTTATTGAATTAATTTTTGGAAGCGATATACGAACACCATCAGCAGAACAAATTTCTTTAATTGGATTACCACAAGGTCCGATAGAGCTTCAGCAATTAAGAAAATCACTCCTTTATAAAGGGTTTATTGACGACTCATTAAAACGAAGAACGCTTATAAACAATAAGGCGAGAGATGCCGCTTTCATTAATGATGGTTCAACACTGGCTCATTCAGAAAGAATCGAATCACTTAACCAAGTGCAAATGACTCCAGAGATAACGCGCCATCTGGCTCTTTATTATAGTAAATCACTAAATAGCACATTAACTAAATTGGAAAAAAGCCTAAGAAGCGAAACCTTACAGGCTTTAAAGTTGAAAGATATAAGGATAAATCATGAAGACTAAAAGAAGCTGGCCACCTGAAGGATTTCGCTCTCCTATTGAATTTCGGGATTGCAGTATGGATAAACTCGTCCAACTCAATAAATCAAAACAGATAGAGGCGAACAATATACATCTAAAGTTTGGAGACCTCTTCTCTGAGCAACTGAACAATAAAATAGCGTCGAATTATCATCATATTGATAACCAAGGTAACGATGCTTTTTATATGCGCATGGAATCTAATAAGGACATTAGTTACGCCACAGGGGATTATTCTGAGCGCCCTTCTTCTAATTCTAGCTATGTTGAAAATACAATACATACGACTATTGAAGGAAGTAAAGTAAAAACAGCACAGCAATATATCGAAGAATTAAGAGAGGAATTAGCCAAGGCTCAAGCTGAATTAGAATTAGAGCTGGGCGGTCTTAACCAACAAAAACAAGAATCAGAGCCAGTTCAGGAACAAATAAATCCATCTAACAATAATATGGATCCTTCAAGACAATCCATAAAAGAAGAAGAAAAAGAACAAGACCTAAATAAAAACGCTTCAAACCCAACGATAGGTCAGCTTATTGCAGCAGCGATCCATAGTAAAAGAAATCAATCACCCAAGAGCACTAACAGCACTAACTTCCCGTTAAAAAATGCCCTTAGTGAAAGTATCCCAGAGCAATGTATTAAAATGCAGGCATTAGTAAGTCAGATAGCCTCACCGTCTTCTTTAACAAAAGAAGAACTCGCAAAAAAAACCAATGAGTTTAAGAATTCAGCCATAAAGCTTGGGCAGTCAATAATGAGTGAAGTAAAGCAAGGCTTATTTATGAATGACAATAACAAACTTGCTCATATGGAAAAACTTAAAAAAGATTTAGAGTGCGTTCAACCTCTTCTTGATCACATCAATAAGAAAGCACCTGAATTAAATAAATTGTTCGAAAAATCAGGGACCGACTTAAATGCTGACTCAATAAGCACCAAGCTTAAAGACATCACAAATCAAGTTAAGCAATCACTATCAACAATGATAACAGCCCTATCAAGAAATGGTTCTGAGATAGGAATGAAATTATGAGTATGTTGATCCCAAAAAATGAAACCGCAACTTTAATTAAAAGTCTTCCTTCAGCCATATATTCAAGCACGATATATCAAAAATTAGCTGGTAAGCCTCTATCAGAAATTATTAAAGCTCAGTTTATAGATGTTGATTGTGAGCAAGAAGAGCTAAATCTGAACTACCTTTTAAGACTTGGTTATATCGACAATGATAAAAAAATGATTTGTGCTTGTATGCATGAAGAAATTTTCTATCTTCATGATCTAAGCGGCTTAACTCCAGAAACTACCATCTTTGCTGATATAGAGTTAAAACAATACTGCCATAACAATGCTATCGCTATCTTTAATCTTAATAGTGAAATAATCATAGCTGCATCTAATTATGAATTAGTAGAAAAATTACAAGGTATAAATGAAGAATCACAAACAATAATTGATGATCCTCTTCTTTCATTTATTCAATCATGTACTTTCTCTACTTTTCATTTAATCGGGTCAACCAAGCAGCAGTGCATAAAAGCGATGACACAGAAAAAGATAAAACTAACTTCTACTGTTACACTTGAAGGCATTTATGCCCCCTTAAACTTATTACTTCATGAAATTGAAGAAAATAATAGCTTTTCTGTTCAAGCTGAACTTAATTCCAAGACCAATGAGATCCTTCAATTATCAACATTCAAGCATGAGAAATTATTTACTGAGAGTAAATGTCAAAAAGATACAAGTTTAGGCTTAGCATTAAAAACACTGAGCAATTTATATTATTCTCTCAATGAGAATCAAATGGATAACACTACCTCATTAATCCATTTTTCAGGAAAACACTCTACATTGAAGTGTAAAATATCTCAGTACAATACAAACAATGATAATAAAATAATCATGCTTAGTTTCATTAGATTTATGGATGATTCCCTTTCATTGCCAACCTTTCACTACACACTTACAACACCAATTAAAGACTTACTGATTCAAGCCAAAATAAAATTCAAAGATGGTGAGTCGGTTGTTTTGTGTCTACCTAAAAAATACTGTTTACAAATTGCTAGTACTGTACTGATCGTTGAGGCTATCAATTTATACAAACAAGGAGGGTTTGCTTTTGCAATTAATACAGACGCCTTCGATTATCAAGGAAAATCATTTAGTCCTGTTAATAAAAAAGTATTATCAGCACTAACTACCCTTGAGGATCTAATTGTAAATGCCGTTATCTATGGCCCATTAAAAACAGCAAACGACATTAGTAATGCTGAAATACTATTAGAAAACCTACACAACGTCATCGCAGTTACCTATGCGAATAAAGAACATTTACCCCCTCACCTTAAGCGCTGCGCTATTCAAATTAAATAAAGGATTATCAATATGAATGAAATCAAACACGATACCATTGATACTTTAAGCAAAGTGCTTCAAGGATCAAGAGATGACCTAAATATTCCCTCGGCCTTAGATTCATCAAAAACAATAAGATTGCCTTATGTTGGCGATAAGGGGAAATTTACAGAATATTATGGAATGACATTTGGGCAACTTGGAGGACGTGTTGAGCAATTAAAAGTTCCACCTCAAATTCCAATGTTAAAAAACATCGCGAATGCAGCATTAAGATACAGTGCAAGTGCAATGTTGCCCGTTAACCATAGCTTTCATAATGAGGTTCGTCGCTTACATAGCAGCCTTATTTCTATCAACAAATCCGAACGATCCAAACAAGAAAAAATAACAGATAAAAATAAAGCGCTCGTAAAAATAAACAAAGCATATTCAAATCGTTTTTCTAAAAAAAATCCAAACAACGAATATAAAAAAACAAGAGAATTAGCAGAACAACTCGTTAATGAGTCAATAAATGAGCTAGAACGGTTAGACCAACTCGGGGTATATAGCCGATCAGATGCCCTAAAACTTGCTAATGGTTACTTATCCATTTTTGAATCAAACGTTATTGTAAAAAGTACATCAGACGTTGAGAAATTATTAATACAAGAATTTTTATATAGTGAAGATTCACAAGTTGCTTTTTTGAAAAAAAAATTCAACTCAGATAACCCACATGTATATTTGAAAATGTTATTAGAACAAAACATCAGTGTCTTTGATTCTGCGGCAAAAGAAGCCAATATCGATGCCGATGCTATGATTGACCTCATTGAACTTAGCGAAAATGATTCACCTGTTGATAATTTAGCAACATCTATTTCGAAAAAAGCTGCATTAAACGCGAAAAAATCAGTTCGAGGTGCGTTTAACGCTTACATCAAGAATGACCAAAAAAATAGCAGATTTAAGAACGTATTATTAAATGTACATATATGGAAAGGTGGAAAAAAAGAAATCGAATCTTTTTATTTTTACCCTTCCTTTGAAAATGCAAATGATCCGCACTCACGTAATGAATATACTGATTTCTTAAAAGAAGGAAATGTACCAAATGTAGTCTTTAATGAAAAATCAGTTCAAGAATTCCAGCAAAGGGAAGCTGATCGTAGCATCAAAAGACAACAAATTTTGCACGAGATTGAATTAGAAAACATTGAAAAATTAGCTAGCGCTAAAAACAATTATCTACAACAAACACCTGTAACGTCTCAGGAACAATTAAAAAGCACCTATTGGGAACAAAAAGGACTTGTCGTTGAAGCAGCTCAACATCTGACGGGATTAAGAATTGATTCTAACGGTACAACATGGCTACCACTAGATCAGTCTCTTAACGAAGAGAGAGATATAAGCACGACAACAGGTTATCAAAAAATATACGCTGAAAAAATAGAGATCAAAAGAGACGGTGAAGAAAGTGAATATCTAAATAAGATGTTTGATGGCCTTGGTGATGGTACTAAAAAACAAGCGTTCTATACCATTGGGAATCCTAGTGAAGCGAGCATAATCATTACTAATGAAGGCATCGCAAATGGTTTGCATGCTTACGTTGAATCAAAAAAACGCGGTCTTAATGCATTAGTGATTTGTGCAATTGATGCTGGAAATATAAATCACGCAATACGTGCTGCCCTCAATAAGTACCCTACACTCCCAATTATAAACATGGCAGACAATGACCGCTTTAATAAACATGGCCAAGAGCGCTTTGCTCCAGCAATTTCATATACCGATTTAACAACTAAAGAAGTCGTTCGGTTGGAAAATACTGGCCTAAAAGTGGCTAAAGACTTTAAAGATGCAATTGAATTAGCAAGTGTTTTTGTTGATTTCAGTGATATTAATGGTAAAGACTTCACGAAAGAACAACAAGAAAACAAGCTGTCTGATATTGATGATTTAATTCATACATTAGAAAATCACTATCGTAGTGAAGGCGACTCAAATGAAATAGCAAGAGATAAAGCCCGAAATGAAGCTGGTGATTATTTATTACATGCGATTACAACCACACTTCAAACGAGTGTAAGCCCTAACTGGAACATAGAAAACCAGTATAAATATAAATGGATCCCTACCGATATCAATTTAAACAAAGAACAATTTCAAAATTTTTACGACATAAAAGATTCGTTAATACATGCGTATGATTTTTTCAAAGCATCTAATAGTCAACACCTAGATTATCAAACATATTCTCAAGTAATAAAAACAGGTAGAGAGATGAACTTAATCTTCAATGATAGTTCTCCTTCAACTCAAAAGGCCCAAAAGCCAGCTCAAAAAGTAGAGACTAACTTAGTTTCAATACAGGAAATTCCATTAGTTGAAATGCACGGTCAATTACCTTTAACTCAACTCTACGAAAATAAAGAAGTTCTTCAAGAACAGATTTATGACTTGGAAAACAGAATAGATAATTTAGCTTTATCCTCTAGTGATAAAGCACAAGACAAAATTGCAAATTATGAATTAAAACTGAATTCATTAACTCAAGAACTAAAGGTGCTTCAAGATCAGATAGCTAAAGTTGAACCTGAAAAAGTCACTAAATCAACACTAAAAGTAGAGTCTGACGATTTTGTACAAAAAATGAGTGACGCTTTCTCTATCCCAAAAGAAATCCATGATTTAAAAAATAAGCTCTCTATTTTTAATGAAAGCATAGTAAAAAATGAACTGAACGAAACTGATCTGTCACTCAAGCAAACAGCAATAGAATTAAACCTCATTTTATTAGACATCAATCAAGAACCCACAATTGAGCATGATATTAATGAGACTAAATTAATAGATTTAAATTTACAGAATATTGCATTAGCACAAAACATCATTGATTCTTATCTAACGATGGATTCTGATTTGCAAGAGTCAGTACAAGCAGACGCAGCATTAATTTCATCTGCCATTGATGAGGAAATTAATAAAGTTAATAATATAGCGATAGCCTCTTCAACTGAGAAAACCGAAACCGAGCAATCTGCCGTGGTCGAAACCCCTGAGCTTGAATTAGCAGAAGAGATCCAGCCTCAAGTCGAGGCTGAGCAACCTGCCGTGGTGGAAACCACTGAGCCTGAAGCAACGGAAGAAACCCAGCCTAAAGCCGAAACCGAGCAACCTGACGTGGTGGAAGCTACTGAGCCTGAAGCAACGGAAGAAACCCAGCCTCAAGTCGAGGCTGAGCAACCTGACATGGTGGAAACCACTGAGCCTGAAGCAACGGAAGAAGTTCAACCTCAAGCCGAGACTGAACAATCTGCCGTGGTGGAAACCACTGAGCCTGAATTAGCAGAAGAAACCCAGCCTCAAACCGAAACTGAGCAACCTGCCGTGGTGGAAGCTACTGAGCCTGAAGCAACGGAAGAAACCCAGCCTAAAGCCGAAACCGAGCAACCTGACGTGGTGGAAGCTACTGAGCCTGAATTAGCAGAAGAGACCCAGCCTCAAGCCGAAACTGAGCAACCTGACATGGTGGAAACCACTGAGCCTGAATTAGCAGAAGAGACCCAGCCTCAAGCTGAGGCTGAGCAATCTGCCGTGGTGGAAACCGCTGAGCCTGAATTAGCAGAAGAGACCCAGCCTCAAGCCGAGGCTGAGCAATCTGCCGTGGTGGAAACCGCTGAGCCTGAAGCAACGGAAGAAACCCAGCCTCAAGCCGAAACTGAGCAACCTGCCGTGGTGGAAACCGCTGAGCCTGAATTAGCAGAAGAGACCCAGCCTGAAACCGAAACTGAGCAACCTGCCGTGGCGGAAACCACTGAGACTGAATTAACAGAAGAAACCCAGTCTAAAGCCGAAACCGAGCAACCTGACGTGGTGGAAGCTACTGAGCCTGAATTAGCAGAAGAGACCCAGCCTCAAACCGAGACTGAGCAATCTGCCGTGGTGGAAACCACTGAGCCTGAATTAGCAGAAGAAACCCAGCCTCAAACCGAAACTGAGCAACCTGCCGTGGCGGAAACCACTGAGCCTGAATTAGCAGAAGAGACCCAGCCTCAAGCTGAGGCTGAGCAATCTGCCGTGGTGGAAACCGCTGAGCCTGAATTAGCAGAAGAGACCCAGCCTCAAGCTGAGGCTGAGCAATCTGCCGTGGTGGAAACCGCTGAGCCTGAATTAGCAGAAGAGACCCAGCCTCAAGCCGAAACCGAGCAACCTGACGTGGTGGAAGCCACTGAGCCTGAATTAGCAGAAGAGACCCAGCCTCAAGCCGAGATTGAGCAACCTGCCGTGGTGGAAGCTGCTAAGCCAGAAGCAACAGAAGAAGTTCAAACTCAAGTCGAAACCGAGCAACCTGACATGGTCGAAACCACTGAGCCTGAATTAGCAGAAGAGACCCAATCTCAAGCGGAAACCGAGCAACCTGCCGTGGTGGAAGCTACTAAAGCTACAATGGAAAATATAGATAAAAAGCAATTTATCATTCATAAGGATTGGAGTTTTGCATCAACAGCGCCCGACTCGTTCCAAGCAACAATGAGTACTAATCATTTTCAACAAAATGAAATAAATATCATCAAGAAACTTCAACACGATTTGAGTGAAATTAAAAATCAATTAAACGTGATCCAAAAAATCAAACAAAACTCTCCCGTAAAACCTAGTGATAAATCTACGATATCTGAAAACAAATCGAACCAGACCCAGATCCCACAGAAGCGTTCTGCTCAAGAATTACAGCGATTATTTACCCCAGCACAATCCACTGACATTGTAATGGAGCAGAATAGTCAAATTAAACACTCTCTGGAAACAGAGGAGCAACCTACGATAAATGAAGAAAAAACATTAACAGAACTCATTAGTAAGCTAAACAATGACCTTCTAGCTAGCTATAAAGAGGATGAAATCCATAATGTAAAATTTAAACAATTAGATAATGTTCTCAAAGAAAACTTGAAAGCCATAATTGATAAAGCATTCATGGAACACGATGTGAAATCAATAACTGAACAACACAAATTAGTTGAAAGTATCAATACAATCGCAAGGCAATCTAATTTAAATCGTGGTGTATTGATCAGCTCTACAATGTCTCATGCATTATCTAATTCAACCTCAAATACGTCCTCTTACGCCATTCGTAATGTCATCTTTGATAACCTATCATTTTCAAATGACGGGCCTTTAACTAATGCAAGTATTGAGCATATTAACGGCAATATGAGCCTTGAAGAATATGTAGAATTGGCAGAGCTAACATTACCTGAAAAAGAATTTTCCGCAGCATTTGCAAGTGACTTAGATCGAATTAATAGACACAAAGAAGATAACCAAATAGAAAATAATTCAAGTATAAATATCCCTTCCAAAGAGTCTCAAATTGAAACTAATATTGGATTAAACTAATAGGGATTGAACAAAAAAAGCCTCGAAATTCGAGGCTTTTTTATCTCTTACACCAAGTAAAAAATCAATCTAAATCACTTAAGCCAAACGGATGATATGGGTGTGAAGTGTAACGAGAAAGATTACTTCTAGCGTACTTCCATATAATACTATCTCCAGATGCACCAGACCAAGAATGTTCAATCAATTCATTTACCCACGTTTCAATGTCTGATAAAAGAGTCCTATTACCCTCTTGTACTATCTTCTCATGCAACATAAACCCAGCCTTCAACGCTACAGGATTAATTCTAAGCGACTTTCTACTCGACTTTATATCATCGATTTCAGTTAGTACTTTATGAGACTCTACGTAAGATTCAGACAATAAAACAGCATCTCTAATTGTATTTAATTTAGCTATTTTATTTAATGAATATTCTTCTCTTTCATCTAACTTTGTTAACGCTGATATAAATTCCTTACTTGTAGAATCATTTTTTGAGAATGAATGAACAAATAAGCGTCTCTTTTGGCAGTCAGCAATTCGTTTATTTGAAAAAGAAACTTGCTGTTCAATTAAAGATAAAGAGTGCATATAAAAAGACTTCACATAAACCATTGTTAAATCTTTAACATAATCATCGTTAGTAAAAAGAAAATCAGGATCTTCTTTATTTTTCGATTCTATCTTTCCCCATTTTTCTGAAAAAACCTCAGAATATACATCATGATTAGAAAGTGACCTTTGTTTAATCTCATCAAGAAGAACATATTTAGTTCCCAAAGAATCATTCAATTCATCTATATTCGGCTTTAAATATACAGAATTACGATTATTGAAATAGTTAACATTCTCATCATTTACACAACAGTAACCATCGACTACAGAAAAAAATCCATTATCATTATTTAAATAAAATTTGAATTGCTCAGAGATATAGTTAAGAAAATATTCTTGAGCACTACGCATTGATATTGAATATTTAGCATTATTTTTTTCTCTCTCACTCTTACAATAAGATAAAAAGAATGCATCCCATGCTGACTCATTTACACCATAAATTGAATTATCAACGCCATCGAAATTGATGTTTTTTTCAGTAACGATAATCCCTTCAATATTTGATATAACAAAAATAATATCATCAACACTCAGTAAATAATCTGGAACGATATTATCGACGATATCAGAAAATTGTAGCTTTTCATCTTTTTTAGATTTAACAGTTTTACCAAAGTCAGCATTCTTATTATAGCCACCCTGTTTAAATTTCTTATATTCAAAATAACGTAAGAAGAAATTATATGCGTCATTATGACTAATTTTACCAACGTTATTTAAATACTGTTTTAGTAATGATGAAAACTCAGAGCTAGATGGTTCTTGAGTAACACAAGAAATATCATCAATTATTTTAAATTCAGGCCTAGCAGACAAAATTGAACGAATAAAGTCAACGGTAATTATGTTCTTTCCATTAAATTTAAAAGGGAATGAATCACAAATAGAGGTTAATATTGAAAACCCTATATAACTTGATTGTCTAGATATTTGTCTTTTTATTGATTCTATATGGGAGTTGAATTTTGTTTTATTAATAACATCAGGAAGAAAATAATATACACTTGGTTTTGTATTTCTTTTCGCTCTCTCCACCTTAACGCTAGAATCAATTGGATAAATTGACATTAAAACAGGCTTGCAATGAATATTACTCACAGAGTTAATTAAATATTGAATGCCTTCGGGAGCAATCTCACTGGAAATTACATTATTATTAATTAAGTATAAATTTGCTTGCTCATGAGTCAGAGGTAGTAATTTTGATAAATTGCATATTTGTTTCTTATCATCATTACTTATGTCTAACTTTACATTTTGCTCATATTTCTTTGTTATTATACGCAACATTGCTGGTGTCATATAAAATGAGCCAACTAAATGAGCGTCACATGGAAAATATTCATACGGAGTATATGATAATAACTTTTCATTAGTTAAAGATTCAGAGCAAAGAAATCCTTGTTTCAGCATTGTGATGTAAACATCAAACAACACTCGCTTAAATTCCATGTTATTACTAACTGAATTACTATTAAACAATGAAGTGGCTATGTCATTTACTGCCCTATCAAAATCAATCACTTTTATCTCCCGATAAACACTATATTTCCTTTACACATTATAACATGTATTAGATTGCTTACGATAAAAAAAGAAATATTAACAGATTAATTTCAAATACTTGTTGAGATGCTATATTGAAGAGGAAAAGTGAAGCGGTAGTGTGAGGGTTCTACATCTATTAGAAAATGTTTATAAATTACTTTAAGATTTTCTTATAAATACTATTAGATACCTTTATAAATGGAAATTATCATGAATTTACTTAAAAGTCAAATTGAAGTGTATTGCATTATTGTTCTATAAAACAATGTCTTATTAAAAAATGAAGAAAATGTCTTATTAAAAAATCAGACCTGAGCAAGTTATTTTTCTGAAAAACAGACAAAAAAAAGCCGCTCAACAATGAGCGGCTTATTTGATAATATTGTAAGTTATTCGGCTAGTGCATTTTGAGCTTCAAGCGCACGAGCGTTGTGTTCGTCTTTTTTCTCTACAGCATCAGCCAATGATTTAACTTTGTTAATCATTGCTTCTGGTAAGTGGATATTTCCATCAGCATCAATGCGAGTAGACATATATTTAATTAAAGACTCCATTTCATCAATTTTGCCTTTTGCTAAATTCTTCTCACGTAATCCACCACGGGCGCGAGTTACGCCCTCTGGAGCGTGAACCTTTGCAGCTAGTCGAGTTGGTTGGTTATTATCAGAATCAACCGCCTCTGTATTTACTGGCTCTTGTGAAACAGGTTGTGTACGTAAACCAATATCAGCCAATGCGTATTGAGTTGCTTTTGTTGAACCGTGTTTATTAATAAAGTTACGTGCGCGAGTTGCACTGATTTTATTATCTTCAACCAACTGGATTAATTCATCATCACCCTCAAGCAATTTAACTGAATTACAAATCACTGATTTTGAGTGACCTGTTTTATTCACGATTTCAATTAACTCCATGCCCTCATCTTGTAGGCGTTTAAATACGCGAGCGTTTTGAATAACCGTCATTGCTTTACCTTGGTTATGATTAAACGCCATCATAATCGCTTCAGCTTCGTTTTTCGGAAAAACGGCATCAGCATCGAATAAAGAATTTTCAGTAAATACATTACCCTCTGCGATTAATTCAGTAATTGCAATATGAGTATGGTGTCCACCAAGTACAGCAAAACGTTCTTCGTTATTAACTAAACATGGTTGAACTTTAAATGGTGCTGGAGCTGTTCCATTTGAGAAAGCTGTTTTTAATTGCTTAACATGGTTAGCATCAATATTACGGATGTTCCATTCAGGGCGAATATATAAAGCGTCTAAAGAAACACGTAGACCATCAGGGCGAGAACATGAAATGCCTTGGTCTTTAATTGCTTTAGTGTGTGCCTTAACGTTGCCTTTATTTAGTGCTTGGAATGTAGTAGTCATTTTGTAGCTCCTTAAATTAATGTGCTTTGCTTAACTGACAGTGTCATTATACCGCACTTTACGCAAATAACAAAGTAATTCGAGCTATATTGAAGCTATATGAGTAAATATTTTTCAGAAAAATAAAAAGGAAGAAAAATAAAGAAAAGCTTGACCGAGGAGGACTTTAGTCGATGATTATAAAATAAAGAATAGCTCATTAAAAAATCGAAAAATGTCTTATTGAAAAATAGAAAAATAAAAAATCAAATGAGATCAGGTTTAATACGGTAGGTTATTAGCCTAAAAAAATAAGCCACTTGCACATATAACCATTTTTCAGAAAAACAAAAAAAAGCCCTTACTAAGTAAGGGCGTTAAATATTAGGTAATGAGTTTATAAATTAAAGTAGGAATTGTGCGGTTTTATTTACAACAGGATTCCAAATTGCAGGTTTACGCATTAAATTCTGGATAGACTTTTCACGATCTAAACGAACGTTATCAATATTTGAAATATTACTTTCATTTACTTTGTAGTGAGTAGCCCACGCAGTTAATGAGTTATACATCGCCCAATGATTTTCACCAAGTGTCTTTTTATGGTCGGTATATAAGCGCTCAAACATATCAAACTTACTCATACTTAATTCACGCCCAACGGTAGACATATCAGTAATAATTTTATCCGCATCTTTTCTATTTAATGGTGAGTTAATTAACTTACTCCAATAATCACCCATATTTTCAAAACTAGAAACTGCGGTTGTTACTTGTCTAGTCACTTGGGCGAAATCCATTGTTCCAGTGTGGCGCACATCGAGAGATAAGAATTTTTCACCAGTAACCATGCCGTTAGTACATACGATACGAAAGCCGCCAGCTTGCACCTGAAAATTGCATGAGCCGTCATAAGAGTTCACAACAACAAGGCGTAAAATAACTTTGTCACCGCTACCGATTTGCACCATGTGAGCAGGGAAGAAATATTGACGAATAACCTTACCGCCTTTATTAACCACAGCGTCTTTAATGAATGCCCCATCCATATTAAGCACCCCATTTTCGGCAAGGGTATTAACCGCCTCATTCACTGAATCAAACGCATCAGAATTTTTAAGAAGAGTGTAACGGCTGCCATGAACAGCAATGATGTGATTAGCTTCTGAATCAAAAACGATCTGGTTATCGTTGTCGGTCATGTTGCTGTTTAAATGCTCTTTGAGTGGTTGGATATTTACATCAAAGAAAATGTTAGAATTAGTGCGATCATCAACAATCAGATCACGCCAGTTGTTCTCAGTAGCCATGCTATTGAAATCAGGTAAAACGCTGTTTGCTTCAAATAATGTCGGTGTCATAATATTGCTCCTAAAAATGAATGTGTATTGCTTAACTGACCCAGTCATTATACCGCAAAACGCCCACCACACAAAGCAGTAAAAGTGATAAAACTCGCTTAGACAGAAAAAAATACCTTATTCATTTTTCAGAAAAACAGAGGATAACAACAGCCTCAAAAGCCACTTATAGTTATTGACAGAAAACAGGACTTTGCCACATCATTTCAAAATAAGAATGTCTTATTAAAAAATTAAAGCCCATCTTCAGAAAAGGAAAAAAGAAGAAAAAAAGAAAGGCCAGTATCTCAACTAGCCCAAATAGAAACGAATTAGCGATCAATCGATAAAAGTCCTGATTTAGTCCACTTCGCTCCCATCTCAATAAGCTTATCAAGCTTCACAAAAAAAGAAGGTGCATTCTTTTTACACCACATATTAAATTCAAGTCTCTGGTTCATCTGGAGTTGATTAGTCAATGCCAGTGTAATTTCTTTTTGGGTCAGCTCCCCGACTTCTGGCATAGGTAAATCAAGCTTATCAAATTGCTTCTTATTCATGGTCGTCACGCGATCATCACTATCAATGCAAGCAAAGAAGAATTTAGCACGTCTTGATAGGTTAACTTTTTTCATTGTCTCTCTAACGATAGCCTTTCTCATAATGATGCCCTATTACGTTATTTGAACAAAGTAGATAAAAGGCCAGCTTCTCAACTGACCTAAGTATTAAAGGGAGGTATTAAGAGTGAGCAAGTTGAAAACGTTGAGCGTCATTCTTAAGGTTAAATATAAACCCCTGTCTCTGATCTGAATAAGAGCCTCGTAAAGATTGAGCATGTTTTAGTAATGCGGTTGTGCTACTTACGGCAACATCACCAGAAAGAGGAACAAGGTATTTCGCATGACGATCATGAACAATCGCCTCAAACGAGTTCATTGATATTGAATCAATCAAAACAGCCGCATGAGTATCAGGAGAGTTATACAGCTTCTTGGTTGTTTTTTGGAAAAATGGAATAATGCTTAATTCACAATGAAGTAATTTAGACACATCATCAAACTGGCACTCTTCAAAGAATACTGAATGTAATGCGCCCTTTCTGAAATTATCAACCGTGATTAGATTGGTTTGATTAGATGAATAAATTGTTGTTAGCGTATCAATCGTTTTTTGAATCGCAGCATCAGAAAATTGGCGAACGGTACTGACGCGCTCAACGCCACCAAACTCCTCATTAAATGGGCTGTATTTGTTCCCTGCTTGATACTTATCCATAATTGCATCAACCGCTTCAATGGTAGGGCCATCAACCCACTCAATTAATACACGGTGATAATCTGACTTAACAGAGAATTTATGGCCTAAGAAATTTCGTTTAAGATCTTTGCGTATATTTTTTGCAACGGCTGCACCGCCTGCGTATTTTTCGATTTGAGATAAATGAGAATAAGCTTCATCATTTGAAATCATTTCACGAGCCGTATTAAAAGCAAGCTGCTCTTCTTCCTTCTGAGATAATATCTCTTGGTCACGCTTTTGAGCGCCATAAACCAAGTTATAAATAGTTTCTTCTGAAGCTAATGCTTTGCCTTCAATGATGCCGTATTGAGTCCCTTGGCGTAATAGCGTTTCTGGGATGTGCTTCATCATATGACCAGACAAAAACACAACATTTACATGACCACCACCAACGGTATTTAGTTGGCTTACTGACTCATAAGATGAATTTTCCATACTCACGACAACCCCAAGGCCACGATTATAGAGAGACATTTCAACCCATGAACCACGAGAAATAATACCTTTGAAATTTTTAGCCGCTTGAACTGTCATGATGTAGCTCCTTAAATTAGTATGCATTGCTTAACTGACATAGTCATTATACCGCAATAAGGGGTTTATTGTGTGATGTATAGGGGTTTTAGAGGTAAAAAAAGGAAATAAAAAACTTGAAAAAAAGAGGACTTAGCTCGCATCATTTAAAAATGAAAACGTCTTATTTGAAAATCAAGGCCATGTTAGCTAATGGCCCTTATTGGTGGTGGGGGAAATGCCATTATCTAAAATGGCACATCAAAATCTAAATCAACGCTTGGCATAATGATAAGTCGTAAATCACTGATACAGCCTTTTTCAATGTTTTCTTTATGCGTGAGTAAATCTGATTTAATGATCTCCAGTTCTGCAATCGCTTCCTTTTCAAAACCAAACCGACACACATTTACTTCATGCTCATAATACATATCATCACTGATAGCTTGATCATCAATCACCGCTTTAAACCGTGCAATGCTTTCATTAATCGCCACTACGCCACACATAGGCGCATCATAGAAAGTATTAATAAAATGAGCCTTAAGCGCTCGACTGAGTGAGGTAAACATAATTAATCCTTATAGCAGCTCAAAGGCCAACTAACGCTATTCATCATCGCTCAAACATTCAGAGCATGCATTACATGAAAAACAATAACGACAACCACAATGACCGCTGCCACAATCACAGCAGTTATACAGCTCTGAACATCCCATCGCTATGTCACTATTTAAGCTCTCGCACATATTATTTAAGAACTCATCAATAACAGCCTTAACATGGTCCACCGCTTGTTCACTTTTAAACGGCTTAATCACTAGGTTAGTCGGATCCGTAAAAGTAAGTTCTTTGTTTTGTTTAAGCACATAAGCGCGAATTTGCTTAACCTTCACCGCCTTTGTTAATTCATCGCTTGAGATATGGATAGATAATTCATTTTGATTGCACATAATCATTGTTCCTTTGCTTATTATCTCTATACGTTAATCAGAGAGATGATCGCTTTAATTTGGTTGTGGTCTAATTCATTAAGGTGTAAATCAAACTTAGGCTCTTTTGATGACGCTTGAGAATGCGGCACAATCACTTCACCACGCATACAGTCTGAATTGTAAGTCTGTATCCCCCATGCTTTATAACTAACATGATGGCTTTTACCCGTTAATGGTTCGAGAGATAACACCGATTGCAGATCATTAAATAACTCGTCTTGTGCATCTAGTACCGCGACACGATCAGAGTGAACGTTTCTTAACTCGTTCAACTGAACTAATGCGCTATCAAAATGAATGAGTAGCTTTTGTTTAATATCGTGCATGATTTTATCAATCGACTTATCTAAACTGCATCCGATTGAAGCATGACGAACAAAAACATGGCGATTGGTTGGGTCAAAAAAACCAAGTGCAAACGTCGGGATTGCTCTTGTTGTATCTGAGCTAACAAAAATAACAATTCCTGACGTGTGTTTTGCAAAAAAACGATCACAATCATGCTTGTCTACACGCCACTCACTGCCAAGACAGATCACCGCCATTTTAAGCGGTTTAATTGATAAATGCCCCATAATGCCCCCTACTTCGCACTAACAACGGTTACACGCTTAAAGGGTGCGCCTGTGACCGCTCCACCACCACTAGAGTTATGATGGCTAATCTCTAAGTGACATGGAATAAAACCTGTTGAGCGCCCCACATAAAAACGACGGGTTTCCCCATAACAGTCCACCACTTCTACTTGCTTGCCCTCTAACCCATTGAGCTGAGCGCTTAACTCCGTTGGGGTCTTAATTCCCTTTTCTTTGTATAAGCCACGCGCAAGATCAACAAGCAGATTATAGAAGTTATACGCTTTCATGGTCCCTTTACGAATAGGCTTTGCTGGCAAGACCATGTTTTGTTTTGTGGTGAAAAATTCATGCATTTCATCAATACGATTTGCTACGACATCAAAACCTAAACAGCTAAATGATTTATTTTGATGACGCATTACATATAATTTTTGTTCACGATTAAGAGTGATTGTTAGTGCTGACATAATGTGTGGCTCCTGAATTTAAGTGCATTTGCTTAACTGACACTGTCATTATACCGCAATACAATTAACATGACGACAATATAACGAATAAAACAGGATAAAATTACAGCTATTTTTCAGAAAAATGAGGGGGACAAAAAAAGGCTTAAGCGCATAAACACTTAAGCCCTTTTTATGTTGTGGTGGTTTAATCCCACATTATTTTTGATTGATTTAGTGCATGTAAAAAATCAATGCGTTGTGCTGCTTTAACTCTTGGCGTGATGAAATTACGAACGCCTGACTTGCTTGATAGAATCTGCTGACTAACATGATATAAGTGGTCGATACCAAATTGATTAAATAGCCCTTTTAGAATCGAATTACGGGCCGCTCTCTTTTGCGCTTTCTTCGCTCTGGCTAAATGCGTTTGATAAATGGCTTCTGGCATATTTTCAATAGGCGCATACATTGTGCCACGCTCGGGATCACCATACATAATGTAATTGCCTTCACCTTTATAATCATTGTGAGTTTGTTGATAAATTAAGTTAATGTCGTCTTGATTGCGTTCCATAATGGACCCCTTAAATTGTGTACTTGCTTAACTGACATAGTCATTATACCGCAACTTGGTAAATTAAGTGCTTTTAATACAAGTAAAGGTGAAGGAAGTCGCAAAAAAAAACCCTCAAAAAAGAGGGCAAAAAGTCAGTCAGTTTTATTATTATCAAGGAGCAAAATTCTATCCTTTTTTACAATACTCAATGGCTTCTAGTAATTCATCAAAAGTCTCACAAGCCCCTATTTCTGAATGATTGGTTTGAAACTCTTCATAGTACGGGTTGTAAGCCAATTCATAACCATTAATGGTAAATACCGTGTCATCAAGGGAGCTAATTACATCCCCATCCCAACGGGCAGAGCCTTTGCTACTTTCACCATAATAAACATTGAAGCGCTCGTTCTTTTTAATGCAATGAGGAACACAAGCACGAGTGATTAATGGGTGGTGGTTAATCGTATAGTCATCGTATCCGTTGGCGTTCTCGACTAAAGTAAATGTGGGCTCAAGTCGAGGCGTGATATTTTCTGGAAAAATGAATTGAGTGAGATTCAGTAAAATACGTTCTTCTTTTTCGAGATCCGTTCCTTCTTCAAAATCGATTCCCACTAATTGTGTTTTTATAAACGACATCAGCTCATGGTGGTGGCCTTGCTGAACTTCTTGAGCAATAAGCTCCAGATCATGAATTGGGTTTACCTGCGACAATATTATTCGCTTACTTCCAAAAGCGTAGTGTTCAAGCAGTAATAGATGAGCGCTACAATCTTGAGTGTTCTCTTTGAACTGAGTAATGGCATCTTGTTTGGTTGCAAATTTAGGAAAGTTTTTAAATCCCCACGCTTGGGTCCATCCCTTATTAATTGGATCAAATTTTACCACTTGAAAATTAGACATGATCGCTACTCCCTAGCTTGCACACAATAAAAAGGTTTTGATGTCTTCTCGGCTATCAAAGCCATCAAACATAGAAACAGGTAAAATAATTTGAATGTCATATTCATGAACTTCAAGATCATCTTTTGTGATATCTAATAAGTAAGGCTTACCATTGTTTTCATATTTATCACAAAACAAAGCACCACCAACGCCATACAGAGACGGGAACTGCGCTTTTGCCATCTTATAAATAACATCAAACCCTTTAATTGCTTCTAATAAATTCTTTTTCGTTCTGTTTTTGCTTACTGCATCTAAATCACAGAAATCAAAATCATGAAACTTAACAAAGCGTTCGCCTTGTGAGCATTGAAGAATGGAAATAAATCGAGCGGTTGCATTGAATGGGAATTCAAAATAATCAGCAAACAAGTTCATTTCTGTTGCTGAAAGTAGATCTGAATAATCAGAGTGGGGTTTATCTAGCAATACGGATACTTCTGAAAGTGATGGGCCGTGTTGCTTATGAGCTAATGTTAGAAATCCATTGTCCAGAAATTCGTTAACATCAACCGCCTGAGTAGAGTTAAAAGTCATGGTTTGCATCCTTATGATTACTTGCTTAACTGACATGGTCATTATACCGCAATTAATAACAAGATGGCGCATTAAAACGAAAAATAAAGAAAATAAAAAACTTGAAAAAAAGAGGACTTAACTCGCATCATTTAAAAATGAAAACGTCTTATTTGAAAATTAATCGATATTTGGCTGAACTGATCTCATCAATCAGCCCAGCGCTTAAAACTACTTATTGAGCGCTTCCGCTTCGTGCTTTTTATAAGCGACTTGTAAAGGCGTCATACTCGCGGTTTCTTCAGAGAGTAACAGGGCATTAGTCGTATCACGATAGGCGTTAGACATCGCATAATAGTAAGCCTCTTTTTGAGCTTGCTCTTCTTCGCTGCCGTGTAGCTCTCTGAAAATCGCATGCAAGGCATCATGGCTGTAAGTCTTATTTTGATGATCATGCTTTGCCAGTGCTTGGCCTATTTTACTGTAATCCGTTGCTCTCATTAAAAATACCCTCAAGGTCGTTTGCTGCGATCATGAATCAATTCACGTTCTTATTCTATAACAATAAAACCACCACAAATAAAATTACTGTGGTGGCCTTTTTATCTTTACTCACTAAGCAACACAGTAGATATCACGATTAGCATGCTCTTTTCGAAAAACCTCAATATCATTCGATCTATCGCTTCTTGTACTCAAACGATCTACGTCTACCGCAATATGCATGATATGCCCATTAAACAACGCTATATTTTCAATAATGAACAGATCTGATAAAAAAGCATGCTCCCAAAATGACGCAGGTTTATTTTTCAGAAAAACAATCAGGGCTTGGTCTATCTTTTCGTTTACTAAGCCGTGCTCTAAGCCATATTTTATTGATAAGAAATCAGGCACATCATCCAATAGACAATGTAAAGAGAATTGCGCTCGTTGGTGTTCACCTAATGTATGTGGATTATTAAACCTTGCTGAGTAGTAAACCCATTTCATGATCAGCTCTCTCTCACTTGGAGATAACTCTGTAAGCTGGCCTTTGCACTCTTTTTTTGTAAGCTTACAATCTACCTTTTTCATTACCCATTCAATATACGTTCGTTTCTGCTCTTCAGTTGCGTCGGTTAAATGGTTTTTTAAATTACGATCTAGATTGTCTTTGGCTTTTGCCTCCAGTGGCTTAATGTTGTCGCATTGAAACTCTGGCTTAATCGTGAATGGTTTTGTGATTAGACGTTTAAAGCTCGGTGAGTAAATCGTGTTGATGATCTTAATCACAAGAATGGTGGCAAGCTTAAAATCAAACGTTGGTTCTGGGTGTGTTTCTGGTAATTGATAAAACATAATAAAAATCCTTTTTTATAGATTAAACAAAAAGTGCTTCTAAATTGATTGGGCGCTGTGGGATATAGCTGTCCATCACTTCCAGCTCATCCCCATTTACATTCACATCAATAAAGACAACTTTCTTTAAGCCTTCGTTAATTTTTGTGTATACAAGCGACACTGACGTTTGAGCGTATTTCTCTTTTAACGCTTGCATCAATTCAGTAAAAGAACTGACTTCGGTGTTGTTACCAAAACTCTTAATTAAAACCGCCATACCGCCCCCTAACTGAACATATCTAAATGAGTTAATACTTCTTGCCACACTTCTTTTTCATCCAGTGGTAAACCGTCTACGCTGCTATCAAGAACCTCACGCGATACACTGCCATGCTCAAAAAGGTACTTTGTGGTTTTTGCCATTGGGGTTAATCGAATTTTGTCTTCGCCATACTGAATACGTGCTTGCGCTGCGGTATGTAAAAACTGGTTAATTCTTCGTTGCTCTTGAATAGCCATTTTGCGGCTCCTAATAATGATGCGTTGCTTAACTGACATGGTTATTATACCGCAATTTACTCATTAAGTGTGCGCTAAGTACGCATATTAGGAAATTATATAAAGAAAAAAGACTTGCAAAAATGCCGAACCAAAACCTTATAATTTCAAAATAAACAATGTCTTATTGAAAAATAAAGAAAAGTAGTACCGTGGTAGTACAAGTAGTGAAGGGGTGTTTTTTAAGATAAGCGTTCAGCTAGGACAGAAACCCTTGGTGATGCCATTTTATTAGAATGCTTCCAAGTGACTATGCATCTTAAGCAATGGTATTATTTTTCTGAAAAACGATACCATTGCGTTAATGTCACTCGTTCTTAAGGTATGAGGGAATACCAAATTCAACAAAAGGTAATGAGGATAAAATATTTTTGGCTAATTCCTGAATGCCTGAGTGCATTCCCCATGCTCATTTATTCGCTTTTATCAGTTTTCTGTAAACTTGATAACCCGTGCTGCCTTCAATACTTTTGCAATCAAGTAAAACTAAGTGAACACTGTCACAATCAAACTCACCACTCTCAACTATTTTAGTGGCTAACTCTTTAGCGTATTTAATAGGGCTTCCGTGTGACCACGTTTCCAGAATATAAGGTATCGCAGTAAACCCATGAATAGAAAGAGTGTTTGCTCTATTTCTGCCAAGTTCTCTAGCATGTATTTTTAACCACGCTCCATAGTGTTGAACAATGTTATCCATATACGAACTACTCTTTAGTTAAGCGAGGTTTCGAATCATAGCACCAAGTCTGTTTCTCATCATGTCAGAATGGCTTTTCCGTTTTGTATTTAAACATCATTTTTCCTATTTAAATATTGGTTAATGTTGAGTTGGCTCTGAAGGGAATTGATAGCTAGTTTTTTTAAAGAACTTAGATACATCCTCTTGAAAAAAAGCATAATCCAAACACTCATGATCAACGATATAAACCACCCCATCATTAACTTTTAAGATTTCGTACAAGTGGCCTTTCTTGTAATACTTGGAAAGGTCTTGATTAGCGTAAAAAATCTGGTCTGCTGTACACTCCAAAGCGTCTTGTGTTGCGTAAGTTTCCAAATGTGAACCCTCTTTAATAAAACCGTTTAACCTTTTGTAGAAATAATTTTCCTACTTCTCTGATTTTAGCTTATTGGCTTTATTTAAAGCCTCACCAAGTGCAATTATTTGATCGCCAGAAAGACGTTCGGTTCGTCTTGGAAACCACGCTAATTCCCCACGGTCAAAGTCATCGAAAACGCCAAAATTCACACCGTCAATTTCGACTTGTAACACACCTAGCTTATCTTCGTTCAATACTACTTTGTTCATAATTCATCCTATCAGATTATGTAATTTAGCTGCCTATCTGGACACCTGACTTGCGAAACTCGCTAATTAGTGTGCTTGAGTCCATGTGTTCAAACATTTTTGCATACGTAGCTATTTCGGATCTTATGCTAGGGATATCAGATGTAAAAGTTCTTCTGACTCTCTCCCCCAGCAATGTCTCAATATATATGTAAACAATTTTTTCAACTGCATTAATAGGGGTTTTAGTTTTATTAAAATGATCGTTGAAACACCGTCTTAATCTTTCAGCTTCAAAATAATCATAGGCTAGGCATAAACTATCATTATCTAAGTTGGTGAGTAAGTTCTCAAATAGGGTAAACTTGCACACTGTAAACTTGTAATTATCAAATATATTTATGCCCTCTTCGACCCCTTCTTTTTCAGAAAAATCAAAGCGGTCTTTTGCTAGCCATTGTTCTTTTTTGATTAAAGCCTTAATATCTTCCATGCAAATTCCCTATGTAAACTGAGTTATTTTTTTTGCGATTATTTTAATGTCCCTATGAACCAATCGCTCTGAATTTTCTCGACCTGTGTGTGACCATGAAGACCTCGCGCTGATTCGCCAATCTACAGGTTCAAACATCCATATGAGATGATTTTTATCATTAAATTGACCGCTTATGTGCCAATTAAAAGTAAGACCTTTTTCTTTGTTCAAGTACCCATTGAGCTTTTGCGCTAAATTAGTGCTACTTGAAAACGTTATATATGGCTTCAACCAACATGCTTGCTCTCCAAAGATTACTGAGCGAATGCGTCCCAATCGCCCTGTAATCACCCCTGAGTAATGCCCAGCACAAGAAGCTAATGGATGAGCGCCAATTTCTAACAGAGCATCACATAATGGCTGAATTCCCTCTTCAATTATGCCCTTTTCTTTAGCTGCACTATATGCTGGATAATTTCCAGTTTTCATAATTGTGGCTGCGGTGTTTTCGGCCATAAGTTCCCCATCATTTTTCAATCTGAATTGGATAGAGTTTAGCTACTTTACCCATCGTGGTCTGTGCTGCTTTATTTGCTCTTCTAAAAATTAAAAAGCCAATCTACGCCTGTAGGTTGAGTAACATCGTCCGTCGTCCCTTCGATTGTCGCACCATGATAACCACCAACAACGGGATTAAGCGCCCCATTAGCTGCGATTTTGGCTTCCTCTATGCTTGGAAATACTGCGTGTTCTTCTCTAAAATTGTATTGAAGAGTTAACTTACAAGATCCTTTATAAGTATTGGGAACATTACATTCAATTTCTGGTAACACATCATCTAGGTTTACCATATTATTCCTTGGTTTCTATTTTGATAAACTGCGCTCTAATTTCTTTGAACTCAAACGCAGAAATTTCACCATCTACAAAGGCATTATCTAGCATTTGGGTTAATTCTATATTGTGGTGCTTATCTGTATTGGTTTTGATGATCTGGTTTAGCTCTGCATATTCAGAACTACCTCTATCAATCATCATGCTATTACCAATATAGTTATATCCATTCCATGACATATTGACTAACGATACTAAAACGAGAATGAACATACTAATTTTTACATACTGTTTAACACTCATTACTGTTCCTTATTAAATGTCGTTATCCTGTAACGCAGCTAAAATAAAAGATTTTAAGGCCTCATAATCACAAAGATTGGCTTCTTCACCGTTAAGCTCTCCGACATTAAAGAACCCCAGCTCAATCACTCTCGCGGTTGCTGCTGGATTGAGTATCCCACCAAACCGTTTATCTTCACCTAAAATGAATTCAATTAATTTGGTCATATTGTAGTTATTTATTTGGCCAATTGAATCTGTAATCACCACCACTAGCTCTTCATTTTCAGATAATACGTTTTGCTCATGAGCTTTACGCTCTGAATCCCAAAGCAAAACCTGAGTTTCAGCCTCTTGCCTTTGCTGCCTTTCTACACGCTGAGTTGCTTTCTTAGGGATAAGCTTATGAAGACATTCAATCAGAGCATTGAGCTCAAGACACTGAGTTTCATCAGTGACATACAATTGGTCAAATTTACGAACAACATGAAACCCTTTATCTTCAATTAAGGACGTGATCTCTTTTAACTCTTTTTCTGAAAAATGCTTTCCAACCGCAGGGTAAACTCTTGCTGAATTGGACGTGCTTTTCTTTACACCATAGCTATATGACATAAAAAACTCCTTCCTGTTTATTGTTTAACTGACCCGTCTATTATATCGAAAATAACAAGGTCAAAACATAATGGATCTCGTTAATTAAGCCGTTGTGGTGGTATTACAATGGTACGACAAATAATAAAAAAGGCCTTGTAATACAGAGGTACTACAAGGCCGAAATATAGCTATTCTGTCTTAGGCTTGAATATGCCGAGTAATGGCGCGATTAAGCATGTCGTATAAAAGTCCGTGCTTCTTATCATCAAAAGGATTGAGTTGATACACTCCCATTGCGTCAGCGATTCGGCTGGCCAATTGGATCATAGAATTGCCTTTCGTTCTGCATCCTTGACTCAATTCTTTCTGACCTCGTTCAAGTAAATTAATCGCCCATTTCTTATCATTCATCATGGATTCATAAGGATATAGAACAGGCTCTAAGCCAGCATTCATGATCACCATTGAATGATGCTTGTTATGTAAATCAAACTCGATGACCACTGGAACCCCTTTTGGGACAACATGCAATTCAGTGAGTAGGTTAGCGATATAGGAAAAGACATTCTTTGCTGAACAATAAGAGCTTTTCTTCAACGTATAACATGTCATCGATGTTGGCTCTTCAATATGACACAATTCAACCGTGAATTTTTTAGACTCACTTAAAAGCGTACCTACATCTTCACAGTTTGTTTCTTCGATAGAGATATTAAAATATCGACTGATCGAGAATGGACTAGCCGCTCGAAAAGTCACTGAAAAACGATTGGTTGAAAGCGTTGTTAGTGCAAGGTGATACATGATAAATCCTTATTTGCTTTATTTAACTGACACTGTCATTATACCGCAAGATAAAGATAACCAATAGTTTTGGTAAGTCTTATTTCTGTTAATATTTAAAAAGTAGTACAGAGGTATTACTTTTATTTTCGTTTTGATAGTCAAAAAAAACCACCACATGTTATGTATCCATCGGATGCAAACTATGTGGTGGCTGGGTCGTAATTATTTTTCTGAAAAATAGGAATACTACGAATGAGTATAACGATACGTGACCATGTGACAATTAAACAGATTGGTTAGTAAACTGCTCAAGTGTCACAACCGATGACATCCAATCGACTGCCACCACGTCTTGACCATCTTCAGAAACATATAAAACACTCACTTGTTTTTCGAACCCTACCATTGGGATTAATTCATGCTCTGAACCTGCTTTTTCTCTGGCTTGCTTGATCTGCTCAATAGGCGCATTCCAAAACAAAATTTCACCGTCATGTTCTTGAGTGGCACACGTTGCACCGCTTGGCCATTTTTCGTTGCTATCAACAAGCATCCCAAGAAGTGACTTTGTTGACGCTGGAGCTTTTACATCTTCACTTATTACAATTGTCATCGTATTTCCTTATTTAAGCTATTTAAGTACTTCACATGAGAACTTATTCCAAAAGCGTTCGTGACCTGTTGGGCTAATCAACTTATAACGACCAAACATCATTGAATGACTAAAATCTTCCAAATCCAATCGAAAGCCTTCATTTAAGAAAAGAATAGGGGCATCCTTAAGCGTCAGCTTGGTCCTATTTACTAATTCATTTGTGACCTGTTTTGGCTCAAAGATAAGCTCATTTTTCCCTTCATAATTCCACGAGCCAGAAATGGTGCTGTCACTATGAAACCAAACATCTGTAGATTCGGGCTTTCCTTGCAAAAGCAAAGCAAAGGAGTCGCCATTAAATGTCAATGTGGTTCGTTTTTTAGGGGAATCATAATTGGCATAATAGCCGCCATGCCCATCAAACCCTTTGCATGACCATTCTTTATTAAACACATCCTCTGGCTTAAACTCCACCACATCCACATCACAATCAAACGAAATATCATCCGTTCTTTCATCGAACACAATTCCAACTGAAGACGTTATCTTACAAGTCGCCTTTTCGTCTAACAAAACACGATTAACAAATATTGGTGATGGTGAGTCCGAGGTATAGTTAACACACTTGTAAGTAAATGAAGTTTTATCTTCGTTGATAGAAGTAAAACCACACGATGTTAATACTTCTAATTTTGGCTCTGGTGCTTCATCGCTGCACCCAAGGAGTAAAGCAGATAATGGGAGTAAACAAAATAATCCTTTTTTCATCGTATTTCCTTATTTTACTTATTCTAATAATTGGTAGTTAAGTACGGTTATAAGCTTGAGCCAGCTCTGATTCTATAGCCCACATTGGATGATGATCATCATCAGAAAACGCCACATCTAGCGATTTAGAAACCCAATGCCATAAACCATGAATTTCATCGTTACTGAGGTTTGCATCATCAGTTAATTTTAGTTCACTCAATGCGAGTTGAATGTTTCGTTCATGCTCAAAAGGTTTTAAACGCTCATAGATCTCAATTTTTTCCAAATTTGCTATTCCATTAAACCCAATAATCAGCATTCTTTGTCAGTGTATAAATCACGAAACTGAGGGTTGATTAATTCTAAATGAGCTTCGTTCCATTCCTTTACGCTCATCTGAGTGGGTGTTATCTCCATTAAAGTATTCATAACCAAAGCATAGCCATGAAGCATCTCAATATAATAACTAATCGCCTCAATTTTGAGCTCTTCATAGCGAGCACGAGAAATAAGCTGATTATCAATTTTTAATGCATATTCTCTAAGATATTCCACTCGCGCAACCTCAAACCAAAAAGATAACGGGCGTTCTTCAGTAATCACTTCAATCGGAAACGCTAAAATATCCCCTATCCCAAAGTAATCATCAATGATTGAATGAAACTCAGAAGCAGAGTTGTATTCATTTATCGTTGATTTACCTAATCGAGCTTGGTACTCCGCTAAAAAGAGACTGCCATCGTAAGCTAACTTATATTGAATATTCCCTGAAGAGATCACGTTAGTTTCACTGTATGCCCAGCACATAGGCTGCTTAGCATCGAGATTACCCACATTTGAGATCACCGAATTGGCCAGCTTAAATAAAATCGCTTTCGAACCTCGTTTGAATCGAAGGTTATTCAGTAACTCGATATGCTCTTTCATGGCAAAAACTCTTAATATTCTAATGGTAGGGATAAGGCCTAGATTATACCTTATCCCTTTCAATTTATTTGATAAAGTTAGGGTGTTTACTTCTATGATTTAAGTGTTCAATAAAGCCGCTGTGAATCGCGTCTGAATAGCCCATGCCTTTCATCGCACTGACTTCCATGTTATCTAAACGATTGTGTTGGATAACATCAAACAAGGTTTTTGAATCCTTAGCAAAATCAAGCATAAAGGCATCTCTATCATGAAGGAAATCATAAAGGTGATGTAAATTATCCCCTGCTAGGTCCACCACACAAATTTCAATCCCTTCACTTGATTGAAGGGGGTTACCGTTCGTATCGTTCCAACGCTCTGCTTTAACATCATAAACCCCTGAGAAAACGACGCCATTGGCTTTAAAAAGAACAAGCTTATTTAAAAAAGCCTCTTCTGTTTTTTTCAGTGGTAATTGAGACAAATCACGGTCCCACTTGAGCCCTTCTAGAACCCCATACCCTTGCCCATCCACAAGTAATTTCTTTAACATTTCATGCTCTCACTATAATGATAATCAACGGTTCCATTATACCGCAATACTAGAAAGTATAGTGTTATATAACGCTAATATTCAAACTAATACTGTTATTTATTATTAGCTTATAGAGTAAATACGGTAAGGGCGTTTTTCAAAAAAATGTGACCCAATAAAAATGCCCTCCAATTAAAGGAGGGCTATTTTTTTGCGCTTCAAGGTCAGTTTAAGCGAGCAATAAAGTAAAGGTAGCGAGAAGGAGCTGGCAACCTCTTAAATAGTTCCCCCTTACGCATAAGGGGGGTGCTTTAATGTCAGTCAAAGCAGTGGAGCAAACAATTTCAATTTAAACCGCACAAAGCGATTCAGAGGATTTGAAGGACTGATTACGTAATCGTCCATTAAAGTAATAATGATTGTGGAGATCATCAAGCTTATCGACTTCTTGCTCCCAAAAAATAGGGCTACTTACCTTTAATACACCCTCTAATTCGACTTCAGAGGCAATAAGGATCTCACTTGGTTTGTGGCAATACACTTTCTTGGTTACCACATTAACTAAAGCTGATTCAGTCACTCCGTCCTTATCGAGAAGTCGAGTGATTTTCCAATTATGATCTAAGGCCACAGAAGTTGATTTACTCTTTGATTTACACACACTACCACCATTTTTAATATAACCCAGTCACATTAGTATAATTCATTTCAACTCTAATCACTTCGTGGTATGGCGATTAGGTTAAACGGGTCACAAATTCATGTACTTCATTTGGTGCGCCCACTCGCAACGGAGAGAAAGCAACAATGTCATAAGAAAATAGCCACACTAAACAATCATTATTAAGACGTACCACCGCAATCGGAAATAAATCTTCATCACCATCATCTGATTTATAAATGCCATTTTCAACGCGACCAGCGAAAGCCGAACATGGATAACCATAAGCCTCCGAAACCATATCAGGCAATGATTCAAATGAGGCGTTATTTGCATTAAGGCTAGCATTCACAGCGTTAGTAATGACAGATAAACTTCCAAGCATAAAAGAAAGAGATCTTTCATAGTGCTCGATTGACGACTTATTTAATGGGTTAAATACCCATGTTAGCGCAGGAACTTTCTCTCTTAACATCGCATCAATATTCATTTTAAGTTGCCTTTCAGGTTTGTTTTGATGCATACATAATACCGCAAACTAGAATCAAAGCAACATAATAAACCCAAATTAACCGATTTAATATAAATAGGTTTCTCCATAAAAAAGATAAAAAAAACCCAACTACGAATAGTTGGGTGCAAATGCATTTATTATTGTCAGTTTTTGGTGCTAGGCTATTAATGAAAACAAAGCATACACCTAACAGCTTTATAAAACAAATTAAATAACAGGTGATTTAAATAATTATTTCGGCTGATTTTTCAAAAAAACGTTAGCCATGATAGGCACTAGCAAATCAACCAAAGAAGCAATCAATAAAAAACCCAGCCACAAGTGTCTGGGTTGCAAGTGCATATTTCAATGGTTCAACGTGTAGCTAGGGATTAAGGATTCATGGAGTTAATCATTCAAGACAGGGTTGCTCGAATGAGATTAAATATACACACAACAGAGTTATAAAACAAATGAAAATATTGTTAATTAAGTTTCTTCCGACAAGCATCACTAATCTGTTATTTCATATCAACTAGCCAACATTAGCCATAAGGCGTGTATCATAAAATAGAGCCTATCTATCATTCAGTTTTCCCACACTCACCTCACTGCTTACAACTTTAATAATACTGAATTTTTTCAAAAAAATGCCACCTCGGTTAAAGGTGGCAACGTAATTATAAGTGGTCGAGTGGGATTAAATTCTCTTCCGCTTTCTTCTCATAAGATTCAATTCTTTGATCCAATCGCTGCGGAGTAAATCGGTTTTTAGTACTTAATCCATGCTTTTCAAAGACTGCCTTTCTGATAGCTCGCTCTGATAGCTTAGAGGCTAATTCATATTCACCGACAACATGGCGAAGTAAACGAACTTCATACATTGCTTGTAGAGCAGTCTTAACATAGCGCTTTTCACCTAGAAAACGTTTAGCTAAAACAAAAGCGGTAACAGATGGAATAAGGGTTGCTAACACACTTAACAGACCTGAGATGATTGCTGCGATAACTTGTGAATCCATGATATTGCTCCTTTGATGTAATATTGCTTAACTGACAGTGTCATTATACCGCAATATACAAATATCATCAATAAATCAAAAGGATTCGTGGTGTTTTTTTAAAAAAGAAAATCTTGTTCAATCATTTAAAAATCAATAAGAAAGCATCGTTGTTATACCTTGGTACTACCTTTTAAATCTTCTTTTCTCGTGGCCAGAAAGCGACATGGATTCAGTCCCATTTTTCTAAAAAATAACACTATTTCACTGTATAACACTTGTACTACTTTTTAAATGGCAATACATTAGAACTAATTATTTTTACAACCAGTAAATAATGATTTCACAAAATTATGCAAAGAGTTCAGGCTTCAATTCCGCTACAACTTCCCACACCTTTTTATTACTAGAAGAACGAGCAATGAGGTCTTTCTTCACCAGTGCATTCAAAGCTTTTGTTGCCTCATTTTGAGCAAGTTTTGTAGTATTGAATAATTCAGTCACGAGCATACTCTTTGACTTTAATGCTTTATAAAGACAAGCAATATTATTAAGTTCTGCCGTTGTATATTCCTGATTATTTGTGTTTTGTCCCTGAATTGGTTTGGTATGTATAATTTCACAGGAAATTGAGGCGTGTTGGCACTGAAATTCAAACGCTTGACACAATGAGTTATCATTTGAATATAATATAAACGTGAGTTTCTTTTTCTCATCATATCGCACTTGAGATATCGCCTTGCTCAAATGCGCAATCAAATAAAAATCCGCTTGGTTTTTACCAATTGGATACCCATCCATCATAATAAACATTAAATCATGACAAAGTATTTTGATTTGTTCATTATTAGAGAACACAAAAACCTTATCAGTGATCCTTGTATCTATCTCTTGAATTGTATTCAATCCGACATTTTCTGCATCAACAAAAATGAGATTCATAACCTAGCCTTATTATTTTATTTAATTACTGCAACTGCACATCAATTTTTTGAAAACCCATCTCTCTCGCTTGGTTTACTAAAATATCTATTCGCCATATTCTTAATTCTGCTGTACGACCATGACGCACCGCGTAGCCAATGCCATTGACTTGATCGATACCAACCAGATGAAAAACGACTGACATACATAATGACCATTTGCAATCTACATCCTGTCATTATGTTGCTTTTGAGGGGGGATTTAAAGAACGCTAAATGGCGAGGCGCATTTTTCATAAATCATGTTAAGGGCATCAACAGATCCAGATAGAGAATAAATACTTTTAAATACTTTTAAATACTAATTTATTTTTAGAATACACTTCAATATCCGAAATATGACCTTTCTTTATCTCTTGCATCAATTTTTGTGGTGCTCTTGTTACATAGATGGTCGATTCATTAGGATGAAATCCAGCTTTAAGATTGTAGCTATCAGCACCATCTACAGATAGATTAAACTCTAAAATACCCTTTACTTTTGAAAGCTTTTTGCTCTCAACCTTTAATGTTAAAAAATTATTCTCTTTGGTTTTTCCACATCCGATAGCAAAAGTATAACTATTATTTTTTGTATAATCCTCATAAGTTTGCAATGTAGGCCTATAAGAATTACTCCATGATAATAAATTAGCTAAACGAAAATTAGAATAAAGCAATATAATCTGCTCAATAGGCGCATTCCAAACAAAATTTTACCTTCATTTTCTTGAATGGCGCACGATTAATACTTCTAATTTTGGTTCTGATGTTTTCATCACTGTAAGCAAAGTAGATAGTGGGAGTAAACATAACAATCCTTTTTTCATCGTATTTCCTTATTTAACTTATTCTAATAATTGATAGTTAATTATGTTTATAAACTTGAGCAAGCTCTGATTCTATTGCCTACATTGGATGATTATCAAAAAGAAACCATATGCATAGGTTTGAATTAGACGAACAACTGAACGAATTCGGAACAATAATCAAGGGATATCGATTACAAAAAGCGGTCTAGTTTCAAATATACATACCTGAGCTTTATCCCCCACACCTTTAATCTTCATTCAGTCACTAAAATTCGAGCTACAAAGTGACACCAAAAATTCAGTAGCCGATTACCTCTTCCATGCAAACTAACTAATGGCAATCTCATCACTAAAAAGGTAGAATGCCGCTCTTATTTTTAACATACCGATGTAATAACCCTTAAGTGCGCGCAATAAATAACATACTAACACCTAGGACCTGTCAAAATATAACAAACTAAAGTTGAAGGAATTAACAAATCAAGCTATGTTTACGTTATCAACCTAACAAACTACCTTCTAAGGATGACATAATGAACAATCAAGAATCTGGTTACTGCTATTCATTCCCAGCAGTAAAAGGAATGCAAGCAGGTAGACCTTTTTACATAGCTACTTGCCCACTACGTATTATTCCAAAGATTTTCAGTTATAACGAAGACGATGTTCCACCAGAACTTCGTGCTCAACGTACTTTAAATAAAACTAGAATCCCTGAAATGGTACGTTACCTTCTTGAAAACCCTAAAGAATATGTATTTTCAGCTTTAACCGCTTCTGTTGGCGTTGATATCTCATTTAAAGATCATGAGGGAGCCCCTAACTTAGGTGTGCTTCATATCCCCATGGATGCTCAAATCTTAATTAATGATGGCCAACATAGACGTAAAGCCATTGAAGAGGCATTAAGAGAAAACCCAGACCTTGGACAAGATAATATTGCTGTACTCTTCTTTATTGATGAAGGGTTAGATCGAAGCCAACAAATGTTTGCCGATCTGAATAAATACGCAGTAAAACCAAGTCCATCACTAGGTACGCTATATGATCACCGTGATGAAAGTTCTGAGTTAGCAAGGTTATTAGCCAGTTCAATTAAACCATTTATTGGGTTGACTGAAATGGAGAAGTCCAACATTTCACCTAAATCGAATAAACTGTTCACCTTAAGTAGCATTAAACAAGCTACGCGAGCTCTTCTAAGTAAAGGCGCAAAAGATAGCTTTAGCGATGAAGAAAAAAAATTAGCTTCTGAATATTGGCAAGAAGTAACAAAGCACATAAAAGATTGGCAACTAGTACTTAGAAAAGAAATATCTCCTGCTCAACTTAGACAAGAGTTTATCCATGCCCACGGCCTTGGATTGCATGCTCTTGGGCTATTAGGTAAACACCTACTTTGCCAAGAACCAGCTAACTGGAAAGAAAAACTTTCTTTATTGTCTGAGGTTGATTGGAGAAAAACAAATAAAGACTGGTTAGAGCGTAGTATGAATCACGGTAAGTTGAGCAAATCGACAATCAATATCCAACTAACCACAAACGCATTAAAAATGAAGTTAGGATTAACGCTAACTCCTGAAGAACAAACGCTAGAGAAGCAATTATCATGATAGATGACCTCCAACTAACGGAAGACCTTGCCGAAGAATATCAAGAGTTCATCAACTCTGAAGATTTCGTAAACCATAAATTAAGCCACTATGTTGCAGATGTTCAACGTGTCTATTGTGCAGATAATAGACCTTGGGTAATCGGCTACAGTGGAGGAAAAGACTCCTCTGCTATCATGTCACTAATTTATCTTGCTCTTCTTGGGCTTAAAGAAGAAGACAGAACAAAACAAGTGTTTGTTGTAACTTCAGATACTCTAGTTGAAACACCTGTTGTAGTTAATCACATCAATGACTCACTAGCCGCAATTCAAACGGGTGCAGAACGTGATGGTTTACCAATTACTTGTCATAAAGTTGTACCTGAAGATGACCAAACATTTTGGTCAAGCTTGTTAGGTAAAGGCTACCCTGCGCCAACTCGTTCTTTCCGTTGGTGTACAGAAAGGATGAAAATTAATCCAGTTAGTGACTTCATAAAATCTAAAGTATCTCAATTTGATGAAGTGATCGTAGTGCTTGGATCTCGTAGCCAAGAAAGTGCATCTCGTGCTCAAGTTATTGCAAAGCATAAAATTGATGGCTCTCGTTTGGCTCGCCATACGACACTAGCCAATGCTTTCATCTTTACTCCTATTGATACATGGGGAGTAGATGATGTTTGGAAAATCCTGCGTCTATGTCATCTAGTAACAAAAGAGACTCCTTATGGCATCAAAAACATTTGGAGCAATAAGTACGATTTAGAATGGGAAAATCCATGGGGTGGAAAAAACTTAACACTATGGAATCTATATAAAGATTCATCAGGCCAAGGCGAATGTCCAATGGTAATTGATGAAACAACCCCTTCTTGTGGTAATTCTCGTTTCGGTTGTTGGACTTGTACCGTTGTCACCCGTGACCGCGCAATGGAAAGCCTTATTCAGAATGGTGAAGAATGGATGTCACCACTGTTAGAGTTTAGAAATAAACTGGCAGTAACCACAGATCCAACAGTAAAAGATGAATACCGAAACTATAAGCGCCGCACTGGTAAAGTGAGCTACCAATACGCAAAAGAAGGCGAAGATATCGCGCTAGAGCGTAAACACGTTCCTGGACCATATTGGATGAAATATCGTCAACAATGGTTACGTGAATTACTAGAGCTTGATAAAAAGTACAAATCTGAAGATCGTGGCATTGAGTTAATCACAGAAAAAGAATTACATGCAATTCGACAAGAATGGATAAAAGATCCAAATGAGCCTGATTGGAACGACTCTTTACCAATCATCTTCAAAGAAGTTTATGGTTACGATCTTGATTGGGTATACGACGACAGTGCAAGTTTTGGTAAAGATGATGCACAACTAATCACAGAACTATGTGAGGGCTTTGACGTAGCACCTGAAATGGTCATGAAGCTCATTGAACTTGAAGTTTCAATGGATGGGTTAAGTCGTCGTAGCGGTATTGCTAATAAAGTCAGCTCAATTTTGAAAAAGGATTGGGGCAGCCTAGAAGAGATCAAAAATAAACATGCCGACCTACAAAGTAGGGCTGAGTATGATGTTCATCAACATGAAATCGATAGATATAACGATGAACTACAACGTCTTGACGATCAATTGAATAAAGAATTTTAGGCCTAAACCATGCTTATAACTAAATTAACATTAAATAATTTTCGAGTATTCCGCGGAGTGCATGAAATTGACTTACAACCAGAATCCGTAGAGTTAAATGTAGCAAGCACAGAAGTTAGAAAAGCAAAACCCATCATCCTATTCGGTGGTTTAAATGGTGCAGGTAAAACCTCGATTCTTACCGCAGTTCGATTAGCTTTATATGGTCGCCAAGCATTTAGCAAGAATTTGACTAATGGCGAATATATTGAAGCGATTACAGACTTAATCCATAAAGGTGTTGGCCATGGTGGAATGCAAGATAATGCCTCTATCGCGTTAGCCTTCACTTACAGTCACAACGGTAAAGAAAGTACTTATAAAGTCACCCGTAGTTGGAAAAAAAACAAAAAAGATAATCTATCACTAGAGCGTGATGGCGTTATTATGTCTGAACTAAACTATGAACAATGCCAAGGGTTCTTAAATGAATTAATCCCTACTGGCATTGCTGATCTTTTCTTCTTTGATGGTGAAAAAATTGCCGATCTTGCTGAAGACGAATCAGGAAAAGTACTAAAAACGGCTGTGCGTCGCCTATTAGGTTTAGACGTAATCACTAAACTAAAAAGTGACTTAACCATCTACTTAAAAAAGAACGATGCTCAAGCTCTTCCTCAAACAATTCGTGATGAAATGAATTCGTTTGAAAAAGCACGTATCGAACACGAAAGAAAATCTGAAAAACTACGCTATGACGCTGATATTGTTGCGGCTCAAATAGAGTCAACTACAGTAGAAATTCAACGCTGTGAATCGACTCTATCTCAAAGCGGTGGCGCATGGGCGAAAACACGCGAATCTGAAACTCTAAAAGTTGATCACCTTTTAAAAGAAAAGTCAGAACTAGAGAAACAGTTACGTACTGAGTTTGAAGGCTCACTGCCTTTTGCTTTTGCACCTAACACAATGAAAGCTCTAATGAAGCAAATAGAAGCCGAAAAAGCCACTAAACAAAAACAAAGCTTTGGTAGTGAGCTTAATACTTTCTTAGATTCATTGCGCCAAGATTTAAGCCTACGCTTAACTAACTCTGCCGTTGCAATGGAAACAATTAATGACTCATTACAAGAGTTCATGAATAAAGAACAAAATGCAGAATTAATATTGGATATATCAGAGCGTGAAGCAAAGCTAATTGAGTTTCAAACACAACACCAAGCTTCTGATTCCTTTAAGCGTTTTGATATAGCAAGGACTCGATTAAGCACGGTTGAATACGATCTTGATAACGCATCAACTAATATTGCAAGAGCGCCTGAGCAAGAACAAGTGCAAGAGTTGTTTACAGAAGTTCGTGAACTAGATAAGCAAAAAGAAACGCTTATTCGTAAATATCGTGAACTACTAGAAAATGCAAAACTTGAGCTTCGTAATGCACTAGAAGCAGCACGTAAAGTTCAAAAACTGCATGATAAAAACAAAGATGCATCAAACCAAGGCTCAGGTGTAAGCAATGCACAAAATGCATTAATTTTGCTAGATAAGTTTGCAGAGCAGTTAACTCATGCTCGTGTAAAACAGCTTGAAAAAGAATTTGTCGCCTCTTACACGAACCTTGCACGTAAAGATGATTTACACATATCAGCTGTAATTAACCCTCAAACTTTTGATGTTAATTTAGTTGACGAACATGGTATTCAAATCAACCGTAAGGCTATGTCAGCAGGCGAGAAACAAATCTATGCTATCTCGATACTAGAAGCACTAGGTCGCACTTCTGGTCGTAAGTTACCGATTATTATCGATACTCCATTAGGGCGTTTAGATTCACACCATAGAGATAAATTGGTTGAGAATTACTTCCCAAATGCCAGTCATCAAGTGGTTATTTTATCGACGGATACTGAAATTGATAAAAATTACATTAATATGATCCAAGATGATATTGCTCGTACTTATGAGATTAGCTTCGATGGTTTAACAAAATCATCAAAAGTAAAAGTAGGTTATTTTTGGAAAGATAAACTTCAGGAGGCTATGTAATGTTACCTAACCGTATGAACTTAACACGCACGACTGAAGAGCAACTTAAAAAGCTAAAAGGCTATACGGGGATTACACCGAATGTATCTGCTCGTCTTGCGTTTTTTAGATCAGTAGAAAGTGAGTTTAGATATAACGGCCAAGAAGCAAAGCTTGATGGCTCGTTAGTATTAGATAAATTTACTTGGCTTGGTGAAACTAGTGACGTTACTGAGTTAGTTCTAAAAATGTACTACCCAGAGCTAGATACTAAGCAGCACCAACAAGCTTGGGCTGCTCATGTTGAAGATGGGATAGCTTCGATTAGAAACTTAAAATCAATTTTATCATTTTCACATACATTAACTAAATAATACTCTTTAAAGCGGTACTATCATCAGATATCTATAAATAAAATACTTAAAATTAAAGAACTTAGTGGTTACTAAGTTCTTTAATTCTCGACAAGTACCAATAATGGCTAAAAATACTCTAAGCGCATATACAGGTAAACTAAAAAACTCTTATTTACTTAGTACCAATAATACTCGTATATAATTTCACATCCTCTATTTTTATGTTAATACTTTTCTTATCAAGATTAAGTTCATCTTTTACTAGTAATATAATAGTATTCTTTAAAACACCCTGAACCTTTGTACTTGGTATACTAGGTAGAAAATCAAAATTAATTCGAACTAAGTTTCGCTCTATAATTTCGATTACTTCATTCGGTTCAGCGTTGCTACGTAGCAATATTTCCTTAAGAGCCAGCAGGCAAGCAGAAAAACCTATACTTTTTCTAAAAACAGAATCTTCTTTAGATATTAATTTCTCATCCATAACTTTGATATATTTTAATATTAGACTGTAAAGCGTGCTATCTTTTTGATTTAAATATAGCTCTCTAAGAGGCGCGGAATCAATATACGCACTCAAAACATCTCGCTTAGCAAACTTATATTTGTCTTTATCTTCAGATAAAACTCTAGTTTCTGTAGCTAAAATATTCTTATCTTTTTTAGGATTTGAAGATATTAAACATAAAAGTCCTTCAACTACAGAAGAAAAAGTAAATTTCCAGCCATCTTTTAGCTCTCTGTCTTTAACTGAGAGTTTCAATCTATCTTTTAATGGAGAACCTATATCACTATCTAGAGTTCTAGCTAAATAGACAGCTAAAACTTCAGGGCTCCAACATTCTGGTTTTTTCTCATCCATATCAATTTGATACAATTGATAAATCAAATTCCTATCAACTCTTCTCGGAGTAGAATTAAGATGAGTAAAAATCTGAGCATGATAAGTTAATGGTAAATCTAGATACAATACACAAAGAACATCCATATCAAGATATTCATTATTTTCATCTTCATTAAATAAACGTTTAAAACCTAATACTCGATGCTGCCCATCAATAATAGATGCTTTATATGATGCTGTAGGTATACTTAACTCATCACCATTAATTATCCAGCGTTTTTCATCTTCGCTATCTAATAAAAAGCCTTTATCATTTAAATTAGCTCCTAATATAATAGTATTAGGAAATGCGGCATCCCCACTAACTATATATTCTTTTATTTCAGCTACCTGTTTAACATTTTCTTTTCTCTGAGTCCCTGTACTTACCTTAGAAAAAGGGACATCTAATAAACCATAGTTATCTACTTCATCTCCATCTTCTAATCTTATAGGTTCACATATTTTAAGAAGTTCTTTTGCCTTAATCGAGAATACAAAATAGTCCGATAACGGCTGCGATAATTTCATAACTTTTTTATTAATTTCTTTTTGAATTAAACTCATAATTACTTATCTCGAAACAAATCATCAGATTTAGGCAAGGTGCCTTCAAATACAGTACTTTTTGGTTCTTCTTCAGCTAGTACTTTAAACTGTGTGCTATCATCGATATCTTCAGCTGTTGCGTACAAATACAAAATCAAGGAAATAATCAATCCTAATTGACTATAACTATTGTTTAAGCTACTAAACTCCGAATACCCTATAATTACAAGAATTAAAGCAACTGAACCTATCAAAAAACCGATTGCGGATAAAGCAAGTTGCTCTTTATAAATATTTTTCCGCTTTTTTAATAACGCATATATTTCTGAACTTTTATGATGTTCAGCACTATCAAGCTTTAATTTTAATTCACTAAAAATATCTTTAGCGATTCGATCTGCATGAAATACTTTATTACAAAGTAAACCACCTAAAAGAGCAACAACAAAAGTAAATATGTTGTCCGCCCTAAAAAACTGCTCAAACCTAACAGCTTTATCTAACCAAGGAAGCCAAATTCCAGCGGCTCCTAAACATAAGATAGAGACAATGAAATAGGAAATTATTCTAACATTTGAACAGATAAGAGTTGTTTTTTTTACTAAACTCTCAAAAGCTAAACTCCATTCGCTAGTTTTCAAAATTAAATTCCTTATAGTCAATATCATAAAATAAAAAAACATACTCAAGTAACATAAATGGTTAAAAACCACAAAGGCTTCAATTAACTCAAATGTCATAATTTAGCTCTTTTGTTCTATAATAAAATAAATCATAAATCACATAGCTCCCAAAAAGCTCTATCACGCATTTTTTGGATCCTCTTAGCACCATCAATATACAAGCTATAATGCTTCTCTAGTTTATTGATGGTTTCCATTAGCCTTTCTTGTTCTGCTTTTTCATTCACACTAAAGATCGCTTTAATGTCTTGTGTTTTCAGCTTAGCAACACGATGAATCACCCAAGTAAGCACATAGCTTGAGTAATCATTTTCACCGGTTTGGAAGTGCGTAATATCTTGTGTCGATAAAATCACACCCACACCATATTCACGACCTTCTTTAAGGATCTTACGTAAACTTGGGAAGTTCTGAGACATAAAGTTATCTGCTTCATCTACCAAAATCATTTTGGTGATTTGACGATAATCGCCTTGCACTTCAGGCTTACCTTTCTTCTGCATTTGCGAATAGAAAAGATCTAACGTTAACGCCACCACAAGGTTCTGAATCTCGCCCGGATAACCAGCAAGCTCAATAACGGTAATCCCATCCACAAGCTCATATAAGCTCATGCACTTACTGTTATCGTCTTCAAAGATCTCTAGCTCATACAAGCTTTCTAATGCTGCGTATAATGAATCTTCATCTGGCTCAGTCTCAATAAACAACGCCCATACATCAGCAATCGTTGGTGCAGCTTTAGACCATGTACTTGGATCTGCTTTACGAATACCCGCTAGGTCATATGCCTCGCCAACTAACTTACGCAATCTAAGCTGTTGTTTTTGACCAAGATTAAACGCTTTACCCATGGTTTCAGAAAAACCGCGCGCAGTATGCACTGGTAACATCGGCGTGTCACCAAATAAACTCAGTGGATTGTAAGGTAATTTATGTAAGTTAAATTTTTTACCACTTGTCGCTTGTTGAAATTTATCATCGACATAATCTGATTTGTAATCAAAAATCAGCATGCCGATAGCCGCACCATTCACGTTATCAGCTTTATTACGGTGCAATTGAGTAATCATTGATTTGGTAAATTGCGTTTTACCTGTACCCATAGTGCCAATAATACCCGTATTGGTATTCATGAACTTTGAGGTATTGGTTGGTTCCCAGTTTAATGGCGCTTGAGTCATCGCGTTATGACCAAATAACACATGCAAGTTATTACTAGATGCAACTACAGGAGCATCTTCTTGCTCTGTTGGTTTATCTTCCGCAACTTTACGTTCATCTTGATGAACTAGTGGATCTTCATAACTAGTACTATTGTTATTTATATCTACAACTGTTGTTTCTGTTTCTGTTTCTGTTTCTGTTTCTGTTTCTGTTTCTGTTTCTGTAGCAATAACGTCCACATCTTGCTCTGGCGCTTCAATCTCTAATTTAATGCCCTTTGTTTCAGAGCCTAAGATATACATCTCAGGTACATAGCAAAGCTTAGCAATATCGATTTTATTCAAGACATCTTGCAACGGTGTCTCTACCAATGTTTTTAGTAATCCCATTGGTAAATCTACTTTTAAGATACCATCGCGTAATTGATAGTCAGGCTCAAGACAGCTAGCACTTTCGATATGGCTAACAACAAAACCATCAGGATAATCCATCACTTGTGCCAGTGAATAATTTCCTGTTAACCATTGCTCTTTTGCATCAAGTAAGCTGTCGAAATAGTTATCTTCAAATACGTTATATAACCGATATTTATCTACCTGCATCAGCACTTGGCGTACAAACAATGCACGATAAAGTTGATTAGCTAACCCATCGCCACCAAGTAAATCGTCATTAAGATAACGTAACAGCTCTTTCGCTTGCTGTACTGCTTTTTTATAGTCAGGTACTGCGCCAGTTTTCACCTCTACAGGCAATAGGTACATTTGTTGGTTTTTAAAACCGACCAATAATACATCGTCTGAAATTGCCCCTTTTTTATAACCTTGGACATTACGAGAGAAATCGCTATCCGACATTTTAAGGCCAATATTGCCTGATACTCGGATCATCTCCGCTACTGAAAGTGGAACCCAAGTGATATCAGATTTATGAACTAAACTCGTGACAAACTTATACGCACCAATAACGCCTTTACGCTCTTTATTAATGGTTGGCGCACATGTCATCATGTTAAGCAACCAATCACCATTAAAGGCATTAAACTCGTTAATTTGGCCCCCATCGCCTTGTTTAAGTACTTTCTCAAACAAATCTCGTTGGGCTGTTACTGTAATTGCATCGTAAGTTGATGAACTGGTGTATTGATCAGAATAGTGGATAAGAACTACGTCATCGTTGCTATGAAAGAAGTCTAAGGTCACTTTAGGATCAATAATTGTTGTCCAAATTGAGCTACCATAAGAACGCTCTAATGATTCTTTAAAATCTTCACTTACTGCAAGAGCAATAGCATTTGCACCGTGATATGGAGTATTCGCTTTTAATGCTGGCTTAGATAAAGAGCCAATTTGATTAGCAATAACTAGATGCGGTTTATCGTGGTATTTAATGCCTTTTAAACCAAAGCCAGTAAAGTAAGAGCCTGATTGACTCTCTGAAGCTTCACCCGTTAATAAGCCATCACATGCAATGCCAGATGCCATATTATCGATTTCAATATCAGCACATTCTACTTTTTCATTATTTCTGAAGAAGGTTAAATGTGAATAAGCTTGCCCCTCTTTCGCTGCTTGTTTATTAGTGAACTTACTGTAAGTTAAACGCGTACGTAGCAGATCTATAATGGTATCTGCTTGCTCACGAACTTTACCTTTATTAAGCTCTAACCACGCTTTTAATTCATCATAATTTGCTGTTTCAGCAAAACGATCAAACGCATTAAATTGAAGTGAGTCATCATATAAATTAACGTGAATAGCTGCTGCTTGATTTAGGTTATTACGAATGTAATCAACTAACCCTAAGAATAGCTCTTCTGCTTCATCTTGATTAACCGCATTAATAATGATGCTCTTTTCAGACCCTTTAAAAAGCTGACTAAATGCAGTTTGAAACTCATCAATCTTCTCTTTCACTAACTTACGAACAAAAGTAAGACTGCTCTTTTCTTGAGCTACGCTCTTTAGCCAAAATGCATTTTCTTTAACTTGTTGATTATAAGCAAACTCATGCTCAGGGTGATAAACATACGGTAATAGCCCTTGAGGTGACAGACGCTCAAAAGTAACACTTGGTAAGCTAGCAAAGCTATTTGATTCATCATTATTAATCGCATTAGCTAATGATAAAAAATAAGATAAAACTAATGGATGGTAAGGAGAATAGTATTCATCCCCTTCGTCATAGATTAAGCCAATCTTCATCACTAACTTTTGATTCGTTGTTAACATGTCACCTTTAGATACTGAAGAGAAATATCCTTGATAGGCTTCAACAATTTCAGTTACTAATTGTTTAAAACATTCCCCCCAAGAAACAAGTGAAATAGTGGTTTTTCGCTCTTCTAGGTAAGAAAATAATGACAAATAACCATCATAAAGATCTTTGTCAATATTACTTAATACCATTAACGGCTGTTTATAATCATTTCTTTGTAATGAAAGGATCTTACTTTTTACAAATTCTTCTTCCCAACACAGTAATTTAAGACGCAAGCCTTGCACGATAAACTCACTGTTATCAATCGCAACTTTACCTTTTTGAGAGTAAAATTCACCATAATAGTCGTCATTAAATAACTTATGGAAACGACCACGATTCAATAATAAAGGTAAACTCAAAGAATCAGTCGCAACTGCTCCTTCAATATTAAAGAAGATATGGTTATCACCCGATTTCACTGAGAAATCGATCTCGTCCGATTCGTTAGCTAATGCTTCAAAATCAACGGTTGAATATTTAGCAAGCTCAACACTTTGCTTTGCATCAGTAAGGGTATATGTATGACCTTCTTCCGCACTGATCTGCAATGTATTTGATTCAGTATTTAAAGTAAGGCGTTTTTTCGAATGTTCTACACGGAAAATGGTTTTAAATGCGTCAATATAAAATTCGCCTTTACGAACCACAAGGCATCGGAAATTATGACACTCTGATTTATTCTCACGCTTCAGCGCTAAATTGAAAAACAAAGGTTCATGTTTATAAGTGCCCTTTAAGCTTGCTCGCGAGGTTTTTAAACCATTATGAGTAGCAATCACTTCTTGTTTATTTAACGCTTTCGCTGGCTGAATTTTAAATTGGTTTTTATCAAGGTTACTTGCACCTTGAAAGACTAATTTAAGCTCAAACTCTTCAATACCATCATCAAGCTCAATAATAATATGACGCTCACGTTGACCAGCCTTGGTTTCTGATTTATTCCTAGCAGTCAGAGAACCACCTTCAGAAATTGATTCTTCATCAAGTATTAATTGTTGTTGTGAGTTACGTTTCTTCTCTTGAAATAGCGCTTCTAATTCTAAATCTTTCCATGATTCAGTATCAGAGAAATGCTCTTTGATGAATTTTTCGCCAAACGCTTTTAGGCGTTCAGGAAGTTGATCGTTAAAGTGTTCAACTTCAAAAGATAACTCTTCATACAAGGCTCTATTTTCTTCTAATCGACGCTTGATTTGCTTTGTATTTCCCTTCATTTCGCCAATGAGGGGATCTTCAAACATACCTAATTCATTAAAACGTAGTTCGCAATCTTCTACTGCTTTATACAAAGCTTCAAAACCAAAGATGGTCGCACCATCTTCTACAATAGAATTAAATTGATCATCCAGAAGACACAAAGAAACATCTTGGCCTTTATCTTGCTGCTTGATAAAACCATTAAGCGCTGATTTTATATTATCAGTACTCCAAACTTGATCTGCTTGGGCTAAATCTTCTGCGGAATTAATTAAAGTATCAAGTAAACTGTTATGAATAACAACTAACGCACACCCTTTTAAATAATCAGATTGACTCGCCACTTCATCTCGTAAATGTGAGATGTAGTTTTCTGTAAAGCCACCTTGCTTTTCTGGTTGTTCTGAATGAACAACAGGTACAATTTTACAATTATTAATATCAATGAATGGTAACTGGATATCATCATTAACAGTGATTTTACCTGTTTTATGCACTAATAATGCGTTATAAAGGCGTAGGCTATTATCACTGTCAGGTGATTTAAATTGATAGCGGAAACCTGATTGTATTTTTGCATTAGCGTTATTTAAAAGCTGCTCTGCAAGAAAGGTCTCAAATTGTTTTACGGACATATACTGCGTCTCCACTATCACTCATTCTTTCTACGTTACCGATTCTTTCGTAGAACTTAATTAATTCTTGCTCTGTTTGTTTATCAACAAAAATACCGCGTTGCTGAAACTTCGTAATCAACTCATGGAAGCGCAATTTTTCATTATTACCAACGACTAAATTTGTCAGCAAAATAATATAGTCTTGGTTAAGAACTAAAACTCGTCCAGAGCGACCACGGCTTTGAATGAAATTAGCCGCAAGTTGTTTCTCTATCTCTACAACGTATTTTTTATTAATCGCAGGTCTATCTGTTTTGGAATCATTAAATTGTGCGATTGCTAATTTTACAATGTTATCTAGCCAATCAATCGCTTCTTCATAATGCTCTAATTCTGTATCCAATTTGCGTTGAGCACGAAATGCATATGAAAAGTTTTTTAGCTGAGTCGCCACACTTTCTAACTTACAATGTTGAATATCATGAGATATTTGCCACAGCGGTAATTTTTTTTCTTTTGGGTTTGGCTGAAGCTGCTCCAACATAGATAGAATCGGGAATAAACGATATGCAGATTCATTAAATAGCTTATAGCCATGATTTTTAATATGCGTACGTTCATTACTTGCTCTTTCATGATCCATGATGAAATAAAGCGGCTTTGATTTTGGGGCTTCACCTGTACGCCAATCAGATATAGCGAGGCTTAACTGAGCCGTATAAGTAAATGCATAGAAAGATAAAAACTGCTCAATCTCATTTAATAAATACTTTGGTCGAGTAGATAAAAACTTGAAATCTTCACGAAAGGCTGAAGATAACGAAGGTAAATAAGGTGATTCTTTTGATTCAAATGACGAATCTACTTTCATCTTTCTTTGTAAAGTAGTAAGAAATTCACGCTCAATAAAGTTTAATTGAACATCAAATTCTTTAATACGTAAGTTTTGTAGAAGGTTAGTAAAAAGTGATGCAATACGTTCATCACTTTTAGCAAATGTTCCTTTCTGAGCCTTAAATAAAAGTAATTCAGGACTAACAGTAAAAATATCTTCATTATCAAAATACATTTTTTGAAGTACAGACCAAAACTCTTCTTCATCTAATTTTTCTTTAAATGAATTTTGGCAATCATCCATGAAATCATCATATGAATAATTTTCGACTTTCTTACGCAACAATGAACGTAAAACAAGACCAACAACAGCATTCCAATCAAATTCATTGCCTTTTGTTCTTAAAGGTAAATAGCTATTCAAGCTATTCTTATTAGGCACTGCTTCTTGTGATTGAGGAAGGTCGCCACTAATTGGCTGAGTATAGTTATCATTTACCATATTACATGCCACTCACTTCAAAATATTCATCATCTGCATTTGTGATTTTATAGCGCTGTTCATCTTTAAATATGAACAAAGAGTCTTTTTGGTTCGCAACTGATACTATCTGTTCTAATACTTCATCCAACAATAAAATCGCATTTTTATCATGCTTGTTTGGTCTATATCCTTGATTAATTTTAATCAACAATGCCAACAAATTTATACTTACTGGCATTGGAAGCAGCTCATGACCGTCAACTTGAATATAAGCATAAAAAGCACTCACTTTTTCTTTTGCTAAGCCTGCATTTTTAATCGCGGTAAAATTAGCTTTAACATCTAACTCTACAGCCATCTTAAATCCATTATATTCTGAGATAAAAAATGTGCCTTTATCCAATAATGGTGCATTACGGTTGCAATATAATTGGATTGCAGTCTCTAAAGTTTCTTTATAAAATTTATTTAACTCTTTTTTCTGTTTAACTGAACCATCAAACTCACCATGCAACAACCATGTTTCTGCATATTTTTCGATTAATGAATTATCAAAATCCGCTTTTAATGCATCAACATAATCATTAGTTATTTCCGTATCATTTCTTAACAAATACACTAAACGTAAATATGAAGCTGAATTATCTACTTCAAAAACACCATATTCAGCAACTCTATTTTTAAATCCAATAAAGTCTTGGTCTTCGATCCCCAAACCAAACTGAAGAACAAATTCATCAATTTTTCGTGTATGGATATTACTCGGATCGAATTCTTGAATTTGCTCTAATAATTCATTGTCCGCACCAGAGAACAAGTTATCGAATAGATAACCATCCATAGCTAGTATTTGAAAAACAAAATCTAAAAGAGCACGAGCAGTAAGAAACTGGTCCTTAATTAGGCGTGTTTTTAACAGCAAATCAATAAGTGTTTTTTGTGTTGCAGGAAGACCTAATAACGCAAAATTAGCCGTTAGATTCGTATAGCCACATTTTTCAACTTCATTGCGATAAAGTGCGTAAAAAGGATTATCGAATGATGCTTCAGTTAGCTTAGCTAAAAATTTGGCAGCAAAATCAGAAGTGCATTCATCATTACTTAATGTGAATTTAGAGTATTTTTCAAAATCTAAAAAAGTATGACTAGAAGCTGTGTCTTTTAAACGATTTTCTAAAAATGCAAGAATCGACGATTTGATACCATCATGAATATCAGCACCCTCAACGGCATAGTTACCAAGCATACCAATATTAATACCAACGATTAATGGCTTACTACTTACCTTGAATTCTGAAAAGCGATCATCCAACGCTTGGATAGCAGTTTGGTTAGGATTAAAACTGTGCGTCGCATCTAAATGGAAATCATGAGTAGATTTAAATTTTTGACTGTATCGAGTCAAAATTTCTGATTTACCATCTCCACTACTCCCACATAAGAATACAATTTCATGCGATTGAGCTGACGTTAACTCTCGCTTAAAATCGGCTTCGATATCTGTTTCTATGTAGATATGTTTTTTATACGATGCTAACTTACCATCTGGCTCTCTTTCTGTACTAACAGCATAAGGAGACGATTTCGACAAGATACTTAAACCAGTTTTTAAATCCAAAGCCACTAACCTGTAAATTATTATAATTATTCGCATTTTATCAGATTTAATTTTTAATGACTGCTAAAAGTCCGCATTTATTGATTGTTTTGCATGTAGTAGCAATAAGGTTAAATTAGTTTTGAGAAACAAGCCCTGTAGGCTTTTGACCATCACCACTATATTCAAAAGTATCATCGCGCAAAAAACATCTGGTATAAGATCTATACCAAAAACCACACCAAACCGAGCTAACCCTAAAAAGATCAAAGGAATAACAAGTAAAATATATCTAAGGAATATTTTCACAGTTTAAAGTCCATTTTAGTTATAAATGGTTTAAAGCCATCTCCATCAAAATGCTGAAGCAAATACTAAGATCTATAAAACCATCAAGAAGCTCATATTGCTTCATATCACTTAAAACATGATTAATGTCATTTTTATCTAATCCAAAATTCTCCTGAATTTCATACTTAAAAGTCCCTCTAAGATGACAAAATCAACCATTTTATTTTTGTTTCAAAAACCAATAACGATAAATCACCTTGAGCTGGTTTCCATCCCAACTCTGCAACGTCAACTCGCTTTGTTGTATTAACCACTAACTCAACATTGCAAGCTTATATCCCCAACCAAAGCCCCAAACCACACCCAATCTTTTTTATAAGCAGTGTAGATTGAACCAATAAAAAACATTATCGGACTTACTAAAAAAAACATAAAAGGGAAAAGATCGTCAGGAATTACGCCTTCCGATGGTGGTTCTTCAGATCGTCTATCTGCATTGTAAAACAACCCATCAATATCAAAAGCCATTACAATCCATAGAGGCTTTGTTGACTAAATCAGTTGAACCTTTCCTAAATCCTGCGATCTGATCCCATATAGCAGATGCATGGTTGATGGTATGGGTAAGTCGAAAAAGAAGATAACTAACTGGAGTGAATACAACAAAGCTCTATGCAAACGAGGGTCAGTTACGTTCTGGATAGATGACTCAGCCATTGAGACATGGCGATGCAAGACTCACAATGGTAAACGAGGTAGAGGCTTTCAGTTTTCTGATACTACCATCGAAACTGTTTTGATGATTAAAGGAATATTCTCCCTACCATTACGTGCTCTTCAAGGCTTTATAGATTCAATATTTGAATTAATGGACGTCCCTTTAAGCTCCCCTGACTATACCAGCATAAGCAAGCGGTCAAAGACAGTTCAGGTGAAGTATAAGAACAAATCAAAAGGTCCAGTTCGTCACATAGCGATAGATTCAACTGGTCTGAAAGTCTTTGGGGAAGGCAAATGGAAAGTGAAAAAGCATGGAACCGAGAAACGTAGGACTTGGCGTAAACTGCATCTTGCGGTTGATGTTGATACTCATGAAGTCATTAGCGCTGAAGTAAGCCTTGTCAACGTTGGTGATAGTGAAGCTCTTCCAACATTATTGAATCCACTTCGCAGAAAGGTTCATGCAGTGTCAGGTGATGGTGCTTACGACACCAAAAGGTGTCATGAAGTACTGCGAACTAAGGGCTGCAAGCCTCTCATCCCTCCTAGAAAAAATGCGGGTTACTGGGAAAAGGGACACCCTCGAAATGAAGCGGTTGATGCGCTCAAAACAATACGCTAGCTCAGTGGAAAACTGACTCTGGCTATCACGACCGTTCAATCTCTGAAACGGCAATGTCACGATATAAAGGATTGACTAGGGGTACATTGAGCTTGAGATGTTACAACGCTCAAGTTGGTGAGGCATTGGCAAATGTCAAAGCTATGAATAAAGTCCTAGGGCTAGGTATGCCTATTAGAAAAACAGGTTGGTTGAGTGGGACAACTACACTCCTTACCTGATTTGATCAACAACGCCGTTAATATCTAGCAACTTCATACAAAACTCTCCAATAACTAAAAAATTCACTCCCTCTCAACCCAATAACAAATAATCGCTCCCACGGTATAAGCTACCAAGTCTATCCAATCAAACGTAGCACCAAGGATTAAATGCAAGCTTGATGAAGGTTCAATCCCCAAAAAAGCGTTAACGTTAAGAAATTGACCGAGTTCAACAAGGTACGCAATGCCTAGTACCGTGAATGTAAGTTGTTTTGATGGCATATCAATGACGCTTGATAATAAATAATAAAGCCAAATAACGACAAGAACATCCCCACCTATTGGGCGAACGAATTGGTCTTTTACGAATAACGCAATGAATACCAACACCGCAAACATCACGATGCACTTACCTAGCTGATAAGCCGAAAATCGAAAATGAATTCGATGCTTAAAGTCTAGAGCACGATGCCAATTCGCTTTATTCTTAATCTTTGTTAATCCAAACATTAAATTTATCCTGATGATCTATAAAAATGAATCTTTATAGAAAATGTGTACCTATTGAGTTTACATTTACGATTCGTAGAACCGTTGTTATGGTAAATGTTTTTTTCTGAACTTAATCAAAGCCATCCAACAACTAAAGCGAAGTTAAACAAAAAATTAAAAATATGTAACCGCCAACCCACCACCAAAATCTTTTATAAGTGGTATAGATTATATTAATAAATAGACTAGGAAGAAAAATAAATAAACCAATCATCAAATCTAGATCCGAAGACATAAATCCAGACGGTTTTTTCCCATCACCATAATACTTAACAGAGCTGTCATAAACAAAATCATCATAATGACCTAAATATAAATATACTATCGGACCAAGCCATATAAATAACATCCACAAAATAGGAAAGGCTAATAAAAAATTGCGTATTAAATATTTCATAGTTCAAAATCTATTTTGGTAATAAATGGTTTGTATCCATACCCTTCAAAATGTTGAAGTAAATACCACGACCTAAATCCTTCTAGCAATTCGTACGGTTTGCCATCATTATTTGGATCATCATCTAAACGAAAAGGGTCATGATCAATATCTTTTACGTCTAGTCCAAAATGGTCCTGAATTTTATAGCAAAACTTACCACGCACTTGATTCCCCTTATATTCTAGATTATCAACATAGACTTTCATTGACCATATACCATGAACAGATAAAACGGTTCCATCATAAAGATTGTCATGAAAATATGGGAATTTACCAACAGAAAACTGAGGTAAACTAGCCCCCTTACCTTCTTCTTCAGACCTCATATATTGACTCGTTATATTAGTAATATTGCTTGGTAAGGCTCCCTCATTCACATTCTCATTTAAGCACTTTATTAATTCTCCATGAAACTTAGCAGTGGTTTCGTGATATTTAAGCGCATCGGTTAACAATGGGTGGTCGTAATACCCGCCCTCATTTCTTTGGAATCTAGCGACCATTTCAGGGTATATTTTACTGGTGTCTCCATTTATAGAAAAACCAACACCAAACAGAAAATCATCAGCCAACCCATTCATCCGCTTAAAATGCTCACTAGCAGGTAAAGCAAACTGGTCTTCGCTATATCGTGTATATCCTTCTCTGTGAGAATAATACTCTGATTGCTTAAATGGCTTCATAAATCCATAAGATTCAATTTTTTCTTTGGTTTCATCGCTATATGTCATATCTGGCGCATCAAAATCATCCATTTTATTTTTAGTTTCAAAAACCAATAATGGAAAATCACCTTGAACGGGTTTCCATCCCAACGCCACTACGTCAACTCTAGATATTGTATTGACCACTAACTCAACACTACCACCTTCCGAAGCATGTCGAGCATTTGGCGATTTAATCACATGAACCTCATTATCTTCAATTAACGTAGATACTGTGGTTTTCATCTCATCAACCAATGAACTCACATAGTCAGGGCTTTTCTTGAGATACACGCTGATTTTATCCAAATATACAGTAAATACCTCAGACGCTAAGTAGGCATAATTACAACGCTCAGCTTGCTCTTGAAGCCAACTAATTCGATTTTTTATCTTTTGCAATAATGCGTCTATATCTGTATTGAGTCTCTTTTTAAGCTCAATCCAATTGTATTCTTTAAGGTAGTTCTGCGGATTTCCTTTACCCCTGTGTCGCATAAAAGCGAACACATTATTAGCCGTTTCTGATTCTTTAAGGCAAAGCAACGCTGCAAGAATATCTCCCTCTTCAATGATCGAAGGTAAAATTCTAGCGATACATTGTTTAGTGTCGAGAATAGAACAAACGTCAATTGCAGTAATGAGATCATTCACTAACTCTTTCATTGCTGATTGAGACTGGTAATGAGAGTAATGCCATTGAACTTCTTGAAGAACTAAATCATTAAAATCCATAGATGACGTTAGCATGAGAGGCATATCCCCCCATGTTGATGCAGATATATTGATGCCTTTTTTTTGCCAAAATCCCGATTTACCCTTGGTCACTAATTCAAAAAAATACCCATTGTCACTGTCAGTTTTATAATATGGATTGTTTTGTCTTAATGGTTCATCTATTTCAAACGGATTAGCGCTTTCTGTTATCTTAATACGGATTAACCCTGACGATAGATCCATCGCCTTACCTTGACCACTTCCATCAATTTGGCCTGACTGTATCTCAGCGCCTGATTCATCAAAAATAATAAACGTCGCATTTTTTAATAAAATCCCATCAGGGTGACGGCATTTTATCGTTAAATCATGCAAAAGCTTTTCTACTTCATCATTAGATATTGAAGGATTTTGTGCACCACCTAAACACATAGTATTACCAGAGTTCATAGTCATTTGATCTGATAATCGACAGACACCCTTTCCTTCAAATAATACCGTAGGTGATCCAGAAATAAACTCAGCCTCACCTTGAATTGTGCCAGAGGAAACTCCTTTTTTATCGCCACCTTCATCCCCCGTACTTTTAGAGAACTTAGATCCCTTAATCGCAATAGGATGCCCACCATCAGCGGTAATAGTTGTTGTTCCATTAACTAAATCAGATGATTTCGCATTATTTCCATAAGCAATATTCACTGTAGACTTTCCAATTGTTGTTGCGCATACATCAGGTAAAGTGGCATTCGCTTCTCCTCCTGATCCTTTATGAATAATACTTAATCCATTTGCATTAATTGTAACGGTCATTGTTATTCCATTCTTATATAGATTAATGTAAGGAAAAAGATCAATTCAAACAGATCGTCTTTCCTTTTATCTTATGTGTACGCTCTGCTTCTGAGTTGATATGGGATGCCGATGTAGTTACGTGACCATTTTTCGAGTGATACACCGTCGATGTTGTTCCGCTTTTTAAAGTGAGATTTTCCTCACCTTCCAACACAATAGAGCCTGCTTTAATTCTTAATTCTTTTTCTTCAAAAATAGAAAAATAGATATCCGTTAATATCGGCAAAGTTAAATCATTAGATATAAATTCAATACGGCAAGCCAATTGATTATCTATCGCCAAATTAATTTCTTCAGTATGAAATAATCGTCCAATTTTCCCCCAAACAGGTTGATTTAATGGATTCCCTTCAAAATCTATTTTTAATGTGTCGTTTTTCTTATTGAACGCTAATATTTTTCCGAAACGAGCTACACTAGATTGAACCATCATTACAATACCCAATGAAAATTAGCTAAAATAGTATCATATATAAAAAAATCAAACTGCCTGAATAGGCCAGTCAAAAATACTATTTAACTAGGCATAAAGAAGTCTCCTAAAATTAGCCCTCCTTTCAATGAATAACACATTTACCCCGTAAACGAACAAATAACAGCCATAAAAAAAGCCATACAATATTGAGTATGACTTTTTATACATTTTTCAGAAAAATCACTCGTCATTAAGACCATATTTATCAAGACCTAATGTCGTTCGAGCGATAGCAACGCTATCAGAACTTAGCTCCCCCGTTTTCAAAATAGCTTCAAGTGCTGCATGCGCTTTATCTAACTCGGTTTCTGCATTAAGTAGGGAGGGCGTTAGTTCATAGTAATCTTGATTTTTATCACACACATTATCAATAAGAGTTTCACATCCCATAACAATTCGAGTAAAACCACCCGTTCCAAGTTGCAATAAACGCCCGATAGTCACCTTATTCAGTCGTTCCTCTCGCAGCTCTGAAATTTGACCACTGTTTTCGATTTCTTGAAAAGCATCAAAAACTTTCCACATGATTTTAAAATCATCTTCCGTTGCTTTCGCTAACTTAACTTGATGTGTGGACATACATTCTCACTTATTATTTTGAACTTAACTGAAACCTGAAGTGCTAATTTTTGAATTAATGCCAACAAATATTTATTATTCTTCAGCCAATATTGCATCTTCAAACTTCACACTTCGACGATTTGGGCTGCTCTCAGGAAAGCCATAAATGAGCACTTCATAAGTTGCTGCCTCTTTTTTGGATATGCCTGTAATCGTTCCTTTATCCAATTTTGAACCTACTGGATATGGTGGGGTAATGGCATTACTTTGATACCATTCAGTTAAGATAACTAAATAAGTGTCATTCAAGTGCTCACAGGCCGTAATAAGCGCTGAAACTAAAGCGTCCTGTTTTACATTAACGCTCAACTCACCGACGTATTCAGCAAGCTCCTCTTCATCACAAGAGTATTCCCAATGCTCATTAAATATCTTAATCAGTGCGTCTTTTTGATTCGATTCGAACACTGGCTGTTTTTTAGAAAAAAAGGAGGATAAACCACGTTCAATGATCGCTTTTTTTACCTCCACATCAGAAGCCTTTGGTCGCTTAGGTACTTCACTTCCTTGCTGATTAAATAGTGGTTTCATATTCCTTTTACCCCTTATTCATCTATCACTAAACCATGTTTGATTCGGCCTCGTTGCCACGTTCTGTATGGCAAGCCACGGTATTCACTTTTCTTTCGCGCTTCATCAAATGGCATTTGCCAATAATAAAGCCCAAGAATTTTTTTTGCTTGGTTGTTCTTACTGCATAAAATAGGTTGTTCAAGTGGCCAAGGCTTACGATGCTTTTCAAAAACGCCTTCAGCATGGAGCATATTTTCGTGACGATAAGGCAAATAATGTTCACGAAATAACAACGCCTCTTCTTTTGTCATTTCTTTTCCCGTTAACACCACAAAACCATCATCTAAAACGACAACACGAGCCGAGTCATCACTTTTGAATGCCGCATGGCGCATGGCTGAGCGTGATGATTTATACGCATCTCCGTTAGCTGCACGATGTTGAGTGATCCCTAAATTCATCCATTCCTTGTTTTGTACTACCACGGTACTACCTCGCTTCTTCTGTATAACGGTGCTCTAACTCATCAAAAGGGACATTTTGAATATCAACTTTAATCAGTAATAATTGACCTGATCTTAATTCCGCCTCTATTTCATTATCAGAGACAATCTTGATATTTTTTACCCGAGCAGAGCGATAGCCTTTTACATCTCGTAAGGCACACGTAATATCCAGTGCATCTAAGTTAGAAATATTAAAATCACTTTCTTCTTGGCAAGATAATGTTCCTTTCGCCAAAAATACCCCTAACAGATAGAACTCAAAAAAAACATTGTAATTACATCCCATAAATCCACCTTAAATCACCACTCTTTAATGAATTCATTATACCGCAACGCAAGAGATAAGCAGGGCTGGATATTGCTTAATTAACTATCAATTTTGGTTATTTTCATTGTATTATTAATAATCAATCATGTTTAAAAGGACGTTCCATGAATAACCTAACTAGCGCTTCTTTCTGTATTCTTTTATCGCTAACTAGCCTTAATGTGGTGGCCTCACAACAACCAAAAGAACTAACCAGCTATCTAAATTCTGTAAAAAGCACTAGCCTTCAATATGGAACATTACTTCAAAATTATGCCGATCATTTTTCTAAAAAATGTCGCAGAAATATCACAGTAAAAGAGCTTCAAAGCCCTGTAGTAAATAAACTCATAACAGCGACGTTTTCAAGTCAGCGTTACGGCCATGAAACCGTCACAATGGTTAATCGAATTACAACCAATCATTTCAACTGCATGCAATTAGATAAACCATTTAAAGCTCTCCAAAATGACCAACAGCTACGCAAGCAATCACCAAGTTACGTAAAACTAATTAACATGATGGGGGATGTAGAGTTAAATGGAGATTCAGAGATTAACTAACGTACTTTTAGCTCAGATACAGCATTCAGCCCTTTTCGTGTTAGTGAATAAAAAGAGCTATAAACAATAAACTTGTGGCTAATCATTCCATCAGTGAGCAAGCAATCACACTCAGAAATTACAGAGGAAGATTCTAGCTTGATTGATACTCTATTCTTTACCAAAATAATCAGGTCCGACAAAGCTAGCTTCATCACTCCTCGGTTGTGAGCAGAGGCCAAACGGTGTAAGACCTCTTGCTGTAATTCACTATAATTATCCATACCGCCTATCACTTAAATCAAAACAGAAACCAGCATCATAAACATTTTATTTTTACCTTTACCTCATCTTTTTGAAGATCTTCGCTTGCCTTAAGGTGAGTGGGCTGAACCCATCGGCTTACTCTTTTGTCTTTACTTATTCGAATTAAATAAATGACGACTAATAATGCAAAAATAAATAGCAATATGTTCTCTTGTTGTGGCGTAACAAGTAACCTTGCTTCTAATAACACTGAATTCCAATATTCACGTAACATTGATAGTTCCTGATTATGTATAAAAACTTAAAGATCTCTTATCGCATCGATCAGCTTTTTGGATAGCACTGGATCTTGTAATATGTCATCTTGGCAATCGATCAGTGCAGAAAGAAGCTTTCCTTCTGTTACTTTACGTTTAGTCATTGCCCCAGCTTTATTCACAAAAGCCGACATTTTTGGCGCTCGCTGATTGGGGTTCGTTAATCGACAGGTAAACGGGCGAAGCTTAACCCCTTTCATTTTCTCTGATTGAATTGAATCGCTTTCGTGGGTCGCGGTATTTAGATGAGGCAGCGAAGATATACCCGAATCTAGATCACCAAAAAAACTAACTTCCTCATTCATATCTTTTGACATTAGTTCACCTAATTATGTTGAGAGAGTTTTAATGAAGATGAATTAACATGAGAGCCGCCACTATGAGCCCTTTTATGAACACTTTTGGCCAGCGCTTTATAATCAGAAAAAGCTAGACAGCCACTCTTGTAGTTATAAAGTAAATGCACTCCCATCGTCGCATTTTCAATATCTTGTGAACGACGGATCCTTACTGGCAAAACATGACTTTCAATTTTGGACATGTTTGAAGAAAAGCACCCGTTTACTATCGACGTCGTTTTTCGATATTCATTACATAAAACCCAATAATCTAACTCTTTCGGTGACTTGTTTAAAATTTGCCCCATAGCCCCAATAAGAAGACGCAAACCAGAAAGACTAAATCCCCCTCTATCCAATACAACTAAATGATGATCAGCCGCAAGTATTGCGTTAGTCGTTGTTAAACTCAGATTTGGTGGGCAATCAAGAAACACATAATCAAAATCATGACCGACCAACTCTTTTAGTTTATTTCTAAGAATCGACTCACGACGAATAAGAGTCAAACCTTGTTCAATAACGCTACTGAGACCGATATTTGAGGGGATATAAAACAAATTTGGTATTGTTTTATAAACAAGACCACTGCCGCTAACAGATTTATCTTTACCACGCACCTTTGCTGGGCGAATAAGATGATTAAGAGGTATTGATCTATCTTCAGCAGACAGAGAAAAAACATTTGATATAGTTAGTTTTTCAAATTCTGGATGTTCTCCACCAGACAACAAAAATGATGAATTAGCTTGTGGGTCAAGATCGATAATAAGGCTCTTCTTTCCATATAAAGCCATCGTATGAGCCAAGTTACAACAGGTTGTCGATTTTCCCACTCCACCCTTTTGATTCGCGATTGCGATAACTTTAGTCATTGCGTTTATACCTATATTCAATACTGATTGTTGTAATACACTTGTAGTACATTACAAAATATAGCTCTCAATAACTACATTTTTATTATAACTAACTTACAATAGTTTTTATATCGGGATATATATCACATAGCATTGTATGTAAGGTGCTTTATACAAAACCGTTTTTTAGAAACATGGAAAGTGAAATAATACAAAGGGAGTGGTTAGTAATGAATGGATTAATATGTCTAATTGAATGGATAAAACTAAGTAATATAAGTATTCCTAACGTAGATGATAAATATGAATACCCTGATTTTTTTATCATTGAAGAGTTTTTGGCATATTTGGCAATGGTTTTATTTCTATCTACCACGATAGTTCTGCTTGTCCCTTTTTTTGAATACGTTGATCTGATTGCATTAGAAAAAACACACCATTGGAACTTGTTCTATATTGCTGTAACTTGCCTTGGTATTGGTATAGGCCTGATATCAACCGTTCATACTTTAGTAAAAAGACCAGTAACACAAGAGCATTTTGAATGGGTTTTGGGGGTTCATCAAAA
>NZ_JARACO010000089.1 GCF_028765575.1 Aliivibrio sp. S3MY1 | reverse complement strand
AAGATTTGCTGTAAATTGAGTTTAATTAGACTGGCTCAATTAAGCGAGCAAAATATCCATTCAACAGCAATAATTGTGAAACGAAACAATCCCTTTTTCTTACGCCATTTGTACGATTTGGTTTCAGCAAGTTTTGAGCTGATAAACCAAATATCATTGCCACAATTGGGATTGAAAATGCTAAGAGGAAAACACTGAAGCAGAACAAAATGAGGCATAACCAAAGAACAATTGAAGCGTAAATTAGTCGCTGAAACGCCTGGATTTGGGGCAATAATAGTTCAATGCCGAACCTGATGAAATGAATACCAAAAGGCAACCAAGAAAAAGGAAAACCCCCTACTTTCACACCTAAAAAATTAATGGTTCTATCGCTGAACTGAACCAAAAAATTGCATTCTCAGAGTTCGTATAACGCTTGCATAACACGTGCTGACGACCAACTTTCCAAACCAATTACACTTCAAACCAAAAACGCCGAATGTAATAAGCATCGTGTTGATGCGATTGTTGTGCGTGCTTGCTTTCGGCTTGGCCAACTTGGAAAAGAACTGACCTGCCAAGATTTTCTAAACCCTGATTCTAATTTACCGGTAGCAATTAAGCGAACAAAATGTTCTTAAATTGCGAGATAAAGTGAATGGAAAACAGATACATTTTTTACGCCATTTGAACGACTTGGTTTCAGCAGATTTGGAACTGATAAACCAAATATCCTAACCACAATTGGGATTGGAAATGCTGCGAGAAAAACACTGATGCAAACTAAAATGAGGCATAACCAAAGAACAATTGAAGCGTAAAATAGCCGCTGAAACGCCTGAACTTATGGAG
>NZ_JARACO010000088.1 GCF_028765575.1 Aliivibrio sp. S3MY1 | reverse complement strand
GATTAAGTCTAAATTTACCACTTAACACGGTAAATTCAAAGAAACCTAGAATGCCGAATGTAGCAAATCGTGTTGATGCGATTGTTATGTTTTGTCTATAATATACAAAGAACTTAAAATAGAGTTACGTCCGGGCTATCATTTTTTTTAATGTATAGTTTTGCTGTTATCCAATTTTCATTGGTAATATTATCACTACATTTAAGACGTTCTATACACCTTTCAGCAAATAAAAAATATCCTTTAAACTCTAATTCTTTTAAAAGAGAACCAATGTGAGTAGCTATTTTTGTTCTTTCAAAAGGCCCAACATCCATGCCTATAATTTCAGCATAATCTGTTAATGTTTGTAAAATACTGCCAATAAATTCATTATCCTCTTCACTACCCTCATCATAATCGAAGCCAAAACCATCTATACCCGCGATAATATTTAAAACCTCTTTACCTGATGTTATTCTTGTGAGTAATTTAGGTTGAGGCATACTCTCCTTGCTTATGGATTCTTCTAGTGAGTTTGTTACCCAGTTCTCATGGTTAACTTTCATATACATCAGTAATTCTTCAGGATATGTATCAGTTAATGTATCAACTTCTATATGGTGATTTCTACACAGTAAAACTAAATTTTCATACGTATCGTAATTATGTATTCCACTTTTATGTCTTGGCCCTTTTTCTGCACTACTAATAATGTGACACTCTTCACCAATATTTAAACTTTCCTTCGCATCCTCCTTCGAAAATAGCTCAGTTTTACATATAGCACATCTATTACCAGATTTAGCCCAAAGCTTCTTTCTGACTTTATTAGAAATCGACATATAGCCATAACCTCTTAAAAAC
>NZ_JARACO010000087.1 GCF_028765575.1 Aliivibrio sp. S3MY1 | reverse complement strand
CGGGCTTGCTGCAAATAATCTGAATGGATAAATGAGCCCTACAATGGGCTCATTATTACTATAAAATAACCTCAATATTAAAGAGACGATTAATGAAGGTGGATCTCTCCTGTACTATTGTTTTTCGTCTATCGTTACGCAACCAAAAATCAAACTGTCCCTTATTTAACATTCGTAATGATTCAAATCCTTGAATTGTTGACCATGCTCGTTTTCTCACTTTGAAACCACCGGTAGCTACGATCAATTTCTTAATTGGGGCATGATCTGATTCAATACCATTATTGAGGGATTTTATTTGCCGTTGATTTACATCAGCGCGTAACAAACCTTCTTCTTTTAGGCGAGTTATGGCATTGGCGTATGAGGAATGTTTATCTGTGCTTAACGTTTTAGGTTGATTTTCTAAGCGATACGGCCTTAAACAACGCTTAATGAATTGATAAGCTGACTCTTTATTTCTCTTATGAGAGAAATAAAAATCAAGGGTTTCACCTTGTTTATTAATAGCTCGATAAAGATAAAGCCATTTACCTTTTACTCGAACGTATGTTTCATCAAGTTGCCATGAAGAGTCAGATGTCGTAAATTGATATCGACGTAATTTCTTACGTAGTTTAGGGGAATACTCAATAAACCATCGGTAAATGGTAGAGCGATTAACGAAAATACCACGCTCCGCAAGCATATCACTGACGTGTGCATAACTAAGAGTTGTCGTACCATACCAACGAAGAGACCAGAGGATAATTTCTGGTGCAAAGTGTTTCCATTTAAATTCGGATTGAGTCATTGAGATGGTAGTTTAATTGAAAGAGAGAGGGATTTTCTGTTAGAAATGGATTTTTTGCAACAACCCCA
>NZ_JARACO010000086.1 GCF_028765575.1 Aliivibrio sp. S3MY1 | reverse complement strand
GTGTGGATTAAATAGCTTTCCAAATGGTGTATGCTTCTTATCCTCAAGTCTCTTAGGTGTTTATCTGACAGAGCTTGGTTGTGAAGATGTTAAACTGATTAGTGCGAATGTGGATGTTGATGAATACCCAGATGTAAAAAGTCATGCTTGGTTAGAAGTTGAAGGGAAATATGTAGATATCACAGCATCTCAATTTTCAGAAAGAACAAACGCTAGAATAACAGTACAGAATAAGTGTGCAGCTGAATGGTTATTTGCTTATGCTCAAGCCGCAAGGCGCGAAGGTACATACCGTGAGCAAAAACCTGACTTAGATAATTGCTTAAGTTTATATAATCTAATCGTTAGTAAGGTGAAATGCATATAACAAATGCATCAACACGATTTGCTACATTCGGCATTCTAGATTTCTTTTGGTTTACCGTATTAAGTGGTAAATTTAGGCTTAATCTGCATGGTAGCAAACGTGTTATGCAGGCGTTACACGAACTCTAAGATCGCAGTTTTTTGGCTCAGTTCAGCGATTGAGCCGTTAGTTTTTTAGGCGTGAAAGTAGGGTGAATTTCCTGTTTCTTTGTTGTCTTTGAGTTTTCATTTCATCAGGTTCGGCAATTGAACATTATTGCCAAAAGTTCATGGGTTTCAGCGGCTAATTCACGCTTCAATTGTTCATGGTTTTGCCTCATTTTACCCTGCGTCAGTGTTTTACTCGCCACATTTTCAATCCCAATTGTGGTTAGGATATTTAGTTTATCAGCTCAAAACTTGCTGAAATCAAATCGTACAAATGGTGTAAGAAAAAGGGATTGCTTCGTTTCACAGTTATTGTCGTTGAAATGATATTTTGCTCGCTAAATTGAACCAGTCTAATTAAACTCAGTTTACAGTAAATCTTGGTAAATCAATTCTT
>NZ_JARACO010000085.1 GCF_028765575.1 Aliivibrio sp. S3MY1 | reverse complement strand
ATTTAATAACCACGTTAGTATTTGAGCTTTATCTTCAGAAGACGCTTTCTCATACCAGTAGCTCAACATCTCCAATGATTTAGACGATGTCGCCAATTTACTCTTCACCGCTTTACGGTTAGCAAAAGCCCACTCGGTAAATTGCTCTTGCTCTACAGCGGTCGCTTCATCAAACCAATATTGACTCATTTCTACTGGTTTCGAGTTCTTTGACTCTGCTTTTATCTCAGCCACAGGTTGCTGCACTGCTAACGGAGTATACTCAAGCTGAAGTGCTTTTTCATCTAGCACCGCTTGGAAATAACCTGCGGGAATGCTAAAAGACAATTTAGACGTATCATTTGTCGCGTGTACATCATAAGTTAACCCATTTTTTGCAGACAGTGCGATGTCTTTATTATCTATAGGGAATGTAAAATATTGTGTTGATGTACAGTGCTCTGTGCACGATTCTGTTGATGGTGAATATGCCGTAATTTTTGTTTCAGAGCCATTAAATGATACCGAATCATAAACATAACTTGATTTAAAATAACTAAGCTCTACTGCAACATACGATCCAGGTACCGCTCTAGATGTTGTCGCATAATTGGCCGTTAGCTGAGAAGTATTTCTCATGGCGTTCGCCCCAACCCCTTCATTTTCTATTGGGTTGATGCTTTTAGCTTCTATTGATACGTAAGTGGATTTTTTTTCTACCTCATTAATTACATCACTGAAATCATCATCACTTGATAACGTAGAGCACCCACTAAGTAATACTACGCTTAGGCCTAAAACTCTTTTATACATCCTAATACACCTTAAATTTTAAATGCTCTTAAAGTAAAAAGCGCTGACAAAGTTTGCCAGCGCTTTTAAAGTTAGCTAAGTAACCACTTTTATTAGAAGCCGTACTCTAGACCAATACGAGTAACGATATCTGTATCAGCGTCACCAACCGTACGACC
>NZ_JARACO010000084.1 GCF_028765575.1 Aliivibrio sp. S3MY1 | reverse complement strand
CAAGCAAACGTGTTATGCAGGCGTTAGCCGAATCTAAAGTTTTAGGATAAAGGAGAAATAAATTGAAGTGGAGTTTGATTAGAAGTATTGGTGATAGCAAAATAGTTCAATCATCATTTATTTGGTTGCTAATTGTTCCTATTAGTGCACGATTACTATCAAATGTCGATGATGTGATTAATATGACTGTTTTTGGTAGTAATGTAAATTTAACAACGAGTTTACCTTTTTCATGGCAGTTATTGTTTGGTGCAGCTTGTTTTTTTACAATTGCGAACATTATATATAATGCTTTTTGCCCTGAAATATTTCGCCAATATAAAAACTATTCTGAATTTAAGGAGCACGGTAAAACCTTATTACAAGTTCACTCTGCAATGAAAGTCATGGTTTGGTGTAATAGAAAGCCTGGGGTTAAACCAGACTACGTGAAATATTTATCAAGTTATTTTAAGAATTATTGTAAACAACCTGAGATGGACGAAGAAAACTTGGATTACGCTGTCGACCAATTCGATAATTTAGAACGTTCAAATATGGGGCAGACTACAAATAATGCGTTCTATTTTGCACAAACTATAGCGGAATCATATAATAAATTGGCAATATGGAGTTGTTTAGTTTTTTATTCATTAGGTCTGAGTTTAGTCTTTGTTATTGCTATTCAAAACGTATTGTATGTCCTACGAACATTCGGCTAACAAAGCAATCAACACGATTTGCTACATTCGGCATCCTAGGTTTCTTTGAGTTTACCGTATTAAGTGGTAAATTTGGGCTTAATCTGCATGGCAGCAAACGTGTTATTGCGGCGTTATACGAACTCTGAGAATGCAGTTTTTTGGTTCAGTTCAGCGATTGAACCATTAGTATTTTAGGTGTGAAAGTAGGGTGGTTTATCTTTTTCTTTGTAGCCTTTTGGTGTTCGTTTTATCAGGTTCGGCATTGAACTT
>NZ_JARACO010000083.1 GCF_028765575.1 Aliivibrio sp. S3MY1 | reverse complement strand
GCGAAAGACCGACTTACAAAATCAATTACACTTCAAACCGCGAATGCCGAGTGTAATAGCATCGTGTTGATTGCTTTGTTATACGAGCCTTGCTTTCGCTCCGATAAACTTGGTAAAGAACTGATTTACCAAGATTTGCTGTAAACTGAGTTTAATTAGACTGGTTCAATTAAGCGAGCAAAATATCCAATCAACGACAATAACTGTGAAACGAAACAATCCCTTTTTCTTACACCATTTGTACGAATTGGTCTCAGCCAGTTTGGAACTGATAAACCAAATATCCTAACAACAATTGGGATTGAAAATGCTAAGAGCAAAACACTGATGCCGACTAAAATGAGGCATAACCAAAGAACAATTGAAGCGTAAATTAGCCGCTGAAACGCCTGAATTTAGGGCAATAATATTTCAATGCCGAACCTGATAAAACGAATATTAAAAGGCAACAAAGAAAAAGGAAATCCACCTTACTTTCACGACTAAAAAACTAATGGCTCAATCGCTGAACTGAACCAAAAAACTGCATTCTCAGAGTTCGTATAACGCCTGCATAACACGTTTGCTACCATGCAGATTAAGCTCAAACTTACCACTTAATACAGTAAACTCAAAGAAACCTAGAATGCCGAATGTAGCAAATCGTGTTGATGCATTTGTTATGTTTATTTCTTTATTAGATCGATTTCAGCTATTTTTAACATACTTTTAAGAGCTTTATTTGAATGTTTTTCTATAGATGAATAATATTCAATTTGAGCTGAAAATTCAGATTGACGATCGCCATCTGCGAATTCTACAGCCTCTCCATATTCATTAGTTAACCTTTCAAGATCCTTATATAATACCGTTAATATTTTCGAAAATTCTTGCGAAAAATATAATTTCCCAATTGTTGCATACTTTTGAACAATTCGAGTAGAACGATCTAATTCACTCGTATCATTACTGAAATTATTAAACCTTG
>NZ_JARACO010000082.1 GCF_028765575.1 Aliivibrio sp. S3MY1 | reverse complement strand
GTAGCAAACGTGTTATGCAGGCGTTATGTTTCTAAAGGGAAAATATGGATATTAATCGTATCGCTCAGATAATCTGCTCTGTGGCTGAGAGTGAAAATAAAGAACTATCTGATATTTCACAGGAAGGTATATTTCATATGCCTGAGTTAGCTTTTGCATATGAATGCGGTAAGGCAATTATCAAAGAATCAAAGAGTATCTTTGGTGAAACGACAGTTGAATGGTGTAGGGAATGCGATCTTAAAAATGGCGGACCAACTGATTTAGTTTTTAAATTGGATTCTGGTTATACCATAGCAATTGAATTTAAGTTGCGAGATACAACGACAGCATATCAAAACGATATTGAAAAACTTGGTCGGATCAAAGAAGAAAAGTGTATAAGATTATTCTGTGCTCTAGTCGACGTATTTAACCATCAATTACCTGATGATGGTCGTCAAGCATATATTGAATGTTTACCTAATTATCAAGTAAAGCCACTTCATAAAGTAACGTTCGATACTAAACAAAGTAGGTATGTAAAACCTGTATCTTGTGTAGCGTGCGTTTGGGAAGTTGGTCAGTCGTTGTAGGGCGAAACATAACAAATGCATCAACACGATTTGCTACACTCGGCGTTGTCAGTTTGCCTTTAGTTTCAGTGATTAAGGCAGTAAAATTCAATTAGGTCTGTATCGTAGCAAACGTGTTATGCAGGCGTTACACGAACTCTAAGAACGCAGTTTTTTGGCTCAGTTCAGCGATTGAGCCATTAGTTTTTTAGGCGTGAAAGTAGGGTGGATTTCCTTTTTCTTTGCTGCCTTTTAGATTTCATTTCATCAGGTTCGGCAATTGGCCATTATTGCCAAAAGTTCATGGATTTCAGAAACCAATTCACGCTTCAATTGTTCATGGTTTTGCCTCATTTTAGTCAGCATCAGTGTTTTCCTCTTAGCATTTTCAATCCCAATTGTGGCTAGGATATTTGGTTTATCAGTTCCAAATTA
>NZ_JARACO010000081.1 GCF_028765575.1 Aliivibrio sp. S3MY1 | reverse complement strand
TAACGCCTGCATAACACGTTTACTACTATGCAATTATACTTAAAATTGACGCCTTAAAACGAGAAACACCCGACAACCTGAGATGCCGAGTGTAGTAAATCGTGTTGATGCATTTGTTATGTGTTTAAAGTGTGGAGCTGAATAAACACTTTATTTGTTGAGCCATAAGCCTTAACTGAATACATTGCTATCTCATGACCCTCTATTCGATTTAGCTGATTTATATGCTCAAAAAACTCATATTTTTCAATTAATAGTTTAAATTTAGAGTTGCCTAAATCACTAAGGCAATTATAAAAAAGTAAACCCAGTTCATAATCAGAAAGTTGAGCCCTCAAAAGATTTGAATAAAACTTCTTATCATCTACATTAGATTGCTCTATATACTTCAATATTTGATAAATATTTCGGAAGTAATGTCCAATCATATTACCATATACTCGATGAAATTTAAGATATTGACTACCAATATCGTCTGCATATAGGTCTTCACCAAACATACAATAATAGTCAAATATATATCCTTTTTGAGTGAACTTATCTATGAACAATATACGAAAAACATCGCGACCATTAACTATATGTTGCTTACCTCCACTATCTTCTTCCGTTTTTAATGATTGCACAATTTCATTGTGTAATTGTAACAACTGAAAGAAAGTCGTTTCAAAAACCTGCTTATCCATAGCCTTAGTTTGCAGCTTGAATTCTTCCTTTTGTCCTTTTATCTCGGCTCTGGTTTCTCTCAATTCTTGAGACTGAAGGAATATAGAAGTGATTATCCCACCTAGCGCAAGACCAGAAAATAAAGTATTTAGTGCTCCGAATGAATCCCCAAAAAGCGCTTTATTTGCCAGTTCTGATACACTATTCCCATACACAGAACTGATCCATACAGGATACTGGAACCAAGATACTATAATTAGGGTAGCTAAGCATACTATTGAAACTACTGTTTTTTTCATTATTCCCTCATAAAACACATAACGCCTGCATAACACGTTTGCTAC
>NZ_JARACO010000080.1 GCF_028765575.1 Aliivibrio sp. S3MY1 | reverse complement strand
GCAATAACACGTGCGAAAGACCGACTTACAAAACCAATTACACTTCAAACCGCGAATGCCGAATGTAAATAGCATCGTGTTGATTGCTTTGTTATACGATCCTTGCTTTCGCTCCAATTAACTTGGTAAAGAACTGATTTACCAAGACTTGCTGTAAATTGAGTTTAATTAGACTGGCTCAATTAAGCGAGCAAAATATCCAACCAACAACAATAATTGTGAAACGAAACAATCCCTTTTTCTTACACCATTTGTACGAATTGGTTTCAACAAGTTTGGAACTGATAAACCAAATATCCTAGCCACAATTGGGGTTGAAAATGCTGAGAGAAAAACACTGATGCAGGATAAAATGAGGCATAACCAAAGAACAATTGAAGCGTAAACTAGCTTCTGAAACGCCTGAATTTGGGGCAATAATAGTTCAATGCCGAACCTGATGAAACGAATCCCAAAAGGCAACAAAGAAAAAGGAAAACCACCCTACTTTCACGCCTAAAAAACTAATGGTTCAATCGCTGAACTGAACCAAAAAACTGCATTCTCAGAGTTCGTATAACGCCTGCATAACACGTTTGCTATCATGCAGATTAAGCTTAAATTTACCACTTAACACGGTGAACTCAAAGAAACCTAGAATGCCGAATGTAGCAAATCGTGTTGATGCATTTGTTATAAGCACATTCTCACACGGTTCATATGAATAAATTGAGCATCTTCTGATGTTACTTGGAAACCAAATTTACGATATAAACCGCCTACCCGATTGCCTTGCAAATAACACAATTTCACTGGTTTATTTTCGCTATCAGCAAACTCTAAACATTGACTTAAAACCTGACTTCCTATTCCTTTCCCGTGAAAATTTGGCAGTAAAAAGAAACGGCAAAAATAGAAATGGTCGCCTTTATTTTGAAGTAAATAGCTACCTATTGCTTCACCTGACATTTCAATGATGGTTGGCTTTTCTTCATCCCATTCATCTTGATGCATTTCACGTTGGATTTTATCATCCCAACCAAACACAGCCTTAATTGGCTCAAATTCAGCCGCCTTTTTAAGTTCAAATAAGAACTCAAAATCACTATCTTTCGCTGAACGCGTAGAAAATTTCAAACCTTTACCTCTGGCTCAGATAACCTTAATAAATCGGTGCTTAT
>NZ_JARACO010000008.1 GCF_028765575.1 Aliivibrio sp. S3MY1 | reverse complement strand
CCCTTGCTGATTTTTATCTAAAAAACCACTTCCCCATTCATGTTTCAAAATGGCAGTGCCTGCAATGGTATACGTTTTATTATTCAAAGTGATGTTGCCACGCACTATAAGAAAAGGAAAAATATATTCATAGGATGCGACAGGTATAAATTCATGTTTTTTTGAGTAACCAAACTCACCCAATGGCGTCGGATTATCATTTGAATTAATCGATAGCTTTAATGAAAAATTCGTTGATGCTGCTGATAATACCCCAGGAAAAGGGGTCCTACCTAAGCTTCGCCATTGCCAATCATCGATCCAAACACGATATGGTCGAGACATAACCCCCGTCTGACCAATACCACCTCTAGCTAGACGCTCTCCAACCCATTTACCATCTTTGGTGGTGATAACGACTTTGGCAACATACAATCGAGGATCTAACCACCCTTTTGTTTCTCTATCATCACTGGAGATACGAAACATTGTCCATTGAATCCCAACACTCTCCCCTTCTTGGTTAACAGCATTAACCGTCATCATCCACTTTTCCTGTTGAAAAGTTAGATGACTATTAAAATCATCAGGGAAATGTAATGGATTATTTGGTAACACTGGATCAAAATACGCACTAACAGATTGGGGAAAAATAGAGTTAATCTCATTATCTCCATCCGTATCTGCGTCTTTCCAATCAACGTAATAAGCAACAAAAACACCAAGAATTAAAATAAAAATAGTCAGCGATATTTTTAAATTACTGTTACGCATATTATTTTTTTTCATTATAACGACTCCCTCAGTGAAACAATCGCTTGTCGCCTAGTGATTCGCCACACCGTAGCGGCACCAGCCACCGTTAATGCAAGCAGTGTCCATCCAAAGGTCATCAGGTATTCCTGAGGGAAATAATTAACTTCCATTGTCCAGCCAAATGAATATTTCATGACAATATCAATTAATAACTGCGCAAGAACAAGGCCAAGAGGCAGAGCTATCAAGATAGTAAATAAACCAATGGTCAATAATTGAAGACCGCCCAGTAATATCAACTCTTTTCCAGACAAGCCTAAACAACGTAATAGTGCCGTTTGTTTTTGGCGTGAGATATCTCCTACCAAAGTTGCAAAGAATAAACCAAGCACCGCAATGACTAACGTTAGGTTCCCTAATGTTCCAGTAACAATAAAGGTTCTATCAAACACCTTCATGGCTTGATCCTGTATATTATTATTATCATTAACTTGATCTGCAGATAATCGATACTGTTTTAGCACTCGGCCAATCAACTCAGTACGCTTATCTTTATCTCTTAATACGATACCAATCCCAGTTTGTCCTTGACCGCCAAATACTTTTAACCAAGTCTGATGGGAAAGTAATAATTGGTTATAAGGATTACCATAATCGTAGTACACACCGGAGATTTGCCAGTTATCTCCCATAGGGGCTGGTAAATCAAGATAATCACCCGGTTTCAAATCCCACTTTAGCGCCATCGACTCACTGATCAATAGATTGCGTTTATGGTGTAATGAATACCAATATTCAGGAATCGCGACTTTCATCGTTAACGCTTTCTTTTCATCCAGCGTTGTACCTGTACTCAAAATTTCTAAATTACCGTATTCAGTTTGATAGTCGATTTTCCATTGTCGCCATACCGATTCAACCTCAGGTTGTTTTTTAAGCCAATAGCTAATACGGCTAGCCGATGCTTTACTTGGCTCAATATAGATATCGGCGGCAAGACGTTGTTCAAGCCAATTATTAGTTGTTGCCCTAAAGCTACCAACCATAGTTTCAACACCAATATTAGATGCTAACGCAAGCATAAAGGCCATCGCCGCTACGCCACGGTAGCTCAAACTTGCTGAAGAATCAGAAAAAAACCAACGCGCTTTAGCAGATGGTAATCGATAGGATAACCAGTCAAAGAACTTCCAAATAATAAAAGGGGTAAATAGACCGACGCTTATCATCAAGAATCCAATCAAAATAAACCCATTTTCATGACTGTGCGGTAATAAATTAACTAAATAGGCAGCGACACAAAATACACCAGCAACAATGGCTTGAACTCCAAACTCTTTACCAGCAAATCGAGCTAATGATAAGCGAGCTGTCAGGCGAATAGGCTCAATACTCAACAAACGATACAATGGCCAACCACAAGCTAAAACACAGCCTAAAATAGCCATCCATAAACTTTGATAACTCCAGTTCCAACTCCATCTAATAAGCAAATCAACATCGGCGTTATATAAAGAATATAAACTGTTTGATACGGTTGGCATCAACTGGTTAGCTAATAACAGACCAAAAAAGTTGCCGCTTATCCAACCAATAATCGCCCACAAACTCACTTCAATGCCCATAGCAAGCATTAGCTCTTTTGTGGACACTCCGATTTGTCTTAACGTTCCGACTAGCGGCTGTCGCTGAATAAACGAGAGCGACATCGCTTGGTAGAAAATAAACAACCCCACCACAAATGAGAGCATTCCCATCGCTAATAAATTGGTATGGAAGGCTTTTGTTAATGCCGTTAATCCAGACTCTTTGTGCGTTTCAAGTTGCAAACCTCTTGGTAGCATTCGCTCTAAACGCTCTTTTTTATTGTCTGACATTTCGCCGCAAAGCAAAATATCAAAGCCGGCTTTATGACTTAGCATTTTTGTCAGTGCGATATCAGAAAAAAGACGAGCTCCCGATAAATGATTATTTTTATCTACAATAACCGGACCAATACTCGATTGGTTTTGCCGCTCAATATAGTCGCCATCTGTAATACCAAAATAAGAGGCAAGAGGCTCACTGACAAGGACAGGAAATGGTGGTCGTATTAAGGCCAACATATCATTATTGCCCGTTAAATTCTTAGCTGATATCTGCATCAAAGCAACAGGATCAATACCAACTAATGAGATATCAATATCGTCCGTCGTTTCTAAATGCAACGTTTGCACAGGTATACAATCGATGTAACCTGCACGACGTAAATTAATATAAAACGCTTGAGGAATGGGAATATTTTCTTGAATTGAACGAATACGATTAGGGAATGGATTGGAAAATAACTTCTCCCCTTCGCTGTAACTATTTTTTGCGTGATGATTGATCGCAAGTACACCAACAAGCAATGAAACACCAAGCGTTAAACCAAGCCATACTAAAAAAATTTGTAATGGATGCTTGCGGTAATGTCCAAGAAGCGCTTTAGCTACCGGAAATAACATTCAGGGTGCCTCCCTGAAGTTTTATCAAACCATCCATATGAGCAGCTACTTTTTCACTGTGAGTTACTAACAATAATGTGCAATGAAGATCACGAGACAAACGAGTCAACAAGCGCATTACTGCTTCAGCGTTCTTTTCATCTAAACTGCCCGTTGGCTCATCGGCTAATAACAGTTTAGGTTCCATATACAAAGCACGAGCAATCGCAGCACGTTGCTGTTGCCCACCAGAGACTTCCTCAGGATAGCGCCCCAATAATGGCATAAGATCTAATGATGAGATAATTTGACGCCATAATGAACCATCATCACGTAAGCCCTTCAATTGACGGCAAAAACGGATATTATCAGCGATGGTTAACGTAGGAAGAAGGTTGAATTGTTGAAAAACAAGACCAATGTTATTTCGGCGATAAGAGGTGCGAGAGCTTTGCTTTGGAGAGTGCATAGAAAAACCGGCGATATCAATTTCACCGCCGTCTACACTATCTAGCCCTGCAATAAGATTTAAAAGGGTACTTTTGCCTGAGCCACTTTCACCCATTAATGCAATTTGAGCACCTTGCTCGATTGTTAATTCTGCCCCTTGAAGAATAGGATGAAACTCGCCACCATCCAAATATCCCTTATTCAGGTTTGTCAGTTTTAACATGTACCCTCTCAACGCTTTTATGTGATATCGGTAACAGAATTTACACTATAACCTTTCTAGCATAAAGCTTTTTATAGCCATAGCACCGTTTTGTTACTAGTACCCACTAAAAAACAAACTTTCCTTACGCATCTACCAGATTTTTAATCCATTTTTTAGATTTCATTCTATAAATTGAACCAAACCATTTCACTATCTCCTCCACTACAAACAGTGCATAAACGTACTCTGGTGGAAAACCTAAGACTAATGCTCCAAGTGCCGCAATTGGAATACCAATAAACCACTGTGAGACAATATCTTGATACAAACAGAACTTCACATCACCACCCGCACGCAAGACACCAACAATAGCGGTAAGAGGGACACTTCTTATTACGATGATAATGGCTAAAATCGCCATAAACTTCTCAGCAATAGTTCGAGTTTCTTCCGTTAATGCAGGGAACATATCCAAGATTTGATGCTGAAAAATCATCACAAATAAAGCAATGAAAATACTCGTCATAACACTGAGCGCTAATATCCCCCAGCTTTGATAATAAACCGCTTCGTATTTTTTCGCGCCCAGTTGATTACCAATAAGTACTGATGCCGCCCCTGCAGCACCGATAAGGAAACTCAGTGCTATCGATTCTATCGGCGAAATAACCGATAACGCCGCTAATCCTTGTACTCCTGATTGTCCCATAATGGCATGGTAGGTAAAAATACCTGCTGCCCACACTAAAAAATTAAACGTTGTTGGTAACGAAAGAGAAAGAAATTTAGAAATTTTAGGCCAATTTAATACGGCTTTTATCTCATCCAATCCGAAACTTAATAAATGAGAGCGACTGTAGAGATAGCCATATAAGAAGACAATTTCTATGATGCCACTAATTAACGTTGCCAACGCCGCCCCTTTAATTCCCATGGCGGGTGCGCCTAAATTACCAAAAATTAATACCCAGTTAAAAAAGACGTTCGCGACAATACCAATGCCACTAAAAAAGGTACTTACACCGGGTTGATGAATAGAACGCAAACCAACGGCCATACTACTGCCACAAGAAACGACATACATGGTGAGTGCAGTAATAAATAGATACTCAGCACCAAGATCAATCACTTCTTGAGAGTCCGTTGCTAATGACATAATTTGATGAGGGATAAGTAAAAATAGTGCGACCGCAATCGTCGCAATAGACATACTCACCATCCAAGTTAGCGCGGTACTTTGACGCACGCCTTCTTTGTTCTGGGCACCCCAATATTGCGCCGTTAATAACGCCCCACCCGTCGTTACACCCACTAACATAATGGTCGTTACAAACGTAGCTCGGCTCGCAACACCAACCGCGGCAATCTCAGCTTCACCTAATTGACCAAGCATGAGAACATCAACTAAGCCACGGCTAGAAAACATAATATTTTGTAGGGCAATGGGAATAGCGATCATCAATAATCGCTTGAGAAATTCGCCGCGAGTATGACCAATAACATGAGCAAGAAAAACAGACATGAAGAACCTCAAATAAACAACAAATTAACCATTTGCACTACACAAGATCCATTAGGTATATGCCTAGAAATTGTACTAGAATCAAACCGTAATTAGTATTTATATTCACAAGGTAAAGGAGCTATCTTGAATAAAAAAAGTACCATTCTCATTGTCGGCGCGTCAGGGTATGTTGGTTCACAATTAATCCCACAATTATTACAGCAAGGGCATAGCGTTATTGCTTGCGCTCGTAATATTGATTACCTACTTGATAGGGTGACTGAACACCCCAACCTACAATGTAATTTCCTTGATTTAGAAGATTCAGATTCTATTCTTCCATTGATGAAAGACTGTGATATTGCCTATTTTTTAGTTCACGGTATGTCTCATGGACATGACTTTATTGATTATGAAGTCACTCTTGCTGAAAACTTCAAAACTGCCGCAAAACAATCGTCTCTATCAAGAATCATTTATTTAAGTGCATTACAGCCAGAGGGGTATCAATCTCAGCATTTACTGGCTCGTAAAAAAACAGGTGAATTACTGCGTTCAACAGGCATTCCAACCATAGAGATCAACTCTGGAATAATCATTGGTACAGGCTCTGCTGCTTTTGAAATTATGACTGACTTTGTTAATCATTTTCCTTTATTAATCTGCCCGGTTTGGATTAACTCACAAGCAAACCCAATTGCGATAGAAAACCTCAATTATTATTTAATCCAATGCATTAATTACCCACTCACTGAATCCATCACTTTTGAAGCGGGAGGCCCTGAAACCATAAGCTACCAAACCCTATTTCATCTTATTGCTAAGCGGAACCATCGCTCTATAAAAATCATTCCAACACGCTTTATTAGCCCTTCTTTTGCTGGCTTATGGCTTGGGATTATCACGTCTGTTCCCTCTGATTTAGGACGAGCATTACTAGCAGGCATAGACCATGACTTAATTGCCGATAACACAAAAATACAAACGGTCTTTCCTCAACCATTACTCTCATTGTCAGAAGCGCTCAATAAAGCTCAAGAGACCAATGATGAAACAATAAAAACCGAGATATGGGGGTTTGATCCAAGTGCGTTAAAGCGCTGGAAATCAGATTATGGTTTTTATCCAAAACAAGCAGGCGCAAGCTTTACAACCACCGCCTCACCTCAACAGTTATGGACCATCATTGAACGTCTTGGCAGTAAAGAGGGATATTTCTTCGCTAACGCACTATGGCGAACCAGAGAATGGTTAGATCCTTTACTTGGTGGTTCATTTCCAATCAGAAGAAGACCAGATTCAGGTAAAGTTCAGCTAGGCGATCATATTGACTCATGGAAAGTGATCCGCTGCGAAGAGAACAAATTCTTATCATTACTTTTTGGAATGACCGCTCCGGGACTAGGTCGATTAGAGTTTTCAATTAAAGAAATTGATGATGGACATCGCCAATTAGATGTTCGAGCATGGTGGCATCCTAAAGGCTTTTGGGGATTAATGTATTGGTTTGCCATGTTCCCTGCCCATCTATTTATCTTTAAAGGCATGGTGAAAGCGATTTGTAAAAAAGCAGAAGCCGAAGAACGAAAAGAATAAGAAAGCATCTAGACAGTAAGCATAAAAAAAGCGCAGATCTTCTGCGCTTTTTTAAAATAGATTGAAAACTCTATTTTTTCACGTGAAATGAGAATGGTATCTCACCCAATTGCAAACCATGATTATTAGGGAAAATTAGATATTCACCGTGATATTTCACTTTTGATTTGTAATCAGAGCGTTTGTGGACAATTAAACCATGCTCATACGCCGATTCAATAAACTCATGATGATTACCACGAACATAACACGTCAGCGGTTTTACTAACTCAGCAGAGCCATCTTCACCTTCAAAACAAGATTCTAGCTGCGTTGAACAGATAATCAACGAATGATCACCATCCGAGAATAAAGAGGCTTTTTCTAGCACTTCATACTCAGTCGTCACACACCACTCTTTCTCTTCTTCTAAAAATTCGCTCCATGCTAGAAGTGCATCTTTAGTAATCGCTTTAACCGTTTCAACAGGAGCCAGCTCACCGTAAAGGCGAGAATAATGCTCAAAACGAACAGGTAGTTGAGTGCCCGTTCCCTTAGTGCGGCCTTCTTTTTGCCACGTCATTAAATCTTTAGCCACACAACGGTTAAAACGCTGTGATTTAATCGCTGTTGTTACCCAACGAATAAGAAAGTGATTCGCACTTACTGGATTTTTAGGTAAACGACCACTGTCTTTCGATTCTTGCAAATCACCTAATGCCGCATTAATAGCATGTTGAACTTCTTGATAATAATGCACTAATTTTTTTTCACTCATTTACGCTTTTCGCCCAAAAACAAAATAACAACCAAAAGATAAAATAGAACACGCCGTCATTGCACCAACCATAGGCCATGCCGAATCCGACGGCAACATCGCAATACCAACGCCTATCAATGAGCCAGTACCAAAACGTAATGTACCAGCAAGCGAAGAGGCTGTCCCCGCCATTTTAGGATAATGACTTAACAATAGCGCCATACTATTACTACCGATAGTAGAAATACAGCCTACAAACAGGACAACAGGAACAACCGTTCCCCACAAGCCCCATTGTAACCACTGACCAAGAACCATTGATAAACCAGCAAACAATTGAATAGATAACCCAAATTTAAGCATATTGTGTGAGCCCATCTTCTTCACAAGACGCCCATTTAGAGTTGTCATTACAATTAGAAAAACAATATTTAAACCAAATAAATAGCCAAAACTAGATACGCTCACATGGTATAAATCGATATATACGAACGATCCCGCCGTTAAGAACGCAAACATACCTGCAAATGAAAAAGCACCTGAAAAGATGAGCCCAAGTGATACTGGGTTTTTAAATAACGAAAGATAATTGCGAAAAGAGGTGCTTAATTTAAAGGGTTCTCGATTCTCTTCTTTTAACGTTTCAGGAATTTTCCACAAAATAGCTAAAATGATTAATACAGAGAAAACCGCTAACAACCAAAAAATCGAACGCCAGCCAAACCACACAGCCAAGTGACCACCAATCATAGGAGCCGCTAAAGGGGCAACGGTCATTACCAAGGTAATAAAGGCCATGGTTCTAGCAAAGTCTTCTTTATCAAACATATCACGAACAATAGCTTGAATAACCACAGAGGATGCCGCGCCAGCCATACCTTGTAATACTCGGATATACATTAACGATTCAATGCTATCAACTAAGGCGCCAATTACCGCACATACTGCAAATAAAATAGTCCCCATGATTAAGATGGGTCTGCGGCCATAGCTATCAGCTAAAGGCCCATGAATTAATTGAGCAATGGCAAAGCCCGCAGTATAAGCCGTTAATGTCATTTGAACCGACCCTGCAGATACCCCAAGATCAGCCGCAATACTCGGCATCGCAGGTAAATACATATCAATCGCAAGTGGCGTTAATGCTGCAATAGCACCCAAAATAACAATGAGTAATAAATTGAGTGTGGGTACCTCAGGTGAAGCAGCAGAGCTTGTGGACATAACTGAACCTACAAAAAAGAAGATAGAGCAACAGGAGTTAGAATTTTATCACGATGAACGTTTGTGCGCTTAGCAATTCTTAGAACTTTGCATTAATTTACGCAAGGATGCTCAAATATTTATGCAGGTTGGTATTATAAAAAAACGGCATGACCGAAATCATACCGTTTTTCTTTATAAAGCGATTAGAAGCTATGCGAATACCGCTTCAACTTCTTCTTCAGTAAGGTAACGATATTCACCAGGCTCTAATGAGTAATCTAAACCTAAGCTACCAATTTGAGAACGGTGTAAACCATCAACTTTATTGCCAAGTGCCGCGAACATACGTTTCACTTGGTGGTATTTACCTTCTTGAATCGTTAGTAGAAGTTCGTTTTCGTCTGCATCCACAATTTCCATTACCGCCGGCATAGTTAAGCCATCTTCACTTTTCAGTTGGATACCTTCCGCTAATTTCTCAGCGTAATCAGCACCAATAGATTCAGCTAGCCACACTCGGTACGTTTTTGGACACTTACGTTTTGGTGATGTGATCTTATGTGACCATTGACCGTCATCAGTAATTAACACTAAACCTGTGGTATCAACATCAAGGCGACCTGCAAAATGCAGTTTCTCAAGGTTAACTTCATCTAACAAGGTTAATGCCGATGGGTGCGTATTGTCTTCATGAGAACACACGTAGCCATCTGGCTTAAATAGCATAATATAACGAGGACCATGGAATTTAAGTTCACGACCATCCCACTCAACGGTTGAATCATCAGTTACTTTTACTGAAGTAACTTTTGTTTTCACACCATCAACGGTAACCGTACCACTTTTAATAATACGAGTTGCTTCTTTACGAGTGGCACCTGTTGTTTCGCACAAAAATTTATCTAAACGCATGAGAACCTCATTTCAATATTCTGCCGCATTATACCCAAACCACTTAAAGATGCGAGTACACATAAAAAATTAATGCGCTCCACCTTCCATTGAGCCCGGATTCGAATTCGATTTAACAAAAAACATCATAAAAGCAGCAAAACCTAAGAAGAACGTCATCATTAAGAAAACATCGTTGTACGCCATAATGGCCGCATCTCGCTGCATGGTCATGGTTAATGAGGCTTTAGCTTGCAACATTGCGGTTGCAGGATCGCTCCCCTTTGAGACAAACATTGCTGCGCTTTGTTGCAGTTGATACCAACCATCCGTACTGACGCTGGTTAATGTCTCTTTAATATGCCCTAAGTGTTCACGGGTTTTGTTATCCAGCATGGTCGCGATAATCGCAATACTGAATGCGCCACCTAAATTACGTAATACATTGGTAATGGTTGAGGCATCTGCCACTTGATGTTTTTGGATCTCTTCCATCGCTACCAGTGATAAAGGCACCATAATAAATGGACTGCCAATCGCACGTAATAACATAGAGAAAATCAGCTGATCACCACCAAAGTTATAGCTCATGTGCGTATTTACAAAACAGCTAATACCGAACATTGAGAAGCCAAAGAACACCAAATATTTCGCTTTAATGATCTGCGTTAATTTCGGTACTAATGGGAAAATTAACAGCTGAGGAAACCCCATCCACATTAACACTTCACCAATTTCTAGCGCGTTATACCCCTGAATTTGGATCATATACATTGGCAGTACGTAGATAGATCCCAATAGCGCCATTCCTAAGATCAAATAGGCCATGCATGACATTGCAAACTGACTTTGTTTCAGTAGCCGCAAATTCACCAAGGGGTTCTTATGCTGTAGCTCATTAATCACAAAATAGATAAGACTGATGGCTGATATAATCGATAACGTCACAATAAAGCTAGAGCTAAACCACTCTTCACGGTTCCCCTCTTCTAGTACCACTTCTAAGCAACCAAGGCCAATCGCCATAGTGGTAATACCAAACCAATCGGCTTTTAATAAACTGTCTAATTTTAACGGTTCATCATCAAGGCCATAATTGACCATACAGATAAGCGCAATGGCTGGTGGTATATTGATATAGAAAATATAGTGCCACGAAAAGTTTTCCGTTAACCAACCACCTAATGTAGGACCAATTGATGGCGCAAACGTCGCAGTCACCCCAAATAACGCCATCCCAACTGCACGTTTATTTAACGGTAATAACTGTACAACCAAAGAGAAAGCCAGTGGAATTAACGCCCCACCACTAAAGCCCTGAATAGCACGAAAGACAATCATTGAGCCCATGTTCCAAGACATAGAGCACAGCACAGAGGCCATTGCAAAAATGATGGTGGTCCAGGTTAAATAACGACGTTTACCAATGGCAACAGACAGCCAGCCACTCAGTGGAATTGCTATCATTTCAGCCACAAGATAAGAGGTAGAGATCCACGAACTCTCATCCATGGTTGCCGATAACGCACCTTGAATGTCTTTTAGAGACGAGTTGGTGATCTGAATATCCAAAATCGCCATAAACGCACCAAGCAAACCGCCAAATAGCGCTATCCAATGGCGTCTTGGTATTTCTGATTCTATTGGTACATCGGCAGATTCATTTTGATTTGTCACCGTTAATTCTTGAGTCATGACTAACCTCGAGTATCAACCGTAGCAACCACTGAAAGACCTGGGATCAACTTACCTTCTAATAAGTCCGCATTTAAAATACTGATTTTAACCGGCACACGCTGCACAATTTTAGTGAAGTTACCCGTCGCATTCTCTGGTGGCAGTAACGCAAATTTAGCGCCCGTTGCAGGAGAAAAACTATCTACAATCCCTTTTAGGTGTAGGTCTGGATACGCATCTAAATCAACAAATACTTTTTGGCCTTTATGAATATCACCAAGCTGTGTTTCTTTAAAGTTCGCTTCAATCCATACTTCTGTAGTTGGAACTAGACTAAGTAAAGGCATACCTGCTTGAACCAATAAGCCGCTGCGCAAACTACGTTTACCAACCACCCCATCAATCGGCGCATAAATATTGGTATAAGAGAGATTAATTTCAGTCTGTTCTAACGCCGCTTTTGCTTGAGCTAATCCAGCCTCCGCTTGAGCAATCTCGCTTTCAATCACATTGATTTGCTCTTTTGATGCTTGATAATTAGCCTTTGCCGCATCCACATTTGCCAATGACACTTTAAGGTGGGAAACGTTATTATCTAACTCATCTTGTGACGAATAACTCTTTTTGATTAACGCTTTAGTACGTTTAACTTGTTGTTGAGCACGCTCATGTTCAGCATTGGCTGATTCAATCTCACTCGCCGCCTGACGAATACGGATGTCTTGTAGCTTACGCTCTGCCGCTAAATTTTTAATCGCCGCTTCACTGACTAATACATTGGCTTCTGCTTTCTCTTTTTCAGCTTCAAAATCACGACTGTCTATGGTTGCCAATAAATCGCCTGCTTTTACCACTTGGTTATCTTCAACCAATGTCTTAGCAATATAACCACCGACTTTAGGGCTGATCGTTGTGATGTCACCTTGCAGATACGCATTGTCAGTTGATTGGAAATATTGACCATAACCATACCAATAACCACCACCGGCAAGGCCACATAAAATAATAACGATTGTCGCAATCAAAGGTGCTTTATTTTTTTTCTTCTGTTGTTCTGCCACTGCGCGTACCCACTTGAAAATGAAGCCATTCACGTTTGCAATAAACATGAATGTAATAAATAAGAGAACGACAGTATAAAACGAAAATGATTTATTGATTAGATAGGAAAAAAAGGAAACACTGTTGCATTAATCTTACCAATCAATAAGGAACGACCTAATGATGGATTTAAATAACATCACCATATTAAATCAAGTCATTGATTCTGGAAGTTTTACTCAAGCCGCTACTAACCTTGGGATGACAAAATCAACCGTAAGTAGAAAACTTGCTGAACTTGAAGAGCATTTAGGCGTGAAGCTGATCACTCGCTCAACCAGAAAATTAGGCTTAACCCAAGAAGGTGAGATTTTTTATCAAGCCAGCGTCAAAGTGCTTGATATCATGCAACAAACCGAATTAGAGCTGACCGCAAATCAAAGCTTAATTCGTGGACACCTTAATTTGGCCATGCCCGTAGAGATCGGCCACAACGTTATGTCTGATTACATCAACAGCTTTCTTAAACGCTACCCTGAAGTCTCAATTAATGTTGAAATGACCAATCGAGAAGTTGATATTATTGGCGATGGCATTGATCTCTATGTTCAAATCGGTGAAATCAATGACTCTTCGTTAGTTGCACGAACCATCGATTTTTCTGAGCGCATTATTGTGGCAAGCCCTGAGTATTTAACTACATATGGCGAAATTACCTCCCCAGAGGATCTTGATTCGCCTCATCATCAGATCAAAGTCGTTAACGCCGTTAAAGTCCCTAATATTTATTTTAATCAAGTCGATAAAGCCATTCGCGTTAATCTGCCTTATCGCTTGAAAGTGAATACCATTACGGCGTGTAAATCTGCTTGTTTAAGTGGTTTAGGCATCGCTTCTTTGCCTGAGTTCTTATGTCGAGAGCACATAAAAAGTGGCGAATTGGTGCAAATTCTTCCTGATTGGGATTTGCCAAAAGCGGCGATTAGCTTGGTGTTTCCACAAAATAAACTGATACCAAAACGCTTACGTGTTTTTATTGATCACGTACTTGAACGATTTGAATTAACGGCAGCAGAAAGAAAGAAGGCCAAATGATTTCACTAAAATTACATCAATTTTTCTCAATTTATTAATTTAGCTTGCCAGTAAGGTAATTCATCGAATACGATGCGATAGTCTATTAACATCATCATTGGATTTTTCGTGGTTCAACTGCTTCGATTTTTGATAATTTGTCTTTGCTTTGGGGTAAGTTCGCTTGCTCAAGCATCTGCATATCATCAAAACGACGACAGTTACTTTGTAGCGCTGACGATTGAGCAACACTCTACGGTTCCAGTAACGATTTCCGTTGATAACTCTCATATCCAATCTATTGATTTTGTTACTTGCAACATCGATAGTGCTCAAACAGACTCGACGACATTACATTCTAAAAGCGCTTCTCAAAGCCACGATGTAAATTTAGGCATCGCCTATGCTTCTCGTATGACGAACTTGGCCCGTCATGAGCCAGAAGAAGTCTTTCCGGTTTATGAACTGGCGTTAGAGATCCCAGCAATTCCCTCTGAACAATTAACCATTGGTTATCAAGAAAAACCAAAACCAACGGTCAATTGGGCATTAAATACCTATTCATCTACTTCTCGAATTTCGGCTTGGAAGGAAAGTAACCTTCTCTACAGCCAGCGGTTATACCCACACTCTTAATTTCACACTCAAAATCCATTGATTTATCACTTAGTTATTATTCGTTTATTGCGAACTAACTAGATTTGTGACTTTTTCGCATACGCAACTTCGTATGTGAGGTGAAATTATTATGCAAAGAAAACAACCGATACAACGACTAAACCATTATTCAAAATGGAAATACATCGTTCTTATTACGACCCTTATTATTTTATTATTAAGCGCTATCCCTACTTGGTATGGTGAAGATGCTGCCGTTCAAATCACCAATAAAGACGGACAAATCCCTTCTATTGTTCAATTACAAAATACGTTAACCGACCAAGGAATAACCGTTAAACGCATTGAACAAAAAGGCGATAAAACCATCGTTATTTTGCAAGATGAAGCACAGCAAGCAAAAGCAAAAAGTGTACTTGGTAGCGTCATTGACGAAGACCAAAAAGGCACAACGATTGCGTTATCTTTAGCGCCAGCAGCTCCTGCTTGGTTACAAAACATGGGATTTGAACCAATCAAACTTGGTTTGGATTTACGTGGCGGTGTGCAATTCTTACTCGATGTTGATGTAAACCAAGTTTTCCAAGCACAACGTAATGAGCTTTCAGATTCTTTAAAACAAGAGTTACGTGAAGAGCGCATTCGTTCTGTTCGTATGCAAAAAGAAGGCACTGATAGCTTAGTGGTTCGCCTTCCATCTGAAGAAGCAAGCCACGCTGCTCGTGAGTTTATCCATAAAAACTACCCTACTTGGCAAATCTCAAACGGTGACGGCTTTGATCTTAAGCTAACACTAAAAGAAGAAGAAAAAATTGCGGTTCGTAACCTTACCGTTCAACAAAACTTACAAACCATGCGTAGCCGTATTGAAGAGCTAGGTATCACTGAAGCCTTAGTTCAACGTCAAGGTGAAAACCGAATTCGTATCGAGCTTCCGGGTGTTCAAGATCCTGCTGCTGCAAAAAATGTTATCGGTGCTACCGCGAGTCTTGCTTTCTATGCAGTAAAAGAACAAGGCACTGGCAGCACAATGGAAGTTCCTGATGAGAATGGCCGCCCTGTACGTGTAGGTAGAAAACCAGTACTAAGTGGTGACCATATTGTTGATGCCCGTGCAAGCTTAGGCGAAATGGGCATGGCGGAAGTAAACATTGTTCTTGATAGTTCAGGCGGAAAAATCATGTCTGAGTTCTCTCGTCACAATGTTGGTAAACCAATGGCAACGTCGTACAACGAGTACGGTCGTAACAGCAAAGGTGAAACCACGCAAAGTAACAAAATCATCAGTGTGGCGACAATTCAAAGTCAACTTGGTAGCCGCTTTAGAATCACAGGCTCTGGCTCGCTTCAAGAATCTCAAGAGCTTGCTCTGCTGCTTCGTGCAGGCTCATTAACGGCGCCTGTCACTATCGTTGAAGAGCGTACTATTGGCCCGACACTGGGTGCTGAGAATATTCAAAATGGTTTTGCTGCTTTAGGTCTTGGTCTTGGTCTAACTCTGCTGTTTATGGCGTTTTGGTATCGTCGTTTAGGTTGGGTGGCTAACATTGCCCTTGTTGGCAACATGGTGATGCTGTTTGGTCTACTTGCGCTTATTCCGGGGGCGGTTCTTACCCTTCCAGGTATTGCAGGTTTAGTACTGACGGTTGGTATGGCGGTTGATACTAACGTACTTATTTTTGAACGTATTAAAGATAAACAGAAAGAAGGTCGAACATTAGCACAAGCGATTGATAGAGGCTTTAGTAGTGCATTTGGTACGATTTTCGATGCCAACTTCACCACAATGATCACCGCGGTGGTTCTATACACTATCGGTAACGGCCCTATCCAAGGCTTCGCATTAACTCTGGGCTTAGGTCTATTAACCAGTATGTTCACCGGCATCTTCGCGTCACGTGCCATTATCAATTTAGTTTGGGGTCGTGATTCTCGTCATGATGTTAGGGTTTAAGTTATGTTTATAAATATGAAAAATGCAACAAAATGGCGTCACATGACGAGTGTGGTTTCTATCGGTTTAATGATTTTTGCATTATCGATGATAGCAACTAAAGGCCTTAACTGGGGCTTGGATTTTACTGGCGGTATCGTAAGTGAAGTTCAAATTGATAGCAAAATCACCAGCAGTGAAATTGCGCCGTTATTGGATGCAAGCTTTAAGCAGGATGTAGCGGTTATTGCCTCTGGTGAGCCGGGTCGTTGGGTATTGCGTTATGCTATTCCACCAAAAGGCGTTGAGCTTCCACCACTGACTGAGGTACTTGCTCCTCTGCACTCAGATATTCAAGTATTAAACACCAGTATCGTTGGTCCACAAGTAGGCCAAGAGCTAACTGAGCAAGGCGGCATGGCGTTATTGGTGTCAGTTTTGGTTATCTTAGCCTACTTAAGTTACCGCTTTGAATGGCGTTTGGCTTCTGGCTCTCTGTTTGCCCTAACCCACGATATCGTGTTTGTACTTGGTTTCTTTGCTGCGACTCAAATGGAGTTTAACTTAACCACCCTAGCCGCTATTTTGGCGATTTTAGGTTACTCGTTAAATGACTCGATCATCATTGCAGATAGAATTCGAGAGCTATTAATTGCCAAACCTGAGTTATCTATCCAAGAGATCAATAACCAAGCGGTTGCGGCAACGTTCTCTCGTACTATGGTGACATCTGGCACAACCCTAATCACGGTTGGGTCTTTATGGTTATTAGGTGGCGGTCCACTAGAGGGCTTTGCGATTGCGATGTTCATCGGTATCGTGACAGGTACTTGGTCTTCTATCTCGGTGGGTACAAGTTTACCTGAGTACTTTGGTTTGAATTCGGATCACTATAAGCCGAAGCCTATTTCTGAAGAGCCGTAAGAATTGGTTTAGGTTTAGATAATAGACAGTAAAAAGCCGCAGGGAATGCGGCTGATGTTGAGGGGATCTGGTTTAGGCTGGATCCCTTTTTTTGTGAGGTTAAAAATATCACTTCAACTAATAAATCTGATTCTACACAAATCGTAATTTCGACATTAATGCTTGGCCATAATAATCAAAGAGCATTAATGGAAATGATGATATTACCGCAATATTGCCATTAGGAATGTGCTTATCAAGCTGTTGAATGAAAATCTCTTGTTGTTCAATTTGAGTCTTAGGAAGTGATAGCTCATTTGTCACTAAATGGTTAGCGCGAGCAAGGTGTTGAGCGACGATTTCTCTCCAAGTATCAAAATCATATGCACCCCAATTATGGTATTTTTTATCTAGATCGGCATCCTTGTTCGTCCAATTTTTGTATTTACCAAACTCACTCAATGCGTATAGTTCTTCTCTATATTCAACACTTCTTTGATGCCTTATTGCTTCAACCATCGGGTAACTGACAATTAACAATCCTTCTTCTTGCGGATTGTTAAACTTATCTAGCATTTCAACTAATTTCTTATCATTAGCATTACTGCAATGGGCGTCATAATCAAATATAAGATAAATATCACTGATTAGACTTGAATCATCAATATTTAAAACAGCGAGTTCTTCTTCTCGTAAATCTCGACCTAAACGCTGTTCTTCTTTTTGCCGCTTTATTAATTCTTCTACCAGTAGTTCGTAAGTATCTAAATACGGATCTTTTTCAATCTCTGCATATAATTTATAGATATTACAACCATAGGATGCCCTAAGAATAACCTTGTCCTCATCTTGCAGAAGGTTCACACAAAGGTTATTCGTAATATTTGGCTCTGCACGCTTCCCTTCAAATATGCAAAGAACGTAACTACTCATCAAAAGCTCCAGAGCGATACATTTTCTCTAAATTATGTGCTTTTCTGATTTCTCTATCAGTTAAGTTATAAAGAGGATTTAGTTTCTGCTTGGCTAGAACAAAATAGCAATCTGGTCTTAAGATATTGTTAGACATCAACGTACTGTTATGAGTTGTCATAAGGGATTGGCAACTCGTCTCTGATATGCGCTCAACAATATGTTGTGATAAGTTAAAATGATAATACGCATCGAACTCATCAATATACGCAAATGAGATTTCGCCAGAAGTAAGCTTTAGATACCAATAATAAAAATTACCAAGAGAGATCGTCCCAGTTGAAGCCGCTTGAGAAAATTCAATACTGCGTTCACCGAAATCAAACTCAATAATTTCTTCATTCTCAGCACCCGATTGTTTCAGTTTACAGGCTACTCCTGAATCATTAAGAAAGGTTTCAAAGTCTTTGAGTTTGCCTTGCTCGATAATAGCTTGGGAAACACGCTGCTTACCTGTTGGCTGGCCATAAAACTCCTGAAGCTTAGAAAGCGTTCTAAAAAACACCATTCCATCGACAAACTTCATAAACGTATCGAAGGCATTATTAATAACATGATCATCAAGTAAGGCGTTTGACTTTATATACTTAACCGGTGAAATGTCCTTGCCTTCAAAATCGTTCTTTAACGTCTCTGAACCGGGTAAATTAAAGTCTGCAATGGATGATACTCTACGGTCAAAATTAACGACCTCAACACCATCAATGATCAGTTTTTCATAAACGGTTGTCGTGCATTTTTCTTTGCCATAACTATAAAGCACTTCAATGCCATCAAAATCAAACTGATATTTAAATTCAGCCAGTTTGTCTTTCGAGTTTGCATTTAAATAGTTAGAGCTCAATCCTGCCTGAAGATTGTTATCTGTTAGATGACTCGTTACATCAATAATGGCAAGCCCAAGGTTTGACTTACCCTCACCATTAATACCGTAAATAACACCATGTTTAACGATTTCATTTTGCACTGCATGCTTGCTGAATTCATACGAGCGATCACTTTTGAGATCGATCTCAAACCAGTTTTCAAAGTTACGAAAATTTTTGACGACAAGTTTAGCAAGCATCTTGATTATCCAGTATTAAAGAAATTAACAGCGTTAACTATAGCACACCGAAAACATTGCCGTAATTTTTTTACGGCAAAATTGGAGCGAGGTACAAATCCAAGACATCTAGAGTACTTTGGTTTGAATTCGGATCACTATTAAGCCAAAACTGATTTCTGAAGAGCCGTAAGGGTTGGTTTAGATAAATAGTAAAAAGCCGCAAGGGAATGCGGCTGATGTTGAGGGGATCTGGTTTAGGTTGAATCCCTTTTTTATAGGTGGTTACACTATTTTTTAATGCTTAACTCGTTATTAGGTATAAATGAGTTAACCAATTACCCTAAAAAATTACAAAAATAAAAGGTATAAAGCAAAAATACCGAGTATAAATAATATTAAGCTATAAATACCTTAACTAAATCATAAATAACATTAGTTAATAAGCCTATAGATAAGGTCCCTACAAAACCTAATATAGAATAAATCACTGAGCTAGTGTTACGTGACTTGTACTTTTTAATAAGTTTCGCATCACCTTTGTTCATATTTATATATGACATTGACATATAACTATCAATGGATTTCTCTACTTTTGAAAGTAAACTTGATGCAGTAGAACCAAGAATAACAAATGCTGTAATGTAAAAAATAAAAAACTTCACAGACTGTAAATTAGTAAATGACTCATCATTTATAGAGAATAAAGTAAAATAACCAAGCAATAAATAAATCAAATTTTTTCCAATTTTCGGTATAAAATGAGAATATGCTTTGAACTTATTTAAAAGTTTTGAACTATTAGTCTCATCACACCCTAAAACCCATTCATCAATCATAGAAATAAAATTTCGAGCTTTTATATAATCTGAATATTCTATTTCAATTATAACAATAGGAGTTGCTACCGAAGCCAAGATAGAAGGAGACATAAATGGAGGAGCTTCTTTTTCAAACTCAGATATCATTGATACTCTTGATATAACTCTAATTTTTATCTTATATAATTCAAAATCTCCAGTTTCTGAATCTTGAGTTGTAAAATTATATACAAAATAAATATTATTTGTTGCATTTGGACTTGTTATTTTGAAACCCTCAAATTCTTCAAATGATTTGAATTTTTCGCTTTCACCGCCATTCTGATAAATATAGATCTTAACACCCGCACTAATAGGTTTTAAGCTATTGATTGTTTGGCTTGTTTTTTCATGTAGCTCCTTAAGATCAGAGAAATTTATCAGCAAATTTTGGTTATATTGCTTTTTAATTTCATCATTTGATGAATTTATACGTTCATAGATATTACAAAAATAGTCAACTTTATTATCATCTCGTGAGATTAATCCACGAGTTCTTTCTTCAGGTAAAACTTCTTCTACTATGTTTGTCACTTAACATTCCCTACATTAAAAATACTTATATTAACGCGCTCATTAATTACGTCTAAATTATAAATGAAAAGAATGAAAAGAAATAGCACGCCATGCTTATTAATACATATATCAATATTAATAAGGTGAAACTATTAAAATAAATAGAATTCTCCGTGATACAGCACAGACATTCACAATTAATAATGCTATACAAAGTAGTAACTTTTTAGCATGAAAAACCATGAACAAGATATTAATAAGTATTACAACCTCCAGTACCAATGTTAGTTAAACAACCAAAGTCGCTAAATGCCGAGATGCTGTTGGCTTACTGCCCTTTGCTACTTTATGGTATTGAGAGGTGTTAATGCCCTCTTCAAAATCCACATCTCACATTCGATTAAGCACTTTTACTTGCTTGAATAGATATATTCAAATCATTTTATGATGCGATTAGAGGTGTTATTCGCCTCACAAGTAGTAAGACCCATTTAAAAGACGGTAAGATTTGGAGTCGCTAGCTTAGATAGGCACTAAAAAGCCGCAGTAAAATGCGGCTTAGATTACTTTGCTTTTGCTATTGCGTGCTGCTCTACAATAAAAGCGATCTCTTTCTCATTTAGGCACGATTTACTGACGTATTGGCGCTGTTTACCAATATGGAAAATAAGCCCTAAATCACTTTGTTCAACTTGGTCGATATCACCCCAAGCGATGGTGCGTGAATTTTTGGTGTTTTTAAGGCTTTTATAACTCACCCCATTTTCGTCAACGTTAAACACCACCTTACTGCCAGAGAGTGAGCTGATGGATTGTCGCCATAGCCACCACGTTTTCTTAAAATAAATACTGAATGCTTCAATAATACTCAACGCAATAAAGAACCAACCAATGTAACCATTCGGTAATAGCTCAAGTTTTAATAGCGCCAGACCAAAAAGAAAAAAGAGAATTCCTTTTAAATAGGCTTTTGGAAAGGTAATCGGCTGACTAGTTTGATCATAACATTCCGCAAAGAAAGTCTTGTCGAGAACGTATTCTGTGGTGACACTAAAATCTTTAGACATATAGGGCTACTTTACTCTTTTATGTGAATGAGTCTCTATGCTGCTATTTTGCAACTCATCTATTGTATCGTTTATCGGTGTTTTTCTTTAGTTATTTTAAAGCCCTACCCACATCACAAATACTTCTCTATTGGCAATAACTGCAAGAACCCAGATTGAAAACGCTCCCATCGGCCAGTTTCTGGTTCATCTTCCCAGCTTTTATCGCCTGAATACCAACGAACATCACCCTCTTGCAGTTTTAGATGCCAGCTGTTTTCTTCATCCATGGCGTGTTCAATATCTTGAGTGAGTTGCTGTGCGATTTTTTGATTTTCTATAATTAAAATCGATTCGGTATTCAGGTACGTTGAGCGTAAATTAAAGTTAAAAGAGCCGATACTCGCGATACGATCATCAAAAACAGCAGACTTAGCGTGAAGTCCATAAGGCAATATTGGTGCGCACTTAGAGATATCTCTCGTCGATTCTTCACATAACCCAGCTTCTGGCTTTAATTCATATAGCTGAATGCCGTGCTCAAGCATTCCCTTACGGCGACCTGCGTAACCTGAGTGATTAGTGGTTAAATCGTTCGATGCCATTGAGTTAGTGAGTGCTTTTATTTCAACGCCAGAATTAATCAGCACTTGCCACCCTTTAAGTTGGTTATCATCAAAAATGAGATAAGCCGACTCTAATAAGATCTCTTTATCTGATTCACTGGCTAATTTCGCGAGCGCTTTTGCTGTCTCTTTTGGTTCATCTGTATTGTCTTTATCCAGCGGTACAGGGCGATCAAATACGAACTCAGCATTAACCCAAGTCATTTTATCCATTAAATCGTCTAAGTATTGATGTGCAGTTTCATTACCCTCAGGTAGGGCTGGGTAGTTTTTATAAATTGGAGCATCTATCTCATCTAACACTGGTTGTTTTTGTAAGAGTGCTTCTTGTGAGGTTTCTTTTGCTAATAAATCCACAGGGTAAGACCAACGGCTGTCCCAATACTCGATAAAACTGGTTTGTATATCACGAACGACTGAACCTCGAACGAATACATCACGGTCACGAAAGTTAATCTCGTTAGAAAGATCAAAATACTCATCACCAATATTGCGCCCACCAACAACAGAAAACACGCCATCAACGGTGAATGATTTATTATGCATACGACGATTTAAACGAGAAAAATCCCCTAAGAAGTTCACCCACTTTGTGACGCCACGACGAGTGGGAATGGGATTAAATACTCGGATCTCAACATGAGGATGCGCATTTAACGCCACAAGTAGATCTTCACGTTCATTGAGATTGATGTCATCCAACAAGACACGCACTCTAACACCACGATCTGCTGCCGCTAATAGGCGACTTGCAAGGTAATGACCCGAGGCGTCTGAGTTCCAAATATAATATTGAATATCAACGCTGTGCTCTGCGGTCTCAATTAATGCTAAGCGTTGTGCTAATGCGTCCCAGCCCGAGCCTTGCAACAAAACAGCACTGGTTTCAGATGTACTTGGTTTTCGTTGATGGGTATGACTTAATTGATAAAGTGAGCTGTTTAATGGCACCGATACCGATTCATTCGTATGCTCAATATCGTCAGGAAGTGAACCACACCCTGAAAGCATAGCGACGAATAAAATACTATGTATGCGTTTTAGTAAGGGCATTAATATATTCCTTTTAACATTGATTTTTCATACTTGTTTTATTTATTTTCTTTTATCACTTTATCTTAAATTTAATTGGCTCATAATCCAAGAAAGTATGACGAATTCTACTCAATGAAAGAAAGCGTCAAAGAATTGCTATCCACCTATTTTTTGCTTAACCATGCTCATTTTGCCATCGTTCATAAAATACCTGAATTTTATTCATCAAATTGAATAAGTAACGTACATTATATTTACTCATTATATGAACGTTAAAACAAAACATATTTAGCCACGAGTTTTCACAGGCTTTCACAATATATCGTATTGCATAAAAGACATTAAAAAATGCAAATATACCCACCATATTTGCATAAATATTTATTATTTAGCATAACAATTACGACTCATTAAGCAAACTAAATTACATGTCAAAATATGCAATGGCGTGATTGTTGCATGCCTAAATAGCTTTGGTTAAAAAGTGCTATAGTGATTATGTTTTTAAAAAAAAGTAAGCAGTTAAAAGAACAAAATAAAGAGTTAAATCAAGAAATAGCCTTATTAAAAGAAGAACTAATAATCGCTCGCTCAACCATTTCTAATAAAGAAAAAAAGAACCTTGAACTTGAAGATAAAACCAACCAATTATTAAATTGGTTCACTCTTTCAATGCAAGGAAAAAGTGCTATAGAACTTATTAGAAATGATATTTTACAATGTACTAATGAATTAAATGATACAAAAGACATTGAAAAAACAGATCGCAAAATTAATTTATCCAACAGCCTAGATCTTGGCTTCTCTGTAAAAGAAAATGTTCAAAACTCTGCGATTGCAATGTCTGAAGCGGTCGCCTCTATTGCAAACCTCTCAAAACGGATCGATGAAATTTCAGACCAAACAAATCTTCTGGCCCTTAATGCCTCAATAGAAGCGGCCCGAGCAGGCGAGATGGGAAGAGGCTTCGCTGTGGTTGCAAATGAAGTAAGATCCCTTGCGAACCAATCATTAAACGTAACCAATGACATCAAAGCTGAATTAAAGAACGCTGAGGATAAATCAACCGATCTTTTAAAAAGCCAACATGAATTTGACGACTTTTTAAAATCCATGACTGAACTATCAAATGATTTACAAACTTCTGATAATAAAACGAATGATCTATTAGAAGAAATCAGTCATAACTTATCACACTCTCAAAAAAACGCCTTCCTTGATGTGGTAAAACTTGATCATGTTATCTGGAAAATGAGTATTTATGATTCCATTGCTCGACATGATTTTGATACGGTCGTAAATAACCATACTGCATGTCGATTAGGTAAATGGTATTTCTCATCGAAAACTAACCAATGTTTAACTCAGGAACTCGATTTTCAAAAACTAAATACCCCTCATAAACTGGTTCATGACTCTGGACAGCAAGCCATTGTGGCCGCAAAAAAACAAGAGTGGGCACAAATGAAACAGCATTTATCTAATATGGAAAAAGCAAGTCAAGATGTGATTATCTTACTTGGAAAACTATCCCATCATCATTTTTAGCCATTGACTAGAAAGGTTAAAATAACACAGTAAGCGATGAATGACTGTCCTTGGTCTTAATCGCTGTCTGTTTATCTTCTGTCTCTTGCCAAAAATGGGTTACATCATTAAATAAAGAGTAATTTTATATATTCTGATATGATGCTAACTTGTCTTTACCACTGTGTTTATATCCATGTATACATTACGACCTTATCAACAAGATTCTGTTAAAGCGGTTATCCATTATTTCCGAAAACACACGACGCCTGCGGTGTTAGTACTGCCGACGGGTGCAGGAAAAAGTTTGGTGATTGCAGAATTAGCACGAATAGCAAAAGGTCGTGTGTTGGTACTTGCTCACGTTAAAGAGCTTGTTGAACAAAACCATGAAAAATACGAAGGTTATGGTGAAGATGCCTCTATTTTCTCTGCTGGGTTAGGTCGTAAAGAAACGGATAAGAAAGTGGTGTTTGCCTCGGTGCAATCTGTGGTGCGTAATCTTGACTCATTTAAAGATCAATTTTCATTATTGGTTATTGATGAGTGCCACCGTGTGCCAGACAACAAAGACACCAGTTACCGTAAAGTGATTGAGCACTTACAAACCCAAAATGCGGGTATTAAAGTACTTGGTTTAACCGCGACACCTTATCGTTTAGGAATTGGTTGGATTTACCAATACCACACTCGTGGACAAGTCAAAACTGATACACCTCGTTTTTTCCGTGATTGTATTTTTGAATTGCCGATTCAATATCTATTGGATGAGGGGTTTTTAACGCCAGCAAAACTCTTAGATGCGCCAGTATTAAGTTATGACTTCTCGCAATTAAAACCCGCCTCTACCGGTAAATACAAAGAGTCTGAATTGGATTTGGTGATTGAAGAATCCAAACGTGCCACGCCGCAAATTGTTCAGCAAATCGTCGAATACGCCAAAGATAGAAAAGGCGTGATGATCTTTGCTGCGACGGTGCGACACGCTCAAGAAATATTATCACTACTGCCGCCAGAGCAATCTGAATTGGTGATTGGCGATACTAAAGTTATCGAGCGTGATGCCATTATTCAGCGCTTTAAAAAACAACAAACCAAATTTTTAGTTAATGTCTCGGTATTAACGACGGGCTTTGATGCCCCTCATGTTGATTTAATCGCTATTTTACGCCCAACAGAGTCTGTCAGTTTATACCAACAAATCATTGGTCGTGGATTACGTCTAGCGGAAGGAAAAACAGAATGTACGATTTTAGATTACGCGGGTAATTGCTACGATCTCTACCAACCTGAAGTGGGCGATCCCAAACCTGATAGCAACAGTGAAATTATTACCATTCCCTGCCCTGCTTGTGGTTTTAATAATAACTTCTGGGGTAAATTAGACAGTAATGGCTTTTTACTTGAGCACTTTGGACGTCGCTGCCAAGGCTATTTTGAAGACGATGAAGGCACTCGTGAAGAGTGTGGCTATCGTTTTAGAGCCAAATATTGCAATGAATGTGGTGCAGATAATGATATTGCGGCACGTATTTGTCATGAATGTGATGCGATCTTGGTTGATCCCGATAAAAAGCTAAAAGAAGCACTAAAATTAAAAGATGCTCGGATCCTCAACTGCATCGACTTAATCCTTACCGCGGGGAAAAATCAGTTCGATAAGCCACAGCTTAAAGTGACTTATTTAGGTGACGATGATTCTGAGCTGCATGAAGTATGGCAAATGGCGACAAAAAAACAGAAGCAATTATTTTTGGATCACTTTGTGCGCCCTCATTTAGTCGATAGACACCGCCCATTTGAAGAAACAACGGCAATTAAAATCGCGAATAACCAACACCGTTTTCGTCCACCGAGCTTTGTGATTGCGCGTAAACAAGGTAAGTTTTGGTCAATTCGCGATAAGATCTTTGAAGAGTGATCGGTTTATACGATCATCCGCTTTTAAAACACGATTACCACAGTGAACGATAATTCATGTGGCACGAGCGGCACTGAGAGAACGCTTTATCAAGCGCGGCTCGCGCAGCAACGTCATCTTGCTCTATTGCGGCTTCGCTAATTAAGATAAATTGCTGAGATAAGGTATTAAACTTACCTTCAAACTCGGCTTTTTGAGTCCAAATTTTAGTGCGTGCTCGGCTGTTGTCTGCGCTTCCTTCTGGAAACAGGGTTTTCTGATCTTCTACTGTTAAATGCGCACTTTGGGCTAATGGCATAATGCGATCCCAATCTAATACGTCTTTATCAAATTCATCATCTAACAAATCAACGGTCGCATCGAGGTACTGAAAATTATCTTGTCGGATCTCTATCTCTTGAGCGTGATCCGCTGCTATCACTGAAAAAGAAAATAACGCAGCTATCCCTATTTTTTTCATACTTTCCTCCATTCGTTTTTATCAATCAATCCAATGCCAACTAAGATTTATACCATGTATGCTCTATATTAATGGCCGTTTCTTTAGATTAGCAAAATACTATTTAAAACATACGAAAATAGGTTGTTAGATAAATCATCTGATGGTATTATTCGCGCTCGTTTTTTCGAAACGAAAAGTCTGTTAAGTTAGGTCGCTAAGCTTAATGGCATTTTTTTATTTTACTATTTTGAGAGTAAAGACTATGAAATTTGAAGCAGTAGTACGTACTGAACAAGGTAAGGGTGCGAGCCGCCGCCTTCGTCACGCTGGTAAATTCCCTGCAATCGTTTACGGTGGCACAGAAGCTCCAGTATCAATCGAACTAATCCACAGTGATATCATCAACCAAATGGATAAGCCTGAGTTTTACGAAGCAATTGAGCTAGTAATCAATGGCGCTACTGTTAAGGTTAAGCCGCAAGACGTTCAACGTCACGCGTTTAAGCCTAAAGTTGAGCACATGGACTTCATCCGCATCTAATTCGAGTCTGTTTTACTCTTTTGCATTAGTTATTTCTCTCTTACCAATTGAAATAACACCCCTTTAAAGCCCTGATATTACCAGTATCGGGGCTTTAATCTATCTGCCACATTATTATAGGGCACCTTCTACCCTCTCATAAAACTAATATCTTCTTCTCGCTTTGCATTTTAATTGATAAAATGTGTGCGATTGGATGGGTTTTTTTACGTATTACTGACAATAGTAAGGTATTCTTTCCTATACTTCTGCATATTAAAAAATAACAAAACGTCATAAATCTATTAGGAATTAAAATGAAAAAATTATTAGTGGCTGTATCTCTACCTGTATTAATGGCTGCATGCGCAAGCAATGGCGATAACGTAATGACTGATGCTCAAGTATCTGCTGATATGCTTCAACACCACAACTGGCAGTTAACGCAAGTTAATGGTAAAGACATCGTTGCTTCTGAAGAAATGGAAGCACCTCGTCTTGAAATCGGCGAAAAAATGACAGCTAATGGTAACGCTGGCTGTAACAACTTCTTTGGCCAAGGTGAGCTAAATGAAGAAGGTCAATTCCGCATTGAAAAAATGGGAATGACAATGAAAATGTGTATGGGTGATGCAATGGCAACTGAACAAGCGGTATCAGCAACATTATCGACTTGGAGTGACATTACGCTAACTAAAGAAAACTTGATCCTTAAAGGTCAAGATCACGAATTAACATTCACACTGCGTGATTGGGTAAACTAATCAAGCTGTATTAGTTATACTGTCTTCGATATACTCAATCTGAAGATACAAAAAAACCGGTGAATTCCCCCTCACCGGTTTTTTCTTATCTGCTATTTCTAGGCTTCAGTCCAACGCTTAAAGATTAGCGATGTATTAATGCCACCAAACGCAAAATTATTACTCATGATGTAATCACAATCGATTTCACGGCCTGTGCCTGTAATGTAATCAAGCTTGCCACAGCGCTCATCCACATTATTCAAGTTCAAGGTTGGGCTAAACCAATTGTCACGCATCATCTCTATCGATAACCACGCTTCAATCGCACCACAAGCCCCTAGCGTATGACCAAAGTAAGACTTCAGTGAACTGATTGGCATAGATGAGCCAAATACGTTTTCTGTTGCTGTACTTTCTGCAATATCACCACGCTCAGTCGCTGTACCATGAGCTGATACGTAACCAATGCTCTCTGGTGATAAGTTCGCGTCTTTTAATGACATTTCCATACACAGTTGCATGGTTTCCATTTGAGGCTGTGTTACATGGGCTGCATCACAGTTACTCGCAAAACCAACTAACTCAGCATAGATGGTCGCGCCACGAGCTTTGGCGTGTTCATATTCTTCTAATACTAATGCACCTGCCCCTTCACCAATCACGAGACCATCACGGTCTTGATCATATGGACTAGGTGAGGTTTTAGGCTCATCATTTTTTAAGCTTGTTGCAAACAGAGTATCAAATACCGCCGATTCTGTTGGGCATAACTCTTCAGCACCACCAGCAACCATTGCGGTTTGATAACCGTGTTTAATGGCTTCATACGCGTAACCAATCGCTTGACTACCTGACGTACACGCACTGCTTGTTGGGATAACACGCCCACGTAAACCAAAGAATAAACCCACATTTACTGCTGCGGTATGAGGCATCATTTTTACGTAAGTCGTTGCAGTAATAGCCTTGGTGCTTTTCTCACTCAGCATGACACCGAATGCACCAACAGCGTCTGTTGAGCCCGTCGATGATCCAAAAGCAATACCCGTTTGACCGTTGGTTAAAACGTCATTACCAATCAAACCACTCTGCTCTAGTGCCTGCTCAGAAGCAACAGTAGATAATAGTGATACTCGACCCATTGAACGGATCTTTTTACGGGTGTAATGCTTTGGTAACGTAAAGTCATCAATCGGGGCAGCAAGCTTGGTATTTAGGCCATCATAGACTTCAAAGCTTGGCATGTATTGGGTGGCATTTTCACACTTACGAAGGTTTTCGCCTACCGTGTTCCAATCACTACCTAAAGCGGTAACACCAGACATGCCAGTTACAACTACACGACGACTCATACTAAACCACCATTAATAGAAATAACTTGGCGAGTCACATAACCTGCAACATCTGACATAAGGTAACTCACAAGCCCTGCAACTTCTTCTGGATCCCCCATACGACGCAGTGGTACTTGTGGTAATGCATGCTCTTTTACATGCTCATCAACCATGCCAGTATCAATCAAACCTGGTGCGACACAGTTTACGGTAATTTTTCGTTTTGCTAGTTCTAATGCTAACGATTTAGTCGCACCAATAACACCCGCTTTAGCGGCGCTGTAGTTGGTTTGCCCACGGTTACCCACAATGCCAGAGACTGACGCTAGTGTCACAATACGGCCACCTTTACGTAGTTGAACCATAGGCATTACGCAAGGGTGAAGTACATTGTAGAAGCTGTCTAAGTTGGTATGAATAACTCCATCCCACTCTTCTTCTGTCATTGCTGGGAATGCCGTATCACGAGTAATACCTGCATTACTCACAACGCCATAATACGCACCATGAATTTCAATATCGTTTTCTAATCTCTCTTTACACTGTGCGCGATCGCTAATATCAAATTGAATTAAGCGCCCTGAGCCACCGTTTTCTTCAATCGTTGCTAGTGTTTGCTCTGCGCCTGCTTGATCACTCATATAGTGAACAACTACATAAAACCCATCTTTTGCTAGCTGCTCTGAGATAGCGCGACCAATGCCTTTACTGGCTCCGGTCACTAATACTTGTCTTGTCATTATTCCCTCTACTGCTTGTCTTGCTTAGGAGCGAGAAGCTCTTCTAATTTTTCTTCTGTTGGTACAAATACATTAAGCTGGCTCGAAGCCACTTGCTGACCTTTTGATTCAATATAACAACTGAATACCGCCATGCCATTATTCTCAAGTATTTGCTCTGCAAAAATGTCGAGTGTGTCGCCTTGTTGAAACTCACTGCACTCCGCTTGGTATTTACGACTACCGAGCAAAAAGCCTATCGGTGGCTTATTGCCCTTTTTCCATGCGTGATAACCTGACCAACCAGCAACACTTTGTGCCATGAACTCAATGCCTACCCACGCCGGAAGTGTTTTGGTTTCATGATTAAAGAAAATATTCTTATCACTGATAGTCACTCGACAATGAATAGACAACTCTTGTACATCAATCAACTCATCAACTAAAGCTAATGGCATATCATGAGGTAAAAGGTCGATTAAATCTGGAATACGGCTCATGAATGATACCCAAAAATTAAACTAATATTATTGCCACCAAAAGCAAAAGAGTTACTGATGATCGCTTTCTTTTCTAAACTCTGACTTTGAACTAAGTTAATCTCGGCTAATTCAAGATCAATCTCACCATCGTTGATTTGCATAGGTAATGCTAAATTGAATTTGAGTATATGCCAACAAATTGAAGCCTCAATGATACCCGCAGCCCCTAGCGTATGTCCGGTTAATGGCTTAGTTGAACTGATTGGTGTTTGAGAACCAAAAACAGCATGCGCCGCTTTCGATTCCATCGCATCATTCAATGGTGTCGCTGTACCGTGAGCATTAATGTAGCCAATGTCCGTAGCATTAAGTCCTGCATCTTTTAAAGCTTTCTCCATCGCTTCTATCGCGCCTTTTCCTTCTGGATGAGGTGCTGATATATGATGCGCATCTGAACTGTCACCTGCACCTAATAGAGCAATGGGATCATCGGAGTCTTTTTGCTCTGCGCTCAGTAGCATATACGCACTTGCTTCACCGATGTTAATCCCTTTTCTATTTGGACTAAATGGCAAACAAGGCGTATTTGATAACGCTTCAAGGCTATTAAAACCGTTCAGCGTTAACTTACATAACGTATCTGTGCCACCAACGATAACCGCGTCCACAAAGCCTGATTTTAATAATCGCTTTGCTGATAAAAACACGCGACCGCTAGAAGAACACGCGGTTGAAATTGCATACGTTGGACCTGTAAGCTCTAAATACTCTGCGATAAATTCCGCAGGATTACCCAGCTCTTGCTTGTGATAATGATAGCCATCAGAAAACTCGCCAGTATTTAGCTTAGCACTTAGCGCGACTTCACCATCAGAGATCCCTGAAGTACTTGTCCCTACCACCACAGCAATACGATCAGCGCCGTACTTTTCTTTTGCTTGCTGAATTTGAGCTTCAATTTGCTGTAATGCTGAAAGTACTAATTGGTTATTTCGTGTATCAAATGTGGCTAATCGTGATGGAACGGCTGGCAATTCACCTTCTGCTTTTCCAACAACGGTCGATTTTCCATCGTTCAGCCATCCCTCTTCAACTCTCATTGATGGCGCTTTAGTTCCTTGAAGAGTCTGATGTATATCAGCCATCTCTTTGCCTAATGCGGAATGCGAACCACAGGCATGAATATAGACAGGAAAGTCACTCATTTTATTTATCCATTATTCTTTTGAGTTTGTGTTTCTTGTGAATGTGAAAAAGTTTTAATGGTGATCACATAGCCCAAATTTGGACTGTTTAAAATAATATCTCCACTAAATTTGTCGCTGATAGAGTCATAGGTTGCATCAAGTACAAGATTACCTGCATCATCACGTAATACTCGATGATTGCCATTTTCAGTTAATGTCCAATCAATGCTATCAAGTGGTGACTGCCACGCTTGCAGAGGCCATAAAGTAATCATCACATTAAACAACACTTGATCTGGAGGCGGAAGCGTATCTGTAAGCCCTGCCATCACGTAGGTATCTAAGGTTAAACCATCATAATCTAAGCTAAGTAGCCGAGAGCCCCATGAAGCAAAACCAGCAAGAACCAAATCATTACCCGTTAACTGTAATTGAACAGGAAGCTGTTGTTTAGATCCTTGAAACTCCACCGAGATCAACTGGCTCAACGATAAGTCACTGCCATATTCATCAGGTTGAGGTAAGGTAACAAAGATGCCTTGAGCTACCTCAACTTGATTAGGCTGTTTGATCGGTTTTGATGCACATCCCATAAGGATAAACGACAAAATAAAGACTCTAAAATAACGGAATGTTAACGGCTTACTCTGCATTATCTATCCCTTTTACTGTGAATATGAGAGGGTGTTAATTGACTGAGTGGGGCAAGTAACCAAGCGACAATGATACCTGTTAATACCGTAATACCAAAACTGTGGATGGCTTGGGTCTCACTTAAAGCCAATAATCCAAAGGAAAGAATGGTGGTTAGTGCCGATAAGGAAATCGCCAGTAAGGTACTTTCTTTATGAGAGCTATCCACTTGTTTGTTCTGCTCGGCAAAAAACAGGGTGTAATCAATCCCTATTCCTAAAATCAACATCAAGGCCAGTAGATTAAACAAATTTAATGGCACCCCTGTTAATACAGTTACCGCAAGACCTGCGCAACCAGCAATAAACGGAGGCAGTACAATTAAAAAGGCTTGTTTGACTTTATAGCGTGGCAATAGCAGTAAAAATATTGCCGCATACGCGATTAATAACAACTCGGTAATTCGTTGACGGTATTGAGCAAATAAAGTGGAAATTTCTTCGGCTTTATTGAGATAGGTCGCGTCATTATTTTTAGCAAATTCACTCAATGTGGCACTGTCTACTTCTTGATTAAAGGTGATCACCGAAGCAAATACCTCATCAATATGACCAAGCCATAAAAAGCCCACCGTCTCTGATATTGAGGATGCTAAAAAGCCCTCTATCGTTAATGCTTGATATGGCTGCAATGCTGCTAATGGTTGCTTTTGCTGTATCACTTCTTGATAAGCGTCCGCTTGCTCTTCATATAAACCTGTCACAAGCTGATAGTTCTCTTGTTGTGTTTTTTGTGAGGGTACATAGCGGCTGATGGATTGGAAACCACCAAAGTTACCACCCTGCTCAAGCTTATCTGATACTCGCTCTAACTTTTGTAATAATGCTTCTTCTGTCTTTGCTCTGACCAACAATAATTGTTGAGATCCACCCACACCGGTGATGGCTTTTATCTCTCTTTCTTGCTGTTGTAATACTTGAGGAAGCGCTTGAAGTTGGCGAATATCATCATCGTATTTCGCCTGTGTTACCCCAAATACTGAAGCGATTAAAAGACTCAGTGGCAATACTAAGCGGATCAGCGGTTGTTGCCATACCAATAGCCATTGACTTAATGCTCGTTGAGCAGGAATAACATGGTGCTTACTCGGCTTACTGGCTAATACAGGATACCAACAGACAACGGTAAAATAAGCGGCGGTTAAGCCAATCGCAGAAAAGAGGGATAATTGCTGTAAGCCAGGGAACGGCGCAATCAACATGCCAAGATAGCCAATTAAACTGGTAATTAAGCCCAGTGTGATTGCAGGTAAAAGCTGTTTAATGCCTTCGACAGAGTTCCACTTAGCTCCGGCATTTAAACGATCAGTTAAAAAATGAAATGCATAATCTATCGAGACACCGATTAAACTGGCACCAAAGACCAAACTAAATAAATGAATAGACCCAAATAAGCTAATGGTTAATACATAGGCACAGAATAAGCCAGTGGTTATGGATAACAATGCTAACGCTAATGGCAGCGTACTGCGATAGACCACTAAAACCAGTACAAAAATACCAATCAATGAGCCTAACCCTATAGTGCTGATCTCGCCTTTTGCACTCTCTGTTCCATGAGCTGCATAAAAGATAACGCCAGTATGTTGAATATCAACGTCAAACTGGGTTTCTATCTTCTGCTCTACTGCCAGTAAATCAGGCAATTGCTGCTGTAAAGAGAGCTGATAGGATGATCCGGCAAGATCGGCGGTGATCACGATGTATTTCTGTTGATCCACCGTGGCGGTTAAGTAGCCATTCTCAATTTGGATATTACCTGAGCTTTGAACCAAGCCTGATAAATAATCTCGAAACAGTAAAAAGGGATCGCTTTCTAACTCAGCGCCAGTAACACCAGAAAAAGGATTGTATAACGCATGTAATACTTTCTGTACTTGTTGCTCTGGTTTATTCGTTAGCTGTTGCTTTTGTTTATCACTTAGCAATTGTGCTCGCGCAGGAAAGTAGTATTGACCCCACGCCTGCTGCTGATCTTCACTCACCGTTGCCGTCACTGAATCAAACATCGGCAATTCAGTTAAGGCTTGGCTAAAACTATCAACCGCTGTAATCAGTGTTTTATCTTGGCCCTGTGTTTGATGTAGGACAAACACCACTTTATCGCTCATGGTGTTGGCAATATTATCAAAGGCTTGTTGAGCGACCGGATCTTGTTGATTCTCTGGCAGTAGCGCTAGGATATTAGTTTCAATCGGTAATGCACTTTTGGTGCTGGCTTGATAGCCAAACACACCCAAGATTATCAGCAATACCAATGACCAAATTAACGCCAGCAAACGCGGTTTCATTATCATCTATTTAATACCGTTAAAAGGCAAATGCAGCTAACTCTTTTTCAGTTAAGGTGTTTGGTTGAGTGGATTGCTGAGTAAATACCATTTCAGTAACATCGCCACGAACTTCACTTAATACAACTCGGTTCAGATACTGTTCACCTTCAATCTTAATTGACTTAAATACACGATCGATTGGTGAGGTTTTTGGTATAAGTAGCAATGTCCAACCGTCTTTCGCGCCTGAAAGTTGCAATGTAAAATTCTCTTTTATCGCGTCAGTGTCGCCTTTAAACAAAGACAAAAATAAACGCGTAAAATAGAACGCCATCGGGTTATCAGAATCATTCATTACTTGAGCTTCACCATTAATTGATTGGCGAAGTTTGTTCTGAGTTAATGTTAGATTAATTGGAAATGGCTTGGTTTGTTGCCACAATAGCCCTTTTTCATGATCCAACAAAAAAGTGCCTGATGTTGATAAAGGTTGATTAAACATCTGCATGGTTCGAACTTGCTGAAACTCACCACGAACCAGTGTCGATTGTGCTAATTGCTGTTGTAAATCACTAATGCCAAAAGCAAAGCTATTCACGCTAAATAATAAAAAGCCCACAGCAATCCATAATGCACAGTAATGTTTAAAATTACCCACGTTGGTAAGCCTCTACTTTATCCGTAAATATACGAGGTGAGACAAAGCTCATCTCTTCAGTTTCAATTGAAACTGCAACTTGCATGGTGTGAGCTTTGGTCATTCTAACGCCTGAATCAGCATCATAAATAACGTAATCTACACGCATACGGTTTTCCCATTCAGTTAGTGTGGCCACCACTCGGATCTTATGATCATAAGGAATCGATTTTACGTATTTCACACGAGTGTCAATGATGGGCCAAACATAGCCTGATGCCATCATCTCTCGGTAGCTATACCCTATCTTCTCAAGCATTTCATGACGTGCTTTTTCAAAGAAACGAAAATAGTTACCGTGATACACCACGCCCATAGGATCGGCATCCTGAAAGGCGGTGGTGATCAACACTTCTGTGCTTAATGCTTTGATTTCAAGTGTGTCGCTTTTATCTTCAATATTAACCACAGAGTTTGACATTAGTACAGTGTCCAATGTTGTTGTTGAATTTTATCAATAAAGTTACGTAAATCTTGCTCTAATGGGCGATCTTCATCCACAAAGGTAAACTCAGACAACACCGCATCACGCATGGTTTTTAACTCAACACTTAGCTCGTCATCACTTAACTCACCTTGTCTCTCACGTAGCACTAACGCTTGAGTCGCCGCTAGTAGAGAGGCAGAGGTAACTTGTTCTGTTAGCTGAAGTACACGTAAACAATCACGTGACGCAATAGTACCCATGCTCACTTTATCTTGGTTATGACACTCTGTTGAACGTGAGAATACACTTGCTGGCATCGTGCCTTTAAGCGCTTCGGCTGTCCATGCTGAGATACCAATTTGTACCGCTTTAAAGCCATGGTTAATAGGTTTACGAGCGCCCGTTGCGCCAGTTAGGTTGAATGGTAAGCCGTTATTAAACTTATAATCCATTAACTGTGCCATTTGACGATCCAGTAGATCAGCAATGTTAGCAACCGCTGTTTTGAGCATGTCCATCGCCATCGCAATATGACCACCGTAGAAATGACCGCCATGAAGAACACGCTCATTATCACCATCAATAATTGGATTATCGTTAGCACTGTTCAATTCGTTCTCAATCATTTGGCGTAAGAACGGTAGGCTATCTTGCAGAACACCAATTACGTGTGGCGCACAGCGTAGAGAGTAACGGTCTTGTAGGCGATCACTGTTTCTTGGTGGCGTTTCATTATGTAAATCAGAACGTAACCATGATGCTATTTGTTGTTGGCCTGGATGCGGTTTTACCGCAAATAAGGCTTCATCAAAATGGAAGTCATTGCCCTGCATGCCAACAGATACCATTGCGGTGATCTTGGTTGCCATTTGCGCTAGGTACTCAGCTCGTTTATACGCTAAACACGCCAATGCCGTCATTACTGACGTACCATTCATTAACGCTAAACCTTCTTTCGGTTTCAGTTTAATTGGTGTGATGTTCAGCTCTTTAAACACATCAGCCGTTGCTCGGATCTCACCTTTATAGATAACTTCACGCTCACCAATTAATGCCGCCGCAAGATATGATAACGGCGTTAAGTCACCACTTGCGCCCACTGAGCCTTCTTGAGGAATGCGCGGTGAAATTCCATGATTAATTAGGGTGACAATTTGATTTAACAAATCGTGCGTGACGCCTGAAACGCCTTGAGATAAAGAACACAAACGAGTGGCTAACACCGCACGAGATTGTTGCTCATCTAGATTTTCACCTAAACCACAGCCGTGGAAACGTGTTAAATGTAATGGTAGCTCATCCACTAAATCCATAGGGATCGCAACCGTACAAGAATCACCATAACCCGTCGTTACGCCATAGATAACGCCCTCTTCTTTTAGAAGTCGTTCAAGAAACTCAACACCACGATCAATTTTAGCAGTGAATTCGTCAGCGTTATTTAATTGTGCATTTGCACCATTTGCAATCTCAACAACGTCTTCAATCGTCAGACGTCCCTTACCAAATGTAATTGAATTAGTTGTCATCTTTCTTTCCAGTTAACTGCCAAAAATTAAAAAAGTTATACCACTGTGATGGTGCCTTTAATGTGTAATGCTCCAAACGCTGGGCATAATTTTGTACGACTTCTTGCAAAGCCTCTTCTCGTTGTCCACGAGGTAAAATAATTTGTTCTGAAAACGGTTCAAAATACACATCAAAACGGGGATCTTTTTGTGTATCGTCACGCAATCCAAACATCAAATAAACCGGTTGCTTTAAAATAGACGCCAACATGAATGGCCCCTGCGGGAACGGTGCTGGTTTACCTAAGAAATCCGCCCAAATAACGCGATCTTCTTTGGTGACAGAGGTCCTGTCTCCCACAATCACAATCCATTCACCGGCATCAATTTTCTGTTGCAATAAAATGGCGGTATCTGGCCCCATTTTACTGACCTGAATTAAATTGATATCTGATTGAGGATTCACGGTGCTCATGACGGCATTAAAACGCTCAGCATGTTCAGTAAATACTAACGCATTAATTTTTAAATTTTTATGACGGCGACTTAATGCTCGACATAACTCTAAATTACCTAAATGTGAGCCGAGCATAACAATGCCTTTTTCACGTTTAAATAATTCCTCATAATATTCAACACCATGAACGGTTAAGTTTTTCTCTGAGAAATCACCACGCCATGCTGCTAACTTATCTAACATGGTTTCACCAAATGACACCAAGTGGCGATAAGGAGTAAGTTTTTCAGGCAGAGTGATGCCTTTAATTCGGGCGTATGCATTTACCTGCTGAATAAAATCATCAGACGCTTGTTTTACTGAGCCGCCACGTAAGTAGTAATACGCCATCACAGGCTTTAGCAATACCGAAAACACGCCACGACCAAACGTTGAGTAAATCCAAAGCAGAAATTGAATACCCAAAATCGTACCGCGCTCAGCGTGTGAAGACCAATGATCGTCTTGCACAGGTTGGCGACGAAGCAACGACGGAATACGAGGCAACATACCAAAAACAAGTTTTGTATGCATCCAGCTAATTTTTACGTTATCCCATAGTGCATCAAAATGAGAAATGCCATCTTCTGGATAAATAACACGGGTATTAACAAAACGAACGTCAGTTTCATTCCAGTACATACGAACCATGATTTCAGTATCAAAGTCCATTCGACGACCAATAACCACACGCTCTAAAACACCTATCGTTGGTCCGATTGGGTAAGATCGGAAACCACACATACTGTCTTTAATGGCAAATGAAAGCGTCTCAATCCAAACCCAAACATGGGTAACATAGCGACCATATAAACGCGACTTAGGTACACTCTCGTCATAAACAGGTTGGCCTGAAATTAATGCGGTAGGATACGTTTCTGACTCTTTAATCAGTTTAGGTAAAGCCTCTAAATCATGCTGCCCATCAGCATCAATCTGAATCGCATGGCTAAAACTTTGTTGATATGCGGCTTCAATTCCGGCAATAACAGCGCCGCCTTTGCCTTGGTTTTCAGCTAACGTAATTAAAGTGACTCCTTCATTACTTGCTGCTACATCCGCTAATATCTGTTTTGTTTCTGTATTACTGCCATCATCAACAATTAACATTGGGTAACCAAAGTTCAGTAATGATTCAACTACCGCCGGGACAGTTTTGCCGTGGTTATAACAAGGAATAAGAAAACAAGGACGGAAGGTTGTCATGTTATTGTCCTAATAAAATTCGGCCAGAGGAGTGTTTACTCATGCTCTCGCCTTGTTTAGAACTAAAAGTAAAATACAGCTTTTCTTTGTCTTTTACCCAACGAAGCTCTAGTTCAACGTCTGTATTAGGTAAGATTGGCTCCTGAAATTTTAAAACTTCCATGCCTTGAAAAACAGAATTCGCTTGTAGATACATCTGACCATAATAAATCGCCCAATCTACCTGAGTAACCCCTGGTAATAATGGATGGCCAGGAAAATGCCCTGTAAAATCCCAAATATCATCATCCACACGTAGTGTAATAACAACACTTGGCTGATGTTGATCTTCTGTGTCTATTTCCGTAGAAATAATGGTCGGTTTACGTTTTGTCATGAGTACTTCTTTTAATCATTAACATCATTAAATAACTGCTGTAAATCGTGCATTTGACGCTTACCTTGACTATTTAATGGGATCTCTTCAACCGCTCTAAAGCGACGTGGAATGCCTACCGGCTCTAGCCACTCTCTTAATTCAGAGCGTAATTTTAACCAAAACTTACCTTTAGAGCCTTGTTTCATTAATTTGTTCCCTGTATCGGAAAGAACAATAACCGCAGCTAATACAGTACGTTTCGCTTCTTCCATTGGGATCACGGCCGCTTCATTAATCCACTCAAGTTGCATCAAACGCTTTTCAACTTCAGTAAGTGATAACCGCTTTTCTTCAATTTTAATGACTCTATCCACTCGCCCTTTTAGCATGAACTGTCCATTATCCAACAAATCACAGTAATCACTGGTCGGATACCATAATGATTGATCAATAAAGGGGGATAATAACTCTAGGCAATGCTCAATATTTAAGCGAGCTTGATGAGATGGAAAAAATGTCCACGGCGACATAGGTTCCATTTGTTGGCGATACCCAACCCCACCAGTTTCAGTACTTCCATACACTTCAAATGGGCGTAAAGAGAGTTTAATTTCACTTTGCTCAGCTCCTTCAATGACCAAAGGACCACCTGAAGAAAAAACCATTTGATAGCGATTGTAACCTTCATGATCAGCAAGGCGCTTTAATAAGGCTGGGCTGCAAATGAGTGTTTTTTTATGCTCTGGTTGATGAGATAAAATTTGTTCAGGATAAATGAAATTTGTTCGACAGAACGCACGACTTGCACACAAGGGCCATAACACTCTAAATAACAACCCATAAATATGTTGATGAGAAACGGTACTGTAAATTTCAGTCGCGTCTAACTTGTCACCCCATAACTGTTCCAATTGCTGGATTTCATTACTCAGTAACTGCAACGTTTTTTCAATTGGTTTGGGGGTATCAGTAGAGCCAGAGGTGAATAAAGTAAGGCGGATGTTACCTAACACTAACGGGGATAATACGCTTATAACATTGTCGCTGATGGTTTGATAATCGCAATGATGTTTGCATGGCATGACTTGAATTATGTCATCATGCAACAAGGATTCAAAATGTTCAGATAATTCAGTTAGTGCCGCAGGTTGATGATTTCCTGGTAAAATAATGTGTTTTCCAGCATGAGCCAAAGCAAGAAAAGAGACGGAAAACTGATAGCTGTCGCTAAAACATAACGCCCATTTTTTTTCTGGTTGATGAGATAAATAACCACACACTCGTTGCACATCATGCTGAAACTGCGGATAACTCACGTAGGTGTGTTGTTCATCAAAACACACATTATGAGTTAGGTTGTCTTGATTGGTAAGATGGGAAAGTGCTGTGTAGGTCATGCTTCTTTTCTCTTTATCCATTGACGCACTAGCCATTCAGTGACAAATAAAGTCCCTATCAGTAAATAGCTAATAAAACCGTTATACAACATCCATACTTTTATCTCTAAAAAACAAGTAGAGAGTGAAATCGAACCGTTAATTACAAAAAAAACACACCACACTTTGGTTACGGTTCTAGTGTAGGCCACGCCACTCGGCGGAAGCTCTGGTTCTTGAAGGCGAGCAAAACGCTCTATCATGCTTTGAGATTGAAATAGCGTCCAAAAAAAGACAGTGAACATGACAACATTAACGATCACAGGGTAAAAGGTGAACCACCCTTCTGATCGAAATAACCAGCCCAATCCAGCAAGAATAATTCCTGCCCCACCACTGATCATAGCAATGTATTTAAGCTCTTTTATTGGAACTTGTTTTCCACCAACCATTCGCACCAAAAACAACACCGCTAGCACGCCCGCTACCGTCGTTATCCCACCAAACTGGAGACCGTAGTAAACCGCTAGCGGATAAGCAAGCAGTGCAATGGCTGACAGTACCGTCAGCCAACGCATTATTTTAGCAACGCTGCTACTGAGTTAACCACGTCATCAACAGTGCGAACTTCTTTGAACTCTTCTGGCTTAATTTTTTTACCTGTTACTTTTTGTAAGTGAACCACTAAATCAACCGCATCAATACTGTCTAAATCTAGATCAGTATATAGTTGAGCTTCAGGCGTGATATCCGCTTCATCGATTTCAAATAATTCAACCAGTGCAGCTGTCACTTGCTCTAATACTTGCTCTCTATTTACCTCTGTCATGACTTACTCTCTTACGCTTTATTTGCAGTAATATATGCCGCTAAGTTTGCTACTGACGCAAAATGTTCACGGGTTTGAGTGTCATCAGCATCCAATACTAAGCTGTATTTTTTCTTGATGGCTAAACCTAACTCTAGAGCATCGATTGAATCTAACCCTAAACCGTCACCGAACAATGGTGCGTCAGTTTCAATATCATCTACTGAGATATCTTCTAAATTCAGAGCTTCAATAATTAATAACTTAATTTCGTTGTGTAGTGCTTCCATCAATGACCTACTTATTTTCTTTTGATGTATTAAATTCATTTTGAGGATACAAAGCTGTATCTAAAAATCGATTCACGTTTCGAGCCGCTGAAGAAGGTGAATCAGCGCCATCGATAAAAGGGGCAATGGCGACCTTTTCTTTCACTTCAATATGAAAAAAAGGACGGACATCAGGTACTTGATACCACTTAGCTTCTTTGGTTAAAAAACTTGGCGTGACTGTTACATGAACAATGCGTATATCACTTTCGCTACGCACCGCTATTTGAGCAGCCCCACGCTGAAGCTTAGAGGTAATCCCTGGCGTCGTTCGGGTTCCTTCTGGAAAAACCAATAGCACATTTCCAGAATTTAACTTCTCTGAGCACTCTTCTAAAAATGCTTCAGGCTCTCTGTTTGGAATATAACCTGCCGCTCTAACAATCCCGCGGATAAACGGATTATGCCATAGAGCCGCTTTAACAATACAATCACACTGTTTCAATTGTGAAGCAATTAAAACATAATCGATCAAACTGGGGTGATTTGCGACAATCAAACAATTTTTATCGTCCTGCAAGCGTTCAGCACCATCAAATTGATATTTAATCGCGCGGCTATAATGCATTGTTTTACAAAAGAGAAGAAAACTTCTTTGTATAATCGCCTGGACTCTTATTTCACGTTGTTTGGCATTTTTCGCTGTAAACGTTAATAGCGGAAAAATAATAAACGTTAAGCAAAGCGCACCAATTCCAAATAAAGAAAAACAGAATCCAGTGGCCACAATTCGCCAGCATTTATCAATACGTAAAATCAAAGTCATGTGTTATTTATGCGTCCATGTCCATTGTGTTGAAGAGCTCTCTATCATCCATTGAGACTGCGATCCTACTAACTTAGAAATACATTGCAAGCCATGAGGCATTACACCCGATTTGATTGAGGGTTTATTGTTCCATTGTAGAGAAAAATCATCACCCGCACTCAATATAAGACCAAAAGCGTAGCCCTGATACTCTTGTTGTTCAAATTCTTGATAATGTGACGGAAGTGGCTCATCAAAGTCAATAACTAAAACACGGTGATCCGAGTTATCACTCAAATATGCAGCTGCTTCTATTAATGCAGAATGAAATGTATTTTCGCCTGCTGCAATCGAAGTCACTGGAATGGCTTTTTTGGCTGTAATTGTGAACAAACCAGCAGCGGTATTGTGGACCGATTGAGAAAACGCCATTGGAGAGGCATCTTCACCTTTTAAAATGTCTTCTAGTAAAGCACAGGTTCTGGTTAATTCTCCATGACGGCTAGCAAAGATTAAATAATCAACCTCTTGTTCTTGAACTAAAGTAAGCGCAGTTTGAACCGCCAACTTACTTAATGAGCTCATCCTTCTTCGAGCCATCGCGGGGATTTTATCGACAGGGGCTTTCTCTCCCTCAGGCCAGATGAAATTAGTTTTCTGCCATTTCTGCCACGCTGTTTTTGTGTCTATTCCAGCAGAAATCGCGTGCCAATCAATAATGTTAAAATTTGCGTATGCCATGATGTCCATCTAGTCGTAAAAATATTACAATTTATTTCCCTACTCGTATAGGATATATGAATTCAGTGACTTGGCGCAAATACAAAAGTGGCAAGCCATACGGTAAATTAATATGAAAATAAATAATAAGGGATTAATTATGTCATTTTACAAACCATGCTTACTCGCTACTGCCGCCATTATACTATCCGGTTGTGCAGGCGTTATTCCTCTGACGGATAAAGTAACTGGTGAAGATTTAATTCAAACCAACAAACCGGTTTACACCTTAGTAAACCTGCATCCTGATGAAAAAAGAATGAAGCTTTATTCTGTTAACTTTCAACAAGATGGTTTAATTCCCGTTTGTACTCAAGTTAATATTGTTGATGTGACAAATAAAAATTTAACCTTCAAAATTAGCAGTACAGATAAGCAATATAACTTAACGAAACACAAATCCTCCCCTGATTTTTCTAAATATCTAAGTCATTATTTTGGTACTGAATGTAATAACTCAAAAATAAAAAAACTCAGTGCTCTGGATCAAAAAGGGATAAAAAAAGGAGTAGTTACAGAAGGGATGACTAAAGAAGGGGTTAAATATGCGATTGGCTTCCCACCAGAGCATAAAACTCCTGACTTAAATAGCAATAAGTGGCGATATTGGAAAAATAGATTTAACACCTTTAACGTTGAATTTAAGGATAATAAAGTCTCCAATATTATCGACTAATCTATTGAACTTTAATAAATATCAGTGGTTTCTTGCTTTTAAACAAAGTTTGTCTCAGCACCACTGATATGATCATTTTCATCTTCTAACACTATGGCTAATTTCGTGACTCAATATAAAAACGACCCTTTTAATGCACTAGAAGCAAAAACAGAAGCACAGAAACTTTCTTTTGCCCCTATCGTTTTTCAAACCGCTCGTACTCTCAGAGATCTTGGTATTCTTGCCGCGCTAGATAAAGCAACTGATCAAGGCTTAAATGCCGTTCAATTATCTCAAGAGACTGGCGTCTCTGAATATGGCGTTAAAGTCCTTCTTGATATGGCACTTAGCGCACATATTGTGACATGGGATGAGCCAAATTACGTACTTGCTAATCTTGGGCATTTTTTATTGCACGATGGCATGACTAATGCGAATTTAGATTTCACTGCCGATGTTTGCTATGCCGCAATGATGCACCTAACAGAAGCAATTCAGGAGGGCACTCCTGCTGGCTTGAAAGAGCTTGGGGATTGGCCAACTATCTATGAAGGCTTATCTCGACTGCCAGAAAAAGCAAAAGAGAGCTGGTTTAAGTTTGATCATTTCTATTCTGACCGTTCATTTCCTATTTTATTAGAAAAAGTATTAAGCAAAAAACCTAAGCGTCTTTTTGATATTGGTGGTAACACGGGTAAATGGGCACTGCAATGCTGTAACTACGATCAAGATGTGAATGTCACGATTATTGATTTGCCACAACAGATCGAAATGGCCCTAAAAAATGCAGAACAACAAGGCTTTGCTGATCGTATTAATGGTCATCCAACTAACATGCTAGATAAAACACAGCCTTTACCTCAAGGTGCTGATGTGTGGTGGATGAGCCAATTTTTAGATTGCTTCTCCCCTATGGAGATTTTAAGCATTCTAAAACGCGTTCGTGCCGCAATGTCTGCTGATGCAACCGTTTATATTCTTGAGCTATTTTGGGATGAGCAAAAATACGATGCTGCATCATATAGCTTAAATGCGACGTCACTATACTTCACCTGTTTAGCTAACGGTAATAGTCGCTTCTATCGTTGCAGCGATTTCTTAGAAATTATTGAAGAAGCAGGTTTTGCCGTTGCTGAGCAAACTAATAATATTGGTTTAGGTCATTCACTACTTGAGCTTAGAGCTAAATAGGAGCCATCTGTGCTATCAAAACAATCAATCAACTCAGAATCAACTCAAGTTGCTATTATTGGTGCCGGTCCGTCAGGTTCGATTGCTGCTGCGTTATTAAAAAAACACAATATTAATTGCATCATCTTAGAGAAATCTACATTTCCTCGCTTTTCAATTGGTGAGAGTTTGCTTCCTGCCTGCATGGAATCAATTAAAAAAGCAGGAATGCTTGAGGCTGTAGAAAAAGCCAATTTTCAATATAAGAATGGGGCCGCTTTTCATTTTGATGGTTCGTTTACTTCATTTGATTTTACTAATAAGTTTTCAGAGGGTGCAGGAACCACTTATCAGGTTCAGCGTGGTAACTTTGATAAAGTGCTTGCTGACAGTGCTCAAGAGCAAGGGGTAGACATTCGTTACCAACATGAAATTACTGATGTTGATGTCTCTCAACCTAAAGCGATCCTTTCTGTGTTAGATACTCAAGGTAACCCTTATAACATTGAAGCAGATTTTATCTTAGATGCAAGTGGATTCGGTCGTGTATTACCAAGATTGTTAAACCTAGAAGAACCGTCTTGCTTACCACCACGAAAAGCCATTTTCACCCACATTACTGACAATATTGTTAACGAAAACTATGACAGAGATAAAATCCTTATTTCTGTACATCCAATCAACACGCAAGTATGGTACTGGCTAATCCCATTCAGTAATGGAACCTGTTCTTTTGGTGTGGTTGGTGAGCCTGAGTTTTTTGCAGATTACCCTAGTGATAATCTCGAGGCATTAAAACAACTGGCAACTGAGGATAACAACCTCAAGCAATTACTTGCCAATGCCGAGTACCCAAATCCATGTGGTGAGATCATGGGTTATTCAGCCAATGTCACCAAACTGTTTGATCGTAACTTTGCACTTTTAGGTAATGCTGGTGAATTTCTTGACCCTGTATTTTCTTCTGGTGTAACCATTGCGATGAAATCGGCAGAGTTAGCTGCAGAGTCGTTGATTAAGCAATTTAACCAAGAAGAGGTTGATTGGCAGGTTGATTACTCAGATAAACTAATGAAGGGCGTAAATACCTTCCGTTGCTATGTGGAAGGTTGGTACGAAGGGTCATTCCAAGATGTTATCTTCCATGAAGATTCAAACCCTAAAATTAAACAAATGATCTGTGCTATTTTGGCAGGTTATGCGTGGGATGAAGAAAACCCTTTTGTTGCTGAACCAGAGCGCCGTTTAAAAGTGGTCGCTGAATTATGTAAGCCATTAGCTCAGTAAATCTTCATAATAGATAAATACCTAAAAAAGGCATCCAAACTCTGGATTGGATGCCTTTTATATTTTTTAGATATTAAGCCTATTTAGGCCTGCTCACTCTCGATAACCGCTTTGAGGCTATGTGGATGAAGCTTTATACATACACCTTGATATTTAAAAGCAACGGTATAATTTGCAATTCGCTCTGCATCACCTGATGGACAACTCTGTTTAACTTTTACACCCAAAGACACTAAGTTATCCCACTTCTCTTTTAGCGTTGGGAAGGTTTTTAATACGTAATCTAAAAACGCCTCTTGAGAATCTACAGCACATGGGATCACCCACTCTATATGCTCCCAACCTTGTTGCGGGTAACTTTTTCCGCTCGGATATGGCAACTCTAAACATTCAATAGACCAACCACTAACCTCTAAAGGTTGATTAAAGCCTAGTGCAATGATTGGGCGACCATTGATCTCATTATTTGACCATTCTTCAGCTTGTTGTAACCACGCTTGATGAGCGGCTTCTGCAACCTCTCGATCATTAATTCGTAGGGCAATATGATCTGCTTGATATTGAGTTAAATCAATCTCTAATACATCCAGTAATGCTTGAATCCTCCCAATGAAAGAAGGCAAGGCAGTAATCAATTGCTGAGGCTCTAATTGTTGCTGTTTTAATAATAGTGATGACATGAAGGCAACCTAACGGTAAAAAGGAGAAACCGAATTGTATCAACCTCTTTACTTGATGTTTAGAACCTTTCGAAAAATAGCCCCTAAGTTGCAATAAAAAATAACAGAAACTATTAAATATCCCCTGTTTTATTGCTATTATTACCCACTATTTTGCTTTCCATGCAACAGCATTCCTGTTTAACAGCGATATGAAGGATAACCTCTTTGAATATTCAATCACTTATTAACGACAAAGTTTCTCAAGCCTTAGAAGCAGCAGGCGCGCCAGCAGGCAGCCCTGCCGCCGTTCGTCAATCTGCAAAAGCACAATTTGGTGACTACCAAGCTAACGGCGTAATGGGCGTAGCTAAGCGACTAGGTACAAACCCACGAGAATTTGCTCAGAAAGTACTGGATGTTTTGGATCTTGATGGCATCGCTAGCAAAACTGAAATTGCAGGCCCTGGCTTTATCAATATTTTCTTATCAGAAGAATTTCTAGCACAACAAGCAGAAGCAGCATTAGCTGATGAACGCCTAGGTGTAGCTAAAGAAAAACAACAAAACATCGTTGCAGATTACTCTGCGCCAAACGTTGCAAAAGAAATGCACGTGGGTCACTTACGTTCAACTATCATCGGTGATGCTGTTGTTCGTACTCTTGAGTTTTTAGGTCACAACGTTACACGCGCTAACCACATCGGTGACTGGGGTACTCAATTTGGTATGCTTATCGCAAACCTTGAGCGCATTCAAAAAGAGAAAGGCGAAGTTTCTATGGAACTGTCTGATCTTGAAGGTTTCTACCGTGAATCTAAAAAACTGTATGACGAAGACGAAGAGTTTGCAGTAACAGCTCGTGGCTACGTTGTAAAACTTCAAGGCGGCGATGAGTTCTGTGCAGAAATGTGGAAGAAGCTTGTTGACGTAACTATGGTTCAAAACCAACGCAACTACGATCGTCTAAACGTGTCACTGACTCGTGATAACGTAATGGGTGAAAGCATGTACAACAGCATGCTTGCTCCAATCGTTGCTGATCTTCAAAAACAAGGTCTAGCGGTTGAGAGTGATGGCGCTCAAGTGGTTTACCTTGACGAATATAAGAACAAAGATGGCGAGCCTATGGGCGTTATCGTTCAAAAACGTGATGGCGGCTTCCTTTACACAACCACTGATATTGCTTGTGCTAAATACCGTTTCGAAGAGCTGAATGCTGATCGTGTTCTTTACTTCATCGATTCTCGTCAACACCAACATCTAATGCAAGCATGGACTATTGTTCGTAAAGCGGGCTATGTTCCTGAGAGCGTATCTTTAGAGCATCACGCGTTTGGTATGATGCTAGGTAAAGATGGTCGTCCATTTAAAACTCGTGCAGGTGGTACGGTTCGTCTGGCTGATCTTCTTGATGAAGCAGAGCAACGTGCAACCACACTAATCGAAGAGAAAAACAAAGATCTATCTGCTGAAGAAAAAGCAAAAATTGCGACTACGGTTGCAATGGCAGCAGTTAAGTACTCTGATCTTTCTAAGCACCGTACGACAGATTACATCTTTGATTGGGACAACATGCTTGCATTTGAGGGCAACACAGCGCCTTACATGCAATATGCTTACACTCGTGTTGCTTCTATCTTCAGCAAAGCTGGCTTGTCTATGGATGAGTTAACGGGTGAAGTTAAGATCTCTGACGAGAAAGAAAAAGCACTTGTTTCTAAGTTAATGCAATTTGAAGAAGCCGTTCAAGCAGTAGCAAGTGAAGGTCAACCTCACTTAATGTGTGCTTACCTATTTGAACTTGCTGGTCAATTCTCTAGTTTCTACGAAGCGTGTCCAATTCTTAACAATGAAGATGACGCGGTTAAGCAAAGCCGCCTGAAACTAGCTGCACTAACCGCTAAAACAATCAAACAAGGTCTAGACCTATTAGGTATTGAAACGCTAGAGCGTATGTAATATCAACAACCTAGCCGAATAAAAAATGCCGCTAACGTGAGTTAGCGGCATTTTTGTATTAATATAAGCAGCAAGAGTACGTAAACTCTTACTGGCATATTTTCGTTAAATCTTAAACTGAGATACTTGCTCATTTAATGAATCAGCATGCATTTTTAGCTCTTGAGCTTGGCCTAGGCTGCTCTGAGCCGATAACATGATATCTTCACTGGTCTCTTTTATCGTCATCGTATTATCATTCATTTCAAGAATCACTTGGCTTTGTTCTTCTGCAGCAGTAGCTATCTGAGTCGCCATATCTGAAATTAATGAAATAGCTTGGTTACTTTCATTCAAACTTTCAGCTAGATGATCGATGTCATTCACTGTTCCTTCAACCGTTTGTTTATTTGACTCCATTGCCTCAACTACTTTACTTGTCGATTTTTGCAATGTTTCAATCATTGAATAAATCTCTTGCGTTGAATCTTGTGTTCGTTTCGATAATACACGAACTTCATCTGCAACAACGGCAAAACCTCGGCCTTGCTCACCAGCACGAGCTGCTTCAATCGCCGCATTCAATGCCAATAGATTCGTTTGTTCTGCAATAGCTTGAATCGTTACCAAAATCCCAGAAATAGAATTTACATGGCTATTTAACTCACTAATCACATCTGTCGTATTTGATACTTCAAGAGCCAATTGTTGAACAGAGTGGCGTGTCGAACTCGCTAACGTTAATCCATCTTCAGAATTTTTCGTTGATTGCTGTGCTGCCGTCGCTGTTTGTGCAGCATTCATCGCGATATCGCTCGCCGCTCCGGACATTTGATTCATCGCTGTTGCTACAGAAATCAGATGTTCTTGCTGACTTGCTAAACTCTTCATTGTTAATTGGCTATTTTCCACACCATGTGACGCGTCTTTTTCTAAATCCACACTTTGTTGATTGATATGACGGATCAGAGCGTGTTGGCTATCTGTAAATACATTAAAGCTGTTTGCCAATTCACCAATTTCATCATGAGATTCGATTTTTAAGCGCTGTGTTAAATCGCCATTACCATTAGCAATAGTACCTAATGCATGCGTAATTCGTAATAATGGAGCAAACATCACATTCATAACATAAACCATGATAAGAATACTAAGTAACAAAACAATACCTGCACTCAATAACTGATTGGTTAATTGTACTTTTAATGGCGCGTCTAATGTTTCTTTATCAATCGCAAGTAATAACGTCCAATTAAGATCTGGGATTGTTATTGCCCAAACCAATTTATCTTTGCCTTGAGAATCAAAGATCACTTGAGTAAGTTGTTTATTTTTAGATGCTTGTTCTACCTGTTGGATATTTAGTTGAGCACTCACTTTCGATATTGATTTTTGAACTAACTCTTTATTTTTGTAGGCAATGATCTTACCGTCTTTATCAATAAGTAAGGCTTCCCCATTATCAGGTAAAGCCATTTCTGATACTTGCTTAATTAGAGTAGCAATTGATAAATCCGATGCCACAACTGCATCATCAGTGGCTTTTGCTATTGTCACTACTGTATCTTTTAAAATTGGCTCTAGATAAGGCGAGGTTACTAACGTTGAGCTTTGCTTTTGAGCATCCATATACCAATCGGCATCACGTAGATCTAAGTCTGTTACGTCAAGAGTTGGATCAGACGTAAGCAAACGGCCATCATAATAAGTATAATAACTAATTAAAAACCCACCTGAACTTTGTGCCAAATACAGTAAATCTTCGCTATCATTTTTGTGATTAGCTAAACCATTTACAATATTTATTCTAAAGTTCATCCACTCATCAATTTTTGTTGAGTGCAGATCAGAAAGGCGATTTAATTGTTGTAATGCCGTTTCATACACATGTTTTTTTTGCTCAGAGTAACTCTGCCAAGAAAGAAGAAAAACAACAGAAACTAGCGACAAAAGGGTAATAAAAAGAATTTTTTTCTTTAATGAATAATTTTTCATATATACAACTAATAAATATGTTTTGTTAAAAAAACAAAATACACTTTATGCTTATTGTGAAAACACCATCGATGAAATCAAACTTATCCTTAATAAACTTCATTATTGAGTATCATTTAAGCGTTAAAAATGACTGACAACTTGTCAGTCATCACGGACAAGAAAGCCGAACATCTAAGGCTACTCTTAAACGTTCAGCTCTCATTTTTACCTTTTAAAGGGATTGCTGTGAGCAATTTATACTAATATTTCATTAAAACCAACGTTCAAATTCACTACGATCTAACTGTTTAAACGCCTTATTTAAAATGTTAGCTAACTCTTTATAACGTGGTTGGCTCTTCATTGGCTCTAATGCAGCCCCTGATTCAATAATTTTTTGATATAACTCACGATACCAATTTGCTAATGCTGGTGGTAATACTGTATTTGCTCGATTACCTAACCACCAAAACCCTTGTAATGGCATACTTAGTGCGAATAGAGCAATAATAATCGCTTGCGGCAACGCGGCAGTATTATTGAAAGCCATTTGAGTCAGAACACTAATAACAGCAACAGCTGGCATTACCTTTACAGCAAACTTAGTCGCTTTAATCACTCGTTGCTCTGGGAACATTGGAGCTAACTCTTTTCGCTCAGGCCAAGCATCCATGTAAGTCTGACCGTCTCGAAATCGGAATAGAAAACCGTTTTCACTCATATTGCCCCCTTAATTTCTAAACAAAAGTTTAATTATTCAAAAAAATAGAGAATAAACTTGATTAGAATTAATATTATCTTAAAATATTTTTGTTATCTTAGCGCACAATCGTTATCCTATGCGCTGATTTATTTTTTAGCTGTAGTTCTACTATAAGCTAAAAAAGGATAAATCAGCAAGGACTGCTGTAATGCTCTTTCTAAGGATAGCCAACTTTTTTATGCAAATGCGGTAATAATTTTTAAATTAACTGCATTTGTCATTGTTATGTCACTACGGCATAACTTTAATTACTGATGAATAAATAGGTATTTATACATGTCTAAGCTGGTTTTAGTTTTAAACTGCGGTAGTTCTTCTCTTAAATTTGCGGTTGTTGACGCAGAATCTGGTGCTGAGCACTTAACTGGTCTTGCTGAGTGTCTTGGTCTTCCTGAAGCTCGTATGAAGTGGAAACTTGATGGCAAACATGAAGCTCAACTAGGTGAAGGTGCAGCACACGAAGAAGCACTAGCATTTATGGTAGAAACTATTCTTGCTTCTAAGCCAGAGCTTAAAGCTAACCTAGGCGCTATCGGTCACCGTATCGTACACGGTGGTGAGCAATTTACTGCATCAGCACTTATCACTGATGAAGTACTTAAAGGCATTCAAGACGCTGCAACTTTTGCACCTCTTCATAATCCTGCTCACATCATCGGTATCGAAGCTGCTAAAGCAAACTTCCCTGAGCTTCAAAACGTTGCTGTATTTGACACTGCTTTCCACCAAACAATGCCTGCAGAGTCTTACCTATACGCTCTACCGTACAACCTATACACAGATCACGGTATCCGTCGTTACGGCATGCACGGTACTTCTCACCTGTTCATCACTCGTGAAGTAGCTGGTCTACTAAACAAGCCAGTTGAAGAAGTTAACATCATCAACTGTCACCTAGGTAACGGCGCATCTGTATGTGCTATCAAGAACGGCGAATCTGTAGATACTTCTATGGGTCTTACTCCTCTTGAAGGTCTAGTAATGGGTACTCGTTGTGGTGATATCGATCCTGCGATCGTTTTCCACCTACATGACGCACTAGGTTACTCTGTTGAGCAAATCAACAACATGCTAACTAAAGAGTCTGGCCTACAAGGTCTAACTCAAGTGACTTCTGACTGTCGTTTCGTTGAAGACAACTACGGCGAGAAAGAAGAAGCAACTCGTGCGATGGATGTATTCTGTCACCGTCTAGCTAAATACGTTGCAGGTTACACAGCAACTCTAGAAGGTCGTCTAGACGCTATCACTTTCACTGGCGGCATCGGTGAAAACTCTGCTCCAATCCGTGAAATGGTTCTTAACCGTCTAGGCATCTTCGGTATCGAAGTTGATAGCGAAGCTAACCTTAAAGCGCGTTTCGGTGGTGAAGGTACTATCACTACAGCAAACAGCCGCATCCCTGCAATGGTTATCTCTACTAACGAAGAGCTAGTAATCGCAGAAGACACAGCTAAATTAACTGGTCTATAATATATCTCCTAAAAGGCTAGCCATTAGGTTAGCCTTTTTTCTTTCTATGGCTTTATTTTTTCAATAAGGTCTCTTGCCCCAATAGTGTAGAGGAATCTTCCATGTCTCGTACTATTATGCTTGTTCCAATCAGTGCTGGTGTTGGTCTAACTAGCGCAAGTTTGGGTGTTTTACGTTCTATGGAACGTAAAGGCGTAAGCGTTTCTTTTTACAAACCTATCTCTCAACCTCGTCACGGTGGTGATCAACCTGATCTAACTACTTCAATTGTGACTAGCAGTAGCGATATTAAAGCAGCAGAACCTACAACAGTTTCTCGTGCAGAAGAACTTCTACGTAACGATCAAACTGATGTTCTTTTAGAAGAAATCGTTGCTCGTTATAAGTCTATCAGTGAAGACACTGATGTGACGCTTATCGAAGGTCTTGTTCCTACTCGTAAGCACCCATTTGCTAACCAATTAAATGGTGAGATAGCAAAAACTCTGGGCGCTGAGATTGTGTTTGTAGCTACTCCTGGTACAGATAATCCTTCTCAACTTAAAGAGCGTATCGAAGTAGCATGTTCTAACTTCGGCGGCACTAAGAACAAACAAATCGCTGGCGTTATCATCAACAAGTTAAATGCACCTGTTGATGAAGCGGGCCGTACTCGCCCTGATCTATCTGAAATCTTTGATGATGCAGATGCAACGTCTAAGACTAACCTTGAAGTAATGCAAATCTTCAACTCTAGTCCTATTCGCGTTCTTGGCTGTGTGCCTTGGAAAATCGATCTAATCGCTACGCGTGCTATCGATATGGCTAAGCACCTTAATGCTGAAATCATCAATGAAGGTGAAATCGCGACTCGTCGTATTAAGAGCATCACTTTCTGTGCACGTTCTTTACCGCACATGATTGAGCACTTCAAGCCAGGTTCTTTATTAGTAACTTCTGCTGACCGTCCTGACGTTATCGTTGCTGCATGTCTTGCTGCAATGAACGGCGTTGAAATCGGTGCAATCTTACTAACTGGTGGTTACGAGATCCCTAAATCAATCGCTGAACTTTGTAAGCCTGCACTAGATGCTGGTCTTCCAATCTTCACAGCGCAAGGTAACACTTGGCAGACTTCTCTAAATCTACAAAGCTTCAGCCTTGAAGTTCCTGCAGATGATAAAGAGCGTATTGAGTTTGTTAACGAACACGTTGCTAGCCACATTGATGGCCCTTGGATTGACTCTCTATCTGAAGGTACTGAAGGCATCCGTCGTCTAAGCCCACCAGCATTCCGTTACCAGTTAACTGAATTTGCTCGTAAAGCGGCTAAGCGTATCGTTCTTCCTGAAGGTGATGAGCCTCGTACAGTTAAAGCTGCGGCTATCTGTGCTGAGCGTGGTATCGCGACTTGTGTTCTTCTTGGTAACCCAGAAGAAATCCGTCGTGTTGCAGCTCAACAAGGTGTTGAACTTGGTGCTGGCGTTGAGATCATCGATTCTGCTGCTGTACGTGAAAACTACGTTGCTCGTTTAGTTGAGCTACGTGGCGCGAAAGGCATGACTGAAGTTGTAGCTCGTGAGAAACTACAAGATTCAGTATTCCTTGGTACTATGATGCTTGAAGCGGGTGAAGTTGACGGTCTTGTGTCTGGTGCGGTTCATACCACAGCAAACACTATCGTTCCTCCATTCCAAATCATCAAAACAGCACCTGATGCTTCTATCGTATCTTCAATCTTCTTCATGCTTCTGCCTGATCAAGTTCTTGTATACGGTGACTGTGCGATCAACCCAGATCCAACAGCTGAGCAACTTGCTGAAATCGCTATCCAATCTGCTGACTCTGCAGCGGCATTTGGTATCGACCCTCGCGTTGCAATGATCTCTTACTCTACTGGTGAATCTGGTAAGGGTGCAGACGTTGATAAAGTACGTGAAGCAACAAAACTTGCTCAAGCAAAACGTCCTGATCTAATGATCGATGGTCCTCTACAGTACGATGCTGCAATCATGGAAAACGTAGCTGCTTCTAAAGCACCTAATTCTCCTGTTGCAGGTAAAGCAACTGTATTTGTATTCCCAGACCTAAACACTGGTAACACAACATACAAAGCGGTTCAACGTTCTGCTGACCTAGTATCTATCGGTCCAATGCTTCAAGGTATGCGCAAGCCAGTAAATGACTTGTCTCGTGGTGCTCTAGTAGACGATATCGTGTACACAGTAGCTCTAACGGCTATCCAAGCTTCTCAAGCAGAGCAAGCTGAAGAAAAAGTAATTAACTAATTTTATACTCTAGTAATAGAGTGTAGTTAACGAAAATAGAAAGACACGCGATGAAAATTGCGTGTCTTTTTTTATGTCTGTTCAACCCATAAAAAAACGAGAACCAATTGGCTCTCGTTTTTATTTATCACTTTAATCGTTAAATGATTATCGTATGTAAGTGGTCATTAACTCATCTTTGTATACAGGGCGATACCAGACGCGTTCAGCCTCTTGGCAACACTGAGTCTTGTCACAACCAATAAGCTCACGAGTTAACTTCCCTTTCTTCACCCAGAGCTCAAGCATTGCATCGACACCATCTTCACTCATGCTGAATTTCTTTGCTAATGCAATACGCTCTACACGGCCTTGTTCATCAATGTACTGTTTAAGCTCGGTTAAAATCATACTAAAGCAGCCTCTTGTTGCTCTACTTCTTTGCTTTTATGTTTCAAGGCAAGATAAGTCACTGCCATTACGATTAACGAAATTGCAATCCACATACTGCTTGTCATTGGTGCATTAGAAAAATTCGCAATTTGGTAGTAGAGCGTTGCTGATACATAAGCCAATAGCATTGTCCAACCCGCAATAAAGTAAGAGTACTGACGACCAAACTCACGCATGTATGCCCCCATTGCAGCCACGCATGGCGTGTAAAGCAGAATAAAGATTAAGTAAGCCATCGCACTTGCGCTTGTCACAAAGTGAGCTTGTAAATTACCAAAAATTGAATCAGCAACACCTTGGTCCTCTGCAACAGCACTAGAGTCTGTTAAATCACCGACTTCAACACCTAGTGGATCTGAATAACTTAAGCCTGATAGGTTGTCAGGAATAGACATCACCGCCTCTTCAAGACTTGCCATTAAATCAAACTCAGCACCTTCATCTGCAGGATCTGAATATAAGCTGTTTAATGTACCGACAACGGCTTCTTTTGCAAAAATACCGGTAATAATACCCACGGTTGCAGGCCAGTTATCTTCTTGAATACCAATTGGTGCTAATACTGGAGTAACAACTTGAGCGGCTTTAGATAACACAGAGTTTTCACTGTCTTCGTTACCAAATGAACCGTCCATACCCAATGAGTTAAAGAAGCTTAAAATAGTTACAACAACAACAATCGTTTTACCTGCACCAAGTACAAAGCGTTTTAGTTTCTGCCATGTTTTAATCATGATGTTACGTATTGTTGGAAATTCATAATCTGGGATTTCCATGATAAACGTATCACTACGACCCGGATAAATAGTGTGTTTTAGCAATAAACCTGTAAATACAGCCGCTAAAATACCGAAGAAATACAAACCAAATACCACGTTCTGACCATTTTCTGGGAAAAAAGCGGCAGCAAACAAAGCATAAACAGGAAGACGTGCACCACATGACATAAATGGAGCCATTGATGCCGCCAGTTTACGTTCACGCTCTTGCTCTAGGGTACGAGTCGCCATGATAGCGGGAACGTTACAACCAAAGCCGAGAACCAAAGGAACAAACGCTTTACCTGGTAAGCCAATCTTTTGCATTACTTTATCAAGTACAAATGCTGCACGAGCCATATAGCCAGAGCTTTCAAGTAAAGATAGGAATAAGTATAAACAACCGATCACTGGAATAAATGTCGCAACGGTTTGAATACCACCACCAACACCATCAGCAATAAGTGTAACTAACCAAACAGGCAAATGACCATCTAATAAATAATGGCTACCATCAACCAGTAATGCACCAACACCAATATCAAAGAAATCAATGAATGCACTACCAATGTTAATAGAGAACATAAACATCAGGTACATGACAAAGAAAAAGAAAGGAATCCCTATCCATTTATTCAAAATTACACGGTCAATTTTCTCACTAACACTATGGCTTAAACCACCTTCTTGGCGACGCAATTGCTGACATAATTGATGTAAAAATGTGTATCGACAATCTGCAATATGAAAATCAGCTTCGACTTGCGTCGTTAATACATTAGCGATATTAGCCACTGCATTTCTTTTTTCTGCTTCTAATGCATTCAATACTAATGCGTCATTTTCTAGTGCCCGGATAGCCAATGAACGACTTGATGCATAATCACTTGTAAATAATGATGACGCTTCCTCTATTGCCGTCTCAACTTGCTCACCATACGTCAACTCAAGCGGAACCATTTTTATGCCTTGAGCAATAGACTTATGTAGTTTTTCTTTAAATTTATGAACTTGACCAGTGTTGTTTGCAGAAAGTGCAAGTACAGGGCAGCCTAGTTTTTTCTCTAACCCTTTAATATCAAGAACCTGTCGTTGACGCTTTAATACATCCATTTTATTCAGTACAACGATCATTGGACGGCCCAATTCACGTAGTTGTAATGTCATATATAAACTACGCTCTAAACAAGAGGCATCCACCACATTAATAATAACGTCTGCATCATGTGTTAAAACCGCTCTCGAAGCGATAGTTTCATCAAGACTATTTACATCATTACCACTGTCTAACGCGTAGATGCCAGGTAAATCCGTTAATAAAAACTCATCACCTGAACACGTATATTTACCTGTTTTCTTTTCGACGGTTACACCAGCCCAGTTACCTACTTGTTGCTTAGCACCCGTTAGGCCATTAAATAAGGTTGTTTTACCACTGTTTGGGTTACCTACAGTTAGTACTTGATACTGCATCTTATAATTCCTTAACTGTGATCTGTTCTGCTAAATTTTTACGAATAGCGAGAGACGTGCCTCTTACGCTAATTTGTAATGGATCACCCATTGGAGCTTTACGCAAAATAGAGATTTCCGTATGCGGTAGCATTCCCATTACCATTAACTTCTTTCTTGTATCTGTTGGTAATAAAGACATATCTGTTACTACGGCTTTTTTTCCGCTATCTAATTGCGTTAGTTTCATCTTAAGCTCCACGATAGTGAGAATCATTATTATTTCGTTTCATTCTATAACTTACGCTTACATTTTTCTTGCGCTAAATCAATTTTTGTCAGTAAATTGACAAAAATCCTATAAATCAAAACGTTTATTCAGAAAAATATCTTTCGTGATACCGCTCCCAAGTCAACGTCAATTACGTCAAAAAAATCAAACAAAAAACAACGTCAAAATAATAAAAGAATAGAAACAAAACCGACAACCAATAAAAGCGTTAATTTTCAATAGCTTATATTGGAATTTGCTTAGTGGCGGATTTATACCAATAGATTGTCGTTATTTTGATATGTAAAAAAAGAAAGCCGACGTATAGTTTGTACATCGAGAGGGAAACTTCTCAAACTTTTATTCTAATGGAGGTGATAGGATTTATCTTATTACCTCGGCAGCAAGCGAAGGTATCTTTGATGCCCGCGACGTAGTCCCCCCGGCTACGTCGCGATCTTTTTTCTCATCTATCTCTTTCTTATTTCAATTCCATCACTCTTCATTTTCAGTAACAAATTGCGTTGGCGATAATCCATAATGACGCTTAAATCGTTTACTAAAATAAGATGGGTCATTAAACCCTGAATCAAATGCGGCATCAGCAACTTTACTTCCTGAGATCAATAACTCACATGCTTTTTCTAACTTAACTTCAATCAAGTACTCCATAAATGAGCGTTGAGTGATCATCTTAAATTTACGCTGAAAGTTTCGCTCAGAAATAAACAATGCTTTTACGACAGCTCGAGTACCAAACCCAGAGTCATGATAATTATCCTCAACTATTTGATAAACGCTAATGAGCCACTCTTGTTGTGGGTCTTTCTCAACCGCAGTACTGCCTTCTGGTTTTATACCTTTGGTCTTATCACTCAATATATCGCTAGCAATAGGCCAAGAGAGTGCAAGTTCATTTTCACCAAGTGTATTTTTTTTGATTTCAAAATGACCTCCATTTTGTACTGTTAATTGCTTAACAGAAGAAAGGCCTAAAGCTTGGTTGAGTACTTCTATAACCTCGGTTAAATCTACTCGCTTCAATTCTTCTAATTCATCGACACTAATGCAATCTCCTTCACTAAAGAAGTAAGCGATGACTCTCTGATCATGACAATCAATACGGACTGTCACTTGCTCACCACACTGACTTCTTTTTAATAAATTGAAAAGTAAATTATTAAAAATCGCATCAATCAATAGCGGCTGAACAAAGACAGAGCAACTTGTCGAATGATCATCTAAATAAAGTTCAACGCCTTTTGCATGATACTCATCTTTCCAGCTCTTAACTGCCGCCCTTAATAACGGTGTAAATACCTGATTGGTTCGATTATTTTTTTGCAACATGACAAAAGGCTCAATATTCGTTAACTGCTTCAATAGCGTTAAGCTGTATTCACACTGATTCGCCAGAAGTAAATTAGTTAATGACCCTCTCTTTTGTAAGTTAGTTTGAATCTCTCTGATTGGTTGCTCTACTTGTTCTGCCATTTCCGATATTACATGCTGCCTCACTGTAAGTAATTTCTGTAATTGTCGATTGCTTGATATTAATGCCTTACCTTGGTTACTTAACTGAAGCGTTTTCCGCTCTACTCGTTTTTTCAATTGCTCATTACTTTTTTTAATCTCTTTTGATCGCCAAAAGTAAATACCAACCACACTAAGCAGAAGAAAACTAAACATTGAAAATATGAACCAAGGTGAGAAAAACCAAGGGACTTCGACATAGAAGAAAAACTCGGTAACTTGACTGGTTCTGTGACCAATATTACGAGGCTTAATTCTTAAAGTATATTTTCCAGGTTTTAAAGAATAAAAAATAAGTGAGTTGCCATCAATATTTTGCCATGTGGTATCACTAGCACCAACTAACTGATAGGAAAGGGCGGTGTTTTGAAATTCAGGTAAAACTCCGAATAAAAAAGAAATACTTGCGCCATAGGGTATCTGTTCTAAACGCTTTTCATCCATACCATAACTGACTGTAGAATGGTCAATGTTAATCTGACCAAAAACCACATGCGGGTTAGTGATTTGATACTCAAGTAATTCTTGTTCATTCGCGAAAAAAAGGCCATCTTTACTCACAAACATCATTGTTCCATTGGATGAAATGGAACATAGCCCAGTTAATAATTCATTATTAATTAGACCTCTTTGACTACCAAAGTGCTTGGTTAAACGACCTTGGTGAGTATATAAAGAAAGACCTTTACTTGATGACAGCCAGACACCATTACTAGTCGATAATACGCAATGAGGTGTTGTGTATTTTTCAGATAATGGGATATCTCTTCTTCTTTTATTCTGCTCACTGATCTGCAACCCATAGTTACTTATTATCCATGAGTTTCCATATTCCGTATCGACCATATCAAGAACGCTACCAGCACTAGCATAGACGTAATCAAATGTCAGAGAGCCATTTTCGTATAGATACATCCCCATATTAGTACCAATAGATAGTTGGCCATTTTTATTTTCATATAAATGGGTAATTTTACTAGGATATTTATTCTCTAAAAACCAAGAGAAACCTAAGTCGATCAACTGAGTGGTATTGGTATTATATTTGTACAAACCATCATGACTGGAAAACCATAAAATACCGGAAGAATCCATTAGTAGGTTATCAATATTCTTATTCTTAATTCCCTTAAGCCCCTTGGGCAAGCTGATTTCTTTTGTAGTACTATCAACTTGATAAACACCAGATGTCGTCCCTACCCATACAAAACCTTGCCCATAGCTAAGATCATTTACGTGCTGTGGCATTACTTTATGAATAGTAGATTCTAAATCCAACGAATTTATCCAAAATAACCCGGTACGGGAACTAAACCAGGCATTGTCATCTGGCGTTTGCAAAATAGCGGTAATTTCATTCATGTCTAATCTCCCATTCGCTTCTTTATAACGAACACGGGAAAATAATTGACTACCATCAGAGTAATAACTGACACCATTATCGGTGGCAACCCAAACTCCATTCTTCTTATCTTCGAGTAAGGCATAAATCTTATTGCCTTCCAGTGAGTAACCATCCCGAACAATCGATTGAAAGTATTCAAGTTGTTGGTTTGAAAAATTCCATTTATATAAACCATTATCGGTTCCAAACCAAAATGATTCCTTTGTCTCTGCAAACGACAATAACGATTTTTTGATTGGTATCTTACGATCGATCGTTACCTGCTCTTCTGTTAACTCTGTTAACCAAATACTGTCATGTGTGCCAAGAATTATTTGCCCTTTTTCTTCTGAATAAAAAATAGCATCAATGTACTGCCCCAAAAATAGCGGGGTATACGTTTTTGTTGCCAGATCAAATTCAAATAGCCCTTTTGAAGTTGCCACTAGCCAGCGACTATCAATGTGAATAGCATCTGTTATTTCTATCTCATTGATAATATAACTGGTATTCGAACCGATAATATTCGCACTAATAAATGAGTTATCTTCAGGTTCGTAAATAAAAAACTGCTCTCCATCATGCCCCCAAAACACACCATTACTCTGGTGTAAGCTGCGTTGTTTACTGTCCAGAGGTAGTTCGTATTCAATATTAAAACCTGCCTGTTCAGACCAACTCTGAATTTTATTCTCTTTAATAAACCAAAATTTATCATCAATATATGAAATTTCTCTTGGTCGTTGTGTACCTGATTTTTCACCTAGTGTGAAAATATTTTGTCCATCAAATAAATGAATTTGTCCATACACGTCGTACATCCAAATCGCACCATCATCACGTAAGAAAAGCTGCTGAGCCATTATATACTGGCCATCTGTATGAATTGGCATTGGATAAAAGATCGTATTGCTTGCAAAAGAAGAAGTAAAAGTAGAGAAAGAGAGAAAAATACTTAGCGTAAGTATTCTGAATAAAGACATCTACTCGCCTTGGAATAAAAAGAAAGGATCCAATATGATAGAAAAAGTCTACTTATATAGCAATGAGGGAAATTCGATTATCAATGTTGGCGAGAGGAAAAAAAAGCCCTTTTTATTCGATAAATAAAAAAGGCTTTAATTGAGGTTAATTAACTATTCTTAAACTTGATCTCGTAGTGCATCAATAGTTAATTGAGCTTGCTGTTTAAAGTGCGCTCTTTCCGCTTTAGTTACAGGGGATGCCTGAGGTAATGGCACTTTCAATGCATTTACTGCACGACCATTTTTAATTAGCTCATAATGTAAGTGAGGGCCAGTTGAGCGACCAGTATTACCACTTAAAGCAATCTTATCTCCCATTGATACTTTCTGCCCCTTTTTCACTAAAATCTTACTTAAGTGAAGATAACGCGTCATGTACTCACGCCCATGTTTGATAATCACATAGTTACCCGCAAGAGAGTGATGTAAAGCTCGCACAACAACACCATCACCAGTGGCATAAACTGCGGTTCCTACAGGAGCGGCAAAATCGGTTCCGTTATGTGGTGAAATACGCCCTGTTATTGGGTGTTTACGGTATGGATTAAATGACGAACTAACTCTGAAACGCTGATGTGTTGGGTAGCGTTCTAATGCTCGGTTCAAACTGCGCCCTTGTACATCATAATAATGCCCATCGGTATGTTTAAGTAATGTAATTTCTCTATTACCGTTTTTATACAATACCGCCTCTACATCACCTGATGACACCGCTTTACCATCAATAAACTCTCTATTGATTTCTACTGCAAATTTATCACCTTTACGCGCTTCTTTGCCAAAATCAAATTTCCACTGCAATTGCTTCGCTAGTACCTGAATTTGACCTGGTGTTAGACCTGCTGCTCGTGCTGAATTATAAAAATTACTGGTCACTCTACCTGTTAGAAATACCGGTTTAATTTCACCTTTCTCTTCTACTTGCTCGAAGGTATATTGGTTTCCATTCCAAGCGTAAACATCCGTATTTTTAATATTACGATGAATTTTTAACTCAGTTAATTTCCCACTTTCATCCTGTTGCCATTCTAAATCAACACCAACACGCATATTTGCCGCTGATTTATTCACTTCAAGCAGTGAATACATATCAGCTATTGGCAGTGCATATTGATTAAAAATAGCACCTAACGTTTCACCTGAAGCGACAGTATGAGAATGTAAGATATCTTTTGCGGCTAATTGTTCATCTAGTTCATCTTTAGGCGCATTAAATTCAGGATCATTAGGTTCAAAAATAGTGCCTACTGGTTCACTGTTCTGATCTGCTAATGTTTGAAGATTTTCGCTTGATAAAGAAACCTCATTTCTATTTGAAACAGAAGAAGTCCTCTGTAAGCTATCTGTTGGTTTCCAAATAAAAATAGCGCAAGTAAATAGGAATAACGACAATAGAACAATCTTATGCCTTTTAGATAGCGAACCAAATCTAGTGGTGATAACTTCTTTATATTTTATTGACTTAGACAACGTGATAACTCATTACTGATGGTTGATAAAAATATAAAATAAGCACCCTCTTCATCTGCTTGTTGTATCGCTAAAGGATCTAATTCACCTTTATGCACCTCAGTGCCTCTGGTAATTGTTGTCACAATTGCTGGTTCAAACTGAGGCTCTGCAAAGACACATACTGCTTGCTGATTTAAAAGTGATTTTTTTATATTAATCAAAGTTTTTGCACCCGGTTTTCTATCCGGACTCACCGTAAAGTGCCCCAAGTTATTCATTCCAAAATAACGTTCAAAATAACCATATGCATCATGAAATACGAAGTACCCCTTATCTTGCACTGGTTTCAGTTGGTCTGAAATTGTCTTCACTGCCTGTGTTAACTTATTTTCAAACACTGCAAGGTTAGACTGATATTGTTCTTTATTCAATGGATCCTTTTTAATCAACTGTACTGTTATCTCTTTTGCGACACCTAGTGATTCCTTTGGACCTAACCAGAAATGCGGGTCGGTATTGTGATGATGACCATCGTCTTCGCCATGAGCATCGTGATCATGTTGATCAAAATGGAAAAAATCAACCGAACTAAACTGGCTAATCGTTACTACATTTTTTTGATCTTCTAATATTTTACTTAGAAAGGGTTCTAAATCATTTCCATACCAAATGATCATATCTGCTTTTTTTACTTTCTTTATATCTGAAGGACGTAACGCATAATCATGAGGAGAAGCACTTTGTGGTACAAGATAAGATGAATCTGATACATCACGAGTTAACTCTTGCACAATTAAGTGAATTGGTTTCACTGAGGACAATACTGTCATCGCTTGGGCTTGAGCCCCTAATAAAGTGCATAAACATAAGGCAACGAATTGAATTTTTTTACTCATGATCTTCTCTTAAAAAATGTGATGGCGATTGGATTTCTAAAATGTTACATTATAACACTTACTAATTGCAAATGACTCTTATTAAAAAATGACTCCATTACTTACTTTACAAGATGTCTGCGTTGTCTTTGATGACCGCCATGTTCTCGATAATATCTCATTATCTATTGAACCAAATAAGATTATTACCCTGATCGGCCCTAACGGTGCGGGAAAATCAACATTAGTGAAGGCTATTCTCGGTTTACAAAAACCGACCAGCGGCATAATTACAAAAGAAAAAAAATTACGCATTGGTTATGTGCCTCAAAAACTGCACTTAAATGACTCTCTTCCTCTTACTGTTCATGGTTTTTTAAAATTAGCCAGAAAATACAGTCAGCAAGAACATCTTGAGGCGCTAATACTGGTTGAGGCAGAGCACTTACTTCACTCGAATATGCATAAATTATCTGGTGGGGAGTCACAACGTGTACTTCTTGCTAGAGCCTTATTACAACGCCCTGATTTGCTCGTTCTTGATGAACCTGCCCAAGGTGTCGATATCCAAGGCCAAATTAGCTTGTATGCATTAATTGAATCTATTCGCCATCGTTTTAACTGTGCTGTGTTTATGGTTTCACATGATCTGCACCTTGTAATGGCAAAAACAGATGAAGTAATTTGTCTTCAGCACCACATTTGTTGTTCTGGCGCTCCTTCTTCTATTTCTAAACATCCTAAATATATTGCATTATTTGGTCAGCAACGAGATCAACAACTCGCTTTCTATCATCATGACCATCACCATAACCATGATTTATCTGGTGAGCCAAGCGATGGGTCATGCTGCAGCAAAAATAAAAAGGCGTCATTATGATTGAGTTTTTACTTCCCGCTCTATTAGCTGGATTAGGTATAGCATTACTTGCAGGCCCACTGGGTTCTTTCGTTGTATGGCGAAAAATGGCGTATTTTGGTGATACTCTTGCTCATGCTTCTTTACTTGGATTATCGCTTGGCTTTTTATTCGATATCAATTTAAACCTAGCCTTGATTGTCTGCTGTATTGCCATCGCATTATTATTAGTGACATTACAAAAACAACGGTTAGTCGCCACTGATACCTTACTTGGAATTTTAGCGCACAGCTCCCTATCATTAGGCTTAGTTGCGGTTAGCTTTTTAGATAATGTTAGAGTTGATTTAATGTCTTATTTGTTTGGTGATTTACTTGCTGTTACTTATGAAGACTTAACTTATATCTATACTGGCGTTATCATTGTTTTAGGCTTGATATATATCGTATGGAGGCCACTACTTTCATCGACAATTAGTGAAGAACTGGCTCAAGTTGAAGGGGTAAATGTAAATTTAATGCGTTTAGTCTTAATGCTAATGGTTGGATTAGTGATTGCTATTTCAATGAAATTTGTCGGGGCTCTAATAATAACATCTTTACTAATCATCCCTGCGGCCACTGCGAGACGCTTTTCTCGCTCGCCTGAACAAATGGTGTTACTTGCTTCAATTTTTGGTTGTATCGCTGTTATTGCAGGTTTAGCTCTTTCATGGCACTACGATACACCTGCTGGCCCTTCTGTGGTTGTTTCTGGTGCTGCTATATTTATGCTATCTCAACTAAAGAAAGCACATAACTAGTAATATAAAGTAAAGCAATACTACCTTCCGTAGTATTGCTTTAACTGTATTTACTTTATATTTACTTAAATCTTAAATCTTAAATCGATTAACTATCGCAGTTAAGTTATCGGCCATCAAACCTAATCTCTCTGACTGCTTCTCCGTTGCATCAACATCTGATGCATTCTCATTCGCAAAAATATTAATCTCTGTAATGAGCTGGTTAACACTAGATGTTGCGGTTAATTGCTCTTCTGCAGATGCTGATATTTGGCTATTCATTGTTTGAATGGTTGCAACAGACTCAAAAATAGAACTGACTGTATGCTGAGTCTCTACCGTCTTTTCTGCAATTTGATGTGCATCATCCGAATTACTTTGCATTAAAGTAACGGATTTTACAGCCTCATTTTGCAATTCTGCAATCATAGCCGATATTTGTGCGGTACTGTCTTGAGTTCTACTTGCAAGCAATCTCACCTCATCAGCAACAACAGCAAAGCCTCTTCCACTTTCACCAGCTCTTGCTGCTTCAATCGCCGCATTTAGGGCTAATAAATTAGTTTGATCAGCAATACTACGGATTACATCTAAAATACTACCTATGTTTTCTGTTTTAACTTGTAAATTTTCAATGACGATTGAAACATCTTTAATATTAACGGCTAATGCTTGCATATCACTATTCATATACCCAATAGTATTAATGCAATGATTTGAAGTATTGTTAACTTCTAGAGCCGAATCAAAAGCCTGAATTGCACTTTTAGTTACTTCATCAACGCTAACAACAATTTGATCTGTTGCTACAGCTGCTTGCCCTAATTGCTCCATTTGGGATTTCATGCTGATATTCATAGTATGAGCTGACGAAGATAAATAATGAGATGATTCACTTAATTCAAGAGTTAACTTATTAATATCTGTCACTAGTTCTTTAATGTTTTGCGCCATTTCAAGAACACGCCCATATATACCAACATGACGACTGTTTGTGGCATTTATATGTGTTAGGTCACCACGAGAAATACGATCAATAACATTTAAAATAACCTCAGGATCATTACCTAGTGTTTTATTATATTTTCGTACCGTAAAAAACATAACAATACCAATAAATAAATTAACAATAAAACCAATTACTAATCCCTCAAGAAGAAAGGCTTTAAAAGTATCATTTACTTTTTTCTCTTGAACACCACTACCTAAGTACCAATTCCAATACTTGGTTTTAACTGCTATAGATTTTACTTCTGTTGTTATGTTATCTCGAGTTGTAAACCAAGAGTAGGTAATAACCTGCCCTGCGACAGTAAGGTTACTGAGAATATGGCTTTTTGCTTCAAGACTAACAATGCTTTCAAATGACTGACCGATAATTTGAGGATCTAACGGTGCAGCTAAGAAGGTTAAATTTTCATCCGTCATCCAGATATATTCATTATCTGAATAATCATAGCTCTGCATTAATTCACTAGCTAATTTTTTTGCTTTAATTTCATCTAGCTCACCAGAAACTACTTTTTGCTCTAAAGTTGCAATCGTATTTTTAGCATTAGTTAATAAATTCTCTAACCTCGTTACGTTATTTATTTCTAATGTATATCTAACATTGTAGGCACCCATAATAATAGACCCAAACATCGCAGCAGAAAAAATTAAATAGATAATTACATACTTAGATTTAGCATTAAATTGCATGTGTATTCTCAAATTAAATAACCATTAATAATTTATACCAATACTGTTATTGGTATTAAGTGCTATTCATCCTTTTATTTATATATATATACGACCCGAGTAAATAGCCTGCTTATTTAAACAAATCATATACTTGTTTATGTCGGTATGAGTCGTATCCTGAGAAAGAAAAGCACTCAATCCTATCAAAAAGATGATTATTGTTTATACTCATTTCGCCCGCTACATTTGTAAGTGAATGCTTCTAGAAGTTACAAATACACAAAAGCCATTCATATTTCTATAAATGGCTTTTGATTCATTCATGTTTTAGCTTAAATAATTACCAACCAGTCACTTCACGAAGTGCTTTGCCGATATCAGCAAGGCTTTTTACTGTTTTAACGCCTGCTTCTTCAAGTGCTGCAAACTTATCTTCCGCTGTACCTTTACCGCCAGAAATAATCGCACCGGCATGGCCCATACGCTTACCAGGAGGAGCAGTAACGCCTGCAATGTAAGATACAACTGGTTTTGTAACATTGTGCTTAATAAACTCAGCAGCTTCTTCTTCCGCTGTTCCGCCGATCTCGCCAATCATTATAATTGCTTCTGTTTCTGGATCTTCTTGGAACAGTTTTAAGATATCAATGAAGTTTGAACCCGGAATTGGATCACCACCGATACCAACACACGTTGATTGGCCAAAGCCTTCATCTGTTGTTTGCTTAACCGCTTCATAAGTCAGCGTACCTGAACGAGATACGATACCAACTTTACCTTTCTTATGAATGTGACCAGGCATGATACCAATCTTACATTCATCAGGAGTGATCACACCCGGACAGTTAGGACCAATCATTACTACGCCTTCAGCATCTAGGCGAACTTTAACGTCAAGAAGATCAAGGGTTGGAATACCCTCTGTAATCGTTACGATAAGCTTAATGCCCGCATCGATTGCTTCAAGAATTGCGTCTTTACAGAAAGGAGCCGGTACATAAATAACAGAAGCCGTTGCACCAGTTGCTTCAACAGCATCACGAACGGTGTTAAATACAGGAAGACCAAGATGAATTTGACCGCCTTTGCCTGGTGATACGCCACCAACCATTTTTGTCCCGTAATTAAGAGCTTGCTCAGAGTGGAAAGTACCTTGACCACCAGTGAAACCTTGGCAGATAACTTTTGTATCTTTATTAATGAGTACAGACATTATTTTCCCTCCGCAGCAGCAACAACTTTTTCAGCAGCTTCAGTTAATGATGTAGCCGCAATAATATTTAGGCCACTTTCAGCCAGTTTTTGTGAACCTAGTGGTGCGTTGTTACCTTCAAGACGAACAACAACAGGAACTTCTACCCCAACCTCTTCAACAGCACCAATAATGCCATCAGCAATTAGGTCACAACGTACAATACCACCAAAGATATTTACTAGAACGGCTTTAACATTGCTGTCTGATAGAATGATTTTGAACGCTTCAGTTACTCGCTCTTTTGTCGCACCGCCGCCAACATCAAGGAAGTTAGCAGGTTGGCCACCGTGTAGATTGACGATGTCCATTGTGCCCATAGCAAGACCAGCGCCGTTAACCATACAACCAATGCTACCATCAAGAGCAACGTAGTTTAGTTCCCACTGTGCAGCATGCGCTTCGCGCTCATCTTCTTGAGATGGATCATGCATTTCACGTAGCTTTGGTTGACGGTACATTGCGTTTGAATCAATGTTAATTTTACCATCTAGACACAGAAGATTGCCTTCTGCAGTCACAACAAGAGGGTTAATTTCCAGTAGAGCTAAGTCATACTCAGCAAACATATTGCCAAGTCCTAAAAAGATCTTAACAAATTGCTTGATTTGATCGCCTTCAAGACCAAGCTTAAATGCTAATTCACGACCTTGAAAGGCTTGAGGACCAACTAATGGGTCAATAGCGGCTTGGTGAATTAACTCTGGCGTTTCTTCAGCAATCTTCTCGATATCCACACCACCTTCAGTAGATGCCATGAAAACGATACGACGCGTAGCACGGTCAACAACCGCACCTAAATATAATTCGTTTGCAATATTTGATGCTTCTTCAACCAACACTTTAGTGACTGGTTGTCCGTTAGCATCGGTTTGGAAAGTCACTAGATTTTTACCTAGCCACTTTTGAGCGAACTCTTTAACGCCTTCTTTTGTATCATGTAGTTCAACACCCCCCGCTTTACCACGGCCACCGGCGTGAACTTGACATTTTACTACTTTCTTAGCAGTACTGATTCGTCCTGCTGCTTCAAAAGCTTCTTGAGGGGTATCACAAGCGTAACCTTCAGGTACAGGCAGGCCGTATTCTGCAAAGAGTTGCTTTGCTTGATATTCATGTAAATTCATTATGTTCTATCCATTTTATGTTATTCCCTTTAATGGGAATTTTTAATGTCCTAAGACGCTCTGAGGCATCTTTCTATTTTTATCCAATAATGAAGTTGAATAAGAGGCTGCCGTGAGCATGGCAGCCTTTGTTTATAACTAAAAGTTCATTATTAAACGTCTAGTAGTAAACGAGCAGGATCTTCAAGTAACTCTTTAATCGTTACAAGGAAACCTACCGACTCACGACCATCAATAAGACGGTGATCGTAAGATAATGCAAGGTACATCATTGGTAGAATTTCTACCTTTCCGTCAACCGCCATTGGACGATCTTGGATTTTATGCATACCTAAAATTGCAGCTTGTGGCGGGTTAATAATTGGAGTAGACATTAATGAACCAAACACACCACCATTAGTGATAGTAAAGTTACCACCCATTAAATCTTCAACCGCTAACTTTCCGTCACGACCTTTGATTGCAAGCTCTTTGATGCCTTTTTCAATATCAGCAAAGCCAAGCGCATCACAGTCTTTTAGTACTGGCGTTACTAAACCACGCGGTGTAGAGACCGCCATGCTGATATCAAAATAGTTATGATAAACAATATCATCGCCATCAATTGATGCGTTCACCTCAGGGTAACGTTTAAGTGCTTCGGTTACGGCTTTCACATAGAAAGACATGAAGCCTAAACGTGTACCGTGACGCTTTTCAAACTGCTCTTGATACTGCTTACGAAGTTCCATGATTGGCTTCATGTTTACTTCATTAAACGTTGTTAGCATTGCAGTGTTGTTTTTGGCTTCTAACAGACGTCTTGCGACTGTTTTACGAAGACGCGTCATTGGCACTCGTTTTTGGCTACGATGTGCTAACGCTTCTGCTGGTTTATCCACTACTTTTTCTGCGTGTGGTACTGCTTTTAATGCGGCAACATAAGCGTCAACGTCTTCACGAGTAATTCGACCACCAACACCTGTACCTTTTACATCAGATGAAGCAATGTCATGCTCACCCAGTAGACGACGAACTGCTGGACTTAGCGCATCATTACTTTCTTCTGATAAAGAAGCCGTATGGCGCTTTTCTGGTGATGATTCAGTATCCGTTGCTACGTCCTTTGTTGGCTCCCCAACCACAGCGCCTGGCTTAAGGCGAGCAAGTAATTGCTTAGAAAGAACCGTTGCACCATCCTCTTCTAAAATAGCCTCTAGTACACCAGCTTCAGGCGCTGGTACTTCAAGAACTACTTTGTCCGTTTCAATGTCTACAAGTATTTCGTCACGCTCAACTGCATCGCCAGGTTTTTTATGCCATGTTGCTACAGTAGCGTCTGCTACAGATTCAGGTAAATCTGGAACCAGAATTTCGATTGTCATATCCGTTTTCCTATACTTTCTAGTTCTTATTTAGGGTCAGAGCGTCTTCAACTAACGCTTTTTGTTGTTTCACGTGCACTGACATATAGCCAACTGCCGGAGAGGCAGACGCTGGACGTCCTGCATAATGTAAGATTGCATTATCTGGCAATGCTGAACGGAAGTTATGTTGGCTAGAGTACCAAGCGCCTTGGTTTTGAGGCTCTTCTTGACACCAAACGTAATCTTCAACATTCGCGTATTGCGCAATTGCCGCTTCTACATCTTCTTTTGGGAATGGGTAGAGCTGCTCAATACGAACAATCGCAACATCACTTTGTTCATTAGTGCGGCGTTGCTCTAATAGATCAAAATAAACTTTACCAGAACAAAATACGACACGTTTCACTTGTGCTGGGTCTAAGTCGTCAATTTCAGGAATTGCCGGTTGGAAATTTCCTTCAGCTAATTCTTCTAATGATGAAGTACACAGTGGATGACGTAATAATGATTTAGGTGACATTACAATCAGCGGACGACGCATTGGACGAACCACTTGACGTCGTAACATGTGGTAAACCTGCGCAGGTGTTGATGGAACCACCACTTGCATGTTTTGCTCAGCACACATTTGTAAAAATCGTTCAAGCCTTGCTGACGAATGTTCAGGACCTTGCCCCTCATAACCATGAGGTAACAACATAGTTAGACCACACATACGGCCCCACTTTTGCTCTCCTGATGAGATAAATTGGTCAATAACGACTTGCGCACAGTTAGCAAAGTCACCAAACTGAGCTTCCCAAATAGTTAAGCCGCCTGGTTCCGCTGTTGCATAGCCGTATTCAAAAGCAAGTACCGCCGCTTCCGAAAGTACAGAATCATGCACTTCAAATGGGCCTTGTTTATCATGAATATTAGCTAATGGCACGTAAGTACTTGCATCTGATTGATTATGAAGAACAGCATGACGATGGAAGAATGTACCACGACCCGAATCTTGGCCAGTAATACGAATGCGCTTACCTTCATCAACAAGTGTGGCATAAGCTAATGTTTCAGCCATACCCCAATCAATGGCTTTTCCACCAGAAACCATCGAAATACGGTCATTACACATTTTATTTACACGACTGTGTAATTTGTGACTTTCTGGATATTGGCAAACACGTTGACCAAGCTCAACTAGACGCGTTTTATCGAATTCACTCGCCCATTCCATATTCCAGTCATGACCGATGAAAGGTGTCCAATCCACATTATGTAGCTGCATTGGTCGCCACTCTTTCACTACCACTTCACCATGATCAAGCGCATCGCGATACTCATTGATCAGTTGTGTGGTTGTTTCCAGCTCAACTTCTTGACGCGCAACCAACATATCTGCGTAAATCTTACGAGGTGTTGGGTGCTTTTTGATTTTTTGATACATCAAAGGCTGCGTAGCATTTGGTTCATCCGCTTCATTGTGACCATGACGGCGGTAACACACTAAATCAATCACTACATCACGTTTGAATTCGTTTCGATAATCCAAAGCAATACGAGTAACGAAAGCAACCGCTTCTGGGTCATCCGCATTTACATGAAAAATTGGAGCCTGAACCATTTTAGCGATATCAGTACAATATTGCGTTGAACGTGTATCTTTGGGATTCGATGTTGTAAAACCAACTTGGTTATTAATAACAATACGAATCGTACCACCCACTTGGAATGCACGAGCTTGAGACATGTTGAATGTTTCAGCTACCACACCTTGACCCGCGATTGCAGAATCTCCATGAATTGTAATAGGGATAACTTTATCGCCTGCTGAGTCATTTAAACGGTCTTGCCGTGCACGAACAGAACCAATAACAACAGGGTTAACAATTTCAAGGTGAGACGGGTTGAATGCAAGAGCTAAATGAACATTACCACCAGGGGTAGCAAAATCGGAAGAGAAGCCTTGGTGGTATTTAACATCACCAGTACCCCATGATTCGCCATGCTTACCTGCAAATTCATCGAATAAGTCTTGTGGTTTTTTACCGAGAACATTGATAAGCATGTTCAAGCGACCACGGTGAGCCATCCCGATAACAACTTCGCGTCCCCCATTTTCACCAGCACGTCGAATGATTTCTTTTACCATCGGAACCATGGCATCACCACCTTCCAATGAGAATCGCTTCGCACCTGGGAATTTAGCGCCTAAATAACGCTCTAAGCCTTCGGCAGCCGTTAGCTCTTCAAGAAAGGTTAATTTCTCTTGTGCTGTAAAAACAGGATTACCTGCTACAGATTCTAAACGCTGTTGGATCCAACGCTTTTCTTCTGTATTAGTAATATGCATGTATTCTGCACCGACAGAGCCACAATAAGTGCCACGTAATGCGTTATACAGATCAGACAGTTTCATTGTCTCTTGCCCTGAAGCAAAAGAACCAACGTTAAATGTTTCTGATAAATCTTCATCATTCAAATTATGAAAAGAAGGCTCTAATTCAGCAACATATTCATGTTGTTGTAATGCTAATGGGTCTAAATTTGCATTTTGGTGACCACGAAAACGGTATGCATTAATTAACTGCAATACTCTTACTTGCTTAGCATCTACATCTGGATCATTAACTTGAGCGCTAACTTGCTTTGTTTCTTTCGCAAGACGACGGAAATAATCTCGTACAGGGGAATGAGCTTGTTCTGATGCGCCAGTATTTTCAACTGGAAGCGTATCAAAAACATCTCTCCATTCATCGCTAACTATTTCCGGGTCACTGAGATAGAGTTCGTAGAGATCTTCTACGTACGTTGCATTAGCGCCAGCTAAATGTGAAGACTCAAACCATGCCTTCATCACGCTATTCTGCATTATTTTCCCTTAATCCAGTAGTTTCACTTCTATCCCGGTCTTCTGTGCCGGGCTTATAAACTTCAACTTACTTACTGCCTAATATTATTTAGTCAATCAATAAGTAAGTTGAGGGAGTATGGTTATACCGCTTTTTTCAATAGCATTGTCTTAATATGACCAATTGCTTTTGTTGGATTTAACCCTTTAGGGCATACACTTACACAATTCATTATGCCATGGCAACGAAAAACACTGAAAGCATCGTCTAAATTAGACAAACGTTCATTTGTCGCTGTATCGCGGCTATCAATTAACCAACGATAAGCGGCAAGAAGCCCTGCTGGTCCGATGAACTTATCAGGGTTCCACCAGAATGATGGGCATGATGTTGTACAACATGCACACATAATACATTCATATAACCCATCTAAGTGTTCTCGTTCTGCTGGAGACTGTAGGTTTTCTCTTGAAGGCGGTGTTGCACCATCATCAATTAAGAAAGGTTTTACCTTCTCATAGTTTTCATAGAACTGACCCATGTCAACAATCAGATCACGTACAACTGGCAGCCCTGGTAATGGTCGAATGACAAGATCCCCTTTACCAATCAGCTCAGATAACGGCGTAACACAGGCTAGACCATTCTTACCATTCATATTCAAACCATCAGAACCACAAACCCCCTCACGACATGAACGACGAAATGACAGAGTAGGATCTTGCTCTTTCAGCAGGATAAGTGCATCAAGCACCATCATATCAGAGCCTTCTTCCACTTCTAACGTATACGCCTTCATATGAGGTGCATTATCTACATCAGGATTGTAACGGTAGATTGAAAAATTTAATTTCATCTTTCTGCCCTCTCTTAGTACGTACGTGCTTTAGGTGGGAATGCTTCACGATGGATAGGCTCCATGTTCACCCCACGCTTAGTCATCGATTCTGTCTCAGGGTTATACACTGAATGACATAACCAATTCGCATCATCACGCTCAGGGAAGTCAAAACGAGCATGAGCTCCACGACTTTCTGTACGGTAGTTTGCTGCAACTGCCGTCGCAAATGCCGTTTCCATCAAGTTTTCTAACTCTAAACACTCTATACGTTGCGTATTAAATTCCGTCGATTTATCAGCAAGGTAAGCATTTTTAAGGCGTTCACGAATCACTTTAAGCTCTTCAAGGCCTTTTGCCATTGCATCACCTTCACGGAATACCGAGAAGTTGTTTTGCATACATTGTTGTAAATCTTTACGAATTTGAACTGGATCTTCACCACCGGTACTGTTTTCCCAACGATTGTAACGCTCAAGAGAAGCTTCAATATCGGCATCAGTCGCAGGTTTAGCTTCAGCTTGCTTCTTCAGTGTTTCACCTAAATGAAGCCCTGTCGCACGACCAAATACCACTAAATCAAGCAGAGAGTTTCCCCCTAAGCGGTTAGCACCATGTACTGATACTGAGGCAATCTCACCACACGCAAATAGACCTTGAATTTCAACATCAGCGCCAGCGGCATCTTGTTTAATCGCCTGACCTGATACTTGTGTTGGTACGCCACCCATCATGTAATGACAAGTAGGAATAACTGGAATTGGTTCTTTTACTGGATCTACGTGAGCAAAGGTACGAGATAATTCACACACCCCAGGTAAACGTGACTCTAGTGTTTCTTTACCTAAGTGATCCAGTTTCAGTTTAATATGTGGACCCCAAGGACCATCACAACCACGGCCTTCACGGATTTCGACCATCATTGAACGAGCAACAACGTCACGGCCTGCTAGGTCTTTCGCATTTGGAGCATAGCGCTCCATGAAGCGTTCACCATCTTTATTCAATAGATAGCCACCCTCACCACGACACCCCTCCGTAACAAGAACACCCGCTCCTGCGATACCCGTTGGGTGGAATTGCCACATTTCAATATCTTGCATTGGAACACCAGCACGAATGGCCATACCTACACCATCGCCAGTGTTGATGTGCGCATTGGTTGTTGATGCGTAAATACGACCCGCACCACCCGTAGCTAAGATCGTGGCCTTAGCTTTGAAGTAACATACTTCACCGGTTTCCATACAAAGCGCAGTTGTACCTAAGATGGCACCATCTTCGTTTTTAACTAAATCAAGTGCATACCATTCTGAAAAAATCGTCGTCTTATGCTTAATATTTTGCTGATAAAGCGTATGAAGAAGTGCGTGACCCGTTCGGTCTGCAGCTGCAGCTGTTCGAGCTGCTTGCTCACCACCAAAATTTTTAGATTGCCCACCAAACGGACGCTGATAAATCGTACCGTTATCAAAACGAGAAAACGGCAACCCCATTTTCTCTAATTCAATTACTGATTCTGGACCATTTTTACACATGTACTCGATAGCATCTTGGTCACCGATATAATCAGAGCCTTTAACCGTATCATACATATGTTGCTCCCAATGATCTTCGTGTGCATTACCTAGAGCAACGGTAATACCACCTTGAGCAGAGACAGTATGAGAACGAGTTGGAAATACTTTTGATAACAAGGCACATGATAAACCTTGTTCTGAAATTTGCAGTGCAGCTCGCATACCTGCACCACCAGCGCCGATTACAACGGCATCAAATTCTCTAACAGCAATACTCACTACACACCCCACACAATAACTAAACCAGAGAAGAAATATCCCAAAAGAACTGACACTAAACCAAGCTGAAGCAGAGCACGCAACATCACAGGTTTAATATAATCAGTAAGAACTTGCCATAAGCCAATCCATGCATGGATAAGAATGGAAAGAAGCGCTAGCATAGTAAATACTTTTGTGAACAAGCCACCGAAGAAATTTGTCCATGATAGATAGGTAAGCTCTGGGCCAAATGCGCAGAAACCGACGATATATACTGTGTATAGGGTAAGAATGATCGCGCTAGCACGAATTAAGATAAAATCGTGTACACCATTACGACCGAAGGAATATACGTTAGCTACCATACCAATACTCCTGCTAAAAGTGATAATACCGCTGTAATTGCAAATGCAACCTTTGCACTATGAGTCCCAGACTCAAGCTCTTCAAAGTAACCCATATCCATCATTAAATGACGAATACCAACCACAATATGATAAGCAAGGACGGTCAGAATTCCCCACATAATGAATGTCACAAAAAAGCCATCGATATGGTCAGCAGCTTGTGCGAATCCAATAGGAGAAGAAAGCGATAGGTTGAGCAACCAAAGCAATATTCCAATAGAAACAAAAGTAATCACACCACTTACACGGTGCATAATTGAGGCGATAGCCGTTATAGGAAAACGGATCGTTTGTAGATCTAGATTGACAGGTCTTGACTTTTTAACTTTCACAAGGGGCTCACTCAGCTCCATTGAGCATTTTATTGTTATAGATACCTCTGATCTATCAAAAACCATGAAAAAATTAACATTTTCGCAACTCTTGTTGTGAGCGACATCTCTTTATGCTGCTTAATTACTAAGCTGCACTCTATTTATAAGTAGATGTAAATCACGCTAACCCTATATAAAATAAGGGACAGACCAGAAACTCTGCCGCAGTATACGATGTGAAATATCTGATTACAAATCTATAAACAATACCTACATCACATCACAGAAAATTAACCTTTTTTTCATTAAAAATATAAACGAGTGCACACATAAGCGCACAATAATTGACATTAGCCCGTGTAATGGGTACAAAGTTGTCACTCTCATATCCGGGATAGAATAAAAATATAACAAAAGGAGAATGTTATGGCAGATAAAAAGGCAACACTTCATATTGAAGGTCAAGCGCCTATTGACATGCCAATCATGGATGGAACAATTGGTCCTGAAGTGATTGATGTGCGTACATTAGGAGCAAATGGTTACTTTACCTTTGACCCAGGTTTTCTTGCCACTGCATCTTGTGAGTCTCAAATAACTTATATCGACGGTGATAAAGGGGTTTTATTACACCGTGGTTTCCCTATTGATCAATTAGCCAATAATGCTGATTATTTAGAAGTCTGTTACATCCTTTTAAATGGTCAGGCTCCAAACCGTGAAGAATACGAAACATTTAAAGATATTGTAACTCGCCATACTATGGTGCATGAGCAAATTTCAAGTTTCTTCCATGGTTTCCGTCGTGATGCTCACCCAATGGCAGTAATGTGCGGTGTGGTTGGTGCACTAGCTGCCTTCTATCACGACTCACTAGATATTAATAATGACGAGCACCGTGAAATTGCCGCATTTAGACTATTGTCAAAAATGCCAACACTTTCAGCAATGTGTTACAAGTACTCAATCGGTCAGCCATTTATTTATCCACGTAACGATCTGACTTACGCAGAAAACTTCTTACACATGATGTTTGCCAATCCATGTGAAGAATACGAAGTAAACCCTGTTGTTGCTCGCGCTATGGATAAAATTTTTACTCTACATGCTGATCACGAACAAAATGCTTCAACGTCAACAGTTCGATTAGCGGGCTCATCTGGCGCTAACCCGTTCGCATGTATTGCTGCTGGTATCGCATCTCTATGGGGACCAGCTCATGGGGGGGCAAACGAAGCATGTTTACGTATGCTTGAAGAAATTGGTTCTCTTGACAATATCGATGAGTACGTTGCAAAAGCAAAAGACAAAGATGACCCATTCCGCCTAATGGGCTTTGGTCACCGTGTTTATAAAAACTATGATCCACGTGCAACAGTAATGCGTGAAGCGTGTCATGAAGTACTAAAAGAGCTAAACATTAAAGATCCACTGTTAGATGTTGCAATGGAACTTGAACGTATTGCGCTTTCTGATGAATACTTTGTTTCTAAGAAGCTGTATCCAAACGTAGATTTTTACTCAGGGATTATCTTAAAAGCGATTGGTATTCCTGTGTCTATGTTTACTGTTATTTTCGCACTGTCTCGTACTGTTGGTTGGATTGCACACTGGAGCGAAATGCACAGTGATCCAACAAATCGTATCGGTCGTCCGCGTCAACTTTACACTGGTGAAGAGCTTCGTGAGTTTAAACCACTTCATGAGCGTGAATAGGTTAGATCTTAAATTCAGACTCAGATTTAAATCGTTAGACTTATAAGCAAAAAAGGTTGATGTATTAGCATCAACCTTTTTGATTATTCAAGAATCAAAACTATACTGGATTATCAATATCAATAAATTCCACATCAAAACCATGCTCTTTCGCTAACCATTCACCCAGAGCCTTAACACCATAGCGCTCGGTCGCATGATGACCTGCGGCAAAATAGTGAATACCTAATTCACGCGCAATATACGTCGTTCTTTCAGATACCTCGCCAGAAATAAACGCATCAATCCCTTGTTGTGCCGCTAGCTCAATGTAATCTTGTCCACCACCAGAACACCAAGCCACCGTTTTTATCTCTTTATCAACATCAGGTATTATATGTAAAGGAGCTCTGTTTAATACTTGATCAATTCGTGCACCTAACTCTTCGCCAGATAACGCAACCTCAAACTCTCCTTTCATTGCAATAGATTGAGGAATTGCTTCTAGCCCTTCTATATTTGAAATAGAGAATAAACGAGCTAATTCTGCATTGTTACCTAATGTTGGATGAATATCTAAAGGAAGGTGGTACACTAACAAATTGATATCATTTTTAATTAAAGAACGAATACGATTACCCTTCATTCCTTTAATTGATTCACTTTCACCTTTCCAAAAGTAACCATGGTGAACAAGTAAAGCATCTGCATTTTTTTCAATTGCGGCATCAATTAATGCTTGCGAAGCCGTTACACCTGTAATGATTTTTTTGACTTCACATTTGCCTTCAACTTGTAATCCATTTGGGCAATAGTCTTTAATTAATTGAGGTTTAAGCTCTTTATTTAATAACTGTTCTAGCTGAAAATTGTTCATCATTACCATCCGTTTTTTATAATAAAAAAGCAGCGACATGCGCTGCTTTTTACTAACTCTTTACTGATTTTAATTATAAGCCAGCATCTTTAAATACGTTACTTACAATCTCTTGAGCTTCTTGTTCAATCAATGCTAAATGTTCGGCACCTTTAAAGCTTTCACAGTAAATCTTGTAGATCTCTTCTGTTCCCGATGGACGAGCTGCAAACCAACCATTAACGGTTGTTACTTTAAGGCCACCAATCGCCGCGCCATTACCTGGAGCATGTGTTAAACGAGCCGTGATCTCATCACCAGCAAGCGTTGTTGCCGAGACCATTTCAGGAGACAATTTACTTAATACTGATTTTTGTGCTTTATTAGCAACGGCTTGAATTCGGTTATAGCTAGATTCACCATGCTGAACTGCAAGTTTATTGTAGTACTCTTGAGGGTTCATACCTGTTACCGCTGTTATTTCAGCCGCAAGAAGACACAAAAGAATACCATCCTTATCCGTTGACCAAGGTGTACCATCAAAGCGTAAGAAAGAAGCGCCAGCACTCTCTTCACCACCAAAACCTAAACGACCATTGTACAATCCATCAACAAACCATTTAAAGCCAACAGGTACTTCGCATAAATTACGGCCTAAATCAGCAACAACTTTATCAATAATCGCTGAAGACACTAAAGTCTTACCTACGGCAACCTCTGGTTTCCACTCTGGGCGATTACGATATAAATAATCAATGCATACCGCTAGATAATGGTTGGGATTCATTAAACCTGATGGTGTAACGATGCCATGACGATCATAATCAGGATCATTACCAAACGCTAAATCGTAATCATCTTTTAAAGATAACAAACCCGCCATTGCGTAAGGCGAAGAACAATCCATACGCACTACACCGTCTTTATCTAACGACATAAATTGGAATGAAGGATCAATCGCTTCACTTACTAACGTTAAATTTAGCTCAAAGGCTTGACCTATTTGACGCCAGTATTCAATACCAGAGCCACCAAGTGGATCTACACCTAATTTAAGATTTGCTTTTTGAATCGCGTCAATATTAATAACATTTTTAAGATCATCAATATATGGCTTCACTAAATCCACTTGCTTAACCAGATCAGATTTCATTGCGTCATCGATCGCAATGCGCTTCACACCACTTAATTCATTCGCAATATAGGCATTGGCTTGATTTTCAATCGCCGTAGTTAAGTCACCTTCCGCTGGGCCGCCGTGTGTCGGGTTATATTTTATCCCACCATCTTGAGGAGGATTATGCGAAGGGGTAATTACGAGACCATCTGCTTTATGATCATATTTGACATTATGAGTCAGAATTGCATGAGATATGCCTGGTGTTGGTGTATAGCCATTATCTTCTTGGATAATCACTTCAACACCATTAGCCACAAGCACTTCAATGGTAGAAATAAATGCAGGTTCAGATAAAGCGTGTGTGTCTTTTCCTAAAAAAAGTGGGCCAGTTACCCCAGTCTCTTTACGAACATCAACAACAGCTTGAGCAATAGCCCAAATATGATGCTGATTAAACGTTGCTTTATCAGAAGTTCCTCGGTGCCCAGAGGTACCAAACTGAACTTTTTGATCGGGATTAGTTGCATCTGGTTCTAATAAAAAGTAATGAGCAACTAATGCAGGGATGTTGTGTAAATCTTCTTGCTGAGCTTTCTGCCCAGCGCGAGGATGTATAGCCATTTGACGATTCCTTGTGACAAATTATAATTTGAGTTATACCAATTTGGCTAAGCTTTTGATCAGATAATTGCGTAGAAAAATCGACGTTAGCAAGTAAGAATAAGAAAATACTTATGCTTATTGGTATAATTGCTCAAAAATTTAAATCGCCGAGCACACTTTTTCTGTCAAATCATGATGGAAACCCATACGCTCCATCAACAATTCAACCATGTGGCGCTTGCGATTCGTATTTGTATTCGTGATAACCCAAAATGGAGTGCCATTGATTTCTCTTGGCTTGGTTGTTTTACCACTAGCAATCAATGTGTCTTGATTGTCTGCAAAATAAACTCGAGTTCTTCCCTTCACTTCCGTCGCTTCAGAGAATGCTTTTGAGTCAATTTTATATAATTCTGAAAGTACCGTTAAAAAACGGTCGATTGCTTTGTCTAATGCTGAGAATTCATCAGAGATTAATAAGGTACGTACCGCTTTAACACGATCTACTGATATCTCTTTACCTGCATCTTTGCTAACTACAATGCCTTTTTTCTGAACTTCAACAGAAGTAGAAACAGAAATAGCAGAGTCTAAAGGTGATGTCTGCATTAAGAGACGACGTAAAATATCAGAGGCACTTTCACCGATGTGTTGAGTTTGGCTCGCAATAAAGCGGTATAGTTCTTCGTCTACTTCAATTGTCTTCATTATATGGTTCGTATTCTATAATCTATTTATGAAGGCACGATTATACATTGTATAATCGTGATACTCTACGACAAACCTAACACTACGCAGAAAAATGAAGCTACTTAACTATAAAGAACAAGGAAATGGGGATCCTTTGATCCTTATTCATGGCCTATTTGGTAATTTAGATAATCTCGGGTTACTTGCGCGACAATTTGAAAATGATTATCGAGTGATCAGTGTTGATCTTCGAAACCATGGACAGTCATTTCAATCTGACGAGCATAATTACCACGTGCTTGCCGCTGATGTGATTCAATTACTTGAACATTTATCCATTTCATCCGCGCACCTTATTGGCCACTCTATGGGGGGTAAAGTTGCGATGGCTATTGCAAACATCAAACCATCATTGCTGGCTTCACTCGTGGTATTAGATATGGCTCCTATCGCTTATCCAGAGCGAAAACACGATGCTGTATTTTCTGGTCTTCAACAATTAGTTGAGACCCCCCCAGCCAGCCGTAAAGAAGCAGACTCAATACTTGCTCGCTCTATCGTTGAGCCGGGTGTTCGTCAGTTTTTAAGTAAATCACTGTATAAAAACGGCGACCGTCTCGCACTTCGTTTTAATGTAAGTGCCTTATTCGATAATTATTCTCATATTATTGGTTGGGATAAAATAACTCCGTTCGCTGGAAATGTTCTATTTGTAAAAGGTCAGAATTCCGATTACATCATCGCCGACTACCAACAAGACATTATGGCGCAATTTCCAAATGCAAAAGCACACGTCGTTAATGGCACTGGACACTGGCTACATGCAGAAAAACCAGACACCATTTATCGAGTCATAAATCGTTTTATAGAAAAAGTAGCTCTACGATAAGCCATACCAACAAAGTCAAAGCTATGATATAGTTTTGCCAAATTATTCGATCAAATTAAGGTCGCTAACTTAGATAAGGGTGATTCATGCTATATGAACATTTTGATCTCATTGAATCTATTGGCTTAGATTTACTGTTTGCCTCGATATTCTTCTTTATCGGCATGGCGATTAAAGATGTCCTTAAACAAGCAAATGTTCCTCCTTTTGGCCGAAAAATCGTTTGGCTTGTTCTATTCTTAGGTTGTGCAGGCTTTATAGCAAAAGGACTTATTCAACTAAGCTGGGAAGGTTCCGGTCTTGGTTGATATCCAGATCTAATACTAACTATTTTTAATTAACACAGACAATACAGGTATTCATCATATGGCAAGTGTAGGACTCTTCTTTGGTAGCGATACAGGTAACACTGAGGCTATTGGCAAGATGATTCAAAAACAGCTTGGTAAAAAGCTGGTTCATGTTCAAGACATTGCAAAAAGCAGTAAAGAAGACATTGATAATTTCGATCTTCTTCTTTTAGGTATCCCTACATGGTACTACGGTGAAGCTCAATGTGATTGGGATGATTTCTTTCCTGAATTAGAAGGTATTGATTTCTCAACTAAACTTGTTGCTATCTTTGGTTGTGGTGATCAAGAAGATTACGCTGAATACTTCTGTGATGCTATGGGCAATATCCGTGATATCGTTGAAGCGAAAGGCGGAACTATCATTGGTCATTGGCCAACTGAAGGTTATGAATTTGAAGCATCTAAAGCATTAGTCGACGAAAATAATTTCGTTGGTCTATGTATTGATGAAGATCGTCAACCTGAGCTAACAGAAACACGTGTTACTGCATGGGTTACTCAAATTCATGAAGAAATGTGTCTTGCAGAATTAGAAGACTAATTCTCATTATGATGCTCTCTCCTTATCTTTTATCATAAAAGAATAGAGAGCATCATCTAAACTCTGGTTTTTTCCTTACATACAAGGTTCTATTCACCCGCGCGACTGCTTTTCCTTTTTTATCATATATATATACTTCAAATTTCGGAAAACACTTCTCTCCAGCTTCAGTCAGCAGCTTAATTTCTTTAATTTTCTCGTTTGAAATCAAAAAGTGTGCATTTAACTCACTGGTACCTGGTGAAATAAAATCTATTTCCGATTGCTTATCCCAAACAAAATACTCCTCTCTCAGTATCCCCATTAACATTAACGAAAACACAGGATCTGTCATAGAAAAAATACTTCCTCCGTACTGGCTTCTATTTGCATTACGACTCCAAAAACGATCTTTTAATATCACTCGCACTTCTTGAAAATCAGGAGCAATCGTTTGGATAGAGATCCCAGCCCCCCAAAATGGTGGCCAAATATTCAATGCCCTTCTGACTATTTTTGGGGTAAAGTACTTATACATGTTTATCATCCTTAATTCTGGTCTGACCTCATAATAATAACGTTTTCAACAAAAGATCAACATCTATTTTTTTATAAGAGATCGTGCAGATAAGGTATCAACTGGATTGAATGTTCCCTATAATTAACTTATTAAAACTGCACAAAAAATCGATGCAGAATGTCAACACAGGAAAAGTCGATGTCAGATAACAACCAAGCACTAAAAAAAGCCGGTTTAAAGGTTACTCTTCCACGCCTAAAGATTTTAGAAGTACTTCAACAACCAGATTGCCAACACATCAGTGCAGAAGATTTGTATAAAAAATTAATAGATATTGGCGAAGAAATTGGTCTTGCTACTGTATATCGTGTATTAAACCAATTTGATGATGCAGGTATCGTTACTCGTCACCACTTTGAAGGTGGTAAATCTGTATTTGAATTAGCAACTCAACATCATCATGATCATTTAGTTTGCCTAGATTGTGGTAAAGTGATCGAATTCTCTGATGAAATGATTGAAGAGCGTCAAAAAGAAATTGCACAAAAATATAATGTACGACTAACAAACCACAGTTTATATCTATACGGCCACTGTATTACTGGCGACTGCATTGAAAATAATGAAGCTCATAACGGTTAATCGTTCAATATAACAAATAGAAGTCATAAAAAAACCAGCATTTCTGCTGGTTTTTTATTGTTTATTACTTAGTGAAGATTAACCTTCCCAAGTATCACGTAAGCCTACTGTACGGTTGAAAACAAGAGCCTCTGGTGTAGAGTCTTTGTTATCAATACAGAAGTAACCAGTACGCTCAAACTGATAGCCCGCTTCTGCTTCTGCTGTTGCTAAGCTTGGTTCTACAAAACCATTCTTAGTGATCAATGACTCAGGATTAATACTCTCTGAGAAATCTTCTAAAGCTGCAGGGTTTGGCACGTTGAATAAACGATCGTATAAACGGATCTCTGCAGGAATGGCTTTCTCTGCTGATACCCAATGAATAACGCCCTTCACTTTACGGCCATCTGCTGGGTTTTTACCTAGCGTTTCTGCATCATAGCTACAGAAAATAGTGGTAATGTTACCGGCTTCGTCTTTTTCAATACGGTTTGCTTGAATAACATAAGCACCACGTAGACGAACTTCTTTACCAAGAACCAAACGCTTATATTTTTTGTTTGCTTCTTCACGGAAGTCATCTTGTTCAATGTACACTTCACGAGTGAATGGCACATCGCGCTTACCCATTTCAGGTTTATTAGGATGATTAGCTACGCTAAGTGTCTCAACTTTACCTTCTTCGTAGTTTTCAATTACGATTTTAACAGGCTCAAGAACCGCCATTGCACGAGGTGCATTTTCATTTAAGTCATCACGAATACAAGATTCTAATGAGCCAAATTCGATCATGTTTTCTTGCTTAGTCACACCAATACGCTTACAGAACTCGCGAATAGAAGCAGCAGTAAAACCACGACGACGTAAGCCTGAAACGGTAGGCATACGTGGATCATCCCAACCGTTTACTAATTTTTCAGTCACAAGTTCATTCAGCTTACGCTTAGACATGATTGTGTATTCTAAGTTTAGACGACTAAACTCATACTGATGTGGCTGGCAATCAATTGTAATATTTTCTAATACCCAATCGTATAAACGACGGTTATCTTGGAATTCTAACGTACAGATTGAATGCGTAATGCCTTCAAGCGCATCAGAAATACAGTGAGTAAAATCGTACATTGGGTAGATACACCACTTATCACCTGTTTGGTGATGAGAAGCGAAACGAATACGATAAATTACTGGATCACGCATTACGATAAAAGAAGAAGCCATGTCGATTTTTGCACGTAGGCAGATCGTTCCTTCTTTAAATTTACCATCACGCATTTGTTCAAATAGCGCAAGGTTATCTTCTACGCTACGATCACGGTATGGACTGTTTTTACCCGGCTCCTTCAAAGAACCACGGTACTCACGGATTTGATCTGAGGTTAGCTCATCAACATAAGCTAAGCCTTTCTCAATCAATTCAACTGCGTAGTCATACAGTTTATCAAAATAGTTTGAAGAGTAATGAATATCACCACTCCAATCAAAACCTAACCACTTAACGTCATTTTTGATTGATTCAACGTATTCAATATCTTCTTTTTCAGGGTTAGTATCATCAAAACGTAGATTACACTGTCCCTGGTAATCTTGAGCAATACCAAAATTCAAACAGATAGATTTTGCGTGTCCGATATGCAGATAGCCATTTGGCTCTGGCGGGAAACGAGTATGGACACTGGAATGTTTACCTGACTTTAGGTCTTCATCAATAATTTGACGGATAAAGTTGGTAGGACGAGTTTCAGTTTCACTCATCTAAAGCACCTCATTGGTATTAGTAATTGCAAAAAGAACAGATTGTTCATATAGCCCTATGATCCACAATTATGCGCCAATACTCAATATATAGAATCAAATAGTTTCTTTATTTGCATAAAAAAAGCCGCTCTAACTAGAGCGGCTTCGTTATTTGAGTTTATTTACTCAATAATTATGGTAATGCTACTGCACTTAAATCTTCAGATGCTGGGATTTTTTTCATTTCGCCAGCAACGATTTCAGCAAGAGGACCTAGGATAACTTGAACGTTGTTTGAACCAAGTTTCACTACACCCATTGCACCAAGACCTTTAAGTTGCTTTTCACTGATTACGCTAGTGTCTTTAAGAGTTAGACGTAGACGAGTGATACAAGCATCGATGTTTTCTAGATTTTCGTGACCGCCAAGCGCTTTAAGATACTGCTTAGCAAGTTCACTCGTTTCTTTTGAACCACGAATTGAGCTTTCTTCTTCATCGTCGTCTTCACGGCCTGGAGTCTTAAGATTGAACTTAACGATTACAGCGCGGAATACGAAGTAGTAGATTGCGAAGAACACGATACCTTGGATAATTAGCATGTACCAATTAACAGCGAGTGGGTTACGAGTAGAAAGAACCATATCTACTAGACCTGCTGAGAAACCGAAACCTGCAATCCACTGCATTGAAGCTGCGATGAATACTGAGATACCTGTTAATGCTGCGTGAACTACATATAGTGCAGGAGCAAGGAACATGAATGAGAATTCAAGTGGTTCAGTAACACCTGTAAAGAACGATGCGAAACCAGCAGCGATCATGATACCTGCTACTTTTTCTTTGTTCTCAATTTTAGCTGTGTGGTAAATAGCTAGTGCAGCACCAGGTAGACCAAACATCATAATTGGGAAGAAACCAGCTTGGTACATACCTGTAACACCGACAGTTGCCGTACCTTCAGCGATAGACTTAGCGCCACCTAGGAAGTTAGGAATGTCGTTAATACCAGCAACGTCGAACCAGAACACTGAGTTAAGTGCATGGTGAAGACCTACAGGGATAAGTAGACGGTTGAAGAATGCATAGATACCAGCACCAACAGAACCCATACCTTGGATTGATTCACCAAAGTGTACAAGGCCACCGTAGATTGAAGGCCATACGTACATTAGTACGAATGCGATTAAGATACCTGCAAAAGAAGTTAAGATAGGTACAAGACGCTTACCAGAGAAGAATGCAAGTGCTTTATGCAGTTCAACAGCAGAGAAACGGTTGTAGATCTCAGCAGATACGATACCAACTAGGATACCAACAAATTGGTTATTGATTTTACCAAATGCAGCAGGAACTGCAGAAGGATCAATACCTTGAATTTGAGCTACTGCACCAGGTGCAAGAAGTGTTGTTACAACAAGGAAACCAACAAAACCAGAAAGTGCTGCTGCACCATCTTTATCTTTAGACATACCATAAGCAACACCAACTGCGAACAGTACAGACATGTTGTCGATGATAGCCGCACCAGCTTTAATTAAAAACGCGGCTAGTGCACTGTTACCGCCCCAAGCCACTGGATCAATCCAGTAACCAATACCCATTAAAATTGCTGCTGCAGGTAGTGTAGCAACTGGTACCATCAGTGCTTTACCTACTTTTTGAAAATATCCTAAAATATTCACCTTTAGATTCCCCCTATAAGGATTTTAGATTTTTTTGAATAGTGAGATAAATTCACAATAAACTTATTTCGCTACTCGTTATTAACAGGGCCAGTGTAAGTGATTAATTTCGCCCCGCAAATTAAAAGCGAGCTAATTGTGATCATTATCACCTGCAGAGTGAATATTTAGGGGTTTTTGCTAGCGAGATCATAAAACTTATTTTATCATTCGAAAGAATAGAGCATCAGGAATAATATTTGTCTCATATAGAGTCAAACATTGTCATTACTGAACGAAACATTTAGACAATTTGAGTGTATCGCTCAGTAAGCAGTTCTATTTTCACTTGCTTAAAAATTTCAACGAAAAAAGTTCATATTTTTTCGTACTCTAAATTATAACTAAAGGATTCAAGCTATGTATGCGCTAACTAACTGTAAGGTTTATACTGGTAACGATGTTCTTGTTGATCATTCTGTTATCATTAACGGAACAGAAATCGAAGCCATCTGCCTCGCTTCAGAACTACCACAAGGCATTGAATTAGTAGATTTAAATGGTGCCAACCTTAGCCCTGGTTTTATTGACCTACAATTAAATGGCTGTGGTGGTGTGATGCTAAATGATGAAATCACAGCAGAAACAATGCAGATCATGCATGAAGCAAACCTTAAATCTGGTTGTACTAGCTTCTTACCTACTTTGATTACTTCTTCAGATGAGGATATGCGCGCTTCAATTACCGCAGCTCGTGAATACCACGCGAAGTATCAAAACCAATCTTTAGGTTTACACCTTGAAGGCCCTTACTTAAACGTAATGAAAAAAGGCATTCATAGCGTCGACCATATCCGTCAATCAGATTCTGATATGATCCAATTAATCTGTGATAACGCAGATTTAATTGCAAAAGTAACACTGGCACCTGAACAAAATGATCCTGAGCACATTGAACGTCTTCATAAAGCGGGTATTGTCGTTTCTATTGGTCACACTAACGCAACTTATGCTGAAGCTCGCCAAGGTTTTGAATCAGGTATTACTTTTGCTACGCATTTATTCAATGCAATGACGCCAATGGTTGGTCGTGAACCTGGTGTTGTTGGTGCTATCTACGATACACCAGATGTTTATGCTGGCATCATAGCGGATGGCTTCCATGTTGATTATGCAAACATCCGTATTGCACACAAAATAAAGAAAGAAAAACTAGTATTAGTGACGGATGCCACAGCTCCTGCAGGTGCTGACATGGAATACTTTATTTTTGTGGGTAAGAAAGTATATTACAAGGATGGTAAATGTGTTGATGAAAATGGCACATTAGGCGGCTCAGCTCTGACTATGATTGAAGCAGTTCAGAATACAGTTGAGCACGTTGGTATCGCTTTAGACGAAGCTCTACGTATGGCTACTCTATATCCAGCTCAAGCAATGGGTGTAGATAATAAACTTGGCCGAATCAAAAAGAACATGGTTGCAAACCTTGCAATTTTTGATCGTGACTTCAATGTAAAAGCGACTGTTGTGAACGGACAATACGAGCAAAGTTAATTATGACTGACGGACAAATTGGTAATGTAGATCTTGTAAAACAATTAAACAGTGCGGCTGTTTATCGTTTAATCGACCAAAAAGGACCGATATCTCGAATTCAAATCGCTGATGTTAGTCAGCTTGCTCCAGCAAGTGTTACCAAAATAACCCGTCAATTATTGGAGCGCGGCTTAATTAAAGAAGTCGCGCAACAAGCGTCAACTGGTGGCCGAAGAGCCATCTCTTTGACCACCGAAACTGAACCTTTTCACTCCATCGCGGTACGTTTAGGCCGTGATTATATCCAGTTAAGTCTTTTTGATCTTTCAACAAAAGAATTAGCCAGTGAATATCAAGAATTTCATTATAGTAATCAAGAACATCTTTTAGATGGCTTAAATAAATTACTTCAAAATTTTATTACACAAAATCAAGATACAATTAAGCAATTAATTGCTATCGGCATCACCCTTCCAGGCTTAGTTAACCCTGAAACTGGGGTTGTAGAATATATGCCAAATACCGATATAGATAAATTAGCATTAGCAGATTTCATTAGAGATACTTTTAATACTCAATGTTTTGTTGGTAATGATGTCCGTGGTTTAGCTCTAGCCGAGCATTATTTTGGCGCATCTAAAGATTGCTATGATTCTATTTTAGTCAGCGTTCACCGTGGTACAGGTGCAGGGATTATCGTTAATGGCAAAGTATTCCTTGGCCATAACCGCAATGTTGGTGAGATTGGTCATATTCAGATCGACCCTATTGGCGATAAGTGTCAATGTGGTAATTTCGGTTGTTTAGAAACCGTAGCAGCAAACCCTGCAATTATCGCACGCATTAAATCTTTACTTGAGCAAGGTTATCCTTCAAGCCTTTCACAGCTAGACAACATCACAATGGCAGATATATGTCATGCGGCCAATCATGATGATGAACTGGCAACACAAACTTTGCTACGAGTAGGCAACCAACTTGGTAAAGCAATAGCAATGACGATTAACTTGTTTAATCCACAAAAAATTGTCATTTCCGGTGCAATCACCCAATCAGATAAGATTCTTTTTGCTGCGATCCGTAATTGTATTAAAAACCAATCATTAACGGCTTTCCATAAAGATTTGCCTATCGTTGCATCAGAGCTTCATGAACAACCAACCATTGGTGCCTTTTCAATGGTGAAGCGTGCAATGCTTAATGGCGTATTATTGCAAAAATTATTAGATGAATAATCATAAATAATTTTTAACATGTTATTCTAGGGCTGCTTTCTGTAGCCCTTTTTTTTGAATATTTTTAGGAACATATTGTATATGGAATTACTTTTTATCATTGCAGCATTTGTAATGGGGTTTATAGCATTAAAAATTAATTTACCTCCATTAGTTGGTTTTCTATTGGCTGGGTTCGGATTACATGCACTTGGCTTTCAATCTAACGATGCACTATCTACCTTTGCTGATCTTGGCGTCACCCTTCTTCTATTCTCAATTGGCTTAAAATTAGATATAAAAACCTTACTCGCTAAAGAAATTTGGTTAGGGGCAACACTTCATAATGTATTCTCGACTCTATTTTTTACTTTCGCCCTTCTTGGCCTTAAATTACTTGGCATTAGTATGCTTGCAGACATTGATACTGCACAGCTAGTTCTTTTTGGTTTTGCATTGTCTTTCTCTAGTACCGTATTTGCCGTTAAAGCTCTCCAAGAAAAAGGGGAAATGAATGCAACTTACGGAACTCTAGCCATTGGTATTCTTGTTATGCAAGATATCTTCGCGGTTGTATTCTTAACCGCTTCAACAGGAAAGATCCCAGAAATTACAGCGCTCGCTTTATTTGGACTTCCTCTCCTAAGGCCTTTATTCTTTAAGTTGTTAGACTGGGCTGGACATGGTGAAATGTTGGTACTTTACGGTATTTTCTTAGCCTTAGTTGCAGGGGCTGGTACATTTGAATTGGTTGGAATGAAACCTGATCTCGGCGCACTTATTTTGGGAATGCTATTGGCTAGTCATTCTAAAGCCTCGGAATTATCCAAATCACTATTTAATTTAAAAGAAATACTTCTTATCTGTTTTTTCTTAAATATCGGTTTATCAGCAGCACCAACATTAGCAGGCTTAACGCTCGCTATTTTCCTTATTTTATTGCTGCCAGTAAAAGGCTTCTTATACTTTATTATCATTAATAAATTTAAGTTCCGGGTAAGAACCTCCCTTCTGACCTCTCTCACATTATTCAACTATAGTGAGTTTGGCCTTATTGTCGGTGGTTTAGCCTTCAAAATGGGATGGTTACCTGCTGACAGCCTTGTTGCAATTGCTATTGCCGTTTCTATTTCTTTTATTATTTCAGCTCCTTTAAATAACTTCGGCCATGCGATTTATCAACGTTCTCGCCATTGGTTAAAAGAAAATACTGCCGAACGTTTAAATCCAATGGATAAACTGATCAATCCAGGACGCGCTCAGATATTAATTCTTGGCATGGGCCGCATTGGTAGCGGTGCGTACGATGAACTAAAAGAAAAATACGGTGACATTATTTTAGGTATTGAGCTTCGAGAAGAATCAGCGAAACAGCATCAAGAGCTTGGTCGTAATGTAATATCTGGTGATGCAACCGACCCTGATTTTTGGGAACGAATTTTATCTACCTCGCACGTAAAACTGGTTTTATTAGCGATGCCAAATCATCAAGGTAATCAATTTGCCTTAGAACAATTACAATCACGAAACTACCAGGGCCAAACAGCAGCAATTGCCGCTTATAATGACCAAATTGAAGGATTAATTGAACAAGGGGTTGATGCTGCCTTTAATATCTATCACGAAGCAGGCAGTGGTTTTGCTCGTCATGTAACGGAGCAACTAAAACCTGAGTTTAATCAACAAAAAAGCTACATGAAACACTAAGCTGGCAGGCTAATATTACTGAAAATCAATTTATCTACCCACATGCAGATTAACGTTATTTTAACGTTAATCTGCATACCCCCTCTTAATCGCCTCTTCATATTTCAATAAAAACAGTTACCAACTAACGATCCCATACTAAATCGTCATAAAAATTAAATATTATCCACCAAGGTTATCTGTTTGTGATTTTATTTGTATTTCTGGGTTGATTTTTTAAGTGATGATGGCAAATTGTATTCAAGGCAATAATTTATGATAAAAATTAAGAAGAGATAGAGGGAACTTATGTGCTCAATTTTTGGAATACTAGATATAAAGACTGATCCTGCGCCGCTTCGTACAAGCGCACTTGAAATGTCAAAGAAACTTCGTCATCGCGGTCCTGACTGGTCTGGTATTTACTCATCAGATAACGCAATTTTAGCGCATGAACGTCTGGCTATTGTCGGTGTTAACAGTGGCGCTCAACCTCTTTATAGCGAAGACAAAAAACACATTTTAGCGGTTAATGGTGAAATTTATAACCATAAAGAATTACGCGAAAAATACGCAGATGACTATGCATTTCAAACAGACTCTGATTGTGAAGTTATTTTAGCTCTATATCGCGAGAAAGGAGCTGACTTACTAGAAGACTTAAACGGTATTTTTGCATTTATTCTTTATGATGAAGAAAAAGACGAATATTTAGTAGGCCGTGATCATATTGGTATTATTCCTATGTATCACGGCTATGACGAGCATGGTAACTATTATGTTGCCTCTGAAATGAAAGCTTTGGTTCCAGTGTGTAAATCTATCTGTGAATTTCCTCCTGGCCACTTCTACTCATCAAAAGATGCAGAGCCAACACGTTATTATGTACGTGACTGGATGGAATATGATGCAGTTAAAGACAACCCAACAAGTAAAGAAGATCTTAAAAAAGCATTAGAAGATGCGGTTAAACGCCAACTAATGACAGATGTTCCTTACGGTGTACTTTTATCTGGTGGACTTGATTCATCAATTACATCAGCCGTTGCCAAAAAATTTGCAGCAATGCGTATTGAAGACAACGAAGAATCTCAAGCATGGTGGCCTCAACTTCATTCATTTGCAGTAGGATTAGAAGGTGCTCCTGATTTAAAAGCAGCTCGAGAAGTCGCTGATCAAATCGGTACTGTCCACCACGAAATGACTTATACGATTCAAGAAGGTCTCGATGCTATCCGTGATGTGATTTATCACATTGAGACTTATGACGTAACGACTATACGAGCTTCCACACCAATGTACTTATTGGGTCGTAAGATCAAAGCGATGGGGATTAAGATGGTCCTTTCTGGTGAAGGCGCTGATGAAATATTCGGCGGTTACCTATACTTCCATAAAGCACCAAATAAACAAGAATTCCATGAAGAAACGGTTCGTAAACTGCTTGCTCTAAACATGTTTGATTGTGCTCGTGCCAACAAATCACTTGCCGCTTGGGGTGTTGAAGGTCGTGTACCTTTCCTAGATAAAGAGTTTATCGATGTTGCTATGCGCCTAAACCCACAAGATAAAATGTGTGGTAACGGTAAAATGGAAAAACATATTCTTCGTGAATGTTTTGAAGATGATTTACCCGCCGCTATTGCATGGAGACAAAAAGAGCAATTCTCTGATGGCGTAGGTTATAGCTGGATTGATACATTACGAGAAACAGCTGAAGCGAAAGTGACAGATCAACAAATGGAATCAGCTAAATTCCGCTTCCCTTACAATACACCAGTCACTAAGGAAGGCTATGTGTATCGTGAAATCTTTGAAGAGCTATTCCCTCTTGAAGATGCTGCTAAATGTGTCCCTGGTGGCCCATCAGTAGCCTGTTCTTCAGCAAAAGCAATTGAGTGGGATGAATCATTCCAAAACTGTGTTGATCCATCAGGTCGAGCCGTACAAGCTGTCCATAATGAAGCTTACAGTTAAGTAAATTCACTCTCATAAATAAAGCGCCCTACGGCGCTTTTTTTATAACTAATATTCTAAATTACTATTATCAACCTTAATTTCTACTTTCTTATTAATTAAGGTAATAAGTAAAATTGAGCGTTTTTCGCCATCTGATTCTTTATATATTGCCTCAACCCCAACAAAAGGTCCCTCTTTAATCCCGATCTTTTGTCCAGCTTCAGGTGAAAATTCAGCGATTTCCGAACCTTCATGCTTATCTAATTGTTTTAATGAGTAGATAAGATCGCCCTGCAATACTTTGGGCTTACCTCCAAAGCGAATAAAATCACTCACCCCACGAGTGGAACGAACCGTAGTAAAAGAAGGTCCTTCATTAAAATCAAATCGAACAAACATATAACAAGGAAACAACGGTTCTTTTTTCGTTGTTATCTTTCCTCTTGTTATCTTCTCTACTTCAATTTCAGGATAAAAGCATTCTACTTGTTGGTTTTCTAAATGTTGTTTTGCTCTCTGCTGCTCACCACGTTTGCAGTAAAGTAAATACCATTCTTTCATTATTTTTATACCTAGCTAGCCCATAAAGAGGATAACACGCCATCACTTACAAAAAAATCAATTGACGACTACATTAATACTTAAATCGTTGTTTAAATTGTTAAACTAACAAAAAGACACCAAATAAACATTTAAAACCAAAAATCACACCGAGGTTAGATTAAAATATCGCAAACAAAACAATATACAGCAGGTTAAATTGAAAAAACACAAAAAATCAGAGAGCATAAATGTAACAAAAAATATTTGTTTCTAAACATTTCAATGAGTTAATATGTTAACCAAGTCACATTTTTTTGTACAACATTGCAGTTGATACATTCGAGGGGTATAAATTTATACTAATTATAAAAAGAATAAAATTTCATTATAGAAGAGAGCACTATGCAGGATAACAACAAATTAATTATGGGACACCCAAAAGGGCTGTTCTTACTTTTTGGTACTGAATTATGGGAGCGCTTCTCTTATTATGCAATGAGAGCCATTCTTGTTTTATATTTAACAGACAGAACCATTAATGGTGGCTTAGGCTGGACCGTAAAAGACGCTTTAAGCTTATACGGTACTTATACTGCTTTAATGTACATTACCCCTCTCATTGGTGGCTGGCTAGCTGATAATTACTTAGGTCAACGTAAATCATTACTTATCGGTGGCTTTCTAATGGTTATCGGCCAATTTACTTTAGCCTTACCTCATAACATGCTTCCTCTTTCTATCGAGACTCTATTTTATACCGGCCTTGGCTTTCTAATTGTAGGTAATGGTTTATTTAAACCAAATGTATCAACCATGGTTGGTGATTTATACCAAGATGGTGATAATCGACGTGACGGTGCTTTCACTATCTTCTATATGGGTATTAACCTAGGCTCATTGCTTGCTGGTGTGGTATCTGGCTCTGTCACTGGGATCTGGGGCTGGAAAGCAGGATTCGCCGCAGCGGGTATTGGTATGGTAATCAGCTTAATTATTCAGACTCTATTTGCTCAACGTTTTCTTGGCGACATAGGTATCCGCCCTGCTGCTCACATTGCAAAAGAAAATGCTGAGGCAGCAGGTACATCACATCATATACTAAGTAAAATTGAGATCGATCGCCTTAAAGTAATTATGGTGATGGGATTGTTTGTTATTGTATTCTGGGCTGGTTTTGAACAAGCGGGTGGATTAATGAACATCTACTCTCAGCAATATACTGATCGTATGCTAGGTTCATTTGAAATACCTGCGGCATGGTTTCAATCTTTAAATCCCTTCTTTATTATTACTCTTGCGCCATTTATTGCGATGTTATGGGTAAAATTAGGGCCAAAAGAGCCGAGCTCTCCAGTGAAATTTGCTTTAGCGCTGTTTTTCCTAGCCATTGGTTTTCTTTGTATGGTCGGTGCAGTCATGGAGCAAGATGGCGATTTAACCATTAAGACATCTATGTATTGGTTAGTGGGTGCTTATTTCTTCCATACCCTAGGGGAATTATGCTTATCTCCAATTGGGCTTTCATTGGTGACTAAATTAGCGCCACTGCGTTTAGCTTCACTAATGATGGGAACATGGTTTGGCTTCAATGCCATCTCTAATTACATTGCAGGCTTAGTCGGCTCTCATGTTGAAAGTCTTGGCGCACTAGATATTTTTGCAGGTATCGCCATTACCTCTGCTATCTCAGGTGTTCTACTACTGATCATTTCAGGAACACTTATCCGCTGGATGCATGGTGCAGAAAAGGCACATTAATACACAAAGACAACGTGTAACTTAAAAATTAAAGGCTACCTAAAATTAACAAGGTAGCCTTTTTCTTCGCTATTTCTGTTCACTTACTTACCGTGATTGGTATTACAGTACAATTCTACTGCGATTCTTTTCTATTAGCTTATCTCCAATTCCTTTGACGTTTGATAAGTCATCAACAGCAACAAACTTCCCATTCATTTTTCGATAATCAATAATAGCTTTTGCCTTTGAGTCACCAACACCAATGAGCAGTGTTTTAAGCTCTTCTGCCCCCGCCTCATTGATATTAACAATAATATCGATACCTTCATGCTTTGTGGTACTTTCATCTTTAGCCAGAGCGGCATTGCTCGATAATAAAATGACAGTAAGAAGAAAAGAATTTATTAAGCTAACTATACGGTTCATTACAATTCCTTGTTAATTTATTTAAATAGTAATGACAGATACTTCAGAAATATGACTTCTATCTATCATCAAAAAAAGAATAAATAAACTGAACAATAAATCCTATTGATACCTTAACCGCTTCTCTAAAAACACGACGGGCCCCATTAAGGGGCCCGTCTGTCATATTTATCAATTACAAATAAATTGATTATTGTTCTAATAATGGATAACTGATATCAGAACTTGCCTTAAGCGTATCTAACGTTGCAGTTAGATCTTGTTGAGTTTGAGTTCTAAGTAAACGGGTTGAGACTTGCTCAGCCATTGCATCATTACTCAACTCTAAAACACCATCAAGAGCGACAATAACATGATTGCCTCGACGATCCATTACTTGTGCGTAAGTAGATTGGCCTTGTTCTGGTTTCTGCAAACGATATACATCATTTGCCAACTCATCCGCTCGGGTAATCATTCTTGCTTTAGTGAAGCTTAAACCATTATCCAAAAGGTAATTTACTTCACCTTTATCTAGAGCTGAAAGAACACTTTGAGCAAGATCTAGCGCTTTTTGTTCACCTTTTGATTGAGATAAACGAGCAACAACCGCTGCCTTAACTTCATCTAAAGGCAAAACCATTTCTTCTCGTACATCTTCAACTCGAACGACAACGATATGCTCTGGTGCAATTTCAATAACATCAGAGTTCAAGCCATCTTCCTTCACTTCAGGGCTATAGATAGCCTGTAATACAAACGAATTAGAAAGTACTTCTGGTGCATCAGTTTGAGAGAAGAAATCAGTAGTAACGATTTTAGCGTTAACGGTTTCTGCTGCATCATCTAGTGAATCAGGAGACTCAAATGCTTTTTCTGCTAATTCACTTTGAAGACTGTAGAATGCATCAGCTGCATGCTCATCAACAAGGAATGTTTTGATTTCAGCACTCACTTCAGTAAGCGCTTTCGTTTTCGGTTCTTCAATGCCATCAAGTTGAATGATGTGGTAACCAAACACTGATTTAACAATACCTGAATGATCACCAATATTAACTAATTGGAAAGCAGCATCTTCAAATTCAGGATCAATCACACCGCGTTCAATCCAACCTAAAGAACCACCTTCTTTAGCTGTTGGGATGTCTTGTGACTCTTCTTTTGCTACTGTTGCAAAATCTTCACCGGCATCTAAACGAGCAAGTACAGCGTTAGCGTCAGCTTCATCACCATTAATTAAGATATGACTTACTTCACGCTTTTCTTGCGTTGAATACTTATCTTTATTTTGGTTGTAATAAGTTTGAATTTCTTCATCGGTAATTGGAGCTTGTTCTTTTAGCGCATTACCAGATAATTCAATATAAGAAACTTTAACTTGTTCAGGACGTACAAACTGTTGTTTGTTTTCATCATAGTAGGTTTGAATTTCTTCACCTGTTACTGTTGCTTTTTTAGCAAACTCAGCAGTATCCAGTGTTATTGTACGAATTTCACGCTGTTGAGCTTCTAATACTCCTTGCGCTTGCACTTCGTTATCTAGCGTAAATTCAGTTGACTCTAACGCTAGAATTAATTGATTTCGAACTAAATCTTGACGTAGGTATTCCGCAAAGCTATCAGAGCTGAAACCAGCACGACGAAGTGAAATGTTATAGATTTCTTCATCAAATTTTCCATCTTTCTGGAATTGTGGCATCGAAATGATCGCTTGACGAATTTGCTCATCACTTACTCGTAGACCTAAGTTTTGAGCTTGATTATCCAGTAATGCATCATTAACCATACGGTCTAATACTGATTTACGGAATTGCTCAACATACGCAGGATCACCTAGTAGCGTTGAAAAATATTCTCCCAGCTGCGACTGCATACGATTACGTTCATTTTGGTAAACTTGCTCAAAGTCATTTCGAGTAATTTCTCTCTCACCGACTTTAGCTGCTAATGGTTGGCTTCCACCGACTAAATAACTACCTACACCTGCAAATACAAATGAGAAAATAATTAGACCGAGAATGATCTTAACTACGAGGCCAGTTGAACCTTCGCGAATTCGATCCATCATAATATGTCTTAACTCCTAATCACTGAATGGAATAACTCTATTCTTAAGAATAACGTTCATGTCTATTGATAGTGATAATTTAAAATAGTTCAACAAAAGAAACAGTTAACAATAAAAAAGCGCATCATGGATGCGCCTATGACTCTATCTCTAGTTTACTAGCCTTGCGCTAGCATGTGTAGAGTTTTATCGGTATTTCGATTAGTTACACGCATCTTTAAGTGCTTTACCTGCTTTAAATGCAGGAACTTTAGCAGCAGAAATCTCAATCGCTTCACCTGTTTTAGGATTACGGCCTGTACGAGCAGCACGTTCACGAACAACAAATGAACCAAAACCAACAAGCGTTACTTGATCGCCACCTTTTAGTGTCTCAGTTACGGTTTCTACTAATGCATCAAGAGCACGTGCAGCCGCTGCTTTAGAGATGTCTGCATTGTCAGCAATTTGATCAACCAATTGAGATTTATTCACGGTATTCCCCTTTAAATTATTCATTCAATGATTAATGAACGAGTCCATATTTTAATATTTTATAAGTGAAATTATCACTATGCAATTAAAGTTTAACTTAGCGACATCAATATAAACTGACAAGTCATTTCGACTTGTCAGCCCTGTTATATCAGTGTTTTTTGCTACACATCACTATTTAGAAGCTTCTGTAGTAAAGCCTTGTGGATTATTCTTAAGCGCTAAGGTTAATACTTCATCAATCCACTTCACTGGGTGTACGGCTAAATCAGCAATGACATTCGCAGGAATATCTTCTAAATCACGTTCATTATCTTTTGGAATGATGACAGTTTTAATACCACCACGATGTGCTGCAAGTAATTTTTCTTTCAAGCCACCAATAGGAAGCACTTCACCGCGAAGAGTGATCTCCCCCGTCATTGCGACATCTGAACGTACTGGATTACCCGTTAAGCTTGAAACAAGTGCTGTACACATACCAATACCGGCACTTGGCCCATCTTTAGGTGTTGCACCTTCAGGTACGTGAACATGAATATCACGCTTTTCATAAAAATCAGGGTTAATACCTAATTTATCAGCACGAGTACGAACTACGGTCATGGCTGCTTGAATCGATTCTTTCATTACATCGCCAAGTGAACCTGTGTAAGTTAACTTGCCTTTGCCAATCATGGATTCAGCTTCAATTGTCAGCAGATCGCCGCCCACTTCAGTCCAAGCTAAACCAACAACTTGACCGATGCGATCTTCATCATCCGCTTTGCCATAATCACAACGTTGAACACCTAAGAAATCTTTTAAATTTTCTTGACTGATTGTGACTTTCTTAATGGTTTTATCCAATAAGATTTGTTTTACCGCTTTACGGCAAAGTTTAGATATTTCACGTTCTAAACTACGCACACCAGCTTCACGAGTGTAGTAACGAATGATACCCATGATAGCGGAATCATCAATTTCAATCTCATCTGTTTTTAAGCCATTACGTTTAATTTGTTTATCCAACAAATGGCTTTTGGCAATGTTTAACTTTTCATCTTCGGTATAACCCGACAGGCGAATGACTTCCATGCGGTCCAATAATGGGCCTGGAATATTCATTGAGTTTGACGTTGCCACGAACATAACATCAGAAAGATCGTAATCAACCTCTAAGTAATGATCGCTAAATTTATTGTTTTGCTCAGGGTCTAATACTTCAAGAAGCGCTGATGCTGGATCACCACGCATATCAGATGACATTTTATCAATTTCATCTAATAGGAAAAGTGGGTTTTTCACTTCAACTTTTGATAGCTTTTGAATTAACTTACCCGGTAAAGAGCCAATATAGGTACGTCTGTGACCACGAATTTCCGCCTCGTCACGAACACCACCTAATGCCATGCGCGTGTACTTACGCCCCGTCGCTTTAGCAATAGATTGACCAAGTGACGTTTTACCTACACCAGGAGGACCTACCAAACATAAAATTGGACCTTTAAGTTTAGTGACTCGACTCTGAACCGCTAAATACTCAAGAATACGCTCTTTAACGCGCTCTAAGCCATAATGGTCTGAGTTTAATATCTCTTCAGCTTTGGCTAAGTCTTTCTTCACCTTAGAGCGTTTAAACCAAGGCACAGCAACCAGACAATCAATGTAGCTACGAACTACTGTCGCTTCTGCTGACATCGGTGACATCATCTTCAGCTTCTGTAGCTCTTGCTCTGCTTTTTCTTGAGCTTCTTTTGGCATTTTCGCGTCTACAATTTTTTTCTGCAGCGCTTCAAATTCATCAGGCGTATCGTCTAAGTCGCCAAGCTCTTTTTGAATAGCCTTCATTTGCTCATTCAAATAGTATTCGCGTTGACTTTTTTCCATTTGCTTTTTAACACGGCCACGGATACGTTTTTCGATTTGTAATAAATCGATTTCCGATTCCATCATGCCCATTAGAAATTCTAAACGTGCAATGACATCAGTCAATTCAAGAACTTCTTGTTTATCAACTAATTTAAGAGGCATGTGAGCAGCAATGGTGTCAGCAAGACGTGCGGCATCTTCAATCCCATTCAGTGACGTAAGTACTTCTGGTGGGATTTTTTTATTGAGTTTAATGAAACCTTCAAATTGGTTAATGGCAGAACGCATAATTACGTCTTGTTCTGCATCATCAATAATCGGAGTCAGTAAAAACTCAGCGTCCGCCGTAAAGAAGTCAGCTTCTAAAAACTGGTGGATTTTGGCTCGCTGCTGGCCTTCAACTAAAACTTTAACAGTGCCATCTGGTAATTTTAATAATTGTAAAATAGTTGCGATTGTACCAACGCCGTGCAAGTCATCTAGTTGTGGTTCTTCTTTTGCAGCTTCTTTTTGTGCCACAAGGAGGACTTGTTTGTTCTGTTCCATTGCGGCTTCTAAGCAACGAATGGATTTCTCACGGCCCACAAATAGTGGAATAACCATATGCGGATACACCACCACATCACGTAGTGGTAGAACTGGTATCTCAATGCGCTCGGAACGCTCCAGGTTCATATTCTTCTCTCTTTCCGTCAGTATCTTTAGAAATAATATGGGGGCAAGTCGCTAAGAATCAACATTATTTTCAATTAAAAATAAAAAAGGAGGCCAATGCCTCCTTTTTGTCTGTTTATTAGCTAAATACGCTATTCTGCAGATATTGCTTTTGTCTCTGTATTTTCAAACATCAATAGCGGTTCTGATTCACCATTGATTACAGATTCATCGATAACTACTTTAGAAACACCTTCTTTTGACGGTAGTTCATACATAGTATCTAGTAATATTGCTTCTAAAATTGAACGAAGTCCACGAGCACCTGTTTTACGGTTCATTGCTTTTTTAGCAATCGCTCTCAAAGCATCTTCACGGAATTCAAGTTCTGCACCTTCTAAATCAAATAATGCAGCATATTGCTTAGTTAATGCATTTTTTGGCTTACTTAGAATTTGAATTAATGCTTCTTCGTCTAATTCAGTTAATGTGGTTGTTACTGGAAGACGACCAATAAACTCTGGGATCAGACCAAATTTAACTAAATCTTCTGGTTCAATTTGCTTCAGTAAATCACCAACGGTTGCTTTATCATCTTGAGAACGAACATCAGCTGCAAAGCCAATTCCAGTTCCCGTTGCAACACGTTGCTCAATTACTTTATCTAAACCTGCAAACGCACCACCACAGATAAATAAGATTTTAGAAGTATCAACTTGTAAAAACTCTTGTTGTGGGTGTTTACGACCACCTTGAGGCGGTACTGATGCAATTGTACCTTCAATCAATTTCAATAGCGCTTGCTGAACACCTTCACCTGATACATCACGAGTGATTGATGGGTTTTCAGACTTACGAGAAATTTTATCTATTTCATCGATATATACAATACCACGCTCCGCTTTCGCAGGATCGTAGTCGCATTTTTGTAGTAGCTTCTGAATGATGTTTTCTACATCTTCACCTACATAGCCTGCTTCTGTTAACGTGGTTGCATCCGCCATAGTAAACGGAACATCCAAAAAGCGAGCTAGCGTTTCAGCAAGTAATGTTTTACCACTACCTGTTGGACCGATAAGAAGAATATTACTCTTACCTAGTTCAACGCCATCTTTTGTAGTATCGCCATTACGTAAACGCTTGTAGTGATTATATACCGCTACTGCTAATACTTTTTTCGCATGCTCTTGCCCGATAACATAATCATCTAGATGCTCACGAATATTTTGCGGTGTTGGCAATGCTTCACTCGTCTCTTTTGGAGACAGAGTATTATCTTTTAGCTCTTCGCGAATAATGTCGTTACATAAATCAACGCACTCATCACAAACATAAACAGAAGGACCTGCAATTAGTTTACGAACTTCATGCTGGCTTTTTCCGCAAAAAGAGCAATATAGTAACTTTCCACTATTTTCGTCTTTACGCTTGTCTGTCATTTGCTAACCTCTTAAACGTTGTCTTTATGCTGTAAGTTTATACTAACTTACCTTCTTTGCTGTAAACGTTACTGCTTTTTTATTAATTAGTCACGCTTATTTAATACAGCATCTACAAGACCATATTTCACAGCATCATCAGCAGCCATGAAATTATCACGATCGGTATCTTTTTCGATAACTTCTAAAGGCTGACCTGTATGCTCAGCAAGTAACGTATTCAATTTCTTCTTAATCGTTAAGATTTCTTGAGCATGAATTTGAATATCTGATGCTTGACCTTGGAAACCACCTAGTGGTTGGTGGATCATCACGCGTGAGTTAGGTAATACATAACGTTTACCTGGCGCACCACCTGCAAGTAAGAAAGCACCCATTGAACATGCTTGTCCCATACATACTGTGCTCACATTTGGTTTAATAAACTGCATTGTGTCATAGATAGACATACCTGCAGTAACCGAACCACCTGGAGAGTTTATGTATAGGAAGATATCCTTATCAGGATTTTCAGACTCAAGGAAAAGTAACTGTGCCACAACTAAGTTGGCCATGTGATCTTCAACTTGACCTGTTAAAAAGATAACGCGCTCTTTTAACAGACGGGAATAAATATCATACGAACGCTCACCACGTGAAGTTTGCTCAACAACCATAGGAACAAGTGCATCCATAATAGAAGGCATTGCATTGTTTTCTTGATAGCTCATAACCGTATCCCTTATAAAATAAATGGTCCGAATGACACTTCATTCGAACCATTATTAGCAGATCTTGTGAAACTTAGTCAACTAACTACTTAATTAATTTATAAATTAAGCAGGTTGTTGATTCATTAGTTCGTTAAAGCCAACTTCTTTTTCAGAAACTTGTGCTTTAGCAAGGATTGCATCGATAGCTTGTTCTTCTAGAGCAACATTACGCATGTTGTTCATCATTTGCTCATTACCTTCGTAGTAAGCAACAACTTCTGTTGGGTCTTCGTAAGCAGAAGCCATTTCGTTGATAAGTGCTTTTACTTTCTCATCATCCGCTTTTAGCTCTTCAGTTTTGATTACTTCACCAAGAAGAAGACCAACAACTACGCGACGTTTAGCTTGCTCTTCAAACAATTCACGTGGAAGTTCAGGAGCTGTGTCAGCGTTGCCGCCAAAACGTTGCACTGCTTGTTGACGTAAAACGTCAACTTCTTGATCAATAAGAGCAGAAGGAACGTCGATGTTGTTTTGCTCAACTAAACCGTTGATAGCTTGTTCTTTGATCTTGTTTTTAACAGCTTGAGCTAATTCACGTTCCATGTTCTTGCGAACTTCAGCTTTAAGACCTTCAACACCGCCTTCAGCACCGAACTTAGTTACAAACTCATCGTTCATTTCTGGTAGTTCACGAGCTTCAACTTTAACTACTGTAATAGCGAATTGCGCCGCTTTACCTTTTAGGTTTTCAGCGTGGTAGTCTTCTGGGAAGTTAACGTCGATAGTTAGTTCGTCGCCAGCTTTTTTACCTTTAATACCGTCTTCGAAACCAGGGATCATACGACCTTGGCCCATTTCTAGAGGGAAGTTATCCGCTTTTCCGCCTTCAAATAGTTCACCATCGATAGAACCAACAAAGTTGATTGTAGCGCGAGTGCCATCTTCAGCAGCAACGTCAGCGTCAGCCCAAGTTGCTTGTTGCTTACGTAGCGTTTCTAGCATTTCTGCTACGTCTTCGTCTTTAACTTCAACTTGTGGTTTTTCAACAACAACTTTGTCTAGACCTTGAAGTGTAACTTCTGGGTAGATTTCAAATGTTGCAGTGAATACTAAATCTTGGCCTTCAGCAAATTCTACTGGTGCAAATGTTGGTGCGCCTGCTGGGTTGATTTTGTCTTTAATGATCGCTTCAATGAAGTGACGTTGCATAACTTCACCCATTTTGTCGTGACGAACAGCGCTGCCGTACATTTTAGCAACCATCTTCATTGGCACTTTACCTTTACGGAAGCCATCGAAGCGACGATTTTTAGCGATGTTACGAAGTTCTGCATTTACAGCATCTTCAATGTTTGCCGCTGGTACAGTAATAGTTAGAACGCGCTCTAGGCCTTCTTTAGTTTCAACAGTAACTTGCATGTTTATATAAACCTCAAAATCGACTCAGGTTCTCTGAGTTTGCGACAAAAAATACGTGTCGCATCCTTGCGTTACAGGTCTAATAAAATAGAAACCGTAACCCCTATGATTCGTGATACCAATTGGGTATCTTCTTTTATCTGCTTATATGAATAATAAGTAGATCGCGTACTTTAATTAAATAAAATACGGCATTTAGCCAAGTGGCAAAATAAGACGCGATATTGTAGCGATCTGGCCCATCTATGTCGAGACTCACTACACACGTTGATAATCTTTAATAAGAAATTGGGCAATTGGTTAGTTTTTTCAACCCTTTTAACTGCTTTTTTTATTAAAAAAATTCATTTTTATGCTGAAATCTTACTTTTTACAATATCTGCCATCATTTCAATATGTAATTCATCATCATTTAAACATGGAACAAAGGTGTATTTTTGACCACCAGCCTCCATAAATATCTCTTTACACTCCTCTGAAAGCTCTTCTAAGGTTTCTAAGCAATCAGACGAAAATGCAGGACTAATAATATCTAATGACTTAATTCCTTTTGGTGTGAGTTCAGTTAACATCTCAGAAGTATAAGGTTGCAACCACGCTTCTCGCCCAAAACGAGATTGATAGCTCATGCCTATTTGTTCAGATGTTAATCCTAATTCTTGAGCAAGCAATTCTGTTGTTCGTTCACAATGTTTTGCATAAATATCGCCATTATCAACAAAACGCTGTGGGATCCCATGATACGAACATAATACATAATCACCTTTGCCCTTCTTCTCCCATGAAAGACGGATAGATTCCGCAAGCGCTTTAATATAGAGAGGGTGGTCATGATAATTATGAACAAGCGAAAAATCGGGTAATACTGAAGTGGTTTTATATTGCTTAGCAATTTGATCAAACACCGCAGCTGAGGTAGTACGAGAATATTGAGGATACAGGGGTAAAATGACTATTTCATCACATCCTTGAGCTTCTAAACGCTCAATCCCTGATTTAATGCTTGGTTCACCATAAGTCATACCTAGCTCAACTGGCACAGTTAAAAGTGACTTTAATGCTGTCGCTTGACGTTTTGAATAGACCATTAACGGTGAGCCTTCGTCCATCCAAACACTTTCATATAACTTCGCCACTTTAGGTGCTCGTATAGGTAGGATGACACCATGGAGTAATGGACACCAAAGAAATCGATTCATATCAACAACACGTTTATCATGTAAAAATTCAGATAAAAAGCTTTTTACTGCTGATGTGGTTGGCGCGGTTGGCGTACCTAAATTAACTAATAGCACCCCTGCTTTCTTATTATTCACAATCATTATCCATTATTTTTTATAAAAAAAGGCGACCAATAAGGCCGCCTTCAATATAACAATAAATTGTTCGTTAGGTAAGATTACGAAAGTGCTTTTTCGATCTCAGCGCTAACTTCTGCAACTAACTTAGTACCGTCAAATTTAAGGTACTGAGTTTGGCCAGCTTCCGCTTCTTTTGTGTAGTAAGCGATAAGCGGTGCCGTTTGTTCATGGTAAACACCTAAACGAGCAAGAACTGTTTCTGGTTTATCATCTTCACGAATAACAAGAGGCTCGCCAGTTACGTCATCTTGACCTTCAACTTTAGAAGGGTTAAATGTAACGTGGTATGTACGACCAGAAGGAAGGTGCGCACGACGACCAGACATACGCTCTACGATCACTTCATCAGCAACGTCAAACTCAAGAACGTAATCGATAGATACGCCGTTCTCTTTTAAGCCATCAGCTTGAGGAATGGTACGAGGGAAACCATCTAGTAGGAAACCTTTAGCGCAATCTTCTTGAGCAATACGCTCTTTAACAAGACCAAGGATGATCTCATCAGATACAAGTTGACCAGCATCAATTACAGACTTAGCTTGTTTGCCCATTTCTGTGCCTGCTTTAATCGCAGCACGTAACATGTCACCTGTAGATATTTGTGGAATACCAAATTTATCCATGATGAACTGAGCTTGAGTACCTTTACCCGCACCAGGTGCACCTAAAAGGATGATACGCATTGTTTTCCCCTTAAAATTTAATCTTGGAATTTATACCAAACCTTACAAGTAAAAATAACAACTACTTATAAACTTAGGTATAAGTTTTATTTCTAAAAATAAGTCGTGAAAGATACACGGAACTGATAAAGCTATCAAGTTTGCGATGCAAAAAGCAAAAATAACCGCTAAATAGAGTCTATTTCGTAACAATAAAAAACAACGAGACCTTAGTGTAAAGTCATAGGTCTCATTGTGTTTATCTAGATTACAGTATTATCAATTATTTAGATAATAATTGATTCATTGCACTTAAAAATTGCGATGGATCATCTAAAGAACCACGTTCTGCTAACATTGCTTGACCAAGTAACATTTCAACCCAACGGCCAAACGCTTCTTCATCCGCTTCATCAGCCATTTGCTTGATAAGCGCATGCTCTGGGTTAATTTCAAAAATGTACTTCACTTCAGGAGCGGCTTGACCAGCAGCTTCTAAAAGTTTTGCCATTTGCGTACCCATTTCAAAGTCATCAGTAACGACAACCGCTGGTGTTGTTGCTAATTTAAACGTAGTACGAACTTCTTTAACTCGATCGCCTAAATAAGATTTAGTGCGTTCAACAACAGATTTAAACTCTTCTACTGTCTCTTTTTGTTTCTCTTTTTCAGCATCATCTTCAAACTTACTTAAGTCTAAACCTGCTTTGGTAATTGATTGGAATTGCTTACCATCGAACTCTGTTAAGTAGCTCATTAGCCATTCATCAATACGGTCATACATTAGAACAACTTCAATGCCTTTTGCCTTAAATTGCTCTAGGTGTGGGCTGTTTTTCGCTGCTGCATAGCTATCAGCCGTTAGATAGAAGATCTTATCTTGCTCTTCTTTCATACGCTCAACATAACCCGCTAAGCTTATTGCTTGCTCTGCACTCTCTTTTTCTGTTGTAGCAAAACGCAGAAGGCCTGCGATTTTATCTTTATTAGCAAAATCTTCAGCCAAGCCTTCTTTTAATACTTGACCAAACTCTTTCCAGAAAGTTAGGTATTTTTCATCCTCTTTCTTTGCTGTTTTCTCAAGCATACCTAGTACACGTTTAGTACATGCGCTACGTAATGACTGAGTCACTTTATTATCTTGTAGAATTTCACGAGATACGTTTAGTGGTAGATCATTTGAGTCAATTAAACCCTTAACAAAACGTAAGTAGCTAGGCATAAACTGTTCTGCATCATCCATAATGAATACGCGTTGAACATACAGTTTTAAACCACTTTTATGATCACGGTTCATCATATCAAATGGGGCTTTTGCAGGAATATATAGAAGGCTTGTGTAATCGTTCTTACCTTCTACTTTGTTGTGGCTCCAAGTCAGTGGATCGGCAAAGTCATGAGATACATGTTTATAAAACTCTTGGTACTCAGCATCTTCAATTTCTGATTTGCTGCGAGTCCAAAGTGCTTGAGCCTTGTTTACTTGTTCCCACTTGCCTTCTTTATCTTTTCCTTCTTCATCTTTTTCAACGGTCCAGATAGAGACAGGAATACCGATGTGATCAGAGTATTTACCAATCACTTCTTTTAAACGCCACTCACTTAAAAACTCTTTACCTTCATCACGCATATGAAGAATGATATCAGTACCACGAGTTTCTTTTGTGATGTCCTCAATGGTATAATCACCCTCACCTTCAGAGTGCCATTGAACCGCTTGATCTTTCGCTACACCCGCTTCACGTGTACGAACGGTTACAGCATCTGCAACGATGAACGCAGAATAGAAACCAACACCAAACTGACCAATCAATTGAGAATCTTTACTTTGATCATCAGACAGTTTTGAAAAGAAATCAGCAGTACCTGATTTAGCAATCGTCCCAAGATGCTCAATAACATCTTCACGGCTCATACCAATACCATTATCTGAAATAGTTAATGTATTTGCCGTTTCATTAAAAGACAGTTTTACACCAAGTTCAGCATTACCTTCATATAAATCACCATTTGATAGTGCTTTGAAGCGTAACTTATCCGATGCATCTGATGCATTTGAAATTAATTCACGTAAAAAAATCTCTTTATTTGAATATAACGAGTGAATCATTAGATGAAGTAGTTGCTTAACTTCTGACTGAAAGCCGCGTGTTTCTTTGTTATTAATCGTTTGCTCGCTCATCTATAAAACTCCGAAATAGGAAAATATGTATTTAACTTACAAGTGTAATATGGACTTATAAACCGTAATTCAAGGTAAAAGAATGTAAAAAACTCTGCTTTTTTGCTTTTTTGCTTTTTTTATACTATAAAATGCGCAATGATAAGTTTTGACATTAAATAGACATTCTAAAAATGATACTTAGATATCATCTATAATGAATCACCATCACTGAGTTAACAACCAATGAATATAGAAAATAACAAAATTATTATTGGCAACCGGTTTCTATTCGATCCTAATGATAATAGTCTAATTGATACATTAAATGATGATGAAATTATCCGTATTGGTGGTAATGAAAGCCGTGTTTTAAGCCTGCTTATTCAAGAACCAGGGAAGGTTGTTAGTCGTCATGAATTACATGAATATGTATGGCGAGATCAAGGATTTGAAGTCGATGATTCTAGTTTAACACAGGCGATATCGACGCTACGAAAAATGCTACAAGACCCGACTAAACTGCCTGTTTATGTAAAAACAGTGCCTAAACGTGGTTATCAATTTATTTCAACTGCCGTACATCAAGTCACAAATGATATGCAAGAAAGTGCAGATAAAAATACGGATTCTTTAACGGATATCGATAACCTAACAATCGAGCACCAAGAAGAATTACCTCAAAAACCGACGGCAAATAGCTCAGCTAAAGAGCAAACTATACATTCCGTAGCAAAAGAAAATATCACAACTAATCAACCACAAGCTCACTTATCGTTACTTGGTACGCTAACTCTAATTATCGCTTTTATTTTGCCTATCATTGCTTATGTGAATCAAACGCCAAAATCAGATGCATTCATACAAGTAGCAAAATATGACGACGTGCCTATTTTCGTTCCTGTTAACCACCCTAATATCGATAAATGGCAACCTCTGATTGAGCAATGTACTGTCTTTTATAATTCAAATCATGTTGATACGCTAAAACCAATAGAAGTTATTGCAACCAGTGGCCAACCAAATCAAATCAAATCACACTGAATTATATTCATAATGAAAAACACAGTGATCAAAGCATTAGTGTCCGATTATTGATTGATCAAAAAGAGGTAGATAAAGTATGTGGTTAAATAGCGAGCAACTTCCAATGGCAAAACGCTTTTTCCCCATCGCTCTTCTTCTAATATCAATGTTAGGTAGTGGATGGTTTTATTGGGAAAGCGACAGTAAGGTCGAACAACTATTAACATCTAAAGAATGGCAAAGTATGAGTACCGTTCGGATTGATACTGATTATGATGACATGGGTCCTTTAAAACGCGCAGATATTAAATCAAATGTTGTTTATCTGCCAAATAAGACCTATTCAAAATCATCTACACTGACACTTTTTAGTGGGATATCTGAAAATGTTCATCCGCTAACGATTAATGTTATGGAAACGGGGAACTGGGATTACAGCGGAGATTACTTATTAATTGATCCTACTGAATTTAAAGACGTTACTGCTAATGATAATAAAGATTTTTCTGGTTCACAGAAAAAACTGATCATGCGCGTATTCAGAATGGATGCTCAACAAAGTAAACGTGTTGATGTGGTTAATGATAAAACATTATTACTGACCAGTTTAAATTATGGTTCAGGTATTCTATTTTCTCATTAAAATAGTCTTTATGATCGTTATAATAAAATCCGAGATGATAGCCTACCTCGGATTTTTATTATCTAATCAATCATTTTCCTTTCCAATAATTGATTACTATTTAAGAACAATGGCATTCAATACATTCCCATCAAAGTCCAGAACTGACAAGCGATTATCATCAAGTAAACCATAGCTCGGTTTTCCGCCTTCGTTACGAGGAAAAGTGGTTGAACCCGGGTTAAAAATAATCTGTTCTCCTTGCCATTCTGCGACCGTAATATGCGTATGTCCATGAGCGATAATATCGCCCTTCTTTAATAAAGGATGTTTGTCGGCATTGTAAATATGACCATGTGTTAAAAATAATTTCTGACCAGTAGGTAGCAACACAATATTGTAATCAGACATAATAGGAAAAGATAACAGCATTTGATCGACTTCACTGTCACAATTCCCTCTCACTGCGATGATAGACTCTGCGTATTGATTTAATAATTCAGCAACTGCGATTGGATCATGACCTTCAGGGATCGGGTTTCTTGGCCCAAAATTAATCAGATCACCAAGCAGAATTAAATGTTCTGCTTTAGAAGCAGTAAACGTATCAATCATACGTTGAGTCGCAGTCAATGAGCCGTGTAAATCAGAGGCAAAAAATAATTTCACAAGAATCCTTACAGTATTTAAGAGTCATTTCAAAGCTCAAGTATAAAGGAAAATCCAATGAAAGTTGCCAATCAGTGAACTCAATTTATACTTAACTTAAACCACAGTTATAAATATCTTGCAGGAGACGGGATGAAAATACTCATTACAGGAAGTACAGGATTGATCGGAAAGCAGTTACTGGATCATCTTAAAGGTCATGAGCTAGTGCTTCTGACGCGCAATATAGAAAAAGCTCAATCTTCATTAGCTCATTTAGCTTTGCCTCATGTTGATTTCATTTCGGATCTTTCTTCATTTTCCGATCTCAATAATATTGATACTGTCATTAATTTAGCAGGAGAGCCTATTGCTGATAAAAAATGGACTCGAAAACAAAAAAAAATCATTACAGATAGTCGATGTGATTTAACCGATAAATTAGCCAAACTTTGCCTTAATTCTACAGCGCCACCACGTTGTTTTATATCAGGTTCTGCGATTGGATATTATGGTGATAACGGATCGCAAGATGTTGATGAAGCGACGAACACTATCTCAACCGATTTTGCTCATCAAGTCTGTCAACAATGGGAGAGTAAAGCGCTACAAGCTCAAAGTGAGTTAACACGTGTTTGTATCTTACGTACGGGTGTCGTTCTCTCTCTATCTGGTGGAGCACTCAAAAAAATGCGATTTCCCTACCAATGTGGATTAGGTGGTCCTATTGGCAATGGCAAACAATATATGTCTTGGATACATATTGATGACATGGTTCATGGAATACTGCATTTAATAGAGCAAGATGACAGTAATGGAATATATAATTTAACAGCGCCACACCCAGTAACCAATCAAACCTTTAGTTACACGCTCGCCAAAACGCTAAAACGCCCTCACTTTCTGTATACACCGAATATAGTGATTAAATCAATTCTTGGTGAAGCCTCTGTTTTGTTAACCGACAGTCAAAGAGTTCGTCCAAAGCGGATCGTACATGAAGGATTTAAGTTTCGTTACTCTCGAATTGAATCTGCGTTGAAACATTTATTGAGCTAAGTTAAATCGCTTTACCTCCCCTAACAATCAAGCCTTTACACACCCCATGTACGTCCACACATAATTCACTGAGTGATTTAACAATAAATCACCCAGTGAATTCATTTGTACTCAAATCATTTAGAAGTACCTAGCTAATCAATCGAACCATTAAGATAAATTTCATTATCTCAATGGTAACAAAAAAATTCATCCCCAAAAGGGGTGAAAATAAAATAACATAAAAAACAACAAGATACACAATCATAACTTTAGCGAAAAACTAAAGGGAATAAATAACAAGTCACTTTACAACATGGCAATCATTGATAAATAGCACTATTTTAATTATAGTACTAATGAATATTTAATACACATAGCTTACAAAGGACTTAAAAATGAATCCCATACTGGAAGTTAAGGGACTATACAAAGTGTTTGGAGAGGACACTGATCGCGCCTTCACAATGATTAAAAAAGGCGCAAATAAAGACGACGTATTTGAGAAAACAGGATTAACCATTGGTGTTAATAACGTATCTCTCAGTATTCATGAAGGTGAAATTTTCGTTATTATGGGCCTTTCAGGTTCAGGTAAATCCACCCTAGTTCGTCTTCTCAATCGACTTATCGAACCGACTCAAGGCAATGTACTCCTCAGAGGAAAAGACATTGCACACATCTCTGAAGAAGAACTCCGCAAAGTTCGCCGCAATAATATCTCAATGGTTTTTCAAAATTTTGCCCTAATGCCACACATGACTGTCATTGAAAATGCAGCCTTTGGTTTAGAGTTAGCAGGCGTTGCCGTCGAACAGCGCAAAAAACATGCGCTAAGTGCATTAGAACGAGTTGGTCTTGATGTTTATGCAGAATCTTACCCTGATGAATTATCTGGCGGTATGAAACAACGAGTTGGTCTTGCAAGAGCACTCGCTTGTGATCCTGACATTTTATTAATGGATGAAGCTTTCTCTGCTCTTGATCCGTTGATTAGAACGGAAATGCAAGATGAGCTGATTCGCCTACAAAACGATGACAAACGTACCATTGTCTTTATTTCTCACGATTTAGATGAAGCGATGCGCATTGGTGACCGAATTGCCATCATGCAAAATGGTGAAGTTGTTCAAGTCGGCACTCCTGACGACATCCTCAACAACCCTGCAAATGATTATGTTGAAGCCTTCTTTCGTGGTGTTAATGTCGCGAACGTCTTAACAGCCAAAGACATTGCTCGTAAAAAACCTGCCGCTATGTTTAAGAAATCAGAACATGATGGTCCAGCATCTGCTCTTCAGTATCTAATGGATAATGATAGAGAATATGGCATCGTTGTAGATAAGAGTAACCTCTATTCTGGCATCGTCTCTGTTGATTCTCTTCGCGAGGCGCACAACGACAGCAATTCTCTTGTCAGTGCTCAACTTGCAGATGGTGTAACACTCAAACCAAACCAAGCTATCAATGATATTTTAGGCGTCGTGGCTAATGTGCCTTATTCCGTTCCTGTGGTTGACGATAATGGCAATTATTTTGGTGTTGTGACGAAATCACGATTACTTCAGACGTTGGATAAGGGGTAAAACGATGTCATCAGATCAAACAAACAATGACCCATGGTCACAAACAACACAAGCAAGTGATGACCCATGGGGTCAAGCGAGCGATACATCAGCGTCAGCAGATTGGTTAAATAGCGAAGCGGTTGAAGTCAAAGTCTTTGACCCATTAAACCCATTTGAAGAAGCCGTACTTCCTGTTGATGTTTGGGTAGAATCAGGCTTAAACTGGTTAGTTGAACATGGCCGCCCATTATTTCAAGCTATTCGTGTTCCTATCGATTTCATCTTAGGCTCTTTTGAAACGGCACTCGTCTCCACGCCTGCCCCCTTTATGCTCGTTATTCTATTTTTGCTCGCGTGGCAATTTTCTAACCTTAAGTTAGGTATCTCTACAGCCGTTTCATTGATCGTAGTTGGTCTTATTGGTGCTTGGTCTGAAGCCATGACCACACTATCACTTGTAATGACCTCTGTCTTTTTCTGTCTGCTTATCGGATTACCTATGGGTATCTGGCTGGCAAGAAGCAAGACGGCAGCAAAATTTGTTCGACCTATTTTAGATGCAATGCAAACCACACCTGCCTTTGTTTATCTGGTTCCAATTGTGATGTTATTTGGCATCGGTAATGTCCCGGGTGTTGTTGTAACCATTATTTTTGCACTGCCTCCTGTTGTACGTTTAACGATTCTAGGTATTCAACAAGTACCAGAAGAGTTAATCGAAGCAGGCCATTCATTTGGTGCCAGCAAAAAGCAAATGCTGTATCGAATTCAACTACCACTTGCCCTACCAACGATTATGGCCGGAGTTAACCAAACTTTGATGTTATCCCTATCTATGGTGGTTATTGCGTCAATGATCGCGGTCGGTGGATTAGGTCAAATGGTATTAAGAGGTATCGGGCGCTTAGACATGGGACTGGCTGCTGTCGGTGGTTTAGGTATTGTTATTCTTGCGATTTTACTCGACCGCATCACCCAAGTATTAGGTGTAAATGCAGGTAACACCAAATTACGTTGGTACAACATGGGACCGGTGTCCATCTTGCTAAATATGTTTGCTCAGAAAAAAGAACTAAAAACAGAATTACAACTTAAGGAGAAATAAGAATGATTAATTCATGGAAGAAAGCACTAACGCTAAGTATCGTTTCCACTTTGGCTTTATCGTCAAATGTATGGGCAGAAAAACTACCTGGTGAAGGCGTTACTGTTCAAGCCCTTCAATCAACCGTTGCTGAAGAGACGTTTCAAACATCAATTGTAAACCGAGCGCTTGAAGAGCTAGGTTATGATGTAAAACCAACAAAAGAAGTTGATTACAACGTTGCTTATGCCTCAATCGCAAAAGGCGATGCGACTTTTCTTGCAGTAGGTTGGTTCCCTCTTCATGCTGATAAATACAAAATGTCTGGTGGCGATGATAAATTTTACCGCCAAGGTCAATATGTTAGTGGTGCCGCTCAAGGGTACCTAATTGATAAAAAAACGGCTGAAAAATACGGCATCACTCATATTGGTCAATTAAAAGATCCAAAAATTGCAAAATTGTTTGATGCAAATGGTGATGGTAAGGCAGACCTTACCGGCTGTAACCCTGGCTGGGGTTGTGAAATGGTAATCGAACACCAAATTGGTGCTTATCAACTTGAAGATACAGTCACACATAACCAAGGTAACTATGCCGCAATCATTGCTGATACCATTTCACGTTACAAAAATGGTGATCCTGTTATCTATTATACTTGGACACCTTATTGGGTAAGTGGCGTTCTTATTCCTAATAAAGATGTCGTATGGTTAGAAGTTCCTTTTTCTGCCTTGCCAGGGGATCGTAAAGATGTTGATACTACTTTATCTAATGGTAAAAACTACGGTTTTGAAATGAACTCTATGCGTATCATTGCTAATAAAGAGTTTGCGGCACAAAACCCTGCAGCAGCTAAATTATTTGAAATCATCAAACTAAATATTAATGATGTTAGTGCGCAAAACATGATGATGAGTAAAGGCAAAAACAGCTCAGCTGATATTAAATCTCACGTTAATGGCTGGATAAAAGCAAATCGACCTTTATTCAACTCTTGGTTAGCTGAAGCAAAAAAAGCAGCCATTTAACTTACGTTGTTAACGTTAATAGCCTCATTATTTGAGAATACCGAAAAGACCAATGGCATCTGCTATTGGTCTTTTTTATATTTAAAAAATCAATGAACAACGACTCAACTCTGCTTTATACTCATCTTAACGTTACTCATTAGAGATAAAATTCATGATGCGAACCATATTTATTACAGGCTGCTCAACCGGTATTGGCTATACCGCTGCCCATCAATTACAGCAGCATGGCTTTAACGTTATAGCCTCATGCCGAAAACAAGAAGACGTCGCACGATTGCAAAGCGAAGGCTTAACCTGTCTCTATTTAGACTATAAAGACCCACAAAGTATTACTAACGCGGTTGCAGAAATAATCAGACTTACTGATGGAAAATTATACGGATTGTTCAATAATGGTGCATATGGTCAAGCCGGAGCACTTGAAGATCTACCAAGGGAAGCATTAAAAGAACAATTTGAGGCAAACTTCTTTGGTTGGCATCAATTAGTCACAGAACTGCTTCCGGTAATGAGAAAGCAAGGTGAAGGCCGTATCATTCAAAACAGCTCTGTACTAGGTATTGTTGCGATGAAATATCGTGGGGCTTATAACTCATCAAAGTTCGCGATTGAAGGCTGGACTGATACATTACGCCTAGAACTCTCAGAAACAAATATCAAAATAAGCTTAATTGAACCCGGTCCAATTGAAACCAAATTTCGGTCTAATGCACTGAAAGCATTTAAAAAATGGGTAAATATAGATAATAGCTACCACAAAGAAAAGTACCTTATTCAACAACAACGACTTGAAAAAGAACAATCAGGTAGTGCTTTTGTCCTTCCAGCAAATTCTATTATTCCTCCCTTACTCCATGCACTTAACTCATCAAGACCCAAAGCCCGCTATCGCGTCACTTTCCCCACTCATTTGTTTGCGGTTCTAAAACGATTATTACCAACAAAGTACTTAGATATGATCTTAAATAAGAGTGATTAGCCTCACTTTATACTGTCATCAGTGTGTAATATTTAATAAATATGAGAAAAGAGTAAAAATGTAATATTAGTGTCATATTGAAAACGTATATTCATTCCTATCCGGTAGATGGTGTTTTTTCGGGGGGAATATGACACTAGGTAAAATCAACTGGATCTGTGTGAGTGTTGCTGTTGCGGTATTCATACTGATCTAACAATTGTCTTCGCTTATATTTAGAATAGCCACTATAATTTCTTTTATAGTGGCTTTCTTATTTCTATTTCCTTGAAAAACAATATAACTTCCCATATATCTATATAAAGAATAAATACTGTTTTTAGGGAAAGATCATGCAACCAGAACATAGCGTTGAACTAAACGAACAAAACTTCCAACAAATTTTAGAAAGCTCAATGCAAACCCCTGTGCTAATCCACTTCTGGGCGCCAATGAGCCAAGAAAGTATTACCGTGATTCCAGCCTTACAGCAACTTTCCCAGCAATATGGTGATGCTGTTACCCTTGTTATGCTTAACTGTGAAGAGCAACAAGGCCTTGCTCAACAATTTGGCGTTCAAACTTTACCGACGATAGCTTTATTTAAAAATAACCAAGCCATCGATGGCATGGGTGGACCTCAAACTATCGAAGCTATTCAGGAGATGCTAAACAAACATCTACCAAGCCAAGAAGAACTTCAATTAGGCCAAGCCTTTAAACTGGTTGAAGAAGGTGAATATCAAGCGGCTCTTCCTACTCTTCTTAGATTACTTGAGCACTTTGGTGGCAATGGACAAATTAAACTGCACATTGCGCAATGTTACATTGAAACTCAAGCTTATGATCAAGCAGAAGCCATTCTTTCTGACATTTTAATGCAAGATAAAGACAGCAAATACAAAGAATTAATGGCTAAACTTGAGTTGCATAAACAAGCCGGAAATACACCAGAGATCCAAGCATTAGAAGATACCTACAATGCTGATCCAACCAATAATGACGTCGCTTTAGAGCTTGCAATCCAATACAGCCAAGTCAACCGTCAAGAAGAAGCATTAGAGATCCTAATGACTGCTTTATTGAAAGATCTTAATGCCCAAGATGGCCAAATGAAAAAAACCATGATGGATATTTTATCCGCTCTTGGTCAAGGTAACCCTATTGCAGCTCCATTCCGTCGCCAGCTTTACTCACTGCTTTATTAATTTATCGAGCAAAAGCCTGTTGCTACTTTTTATCGTGGCAGCAGGTTAATCCTTTAATAATAGGACAATCATACCCTTCATCACCAGGGCATGCATTGGCTAACTCTAATAGCGTTTGCTTCATCCCTTTTAGCTCCTGAATTTTTGCTTCAATCTCTGCAACCTTCTCTAAGGTTTTTGCCTTTACGTCTGCGCTGCGACGATTAGGGTTATTTGATAAGCTTAATAATTCTTGGCACTCTTCTAGACTAAACCCCACTAATCTTGAACGCCTGATCAACTGCAACTCTTCCACCTGAGTGGTTGTATATTGACGATAGCCATTAGCACTTCGATTCGCCTCGTTGATCACCCCTTTACTTTCATAAAATCGAATGGCTTTCGCTGTTAATCCGGTTAACTTCGCTACTTCACTAATATTCATTTTAAACTCATTTAATCTCTTGACCTTCCATTTACTGTAAGGTTTATTATTGGCAATATCAAGAATAGTTAACGAGGTTATTATGAGTCAGGAATTTACTCTTCCATTATCAGGATTAAACTGTGGTCGTTGCGTAGCGAAGGTTGAACAAGAGCTTGCTAACACCCCAAACATATCTCAATACTCAGTAACCACGTCGGAACTAGCACTAACGACAACATTGACTTACCAAGACATCGCTGAAATTATTGAGCAACTCGGTTATTCCATTCCTGAGAAAAAACGAGTCTCACTGTATCTCGCAGGGTTGAATTGCAATAAATGCATAAATAAAACCAAAGAAGCCTTGAGTACACTCTCCCATTCAAGCATTGAATCCATCTCAACAACAGAGCTTGTCTTTAATACTACACAACCACAAGAGTTGATCATTGAGCTGATTGAATCAATAGGGTTTCAAGCAAGTACTACCCCATTTAACGTCGATAACGCTCTCGATTCAAACAATCAATCACCATTAAAACCAAGCATAAATAATGCGATAGAATCGCTGCAATCTATCGATAAAAAAACAACGCAATTGATATTAACAGGCATGACTTGCGCTAGCTGTGTCGCCTCAGTAGAGAGCATTATTACACATGTTGATCATGTTGAATCAGCAACGGTTAACCTGGCTGAACGCACCGCACTCATCCACGGTGATATTAATGTCACAGAGCTTATTCAAGCGATAGAAGCGGGGGGCTATGGGGCAGAACTAAGTCTCAGTGAAGATCAACGTCGCGCAAGACAAAAAGAATTGTTTTTAAAAACAACCAGTACACATAAAAAGAACACCATCATCTCACTCGCCATTGGCGCACCACTAATGTTGTGGGGTGTTTTGGGCGGCAATATGCAAATCACCACCGTTAATGATCAGTTAGCATGGGGCGTTATTGGCCTGATTTGTTTAGGTTTACTGCTTACTGCGGGTAAACACTTTTATGTAAATGCATGGAAGGCCTTTACTCATCACAGAGCAACCATGGACACTTTAGTCGCGTTAGGGACTGGCTCTGCTTGGCTTTATTCTATGGCGTTAGTTATTTCACCTGAGTTTTTTCCACTGCAAGCTCGTCATGTTTATTTTGAAGCCACCGCGATGATTTTAGGCTTAATTACACTTGGTAACTTGATAGAAACTAAAGCCAGAAACCGCACATCTACCGCGATTGAAAAACTGTTAGATCTGCAACCGCAGACAGCAACAGTGATACAAGATGGTCAAGAGTTGGTGTTACCAATAGCTCAGGTCACTCAAGGCATGGTCATTAAAATCAAACCTGGTGAAAAAATACCTGTTGATGGCTCTATTGTCAGTGGTGAGAGTTATCTAGATGAAGCCATGCTTACTGGTGAGCCTTTACCTTGTTTAAAATCCAAAGATGACACTGTTCATGCAGGAACGATTAATCAACAAGGCAGTTTTACATTTATTGCAACAAACGTGGGTGAAAACACCATGCTGGCACGCATCATTTCAATGGTCCGAAATGCACAAAGTAGCAAACCAAAGTTAGCGAAGTTAGCTGACCAAATTTCATCGCTCTTTGTCCCAAGCGTGATGATCATTGCCATTGTATCTGCATTGATTTGGTATAACTTTGGACCAGAGCCAACTTCTAGTTATATGCTAGTTGTTGCTACAACGGTACTTATTATTGCTTGTCCTTGTGCACTTGGTCTTGCAACCCCAATGTCAGTCACCGTTGGGATAGGTAAAGCCGCCGAATTTGGTGCGCTGATCAAAGATGCAGATGTACTTCAAACGGCAAGTACAATAGATACTGTTGTTGTTGATAAAACAGGAACATTAACCGAGGGAAAACCGACGGTAACCAAGGTCACTGGTTTTAATGACTATACAGAGGCTGATATTATCTCATTAGCCGCTGCGGTAGAAAGTCACTCTGAGCACCCATTAGCTCAAGCGGTTATAAATTATTTAAAGAAAAATTCTTGGGATAATATCAACAGTACCGACTTTATCGCTCAATTAGGATTAGGAGCCTCAGCCACTGTTAATGCTAATACGGTTTACATTGGTAATCGTACTTATTTAGCAAATAACAACATTGATATTCCAGGCATCACTGTCTCTGTATCAGCAACACCACTGTATGTAGCCATTCAAAATGAGTGTATTGGTGTTATTGAAGTCAGTGACTCAATTCGAGCAGACTCTGCGTTAGCGATTAAGCAATTCACCCAGCTTGGTATCAATGTGGTCATGTTGACTGGCGATCGCCAAGAAACAGCGCAACACGTTGCAAAAGAGTTAGGGATTAAACACGTCATTGCAGGTGTACTTCCTGATGGAAAAGCTCAGGCAATCCAAACCCTACAAGCCCAAGGTAAAAAAGTTGCCATGATTGGTGATGGCATTAATGATGCACCAGCTCTCGCACAAGCTGAGGTTGGTATCGCCATGGGTAATGGCAGTGATGTCGCAATTGAAAGTGCTCATCTTACCTTAATGAACCACTCACTACTCACCGCAGTAAGCGCCATTGAGTTATCTAAAGCCACAATGAAAAACATGAAACAAAATTTGTTTGGTGCTTTTGTGTATAACACCGTCGGTATTCCTATTGCTGCTGGTATTTTATTTCCATTCACTGGGGTGTTATTAAGCCCAGTAGTGGCTGGCGCTGCAATGGCATTATCTTCAATTACTGTCGTAACCAATGCAAATCGATTACGACTATTTACCCCTCGTTCTCAACGAGATCTTCACAAATAAAAAAGGAGCTTCGCATGATTAATCTATTCGGTATTGCTCTGATTATTGCCATTATCTACTGGTTTTGGCTATCACCTCATTCAAAATAAACCTTGGAATTTTCACAATGAAAAACGTAAAAACACTCGCTTTAACTTCTCTAATGTTAATGAGCTCCTCAGTATTTGCAGCAACTGAAGTCACTTCTTATAAATCCCCTTACTGTGGTTGCTGTACAGAGTGGGAAGATCATATGAAAGATAATGGTTATGACGTAAACACAGAGAAACATGAAGATATGGCCGCAGTAAAAGAAAAGCTAGGTGTGGATCCTCGCCTTGCCTCTTGTCATACCGCTGTAATTGATGGCTATGTATTTGAAGGTCATATCCCTGCAGATGACATCAAGAAATTTTTAGCTGACCCTAAAGATTATAAAGGACTAGCCGTTCCAGGTATGCCAATGGGATCTCCTGGGATGGAATATGGTGATAAGAAAGATAAATACCAAGTTGTAGCATTTAAAGAGAATGGAAAGTTAGCGCTATTTAATACGCATAACTAAGGTCTTTAAAGCATAATAGGTGTTGATAGCTATCAATGCCTATTTATTAGCTAAATTAAATAATAAGCATTCTATTACAGACGTAAAAAAGCCGCATCATTTCTGATGCGGCTTTCTTAAAAGTGGTCGGTGAAGAGGGATTCGAACCCCCGACCCTCTGGTCCCAAACCAGATGCGCTACCAAGCTGCGCTATTCACCGAGCTGTTAAACAAAGACCTTGTCCGTGTCAACGAGGGCTATAATACTGTCTGAGAGTTTTTTGACAAGCATTATTTTGTTTTTTCTTTTTGTTCGCTTATAAAAACAACAAACTGTTGAATTGATAAACAAAAACCCCTGAGGTCATATCGATTCAGGGGTTTATCTTCTCTTAATGATTACTTATAAGTCATTTCACCGTGTGGCGCAAACTTGTTTACGTCAATTGGGCTGTTTGTTTCTAAGAACTCTTTAAGAACTTCAGCATCAACAAAACCCGTATTTACATAGCCTGGATGATCTGAAATTTTAGGGTAGCCATCACCACCCGCGGCATTATAGCTTGGGATAGTAAAGCGGTATGTATTATCTAGACGTAATTGCTTACCACCAATAAATACATTTGATACTTTACCATTCTCAACGGTCATCTTAATGCCCGCAAATTGAGCATAAGCACCAGAATCAATAGGTTTTGTTGCTACAACATTTAAGTAATCTAAAACTTCTTGGCCTGTCATGTCTACATAAGTAACAATATTACCAAATGGTTGAACCGTTAATACGTCTTTATACGTTACATCACCCGCTTCAATTGAATCACGTACACCGCCAGAGTTCATTACTGCAAAGTCCGCTTTTGCACGAGTCATGTGAGAAGTTGCAATCAGACGACCTAGGTTTGTTTGTTGGAAACGAACCACATTACGATCCCCTTCTAACTTACCGTTAGTTGATGCAATTTTCACATTCAACTGGCCTTGACCTTTTTCTTGGAAAGGTGTTAGGAAGGCAAGTAACTCAGGGTCTTGAGCAATTTCTTCTTGAATAAAGACGCGTTGTTTCTTACCGTCGATCTTCACTTTCTTCTTCAAGTTCACAGGAATTAAATTGTAGCTAACCATTTCTAATTCACCATTACGGAATTCAAAATCAGCTTTACCTACATATTTACCCCATTCGTGAGCCTGAACAATCCAAGTGCCATTTTGCTGGTCTGGTTGACACTCATCACCTGGCGTAAAGTTTTTCTTCGCGACATTTGGGCCTTCCATACAAACTGGCTCTTGTGAGTGACCACCCACAATCATATCTAGCTCACCAGCATCTAATGAACGAGCTAATAATACATCGCCCGGAGCATTTATACCTCGGTTACCATTCTCATAATGACCCATATGCGTTACTGCAAAAATAAGATCCGGCTTCTCATTCGATTCTAGCTCTGCAATGATTTTTTTCGCTTCTGCTTTAGGGTCACGAAACTCTAAATCACCAATGTATTCTGGATTACCAATTTTAGCAGTGTCTTCAGTTGTTAAACCAACAACAGCAATTTTAATGCCTTGCTTTTCAAAGATTTCGTAAGCTTGATATTTACGCTCACCGGTTTTCTTATCGTAGATATTCGCTGATAACATTGGGAACTCAGCCCAATCAATCTGCTTTTGCAATACATCTAATGGATTATCAAATTCATGATTACCAAGGGCAATTGCATCATAACCAATTTTATTCATGCCTTTAAAATCAGGTTCAGCATCCTGAAGATCTGATTCAGGAACACCGGTATTAATATCACCACCAGAAAGAAGGAGCACACTACCGCCTTGTGCTTGGACATCTGCACGTAACTCATCAATCAGCGTTTTACGAGCCGCCATGCCATACTCGCCGTATTTATTCTGCCAAAAACGACCGTGGTTATCGTTTGTATGTAATACCGTTAGCTTATACGTTGTATCTTCTTGCCATGCATGTTCAGTTGTTGTTGCACAACCTGCTAGCGTTGTAACCAATGCCGCAGCAATCGCTGTTTTTAGAGAAAGACGTTCCATCATGTTTCACCATTCATTCAAGGGTAATAAACTAGACCAAATCAATCAATTACGAGTGATTCAACCCAATAACCTGACCAAGTTTAAAATAATTACGCTTTACTCTCACATTGATTTCATAAATATGTCTGTTAGATCACGAATAAATCATAAAACTAAAACAACTAAATAAAAAACACACACAAAGCAAACGTTTACCTCGTCAACAAGTTACAATTCAAAAACATTTATCAATATAACAATAAAATTTCATATATTTTAGCCAAATCCAGTTAAGTTCTGTATGGACTTCCCGATAACAGATTAGGCCTTATAAAAAATTAATCGTCGGCTCTATTTTTAGCAAAATTAACCCATGGATTTAGGTAGTATAATGAAACTAAAACATAAACTAATAGGTGCAAGTGTACTCGCTGTTGTTGTGACTGCATTTGCATTAACTTGGCTTGCTTCAAATCAGTTATTCGAACAAACTCGCAACGGAGTATACTCCCGAGCAGAAAGTGTTACTTCAGCAGCAACCACGGGGATCTCAAATTGGATTTCAATTAAAGCTGAAATCGCACATGCCACTAATGACTACACTCAAACTGAAGACATTGTTTCATTTCTACAGTTAAGTCGTAAAGCAGGTGGATTCGATGATATTTACTTTGGCACCCCAACGGGAGAGATGCATCGCTCTCACCCTGAACGTAATCGTGCTGATTATGATCCCCGTCAACGCCCTTGGTATCAAGAAGCCCAACGCGAAAATAAACAAATCATCACCTCTTCTTACCAAGATGCTATCACTCAATCTCTTCTAGTTACCATCGCTGAACCAGTGTATAAAAATGGCACTTTCCTTGGTATAATTGGTGCAGACGTACTAATCGACCAATTAATCGATGATGTGATTAGCTTAGATGCAGGTAAAGATACTATCACCATGCTGATCGACAGCGATGGGACTTTCTTAGCTCACCCCAATAAATCATTAATTAAAAAAGAGGTGGTACGTTACTTTTCTGATATGACTCCACAGAGTATTCAAGAGTCAATCAACAAAAATACTATCGAATTTGCTGAAATTAATGGCGACAGTAAGTTCGTGTATTTTGCACAAGTACCAAATACCCAGTGGACATTTGCGGTTGAAATGACCCAAGCAACTGAAGAAGCAGGTCATTCAGCCCTTCTTCGTGAAATCATTTTATTAAGCCTCATATTAACCATTATTGTTGCCATCGGCGTAACAATAATGGTTAATATTTTATTTAAAGATCTAACCCGTGTTTCAGACGCATTAGCAGAAATCTCATCGGGTGAAGGAGACTTAACACAACGCTTAGAACCACACAGTGATGATGAAGTCGGTCAGCTTGCTATTAACTTCAATACATTTATTGGCAATATGCATTCAATGGTTTGCCGTTTACGTAATATTTCAGTAACGCTAGCACATCAAGCGAATTCTACTGCCGAAGGTGCTGAGGAACGCAATGTACGTATCCAGCACCAAATGGATGAAATCAATATGGTTGCCACTGCGATTAATGAAATGGCTGCGGCAACGCAAGAAATTGCAGGCAATGCTGATAATACCGCTCAAACCGCAGAAGAAACAGTTACGGCATCAAATCATGGTGCTAAGCAAGTAAGCCAAAGCCAACACTCGATTGATAATCTTGCCAAAGAAGTTGAAACAGCAACTGGGGTTATTGAAGATCTTCACCACAATGCTCAAAATATCAATACGATTCTTTCTACTATTCAAAATATTGCCGAACAAACAAACTTACTCGCACTAAATGCTGCCATTGAAGCAGCTCGAGCAGGCGAACAAGGCCGTGGTTTTGCAGTGGTCGCTGATGAAGTTCGAATCTTGAGTCAGCGTACTCATGCATCAACTCAAGAAATTCAACAAATGATAGAGACTCTTCAAGGCACCACTCAAAAAGCCGTTGGGATCATGAAAGACAGTCAAATGTTAGCGAACACCAGTGTTGAAGATGCTCAATCTGCATCAGCGAGTTTATTACAAATCACCAACTCAGTTACTCAGTTACTCAGATCAGCGATATGGCAGCTCAAATTGCAGCGGCAGCAGAAGAGCAATCATCAGTAACTGAAGAGATAACTCGAAATACTGAAGCCGTTCGTGATGTATCAAATGAATTAACAGAAGAAACAAAGCAATCGGTTATTCAAGCGGCAGAATTATCTGAACTATCGAGTGAATTAAAACAAGAAATCGAACGCTTTAAACTATAATTACAACAACATAAATTAAGACAGAATGCGAATGACACATTCTGTCTTTTTTTTTCACAAAGCACTCTTATCTAACACTTAAATTCAAAACACCCCTTCAATTATTGTAATAAAACAACAAGAATAAGCCACGTGCTACAGTCAATATATTGATTTAATAACAAAAAACACCTCAACCTTCTTGCTCGTACCACTTTGGAGTAATTTTATTTCGTAATTGATCCACATCATATCGACATAATCATTCATAATTCATCATATATACATATCAATGATAATAGGAATTCTTATGAGCAAGATGAAGTTAGTCATCATCGGTAATGGCATGGTTGGTCATCGCTATATCGAAGATTTGGTCGATAAAACTGATGTTCAAAATATGGATGTTACGGTATTTTGTGAAGAGCCACGTATCGCTTACGACCGTGTTCACCTTTCTTCATACTTCTCTCACCATACTGCTGATGAACTCTCTCTTGTAAAAGAAGGTTTCTACGAAAAACATGGTATTAATGTATTACTTGGCGAACGAGCTATTAATATCAACCGTGAAAAACAAGTCGTTTATTCAAGCACTGGTCGTGAAATCCACTACGACAAGCTAGTCCTTGCAACTGGCTCTTTTCCATTTGTTCCTCCTATCAAAGGTAACGAAAGTAAAGACTGTTTTGTGTACCGCACGATTGAAGATCTTAAATCTATCGAAGCTACGGCTAAAAATAGTAAAAGTGGTGTTGTAATCGGTGGTGGTCTACTTGGTCTTGAAGCGGCTGGCGCACTTAAAGCATTAGGCGTAACAACACACGTTGTTGAGTTTGCATCGGTATTGATGGCTGAGCAACTCGATCAACAAGGCGGTTTACAACTACGCAATAAAATTGAACGCATGGGTGTTCAAGTTCATACCAGTAAAAATACATTAGAAATTGCACCTGAAGGTAAAGAAGCCCGTAATGTCATGCGTTTTGCTGATGGTACAGAGCTTGAAACTGATTTCATCGTATTTTCAGCAGGCATTCGCCCTCAAGATAAATTAGCTCGTCAAATGGGCTTAGGCGTAGCTCCCCGTGGTGGTATTGAAATCAATAACAACTGCCAAACAACAGATAGTAATGTATACGCGATTGGCGAATGTGCTTCTTGGAATCGTACTTTCTACGGTTTGGTTGCTCCTGGCTATAAAATGGCAACCGTTGCCGTTGATCATTTACTGGGTAACGACAGTACATTTGAAGGCGCAGACATGAGTGCCAAATTGAAACTACTGGGTGTAAAAGTAGGTTCAATTGGTGATGCAAATGGTCGAACTCCTGGCTGTAAGAGCTATGTTTACCAAAATGAAGAACAAGAAGTATATAAACGCATCATTGTTTCTGAAGACGGTAAAAAACTGCTTGGTGCGGTAATGGTTGGCGATACATCTGATTATGGCGATTTATTGCAATTAAAACTTAATGATATTGATCTACCAGAACATCCAGACCTTCTGATCCTTCCTGCACATGCGGGAGCAGAAAAGCCATCATTAGGGGCTGATTCATTACCAGAAACCGCGGTTATTTGTTCATGTTTCGATGTAACCAAGGGCAAAATTGCTCAAGCGGTTGCTGATGGTCATCACACGATGGCTGATATTAAGGCAGTTACTGGAGCGGGTACGGGCTGTGGGGGTTGTATCCCTCTAGTAACTTCCGTCCTTAATGCTGAATTAGCCAAATCGGGTATTGAAGTAAAAAGCGACGTATGTGAGCATTTTTCTTACTCTCGCCAAGAATTATTCCATCTTATCCGTATCGAAGAGATAAAAACCTTCGAAGATTTATTGGAGAAATACGGCAAAGGCTACGGCTGTGAAGTATGTAAACCTCTTGCAGGCTCTATTCTTGCGTCTTGTTGGGGTGAGCACATCCTTAAACCTCAACTAGTTAAACTGCACGATACCAATGATAACTTCCTAGGTAACATGCAAAAAGATGGTACTTACTCTGTTATTCCTCGTATGGCGGGTGGCGAAGTAACGCCTCAAGCATTAAGTGTATTAGCTGACGTTGCGGCTGAATATAATCTTTATACCAAGATTACTGGTGCTCAACGTATCGGTCTATTTGGCGCTCAAAAAGATGACTTACCAGCAATCTGGAAGAAGTTAATCGCAGCAGGTTACGAGACTGGTCAAGCTTACGCAAAAGCACTTCGCATGGCGAAAACCTGTGTTGGTTCGACTTGGTGTCGTTACGGCGTTCAAGATTCTGTTGGCTTAGGCGTAATGATTGAAAACCGTTATAAAGGCATTCGTACCCCTCATAAAATGAAATTTGGTGTTTCTGGCTGTACTCGTGAGTGTGCTGAAGCACAAGGTAAAGACTTAGGCATTATCGCAACAGATGCCGGCTGGAACATGTATGTATGTGGTAACGGTGGTATGAAACCTCGTCACGCAGATTTACTGGCAAGCGATTTAGACCAAGAAACTCTTATCAAATACATCGACCGTTTCATGATGTTCTACATTCGTACAGCAGCACCACTACAACGTACGTCTGTATGGATGGACAACCTTGAAGGTGGTGTTGACTATCTACGTAAAGTGATTGTTGATAATAAACTTGGCATTAACGAGCAATTAGAAACAGACGTAGCAAAATTAGTGAATAACTTTGCATGTGAGTGGACAAATACGATTAACGACGAAACTCAACTTAAGCGTTTTGCTCATTTTATTAACGCTGATGAGCGTGATGATAATGTTGTGTTTGTTTCTGATGGCCGTGAACAACACCGCCCAGCAACGTTTACTGAAAAACACCCTGAAGCAAAGGGTGACATCCTACACGTAGCTGCAACTGAATAAGAGCGAGAGAGTTAATTATGACTTCTAAATTCGTAAAAATCTGTCAACTAGAGGACATCATTCCAGGTACTGGTGTTTGTGCTCTTGTCAATGGTGAGCAAGTTGCCGTGTTTCGTCCATCAAAAGGCGAAGACGTACTGGCAATCAGTAATACTGACCCTTACTTCCAAGCAAATGTTTTATCACGTGGTTTAATTGTTGAACATCAAGGTGAGCTTTGGGTTGCTAGTCCTCTAAAGAAACAGCGCTTTAACCTTACTACAGGTGTTTGCATGGAAGATGAGCAATTTAACGTTAAAGCATATAAAACTCGTGTTACTAAAGGTGCCGTAGAAATCTCAGCTTAGTGACTTAGATTAGATTTAATAGCTTAAAGGCTTGCTGTTTCTCAACACTAGAATGAGAACCAGCGAGTCTTTCACTATTCAATTTAAACTTTTAATTTTTTATAAGGACACATTCATGTCTACTACTGACTTTAAACCAGCAGAATTTGTACAAACCATGATTAACGTTGGTGAAGCAAAAGTAAAAACAAGCACTCGAGATCTTCTAATACGAAGCACAATGGCTGGTATTATTTTATCTCTGGCGGTGGTGGTTGCTATTACGACCATTGTTCAAACTGGTGTTGGTATCGTTGGTGCACTTGTCTTCCCTGTTGGTTTTGTTATTTTGAGTGTAATGGGCTATGACCTAGTAACGGGTGTGTTTGGTCTTGCTCCATTGGCAAAATTTGATAACCGTCCTGGTATTACTTGGGGTCGTATTTTCCGCTGCTGGGGGCTTGTTGGTCTAGGTAATCTTATTGGTTCATTAATTGTTGCTTATCTTGTTGCGGTTTCTCTAACGGGTAATTTCTCTCTAGAACTAAATGCGGTAGCGAAAAAGTTTATCGCGGTATCGACAGGTCGTAGCTTAGGCTTTGAAAATATGGGAATGGACGGTTGGATCACGTGTTTTGTCCGCGCTATTTTCTGTAACCTAATGGTATGTCTAGGTGTAATTGGTAACATGACTGCACGCACAGTAGCTGGCCGTGTTGCTATGATGTGGTTCCCTATTTTCATCTTCTTTGCTCTAGTATTTGAACACACCGTTGTAAACATGTTCCTATTCCCACTTGGTATGATGCTAGGTGCTGACTTTACTATTGCGACTTGGTTAAACTTTAATCTAATTCCAACCATTTTAGGTAACCTAGTTGGTGGACTTATCTTTACGTGTGTTCCTTTATACCTAACATACGCGAAAACAGCGCCATCTCTAAGCTCTAACTAAAAACAAATAACGAAGAGTTAGTTATAACTCATTCAAATTAAATCACTCTTAATCAAGTATTAAGGGTGATTTTTTTTATCGACTCTTACATACTAGAGTGAAATAAAAACATAACGCAGGAATCGATTATGCCAAGTATTCAAGCTCAGTCTGAGCAGAAAAAAACAAACGGACTTGTTTCTCTTGTTGGCGCAGGTCCTGGTGATGCAGACCTATTAACAGTCAAAGGCCATCGCCTTATACAGCAAGCTGATGTTGTGGTTTATGACCGTCTTGTTTCTAAAGAAATCTTAGCGCTTGCGAACGATGGTGCTGAAATGATTTATGTGGGCAAAAAGTTAGATTTCCATTTCGTCCCACAAGATAAAATAAACCAAATACTGGTAGATAAAGCACAAGAAGGTAAACACGTTGTCCGCCTTAAAGGTGGCGATTCATTTATTTTTGGTCGTGGTGGCGAAGAGTTAGAAACTCTAGCTGAGAATAGCGTTCAATTTGAAGTGGTGCCTGGCATTACTGCGGCGGCAGGGGCAACCTCTTATGCGGGTATTCCCCTCACCCATCGAGATCACGCACAAAGTGTACAGTTTATTACCGCTCATGTTCAAAAAGATGGCGCTGAGATTGAGTGGGATGCCTTAGTTCGTTCAAACAATACCTTGGTCTTCTATATGGGACTGAAACAATCCCCGCATATCTCAACTCAATTGATTAAACATGGTTTAGCCGCTAATACCCCTTGTGCCATTATTGAACGTGGCACAACACAAAAGCAGAAAGTATTTACAGGAACGATTTCTGAGCTAGCTAACATGGCAGAAAAAGCCATTAGCCCATCGTTAATTGTTGTCGGCAGTGTAACAACACTGCACCACAAACTAGATTGGTTTACCCCTGATTCAAACAATGAATAAGTACATTTCTAAATAAAACATTACATAAAAAAGCCCAAGAAAGTTATCTCTCTTGGGCTTTAGTTTATCTCGCTACTCTCAATATTATTTAATATCGATGTGCTCAAAACCTTTAATTAAATCATCTAGCGCTTTCATTTGTTTCAAGAACGGTTCAAGTTGATCTAATGGTAATGCTGAAGGACCATCACACAGTGCTTTATCTGGGTTTGGATGCGCTTCAATAAATAGACCAGCAATACCTGTTGCTAGGCCAGCCTTTGCAAGTTCTACTGTTTGTGAACGACGACCACCAGACGCTTTACCGCTTGGATCACGGTTCTGTAGAGAATGCGTCACATCAAAGATGATTGGGCTACCATTTGATGCTTTTTTCATTACACCAAAACCAAGCATATCAACCACTAGGTTGTCGTAACCCATGCATGAACCACGTTCACAAAGAATGATGTTTTCGTTACCACACTCTGCAAACTTATCAACGATATTACCCACTTGATCAGGGCTCATGAATTGAGGTTTCTTCACATTAATTACCGCGCCTGTTTTTGCCATTGCCTCAACTAAATCAGTTTGACGAGCAAGAAAAGCAGGTAGTTGAATAACATCCACCACATCAGCCACTGGTTGTGCTTGTGCTTCAGTATGAACATCCGTAATAATCTTAACGCCAAAAGTGTCTTTCAATTCTTGGAAAATTTTCAAACCTTCTTCCATACCAGGACCGCGGTATGAATGTACTGATGAACGGTTTGCTTTATCAAAAGACGCTTTAAATACGTATGGAATGCCTAGACGATCAGTGATCTCAACATATGTTTCACACATACGCATCGCTAGATCACGAGATTCTAATACGTTCATACCAGCAAATAAGGTAAACGGCTTATCATTTGCTACATCGATATTGCCAATTTTTACTGTTTTTTGATTTTGCATTATCTTCACTCTTAATGGAGAACGGTAGGGTGTTGTTCTAGTAACAGTTGGACCTGCTGCTTCATCAGCATCGCTGAGGGATCATTAGGACACTGCTCAATAAAGTACGTTAAATCGTTTTTTGCTGCATCATTACAGTGTAGCTGTTGATAGATTAAACCTCTATCACGGATCTCAAATGGGTCATCAGGAACCATCGTTAATGCGAGATCGCTGCACGTTAAAGCGAAAGAGAATTTCTTTTCTCTAATACACGCGGTTTTAATTACCGCGAGTAAACGCCCGATTAGGGTTGGATTGTCTATTTTCTCTAAGTGGATCGGTAATATTTTCGCTAATGGGCCACCGTAGCCAATAAGCCACGCGGTCATTAAATGCGTATTAATATACTGCCCATCAAAAGGATTTAAATAGAGGTCTTCTTTTCCTTCCCATTCAACTTTTAATACTAACTGTGTCGGAAAATTAATCGCACTCACAGGTAATTTCACGTATTCACACAGGTATAGAAAAATAGCGCCTAACGTTACAGGAATGCCTTTTTTACTTTCAAGTACATGGCTAATAAATGCATTTTCAGAATTAAAATAGGTGTAAATATCACCTTGATAACCCCATTCAACGTAAAAAAGCTGGATCAATCGCTCCAAGCGTTTTTCATCATTAAGCTCATCCGCTAGCACTTGCTCTGCTGCAACGCACATCTCTTGTAACTTAGCAGTAATCTGTTCTCTTTGTGTCTCAGAATCAATCGCTGAATTAAGTGCAAGCGCACCTTCAACAAGACTAAGGTCTTCTAAATTTTCATCAAGCAATTGAAACATAGTTACCCCAAAAATGTCGGTACTTTAGTAGCAGCAATCTTAGCGGCAACCATTAACCACCCTAGCGCACCAAAGAAAGCAAAGGTTTTAAATACTTTATTCTTACCGTTATTCAACGTTACAAAAGCCAAAGCGATGTATACCATCACACACGTCAGCTTCTCTGTTAACCAAGGAGCAGAGCCAGTAAACGGAATAAAACCAGTAATAAAGATAAGAGCAATACCACTGAGTAGCATCGCTGAGTCAACAATGTGTGGCACTCGCTTTAAAAACGCTTTATTACGAAGATCTGAATCAACCATCATTAGTACATAGCGAACAACAAATAATAGTACGCTACAAGCGATCATAAATAGGTGAATATGTTTAACAGCGGTATACATGAATTATCCTTTATTCTCTGTGTTTACTGCCCATTGACCTAAAGTAACTCGGTCATTGCCAGCATAATCTTGTTCTGTTTTGACATTAACAAAGCCATGCGCTTCAAAATAAGTACGTAATTGCTTACCTTGCTCAAAGCCATGCTCCATTAGCAACCAACCATTCTCAACTAAATAAGTACGGCTATGTTCCATAATATGAATTAAGTCGGCAAAGCCTTCTTGCTCTGCAACTAATGCCGTTTGAGGTTCGAACCGTACATCACCTTGAGATAAATGAGGATCATTTCCATCAATATAAGGTGGATTGCTCACAATAATAGAAAACTGTTCATCCGGTTTAATTGGAGTAAACCAACTTCCCTGACGAAATTCAGTATTCATTATATGATTATCTTTGGCATTACTTTGCGCTAATTCAACCGCATCTTGTTGATAATCAACCCCAATAACATGAAGGTTTGGCATTTCAGAAGCAATAGCGAGAGCGATAGCACCAGTCCCGGTTCCTAAATCCAATACTTTTGTTGATGATGCATCAAGATGGTCGAGAGCAATCTCAACAAGGCGTTCTGTATCAGGGCGAGGAATTAGCGTGGTTGGTGATACTTTTAACGGCAGTGACCAAAATTCTCGATAACCTACAATATAAGCAATAGGTTCGCCTGAGAGTCGACGAGAAAGTAATGATTCAAATGCCGTAAGCTCTGCGTCTGTTAGCTCTTTTTCAGGCCAAGTCAGTAGATAACTTCTTGGTTTATCTAAAACATGACACAACAGAACAGACGCATCAACTTGAGGAGAATCGCTCCCCTCAAGTTGCAGCAATTGAATTGAACGCTTTAATAGCGCATCAATAGATTGGCTCATTAGTTATTGTCAGCTAATGCGGCCAATTGATCTGCTTGGTATTCTAATACTACAGGTTCAATCAACGCCGCTAAATCACCTTCTAATACCTCATTTAAACGGTAAATAGTTAGGTTGATACGGTGATCAGAAACACGACCTTGTGGGTAGTTGTAAGTACGAATACGGTCAGAACGATCACCAGAACCTAATAAGTTACGACGTGTATCTGATACCGCTTCTGCACGACGAGCTTGTTCAGCTTGAATAATACGCGCAGCAAGAACTGACATCGCTTTCGCTTTGTTTTTATGCTGTGAACGCTCATCCTGACACTCAACAACAGTCCCTGTTGGTAAGTGAGTAATACGAATTGCTGAATCGGTGGTGTTAACGTGCTGACCACCCGCGCCTGATGCACGGAAAGTATCAATTTTCAGATCGGCCGCTTTAATTTCTGGAAGATCCGCTTCTGGGATCTCAGCCATTACAGCTACAGTACACGCAGATGTATGTACACGACCTTGTGATTCAGTCTCAGGAACACGTTGTACACGGTGGCCGCCTGATTCAAATTTCAATACACCATAAGCGCCATCGCCGCTTACTTTTGCAATCATTTCTTTAAAGCCACCCTGCTCAGAAACATTCGAGCTCATGACTTCGATGCGCCAGCCCTTTTTCTCTGCAAAACGAGAATACATACGGAAAAGGTTACCCGCAAAGATACCCGCTTCATCACCACCCGCACCAGCACGGATCTCTAAGAAACAGTTACGCTCATCATTTGGATCTTTTGGAATAAGCAATACTTGTAATTCATCAGTAAGACGCTCAATCGCAGCTTTTGCTTCTTTAATTTCATCTTGCGCCATTTCACGCATTTCAGCATCGTCTTCTTGCGCCATCTCTTCAGCCGCAACTAAGTCTTCTTGAGCTTGCTCATACGCTTGAAAACACTGTGTCACTTCTTCCAATTGAGAGTATTCACGAGATAAAGCTCGGAATTTATTTTGGTCACCAATAACGCCAGGGTCACCTAATAAATGCTGAACTTCTTCGTAACGCTCAACCAGCGTCTCCAGTTTTACTCGAATTGATGCTTTCATATAATATTTATTCTTTATGTTGGTAGCGAACGCTACACTTAGTTGTCTAGACCAATACTTGAGCGGATCACAGCAAGTTTCTCTGGCTCACCATTTTTGGCAGCCTGCTGCATCGCAAGTGTTGGTGCATGAATGAGTTTATTGGTTAATTTATTACTTAACTCTGCCAATACTTTTTCTACATTTTGGCCAGAAGCTAACGCTTGAATGCTTTTTTGTAATAATTCAGTTCTGATCGCTTCTGAATTATTTCGATATTGGCGAATGCTATTCACGGCTTGACGCGAGCGGATCCACGTCATAAAGCTAGCGCTCTCTTCACTGACGATCGCTTCAGCTTGAATCGCTTCTATTTTTCGTTGCTCAATATTGTGATCAATAATCGACTTAAGATCATCTACCGAATACAAATACGCACCACTCAATTCTGCGACTTCCCCTTCTATATCTCTAGGGACAGCAATATCAACAAATAACATCGGTTGATGCCTACGTTGTTTTAATGCACTTTCAACCATCCCCTTACCAATAATCGGTAATGGGCTGGCGGTAGAACTGATAATGATATCGGCTTTTGGTAGATACTCTGGAATTTCAGGAAGACTAATAACATCCGCATTAAATTGCTCAGCAAGCCCCATTGCTCTCTCGCGTGTTCGGTTTGCAACGATAAGCTGTTTACAACCAGCTGCATCTAAATGCTTAGCGACCAATTCTATCGTTTCTCCTGCGCCTACAAGAAGAACGGTAGAATCTGCAAGAGACTCAAAGATTTGACGAGCCAGAATACACGCGGCATAAGCCACTGAAACGGCATTACCACCAATATTAGTTTCGGTACGAACCCGTTTAGCTACCGAAAAGTCACTTTGAAATAGTTTTTCAACGGTACCTTCAACCGCGTTTCGCTCGCGAGCATCTGAAAACGCTTTTTTTACTTGGCCTAAAATTTGTGGCTCACCTAATACCAACGAATCTAAACCACAAGATACGCGCATAAGATGTTTAACAGCCGCTTGCTCTTCATAAACATAGATACTTGGCATCAATATATCTAAAGAGACGAGGTGAAACTCAGCAAGCCAGTTAATAACGTAACCACTGCTGATCCCAACTTTTACTTCACAGTAAATTTCAGTTCGATTACACGTAGATAAAATTACGCCACTTTGAATTGCATCACTGTTTTTTAATTCGTCTAGTGCCCTAGTTAATTTATCAGGAGAAAAAGCAACTTTCTCGCGCAAATCAACAGAGGCTGACGTATGATTGATTCCAATAACAAGCAATGACATTCGGCAAACTGACCAGTAAAAAAATAACAAGGACGAATTTTACTTGATACGACCGAGTTTTAAAAGGCATCAGGTCATTCTGTCCGAAAATTAGTAGTGAATAAACACTATTTAACGCCAAATGTACGAACAATTTGCTACAATCCTAAAATCTATTTCAGATTAAACATGAGTTTTTCAATAATGTGCCCTTATTTTTTCCGCCTCCCATTTGTGATTCTCATCCTCTCGCTTTTTCTTAGCGCTTGTTCGAGTGTTCCATTGCCCCCACAGCAATCGACTCATTGGGTTAAGCACCAAGCTCAATTAGAAGCAATGACAGAATATAAAGTCACTGGCAAAATTGGCTATCAATCCCCAGAACAACGCCATAGTTTAAATTTCCTATGGACCCAAAAATCAGACAATAGTCAGTTATTACTCACCACATTTTTAGGGCACACCGTTATAAAAGTCACTATAGATAATGGGCATACCCTTGTTGAAACGGGTGATGGTCAAACCTTCGAAGGCAGAGACCCTGGCCGGCTCATGTATGGTCTGACAGGCCTTAACCTTCCTATTGGCTATTTAAATGACTGGATCAAAGGCTTGCCGACCGCAGCAGATAGTTTTCAACTCAACGAACTTAACACCGTTGATCATCTCGCAAAGCAAATTGGTCAAACAAATTGGCACCTACGCTATAATAGCTATATTGAAAAAGACAACATGCTATTACCCAATTCAATGAAGCTCACTCAACAGAACACCACCATTAAAATCATTGCCTCAAATTGGACAGTTTCTCAATGATAAAAACATCGACTCGCTGGCCCTCTCCAGCAAAGCTAAACTTATTTCTCTATATTAATGGTCAACAAGAGAATGGTTATCATGAACTACAAACCCTGTTTCAGTTCATCGATTTATGCGACTACCTTACAATCACTCCAAATCAATCAGGGGAAATAACCTTAGCTCCTGATATCCTCGGAGTAAAAACTGAAGATAATTTAATTTGGAAAGCCGCAACACTTCTCCAACAACATACCCAATCTATGTTCGGTGCTCATATTGAGATTGAAAAGATATTACCAATGGGCGGTGGGATTGGTGGAGGCTCTTCAAATGCAGCAACGGTATTAGTTGCATTAAATTTTCTTTGGCAACTTAATCTTAGTAATGACGAATTAGCTGGTTTAGGTGTAAAACTAGGTGCCGATGTACCTATTTTTGTGCATGGTTTTTCGGCTTTTGCTGAAGGTATCGGGGAGAAATTACAGCCAGTTACTCCTAAAGAACTATGGTACGTATTAATTAAGCCAGAAGTACATATCGCTACGGTTGATGTTTTCACTCATCCTGATTTGATTAGAAATACACCAAAACAGCCACTTAGTGTACTTTTAGACGCCTCTTACGAAAACGATTGCGAAAAAATTGTCAGAAGAGTGTATCCAGAGGTTGATTACCAACTTTCATGGCTGTTAGAATATGCTCCATCAAGATTAACTGGAACTGGCGCATGTGTTTTTGCTGAATTTAACAGTAAAGAAGATGCACAAACCGTTTACTCGTTAATCCCTGATAATGCAACAGGATTTATCACACGAGGTCTCAATACTTCGCCACTCAACCGCCAATTGGAAGAGTATAAATCATTATGCAAAATATAAAATTCTCACAATTTGGACGCAACCCTGAGGTTTCCACCGTGCCTGACATGAAGCTATTTGCTGGTAATGCAACTCCTGAACTAGCGCAACGTATCGCTGATCGACTATACATTTCACTAGGTGACGCTACTGTAGATCGTTTTTCTGACGGCGAAGTAGCTGTTCAAATTAACGAGAACGTACGTGGTAGTGATGTTTTCATCATTCAATCTACGTGTGCTCCTACTAATGACAATATTATGGAATTAGTAGTAATGATCGATGCACTTCGTCGTGCTTCTGCAGGTCGTATTACTGCGGTTATCCCTTATTTTGGTTACGCTCGTCAAGATCGTCGTGTACGTTCTGCTCGTGTACCAATCACAGCTAAAGTTATTGCTGATATGCTTTCAAACGTTGGCGTTGACCGCGTTTTAACTATCGACCTACATGCTGAACAAATTCAAGGTTTCTTCGACGTACCTGTAGACAACATTTTCGGTACTCCTGTACTGCTTGATGATATGCGTACTCGTGGTTTAGAAAACCCTGTTGTTGTATCTCCAGATTTAGGCGGTGTTGTTCGTGCTCGCGCAACAGCTAAAGCATTAGGTGATGTTGATATCGCTATCGTTGATAAGCGTCGTCCACGTGCTAACGTTTCAGAAGTAATGAATCTAATTGGTGATGTTAAAGGTCGTGACTGTGTTATCGTTGATGACATGATTGATACCGGTGGTACACTTTGTAAAGCAGCCGAAGCACTTAAAGAACGTGGTGCTAAACGTGTATTTGCTTACGCAACTCATGCTGTATTCTCTGGTTCTGCTGCAGAAAACATCGCAAACTCAGTATTAGACCAAGTGGTTGTTACTGATTCGATTACTCTATCTAAAGAAATGGCAGCAACAGGCAAAGTCACTGAACTTAGCCTTTCTCGCATGCTGGCTGAAGCGATCCGTCGTATCAGCAATGAAGAGTCTATCTCTGCAATGTTTGATCACTAATCAAACCAAATTCTATATAAAACGCCCTGCTTATGCGGGGCGTTTTTGTATTTGGAATTCTTGTGGTAATATGGCGCGCCTTTTTAATGGCACATACTAATACCATTAATTGTCTTTAGTTCTATTGGTACTAAATAAGTGTATTAATGATATTAGTATCCAAATAGAGAGATAAGTCTTTGAGCAATCAAATCAAACTTCTTGTTGGACTAGCAAACCCTGGTCTTGAATACAAAAGAACTCGTCATAATGCGGGCGCTTGGGTTGTTGAAGAACTCGCTCGTGTACATAATGTATCCTTGCGAGAAGAATCTAAATTCTTCGGTTTAACTGGTCGTATTCAAACAAATGGTCAGGATCTTCGTTTGTTGATCCCAACAACATTTATGAATTTATCTGGTAAAGCTATTGCTGCTGTAGCTAAGTTTTATCAAATAAAGCCAGAAGAGATCCTTGTGGCTCACGATGAGTTAGATCTTCCTCCTGGTGTTGCGAAATTTAAAAAAGGTGGTGGACACGGCGGTCATAATGGCTTGCGTGACACGATTAGTAAATTAGCCAATACGAAAGAATTTTATCGACTTCGTATTGGTATTGGCCATCCAGGTCATAAAGATAAAGTTGCCGGTTTTGTTTTAGGAAAAGCGCCAACCAAAGAGCAAGAGTTAATCGATGCTGCTGTAGATGAATCTACACGCTGTTTAGATATCTTGCTTAAAGATGGATTAAGTAAAGCACAAAATCGTTTACATACATTCAAAGCTGAATAACAAAGATAAGGTTTACATCATGGGTTTTAAATGCGGAATCGTTGGTCTTCCAAACGTTGGTAAATCAACACTGTTTAACGCACTAACTAAAGCAGGAATCGAAGCGGCAAACTTCCCTTTCTGTACAATTGAACCAAACACGGGTGTGGTTCCGGTTCCTGATCTACGTTTAGACGCATTAGCTAAAATCGTAAATCCAGAGCGTATTCTTCCTACAACAATGGAATTTGTTGATATCGCAGGCCTAGTTGCTGGTGCATCTAAAGGTGAAGGTCTAGGTAATAAATTCCTGGCTAACATCCGTGAAACTGATGCTATCGGCCATGTTGTTCGTTGTTTTGAAAATGAGAACATCATTCACGTTGCAGGTAAAATCTCTCCAATTGAAGATATCGAAATCATCAATCTTGAGCTTGCTCTTGCGGATCTAGATTCTTGTGAGCGTGCTATTTTCCGTCAAACGAAGAAAGCAAAAGGCGGAGATCAAGACGCTAAGTTTGAGATCTCTGTTCTTGAAAAACTACTTCCAGTTTTCACTGAAGGTGGAATGGCTCGTACCGTTGAACTTTCAAAAGAAGAAATCGCATCGGTTTCTTACCTTAACTTCCTAACGTTAAAACCAACAATGTATATTGCTAACGTTGCTGAAGATGGTTTTGAAAATAATCCATTCTTAGACATGGTTCGTGAGTACGCAGAAAAAGAAAACAACGTTGTTGTTGCTGTGTGTGCTTCTATTGAATCCGATCTTTCTGAGCTTGACGATGAAGATCGTGAAGAGTTCTTTGCAGATATGGGCATTGAAGAACCAGGTCTAAATCGTGTTATCCGTTCTGGTTATGAATTACTGGCTCTACAAACGTATTTCACCGCTGGTGTTAAAGAAGTACGAGCTTGGACTATCCCTGTAGGTGCAACAGCACCGCAAGCGGCAGGTAAAATCCATACAGACTTTGAAAAAGGCTTTATCCGTGCAGAAGTTGTAGGTTACGACAACTTTATTGAATTTAGTGGCGAGAGCGGCGCTAAAGAAGCAGGTAAATGGCGTCTTGAAGGAAAGGATTACATTGTTAAAGATGGCGATGTAGTACATTTCCGCTTCAACGTATAATAAAAAAGGCCAGCATATTTGCTGGCCTTTTTATTACTTGTCTATAATTCAATCAGTTAAACCCATTATTATTCTACCTCCCCCAATTCACTACATCTTGTTTTCAACTCTTATTCTCATTCTTTTGTTCTAATTCACTCTATTTTGCATATAAAAAGTACGCTTTGATTAAAATCCGTTCGAACAAACAAAGAATTCATATTTTTTTCAAAAAAGTGTTGACGCATAAGCCTCTGGTAAGCATAATGCGCTCCGTCCTCACCGATAAGACGGAAGAGAGACGAGTTAGAAAGAAAAAACAATTTGGCTACTTAGCTCAGCTGGTTAGAGCACATCACTCATAATGATGGGGTCACAGGTTCAAATCCCGTAGTAGCCACCATACAACTTTTAATTGATTTACCAATCGTCGATTAAAATATAGAATAACTACTCTTTGTAGATTAAGTAACGATTGTTCTTAATAATCAAACGGTAGAACGCGGACGTGGCGGAATTGGTAGACGCACCAGATTTAGGTTCTGGCGCCGT
>NZ_JARACO010000079.1 GCF_028765575.1 Aliivibrio sp. S3MY1 | reverse complement strand
CTGCCGCAGCTTCGGTGTATAGCTTAGCCCCGTTACATCTTCCGCGCAGGCCGACTCGACCAGTGAGCTATTACGCTTTCTTTAAATGATGGCTGCTTCTAAGCCAACATCCTGGCTGTCTGAGCCTTCCCACATCGTTTCCCACTTAGCTATAACTTTGGGACCTTAGCTGGCGGTCTGGGTTGTTTCCCTCTCCACGACGGACGTTAGCACCCGCCGTGTGTCTCCCGGATAGTACTTACTGGTATTCGGAGTTTGCAAAGGGTTGGTAAGTCGGGATGACCCCCTAGCCTTAACAGTGCTCTACCCCCAGTAGTATTCGTCCGAGGCTCTACCTAAATAGATTTCGGGGAGAACCAGCTATCTCCAAGTTTGATTGGCCTTTCACCCCTAGCCACAAGTCATCCGCTAATTTTTCAACATTAGTCGGTTCGGTCCTCCAGTTGATGTTACTCAACCTTCAACCTGCCCATGGCTAGATCACTTGGTTTCGGGTCTATATCCAGAGACTGAACGCCCAGTTAAGACTCGGTTTCCCTACGGCTCCCCTAAACGGTTAACCTTGCCACTGAATATAAGTCGCTGACCCATTATACAAAAGGTACGCAGTCACATAACAAGTATGCTCCTACTGCTTGTACGTACACGGTTTCAGGTTCTATTTCACTCCCCTCACAGGGGTTCTTTTCGCCTTTCCCTCACGGTACTGGTTCACTATCGGTCAGTCAGTAGTATTTAGCCTTGGAGGATGGTCCCCCCATATTCAGACAGGATATCACGTGTCCCGCCTTACTCGTTTTCACTGATGATGAGATGTCGGTTACAGGGCTATCACCTTGTATCGCGGCACTTTCCAGAGCCTTCACCTGTCTCATTAAAAGCTTAAGGGCTAACCCAATTTCGCTCGCCGCTACTTTCGGGATCTCGGTTGATTTCTCTTCCTCGGGGTACTTAGATGTTTCAGTTCTCCCGGTTTGCCTCGCTGCGCTATGTATTCACGCAGCGATACTAGCTTATGCTAGTGGGTTTCCCCATTCAGAAATCGTAGACTCAAATGGTTTTTACTACCTAATCTACGCTTATCGCAAGTTAATACGTCTTTCATCGCCTCTGACTGCCAAGGCATCCACCGTGTACGCTTAGTCACTTAACCATACAACCCCAAGAGGTTTCGTATG
>NZ_JARACO010000078.1 GCF_028765575.1 Aliivibrio sp. S3MY1 | reverse complement strand
GCGAAGATTTTAGCAACAACACCAGCACCAACTGTACGGCCACCTTCACGGATTGCGAAGCGTAGACCTTCGTCCATTGCGATTGGAGCGATTAGCTCAACCGTCATTTGAACGTTGTCACCAGGCATTACCATTTCAACACCTTCAGGAAGTGTGATATCGCCAGTTACATCCGTTGTACGGAAGTAGAACTGTGGACGGTAACCTTTGAAGAAAGGAGTATGACGGCCGCCTTCATCTTTAGAAAGAACGTATACTTCTGACTCAAATTTAGTGTGTGGTTTGATTGAACCTTTAGCAGCAAGTACTTGGCCACGTTCAACGTCATCACGCTTAGTACCACGTAGTAGTGCACCAACGTTCTCACCAGCACGACCTTCGTCAAGCAGTTTACGGAACATTTCAACACCAGTACATGTAGAAACTGTAGTTTCTTTGATACCAATGATTTCTACTTCGTCACCTACACGTAGGATACCACGTTCGATACGACCAGTAACAACAGTACCACGACCTTGAATTGAGAATACATCTTCAATTGGAAGTAGGAAAGGCATGTCTACAGCACGCTCTGGAAGAGGGATGTAAGTATCTAGAGCTGAAGCTAGCTCAATGATCTTATCTTCCCACTCTTTCTCGCCGTTTAGTGCGCCAAGAGCTGAACCTTGGATTACTGGTAAATCATCACCTGGGTAATCGTATTCAGAAAGAAGTTCACGAACTTCCATTTCTACTAGCTCAAGAAGCTCTTCATCATCAACCATGTCACATTTGTTCATGAATACAACGATGAAAGGAATACCAACTTGACGACCAAGTAGGATGTGCTCACGTGTTTGTGGCATTGGACCATCTGTTGCAGCAACAACTAGGATACCACCATCCATTTGAGCAGCACCAGTGATCATGTTTTTAACATAATCGGCGTGTCCAGGACAGTCAACGTGTGCATAGTGACGCTCAGGTGTATCGTACTCAACGTGAGAAGTTGAGATTGTGATACCACGCTCGCGCTCTTCTGGAGCGTTATCGATTGATGCGAAATCTTTAGCAACACCACCGTACACTTTTGCAAGTGTTGTACAGATAGCAGCAGTTAGAGTTGTTTTACCGTGGTCAACGTGGCCGATAGTACCAACGTTTACGTGCGGTTTCGTACGTTCAAATTTTTCTTTAGACA
>NZ_JARACO010000077.1 GCF_028765575.1 Aliivibrio sp. S3MY1 | reverse complement strand
CACGAACTAAAGATAGCAGTTTTTTGGCTCAGTTCAGCGATTGAGCCATTAGTTTTTTAGTCGTGAAAGTAGGGTGTTTTTCCTTTTTCTTTGTTGCCTTTTAGCTTTCATTTCATTAGGTTCGGCAATTGACTATTATTGCCAAAAGTTCATGGGTTTCAGAAATAAATTTACGCTTCAATTGTTCATGGTTTTGCCTCATTTTATCCTGCGCCAGTGTTTTATTCTCAGCATTTTCAATCCCAATTGTGGCAAGGATATTTGGTTTATCAGCGCAAAACTTGCTGAAACCAAATCGTACAAATGGTGTAAGAAAAAGGGATTGTTTCGTTTCGCAGTTTTTGCCGCTGATTGGATATTTTGCTCGCTTAATTGAGTCAGTCTAATTAAACTCAGTTTACAGTAAATCTCGGTAAATCAGTTCTTTACCAATTAAAGCGAAGCGTTGACAAAGATCGTGTAACAAATGCATCAACACGATTTGCTACACTCGGCGTTGTCAGTTTGCCTTTAGTTTTAGTGATTAAGGCAGTAAAATTCAGTTTAGTCTGTATCGTAGCAAACGTGTTATGCAGGCGTTATATTTTTAAGGTGAATAAATGCGGAAAATTGTTGGTGTAATATCTGTTATTGGAGTTCTTAGTATTTCTGGGATATTGATAAGTTTGTTTGCATATCTATCTATGTTTAATGGCAAATTATCTAGTGACCATGCGGTATGGGCACAATTTGCTGACTATTTATCAGGGACTATTGGTGTAGTTTTAACCTTCGTATCATTTATTGCCCTTTTATATACAATATATATACAGTCAAAAGAGTTAGCTGAAACACGACAGGAAATGAAACTTTCTCGTCAAGCGCAAGAACGAGCTATCGATTTCACAAGGCTTGAAGCACTACTTTCATTGAAATCACACTATTTAGATATCATTAATAAAGAATATGAAAAGGCTGAATGGTGGGGAAAAGGTAAAAATGATAGTTTTATGCAAGTAGTAATAGATACAGTTGCAGATACAGATACAAAATTGCGAGAAGTAAGCCTAGAACTAAATGAATACCATAATAAAGTCATACAGAAAAAAATATAACAAATGCATCAACACGATTTGCTACATTCGGCATTCTAGGTTTCTTTGAGTTTACCGTTTTAAGTGGTAAGTTTGGGCTTAATCTGCATGGTAGCAAACGTGTTATGCA
>NZ_JARACO010000076.1 GCF_028765575.1 Aliivibrio sp. S3MY1 | reverse complement strand
GTAGCAAACGTGTTATGCAGGCGTTATGTGTAGGAGGGATTACAGTGTCTATATTTTATTGTCCACCATACGACTCTCCGATTGAGGATTCTTTTGCAAAGTATGCAGAAAAATATTTTAATCAAGAAGTTAGTATGGATACACAAGTTGAGATTATAACAATTTGTGGAAATTACAGGTTAGACTTTGTTGTCACTGGGACTAATGGTAAAAAAACAGCTATAGAGTGTGACGGGAAAGAATTTCACAATGAAAGTAGAGATGAATGGCGTGATGCTATGATTCTTGGTTCAAGTGATATTGATGAAATTTATCGAATAAAAGGTAAAGAAATTACATACCGAATTGAGGATGTATTTTATGCTTTATCTGTGTGGAGTCCTTGGTTATTTGATGATAGGCAAAAATACAATTTACAACGAATTGCTACTGAAGAGGTACTCAAAAGTAACATTCTTCCTGAGGATTCAATTTTCTCTGTAAATTATATTGATGCTGAAAGTGAGCAACTTAATCAGTTTTATTTGGAAAAAAGACATAAGAATATCCCTGAAGGTATGCGTCAATTTTGGCAGGTAGCCTTCAATTATGCACAGAAACAAGGTGGCGGTAATCTTGATGAAGTAATTGCTCAGTATCGTTCTCGATAACATAATAAATAGAACGATCCCTTAAATTAATTTGAAAACACATAACAATCGCATCAACACGATTTGCTACATTCGGCATTCTAGGTTTCTTTGGGTTTACCGTGTTTAGTGGTAAATTTGGGCTTAATATGCATGGTAGCAAACGTGTTATGCAGGCGTTAAATGGCACCAACCACCTTTACGGGGTTGGTGTTGTAAATGTACTAAGTCTACTTGAATATATCGGATGATGCTCTGGCTTAATAAACGCCAAGTTCAAAATATAGCTTTCATACTTAGCTATTAATCCATCAAGGATATTATTAACACAATCCGTTCTTTCTCGTAACACATCAAATCGGTGTCGCTCTCCTATGATTTCTGCAGCTATACGACCGTGAGCAACTGCATTTCTATTATCTACTATTTCATTAAGGGCGGTTTTTAAATGACCACCTTCATCTTCCAATGGAATAATTCCAAAGCAATTAAGCAGGTTTTGAATAGTATCAAACCAAACATTTTGTAAACTAGCTGCAAAAAATGTTTCGTTTATTTTTGATTCATCTAAACAGCTCATAGTTGTAA
>NZ_JARACO010000075.1 GCF_028765575.1 Aliivibrio sp. S3MY1 | reverse complement strand
TAGTCGGTCTTTCGCACGTGTTATTGCGGCGTTATAACTAAATTCTTCAAAAATAATATGTTGACAAAAAACAACAAGGCGTCCATTATGGACGCCAATGAGTACAAACAGGACGCGAGTTATGGTAATATATTCAATTTGGAACAATAAAGGTGGTACTGGTAAAACAAGCTTGTCTTTTCAAGCTGTAACACGTTTTGCTGAATTAAACCCAGAGAAAAAAATTCTAGTAGTTGATTTATGCCCGCAAGCTAATTTAACTGAAATATTTTTAGGTGGCCAAGAAGGTTCTGGAAGCGAAAAACTACTTTTAAATCAAGGGCAAATACCAAGGCGCAGTATTGGTGGATATTTTGATGCACGTTTAAAATCACCATATTCAGCACCTAATTTTGTCGGTCGTGATTTTATTTGTTTACCAAATGAATTTAATTCAGCAATCGCTACTAATATAGATTTAATCTGTGGTGATGCTTTGCTTGAACTACAAGCAATTGCAATGAATACTTTAGCGAATGCTGATATTCCAGGTGTTAACTCATGGCTTGGTATTATTGATTGGCTAAAAGAGTTATTGGATCAAGTAGATTATGATTATGTGTTTATAGATACAAATCCTAGCTTTTCTATGTACACGCAGATAGGCTTAGCTGCATCACATAGAGTTATTCTCCCTGTAATGGCAGATGACTCATCTCGTAGGGCTATTCAAAATGCATTTTCATTAATTTATGGGCTTAAACTCCCATCAGAAGTTTATAAAAACTACACATTTGCTAAAAAATTAAATGATGCAGGTCGTAGTTTACCGATGATGCATTTAATTGTTAAAAATAGACTAACTCAGTATATGGGTACATCCTCAGCCTACAACGCAGCTTTAACTGGAATTGAAAAAGATTTGGCAGAGTTAATATCTTTACATCCTCAGTACTTTACTTTCACTGACCCTGTAGCTGGTTCTGTTGATGTGCGGGATTTTGGTACAACAGGTGTTGTGGCATTTGCTAGAGGTTGCCCATTTTCTAAAATGCCTCATGGTAAATTAACAGTTTCAGGTAAACGCATTAATGTCAGGGCCGATTATAAAGAGAATATGATTAAAACTATTGACGAATTAGTGGCAAGAATTTAGTTATAACAAATGCATCAACACGATTTACTACACTCGGCATCTCAGGTTGTCGGGTGTTTCTCGTTTTAAGGCGTCAATGTTGAGTATAATTGCAC
>NZ_JARACO010000074.1 GCF_028765575.1 Aliivibrio sp. S3MY1 | reverse complement strand
TTCGGCATTCTAGATTTCTTTTGGTTTACCGTATTAAGTGGTAAATTTAGGCTTAATCTGCATGGTAGCAAACGTGTTATGCAGGCGTTATGTGCTTTGTAATAATATACTGTTTTATATGTATTTATCTGAAGAATATAGTTGCGAGTTAATTTTATTAAAGGCATAATGCTGTACAGCGTCCTCTTATGCTAAACAGAACGAAGTTGTTGGTTAACAAAGCTCAAATGTAGCTAATTTCCATCAATAAACGTTAAAATAGGAGGTATCATGCAGTTTGAAATCCGTACTAAGACGGTACATGTTAAGTTTTCTTGGAAAGCACTAAGTAGCCTTGTGTTATTTGGTTTATGTGCATACTTTGGCGTACCATTCCCATGATAAGCAAAAGGGACTAACGTTCTAAGTCCCTTTTGCTATTAACTAATTCATGGATGGGATAGAGACCAATTAATAAGGTGATTTGATGGCATACCTTCATTTTTTCAAAGATATTCGTTGTGGGTGTTGTTTACACAATTCGAATTTCGAAGTATTACACGCTACTCCTTACCAAGAAGAATCTATACAAAATGACTCAAAGATTTGGCGTGATAGTAAAGATAATAAATTTCATTTATTAACAGTTTGTTCAAATTGTCGTAATCCGACTTCAATTGATATATCACTAAAAAATAGAGCGCAAATGCCTGCGCATGCTCATCATTTTTTAAACCGTTTGAATTTAGAAATTATTGACAAAGTAAATCAATCACCAAGACGATTGCAAGCTGCATACACATTAAAAATTGATGAGTTTGGTAGGGATTTGGGACCTTTATTTAATGTAGATAAAATTTATACTGAAAATAAAGCAGAGTTACCTTCTAACTTACCATTACATATTGAGCACATAGTTAAAGATGATATTTTACAAGTATTAGCTTCACCACGGTACTTAGTTGTAGCTTGTAGATCGTTATTAGAAGTTGCTTGTAAGGATTTACTTGATTCTCCAACTAATAAATTAATAGGCATGATAGATCAACTTAAAGATCAAGGCTTTATTACGGCCTCGATAGCTGAGTGGGCACATACAATTCGAAAATTGGCAAATGAAGCTGTGCATACATCAGAGGCTCCGACTAAAGAAGAAGCTCAAGAAGTCTATAATTTTGCGATGACAATTTTAGAGTTATTATATTCTTACCCTGCAAGAATTGATAACCTTAAACGTTAAGCTGTATGCACATAACAAATGCATCAACACGATTTACTACACTCGGCATCTCAGGTTGTCGGGTGTTTCTCGTTTTAAGGCGTCAATTTTAAGTATAATTGCATGGTAGCAAACGTGTTATGCAG
>NZ_JARACO010000072.1 GCF_028765575.1 Aliivibrio sp. S3MY1 | reverse complement strand
ATAGAGATGAACATATTAGGTTGTTAGATGAATTGAGTGCTCAATACATAGAGCCATTATCTAGAAATTTGAACAATCAAGCTGCTAGTGATATTTGGGTAGCATACTTAGATAACATTGAATCGAATAAAAAAATGGGAATATCTGACTTAATGGATGTTAGTCAATTATCATCCAGAAAAATGGCAGGTTTACCAATTGAAGATAGCTTTGATGCTATAAATGAAAAAATGAAATTGGCATTGGACGACCTTATTTCTAACTGCGAACAACAATTAGCATCAATAGATGTAAATACTTTGGATGAACCATCAAAAGAAAACTATCTAAATATGACATTACAGCTCCCTAAACTTAAAGAGAAAAGTGCTGCTTTGGAAGCTCCAAAAGTGGACAGTTCACATATTCTCGGTCCTAAGTCATTTAGAGATATACCAGAACTTAAAGCCCTAGAAATTACAAAACTGCCTGTAGCCGAAGTTGTAAAAGCAATTGAATCTACTTTTAGCAATGAAAATAGTAACTTTAATTGGAGGGACTATTTTGATGATACACCTCAAAATGCTGTAGCTAGGGCTTATAGTTTAATGAATTGGGCTGGTTATTATGCTGATGACTTTGATAAAGTTAAAAAGCGTAGTGATAGGTTTAATGCATCAAACAATGATATGCAGCATGCTGTTTGCGCAATAGGAGTCAACTTTTTGTTATCACGTGACAATGCATTTTTAAAAAAAGCGGAAGCTTGCTACGCATACATAAATCAAGGGTTAATTGTTTGCTCACCAGAGTATTTTTTGAGTAATCACTGTAAATTCGTATAACAAATGCATCAACACGATTTACTACATTCGGCATTGTAGGTTTGTCTTTGGTTTTTGTGTTTATGGCGGTAAAATTCAGTTTAATCTGCATAGTAGTAAACGTGTTATGCAGGCGTTATACGAATAAGGTGGATACAAGGATGATCGAAACAGAACGGCTAATACTAAAACCAGTAATGATTGAGGATATTGATATCTATAAACAAATCATGTCTTGCCCATTGATGAGCCAATATCTTCCAAAATCGGCACCTTATAATGATGATGAAATCTTTCAGCATGTAGCTAAAAGAATTGAACACTGGAAGCAGGGTTTTGGCTCTTTTATTGTTTATTCAAAAGTTAATCCAGAGGTTAAGCTTGGCTATGTTGGTGTCGAAACCTCGCCAAATGTTGAATGTAGTGATATTCGATATGGCTTTATTCAAAACGCTCAAGGAAAGGGTTATGCATATGAAGCGGCTAATACTGTTTTGAGGTTTACATTTGGGTTGGGTAATCATAAGAAGATATATGGTGTGGCAGTAAAAGATAATATCCCCTCAATTAAAATCCTAGAAAAATTAGGAATGGAAATTGATGATTCAGTAGTCATTTATAATGATGAGAAGTTAGTCACTCTATCTGTTGAGCAATTCGTATAACAAAGCAATCAACACGATGCTAATTACACTCGGCGTTTGTGGTTTGAAGTATAATTGGTTTGGAAAGTAAGTCG
>NZ_JARACO010000071.1 GCF_028765575.1 Aliivibrio sp. S3MY1 | reverse complement strand
TTTGATGAACCGTACAAAAAATTTCGGACTCAGTACGCACAACGCCTGCATAACACGTTTGCTACTATGCAGGCTTAGCTGAATTTTACTGCCTTAATCACTGAACTAAAGGCAAACTGACAACGCCGAGTGTAGCAAATCGTGTTGATGCGATTGTTAAATGAACTCTTACTGCAAACCACGGTCATTGAGAACAAATTGGCGTAACTCGCGCTCTTCCCTCATGACATAAAGAATATATACAATATCATCGTTGGTTACTTTGTAAAAAATACGACATGGTGGTAATACAATTTCACGATAATCTAAATGAGGAAGCTCAGGAACACTACGGCCTGATAATGGAAAATCCTCTAAACGCTCAACACGATGGAAAACTGATTGAACTAACGCCTTAGCCGCTAAGATATTATTAATAGCGATATATTCTGCAATTTCGTCCAAATCTAATAATGCTGATTCAGTCCAATTAATTACAGCCATTTATTCATCTTCTCTTTTGCGGCTTCATGAGAAACTACACGATTATCTGAAATTGCTTTTTCACCGCGAGCAATACCTTCAAGAATAGCAATACGTTTTTGCATAAATTCATAATCATCAACATCTAACAAATAAGCAGACGGTTGACCGTGCTCTGTAATTAACACTGGTTCTTTTGAAGCATGAAGCTCAGAAAGAATCTTAGTTGCTTGACGTTTTAATGTAGTGACTAATTCAACTTTCATATTCAGTTTCCATTATTGAAAGAACAAAGTATCACTATTGTATCACTTAATTAGCCATTGAGACAGTTCATTTAACGCCTGCATAACACGTTTGCTACGATACAGACCTAACTGAATTTTACTGCCTTAATCACTGAAACTAAAGGCAAACTGACAACGCCGAGTGTAGCAAATCGTGTTGATGCATTTGTTATGTATATACTACAATTTTTCTAAATTCTTACCGATTTCGACTGCCAATTGAAACATAGCTAAAGACTCCTGATATGCTTCCAAAGGCGCGTACGCAGAAAACGTTCCATTAGGTTTTATATCTTGAACAACCGCGTCTATTAATTGATAAAAATTGATAATATTTCGAGCTACTTCCCTATCTAAAACACCAATGTTTTTACACTGTTCTTGATATATCAAAGAATAATGCGAAGGTATATCAGCAACTAATGTGAACTCTCCTTCAGGGTATTTTCTAAGATGCTCAACCGCTTCAGTCATTGACTCCACATATTTCCGATTTTCTATAATACGCACTAAAACTGAAACTTCAGCAATTATAGAGTTCTGTATTTGCTTTGAAAATGCCTTAGAACGGCTTTCTTCTAGATATTTCGTAGGGAAAAAAGTAACTAAACCTCCTACTAACGCACCTCCTAGAGCAGAGACAACAGGAACCCATTCACTAGGTTGTTGTTTTGCGATTGTTTCTAAAATTATCAAAAATTCCTGCTGAGTCATATTTCCTCTCAATATACATAACGCCTGCATAACACGTTTGCTACTATACAGACTTACCTGAATTTTACTGCCTTAATCACTGAAACT
>NZ_JARACO010000070.1 GCF_028765575.1 Aliivibrio sp. S3MY1 | reverse complement strand
GATACAGGATTAACTGAATTTTACCGCCTTAATCACTGAAACTAAAGGCAAACCGACAACGCCGAATGTAGCAAATCGTGTTGATGCATTTGTTATATGCAAACAACCATTCTTACTATGAGGTCATTACTTTGATGCCAAAAATGGTAAACAATCCACCAGTGACATAATCTATAACCCCAGAAATACGAGCATAAACGCTTTTAGCTGATTCATGGGAAAACGCCGTAGCTAAGAATAAATGCCAACTAAGCGTAATTGAAGCCATTGTTAGCATGATTGCTAATATCATCGTTGCACTCATGTTTTCAGGCATGGAAACACTGAATAAACTGACAACGAAGAAACCCGTTTTCGGATTTAAAATACTGGTGATAAACGCTGAAATGAAAACCTTTCTTTTCGATGGTGATACCGTTTGATTGACTTCAGTTAACTCACCTAACCTCTTTATTTTTCGAGTTAGATAAATCTGACGCATTCCCAAATACAATAAATAACTGCCACCTACCACTTTCATTAAACCAAATAATTGAGGGAAATGAGAAAAGAGAATAACTAAGCCAGAACCGCCAAAAAACGACCACAGTAACGTCGCACAACTAACACCAAAAGCAGAAAAAACCGCGATTTTACGGTCGTAATTAAGTGCAGTGTTGATCGTTAAAAGTACATTAGCACCAGGAGTCGCAACAGCTAACATCCAAATCAAAGCCACATGAAGAAGAACCAATAAATATTCCATTACCTACCATTCCAATAAATTAAGCCGTGAGCTTAAAAAAGCATATAACGCTGGCATAACACGTTTATTACTATGCAAACCAACCTGAATTAACCGTCTTAATCACAAAACTAAAGGCAAACCCAGAACGCCGAATGTAATAAATCGTGTTGATGCGATTGTTGTGCGTGCTTACTTTCGGCTTGGCTAACTTGGTAAAGAACTGCCCCGCCAAGATTTTCTAAGCACTGATTCTAATTTACCGATAGTAATTAAGCGAACAAAATGTTCTTAAAATGCGAGATAAAGTAAATGGAAAACAGATACATTTTTCACACCATTTGAACGGCTTGGTTTCAGCTAGTTTGGAACTGATAAACTAAATACACTCGCCACAATTGGGATTGGAAATACTGCGAGCAAAACACTGATGCAAACTAAAATGAGGCATAACCAAAGAACAATTGAAGCGTAAATTAGCTTCTGAAACGCCTGAACTTAGGGAAATAAGGGTTAATTTGCCGAACCTGATAATACGAAAACCAAAAGGCAACAAAGAAGAAAGGAACGCTTACTAAGCCGAAACTACGAAAGCCGCGATCCTTTTGATGAACCGTGCAAAAAATTTCGGACTCAGTACGCACAACGCCGCAATAACACGTGCGAAAGACCGACTTACAAAACCAATTATACTCCAAACCGCGAATGCCGAATGTAAATAGCATCGTGTTGATTGCTTTGTTATACGAGCCTTGCTTTCGCTCCGCTTAAATTGGTAAAGAACTGATTTACCAAGATTTGCTGTAAAATGAGTTTAATTAGACTGACTCAATTAAGCGAGCAAAATATCCAATCAACA
>NZ_JARACO010000007.1 GCF_028765575.1 Aliivibrio sp. S3MY1 | reverse complement strand
AAATAACTTTTTGAATTCAGAAATGGTTAAATCAAAGTGGTTTAGCCATTTTTCTATTTTTAAAATAAGTTTATGATCTGTCTTTCCCATTGTAGATTTACCTTATGGTGCTAAAATAGCGCACAAATTATGTGGTGCTGACAGATTCAGCGCAACCTCTTCAAAAAGGTAATAACAATGACGGTTAAAACTCGTTTTGCTCCAAGCCCAACAGGCTACCTTCACGTTGGTGGTGCACGTACTGCACTTTACTCATGGCTTTTTGCTAAAAACCAAGGTGGTGAATTTGTTCTTCGTATCGAAGATACTGACCTTGAGCGTAATTCTCAGGAAGCGGTTGATGCGATCCTAGAAGGTATGCAATGGATGGGTATGGAATGGGATGAAGGTCCGTATTACCAATCTAAGCGTTTTGACCGTTACAACGAAGTTGTAGATCAACTGCTTGCAGCAGACAAAGCATACAAATGCTACGCCTCAAAAGAGCTGCTTGATGAAATTCGTGCAGAGCAAGAAGCAAACAAAGAGATGGCTCGCTATGACGCAAACCACCCTAAAATTGTTGAAGCTAACGCTGCAGCAAAAGAAGGTGATGCTTGTGTTATTCGCTTCCGTAACCCTAAAGAAGGTTCGGTAGTATTTGATGACCAGATCCGTGGCCGTATCGAGATCTCAAACAGCCAATTAGATGATTTAATCATTCGTCGTACTGATGGTGCACCTACTTACAACTTCGTAGTGGTTGTTGATGATTGGGATATGGGTATTACTCAAGTTATCCGTGGTGAAGATCATATCAACAACACACCTCGTCAAATTAACATCTATGAAGCATTAGGTGCTCCAGTACCTAAATTTGCACACTGTGCAATGATTCTAGGTGATGATGGTGCAAAACTGTCTAAGCGTCATGGCGCTGTATCAGTTATGCAATACCGTGATGAAGGTTACCTACCAAATGCACTAAACAATTACCTAGTTCGTTTAGGTTGGTCTCATGGTGATCAAGAGATCTTCTCTCAAGAAGAGATGATTAACTTATTTAGCTTAAATGCAGTAAGTAAATCAGCGTCTGCTTTCAACACTGATAAACTTCTATGGTTAAACAACCATTACATTAAAACATCAGAGCCTGAGTATGTAGCAAAATACCTACAATGGCACCTAGATCAAAAAGAGATCTCTCTTGAGAATGGTCCAGCAATTACTGAAGTGATCACTTTAGTTGGTGAGCGTTGTAATACGCTAATCGAATTAGCAGAGCAATCTCGCTATTTCTATCAAGATTTTGAAGAGTTCGAAGCCGGTGCGGCTAAGAAACACCTACGTGGCGTTGCTAAAGGCCCATTAGAGCTTGCTCTTGCTAAAGTTGAAGCTCTAGAAGAGTGGACAACTGAAAACCTTCACAATGTGATTGAAGAAGTATGTGCAGAGCTTGAAATTGGCATGGGTAAAATTGGTATGCCTTTACGTGTTGCAGTTACTGGCGGTGGTCAATCTCCATCTGTTGATGCAGTAATGCAAATGATTGGTAAAGAGCGTGTTGTTGCTCGTATCAAGATGGCATTAGCATTTATTACAGAACGTGAAGCTAACGCTCAGTAATATTTAGCCATTATAAAATACAAAAGCCGCTGAATAAGTGATTATTCAGCGGCTTTTTTAATACCAGTTTAATACTAGTTATTGAATGATCGTTTTATGCATAACATCACCAATTTGAACACTATTAATGAATTGAGGCTGATCAATAGTCAGTTCTGAATTCTGTTCATAAACACGATCAACGGTTAATGTTATGTTCGTTTTAGCAACCTTATTTCTAGGTAAGCCACTTTGATCAATGAAAGATCCAGTGTGCCATAAATCCAGCTTATCGCCTTTTTTAACACCATGAATACGACCAAGATCCATCGTTATACGGTTGTTATTAATACTAACAACTTGCGGAAGAGTGATTTTACAAGCAAATTGATTTTCTAGATCAAGCATCATATCGCGATTAACTCGTAATACCATCTCGCCATAAGCGGATGTCCAGAAACGAGCACTTTGAGTATCAACCTCACTGGTTTTTGGGAAATCCCATAATGCAACTTCACGATAATTATTGTTATAAACAGTTTGGCCTGTTTTACCATCCAGTACAGCAACTTCAATAGCAAATTGGCGATTAATCGTATCTTTCAACAGTAAGTTTTGTTCGATAGTTGCACTTAAATCTGTGATGTTTCCAGAGAAAATGTATTGAGCCCCGTGATCTTCTGCAATCATTTTCACCACTTCAGGTTGACGCTTATCAATACGTAGGTGAGACGTACCAACAGAGATAAAGCTTTGTGATTCTTTATCTAGCTGACGAGAAAATACGGTGCTGAGGCTTTCACCCATTTTGTACACTTTACCCATGACGGCTTGTTGAGGAGAATCAACGGTGATCTCACTGGTCATGACAGTTTTTTTGTATTGACCAATATGGCAACTGTTTGCCGAAGGATAAATATCAATACGAGCAGTAATGTACAGTTTGCCGTTTTTCTTCTTCTCTTTTACGACTTCAATACTGCGAATTTCATTGCCGCTGAATTGATAACGTATTTCATCGTTTTCTAAAAAAGTTTTCAGATCTTTTAAGCGGCTAATGTCCGCCCCTGAAAATAACATAGCTTGGTAAGCGGCATCTTCTAGTGCATGAGACCTTGCCGCATTCTTACTGGTAAGTACACTCGCTGACCCTGTTACCTCAAACCATTCAGCACTTGCTGATGATGCGTAACTCATTGTTAATAATGATGTAAGTAAAAAAAATATTCTTTTCATTGCTGCTATCTGCCAAATGGGTATGAAATTTGCTAACTATTATTTGTTGATTGATAAAAGTACTTACAAATTGCGTTTCATAAACTACTGCAATTTTTGTTCCTAGTTTAAATTTGACGCTTAAATCAAGCGAGTAAGTACATTAAAACATTATCTGGAGATAATAGAATGAGAGTATTAGTTGTAATTTTGCTGTCAATGGTGGTTAGTGCATGCGCTTACTCACCAATTTATAATGGTAAAGAACCTTATAACGGCAGCCCATTTATGTTGGCGGACACACCACGACACACAATGGATTACTTTATTGAAAGTTTAACAGAGCAGTTGGTTACCTCGAACACGACATTGTCGGCACGTTCTCCAATTGCGATTACGTCTTTTGTTGATTTACAGCAAATGGATCAAACAAACTGGTTAGGTAACTCAGTAACAGAGAGCTTTATTTTCCAGCTTCAGCGTCGTGGCTTTAAAGTTATTGATTATAAAACAACGGGCAATATCCGAGTTACTCAACAAGGTGATTTTGCTTTTAGCCGTGATTGGAAAGAATTAGTTCAAGAGCAGCAAGTTGATTATGTACTCACAGGTACAATGCTTCGCCAAGATGGCGGAGTATTAATTAATGCTCGTGTCATTGGTTTGCAAACACGAGTAGTTGTGGCATCGGCACAAGGTTTCCTACCTGCGGATCGAATTGGCCGTGATTTAGATACCTTAAATATAATGCGTATGGAAGATGGTGTGATTATTCGTTCTGATGTTAAAAAAGCAGAGCGTCATACTATTATTCTACGTCCATAAGGAGAATTGCGATGAAACATTGGTTTCTATTAGCGCTACTTGTTCTAGTCGGTTGTCAGCCTCTTGGCACTATGCGACAAAGTGATCATCTAAATGCTGTTGGTTATGCAAGTATCAGCGAGCAAGCAGGAAAAAATATAGATGAGCAGAGAATTCGAGCAATGCGTGCTTCAAAAGTAGATGCATATAGAGAATTAGCTGAGCAAGTGTATGGTATGCGTATTAGCGGAAAAGTTGAGATGAATGATCAACAGCTAGGAGAGGAAACGACCTCTGCTGGCGTTGATGGTATTATCCGCGGGGCTGAAGTTGTGAGAACTTACCCAGTTGGTGACAGTTATGTAACTGAGTTGAAATTAGATTTGAAAAAAATGGAACGAATGAAAAACCAAGGCCAGGTTTATGACGTACCATCAACACAACGAAAAACCACGCTATTCTAATAGTAGATAGACTGTTATTTAATCACAGTTATTAAGACACTCTCATTCAACATATTTACCCTCGTTACTTTTTTGTAGCGAGGGTTTTTTATTGGTCAGAGTAAAAGTAATTGGATTTTAGGGACGAGTCAGAGATAGGTAAAGCAGGGACTAGAGTCTAGGGGGAGTAAGAGATAGGAATATCAGAGGCTAGATATTTAGTCAAAGATAAAAGATCAGATAGCACAATGCCATATATCGAGAGGTTATCGATACTCTAGGCTTTTAGGGCTTTGAAAAGGTTAGGCTTTTACATTAGTACCTAATGTTGTGATATTACGAGTTTGACCTTCAGCTGTGTAAGTCATGCCATTTTTACCACGACTTTGTTGCATCAGGTTATTTAGTTTATTAAAACTAAGTTGTGCGCGTTGAAGAGCTTCACCGTTAACGGCGTTTTCTTCTTTACAATCATGAATAATAGATTTTATTTCAGTGACTTTTTCTGTTAACGCGCTATCTTCAGAAAGAAGCTGTCTTTCTGCATGGCTACCTAATAACTGATCATACTGGCGTAGTTGGTTTAGCAAGCCAAGTTTATCATGGGCAACGCTTTCCATTTCAGCTGGTTTTCTACTGGCGATAGCGACCTTCTCGCGACTAAGAACCGTCGAAAGAGAAAGAGCAACGCTACGTTGTAGATCTAATAATTCAGTTAATGTTTGAGCCATAGTGTCTCGTTATTAATATAGATATGATGATAAAAATAACCAGCCTAAGATTATAGGCCGGCTAATTCATCTTCAAATTTAATCATGTTGTCTGCTAGACGCTCAGGATCAACAGAGTAAGAGCCATTTGCGATAGCGGCTTTAATTGCAGCAACTTTATCTTCATTAAACGAAGGCTCTGTTGCTAGTTGTTGGTGCATTTGGCCAATTTCTTTACCTTGATTACTCAAGGAAACTGCATCCATTTTCGCAGACATTGCCGGTGTTGAATTTACAGGTGACTTATCACCAGAATCAACACGAGCTTGATTGCGTAATGTTGCCATAGCTTGGCTAGCACGTAGTTGGTCAATACTTGTCATATATTCAAGCCTTTTAGCCGGTTAATACATTCTCTTAATCTATCTATCGGCTGTCAAAAAAATAACTTAAGTAAATAATGAAGTTTTTTGACGCTTTTTTCATTATTTTTAAACTGTGGAAAATCTAAGCATAATTAATGCCACAAAAATCATATCGGCAGTAGATAGAGATAGTTTAGAAAAAATTAATTTTAATTAGCTTAAAGTCAGTATTATTAGAAGCGAATACTAATCACTCCTACTTTAGTTACTATCCCACTGACTATACGCTTGGATTTATCATTTTTAACATTAACCTTATCGCCAAGTGCGCCATCACCTAAAGCGGTTCCTTTCGTGATGATACTTAACTCTCCTTTTACAGCCTTAATTACAACACTGTCATTACGACATACCATGCAGATGTCGTTTTTTTCAACAACATTACCAGCCCGGACACTACGTTTAATACGTGAACCAATGAGGTCATTTATATTGACATACCCACCTCGACGGTAGACTCGACTCGTCACTAAGGTCATCGTAATATCTCTATTTGAGATGGTGTGTCCTTTTGATAACGAGGATACTGCGGTAGCTAAAGGCATCATAAGTTCTGATTTTACCGGAACATAAACCTTCCAATTATCAGTAATGCACTCAACAAGCACAGAGGTATTTCCGCTGGTATTGAGTTTTCCTGGCAAGGTAGTGGTTAGTGGTTCTGGACAATCTGTCGCATGAATACGGCTATCAATACGTACCGCTTCCACTTGTAATATTCCATTCTTTGGTGTGTCAATTTGCTGCTCAATAAATGATTCAGCAGCCTGTTTAATTGCCTTTAGCTGCTCATCTGTGGCAGCATGGACATTCAGGCTAAAGAAACTTATAAATATGCCGATAACGCTTATAAGTCGATAAATGGTGATATTCATACTTTGTTTTTCTATTATCATCATAATTTTAATATAAAATGCCATGTGGTATATCGTGTTCTTAATGGGTTTATGTTAGGCTCACGATTCATTTATAATGGCACAAGATGGAGTCAAATATGACAGGCATACTGGATTCGGTGAATCAGCGCACACAACTTGTAGGGCAGAACCGTTTAGAATTACTTACTTTTCGTCTTATGGGGCGCCAACGTTATGGTATTAACGTATTTAAAGTTAAAGAAGTATTACAGTGTCCGAGATTGACTTCAATGCCTAATTTGAATCCTTTAGTAAAAGGTATCGCTCATATTCGTGGCCAAACGATTTCAGTGATTGATTTAAGCCTTGCTACTGGCGGTCGCCCAACCACTGAAATAGATAAATGTTTTATTATTATTTCTGAATTTAACCGTACTATTCAAGGCTTTTTAGTTAAGTCTGTTGAGCGTATTGTAAATATGCATTGGGAGGCGATTTTACCGCCACCACAAGGTACCGGGCGTGCAAACTATCTAACAGCGGTAACAAATATTGACGAAGAACTTGTTGAAATTTTGGATGTTGAAAAAATATTAGCAGAAATTGCACCAATTGATGAAACCATGAATGAAACCTTGGTTGAAGAAATGGCAGCGATCAGCCCTGAAATTATACGTAAAGTACTGATCGCAGATGATTCAAGCGTCGCTCGTAAGCAAGTTCAGCGTGCAGTTCAATCTATCGGTTTTGAAACTATCATGGTAAAAGATGGAAAAGAAGCGTTAGATAAATTAGTTGATATGGCTAATGAAGGCAGTATTTATAAGCAGATAGGTCTGGTAATATCTGATGTTGAAATGCCAGAAATGGATGGCTATACATTAACAGCAGAAATACGTCGTGAACCAGCATTGAAAGACTTACATGTTATATTGCACACTTCTTTAAGTGGTGTATTTAACCAAGCAATGGTTGAGCGTGTGGGGGCAAATCAATTTATTGCAAAATTTAACCCAGATGAGTTGGGTGCAGCAGTTAAGAGAGCGGTAGAAAAGTAATTCCCTCTTTAATTGCATAAATTAATATATGCCATGATTTTGATAAGAAATGGCAATTCATCTTTATTTGGAAGTAAAATCGTTAATGACAACTATAACTATCAACGAACAAGAGTATCGTGATTTTAGCCGTTTTCTTGAATCTCAATGTGGCATTGTCCTTGGTGACAGTAAGCAATATTTAGTAAGAAGTCGACTGAGTCCTTTAGTTGCTAAGTTTTCATTAGCTTCATTATCTGATCTATTAAAACAAGTAATTTCTGGTCATAATCGTGAATTACGTGTTGCTGCTGTTGATGCGATGACAACCAATGAAACGTTATGGTTTAGAGATGGCTACCCGTTTACCGTTTTATCTGAAAAATTATTGCCGGAGTTAGCGGCAAATCGTCGACCTCTTAAAATTTGGTCTGCGGCAAGTTCATCAGGTCAAGAAGCCTATTCGATGGGGATGATAATTTCAGAAATTCAAGCCCGTAAGCCTGGTTTTCTTCCAAATATTAGTATTACGGGAACGGATATTTCACCGACAATGTTGGAAACATGTAAAGCTGGTGTTTATGATAATTTAGCATTAAGCCGAGGCCTGTCTCCTGAGCGTCGTCGTGCGTTCTTTGAAGATGCTGGTGATGGCAAAATGAAGATTAACGATAAAATTAAACGTATGGTTAACTTCCGTCCGCAAAACTTGATGGATAGTTACAGCTTATTGGGTAAGTTCGATATTATTTTTTGCCGTAATGTATTAATTTACTTTTCACCAGATATGAAAGCAAAAGTGTTAAATCAGATGGCGGCAAGTCTTAACCCCGGCGGATATTTATTATTGGGTGCTTCTGAATCACTAACCGGTTTAACGGATAAATTTGAAATGGTCCGTTGTAATCCGGGGATCATTTATAAGCTAAAATAATTAAAAATGATTAATTAGCATACAAAAAGCGACTTGAGTCGCTTTTTTTGTGCCTGTTGTTTAGAGTTGGCGTAAATATTGCTAGTTTCATACAAGTGGTATCGTCAATCTGCTCTGTAAATTGAAAAGTTGGCATACAGGTTGCAATATGAAATATATATACTGCTAGTCAGTTCTTGTGGAGGGTTTGAAATGGCAATTTCTTTTGATAATGCACTAGGTATTCACCAGCATACGGTTGGAGTTCGCTCTGAACGTGCTGAAATGCTAGCGACGAACATCGCTCAAGCGAATACTCCAGGCTATAAAGCAAAAGGAATGGACTTTCAAAAAGCAATGCAGTCGGCAACATCTAAGGCAAGCATGGGTCTTAGTCGTACAGATGGTCGGCACATCAATGCCTCAACACGAGTGGCAGGGGAAATTCAATACCGCGTACCAACTCAACCGGATACGGGGGATGGCAATACGGTAGATGTGGATTTGGAGCGTAATTTATTTATGCAAAACCAACTTCGTCATCAAGCATCATTGGAATTTTTAGGTAGCAAATTCAAAAACCTAACCAAAGCAATTAAAGGGGAATAGAGATGAGCTTATTTAATGTTTTTAACGTTACAGGTTCTGCGATGAGTGCAGAGTCAGTTCGTCTTAACACCACTTCAAGTAACATGGCAAATGCTGATAGTGTAAGTAGCTCTGCTGCTGAAACTTATAAGGCTCGTCAAGCTGTCTTTGGTGCGGAATTGAGTAAAGCAAAATACAAACAAGATCATACAGTTCCTGTAAAAGTTCTTGGTATTGTTGAAAGCCAAAAACCATTGCGTGCAGAATATAATCCAGATCACCCTATGGCAAATGACGATGGCTATATTTTTAAGCCAAACGTTAATGTGATGGAAGAAATGGCAAACATGATTTCTGCTTCTCGTTCATACCAAACGAATGTTCAAGTAGCAGATGCAAGTAAACAAATGTTGCAGAGTACTCTGCGAATGGGTCAATAAGGATAGGGGGTAGCTATGACTGGAATCAATAACGTTGGTCAAAACGGCTTGTCCTACATCGACCAGCTTAAAAGTCTTCAAGAGGCAAATAAGCCTGAAAAGACGACGGGTGGCAAAAATGAACTGAAGCAAGAAGACTTCCTTTCATTATTAACCAAACAGTTGTCTCAGCAAGACCCGTTTAAGCCGGTTGAAAACGATCAAATGATTGCGCAAATGGCATCATTTGCAACCGTTGATGGTATTGGCAAGATGAATACACAGTTTGATAGCTTGAATTCATCAATGACATCTAACCAAGCATTACAAGCGTCATCGCTTGTTGGTCGTGATGTTCTAGTGCCTGGTGCTAAAGGGCTAAAAGAAGCAGATAAAAGTATGGCGGCAATGGTTAAATTGCCACAAGCAATTAATAACCTAATGGTTCGTGTTGAAAACGAACAGGGCCAATTAATTCGTACTTTGAATGTGGGCGCTAAACCTGCCGGCGACACTCGTGTTGAGTGGGACGGCAAAGATGAACAAGGCAATGCAATGCCTGCTGGTAGCTATAATATTAAAGCGGCTGGTGTGCTAGATGGAGAAAACAAAGAGTTTGGTGTATCAACATACGCTAACGTAAATAGTGTTCTTCTAGGCAAAGGTGATGGCAATGTTCTGCTTAATCTTGCTGGTTTTACTTCACCTATGAAATTGGCAGAAGTGCTAGAAGTAGGTAAGGCATAAAAGCGAATATTCAGTGCAGCAATTTATCGCTGCCTGAATACTCCCATTTACTGTAACAAATTCATTAAAACATAGAGCTATGCCAATTCCATTAACATTCCCCATTAACTGTGATCGTTAATGGAATTGGAAATCATCAGCGTAGCTAGATAGGAGATATAAAATGTCATACGTAGCATTAAGTGGTCTAGCCGCTGCTCAGAAAGACTTAAACGCAACATCAAATAACCTTGCCAATGCGAATACCTTTGGTTTTAAAGAATCTCGTGCTGAGTTTGGTGATGTATATTCAACATCGTTATTCTCAAATGCAAAAACCACAACAGGTGGTGGTGCACAAACGACGAAAATAGCACAACAATTCCATGAAGGTTCAAGTGTTTATACGAACAACCCAATGGATTTACGTATAGCAGGTCAAGGTTTCTTTGCGGTAGCGAAAGACCGTATGCAGCCGGGAACAAACGAACTAACACGTAATGGAGCATTTCACCTAGATAAAGATAACTTTATTACTAACTCAAATGATGAATTTTTATTAGGTTATAGTGTAGATGAAGAAACGGGTACTGTTGGGTCTTATGAAGCAAAGCCTATGAGTATCCCTGATCAATTTGGTACGCCAAAACGCAGTGATAACATTGAAATTGGTATGAACTTACCATCAGGAGCACCATCAAAAGACGTTACGTTATTTGATATGAATGATCCAGATACATACAACAAAGCTACGTCATCAACAATTTATGACTCTTTAGGCCAATCGTATAAGTTAACGTCTTACTACGTTAAAGATGCAGTACAACCAAACCGTTGGAATGTGTTCTATTCAGCAACGGATGCTAGTGGTGAAAAGGCTATTAATATTAATGGTGGTGATGTTGCCACGGCAGCAGGTCATTCAGGTCATTCAATTGCCTTTAATAATGATGGCACAACACAAAGTATTAATGGCGGAAATCCAATTCAAACCACAACATTTGGTGAGAATGGTATGGATCTTAATGGTTCAGATCCATCACAAATGCTAACGATTAATTTTGATGAACCAACCCAATTTTCTGCACCATTTGAAATGCGCCGCTTTAGTGAGGATGGTGCAACAACGGGTTACTTAGCAAAAGTAGATATTGATGCAAAAGGTAATATCATTGGTTCATACTCAAACGGCAAAGATGTGACATTAGGTCGCGTAGCAATGGCCCGAGTAACAAACCAACAAGGTCTTGCTCAAAATGGTGGTACTCAATGGTCAACGACTCAAGCGTCTGGCGGTGTTATTTGGGGCGAAGCAAACCAAGGCTCATTTGGTGATATTAAAAGTGGTACGTTAGAGCAATCAAACGTTGATATGACTCAAGAATTAGTTGATTTGATTTCTGCGCAACGTAACTTCCAAGCGAACTCACGTTCACTGGATGTACATAACCAACTGCAACAAAACATCCTGCAAATTCGTTAATCTAAACGAACCTCTATTTATAAAATTGCCGTCGACATTGACGGCAATTTTTTACCCAGAATTGTTGCCTCTTGGTTTCAATCTTTTTCCTCCCCAGCACTATTTTTCTTCTTTATCTTTAGTGTTATAAAGCTAACCTTTTGATATAAAACATTAAAAAAACTTGGCACACTCATTGCTATTATAACTTCAGATAGATTATTGGAGTTCATTATGGATCGCGCATTATTTTTAGCCATGAGTGGCGCAAAGCAAAACATGCAAGCTATGCAGCTGCGTTCAAACAACCTTGCCAACGTAAGTACTACGGGTTTCCGTGCTGATTTAGAGCAAGCGCGTTCAATGCAAGCGTATGGTGAAGGTTTGCCTACTCGTGTGTTCAATATGACTGAGCGTCCTGGAAGCAGTTTTTCTCAAGGCTCTGTTATTACGACAGGTCGTGATTTAGATTTAACGATTGAAGGCGATGGCTGGATTTCAGTGATGGACAACACAGGCCGTGAGGGTTTGACTCGTGCCGGTAATCTAAAAATTGATGAAACAGGTTTATTAATGAATGGCAGCGGTCATCTAGTACTAGGTGAAAATGACGCGCCAATCACTTTGCCGCTTCCTATCTCAAAAATTCAAATAGCTAAAGACGGTACTATCTCTGTTCTTGAGCAAGGTGCGCCAGCAGAAGCGATGGCAGAAGTTGACCGTATTAAATTAGTAAAAACCGATAATCGCGATTTATTTAAAGACACGAATGGTTTGTTCCGTTCGAAAAATCCTAATAATGCATTTCAAGCGGATGCGGGTGTAACCGTACTAAAAGGTGCACTAGAAGGCAGTAATGTTAATGCCGTAGGTGAAATGACCAATTTAATTGATTTGCAGCGTCAATTTGAAATGCAAGTCAAGATGATGAGTACCGCTGAAGAGATGGATAAAGCTTCAGACTCATTATTACGTATGGGTTAATTGAACAATTAACTTAATTAACTTAATACATTAAAGAATTTAGAGGAATACACAATGAATCCAGCATTATGGGTAAGTAAAACAGGTTTAGACGCACAACAAACTAACATTGCGACTATCTCAAATAACTTGGCGAATGCCTCAACGGTTGGTTTTAAAAAGAGCCGTGCCGTATTTGAAGATCTGTTTTACCAAAACGTAAACCAAGCCGGTGCTCAGTCAACACAAAACACAGAGTTACCAACGGGCTTAATGCTAGGTGCGGGTTCTAAAGTTGTGGCAACACAAAAAGTATTTACTAACGGTAATGCTCAAACCACGTCTAACGGCATGGATATGATGATTGAAGGTAAAGGCTTTTTCCAAGTGACTATGCCAGATGGTAATATTGGTTATTCTCGTAACGGTCAATTTACGTTAAACGATGAAGGCGCAATCGTAACAACAGGCGCTGGCTACCGTTTAGAACCAGAAATTATCGTTCCTGAAGATGCGATTAATGTGACTGTTGGTACGGATGGTGAAGTATCTGTTCGTCTGCGTGGCCAACAAGATAACCAAGTGATTGGTCAAATTACGACGGTTGATTTTATTAACCCTGGTGGTTTAGAGCCAGTAGGTCAAAACCTTTACTTACCAACTGGCGCAAGTGGTGATCCACAAGAAGGAACACCAGGTCTAGAAGGTTTAGGTGCAATTCGTCAATCTATGCTTGAAGCATCAAACGTAAACGTAACTGAAGAGCTAGTGAACATGATCGAAGCGCAGCGTGTTTATGAAATGAACTCAAAAGTAATTTCTGCCGTTGATAAGATGGCAAGCTTTATTAACCAACAACTGTAATTGGTGATTAGGATGAAACGTCTTCTTTGTTTATTAATGCTAACGACTTTAACCGGTTGTGAAGCGCTATTAGTTCAAAACCCGAACTTACAAGATAGCGAAGTAACTTCTGCTACCACTAATGTTGATGCGGTAGAAGGTGATAAAGCGAAAGAAGAGGGTGGTGGCATTATTGATACACTTCGTGGTCGTAATGATCCTATTTCAGGCGATCCTGCTTGGGCTCCTATTCATCCTAAAGAAAAACCAGAACATTATGCAGCGGCGACAGGATCATTATTTAATACTGATCATGCTCAAGACATGTACGATGATACAAAACCGCGTGGATTGGGTGACATTGTTACGGTTACTTTAGCTGAAAATACCAAAGCGGCAAAAAGTGCCGATGCGGAATTATCAAAATCAAACGCTTCAAGCATGGAACCACTGCAGGTCGGTGGACAAGAATTGCAGATGGGCGGTCAATATAACTTCTCTTACGCATTAGAAAATGATAATAACTTCACAGGAAATACATCAGCTAATCAAAGTAACAGTTTAAGTGGTTCGATTACAGTTGAAGTGATTGAGGTATTAGCTAATGGTAACTTATTGATCCGTGGTGAGAAGTGGTTAACACTTAATACCGGAGATGAATATATCCGTTTGAGTGGTACTATTCGTCCTGATGACATTAACTTTGATAACACCATCGCATCAACGCGAATTTCAAACGCACGTATCCAATATTCTGGTACGGGTGATCAACAAGATATGCAAGAACCTGGATTCTTGGCACGATTCTTTAATGTAGCACTGTAATAATGACGAATCGTTGGAGTTTTGACGTGAATAAAAACCTAGTTACTTTAATCTTTACTTGGTTATGCCTAAGTATCTCTACAGTACAAGCGGCACGTATTAAAGACGTGGCAGAAGTTGCTGGGGTTCGTAGTAACCAGTTAATTGGTTATGGTTTGGTTTCAGGCTTACCGGGTACTGGTGAATCAACGCCATTTACCGATCAAAGCTTTAATGCCATGCTGCAAAACTTTGGTATTCAATTACCACCAGGTACAAAACCAAAGACAAAAAACGTGGCGGCAGTAATGGTAACCGCTACCTTGCCAGCATTCTCAAAACAAGGCCAAGTGGTTGATGTGACGGTTTCGTCTGTTGGTTCGGCAAAAAGTTTACGTGGTGGTACTTTACTACAAACGTTCCTAAAAGGTTTGGATGGTAAAACCTACGCCATTGCACAAGGTAACTTAATTGTAAGTGGTTTTAGTGCCGAAGGCGCAGATGGTTCAAAACTGGTGGGTAATAACCCAACGGTAGGACGTATCTCTGGTGGCGCAATGGTTGAACGTGAAGTTCCATCGCCGTTTGGTCGTGGTGATTTCATTACTTTCAACTTATTGGAGTCGGATTTTACGACGGCCCAACGCATGGCTGATGCCGTAAATAATTTCTTAGGTCCAAATATGGCTTCAGCAATTGATGCGACCTCAGTACGTGTTCGCGCCCCTCGTGATATCAGTCAACGAGTCGCTTTCTTATCAGCTATAGAGAATGTTGATTTTGACCCAGCAGATAGTTCTGCAAAAATCATTGTTAACTCACGCACTGGCACTATTGTTGTTGGTAAACACGTGAAATTGAAAGCAGCAGCAGTGACTCACGGTGGTATGACGGTTGCGATTAAAGAAAATCTTCAAGTGAGTCAACCAGGGCCATTTAGTGATGGTCAAACAGTGGTGACGCCAGATTCAGACATCGAAGTAACGGAAGAACAAGGCAAGATGTTTAAGTTCGAACCGGGTTTAACATTAGACGATTTGGTTAGAGCCGTAAATGAAGTGGGTGCAGCCCCTTCTGATTTAATGGCGATTCTTCAAGCATTGAAACAAGCGGGTGCCATTGAAGGGCAACTAATTATCATCTAATAGATGCTTGTTAAATAAAGATAATAAACGCACTTCTTTTGGGGTGCGTTTTTTTTGGCATTAAATTTGCTCTATTAGTAACGTAGAGGCCGTAACTTTATTACCCTGATTAAAAGAGTAAGTGTAAAGATGAATAATTCAGTAAACATGACAGACGTAGGCTTTATCCATGATGTGGGAGGTCTAGATAAATTACGTAAAAATGCGGTAAGTGGCGATCAAGAAAGCCAAGACAAAGCGTTGCGTGCAGCGGCTGAGCAGTTTGAATCAATCTTTACGCAAATGCTTTTTAAATCAATGCGTAATGCCAATGATTCATTCAAATCAGATATGATGAGCAGTGATAATCAGCAGTTCTTTGAGCAAATGCGTGACGATCAAATGGCAACAGAATTGTCGAAAAAAGGTTCATTAGGTTTAGCCGATATGATTGTAGCTCAACTTGGTGCATCGATGAATCAAGAGGCACCTGTGCATAACGGCAAAAACTTAGAGCAAGATGCTCGCATGGCAATGCGTAAAGCGGCAACGGATGAACCGTTACGTTTGCCGGTTGATTACTCATATCCAAAGGGCTCTGAAGCAAGACAAGCATCACAGACTGAATCACCAAGTATTGCACAGCTAGAAAAAGCCTTGGCAGCAAGGCCTGTACAACAACCTGAGAAATTTGATTCACCTCAGCAATTTGTTGAAACCATGAAGCCGTATGCTGAAAAAGCCGCCAAGGCACTAGGCATTGACTCAAATGTATTAATTGCTCAAGCCGCCCTAGAAACCGGTTGGGGTAAAAAAGTGATTCAAAATTCAGTGGATTCAAGCCATAACTTATTCAATATTAAAGCGGATAGAAGCTGGCAGGGCGATAAGATTGCTAAGAACACGTTAGAATATCACGATAATATTGCAGTGACAGAGAATGCGGCCTTCCGTTCATACGATAACTATGAAGAAAGCTTCAGCGACTTCGTCCGTTTCTTGAATCAAAACCCACGTTATGAACGCGCATTGCAACAGACAGAAAGTTCAGAAAGCTTTATTAAAGGCATTCATAGCGCAGGTTATGCAACGGATCCAAACTACACCAATAAAGTCATGAGTGTAATGAAGACCGTAGAAAGCTTAACTAAATAATAAGCCTTACTGAATTATTAAATATCTAAAATCCTGTTTCTTAGTGTTGTCATATCACTGAGCGGCAGGATTTTTTGCTTTATTGCCGCTTAAAAACGAAAAGAGGCAAATAAAGGCAATAAATAAAGAAATCTAGTGGCAAAGAGAGACTTTAAGGTGGTTGGTTTGTCTATCTTATTGAAACTTAAGGGGTTAAAAGTTGGCACACTGATTGCTATATTAGATTCGTTAGGAAATTTTTATCGCATCTTTTATAGAGTTTTTTGGAGGCAATATGGGACTTGATCTGCTAAATCTAGGTACACAAGGTGTGCTTACGGCGCAGCGTCAACTGAATACGACCAGTCACAATATTAACAATGTTAATACTGAAGGCTTTAGTCGCCAATCGGTAGTTCAAGAAACAGATATGCCTCTTTGGGTTGCTGGCTCAAAATACGGCGCAGGCGTGCACGTTGCCGCTGTGCGACGTTCGTTTGATCAGTTCGCAACTAACGAATTGAACCTATCGACAACCAACGTAAGCTACTCTATGGATACAGAAGCAAACCTTGATGTTCTAACGAATATGATGTCATCTATTGGTGCTAAGCGTATTCCAGAAAACATTAATGATTGGTTTGATGCCGTAAAAACACTTGCCGACAGCCCTAACGAAATCGGTGCACGTAAAGTAGTCCTTGAAAAATCTCGTCTTGTTTCACAAAGCTTAAATGACTTTTATGAGAACGTACGTCAGCAAAATTCAGACGTAAATAAAAAGATGGATCTAACGGTAGAGCGTATGAATGGTATTGCTCTAGAGTTAAAAGAAATTAACCAAATGATGGTCAAGACCCCAGGTCCGCACAATGACCTTATGGACCGTCATGAAAAGTTAATTAAAGAACTGTCTCAATACACAAAAGTTACCATTACTAAGCGTGATAACGAGAATTCATTTAATGTATTAATTGGTGGTGGACACATGTTGGTGTCTGGTACTCATTCAAGTGAATTGCAGATGATAGCAGGGACTCCTGACCCATTACAGCGCCGACTAGCAATGGTTGAAGGTCAGGGAATAAAAGCGATTCAACATGACAGCATTGGCGGTAAATTATCGGCATTGTTTGAATTGCGTGATAATACAATTCCTACCATCATGGATGAATTAGGCCGTGTGGCAGTTGGTTTCAGTAGTGAAGTTAACCGTTTACAAAGCCAAGCGATAGATCTGCGTGGACAGATTGGTGCTAATATTTTCTCTGATGTGAACTCAGAACAAGCTGCTCGTAGCCGCGCTATTGTTTCTGGTGGCTCTTCTGCTGAAGTAGGCGTATTCATTGATGATATTAGCCAGCTAAAAGCAGGTGATTATGCACTTAAGTATGATGGCAGCCAATATACGGTGACCCGACCAACAGGTGAAGTACAGCGTTTAGACCCAACCGGTAACCCATCGACCTTTTTCCTAGACGGTATGCGAGTTGAAATTCGTGAGCCACTAGGTGCCGGTGAACGTGTACTACTTCGCCCAACGCGTATAGCGGCTGGCGAAATGAAGCTTGAAATGAATGAAGCAGAGAAAATAGCCGCACAAAGCTATGCAAGCTCAGCGACATTCGCAACAGGTAATGCAAAATTTAAAGTTCTGCAAGCTGGTGCATTAAAAGAGTTTCAAGTTGTAATTTCTCCTGCAGCAAACCAATTTGCAGTTCTGGACATGAAAGGAAAAATGTTACTTGAACCACAAACTTACCCACCAAAAGGTGCGGTAACTGTAGGTGGTACAACGTTTGAACTTACTGGTGGTGCTGCAGCAAATGATAAATTTGCAGCAAACTTAGTTCCATCTGAAGGTGATAATGGTAACTTGCTATTAATGCAAGGTTTGCAAACACGTAAAGTGATGGACGAAGGCCGCTCAACGGTAATCGACCTATACGAAAACGTAAATACTGAAATTGGCCTGAAAAAAGCAACAGCGTCTCGTTTATCTGAAGTATCTCGTGTAGAGAATGAAGCTGCTCAAAGTCGTGTTGCCTCAGTTTCTGGCGTGAACTTAGATGAAGAAGCGGCAAGCATGATGAAGTTCCAACAAGCGTACATGGCATCTTCACGTATCATGAAAGCGGCAGATGAAACGTTTAACTCAATTTTACAATTATCGTAATTAAGGAGCTGTAGAGTATGTTAAATCGTATTTCAAGCTTTCATAATTACCAAGCGGTGCAAAATGATATTTCGCGCCAAGAAGCGAAAGTGCATCAGAACAGTGCACAATTAGCGTCAGGTAAAAAGCTATTAACCGCAGGTGATGATCCCGTTGCAGCGTTATATGCCCAAAACCTAACTCAAAAGAAAGAAGAGTTACGCCAATATACAGATACCATTACATTGGCACGTAACCGTTTAGAGCGTCATGAAATAGCCATCGCTAATGCTGAACAGTTTACTGATGATGCTAAACGTAGTGTTATGGAAATGATTAACGGTTCTCTTGCACCAGAAGATCGTTATGCTCATGCGCAAGACATTAAAGGCATTGCCGATAACTTTTTAAATCTAACCAATATGTTAGATGAATCAGGGAACTATTTATTCTCTGGTACCAAGCCAAAAACCCAACCATTCTTCCGCTCGAATGATGGAACGGTTGCTTATGCTGGTGATGAATATCAGCGTAGTTTGAAAGTGTCAGGTTCAGTAGAAGTAGCTGTTAATGATTCAGGTAGTAAATTATTTACAGAAATAAAAAACCCATTTGGTGATTACGACCCACAATATTCACTGAAAGAAGGGTCTGAATTATTGCTATCCAAAGCGACCAATACAAATTATACCGACCCGGCAACGTATGAAGTCAGCTTTAATGCCGGTGCTGATGGTAAGTATAATTACCAATTATCAAAAGATGGCAGTGCAATAAAAACTGCTCAATTTGATCCTGCAGAAGGGATTAAGTATGAAGGGGTTGATATACAGATCCGTGGCCAATTAAAAGCGGGTGATACTATAACGCTTGAGCCAAAGAAAACGATTAGCGTTTTTGATTCTTTCAAAAAAGCACAAGAATTAGCATTAAATCATGTATCTGATGCATCAAGTACGGCAGAGTTACATCAAGTAACTGATGAGTTCCATGCTGCATTTATTCACTTAAGCCAAGCACAGGCCGAAGTGGGAACAAGACAGAACACGCTTGACCAACAAGAAATGCAGCACCAAGATTTTGATTTAACTATCTCTAAATCGTTAAGCTCTATTGAAGATTTAGATTACGCTCAAGCAGTGATTGAATTTAGTGAGAATACTCGTGCTCTTCAGGCTTCTCAGCAAGCCTTTGGTAAAGTAAAAGATATAACATTATTTAATTACGTATAAAAATCAAATAATACTGAAAGCTCAGCAGGCAGGCTGGGCTTTTTTTATGCCTGCTATTTACGGTCATTATAGGTGTAGGAAAATTGAGGCGGTAATTTATTTGAATTCCTATAACTGTATGAACTATAAGTAAAATACAAATGGGAATAGCTTTGCCGCTTAACTCGAATATTGTAAATATTTGCCGCTTATTATTGAAAATTTCAGTTTTTTTCCTATTTTATTCTTATTGGTTGTATGTAAGCCATGAATAGAAATTATAGTAAAAAGTAGTCTACTTGTTAGTCCCTAAGTATTGGGAGAGAGGCAATGCGGCAATATTTATAAAAAAGCGGCAAAAAGGTTGGTTTTTCAGTATTTAAAGAGAGAGTAGTAATAAAGTTGGTGTTGTTTAAGTTTATGATTTTAAATGATTATTTTTATTTCCTTAATAAGTTGATTTGAATTATGAAAAACTGGCACACCTTATGCTAATTAATAACTATGACTGAGACGCTCACAGTTTGCCAATGGTAAATAGTGGCATAGCAGTTGCAAAATAGGGTTAATCACTTTGCTTTTGCATGTCAGTCATTAATCTATGTATATTTCTCATCTTGGCATGAGATTTGATATGTAAATTACATGACATTGAAAAACATTGGCCAATTGTGGCTGATATTTAACTATGATTTTTAAATATTTCTGAATAGAGCAGAAAGTAGATTTCGTGAAAACGAAACTCAAGGAGAGCAACGATGGCTGTAAATGTAAATACTAACGTATCTGCGATGACTGCGCAGCGTTACCTAAATAACGCAACGAACGATCTAAACAACTCAATGGAGCGTTTGTCTTCAGGTACTAAAATCAACAGCGCAAAAGATGACGCTGCTGGTCTACAAATTTCTAACCGTTTAACAGCTCAGACTCGTGGTCTTGATGTTGCTATGCGTAATGCTAATGATGGTATTTCTATCGCTCAAACAGCTGAAGGTGCGATGAACGAATCGACAAACATCCTTCAACGTATGCGTGATTTATCACTACAAGCGGCAAATGGTTCTAACTCAGATCAAGATCGCTCTTCTATCCAAGAAGAAGTACATGCACTGTCTGATGAATTAAACCGTATTGCTGAAACAACCTCTTTTGGTGGTCGCCGTCTACTTAACGGTACATTCGGTGAGTCTGCATTCCAAATCGGTGCAAATGCTGGTGAAGCAATTCTTATTGAACTAACGTCTGTACGTGCTGATGATAGCCGTATGGGTGGTCAACGTTTTGTTTCTGAAATCGGTAAAGATGCATCTTGGAATGTCGCTGCTGGTAAAAATGACATGAAACTAGATTTCACAACTCAAAAAGGTGAATTAGTTTCTATCAATATCAATGCAAAAGCTGGCGATGATATTGAAGAGTTAGCAACATACATTAACGGTCAATCAGACAAGATCTCAGCATCTGTTGGTGATGAAGGTAAACTTCAACTGTTTGTTGCAGAACCATCTATCCAAGGTGAGTTAGCGGTATCTGGTAACCTTGCTACAGAATTAGGTTTAACTGGCGGTGCTGGTATTAAAGCAACGGTTGATAAACTAGATGTAACGTCTGTTGGTGATGCTCAAGTTTCTATCGGTGTTATCGATTCAGCGCTTGCTTATATTGACCGTGAACGTGCTGATTTAGGTGCTAAACAAAACCGTTTAGGCCACAGCATCAACAACTTGTCTAACATTCAAGAGAATGTGTCTGCTTCTAACAGCCGAATCAAAGATACTGATTTTGCTAAAGAAACAACAAACATGACAAAAGCACAAATCCTTCAGCAGTCTAGTACGTCTATTCTTGCTCAAGCGAAACAGTTACCAAACGCTGCATTAACTTTACTGCAGTAATTGAGTAACTAACAACAGTCATCTTAGTGAACAAGAGGTGCTCTCATCTCTCATCATCCTCTTGTTCATTTGATTGTTGGCAAGCTTCAGGTAACTGGTTTTTTGTGTTCTTCTCACAGATCTCCTCATAAAAAACCAGCCTAGCTTTATGCCCCTTAATTGGGGCTACCCTTTTCTATTTATTCCCTTATATTCTTTTACCTTTTTCTAGCCCCTTTCTTTTTGTTTTCCTCTTAAGTTTATTTTTTCAGCGCCGATAGAACCTTATAAGAGTCTATTTTTCTATATCAGAAAATCGCTATTTTAATTAAGAGGTCATTATGACAGTGACAGTAAACACCAATGTGTCTGCCATGACGGCACAGAGATATTTGAATCAAGCAACAGATCAGTTAAATCAATCGATGGAACGTCTTTCTTCTGGAAAGCGAATTAATAGCGCTAAAGATGATGCTGCAGGTTTACAAATTTCCAATCGACTACAAGCTCAAATGAGCGGATTAGATGTTGCCGTGCGTAATGCCAATGATGGTATTTCTATTGCTCAAACGGCAGAAGGTGCGATGAATGAAACTACTAATATCCTTCAGCGTATGCGTGATTTAGCGTTGCAGTCATCTAATGGGTCCAACTCTCTACAAGATCGTCAGGCAATACAAGAAGAAGCGGATGCCTTAAACGATGAATTAAATCGTATTGCAGAAACCACATCCTTTGGTGGACGTCGTTTATTAAATGGTCAATTTGGGACGTCAACTTTCCAGATTGGGGCTAATGCTGGTGAGGCTGTTCAACTAACGCTAGGCAGTATGCGTTCTGATACTTTAGCCATGGGGGGATTTCATTACACCTCTCAAAACCAATTAAACAAAGGTTGGACAGTGCCAGAGGGCGGGCAGACTCTTACCATGTCATTTAATGATGAAAATGGTAAGTCTCAAGAAATTACGATTGAAGCCAAGGCGGGTGATGACATTGAGGAGTTAGCAACGTACATCAATGGGCAAAATGATACCGTTCAAGCGTCAGTGGATGAAAACGGCCAGTTACAGTTATTTACTGCGGGTGATTTAGTCTCAAGTGCGGTGACCTTTGGTGGTTCATTATCTGCTGAATTAGCCATTGGTGGTGCTGTATTTGATACTGTTAATGATTTGGATTTAACGACAGTCGGTGGTTCTCAAAAAGCGATTGCAACGTTAGATGCCGCCATGGGATTTGTCGATAAAGAACGTGCAACCTTAGGGGCATTCCAAAACCGTTTTGATCATGCCATTAATAACTTAAATAATATTAATGAAAATATCTCGGCATCAAATAGTCGTATTGAAGACACCGACTTTGCAAAAGAAACGGTTGAGATGATGAAAGCGCAAATCTTACAGCAAGTAAGTTCAACAGTACTCGCTCAAGCTAAACAAGCACCAGATCTTGCGTTAAAACTGCTTGGTTAATTTATACCAACGGAGATAACGATTTTAAAAACCAGCAATGACGGCTGGTTTTTTTTCGTCTAAAGAAAATAAAGTGGCTAAAGTGAAATAAATAAAGAAATGAAGTATCAAACTCAAAATAAAACGAAAGGAGAAGTAAGCAACATCCTTTTGTATCAAGGTTCTGATTAATACTTGGCCAAAAGCAAAAAAACTTTAGCTGTTTTTTCGTCAATTGTAAAAAACTTTGAAGCATGATCATAGTTCATAAAGTAATCATCTGTTTTATAAAAAAAAGCATAAAGGTTTATTTTTAACCGTCGCTAAGTTAAGTATCAGGCACTAATAGCAACGTCATTAGTTCCAAATAATAAAGCTCAGTTTTCCGAACTACGGAAAACAATCGGAAAACTAAACGGAGATACCACTATGTCGATTACAGTAAATACTAACGTATCAGCAATGACTGCTCAGCGTTACTTGAACAATGCAACGGATGGCGTTAATCAATCAATGGAACGTCTATCTTCAGGCTTTAAAATTAACAGTGCGAAAGATGATGCAGCAGGCCTGCAAATTTCAAATCGCTTAACTTCTCAATCTCGTGGTTTAGATGTTGCAGTTCGTAATGCAAATGATGGTATTTCTATTGCACAAACGGCGGAAGGTGCGATGAATGAATCGACAAACATTTTACAGCGTATGCGTGATTTATCACTTCAGTCTTCTAATGGTTCAAATACTTCTGCTGATCGTGAAGCGATTCAACAAGAAGTAGGCGCGCTTAATGACGAATTAAATCGAATCGCAGAAACAACCTCATTTGGTGGTTCACGTCTTCTTAACGGTCAGTTTGGTACTAAATCATTTCAAATCGGTGCTGATTCTGGTGAAGCAGTAATGCTAAGTCTAAATAACATGCGTTCTGATTCGGCATCAATGGGAGGGACAAGTTATAAAGCAGAAACTAAACTTGATGCTGGTTGGGCGGTTAATGCTGAAAACTCAGAATTAACGGTTTCATTTGTTAATAAAGCAGGCGAAGAGAAAGAACTGACAATCAACGCAAAATCAGGCGATGATATTGAACAAGTAGCTACTTATATTAACGGCCAGACAGATTCAATTAATGCGTCAGTGTCTGAAAATGGTGAACTGCAAATTGTTACCTCGAATGATAAGGTGCAAGGTGAGGTGAGCTTTGGCGGTTCTCTGGCTGGCGAACTAAATATGGGTGCTGCGCAAGCTGAAACCGTTAAGAGTATTGATGTAACGACGGTTGGTGGCTCACAGAAAGCGGTGGCTGTCCTTGATGCAGCGATGCAATTCGTTGATGAGAACCGTGCAGATTTAGGTGCATTCCAAAATCGCTTTAGCCATGCTATTTCTAATTTAGATAACATTAATGAAAATGTATCTGCATCAAATAGCCGTATTAAAGATGTCGATTTTGCAAAAGAAACGACAGAAATGACGAAAGCTCAAATCCTTCAACAAGCAAGTTCGTCTATTTTAGCTCAAGCTAAGCAAGCGCCTAATGCAGCACTTGGTTTATTGAGATAGTTAATATAATAAATTTCTAAGGTAGTAGTGCTCTCACACTATGCCAAAGCCGAGGTTTGCCTCGGCTTTTTTATGTAATAAAACAAAATGAAGTTCGGTATATTGGATTGCCATCAACTTCAATTGTGTGAAAAATAGTCGATATTGTTCTGTTTATACCTATTTATAGCGATTTTTCTCACGTTTTAGTGTTCATTTAAATTTATTTCATTTTTTTTATCTTTTTTCCTAAAGAGTTTTCGATTGCGAGCGATAACTTAATTACAAGGCATTACGACTGAGATTTTTTAAAATGCTTACAAAAGAAAAACTTAAAAAAATAAAAAGTTTTTCTAAAGTAATTTAAAGCACGGTCGTTAAGTTAAGTATCAAACGATGATTAATACGGTTTCCGGTCCAGGAGCGGAGTGATTCGGAACCAAAGTGGAGAAATAAAATATGTCTATCAATGTAAACACAAACGTATCAGCAATGACAGCACAGCGTTACCTAAATAGCGCAACGAATGACGTAAACAGCTCAATGGAGCGTTTGTCTTCTGGTTTTAAAATTAACAGTGCAAAAGATGATGCAGCGGGTCTACAAATTTCTAACCGTCTAACATCTCAAACTCGTGGTTTAGATGTAGCAGTTCGAAATGCAAATGATGGTATCTCAATGGCGCAAACTGCTGAAGGTGCGATGAACGAAACAACGAACATCCTTCAACGTATGCGTGATTTATCACTTCAATCTTCTAACGGTTCAAACACAACAGCTGACCGTACTGCGATTCAAGAAGAAGTGGTTGCTTTGAATGACGAATTAAACCGTATTGCAGAAACAACTTCGTTTGGTGGTACAAACCTATTAAACGGTCAGTTTGGAACTAAGTCTTTCCAAATCGGTGCAGATTCAGGTGAAGCGGTAATGCTAACATTGAACAACATGCGCTCAGATACAACAGCGATGGGTGGTAACACTTACTCTGCGACGGAAGGCAAAGATGCAAACTGGTCAGTAAGTGCAGAAAACACTGAATTAACAATGAATTTTGTTGATAAAGATGGCAAAGAGCAAAACATCACAATCAATGCAAAAGCAGGCGATGACATTGAAGAAGTAGCAACTTACATCAATGGCCAAAGTGCAGAAGTCAACGCCTCTGTTACAGAAGAAGGCAAATTACAAGTATTTGCAGCAGCTGAAGCAACTGATATTTCATTCAGCGGAGCACTAAGCAGCGAATTAGGTATGGGTAACAAGGTTACTGATACAGTAAAAAGCATTGATGTAACTACGGTTGGTGGTTCACAAAAAGCGGTAGCAATTCTTGACTCAGCAATGCAATACGTTGATTCAAACCGTGCTGAATTGGGTGCTTTCCAAAACCGTTTTAGTCACGCTATCAACAACTTAGAAAATATTAATGAGAATACGAGTGCAGCAAACAGCCAAATCAAAGATGTTGATTTTGCGAAAGAAACCACTGCAATGACGAAATCTCAAATCCTGCAACAAGCGAGCTCGTCTATCCTTGCTCAAGCTAAGCAGGCACCAAATGCAGCATTAGGCCTGTTGGGCTAATCAGCATAGTAAACACTTGTGAGAATGAGAGCTAAGCTATCTGCAGAGTTCTATCCCAACAGGTTATAAGTGAGTCTGACTTACTTTATAAAATTAATCTTAGGCTATCTCGCGATGTGTTTTGTAGAGGTGAGAGTCTACTAAATACATAGAGATATGCTTTTAAATATATGTGAGAAACGATGGTTGGTGCGGAGGATGAGACCACACCACCATTGCATTATCCCTTAGGAGATCTATTTATGTCTATTACAGTAAATACTAACGTATCAGCAATGACAGCTCAGCGTTACTTAAACAGCGCAACATCTGACGTTAACCAATCAATGGAACGTCTATCTTCAGGCAACAAGATCAACAGTGCTAAAGATGATGCTGCTGGCCTACAAATCTCTAACCGTTTAAACACGCAAACTCGTGGTCTAGACGTAGCGGTTCGTAACGCAAACGACGGCATCTCTATGATGCAAACAGCTGAAGGCGCAATGAAAGAGACTTCAAACATCCTTTCTCGTGTACGTGACCTTGCACTGCAATCGTCAAATGGTTCAAACACTGACGCTGACCGTAGCGCGATCCAACAAGAAGTAACGGCGCTTTCTGATGAAATGAACCGTATCGCAGAAACAACTTCTTTTGGTGGTACACGTCTACTTAACGGTAACTTCGGTACTAAATCTTTCCAAGTTGGTGCTGATTCTGGTGAAGCTGTAACGCTTACACTGAACAACCTACGTGCAGATGAGTCAAACATGGGTGGCCAATCTTTCACTGCGAAAGAAGGTGTTGCTGCGGGTTGGACTGCTGGTAAAGATGCAGAAATGACAATTTCTTTCACAGACAAGTCTGGTGAAGAACAATCAGTATCAATCACAGCTAAAGCTGGTGACGATATTGAAGAAGTAGCAACTTACATCAACGGCCAAACTGATAAAGTTAGTGCTTCTGTTGGTGAAGATGGCAAACTACAAGTATTCGCAGCTAAAGGCACAATCGATGGCGAAATCGAATTCTCAGGTGCTCTAGCTAACGAAACTGGTATGTCTGATGCAGTTAAAGCACAAAAAACAGTAGGTAACATCGACGTTACAACTGTAGCTGGTTCTCAAGATGCAATCGCAGTTGTTGATGCAGCAATGAAATTTGTTGATAGCCACCGTTCTGAGCTAGGTGCTGCTCAAAACCGTATGGGTCACACAATCAACAACTTAGACAACATTAACGAAAACGTTTCTGCTGCTAAGAGCCAAATCAAAGACGTTGATTTCGCGAAAGAAACAACTGAAATGACTAAAGCACAAATCCTACAGCAAGCAAGCTCTTCTATCTTAGCTCAAGCTAAGCAAGCGCCAAACGCTGCTCTAGGTCTATTACGTTAATCCACTCGATTAATTGATAATACTTAAATAGGTAGGTGGGCGGCTTCATCGTCAACCCACTTACTGAAATATGACAGCCGGGCCGCTCTCCTGCTGTCTTTTTTCGTATTAGGAGGAAAATACTATGAATCCATCATCTGTATCTTCATCAATCCTGCCCTCTCCATCCTCAAATAACGGCACGCAAATTGCTAGAACTAATGTGCAGCCAACATTATCTGTTAATACCCTAAATAAAACAGCAAACACTGAACCGTCAGAAGCAATGACGCAAAGCCAAGCTATCGTGGTAGAAGCAGAGCAACAGCTTGAAACGAAAAAGAAAGAAGAACTTCATAAAGCAGTAAAAGAGCTGAATGAATACGTTAAAAGCATGGATCGAGGATTATCATTTCATCTAGATGAAGAATCAGGGCGGCAGGTTATTACCGTTATAGAGGTTAGCTCTGGTGATATCATCCGTCAGATCCCCGATGAAAAAATGTTGCAAGTTGCCAGAGAATTAGCTGCCAGTGCATCTGGATTAATAGCTGAGAGGATATAAAACGTTAATTGAGGAAAGACTTTCATGAGTATGAGCCCGATGGGGATGGGTGGTGGCCTAGATATTAATTCTATGGTGAGCAAAATAGTTGAAAGCGAGCGCTTACCAAAGCAGCAGCGCATTGACCGTGAGCGCTCAGATATAGATATGAATATCAGTGGTTACGGCCGTCTGCAAGAATCGTTAGATACCATGAAAAATCTCATGTCGACGTTTCGCCAAGAAGATACGTTTGCGTCACGAACTATTTCAAGCAGCGATGATGAAGTAGTGAGTGCGACTGCAACACCTGAAGCCTTGGCAGGTCGATACACAATTGATGTTTTACAATTAGCTCAAGCACAAAAATTAGCATCATCGCCAATTCGTGATGATGCTAAATTTGGCCCAGGTAAGCTTGATATTTCATTGGGAGATAAAGAGTTCACCATTGAAATTATTGGTAAAAATAACAAAATTACCGATTTGTTAAAGCAGATCAACGGTGCACCATCAAATCCTGGTGTTCAAGCTTCTATCGTTAAAGACGATGGCGGCTCACGTCTTATCCTCGCCTCAGATAAACCTGGCGAAAGTCATAAAGTTAAAATTGAAGTCGACGCTGAATATAATGATCAGCTACATCGTCTTGCTTTTAATCCTAATTTTGATCCTGCGGTATCAACAAAATTTGATATTCCAACCTTGCTTGAATATCAAAATGTACCAGAAATTGCCGCTCAGCAAATGCAAGAGCCAATAACGGCACAAGAAGTTCCTGAATTAAGTGATGAAGAAAAATACGCGTACTTTAAGCCGCTTATTGATTATGCCAATCGTGAATTAGCGCGAGAAGAAAAAGCGGCAAAAGAGATCATGCTTCAACAAGAAGCAACGGCTGCATTATCCACACTTGAAGATCCAACAGACCCAACATCTGGCATGTCTGGTTGGAGTGAGCGCACCGCTGGAACATTGCAAGCAGCGCTACCAAGCGAAGATGAAAAAGTAGAATTAGCAAAAGCGGCAAAACAGGGTGACCAATCGGCGGCAGAAGCGCTGGCTGAAATTGGCCAAACGCCTGATACGGTATTTCAATCTGCAGGCATCACTTATGAAGCCCCTCAAGTCGCACCTAAAAAAGAATTGGTTGATATAGCAAAAGAAAAAATTGAACAGCTACCGCCAACGATCAAAGAAATAGCGAAAGAAAAATTAGAACCGATAGAAAAAGTCGTAGAAGCTATTAAGCCTGAAGGCCCACGTAAGCCGCTATATTCAGGTCTTCAAGAAGTTCAAACAGCGAGTAGTGCAAAAGTAGTATTAGATGGTGTTGCTAGAATAAGCAGTGACACGAATGTGATTCAAGATGCAGTTCATGGCGTTGATATCACGCTAAAGGGCACAACAACTGAAAACAGTAAGCGTATTGATTTAGATGTGCAGTTTGATAGAGATGGTGTCAAAGCTGCGATTGAACAATTTGTTGCTACCTATAATCAGTTTTACGAAACCACACAGGCACTGAGTGGCTTTGATCCTGCGACGGGGCAAAGTGGCCCATTAGCTGGGGACAGTGTTGTTCGTTCTGCTGAATCTCGTTTGAAATCTGCTTTTGTAGCTCCGGTAGAATCGGCACCAAAAGATGTAAAAACGCTCATTGAATTAGGTATTTCGACTACTCGTCAGGGTACGTTAGAAATAAACCATACCATGCTTGATCGCCAACTGAATGAGAATTTTGGGCAGTTGCATACTTTTTTTGGTGGTTCGAAAGGCTTTGCTAAAAAAATAGAAGATGTTATTCAAAGTATGACGGGAGTGACGGGTCCTATTCGTACCCGAATGAATACCATGCGAGATCAAAATTATCGTTTAAATGATCAGCAAGTGGATTTAGATCGTCGAATGGAGAGCATGCAAGAGCGTACTCGTAATAAATTTGCCAATATGCAAGACGTTACTGGAAAAATGAAAGCACAGTTATCTGGCATGATGAACGCATTAGGTTAAAGAATAGTAAAATCATATATTAGGTGTTTTCGATGATGTTATTACAACAATTAGAAAAATTAGACCATGAATTACAGAGTCTATATCAAATCGATGATATTAATTTTGAACTGTTGGCGACTTTTCTATCAAATCGGGAACAACTCTTGCATCAATGTATGCAGGTGTCAGAAATAGTGCATTCCACTGAATGGCAAGCCGCAATTGCAAGAACCCAATTGATTATTGATGACATGAATCGATTAGGACAGCAATTTGCTTTAGATTATCAAAAGCTGAATCATGCAAAAAAATCGGTTCAGCTATATAGAAAATTTCAATAAAACTGAGGAAATACGATGAGAGGTTCACTACAAGCATATAAGAAGGTATCAATTGATAGCCAATTAAGTGCTGCATCACCTCATAAGGTAATTCAAATGCTAATGGCTGGTGCTATTGAGCGATTAATCCAAGGTAAAGCAGCTATGCAGCAAGGAAATACAGCTGTAAAAGGTGAACGTCTTGGTAAAGCATTAGATATCGTGATTAGTTTACGTACTTGCCTTTCAATGGATGATGGTGGTGATATTGCAAGCAATCTTGATTCTTTGTATGACTTTATGATCCGTCAAATTTCACAAGCAAATCAAAATAATGAATCTCAGCCGATTGATGATGTGGTTGATATGTTACGTGAAATAAAATCAGCATGGGATCAAATCCCTGCAGAGTTTCACAACCTTACCGCTGATCAAGTCGGAATCTAATACAATAGTTTTATAAATCAAGTTACTTTTTCTGATTTTTATATTAACCTCTCATTTACAGCATGGCTGTCTGTTTATTGACAGTCATGGTTGCCTTATTTTTCGTATGCTATAAAATAGGCCCATAATTTCGTTGTTGTTCAATGAATTGGCCAATTACATCAAAGAATTAAGGCACATATCACTTCTATGCACGGTTTAGCAAAGACACTAATTATTGAAGATGATGAGCAGAATCGACATAACTTTAAGGTAATTCTTGAGTTTATCGGTGAGCATTGTCATGCCATTTCAAGTTCAGAACTGTCTACTTTTGGGTGGAGTGATCCTTGGAGTGCGTGTTTTTTAGGTCAGATTTCTAGTGGATCAAATAAAGACTTTATTAAACAATCGTTAGTTAATAATAATCACATTCCTGTGATTATGCTGGCAGGGGAAAAGCATGATCTTGAGGACCTGACGAATTACGTAGGGGAATTAAGTCAGCCGGTTAATTATCCTCAGTTAACGGATGCATTGCGTCACTGTCAAGAATTTATGGGGCGCCGTGGTCTTGGTATTCCACAACTGGGTCGGAAAAATACCTTATTTCGCAGTATGGTTGGACAAAGTTCAGCTATTAGTACGGTACGTCACTTAATTGAACAAGTATCGGGCACTGAAGCGAGTGTTCTTGTATTAGGTGAGTCGGGTACGGGTAAAGAAGTTGTTGCTCGAAACCTTCACTATCATTCCCCTCGCCGTAAAGGTCCATTTGTCCCTGTTAACTGTGGTGCGATCCCTCCAGATCTTCTTGAAAGCGAGCTTTTTGGTCATGAAAAAGGGGCTTTTACCGGAGCAATTACAGCTCGTAAAGGGCGATTTGAATTGGCACAAGGCGGCACGCTTTTCTTAGATGAAATTGGTGATATGCCAATGTCAATGCAGGTGAAACTATTACGGGTATTACAAGAGCGTTGTTTTGAGCGTGTTGGTGGAAATCAAAGCATTAAAGCAGATGTTCGTATCGTTGCGGCAACACACCGTAATCTTGATGACATGATAGATAAATCAACATTCCGTGAAGATTTATATTATCGCTTGAATGTATTTCCGATCGAAATGCCAGCTCTGCGTGAGCGTAAGCAAGATATACCTCTATTATTGCAAGAACTACTAGCAAGAATGGAAGCGGAAGGCAGTGCTCGTGTCCGTTTAACTCCTCGAGCCGTTAATTCGTTAATGGAGCATCATTGGCCTGGTAATGTTCGTGAGTTAGCGAATTTGATTGAGCGATTAATGATCTTATTCCCTGGAGAGTCTGTTGATGTAAATCATTTACCGACAAAATATCGTTATAGCGATATTCCAGAGTTTCAACCAGAGAATTACAATCAACAAAGTATTGAAGAACAAGAGCAAGCAGCTCTTGCTGATATGTTTGCAAACTTTAGTGATGGTGGAGTAGCACAAGCTGCGACACAAAGCTTTGGCCCTGCGTCAAATGATTTACCGGAAGATGGGTTAAACCTTAAAGAAATGTTGGCTGATGTTGAAGTTAATATGATCTGCCAAGCACTTGAAGCTCAAAATGGTGTTGTTGCACGTGCCGCAGATATGTTAGGAATGCGAAGAACGACATTAGTAGAGAAAATGCGTAAATATAATCTTAATAAAGATGATATTCGTTGATTCTAGAATGACAAATAATTGACTCGTCAAACTTGAGTGTGACTTGTAAGTTGTTAAAAGTAATCAGTAAAAGGGCTGGTATGTAAAATGCATTAGCCCTTTTGTTGTTTTGGCGGGAATAAAATTATGCATGGTAATTCTGAGGATGAAATTAATTCACCTCTTGGTACAGTCGAAGAACAGAATACACGTTATAAGCAAGTGCTCGATGTAATGCCTGCTGGTGTGATATTACTGGATACTCAAGGTGTGGTGTGTGAAGTCAACCCAGAAGCGATAAAATTGCTAGGACCACCATTGCTTGGCGAGCGTTGGTTTGAGGTGATCCAGCGTTCATTTGATCCTAGAGAAGATGACGGTCATGAGATCTCTTTGCGTAACGGTCGTAAAGTACGCTTAGCTATTTCAGCATCAGAAACGGGTCAATTGATACTTATTACCGATCTTACAGAGACTCGCTTATTGCAAGCTCGTGTGAGTGGATTACAGCGTTTATCTTCATTAGGAAAAATGGTGGCTTCTCTTGCCCATCAAGTTAGAACACCTCTCTCAAGTGCCATGTTGTATGCTTCTAACTTGGGTTCACCTAACCTTCCTGCTGCCACACATAAACGTTTTCAAACTAAGTTAGTTGATCGTCTGCATGATCTTGAAAAACAAGTGAATGATATGCTGCTTTTTGCTAAAGGTGGTGATAATAAAGTCGTTAAGCCGTTTACGATCAGTGAACTGGTTGCTGAATATCAACCTATGGTTGAGACCGCTTTGCAATCGAATCAAGTTGACTATCACTTAGAGATCGAAGAAGAAGATACGATCCTTATGGGGAACGCAAATGCCATTGCCAGTGCGATCAGTAACTTGATTATGAATGCGATTCAGGCGGTAGGAAAAGAGTGTCAAATTGATGTTTTTTTCAGGCCTGTAAATGGATTTTTAAAAATATCGGTGCAAGATAATGGCCCCGGTATTCCGTTGGAATTACAAGATAAAATAATGGAACCATTTTTTACCACGCGATCTCAAGGCACAGGCCTTGGTCTTGCTGTTGTTCAAATGGTGTGTCGAGCACATAAAGGACAACTTGAATTGTATTCAGAACCGGATGATGGTGCGTGCTTCACCATGTCGATCCCGCTAACAGCAATTGATGCTGAATCCGCAACTCAAACAGAATCTGGAGAATAATCATGGCGCAAAGTAAAGTATTGATCGTAGAAGATGATGAAGGCCTACGCGAAGCCTTGATTGACACCTTAGAATTAGCTGGCTATGAGTGGGTTGAAGCTGATAGTGCGGAAACTGCGCTATTAATTTTGAAAAAAGAGCCCGTTGATATTGTGGTTTCAGACGTTCAAATGGCAGGGATGGGGGGCTTGGCACTATTGCGTAGTATCAAACTAAATTGGCCGAATTTACCGGTTCTTCTAATGACCGCTTATGCCAATATTGAAGATGCGGTTTCTGCGATGAAAGAAGGCGCGATAGATTACATGGCGAAACCTTTTGCGCCAGAAGTGTTGTTAAACATGGTGAGTCGTTATGCACCAGTAAAAAATGAACAAAGCGGTGATGCGATTGTTGCTGATGAAAAGAGTCTTAAGTTACTCAAACTGGCCGATAAAGTAGCTCGAACTGACGCAAACGTGATGGTTCTTGGCCCAAGTGGTTCAGGTAAAGAAGTGATGTCTCGTTATATTCATAACAACTCACAGCGCAGCGAAGGCCCTTTTGTTGCCATTAACTGTGCTGCAATTCCTGACAATATGCTAGAGGCCACTCTATTTGGTTACGAAAAAGGCGCATTTACAGGGGCTGTTCAAGCGTGCCCGGGGAAATTTGAACAAGCGCAAGGCGGCACTATTTTACTGGATGAAATCAGTGAAATGGATCTTAACCTACAAGCGAAATTACTGCGTGTATTACAAGAACGTGAAGTTGAACGCTTAGGTGGCCGCAAGAGTATTAAATTAGATGTTCGTATTTTGGCGACAAGTAACCGTGATTTGAAAAAATACGTAGAAGAAGGCAATTTCAGAGAAGATTTATATTACCGTTTAAACGTATTTCCAATTGCGTGGCCTGCGTTAAAAGAGCGTAAAGGCGACATTGCTCCAATTGCTCAACACCTTATTGAGCGCCACTGTCAAAAACAAGGCTTACCTGTACCAAAGATCAGTGTGGAAGCAACGATAAAATTAGAAAGTTATTCTTGGCCTGGTAATGTTCGTGAATTGGATAATGTGGTGCAACGAGCGCTTATTTTAGCCGAATCAAACGTTATTACAGCGGATGACGTTTTATTGGAAGGGATTGATTGGGCTGATGCAAGCAGCTTGCAACGTGTTGTCAGTGGTGAAGCGCCGACGATTAAACCAGAACAACAGGTACCGTCAATAAATGAACCATTAGTCACTGACTCTGAAACCATCAACATGGAGAGTTCTAGCACATCAACAGGGCTGGGCGGTGAATTACGTGAACAAGAGTACATAATTATTCTTGAAACGATTAAAGCGTGTGATGGAAAACGCAAAGATGTGGCTGAAAAACTAGGAATTAGTCCTAGAACACTCCGCTATAAACTTGCAAAAATGCGAGACGCTGGAATAGATATCCCAAGTTAAAACAGTAGCTTACGTTTATTTATATTTTGGTATGTAAATTGCTTATATAATTCGGGTCGTAAAATTAAGTCAATTAGTTGACTGGGTCGGAGAATTGAAATGAAAATTGGTGGTTTACAAAACGAAATGCAAGCAATGATGCTTGACGCGTCAAATACAACGCGTCCAGCAACAGGCAAAGAGGTCGGTGCGGACTTCAGTGCAATGTTTGCCAAAGCAGTAAATAACGTAAATGGCTTACAACAAGCATCAAGTGATTTGGCTGTACGTTTTGACCGAGGTGATGAAGGGGTTTCATTATCTGACGTTATGATAGCGCGAAATAAATCAAGTGTTGCATTTGATGCCACAATTCAAGTGCGTAATAAGCTTGTTGATGCTTATAAAGCGCTTATGAATATGCCTGTATAATTTCTAGGAATTAAAGCGTGTCAGAAGATAACAAAAATACAGACTTAACGGTATCTGATGGAATGTCAGCAGGAAGTGCGATGGCACTGGATAATTCTGTTGATAGTCAAAATTTAGATGTTGATGAGCAAAGTTCTTCAAAGTTAGATTCAGCTCTTGGTAATCTTGATTTATTACGTCAAGTGATTTTAGTGTTATCTGTGTCTATCTGTGTAGCATTAATTGTTATGCTTTTCTTTTGGGTTCAAGAACCTGAAATGCGACCTCTTGGTGTGTATGAAACCGATGAGCTTATTCAAGTTCTCGATCATCTCGATGCGCAGAAATCAGAATATAAACTGGATGGTAATACCATTTTAGTTCCCGCGTCTGAATTCAGTAAAATGAAACTTAATCTTTCAAGAGCGGGTTTAAATCGAACAGAAGCTGAAGGCGATGATATCTTATTGCAAGATATGGGTTTTGGGGTTTCACAACGTTTAGAGCAAGAGCGTCTAAAATTAAGTCGTGAACGTCAATTGGCCAGTACCTTTGAGCAAATGCGTCCAATTCGTAAAGCTCAAGTATTGCTTGCAATGCCAAAACAGAGTGTATTCGTACGTCATAACCAAGAAGCATCGGCAACGGTATTCTTAACCATGCGTATGGGAGCAAGTTTAAAGCAAGAAGAAGTTGATTCAATTGTTGATATGGTAGCAAGTGCGGTTCCAGGAATGAAACCAACACGTGTTACGGTGACAGATCAACACGGTCGTTTATTGAGCTCTGGCACACAAGATCCAATGGCAACAGCTCATCGTAAAGAACAAGAATTAGAGCGCAAGCAAGAGCAATCACTGCGCGATAAAATCGATGCGATTCTTATTCCTATTTTAGGGCTAGGCAATTACACCGCTCAAGTGGATGTATCGATGGACTTTAGTGCAGTTGAACAAACACGTAAGCAGTTTGATCCACAGACACCATCAACACGAAGTGAATACACATTAGAAGATTACAATAACGGTAATGTGATAGCAGGTGTTCCTGGTGCATTAAGTAATCAGCCTCCTGTAGATTCAGCTATCCCTCAAGATATTGCTGAACTTAAAGATGGTTCGGTACTAGGTCAAGGCTCTGTTCATAAAGAAGCGACACGTAACTTTGAGCTAGATACGACAATTAGCCATGAGCGTAAACAAACGGGAACGGTTGCTCGTCAAACCGTTTCAGTTGCAGTAAAAGAGCGTCAAAGTGTAAACCCTGACACTGGTGAAGTAACTTATACGCCTGTATCAGCAGAACAAATTGAAACAATTCGTCAAATAATTATTGGTAGTGTTGGTTTAAACGAGCAACGTGGTGATTTATTAAACGTACTAGGCGTTAAGTTTGCCATTGAAGAACAACCAATTACTATTGATGTACCAATTTGGGAACATCCAAACTTTAACGATTGGATTAAGTGGTTAGCCGGAGCTATTGTAATTATAGCTGTACTGCTTATCCTTGTTCGACCAGCAATGAATAAATTACTGTTCCCTAATCAAGTTGAAGATGATGCCATTGTCAAAGGTGACGGTACTCAAGGTGAGATGGGCTTAATCGGCAGTGATTTGGATGGCGATGGATTTGAATTTGGTTCAGGTATCGATCTTCCTAACTTACATAAAGACGAAGACTTATTGAAAGCAGTTCGAGCGCTGGTAGCAAATGAACCAGAATTGGCAGCACAAGTAGTTAAAAATTGGGTATCTGAAAATGGCTAATGACATTGTAGAAGCAGAAAAGAAAGGTGAAGAAGCTGCAGAGTTTGATCTCTCTTCATTATCAGGATCAGAACGTGCCGCTATTTTATTACTGAGTTTGAGTGAAGAGGATGCTGCAAGTATTATTCGTCATTTAGAGCCTAAACAGGTTCAAAAAGTCGGCGCAGCAATGGCAACCGTCTCTGATTTAAATCAGATTAAAGTGTCTGCAATACATCGTGCTTTCTTAGAAGATATTCAGAAGTACACTAGTATAGGCATGGGCAGTGAAGACTTTATGCGTAACGCATTGGTTGCAGCGCTTGGTGAAGATAAAGCGAATAATCTAGTAGATCAAATACTACTAGGAAGTGGTTCTCAAGGCTTAGATTCATTGAAATGGATGGATCCTCGTCAAGTGGCAAGCATCATCATGAATGAGCACCCACAGATCCAAACTATCGTATTATCGTACTTAGACCCAGATCAGTCAGCAGAGATTTTATCTCAGTTTCCTGAGCGAGTACGTCTTGATCTTATGATGCGTATTGCCCACCTTGAAGAAGTTCAGCCATCAGCACTTGCTGAGCTGAATGAAATCATGGAGAAACAATTCGCAGGTCAATCTGGTGCGCAAGCGGCGAAAATTGGCGGCCTGAAAGCGGCGGCTGAAATCATGAACTACCTAGATAACAGTATCGAAGGTATGTTGATGGATCAAATTCGCGACCAAGATGAAGAGACGGCAACTCAAATCCAAGATCTTATGTTCGTGTTTGAAAACCTTATTGATGTACAAGACCAAGGTATTCAAATGTTGTTGCGTGATGTTCCGCAAGAAGTGTTGCAAAAAGCACTTAAAGGCGCAGATGATGCACTTAAAGAGAAAATGTTTAAGTGTATGTCAAAACGTGCTGCTGAACTTATGCGTGATGACCTTGAAGCAATGGGCCCAGTACGAGTTGCTGATGTGGAGGCTGCTCAGAAAGAAATTCTGGCAGTGGCACGTCGAATGGCAGACTCTGGTGATCTAATGCTTTCGGGTGGCGCAGACGAATTCGTATAATACGTTGTCAGTTCTTTAAGTTATAATTAAACGGCTATTTCATATTATTGGAATGGCCGTTATGCATTCTAATCATCTTATTTTTACGGGTTATCATCATGAGTATCAGCAAAAAACGTGGCTTTATTCGCATTACCGATGAGAGTGAACTACAAAAAACCAATATTTGGGAGTCGCCTGATTATTCTGACCCAGATAAACAAGCCCGTGAAACTGCTTTAAATTACGATCCTAGTTGGACGCCATCAGTACCTAAAGAAGAAGAGCCTGAAGAGTTTGTTCTTACCGATGAAATTATCGAACAGATCAAGCAAGGTGCTTATAATGAAGGTTTGATGCAAGGCCAAGAATTTGGCTATAAAGAAGGCCTAGAAAAAGGCCAAGCAGAAGGTTTTGATGCGGGTAAGCCTGAAGGTTATCAAGCTGGTTATGATGAAGGTATTGCGGCTGGGAAAGCTGAAATAGAAGAACGAATTAAACAGTTAGTTGACATGGCAGATAAATTTGCTGCGCCATTAGAATTAATAGACTCTCAAGTTGAAAAGCAATTGATTGACATGGTGTTAGCTCTGACAAAAGAAGTGATCCATGTAGAGGTTAAAACCAACCCACAAGTATTACTTGATACCGTTAGAGAGTCTGTTGAAACGTTACCGATCACCGAGCGTGAAATCAGTATTTCACTTCACCCAGATGATCACCAGCGTGTCGTTGAGGCTTATGGTGAAGAAACGTTAGCGCAGAAACAGTGGACTTTAACCTCTGAGCCATCAATGAATATTGGTGATATTACAATTCAAGCGTCTGATTCTAAAGTGAGTTACTTACTTGAAGAGCGCATTAAAAGCGTATTAGCTAAGTTTTGTGGTGTCAATCGTCATCAAGGGAATCAGTAAATGTTGTCATTGTCTGAGCGCCTTTCTCAATATAAGACAACGGGACTAACAACACGAGCAATCGCGTCTGGCAAGTTAGTACGAGTTGTTGGTTTAACTTTAGAAGCGACAGGTTGCCGTGCACCCATCGGCAGTTCATGTTTAGTTGAGACCATTAATGGTGAGATTGAAGCCGAAGTCGTTGGTTTTTCTGGTGAAAACCTATTTTTAATGCCAAACGAGCAAGTCTCTGGAGTACTTCCTGGGGCCAAAGTGACGCCTATTGTCGGTGGCAGTGGTATTCCTGTTGGTATGGAGCTATTAGGTCGAGTTGTTGATGGGGTAGGTAATCCGATTGATGGGCTAGGTGAGCTATATACAGAACAAACCGCCTCTTTTACTTCTGAACCAATTAACCCATTAGCTCGAAAGCCAATTACAGAACCGCTTGATGTTGGCTTAAAAGCAATCAATGGACTACTCACTGTCGGTAAAGGGCAGCGTTTAGGCTTGTTTGCTGGTTCAGGTGTGGGTAAATCGGTAACACTTGGCATGATGACTCGTGGTACAACCGCTCAAGTTGTAGTCGTAGGGCTTATTGGTGAGCGTGGACGAGAAGTAAAAGAGTTCATCGAAGAAATCTTAGGCCCTGAAGGTCGTCAACGTTCTGTTGTGGTTGCCGCCCCTGCCGATTCATCTGCATTGATGCGTTTAAAAGGGTGTCAAACGGCATTAACAATTGCCGAATATTTTCGTGACCAAGGCTTAGATGTTTTATTATTAATGGATTCATTGACGCGTTTTGCTCAGGCTCAACGTGAAATCGCGCTATCTGTTGGTGAGCCGCCTGCGACAAAAGGTTATCCGCCTTCTGTATTTGCAAAGCTTCCAGCCTTAGTTGAACGAGCAGGTAACGGTAACGAAAACCAAGGCTCTATTACCGCTTTCTTTACTGTATTGACCGAAGGGGATGACTTACAAGATCCTATCGCGGATGCATCACGAGCTATTTTGGATGGGCATATTGTACTATCACGTGAAATGGCAGATGCTGGGCATTATCCAGCGATCGATGTTGAGAAGTCGGTCAGCCGTGTGATGCCACAAATTACCGACGAAGAGCATATGTTAATGTCGAAAGCGGTAAGACAAGTGCTTTCAATTTGCAGAAAGAATCAAGATCTTGTCTCTATTGGTGCTTATAAACCGGGAACCGATCCCGCAATAGATCAAGCCTTTACTTTAAAGCCACGCTTAGATGAGTATCTACAGCAACGTATGAAAGAAACAGTACCGTATGACATGTGTAAGAATATGCTTAAGATGTTGTTAGGTGGCTAATGAATATACAAAGGACGAAAAAAAGGAAAACTCATGAGTAGTACCTTTGATTTTTTGTTGGAACAATCTCAAGAAAGAGAGAATCAAGCGGTGATGGCATTAAATACAGCCAAAGCAGAGCTTGATAATTTTTATGAGCAAGTAAAGCAGATTGAAAAGTATCGCCTTGATTACTGTAATCAGTTATTACAACGTGGTCAGCAGGGATTAACGGCCAGTCAATACAGTCATTTGAATAAATTTTTAGTTCAATTAGATGAAACGTTAACAAAGCAAAAAAGTGCAGAGTCACATTTCACATCTCAAGTGGATAATTGCCAAACCTATTGGCAAGAAACGCGTAAACAGCGTCGTTCGTATGAATGGATGATCGATAAAAAGAAAACAGAACGTCAAAAAATGCTCGATAAACAAGAGCAAAATATGATGGATGAATTTTCGACACTGCAATTTGCACGTCGCTCTAAACCTTAGCGAACATCTTCCCCACTCTTATTTATAAATACGGATTGTTTTTAAAAGTGGCTTAATATTTGCTTTAAAATATCAAACGTTGAGCTACTAGCGCTCTTGTCAAAAAATCCACACTCAATGTAGAGAATATACTATGAGCAGTCATGACCTATCATTAAACAGTATCAATAAAAATGTGCCTATAAAGCCTGATACCAAAACGGCTGCCGTAGACAAAACTGAATCTGAAGGCTTTGTTGAAGAGCTAAAAGAACTGATGGGATTGAGTGAAAAAGAAGACGCCAAAAAAGTAACGGCAGAAGAGAAAACCACAGCGAATGAGGATGTTTTAGCTGAGGGAAAAGAAAAATCAGATGCCGAAGTAACAAAAGAAGATACGGTTGAAGATAAGGTAGGTGAAGGCCTTGAGTTATTATCTCGCCTTGACCAAGCTAATAGTACGTTAAAAAAAGAGAGTGATAAGCCTGTTGAAAATACGGGTGAAGTAGCAGAGCAACAAGAATCAGAATCAGAATCAGAATTAGTAATGACTCAAGCAAGTGTTGCCGTCGCGATCGGAAAAGAAAGCAGTAAAACAACAGGGGATGAATCGGACCCTGTGAAAGAGATCCAATGGGGACAACAATCTAAAGTGGCTAATGGGGAAACTCAAACCAAAGGTGAAGCCTCAGGAAATAAAGAATCAACCAAAGAGTTGTTAACAGCAACAGCTCTTATTGGCAAAGCAGAAGCCGAATCTGCTAAATTAGCCGATGCACAAAAAGCCAAAATAGACCTATCAGCATTGGGTATGACTACCGTTACTAATGGTGAAACGGTGAGTTTAACTGAATCAAAAACAGCAGACTCTTTTGCTCAACAACTAGCCGCGGCATCAGGCACAACGGCGACACAACAAGCATCTGCGGTCCAGAAAACAGACCCAGCAACAGCACCATTGAATATTCGTCAAGAACAAGTTAGTGACGAAGTCGCTGAGCGTATCAATATGATGATGGCAAAAAATTTAAAGCATGTTGATATTCGTCTTGACCCGCCAGAAATGGGACGCATGCATATTCGCCTGAACATGGGAGCAGATAGCGCAGGGGTGCAGTTTACGGTATCGAATCAACAAGCTCGTGATGTCATTGAACAAAGTTTACCGCGTTTACGTGAAATGTTTGCTCAACAAGGTATCCAATTAGCCGATACTTCAGTACAGCAGCAAAGTTCAGGTGATTCTTCACAGTATGGTTATCAAAAAGATGAGTCTTCTCGCAAAGGTTCTGATTTTAGTGAAGTGTCTTCTGAGGAGCATGAAGTCAGTGTGCAAGTATCAAAAACCAATGATGGCATCAGTTTTTACGCATAAACCTTATGCTACGCCATTATCGGCCATGATTTTAGAATAATAATTAACGATTTACCTAAGAGGAAGTACAATGGCAGAGCAAGGTGAAACGCCTAAAAATAAGAAGAAAATGATCACTATCATCACATTGATTGTATTATTGCTAAGTGGCGGTGGTGCAGCAGCTTGGTTCTTTTTATCTGGTGAGCCAGCAGCAGAGCCTACAAAGAAAGATATTGCTGCATTAGAAGCGAAAATGCCGGCGTTATATTTAAACCTGCCTCAACCTTTTATTTTTAATGTCACGGGTGATAAACGTGATCGATTAGTTCAATTGAAAGTACAAGTGATGATGCGAGGTACTGATAATGAAGCCATTGCACAGCAACACACGCCTCTGGTTGAAAGCGCTTTGCTATCAACGTTTGCTGCCGCGACGGTTGAGCAATTAAGAGAGCCTCGTGGGCGAATAGAACTACGTGAGCAGGCGACACTAGATATTCAAGATGCCTTTACTAAAATTACAGCGAAACCTGTAATAGAAAAAGTATTATTTACTGACTTTGTAATGCAATAGGTTAAATGTGACAGATCTATTATCCCAAGATGAAATTGATGCTCTACTCCACGGTGTAGATGACGTTGAAGATGAAGTTATCGGTAGTGATGAAAATATAGGTTCAATGAAGAACTTTGATTTCTCATCACAAGACCGAATCGTTCGTGGTCGAATGCCGACACTGGAATTGATCAATGAACGCTTTGCGCGCCATATGCGTATTAGTCTATTTAATATGCTAAGAAAAACCGCTGAAGTATCAATTAATGGTGTATCAATGGTGAAGTTTGGTGAATATCAAAATACACTATATGTACCTACCAGTCTGAACATGGTGCGTTTTCGTCCATTAAAAGGAACGGCTTTAGTTACAATGGAAGCGCGTTTAGTTTTTATTTTGGTTGAAAACTTCTTCGGTGGTGACGGACGCTTCCACGCAAAGATTGAAGGTAGAGAATTTACGCCAACAGAGCGTCGAATTATTCAGCTGCTATTAAAAGTAATCTTCGAAGATTATAAAGAAGCATGGTCACCAGTTATGGGGGTTGAATTTGAGTATTTAGACTCAGAAGTTAACCCAACCATGGCGAATATAGTGAGCCCAACAGAAGTGATTGTTGTGAGTTCATTCCATATTGAAGTTGATGGCGGCGGTGGTGATTTCCACATTGTCTTCCCATACTCAATGGTTGAACCGATTCGTGAATTACTTGATGCCGGTGTTCAAAGTGACAAGATGGACACAGATGTTCGTTGGAGTAAAGCACTTCGTGACGAGATCATGGATATTCCAGTTGAAATGAAAGTTAATTTATTAGAAAGCAAAATTTCATTGCGCGATCTAATGGATTTAGAAGCAGGTGATATTATTCCGGTTGAAATGCCTGAAGCTGCGACAATATTTGTAGAGGAGTTACCAACTTACCGCGGTAAAGTTGGAAAATCTAATGACAAATTAGCAGTACAGATCACTGAAAAAATTAAACGTCCAGATATGGTGAAGACGGATTTAGCTTTCTTAGGTAAAGACGTATTATTTGATCTAGATAACGACGAATAAGAAACAGAGAAGGTAATGGATCATGGATTCAAATGAACAACAGATGGCTGACGAATGGGCAGCTACACTAAGTGAAAGTGCTGAAGCTCAGGCAGTAACAGCACCTTTGGATGATTTAGAGGCGAAAGAACCATCGTTCAATGAAGATGAACGTCGTAAGCTTGATACTATTTTAGATATTCCAGTGACTATCTCAATGGAAGTAGGGCGTTCGCATATTAGTATTCGTAACTTATTACAACTTAACCAAGGTTCAGTGGTTGAACTTGACCGTATCGCTGGTGAATCACTCGATGTTATGGTTAATGGTACACTTATCGCTCATGGTGAAGTGGTTGTCGTAAATGACAAGTTTGGTATTCGTTTAACTGACGTGATCAGCCAAACTGAGCGCATTAAAAAACTACGCTAATTAAGCAATATAAAATAAAAGGAAGGGTATGAAACAGCTATGGTTATTGGCATTGATGCCCTTTCCTTTATTTGCCGCAGGTTCAGCTAATGTAGATTTAGCCGCTACTTTAGGTTCACTTGTTTTTGTCATCGCATTAATTTTATTTTTTGCATGGTTATTAAAGCGAATGAGAGTACCTGGTGTTGCTGGTGGTTCTGGCAGTGCGATGAGTATTGTTAAACAACTGCCGGTAGGAACTAAAGAGCGGGTTGCTGTGGTTCAAGTAGGAGAAGAGCAATTTTTAATTGGTATTACTTCTCAAAATATCACTATGCTGAGTAAGCTTGAAAAACCGCTAGAAACCAGCGAGAGCAAATTAGCCCCATTCTCTGCACAACTAAGCCAATTGATGAAAAAAGATGCTAAAAACTAATTTAATTGCCGCCACTTTGGCGGTTTTTTCACTCTTATTCATGGCATCTTCTGCGTGGGCGGTCGATGATTTAGCAAGCGCAATCCCAGCGACCGCAGCCAGTGGCGAAAGCATGACTGTGACGGCGATGGAAAAAGATTCAGGAGCGGCTAAAACCATTTCTCAAGGCAGCAGCTCTGGTGGTGGTATCCCTGCGTTTTCTATGACAAGTAATGCCAGTGGTGGTGAAGATTATTCAATAAACCTTCAAATACTGGCATTAATGACCATGTTGGGCTTTTTGCCTGCAATGGTTATATTGATGACCTCATTTACTCGTATTGTTGTAGTAATGTCGATATTACGACAAGCCATGGGTTTACAACAAACGCCTTCAAACCAAGTGATTATTGGTATTGCGATGTTTTTAACCTTTTTTATCATGGCTCCCGTGTTTGATAAGGTGAACGAAACGGCAATTCAGCCTTATATCAATGAGGATATTACCGCTCGAGAAGCGTTTGATAGTGCTCAAATCCCAATGAAAGAATTTATGCTGGCGCAAACGCGAGTGAAAGACTTGGAAACTTTTGTAAATATGTCTGGAGTGGAAGTTGAAAGCCCAGAAGACGTACCGATTACAGTGGTTATTCCCGCGTTCATTACCTCTGAATTAAAAACAGCATTCCAGATTGGCTTTATGCTTTTCCTACCTTTTCTCATTATTGACTTGGTAGTGGCATCTGTTTTGATGGCGATGGGTATGATGATGCTTTCACCAATGATCGTTTCATTGCCATTTAAGTTGATGTTATTTGTATTGGTTGATGGTTGGAATTTAATACTTTCAACACTTGCTGGCAGTTTTAGTACGTAGGAGCACGAATATGACCCCTGAAATGGCGATTGAGATATTTCGTGGTGCACTCTACATGGTACTTATCATGGTGTGTGCCATTATCATACCAAGTCTATTGATTGGTTTAGTGGTTGCAGTTTTTCAAGCCGCAACTTCTATCAATGAACAAACGTTAAGCTTTTTACCTCGTTTGATTGTGACGCTATTAGCATTGATGGTATTTGGTCATTGGATGACACGAATGCTGATGGAATATTTTTATGAAATTATCGCTCGAATGCCGACAATACTTTATTAATCCCCATGAATTGACATTATGGAATACCCAACTCAAATAGTATTAGATTTTATTGCGACCTATTTTTGGCCTTATACACGCATTTCAGCCATGCTAATGGTGATGTCGGTATTTGGGGCTCGATTTGTCTCGCCTAGAATTCGGCTCTATTTAGGGTTAAGTATCACTTTTGTCGTGATGCCGATGATCCCGGCAATGCCTCCAGAAATTAAGCTAATGTCATTTCAAGGTTTTATGACTACAGCAGAGCAGATTATCATTGGTGTTGCTATGGGAATGGTAACCGTTTTTGTTACTCAAACCTTTGTGTTACTAGGTCAAATCATTGGTATGCAATCGAGCTTAGGCTTTGCTTCCATGGTTGACCCTGCGAATGGTCAGAATACACCGCTATTAGGCCAGTTATTCATGTTTTTATCGATTCTATTTTTCTTAGGAACCGATGGACACTTAAAAATGATTAACTTTGCAGTGATAAGTTTTACTACGTTACCGGTGGGTGCTGGAAAATTAACAAGTGTAGATTATCAATCTCTGGCTAGTTGGCTTGGGATCATGATGAAGGCAGGCCTCAGTATGTCTTTATCTGCTATTATTGCCCTATTAACGGTTAACTTATCCTTTGGTGTAATGACGCGTGCCGCGCCGCAACTAAATATCTTTTCATTAGGTTTTGCTTTTGCATTATTAGTCGGTTTATTACTGACCTCGTATATCATTCTTGGTTTATTTACTCACTATGATTTGCACTGGGGTCGTGCGGAAGCGCAAATATGTAGCATGATAAGGCTAGACTGTTAATGGCTATAATTAAGAGTATGGAGGTCAGCTATGGCTGAAAGTGACGGCCAAGAACGCACGGAAGACGCCACGGCCAAACGCTTGCAACAGGCCAAAGACAAAGGGCAGGTTGCAAGATCGAAAGAGTTAGCATCTGTATCCGTATTGGTATGCGGTTCAGTGGCATTAATGTGGTTTGGTGAAGATGTAGCCCAAGCCTTATTTTCTATAATGGAACGTTTCTTTTCTATTTCACGAGAAGAGATTTATGACACCAATAAATTATTAGAAATTGTTGGTGGTGCCTTGATTGCACTCGTGTTTCCTGTTTTCTTAATTCTTATTACTCTATTTGTCGCTGCTTTACTTGGAGCAGCAGGGCTTGGTGGGATCAATTTTTCAGCAGAAGCTGCGATGCCAAAACCGTCAAAAATGAACCCAATGTCTGGTATTAAACGCATGTTTGGCATGCAAAGTTGGGTTGAACTTTTAAAGTCGATATTAAAAGTATCTTTAGTCGGGGGAACCGCGTTTTATTTGATAGATAAAAGCAAAGCGGACCTTTTTCAGTTAAGTCTAGATACTTATCCAGCCAATATTTTTCACTCTTTGGATATTCTATTAAACTTTATCTTATTGATCAGCTGTACATTACTGATAGTGGTAGCGATTGATATTCCATTTCAAATTTGGCAACACGCCAATCAATTGAAGATGACTAAACAAGAAATTAAAGACGAATATAAAGAAACAGAGGGTAAGCCGGAAGTAAAAGGGCGTATTCGTATGCTTCAACGAGAAATGACACAGCGTAGAATGATGGCGGATGTCCCATCAGCTGACGTTATTGTAACCAACCCTGAGCATTACTCTGTAGCACTACGCTACGATCAAAATAAAGACTCAGCACCAATTGTGGTTGCAAAAGGGGTAGATCATATCGCAATGAAGATCCGAGAAATCGCTCGTGAGCATAATATTGATATCTTACCTGCGCCACCGCTTGCTCGCGCACTTTATCACTCGACAGAAATCGAGCAGCAAATCCCTGATGGGTTATTTGCTGCAGTAGCACAAATTTTAGCGTATATATTTCAGATGAAGCAATACAAGAAGAGGGGCGGAACACGACCTGAACTTGATGAAAACACGCTAACTATTCCTGATGAACTCAAGAAATAGTGCTCTTTCTTTTTATACCGACCAGTTTTTAAGAATGCATTGGTGATGAAGGGTTTGTAACTCGGATTCACAAAGGCTATTTAGCTCAAACATGACTCCTAGTTTTGATTGATTTTCCTTTGCTTCGACATTTTTTATCTCTCCTTTTACCGAGATTGGTTCTACCCCTTCAAGCTCAATTGAGATTGTAATCTTTTGATTAATAAGATTATTAGCGTTGAGTTTTGCAGGCAGTGAAACAGCACACCCGCCAGCAGAAAAGTCGACTATTCGACCTGTCAGATGATGACTTCCTACCGTTAAGTTACATGAAAACTCTGTATCAAGTCGTTGATGAGTTCGGATCTGTCTCATAGAGATGCTGCTTGGTGCATGAAGGCAAATCATCTCCATAGGACGGTAAATCACAGAGTGGATTTGGGTTCTAAATGCAATAACATCTCGATGTGTCGTATTAGTTACCGCCCTAAAAGTAACTTCTGCTCCTTCTAAGTAGATCTTGTTGAACTCTAATGAGGGAGAGGCAGGATAATCAATAAATATATATTGGCCTTTTTTAAAACCAACTAATATTGAATTTGCTTGAGCTGATTGCCCATTTGGACACGTCACTTCGATAATGACCCTACCGCCGATATCCATTTTATTTAGTACATTTTGATTCGTACTAAGAGATACATCAGCCATGCTACTACCAGGTAAAGAAATAATTAATATAATTATACAAATGACACGGTAATATTCAATCTAGATTGATATTTTTCCTTAAAAATTAAGTGCTTAATTTTAGCTTTTTGAGTACTGTTATATCTGTCAGAAAAGTGATAATACAAAGCCAAAAAAGTGACATTAATTTGGCTCGAAACTTGCTTTATAGGACCGAGTTCATGTGATTAGTTATTTATTGTTGGTACACTGACAGTAGAATCGAGTATAAGAAGCGGAATTAATGAAATTTCAAATGCCACTCCCAAATAAGTTATCTGCCCTACAAGGTAAACGTTTACCACCAATAGGTGCGCCAATATTGGTGTTATCTACTTTAGCGATGGTGATCTTACCAATACCTGCATTCTTACTCGATCTGATGTTTACCTTTAATATTGCTTTGGCAATGGTTGTTTTATTGGTCACTATTTATTCGCGTAGACCCCTTGATTTTGCTGCATTTCCAACCATTCTTTTGGTATCAACATTACTACGTTTAGCCCTAAACGTTGCTTCAACACGTGTAGTATTACTGCATGGTCATGAAGGACCGGGAGCAGCAGGTAATGTCATCGATGCATTTGGTAGTGTTGTTATTGGTGGTAACTATGCGGTGGGTTTAATCGTATTTATTATCTTGATGATTATTAACTTTATGGTTGTAACCAAAGGTGCAGGACGTATCGCTGAAGTAAGTGCGCGTTTTACCTTGGATGCATTGCCTGGTAAACAAATGGCGATTGATGCGGATTTGAATGCTGGATTAATCGATCAAGATCAAGCACGAACACGTCGCTTTGAAGTAACAAAAGAAGCCGATTTTTACGGTTCGATGGATGGTGCGTCTAAATTCGTAAAAGGGGATGCAATTGCAGGTATCCTTATTCTATTTATTAACATTATTGGTGGTCTTGCCATCGGTATGAGTCAGTTTAATCTCAGCTTTGGTGAAGCAATCCAAATCTATACCTTGCTAACCATTGGTGATGGCCTAGTTGCTCAAATCCCATCGTTACTATTGTCTATCGGTGCGGCGATCATGGTAACTCGTCAAAATACAGATGAAGATATGGGGGAACAATTAGTATTCCAACTTGTCGATAATCCAAAAGCACTAATGGTGACCGCCGCTATTATGTTTGTGATGGGTATTGTGCCTGGGATGCCCCATTTCCCATTTATCCTACTTGCGATAATGACGGGGGCTTGGGCGTATTATCTGAATAAGCAGAAAGAAAAAGAGGGTGATGATAAAAAAGCCGCAGTACCAATGGAGATATCATCATCACAACCAAAAGAGCTGTCGTGGGATGATGTTCAACCCGTTGATGTTATCGGACTTGAAGTGGGTTATCGCTTAATTCCAATGGTAGACAAAGAACAAGGCGGTGAGTTACTTGATCGCGTGAAAGGGGTACGTAAGAAACTATCACAAGATTTTGGCTTTTTGGTTCCTGCGGTACATATTCGTGATAATTTAGAATTACCACCAAATGTATACCGAATTACATTAATGGGGGTCGCTGGTGGTGAAGCTGAAATTCGTCCAGATAAAGAGCTTGCGATTAACCCAGGACAAGTTTATGGGTCGATTGAAGGGGAACCAACGTTTGATCCTGCTTTTGGTTTAGAAGCCGTATGGATTAATGGTGAACAACGAGAGCACGCACAAGCACTTGGTTATACAGTTGTTGATGCAGCAACCGTACTTGCAACACACTTAAGCCAATTACTGACAAACAATGCAGCGCAATTACTTGGTCATGAAGAAGTTCAGAATCTGTTAGAGCTACTTTCACAAAGCTCACCTAAGCTGGTAGAAGGCTTAGTTCCAGACCAATTACCATTAGGGGCAGTGGTTAAAGTACTTCAAAACTTATTAAATGAAGCGATTCCAGTTCGTGATATTCGAACCATTGTCCAAACGTTGTCGGAGTATGCGCCAAAAAGTCAAGAACCTGACATTTTGACAGCGGCTGTTCGAATTTCATTAAAACGACTAATTGTGCAAGAAATCAATGGTATAGAAGCAGAAATGCCAGTCATAACCTTGATTCCTGAGTTGGAACAAATATTGCATCAAACTATGCAGGCATCAGGCGGTGAAAGTGCTGGTATTGAGCCTGGATTAGCTGAGCGTTTACAAACGTCTTTAACACTTGCGACTCAAGAGCAAGAGTTAAAAGGGGAAGCTGCAGTCTTATTGACTTCAGGGGTATTACGTTCAACGCTAGCGAAGTTTGTTAAAAATACTATTCCGAATTTACGTGTACTTTCTTATCAAGAAATTCCAGATGAGAAGCAAATAAGAATAGTTCAAGCCGTTGGTAACTAATTGTGTCGACTTATTTAGCGCAGGAATACGATATTGAAAATTAAACGATTTTTTGCAAAAGACATGCGTTCTGCTCTGGTTCAAGTAAAAGAAGAGCTTGGTGTCGATGCTGTCATTATGTCAAATAAAAAAGTAACTGGCGGTATTGAGATCGTTGCAGCGATTGATCCTAGTGTAGATAAAGGATCGTTATCAACACAAACCCCTCGACGTATTGAAGAGGATAAAGTGAGTGTAGGCAAAGGGTCAATGACACGTCGTTTTGCAAATATGATCAAACAATATGGTTCAAATTCAGAGTCCAATGTATCTGAGCCTAAATACGCAGATCGAGAAGAAGACAGTTTAGCAGCGCTGCTAAAGCGTCAGTCTAAATTTCAAAATAAGCCGACAGAATCTTATTCATCAGTAAAACCACAAACGTCTAAATTAGATACATCAGGAATGACTCGTGCGATTCAAAATAACCCAAATTTAGCGCACCTTATTTCAGATGATCCCATTGGACAAAAAAATACGCCATTACAACCTAAATTAGACCCTTCTCGTTATGAGAAAGGCCGCCGCTCTAAGCATGACACTAATGAAGATTTAGAAAACATGCGTTCAGAAATGTCGTCTATTCGTCGTTTATTAGAGCATCAAGTTTCTGGTTTAATGTGGCAAGAAGTTGAAAGACGTGAACCATTACGTGCGATGTTGATCAAACGTTTAGAGAAAATGGGTCTATCAGCAGAGCTTGCCGACCAGCTTGCGTGTTATATTCCAGAAGATACCGTGCCTAAAGATGCGTGGTCAGCTTTGCTTAAATTACTTGCAGAGCAGATCCCAACCGCTAAAGTTGATACCTTATCGCGTGGAGGTATTGTTGCGTTACTAGGGCCAACAGGTGTTGGTAAGACAACGACAATTGCAAAACTAGCAGCAAGAGCTGCAATGGAATATGGTTCAGACCAAGTCGCGCTAGTCACAACAGATACTTTCAGAATCGGAGCTCAAGAGCAGTTAGCTATTTATGGTCGTATTATGGGGTGCCCAGTACGTATCGCAAAGGATGCTGATGAATTAGCGGCAGTATTACATCAACTGCGCAATCGCCGACTGATTCTTGTTGATACCGCAGGAATGGGTCAACGAGATGTTCGATTGACTGAGCAGCTAGACACTTTAATGGAACACAGCGGCTCAAATATCAGTAGCTATTTAGTTATGCCTGCGACAGCGCAGCGACGTGTTTTACAAGAAACGATAGACCATTTTAAACGTATTCCATTATCGGGATGCATTTTAAGTAAAATTGATGAATCACTAAGTTTAGGTGAGCTAATTAGTGTAACCATTGAAAACGGATTGCCTATTGCCTATATTGCGAATGGACAGCGTGTGCCTGAAGATATTGTACTTGCACAGCCAAAATACTTAGTAGCAAAAGCAAATGAATTACTAGAAAAGACGACGGAAAAGGACCCTCATTTCTGGAATAGTGACACGCCAGAGGCAAACAACTTATGATTGATAATAATATATACGATCAGGCTAGTGGATTACGACGACTGACGAAACCTACGTTGACCAAAGTGGTTGCTGTAACAGGTGGTAAAGGCGGTGTAGGTAAAACAAACGTAACATTGAATTTAGCATTGTCACTTGCTCAGCAAGGAAAGAAAGTGATGGTACTCGATGGTGATCTTGGTTTAGCAAATATTGATATTATGCTTGGAGTACGAGCACATAAAAACCTCGGTCATGTGCTTGATGGTGAGTGTGAGTTACAAGATATTATCGTTGAAGGGCCATATGGAGTTAAATTAATTCCTGCCACTTCAGGCTCAAAATCGATGGCAGAGTTAACACCAACGCAGCATGCAGGACTTATTCGAGCTTTTAGTAGCCTAGAAGATGAGATTGATATCTTGTTAATAGATACAGCGGCTGGTATATCTGATATGGTAACAAGCTTTTCACGTGCAGCTCAAGATGTACTTGTTGTTGTTTGTGATGAACCGACATCAATTACTGATGCGTATGCACTGATCAAATTGCTAAGTCGAGAGCATAATGTTCAGCGATTTAAAATTGTGGCGAACATGGTGAGAAGCTATCGAGAAGGTAGAGAATTGTTTGCTAAATTAACGTTAGTGACCGATCGATTCTTGTCTGCAAACATGGAACTTGTTGCTTGTATTCCTCTTGATGAGAAAGTACGCTTATCTGTTAGAAAACAAAAGGTTGTTGTAGATGCTTACCCACGTTCTCCAGCAGCACTAGCGATGAAGTCGTTAGCAAATAAAGTGGTTACTTGGCCAGTACCAAAGGTTCCAAGTGGTCATTTGGAATTCTTCGTAGAGAAATTATTACGAAATGAAAAATCAAGTGAAGTAGAGGACGATTATGTCTGATGGCTTAACATACGATCATAAAGGCAATGTAAACAGTCAGAAAGCATTTTTAGAACGATATTCTGATTTAGTGAAACGTATTGCCCACCATTTAATGGCTAGATTACCTGCGAGTGTATTGGTTGATGATCTTATTCAGTCTGGCATGATCGGTCTGTTGGAAGCCCAGAAAAATTATGATGGTAGCAAGGGCGCAAGTTTTGAAACTTACGCCGGTATCCGAATTCGTGGTTCAATGTTGGATGAAATTCGACGTGGAGACTGGGTTCCTCGCTCTGTTCATAAAAATAGTAGAATGGTAAATGCAGCAATTAAAGCTCTTGAAGCTAAACTTTCTCGTGAACCGACCGATAAAGAGATAGCCGAGTATTTAGAATTACCCTTAGATGAGTATTATCAGATACTGAATGATGTAAATTGCGGTAAACTGGTCGGCATGGAAGATTTAGGTGTTTCTGATGATGTAATAGTAACAGAAGAACAAACCGACGATAATATTCCATTTCAAGGTGTTGCCGACGAACATTTTAGACTGGCTCTTGTGGAGGCGATTAAAACCCTCCCAGAAAGAGAAGCTTTGGTTTTATCCCTTTACTACGATGAAGAGTTAAACCTAAAAGAAATTGGTGCCGTTATTGGTGTAAGCGAATCTCGTGTTAGCCAAATACATAGCCAATCAATGCAACGACTACGGGCCAAGTTATCAACTTGGACAGTAGAATAATTAAATCCCGTTACTTTGCCCTCACTGGAGGCGATTTTGAATAAAAACATGAAGATCCTTATTGTTGATGATTTCTCAACAATGCGTCGTATTGTAAAAAACTTATTACGTGACTTAGGTTTTAACAACACCCAAGAAGCGGATGATGGTTTAACAGCATTGCCACTGCTTAAAAAAGGTGGTTTCGATTTTGTAGTAACAGATTGGAACATGCCAGGGATGCAAGGGATCGACTTGCTAAAAACAATTCGTGCCGATGACGAATTGAAGCATTTACCTGTATTAATGATCACCGCTGAAGCGAAACGCGAACAAATCATTGAAGCGGCTCAAGCTGGTGTAAATGGTTATATTGTTAAACCATTTACAGCCGCAACATTGAAAGAAAAATTAGACAAGATTTTTGAACGTTTATAAGTCAATGTTGCTCGGTAAGGATTAACCAATAAGATGATTTCATTAACTGATGCCAAGGAGCTTGTTGCTTTATTAGAAGCAGGCAAGCAAGAAGAAGCGGATCAAATCGTTGCTTCATTAGCGCTTGCTAGTGGACCTCTGATGCTTCAAGAGATTGGTTCTTTAACTCGTGATCTTCATGAGTCATTAAAGAATTTTAAGCTTGATCACCGAGTTGTTGCGATTGCTAATGATGAGATCCCAGATGCACGTGATCGTTTGCAATATGTGATTGATAAGACTGAAATAGCAGCCAATAAAACAATGGATGCTGTTGACCGTTCATTTCCTATTGCTGACGAGTTGCATGAAGGGCTACTTCAAGTACGTCCTCAATGGAACAGCTTAATGAAAGGCAGAATTGAGCTTACTCAATTCAAAGCGTTATGTCACAACATTGATGGTCTACTTACTCAAGTTGAAGGGAATAGCTCAGAGCTACGCAATGAGCTGACTAACATCCTGATGGCACAAGATTTTCAAGACCTTACCGGTCAAATTATTAAACGAGTAATTACGTTAGTTCAAGAAGTTGAAGACCGATTGGTTGATATTTTGACTTTGTTTAAAGTAGAAGAGCGACTTGGTGAACAAGACGAACTTAATAAACCTTCTCAAGCTGAAGGTCCTATTTTAAACCCACATGAACGTGAAGATGCGGTTGCATCTCAAGATGACGTTGATGACCTATTAGCCAGTCTAGGATTTTAGAGGAATATTATGAGCTTTGAAATGGATGAAGACATCCTGCAAGATTTCTTAATTGAAGCAGGAGAAATTCTTGAGCTACTTTCTGAACAATTAGTTGAATTAGAACAACGTCCTGATGATTCTGATTTATTAAATGCTATTTTCCGTGGTTTTCATACTGTAAAAGGTGGCGCTGGCTTCCTTTCATTAACAGAACTTGTTGATGCCTGTCATGGTGCTGAAAATGTGTTTGATATTCTTAGAACGGGTAAGCGTAAAGTTACTTCTGAACTAATGGATACCATTTTAGAAACTCTTGATAGCGTAAACGTAATGTTCAGCGCAGTTCAAAATGGTGAAAAAGTAGAACCAGCAGAACAACGATTATTGGATCTGCTTCATCATTTAAGCAAGCCTGCAACCGAAGATGAAATAGCGGCTGCAACAGTAGACGTTGAGCTTCCAGTTGTTGATGCTGTTATTCCTCAAGAGCCTGTTGTTGAAAGTAATATTCATGATTCGGTAGATGATATTATTGAAGATGAATTTGAAAAACTACTAGATGAATTGCACGGCAAAGGTGCAGCTCCATCAAGTACTTCTTCTACTCCAGTACCAGTAACTCCAGCACCAGCAACTGCGGCAATTGCAGCGGATGGAGACATTACTGATGATGAATTTGAGCGTCTACTTGATGAGCTTCATGGTTCGGGTAAAAGTCCAACCAATGCAACGACAGCACCAACACCAGTAACGCCAACGGCTAATACTCAATCTGTTGATGAAGTATTAGCTGGTGATGCTGATCTTATGAGTGATGACGAGTTTGAAAAACTGTTAGATCAACTGCATGGTTCAGGTAAAGGGCCAACAGATGAAGAACTTGATCAAGCAGTAAAACCTGCGGCAGCAATAGCTCCAACGACTCCTGTAGCAACAAGAACTCAAGCTCCAGCTCCGGAAGTAAAACCGGTAGCAAAAACACCTGCTAAACCACAGTCTAAGTCTCAAGCGGAAAGCACGGTTCGTGTTGATACATCAACGCTTGATAACATCATGAATATGGTGGGTGAGTTAGTTCTTGTTCGTAACCGTTTAGTTAGTTTAGGTTTGAATAGCAATGACGAAGAAATGTCAAAAGCGGTTTCAAATCTTGATGTAGTTACTGCCGATCTACAAGGCGCAGTAATGAAAACACGTATGCAACCGATTAAGAAAGTATTTGGTCGATTCCCACGAGTTGTTCGTGATTTAGCTCGAACGTTAAAGAAAGACATCGTGCTAGAAATGCGCGGTGAAGAAACAGATTTAGATAAAAACCTCGTTGAAGCGCTTGCAGATCCATTGATTCACTTAGTTCGTAACTCTGTGGATCACGGTATTGAAATGCCAGAAGCTCGTGAGAAATTAGGTAAAGCTCGTACTGGTAAAGTGATTTTATCTGCATCCCAAGAAGGGGATCACATCTTACTAAGCATCATTGATGATGGTGGCGGTATGGATGCTGATAAACTTCGTAGTATTGCAGTAACTCGCGGTTTAATGGATACAGATGCAGCATCTCGATTAACCAATAAAGAGTGTTACAACTTAATATTTGCCCCTGGTTTCTCGACGAAGACTGAAATTTCAGACATCTCAGGTCGTGGTGTAGGTATGGATGTAGTTAAAACTGCAATCAACCAACTAAACGGATCTATTGATATTGATTCAAGCATGGGTGAAGGCACAAAGATTGTAATTAAAGTGCCACTAACACTAGCAATACTTCCTACTTTAATGGTAGGTGTTGCGAATCAACCATTCGCATTACCTTTAGCTAGTGTAAACGAGATTTTCCATCTTGATTTATCGAAAACAAACATAGTTGATGGTCAGTTAACGACGATTGTCCGTGAAAAATCGATTCCATTGTTCTTCTTGCAAGATTGGTTAGTTAAGGGTTCTAATCAAACAGAGCGTAAAGGACTAGGCCATGTGGTTATTATTCAATTAGGAGCACAACGAGTTGGTTTTGTTGTAGATACACTGATTGGACAAGAAGAAGTGGTCATTAAACCTCTTGATGAATTGCTGCAAGGTACGCCAGGAATGGCCGGTGCGACTATCACCTCTGATGGACATATTGCATTGATCCTTGATGTTCCAAATTTGCTAAAACGTTACGCAGTTCGTATGTGTTAATGAACAAGGATTAACATGGCAATAAAAGTATTAGTTGTTGATGATTCAAGTTTTTTTCGTCGTAGAGTTAGTGAAATCATCAATGCCGATCCTCGTCTTGAGGTGATCGATGTTGCGGTTAACGGCAAAGAAGCAGTAGAAAAAGCGAAATTATTAAAGCCAGATGTTATCACCATGGATATTGAGATGCCGGTAATGGATGGCATCTCTGCGGTGAAAGAAATCATGAAGGTCTGCCCAACGCCGACCTTGATGTTTTCTTCTCTTACTCATGATGGTGCTAAGGCAACACTTGATGCTTTAGATGCTGGCGCTTTGGATTTCTTACCTAAGAAATTTGAAGATATCGCACGTAATAGAGACGAAGCAGTCAGCTTATTACAAAAACGTATTGCTGAAATTGCACGTAAAAAGTCATTTATGCGCCGTCCTTCATTGGCATCGCAGACAGCAACAATAGCACCAACAACACGAGTAACAACGACTCGTTCTGCGACTTTAACAGCAGCAGCGCCAGTCAAAAATGTGCCAGTAGTTGCTGTCGGTCAGCGTTTTAAAGCGACAGGCAAAAAGTATCAATTAACCGCTATCGGGACTTCAACGGGAGGTCCTGTTGCGTTACAAAAGATACTAACCGCCATTCCTGCTAATTATCCGCATCCGATTATTTTGGTTCAGCATATGCCTGCAACCTTTACAGCGGCCTTTGCAGCACGATTAAACAACTTGTGTAACATCCAAGTGAAAGAAGCACAAGATGGGGATGTTCTTAAACCTGGCTGTGCTTATCTTGCTCCGGGTGGTTTACAGATGATGGTTGATGGTCGTCCAGGGGCTTCTCGTTTGAAGATCTTAGACGGCGGTGAGCGCATGAACTATAAGCCCTGCGTAGATGTTACTTTTGGGTCTGCTGCTAAGGTGTATGGCGATAAAGTACTTTCTATGATCCTAACAGGAATGGGTGCAGATGGTCGTGAAGGCTGTCGAATGCTAAAAGCGGCAGGTGCGACTATTTGGTCTCAAGATGAGCAAAGTTGTGTTGTTTATGGTATGCCTCAAGCGATAGATAAAGCAGGTTTATCATCAGAAAGTTTACCACTTGAACGTGTTGCAGAAAGAATGCTCGTTGAAGTGGGTTTAAAGTAGGAAATAGCAATGATTGTCTGGAGCATAGCAAACCAGAAAGGTGGTGTTGGTAAAACAACAACAACGATTACCCTCGCTGGTTTACTTTCTCAGCGTGGTAAGCGTGTGCTTATGGTCGATACTGATCCTCACGGTTCGTTAACTACGTATTTAGGCTATGATTCAGATGATTTACCTTGTAGTTTATTTGAGTTATTCCAATTATCAACGATCAATAAAACAAGCGTTATGCCGTTTGTTTTAAAAAGTGACATACCAGGGTTAGACATTATCCCTGCACATATGTCTCTTGCAACATTAGATCGCGTAATGGGTAACCGTAACGGCATGGGATTAGTACTTAAACGCGCTTTAAAAGCATTGGAAGATGAGTACGATTATGTATTGATCGATTGCCCTCCTATTTTAGGAGTAATGATGGTTAATGCATTAGCGGCAAGCACTCGTATTTTGATCCCAGTACAGACAGAGTTTCTAGCAATGAAAGGGCTAGAGAGAATGATGAGAACACTGAATATCATGCAGAGAAATAAACCTTCTTTGTTTGGTGTTACCATTATTCCTACCATGTACGATAAGCGAACTAATGCGTCATTACAGTCATTAATGGAACTGAAATCGATGTATTCCGAGCAAGTATGGGCATCCGCAGTACCTATTGATACTAAGTTTAGAGATGCCAGTTTAAAAAGAATGCCGCCGTCATTTGTATCGCCAAATAGTCGTGGTGTTTTTGCTTATAAAACATTATTAAATTATTTGGAGAGATTAGCTTAATGGCTGATTTTAAAACATTTACCAGTGAAGAAGCACTTGATGATTACTTTTCATCACTGTTAGATGAAGAGACCATTGAGTTGGATTCAGAAACAGTAAATACTGTTCTGCCAGAGCCAGAGCCAGAGCCAGAGCCAGAGCCAGAGCCAGAGCCAGAGCCAGAGCCAGAGCCAGAGCCAGAGCCAGAAATTACTTGGCATTCAGAGTCAGTGGTAATGGCATCACCAGAACCACAATATCAGCCACAATTTTCAACAAAAACGGATGTTCTTGATGACTATCCGTTTGAACTGCCTCAATTAGAAGATGTTCAGCGCTTATTGAGTCAGCTAGAAAACTCACAACTTGATGCTCAAATTGAAATTGATGCTTTAGTATCAAACCGTATTGAAACTGAGCAAGCTGTTGTTGAAGTTGAAGTTGAAGTTGAAGTTGAAGTTGAAGTTGAAGTTGAAGTTGAACCCGTTATTCAGACAATGGTTGAAACAGAAACGGTTGTTGAAGAGTTAGTTGCTGAAGAATCAGAAGAAGAGCCCGACTTATCTGCGTGGGATATCTCAGATAAAATAACAGTGACGCCTCCATTTGAGCAGCATATTGATAGCTCAAAAATTACACCGAATAATGAAAAAGAGACCAGTGATGAGACTGATATCCAACTTGAAACGCAAACGGATAATCCCCCCCCGTTAAGCGGATTAGATTGGGAAAACTCAGAGCATGATGATGAATTTCAAGTACTCTTTTTTGAAGTAATGGGCGTGACATTTGCGGTTCCATTGGCACAATTAGGCGGTATTCACCAGATAACGGAATTAAACCATCTAATTGGTCGTCCTGATTGGTATCTTGGCTTACAAAATAACCGTGATACAAAAATAGATGCCTTGGATACAGCAAAGTGGGTCATGCCACAAAGCATTAAAGATGACAGTTATAAAGAAGATTACCAATACCTTGTTATGCTTGGAGAAAGCAAATGGGGATTAGCGTGTAATGCGTTAGCCGGAACTGAAACCCTTACAAGCGAGCGAATTCGTTGGCGAGAAACCGCAGGAAAGCGACCGTGGTTATCAGGAATGGTAAAAGAGAAGATGTGTGCCTTAATTCACGTTGAGGCGATGATTACGATGCTTAATGCCGGCCTGGACATTAAGGGAATAGAGTAAAAATAGCTCTAAAGAGTACGAGGAAATAGAATGTCTCAGATTAATGAAGTAGAGATCCGTAAGGATCAAGTGAATGATGAAGTATTACAGTGGGTAACGTTTCAGTTAGAAGAAGAAACTTACGGCATCAATGTAATGCAAGTACGTGAAGTATTACGTCATACAGAAATTGCACCAGTACCAGGCGCGCCAGACTACGTTCTAGGGATTATCAACCTTCGTGGTAATGTCGTAACCGTGATTGATACTCGTTCACGCTTTGGCTTAATGCAAGGTGAAATCACAGATAACACACGTATTATCGTTATAGAATCTGAGCGTCAGGTTATAGGTATTCTTGTAGATAGCGTAGCTGAAGTTGTATACTTACGTTCATCAGAAATTGATACGACGCCAAGTGTTGGCACGGACGAGAGCTCTAAGTTTATTCAGGGCGTTAGCAACCGTGAAGGCAAATTACTTATCTTGGTAGATCTTAACAAACTTTTGTCTGAAGACGAATGGGATGACATGGCAAGCCTATAATGGTTGATATTTTAACTCAGCTCTCAGAGCTATTAGCAGCGGCTGCTGTAATTTTAGTTCTTGTGATTTTTGTTATCTTAAATCGCAAGAATACACAGTTAGCAGCACAATTAACGCACGCTCAAAAGCAGCACCAACAACTTCAAGAAGAGCAACAAAAGCTTAATAAGCAGTTTGTTGAATTTCGTACAGCCTCGATCAATATGGGACAGAAAGTTGCGGACATTACTCAATTGAATCAACATTTTGATGAGCGCTTAAACGAGCTTGAAAATACAGATGCTGACAGTCGTTTGTATTCAAGAGCCAATAAGTTAGTTCAGTTGGGGGCGGGCATTAACGAGCTAATGGAAGAATGTGAGCTGCCAAAAGCAGAAGCTGAGTTAATGATGTCTTTACAGGCTAAAATTGCGGGTGGTAAAGGCTCGATTCCACCACTGCGTTTTGAAGGCGAAGACTAACGGTGTCTCATAACCAATGAATGTTAAAGCTCCTTATTTATAAGGGGCTTTTTTCGTTATAGAATTTGGTAAAATAAACCAGAAATACCCACAAGGTGGTAGATTCTATCTGTTGTTATAACGCTATGAATTATTAGCCGATTTCAAGATTAAAGAATTTGAAACTAAATGACATACTTATTTACTTATCTATCTAAATAGATTTGTTTTATATCTAAGCTTCCCTGTTTTTGCTGTGCTAGAATGCCCCTAATATTTTTCAACAATAGATACTTATGCTAGAAATTCGTAACGTTACCTGTATTCGAGATGAACGCGTTTTATTTGAACAATTGAGTTTTACTATCTCAGATGGTGAGTTAATTCAGATAGAAGGGCAGAATGGAGCAGGTAAAACCACATTACTGCGTATTATTGCAGGGTTAGGTTATGCGGATGAAGGTGATATTTATTGGAATGGTGAATCGATAAAGAAAAATCGCGAAGAGTTTCATAGCGATTTACTTTTCTTAGGTCATCATACTGGTGTCAAACGTGAGTTAACGGCATTTGAAAATCTTGCCTTTTATCAATCGATGCACAGCAATTATAACGAAGAAGCCATTTGGGGTGCATTAGCTCGTGTGGGGTTAGCTGGACGAGAAGATGTTGCAGCAGGGCAATTATCTGCAGGTCAACAGCGTCGAGTTGCTTTGGCTCGCCTTTGGTTGAGTAACCATAAGTTATGGGTATTAGATGAACCGTTAACAGCGATTGATAAACAAGGTGTTAAAGTACTTGAACAGTTGTTTATGAGCCATGCCAAACAAGGTGGGATCGTCTTACTGACAACGCATCAGGATCTGTTTACTGACAGTAATGAGCTTAAAAAAATCAGGTTAGGTGAATAGATGTTTGCTTCAATGACAACCATTATCCGACGTGAGTTATTAATCGCGTTTCGTCGTAAAGCTGATATTCTTAATCCGCTTTGGTTTTTTATTATCGTGATCACACTATTTCCATTAAGTATCGGGCCTGAGCCAAATTTACTGGCGCGTATTGCTGCGGGTATTGTTTGGGTTGCTGCTTTGTTATCGGCGTTATTGTCTTTAGAGCGCCTTTTTAGAGATGACTTTGCCGACGGATCCCTAGAGCAGATGATGCTAATGCCAAGTCCATTATCTGTACTTGTTCTAGCGAAAGTGGTCGCGCATTGGTTATTAACCGGTCTGCCATTGATTATTATTAGCCCGTTATTAGCGGTTCTATTATCATTAGATTTTAATACATGGTTAGCAATTGTGTTGACATTGCTGCTAGGAACACCAACCTTAAGCTTTCTTGGTGCGGTTGGGGTAGCGTTAACGGTTGGCCTTCAAAAAGGAGGCGTGTTATTGAGCCTTCTTATTCTTCCGTTATATATTCCAGTTCTAATTTTTGCGACATCGGCAATTGATGCTGCAAGCTTAGGTATGGCTTATAATGGCCAATTAGCGATTTTAGGTGCTCTTTTAATGGGCTCCGCAACATTGACTCCATTTGCCATTAGTTCGGCACTGCGAGTGAGTGTTCAGTAATTATAATTTTAATATTTAAGTAAGTGAGATAAACCAATGTGGAAATGGCTACATCCTTACGCTAAACCAGAAAAAGCGTATCAATTAAGTACAACACTGCTGCCATGGTTTGCGGTGATCTCTATTCTCAGTTTAACTGTTGGTACGATTTGGGGGCTTGCATTTGCCCCTTCTGATTACCAGCAAGGAGACAGTTTTAGGATTATCTATATCCATGTCCCTTCTGCTATTTTGTCGATGGGCGCTTATATGTCGATGGCGATAGCGGCATTTATTGGTTTGGTGTGGCAGTTAAAGCTTTCTGATATGGCAGCCGCAGCGATGGCTCCTGTTGGCGCAGTGTTCACATTCATTGCCTTATTAACCGGTGCCGTTTGGGGTAAACCAATGTGGGGCGCATGGTGGGTATGGGATGCTCGTTTAACCTCTGAACTGATTCTTCTTTTCTTATATCTAGGAGTCATGGCGTTATATAACGCATTTGATGACCAGCGTACAGCAGCTCGTGCCGCAGGTATTCTTGCCATTGTTGGTGTGATAAACCTACCAATTATTCACTTCTCAGTAGAGTGGTGGAATACCCTTCATCAAGGTGCAAGTATCACAAAGTTTGATAAACCTTCTATTTCTGCCGATATGTTGTGGCCTTTGTTATTAAATATCATTGGTTTTGCAACTTTCTTTGGTTCTGTGACTCTTATTCGTTTTAGGAATGAAATTTTAGCAAAAGAGAGCCACCGTCCTTGGGTTAGAGCGTTAGTAGAACCAAAATCTACCGCGTCTAAATAACGAGAGAAGGGAATTATTGTAATGCATTTTGAAACTTTCAGTGATTTTTTAGCTATGGGCGGCTATGCCGTTTATGTATGGGGTGCCTTTGGCGCCACTTTTCTCTCCTTATTTTGGATTTTATTCTCTAGCTTAGGCAAACGTCGTCAATTGCTAAAAGAGATTGAACAAAAAATGGCACGAGAAGAACGAATTAAAAAAGCAAAAACTATGGAGAACACATTATGAATCCAAGACGTAAAAAGCGCCTAGGATTGATCCTTGCTCTATTCTTTGGGGTCAGTGCAACCGTTGGTTTAATGATTTATGCATTGAATCAAAATATGGATTTATTCTATACCCCAACAGAACTGGTTAACGGTAAACCTGATGGCACTAAACCAGAGGTTGGTCAACGTCTTCGTATTGGTGGTATGGTTGTCGCAGGTACAGTAAAGCGTGACAGCGAATCTTTAGAAGTTTCATTTAAAGTTGCTGATGTTGGTCCAGAAGTTACGGTTACTTATAATGGCATTCTTCCTGATTTATTCCGTGAAGGCCAAGGTATTGTAGCGCAAGGTGTTCTTGTCGATGCAACCACAGTTAAGGCTCATGAAGTACTGGCAAAGCATGATGAAGAGTACATGCCACCAGAAGTTGCAGAAGCAATGAAAAAGACTCATGAACCACTTCAATACACAGAACAACAAAAACAAGGAACAGGTCAATGATCGCAGAACTCGGTCATTTTGCCTTAATTGCTTCTCTAGGGCTTTCAATCCTATTGAGTATATTACCAATATATGGTGTGAGCCGTGGTAATAAAGCATTAATGCAAAGTGCAAGACCATTGTCATGGGGAATGTTCTTACTCCTTGGCTTATCATTTGGGATCTTAATGTGGGCTTTCTACATTAACGATTTCACTCTGCAATATGTAGCAAGTAACTCAAATAGCTTACTTCCTTGGTATTACCGTTTAACCGCCGTTTGGGGGGCTCACGAAGGCTCTTTATTGCTTTGGGTTCTTATCCAAGCCGGTTGGACCGTTGCCGTAGCAACCTTCAGTCGTGGTATGCCACAAGAGTCGATTGCACGAGTATTAGCCGTAATGGGGTGGATTAACGTTGGTTTCCTACTTTTCATTATTCTAACGTCAAACCCATTCTTACGTACTTTGCCATTCTTCCCTATTGATGGTCGTGATTTGAACCCGCTTCTTCAAGATCCAGGTCTAATCATTCACCCACCAATGCTATACATGGGTTATGTTGGCTTCTCGGTTGCGTTCTCTTTCGCTATCGCATCACTAATGGCAGGTCGTTTAGATACGGCTTGGGCTCGTTGGTCTCGTCCTTGGACAATCGCAGCATGGTCATTCCTAACAGTAGGTATCTCTTTAGGTTCATGGTGGGCATATTATGAACTTGGCTGGGGTGGCTGGTGGTTCTGGGATCCAGTAGAAAACGCATCATTTATGCCTTGGCTTGCTGGTACCGCATTAATGCACTCATTAGCGGTAACAGAGAAACGCGGTACGTTTAAAGCGTGGACTGTATTACTGGCAATTTTAGCCTTCTCACTTAGCTTATTAGGCACATTCCTAGTTCGTTCAGGCATCTTAGTATCGGTTCATGCCTTTGCTTCAGATCCTGCGCGAGGCATGTTCATTCTTGGCTTCCTAGTCATGGTGATCGGTGGTTCATTACTGCTGTTTGCACTAAGAGGCGCATCAGTACGAGTTCGTGGTAACTTCTCACTGTTCTCACGTGAAAATGCTCTACTCGCTAACAACATTTTATTAATGACAGCTTTAGTTGTTGTTCTTGTGGGTACCTTATTACCGTTAGTACATAAACAACTTGGTTTGGGCTCGGTTTCTATCGGTGCGCCATTCTTTGACATGCTGTTTGCATGGTTAATGATCCCATTTGCTTTCCTATTAGGTATCGGTCCTCTGATCCGTTGGAAGCGTGACAACGTAAGTCACTTAGCAAAACGCATGGTGATTACTGGTGCGATTACGATCCCACTAGCTGCAATCTTTATGGTTATCTTTGCAGATAGATTCCAATTTATGCCATACCTTGGCTGGATGATGTCTCTTTGGATCGTGATCTTACACGTCTTTGAATTGCACGAGCGTGCTACTCACCGCCATACTTTTGCGGTAGGCCTAACTAAACTTGGCCGTAGCCACTGGGCAATGATGTTCGCGCACATTGGTCTTGCAGTGACTATCATTGGTATTGCAATGGTACAAAACTACAGCATCGAAAAAGATGTACGTTTAGCGCCAGGTGAACACATTGAAATGAACGGTTACCAGTTCTACTTTGCTGGTGTTCGTGATACAGATGGCCCTAACTATGATGGTTACACGGCTGATTTTGATATCACACTAGATGGTAAAGCTGTCAATACACTTCATGCTGAAAAACGTTTCTATGAGACAGCGGGCTCGATGATGACAGAAGCAGCGATTGATCGTGGCTTTACTCGTGATTTATACATCGCAATGGGTGAGCGTTTAGATGACAACCGTTCATGGGCTGTACGTATCTACTACAAACCATTTGTACGTTGGATCTGGGCAGGTTCATTATTCATGGCGCTGGGTGGTATGTTAGCATTATCTGATAAGCGCTACCGTTTCCGTAAAACAGATAAAAAACAGGAAGCTTAAACTATGAATAAGAAGTTTTTATTTGCACCACTAGCTCTGTTTTTAATTTTAGTTGCCGTGTTCGCTACTCAGTTAACACGTAACTCAAATGGAGATGATCCAACTAAACTGGAGTCAGTATTGGTTGGTAAACATGTACCAGAGTTTCGTCTAGAAGATTTAGCACAAGAAGGCAAGCTGTACGATCAAAGCATCTTTAAAGGTGAGCCTTTATTGCTAAACGTATGGGCGACATGGTGTCCAACCTGTTACGCTGAACATCAATACCTAAATACCCTTGCAAATCAGGGTGTTAAGATTATTGGTATGAACTATAAAGATGATCGTGCAGGGGCAATTCAATGGCTAACAGAGCTTGGTAACCCTTACTTGGTTACTCTGTTTGATGGCGATGGCATGCTCGGCATGGATTTAGGTGTGTACGGCGCACCTGAAACCTTCTTAATCGACAGTAATGGTATCGTTCGCTACCGTCACGTTGGTGATGTCAATGATCGTAATTGGAATGAAGTATTAAAGCCAATGTATGAACAGCTTGTTGCGGAGGCTAAATAATGAATAGTCGCTTACGTAAATGGGGACTTCGCAGCTTTGCGGCAATCGCATTGAGTTTCTTTGCGGTTCAAGCAAGTTACGCAACGATAGATCTGTATAAGTTTGATTCACCAGAACAAGAGCAGCAATTTAAAGAACTAGGCCAAACCTTGCGTTGCCCTAAGTGTCAGAACAATAATATTGCTGATTCAAGTGCTGAGCTTGCTCAAGACATGCGCCATAAAGTGTATGAAATGACCAAAGCAGGTAAATCAGATCAAGAAATTGTCGATTACATGATTGATCGTTACGGTAACTTTGTAACGTACGATCCAGCACTAACGGCAGGTACGCTGATCCTATGGTTAGGGCCATTAGGCGTGCTTGTGTTTGGTTTTGGCTTTATTGTGCTTCGTAGCCGTAAATCAAAAGTAGTCGCAGAAGATAATTCAGAAGAGTGGGATAACGAACATGAAGAACGTTTGAACGCACTATTAGATGAGAATAAAAATGAAGATGGGAAGGTAAACAAATGACTTTGTTTTGGATTTCGACCTTAGCCCTAATTTTTGTTGGCGTGGCATTTATCATTCTTCCTTTATGGAAAGCAAAAGAGCAAGATGATGAAGCACGCCGAGATGAATTGAATAAAGCCTTCTATAAAGATCGCTTAGCTGAATTGAAAGAAGAAGACGCCGAAGGTCTTGTGAACAACCAAGATGAGTTAATCACAGAGCTAAAGCAATCTTTGTTAGATGATATTCCAGCAAAAGAAAAAACAGAGCAAGATAACTTGAATGCACGATTATTTATTCTGCCTTCTATCATTATCTTTATCATGATTTCTTATGGCCTGTACTTTAAGTTCGGCAATATCGATAAAATTGAAAAGTGGCAAGAAGTAAGTGCACGCTTACCTGAGCTATCTAAGCAATTGATGAATCCTGAAGGTGTTTCTCTTAGTGATTCAGAAATGAAAGACCTAACATTGGCATTACGTACTAAATTACATCATGAACCAAAAGACGCGATGGGTTGGTTCCTATTAGGTCGCATTGGTATGTCGAATCGTGATATCGATACGTCGATAGGTGCAATGAAGAAAGCGTACGCACTAGAGCCAACAAATGTTGAGATTAAATTGGGTTACGCTCAAGCGCTAATGCTTTCGGGTGATGATGCAAAAGCTGACCAAGCGAAGAAAATGCTTAAGCAAGTACTTCGTAGTGACTCAACTAACTTACGTGCCTTATCGTTATTAGCGTTCAGCTCGTTTGAACGTCAAGATTATAAAGGTGCGGTATCAGCATGGAAAGCAATGCAAATGCTGATTGGCCCTGATGACTCTCGCTATGAAATGTTAACTCGTAGTATTGAACGTGCTCAATCAAAGATTAACCCTGAAGCTAATCTAGATAAGCAAGTTCCGATTACACTTAGCCTAGGCAGCAATGTAACTTTACCATCACAAGGTGTTGTGATTGTATCTATCCACCCAGCTGACGGTTCACCAATGCCAATTGCGGCAGTTCGTGTACCACTTAGTCGTTTCCCGCTGAAAATTATGATGTCTGATGAAAACAACATGATAGAGCAGAGTAAACTGACTGATATGCCAAACTTTATTGTTCGTGCTCGTATCGATCAAGATGGTAACGTATCGACTAAAGACGGCGATTGGTATGGCGAAAGTACCGTTAGTACATTGGGTAAAAAGGTATCGTTTGAGATTGATAAGCAATACTAATATCTCTTAACTGCTGTCATACTACGACGGGCAGAAGCATTGAGCTTCTGCCCGTTTTTTTTGGAATAAACTATAATATTAATAAAGAGAGATAGGCGAAGGTGTATTGTGTTTAAAAGAATAGGGATATCTTTTTCGTTATTATTTTTAATTGTTGGGTGTTCTCAAACCCCAGAACAAGATAATAATGAAGTAGAAACAACAGAAGTCGTAGAGGTAGAGTACGATGACTCTCATGGTGGTGATCCGCTAGAGGGGTTTAATCGCGTCATGTGGGATCTAAATTATGACATTTTAGACCCCTATTTAGTGCGTCCTGTTTCTGTTACTTATGTTGACTATACCCCGACCCCAGTTCGCATGGGGATAGCTAATTTTCTAGCCAATTTAAATGAGCCATCAAGCATGATTAACAATTTACTCATGGGGAATGGCAGCGTTGCCATGGTGCATTTGAATCGATTCTGGTTAAACACCACGCTTGGTTTAGTTGGCTTAATTGATATAGCCAGTGCTGCAGATATTAATAAACCAGACAGTAAATCGTTTGGTGATGCGCTTGGTCATTATGGTGTTGGGAATGGACCGTACTTTATGTTACCGGGTTATGGTCCTTGGACATTGCGTGAAGCCGGGGATTTTGTTGATGGTTTTTATATGCCTCTTTCTTACTTAAATTTCTGGCAAGGTCTTGGGAAATGGGGTTTAGAGGGAATGGAGTCTCGTGTTCAGTTGATCTCACAAGAGCCACTCTTAGAAGCCTCGCCTGATCCATATCTATTAACGCGTGATGTGTATTTACAACGCCAAGACTTTAAAGCAGAAGTTGAACCAGAAGTCGATTTAAAAGCAGAAAGTGATATTGACGATTATCTCGATGAGATAGATGAGTAATCGGCAGTTTAAAGCGGCTCGAAAAAAAAAGGCCTCAATAAAGAGGCCTAATGCAATGTCTATCTATTTAATCTGTGTGGATTAGAAACGGTAGTTCGCTTGAACACCTAGTAGCCATATGCTACCAGTTGTTTCGCCATTGAAAGAACCTGCAATACCTTGTGCTTCATTATCTGATCCATAGCCACGAGATTCTGTAATAGGTGCATCTTTAGCAATGATATAAGTGAAACCAGCATCTAGTGATAGATTTTGTGACCACTCATAGCCCGCACCAATACTTAACCAAGTACGATCAGTCTCAGGAATCGTGATAGTACGGTTTTTATCGCTAACCGCTGAGGTGTCATAAGCAATACCAGAACGTAAGGTGACCTTTTGGTTTAACTGGTAAGTACCGCCTAGCGCGATGCGGTAGTTATCTTCCCAGTGTTCCTCTTTAACCATTGTTGGTGTTTTACCGTCATGGAAATCGGCTTCTAGTTTTTCAAAGCTGCTCCAATCGGTCCAGTTAACGCTTGCATGAATAGCAACCGTATCGGTTAGTTGGTGGAAACTTGCTAATTCAGCTGTTGCAGGCATAGTTAAAGCCATTGACCCCTGTTTGGTTAAATCAGGAATTAGAGCGCTCACTGGAATAAAGCCTACACCTTTAGCATGACCTTCTAATTCTAATTTTACTTCTGACTTATAAGTAAAACCGATTCGGTTAAAATCATTTACTTGCCAAGCGGTACCTACTTGCCAACCTAAAGCTTCATCTGTACCTTCCATGTATTTTAATGTGGTGCCTTTTTTGATTGGCATTTTCTTTAATGTAAAATCTTGAGGGGTTGTTGCACCAAAATGACCCTCACCCATCACATAACGAACACCACCACCAACACTTAGTTGTGGCATCACTTGATAAGCAATGTTTAGGTTTAGTTCTTTAGTGATGATACTTGCAGTATTACCAAAGTGGCTTGCAGCAAAGTTATTATCAAGTTCGGTTTCCATGCCGTAGTTAGTGCCTAGCGCAACACCAAGAGCTAATTTTTCGTTTACACGGTGTGACAGATAAAAGTTAGGGATCACCGCGCTGTGTGCGAAGTCTTCAGATGACGTATGCCCACTTTTTTGTGTTAATGATTTAGAACCATCAACATATCCATTAACATCAACGTTAGGATCAACATAAATAGCACCCACCGAAATCTGCGTACCTTCTAAGTAAGTCAGCATTGCCATGTTGCGCCATTGCGTATCAGCGCCATCAGCCATTGCTGCTTCACCTGCGTATGCACGGCCTAAACCTGTTGCTGAATACTCTGCCAATTGGAAGCCTGCTGCCATAGAATTTGTGCTTGCTACTGAGCCTAATAGACCAAGTGCGATGGCGAGAGATAGGCGATTTTTATTATTGTTCATTGTTTATTCCATATTGGTACAAGTGTACGCTGAATTTGGTGGTAGTAAGTAAGGGGGGATAATACGTTCTAGAGTTAAAACTTCAAACTAAAAATTGATTTATTCGTATTTTAAGGGCTTTTTTCTGTAAAAAGTTTCAAATTTAACAAAATTTTCTGTATTAATCTGGTCGGATGTGTTAATTGAGCGTACAGCTGTAGGTTTGAATTGGTATTTGAGGGTATGTTTGTACGCTGAAGTTTTAGCAAAAGTCGGGGCTAGGAGTGGGAAGATCAGGGTTCAGATCGCTTCGCTTGCAGGATTCAGGGGTGATCGCTGAACGAACAGCATCAAAGAAGGTTCTCCCCCTTGATTGATGAGTTATTGAGATCGATAAAGTAAATAGAAGGGGGAGTTAGAGGGGGTTGTTTGCTCTTATAGAGCGAAGCGTTCTAGTTAGCACAGCGTATCGTTTCTAGTTTGTATTATATTATTTTGGTATAAATGACGATCAAAAAAGGCCAGCGTATGCTGACCTTTTGGTTTTACACTTTTAAGAATAAATCTTAGAAGCTGTAGCTGTATTGAACACCCGCAAGAATAGCATTTGCTTGTGTAGTTGCTGTTAGAGTACCTAATTTATCTTCAGTTACATCAACTTCTTCACCCATTAGATAAGTGAAACCAACATCGATTGTATGTTTTTTCGCAAAATGGTAGCTAGCACCGGCTGATAACCATTGACGATCTGAGTCAGGCACTGAAATTGATGTTTTCTTATCTTGTGCTGCGGTGTCATACATATAGCCCGCACGTAGAGTCCATGCATCGTTTAGGAAGTAAGTACCACCAATGGAATAATGCATGCCATCTTGCCACTCATAAGAGTTTAGGTTTGCGCCTTCTTTAGTGTTTAACTCATCAAATGCACTCCAACCAATCCACTGTACAGAGTAGTGAACAGCGAATTTAGTGTCTTTAATTTCGTGGTAACCAGAGAATTCCGCCATGCTTGGAAGTGGCATTAGTAGAGTTTGACCATCAATTACATTTTGGTCAAATGTTGCAGATTTAGGATTAGCGTCAAGCATATACATATCACCTTTCGCTTCAATCTCCGGGCTGTAGTGGTAAGCAAAGCCAAAACGGTTGCGTTCATCAAGCTCATAAACGGCTCCTAGGTTCCAGCCAATACCAACACCATCCGCTTCGACATCAAGAGCTTTACTTAGAGCGGGCACTTTGAAACCGGTTTCACGTTTTAGCTTACCGCTGCCATGAACGATATCTAGACCAGCACCCACACTGAATTGTTCATTAATACGATAAGAAGCAGTTAGAGCAAAGTTAACACTTTTTACTTCAGTTGTGCCGCCATAAAATTTGGCTGTAGGTGCAAAAAGTTTAGAGCCACCAAAGCTATCATCGAAATCGTTTGATGTGCCAAAGTTAGAATAGATCCCCGCACCAAATGCCCATTGGTCATTTAAACGGTGAATATAATAAATATTAGGAACAGGAGTACCACTTCCATTGTCTGCACCATCAATAGGCTGGGCATTGTATGTTACATCGCTTACATCAATATCAGTTTTGATGTAGTTAACACCGCCAGAAAACTGTGATGAATCAAAAAGAGCCATAGCAGCGGCGTTACGTGACATTACTGAGGCGTTATCAGCGATTACAGCATCACCAGCAAATGCGCGGCCTAGGCCAGTTGCTGATTGAGCGTTAAGTTGGAAACCAGCGGCAGTAGCTTGTTGCGTTGCAAGAGTAATGGTTGCAGCTAGAAGTGTTTTGCTAAACAAATGCTTCTTATTCATAATTATTATATTCCATATACTGTTATTTCCTTTCAATTCTACGACTGAAAAGATTAATTTTAGTTGAGACTGAAATCTCGATGCCGAGATAATAACGATCAGAGCATAGACGACAAATCCGACCACTTCTAAAAAAACATTAAAATTCGTGATCTGGTCGAGATTTGCGCGTAAATAGCATCCTGAAATAATTAACTAGAGTTAAAGCTCTACTTTTTGTGCTATTTTAGTGTGTTGCTTTGTGTTTTAAGGTGTTGATTTTTAATGGTAAATATTAAAGTGAAACAACTATTAGAGCTTATACTCTACATTTGGTGCTTGAATGAATTAAATTGATGATAAGTTCATTATTTCTCGAGGTTTTTTAAGGGCTGTGTTAATTATTAGTAACAGATATGCCTTTGGTGATTAAATTAAGCGCAATTGATAAATTTTATCTTAAAGTAGGAAAAGAACATAAAATTGATCTATTTCAATAAATGAATTCTGAGACACGTTATAGTTGCTCTCGTTATCTGGTTGAGCAATCAACCCGTTGAGCAAGATAACATTTCCTTTTGAAGGCTGACTTTACTTTCTCCTTATCAGGTGAAACTGATTTTACAATTGGCTATATCGTTAATTGTTTTTTATTCTGACCACATCGATTGATGTGGTTTTTTTTTATCAAAATCGTTACTTGATGACATTTTGAACACTTCCATACTGCATCACACCACCTTTCCTAATATATCTGTTTTAGTGATTAATAATCCGCCGCTCACATTTCTACTATAATCCACTTTTTAATATTAACAAACTAGTTACAATTGAGGTCTGACCACTAATTTAGGTTGATATTATGCAAGGAGATGCAATGTCAAACGCCAAATTTTCAAAGACCTATCAGCCACTAACGACACGACAAGGTGATCGTATTGCGGTTGTTTCAGGCATTCGAACCCCATTTGCGAAGCAATCAACCGCTTTTATTTCTACGCCTGCGGTAGATCTCGGTAAGCTTGCAGTCAAAGCCCTAATGGATAAAACAGATATCGATCCTAAGTTGATTGATCAAGTTGTCTTTGGCCAAGTAGTGCAAATGCCAGAAGCGCCAAATATTGCGCGTGAGATTGTGTTGGGAACAGGAATGAACATCGCAACTGATGCCTACAGTGTCACTCGTGCCTGTGCGACCAGTTTTCAAACAACGGCAAACGTGGTTGAAAGCATCATGGCTGGCACGATTGATATTGGTATTGCTGGTGGTGCAGATTCATCTTCTGTGTTGCCTATTGGGGTATCGAAAAAAATGGCCACGACGCTGCTTGCCCTTAGTAAAACCAAAACAATGAGCCAAAAACTCTCTCTTCTTCGTCGCTTATCGATGAAAGACATTGCGCCAGTGCCTCCTGCGGTAGCGGAATACTCTACCGGGATTTCAATGGGACAAACCGCAGAGCAAATGGCAAAAAGTCACGGCATTACGCGTGAAGAACAAGATGCATTCGCGCACCGTTCACACTCCTTAGCCGCTAAAGCGTGGCAAGACGGGCTGATACAAGATGAAGTGATGACCGCATTTCCAGAACCGTATAAAACGTGGATAGCGCAAGATAATAATATTCGTCATGATTCCGAACTGGCAAGCTATGCCAAGCTTCGACCTGCGTTTGATAGAAAATACGGCTCAGTGACTGCAGCCAACAGTACGCCATTAACTGATGGCGGTGCTGCGATCTTATTGATGAGTGAAAAACGTGCCAAAGAATTAGGTTATGAACCATTAGGGTATATTCGCTCTTTTGCTTTTAGCGCGATCGATGTCCATAACGATATGCTAATGGGGCCATCTTATGCCACACCAATGGCACTAGATAAAGCCGGTATCTCTTTATCAGATTTAACGCTTATTGATATGCACGAAGCTTTTGCTGCACAAACGCTGTCTAACGTAAAAATGTTTGCGTCTGATAAATTTGCCAAAGAATTCCTAGGTAGAGATAAAGCCATTGGTGAAATTGATATGGATAAATTCAATGTACTTGGTGGTTCAATTGCCTATGGTCATCCATTTGCCGCTACTGGAGCAAGAATGATCATTCAAACGCTACGAGAATTAAAACGCCGCGGTGGTGGTTTTGGGTTAAATACCGCATGTGCCGCAGGTGGATTAGGTGCAGCAATGGTCTTGGAGGCAGAATAATGACGGCAGAAATTAATAATAATCGTATTGAAGCAGTAGAAAACACCAGTGCGTTTACCTGGTATAAAGATGATGCAAATATTGCTTGGCTGACGATGGATGTACCTAACGAAAAAATGAATACCTTAAAAGCAGCGTTTGCAGAGCAGGTCACTCAAGTTCTCAATGACATTGAAGCTCAACATTCAAGCATTAAAGGTTTAGTGATCCAATCTGGTAAAGCCGACCACTTTATTGCGGGTGCCGACATTAGCATGATAGCGGATTGCCAAAGTGCAGCAGAGGCACAAGCATTGGCTGAAAAAGGTCAGCAACTGTTTCAGCGTATTGACGATCTGCCATTTGCCACCGTTGCCGCAATTCATGGCCCGTGTTTAGGGGGGGGATTAGAGTTGGCGTTGGCCTGTGATTATCGTATCTGTAGTGATGACAATAAAACCAAATTAGGTTTACCTGAAGTGCAATTAGGGTTGCTTCCAGGCTCTGGTGGTACACAGCGATTGCCTCGATTAATTGGTTTACTTTCAAGCTTAGATATTATTTTGACGGGTAAGCAATTAAGACCTAAAAAAGCCTTAAAACTAGGCGTTGTTGATGCGTCAGTACCACAAACTGTTTTATCTCGAACGGCTGCTGAATTTGCACTAAAGAAAAAAGCAAAAACAAAAGTAGCGGCGAAAGAGTGGGCGATATCAAGAAACCCTATTGGCCGTAATGTGATTTTTTCTCAGGCAGAAAAACAAGCCCAGAAAAAAGCTCGTGGTAACTATCCGGCCATTGCGGCCATTTTAGATTGTATTGAATATGGTTTAGATAAAGGCATTAAAAAAGGATTACAGCGAGAAGCCGAGCAGTTCGGTAAACTTGCTATGACGTCAGAATCCGCTGCACTGCGATCGCTCTTTTTTGCAATCACAGAGATGAAGAAGGAGAAAGGCAGTGATGCTGAACCTAAGGTTATTCATCGAGTAGGTGTATTAGGTGGTGGATTAATGGGGGGTGGCATTGCTCATGTCTCTATTGCTAAAGCTAAAAAGAACGTCACGATAAAAGACATCACTAACGATGGGTTACTAAACGCTTACCAATACCATTATCAGCGTCTAGATAAATTAAGAAAACGTCGAATAATCAGTAAAGCCAAATTACAGCAACAGATGCTGCAATTAACGGGCGTGACGGATTTCACCGGATTTAAAAAATTAGATGTGGTGGTAGAGGCCGTCTTTGAAGATCTCACTCTAAAACAAGAGATGGCAAAAGCGGTACAAGAGCAAGGAAAAGAGGAGGTAATATTTGCCACCAATACTTCTTCGCTTCCCATAGGCCAAATAGCAGAAGGGGCAAAAAGCCCTGAAAATATTATTGGTCTGCACTATTTTAGCCCAGTAGAAAAAATGCCGTTGGTCGAAGTGATACCTCATCAAACCACCAGTGATGAGACGATTTCTACTGTGGTCTCTTTAGCGAAGCAACAAGGTAAAACGCCGATAGTGGTTAAAGATTGCGCTGGCTTTTATGTAAACCGAATTTTAGCGCCTTACATGAATGAAGCGGCAAGATTACTATTGGCGGGTGAGCCGATGGAAGTCATTGATGAAGCTTTACTCGACTTTGGTTTCCCTGTTGGGCCAATTTCATTATTAGACGAAGTGGGTGTGGATATTGGCGCTAAGATCATGCCGATATTGGAAGCTGAACTGGGAGATAGATTCCGCAGTCCTGATGTGTTCCAAACCTTAATTGATGATAAGCGCTTAGGTAAGAAAACTAAGCATGGTTTTTATGTCTATAAAGGGAAGAAGAAAGAGCCAGCTCAAGACGTCTATTCGTTGCTAAACATTAAGCCTCAATCACAACTAACTAAAGATGAAATAGCAATGCGTTGCGTATTACCTATGCTATCTGAAGCAAAACGTTGTTTAGATGAAGGGATTATTCGTTCAGAAAGAGACGGCGATATCGGCGCTATTTTTGGTATTGGTTTCCCTCCATTCTTAGGTGGGCCATTTACTTATATGGAAAGCCTTGGCGAAGAGAAACTGACAGCGTTAATTGAGAAATATGCAGACAAATATGGCGACCGTTTTTCCCAATAAAAAATAGCGTACTTGTTTAAATAAGTGATACAAAAAAAGCCATCATAATGTATTCATTATGATGGCTTTTAAGTTTATAGAGTATCGGATTGATTAGATTTGATAAATAAAGCCTATCCGAGATTTACATCTTTAGCTCTAAGCTGAAATTCATCAATAGAATCAATCTCAAGACCCACATCTAGACGATCATATTGCTCGTGCTCTGTGCCTTGGCAATGCATGATCAAACGATTCGCGGTTCTTGGTTTTAAAATACCCACCACAAAACGCAGCATTTCAGTACGAGTTAAACTTTTTAGATCTTCTGTTACTCGTTCTTTATGATCAAAATTCAAATCTTTATTACCAATACAAGCCCACAAACGTTGTGCGCGTCCACGCAGGTTGGTGTCTGGATCTGATATTTGGTCAATTAACCCTTGTTTACTGCTTTGCCATTGCTCTTCATTTAACTCTAATAACACCATATAAAAGGCATTTAAAAATTCATCAATAGAATCTAATAATAGCGCGGGTGGTGCCATTGGGGATTGAACATATAAGATCAATCCTGGATGTTTATTTAGCGGCAAATTACCAGTTCCGACCATATAGCCCAATTGCTGCTTGGTTCTTATCTCATGAAAGAAAGAGGCTGACATTAAATGGTTTGCTAAGGTATACAGGGCAAAGCTTCGAGGATCTTCTTGTTCAGATTGATAGTAAACTAAAAGTGCAGAATCAGAATGATCACAAAACAACTCACGTTGGAACGTACCAGAATTACCTAGCATGATAAGAGGACGGAAAGACTCTTCATAAGTTTGGTTTTGCATTCTTAGGGCATTTTTAAGTGAATCACCTAAATCAAATGCCTGTTGTTTTGACCAATCGCCATAAACAAACATCTCTACGTGTAATTCTGCAAACATCGCTTGAACAAAATTAGGAAGATCATCCGCTTCAATGCTTTCTAATGCTTCAATAAGCACAGGGTATGGCGGGTTATTTGGCTGTAAGATCCCAGATAGCGCATTAAATAGCTGCGATATTGGACGTTCTTTTGATGCGTTACTCCAATGGCGGATTAACTGATCTTTAATGAATTTAAAACGTTCAACACTGAACTCACGAGTGGTGAAGCGCTCTAATATTACATCAAGCAATAATGGTTGCTTTTGACTAAAACCAGATAAAGAGAGAGTTACCCCACCTTGGTGACAATAAAGGTTGTAGCCCATGCCTGCAATTTCAGCTTGGTAAGTTTGTTCACTTAACGCATCCATCAGCATCTCGACGCATAAGCGAGTTTTTACAATTTTTCTAGGATCAGAAATTGAGTGAGGGCTGTCGATAGCAATATAGACCATGCCTTTTGGTACTCGAAATTCGTCTTCTTGTTTATGCCATAAACGAAAACCGGGTAATTCTTCGATTAAGATTGGATATTCTGTTATTTCTTCGAGTTGCTGCGGCTCAAGATCGTAACAAATATACGGGTTTTGCTCTGGAAGATGCAGTTCTGGATGTAACTCTTTGGTATTCCAAGCAAGAAGTTGCTCTTGGCTAAGAGGGGAGACAGAGTAAGGTGTTTGATACCATTTATCCTTACGGTCATACACGAGATCTTGAGCAACCAAAGTAATGCGCATTTTTTCTGGCGTAAATAAGCTCAGTAACTCTTTAATCTGTTGTTCATGGTAGCCTTCCATCATGTAATCAGCGCACATGACATCTTCGGCATGATAGCGCTGTAAGTTCATCACCAAATGGCTGACTACATCAAGAGGTTTACTCTTTTCTTGAAACTGAAAAGCCGATTCTAAAACCGCTTTTTTCTCGCTGTAACGCCACTCGTCAAACCCTTGTTGTTTAATTAATTCAATGTATTGAAATGTGGTTTTAATTATCTCATCAGTGTGAGAAAGCCCTTTTTCTGTCAGGTTGTAAGATAGAGTGAACTCTCTGAAATTACTGCCACTGACGCCACCACCTGCGGTTAATGAATTGATGTAACCTAATTTTTTTAAATACAGCATTAGGCTTCCATCACCTTCATAACCAAGAAGATGACCAAGGTAGTTCAACGGTTTGGTTTTATAGGAATGGTCTTGATTTGGTAAGTGAAAAGCAAGGCTTAGCTTACGTACCTCTTTAAGTGGCTCGATATTAATCCAGCAGCCTTGTTCTTTTTCGGTAACGTAAGGAACGTCAATGGTTTTATGACCCAGATTTTGGTTCGGAATAGAGGCGAAAGATTGCGTAGCTAATAGCTCTAATTCACACAGCGGGCGATTCCCCAAAACCACCGCTGTCATTAAATCAGCAGAGTAGTGTTGTTGATAAAAGGCCAGCATTTCATCACGAATTGAAGACGTGTCGCTATCGGCTAACGTATCAATACTGCCGACGGAGAACTTTGAAAACGGATGCGCTTGGTTGATGGTTTCTTTATGAACTTGATAAATTCGGCGTACATCGTCTTTCAGTTTTAATTTATATTCTGAATCAACGGCTTGACGCTCTTTGTCTACCGCTTCTTCATTAAACAGAGAGGCATAAAAGAATTGCCCAAAGCGATCAAGACCTTCTTCAAACGCATGGTGCGAAATTTCAAAGAAAAAAGTAGTGTGCTCAGTGCCTGTCCATGCGTTATTTGAGCCACCTTGTTGATTAATGAAGGCGTGAAAGTCACCGACCTTTGGGTATTTTTCAGTACCAAGAAACAGCATGTGTTCTAAAAAGTGGGCAAGGCCTGGGCGATGTTCTGGGTCATCAAAATGACCAACATTGACAGAAAGTGCAGCGGAAGAGCGAGGGGCTGCATCATCTTGAATAAGTAGTACGGGCAGCTTGTTATCGAGTTCAATGAAACGATAATGTTTTTTATCATTAGGGCTGATATGCACAGGGTGCTCCTGTTTGAAGGCGAAAACCAACGTTATTATTCTATTTATTTAAACAATTATGGCGCTGATACCACAGACTAGCAAACTCTCTCTTTCCTCTTTTTCGTTTTGCTTGCTACTATTGTGAGGTTAGTAATGATTTGAGAATGAATAAATGAAAGTATTCATAATGCGTCACGGCGAAGCAGAAGCGTACGCCCCTTCTGATGAAGAACGCAATTTAACGTCACACGGTGAGAGCCAATCTACGAAAATAGCGCATTGGTTAATGAAAACACATGATGTCACGTTCGATTACGTATTAGTGAGTCCGTACATCCGAGCTCAGCAAACTTGGCAAACCATTAAGCCTATTTTGAATGTGGTGGATGCGAAAGTTGAAACCTCTGATGAGATCACGCCATACGGTGATTCTGATGATGTCGTGGAATACGTGAAAGCGTTAGGTAGCGTTGCAGAAATTGAAAATATTTTAATTGTTTCTCATCTGCCTCTTGTTGGATATTTAACGGCGGATTTTGTGCCTGGGATCATGCCACCAATGTTCCCTACATCAGCGATATCTTGTGTTGAGTATTCTCACACGACAGGGAAAAGTGAATTGTTATGGTTACAACAGCCATAAAATACTAGCGAAGTACCTTAAAAAAGATCCCTTTGCATCGGCTATTATGATGCTTTTTGGGATCTTTTTTGTGCTTATCTTTCTGGGATCGAGAGTAAGACTAAAATTGCTCCAGCCCCCCCAAACTCTAAAGGCGCTTGGTGAAAGGCCATTACATCAGGGTGTTGAGCAAGCCATAAAGGCACTTTTTGTTTAAGAATGTGCTTTCCAATACCGTGCATAACACTGGCACATGAAATATTTTCTTTTAAACAATAGGCAATCATTGAGCCTAGCTCTCGTTTGGCTTCATCTTGTTTCATGCCGTGCATATCTAAAAAGACATCAGGGACATAAACACCACGTCTTAGGCGTTTCACTTCGTATTTTGATACATCATCACGGGCATAACGAACGGGACCTTCTGTATTTAGAAGTGGTACAAATTCGTCAGAAAAGAAAAACTCTTCATTTTTCCCTTCTTTTAATGATTTTCTTTGCTTTTGTTGTTCGCTAAAGTTCTTACTCGGTTGATGGATTATGGTATCCTGTTGCAACTTTTTAGAGCCTTGTACTGCTTCACGGAACAGCGAAAGTTCGTCATCTGATAGGTGGTCGTTTTTGCTCATTTTTAAATTCCAATAATTAACAGCAGTATTATAACTTGTTTTGGGGGCAATTTTGGATAAGATTTTTGTAGAAGAGGCCGTTTCTGAGCTTCATACGTTACAGGACATGTTACGTTGGACGGTAAGTCGTTTTAATGCTGCAGGTATTTTTTATGGCCATGGCACAGATAACGCATGGGATGAAGCCGTTCAATTAGTGCTTCCTACGCTGTATTTACCTATTGATGTACCGGCTCATGTACGTGAATCTCGTTTAACATCTACAGAGCGTCTACGTATTGTTGAGCGTGTTGTGCGTCGTATTAACGAGCGCATTCCAACCGCTTACTTAACCAACAAAGCGTGGTTCTGCGGTCTTGAATTCTTTGTTGATGAGCGTGTACTTGTTCCTCGCTCACCAATCGCTGAATTGATTGAAGCACAATTTGAACCATGGTTGAAAGAAGAGCCAACTCGCATTATGGACCTTTGTACGGGCAGTGGTTGTATTGCTATTGCATGTGCTCATGCATTCCCAGATGCCGAAGTAGATGCGATTGATATTTCAACTGACGCGTTAATGGTGGCAGAGCAAAACGTTCAAGATCACGGTATGGAGCAGCAAGTGTTCCCTATGCGTTCTGATCTATTACGAGATATTCCAAAAGATCAGTATAACTTCATTGTTTCAAACCCACCGTACGTGGATGAAGAAGACATGAATAGCTTGCCTGATGAGTTTGAGCACGAGCCAGAATTAGGGTTAGCAGCAGGTACTGATGGTCTTAAATTAGTTCGTCGTATTCTAGCCAATGCACCAGATTACTTAACAGATGATGGTTTCTTGATTTGTGAAGTGGGTAACTCTATGGTTCACATGATGGAGCAGTACCCAGAAATTCCATTTACGTGGATTGAATTTGCTGAAGGTGGACATGGTGTATTCATGTTAACTAAACAACAGCTTCTTGATTGTGCTGAAGAGTTTTCTCTTTACCGCGATTAAGTTAGAAATACTTAAATCATGATAAAAAGCCTAATGCTCGCATTGGGCTTTTTTTATGCGTTTTTACTTTGTGACATAGCAAAATCAAGGCGATTACGAAGTGTTTTTTGCTTTTCGCTGATGTTATTTTTACGTAATGCTTTTTTTACTAGACGAAGTAGTTTCATTTTCTTCTCTTAAATCGTTAATTATATTGGATAATTAGCAGGAATTATGCCAATTATTTTTTTATATCCATTTATTAAGAATTTCATCCATAAGTTGCTTTATTTATCAAGTCTTTCGTACTTTTTTTCGGCTTTTGGCTCATAAATGAGTCAGGTGTTAATTATACGTTGTGATATGGATTCCAGTAAAGGGATATTCCTCAAATTGAGAGTTGTATCAATTAAAATGTATTTTTGGAGCGAGGTCACAAATTGCCGCTTTTGTTTTTTTAATCCTAATTATGGCAAAGAAAATTACGAGTAAGAAAAAGGTGCATCCACTAATTTAGAGAGAAAGCATTGCTAGGGGGTTTACTCTTACTGAGATTCAAGACAATATGGTTTTATTGAAAACTGATTAGTAGTCAGTTAATTGTGGCGAATCACTTTATTTACAGAGGAAGTAATGGCTGGAAACTCTATTGGACAACATTTTCGAGTAACAACGTTTGGTGAAAGTCATGGTTTAGCTTTAGGCTGCATCGTGGATGGCTGCCCTCCAGGGTTGGAATTGAGCGAAGCGGATCTACAAATTGATTTAGACCGTCGTAAACCGGGTACATCAAAATACACCACTCAACGACGAGAAGCCGATGAAGTTAAAATTTTATCGGGTGTATTTGAAGGTAAAACCACAGGTACTTCAATTGGTTTGTTAATTGAAAATACCGATCAACGCTCTAAAGACTATTCTGAGATTAAAGATAAGTTCCGCCCAGGACATGCAGATTACACTTACCATCAAAAATATGGACAACGCGATTATCGTGGTGGCGGTCGCTCATCAGCTCGTGAAACAGCGATGCGTGTTGCAGCAGGTGCAGTTGCTAAGAAATACTTGAAACAAGAGTTTGGCATTGAAATTCGTGCTTACTTATCACAAATGGGTGAAGTCGCGATTGATTCAGTTGATTGGAATGAAATTGAAAACAACGCCTTCTTCTGTCCTGATGCGAGTAAAGTTGACGCCTTTGATGAGCTTATTCGTAAGCTAAAGAAAGAGGGTGACTCTATTGGCGCTAAAATTACCGTGGTTGCACAAGGCGTACCGGTTGGTTTAGGTGAACCTGTTTTTGATCGTTTAGATGCAGATGTTGCCCATGCTTTAATGGGAATTAACGCAGTTAAAGGCGTTGAGATTGGCGATGGCTTTGACGTGGTTCAACAACGTGGTTCAGAGCATCGTGATCCATTAACACCTGAAGGCTTTAGCTCAAACCATGCTGGCGGTATTTTAGGTGGTATTTCATCTGGCCAAGATATCGTGGCTCATATTGCACTAAAACCAACCTCTAGTATTACTGTCCCGGGTGAAACGATTACTCGTAGCGGTGAAAAAACAGAGCTAATTACTAAAGGTCGTCATGATCCTTGTGTTGGTATTCGCGCGGTTCCGATTGCAGAAGCGATGTTAGCGATTGTGGTTATGGATCATCTCGTTCGTCACCGTGGTCAGAACTTCGGTGTGCAAACTGAAACGCCAAAGATTTAGGGTTAGAGTTGGGGACTCGTTTTTAGGGACGAGTAAGAGTGTGTTAAAAGCGGAAATAACGGCCCGATAATCCTATTTAAAGTTAGAAATAAAAAGAGCCAGATCGAGGTTATATTCGGTCTGGCTCTTTCTGATCTTATTTGACCCTAAAATCGAGTCTCTTTACGATTTATCTTTTTTCAATCGTTGATGGTTGCTCTTCTGTAATATCCAAATGGAATACCGGTAAACACCACCCAAATTTAACCGCTGCCATCCGTGCAGAGAAACCAATAATGATGGTCACAATGGTGGTTATCAACTCATCAACACCAAAATGAAGTAAGCCAATGTATAACACGGAAGATAATAAAGAGACGGATGCGTATAGCTCTTTATGTAATACCATCGGTTGTTGGCTACAGAATAAATCTCGAAGTAAACCGCCAAAGATGCCTGTTACGATAGCGGCAACAACACAGATAAAGGGATGTAGCCCCATATCTAACGCAATTTGAGAGCCGATAATACTAAATACGATAAGACCAATCGCATCAAGTAAAACAAAAAAACGGTGATTTTTAGCTACCCAAGGACCAATCCAAGTCGTTAATACACCGGCAATGCAAGTGATAACCAAAAAGTGTGGATTCTTTACCCACCCAAGAGGATAGTGTCCAAGTAGGATATCTCTTACAGTACCACCGCCAATCGCCGTAGCGCTAGCGACAAGCATTACGCCAAACCAATCCATTTTTTTCTTACCGGCAGCTAATGCACCTGTCATTGCTTCAGCGGTGATCCCTATAATATAAAGAATTGTTAATAACATTTGCTAATACCAAAAAGTGCCAGTAGGAGAGAATTTATAGAGAGATTTTATGAAATGTTGACGCTTATTACGAATGAAAAAAACTATTCTGAAAATCTTTTCATTAGATAAACTTATCCGATAGGGGTTTAAGATAGAAGAGAAAGACAAAATTGAGAACTCAGGGTAGAATAGCCATCAATTTTATGGTTATACGGCACAGCATTTATGCATCATCAGTACCAAGATTTAATTTCTATTTTTAATTCAACATTTTCTGATTCATTTAATACTAAGCTTGAATTAGGTGGTGATGAACCTATCTATTTACCTGCTGATAATGACGTTAATTATCATAGAATTGTTTTTGCTCGTGGTTTTTATCAATCAGGCATGCACGAAATTGCTCATTGGTGTGTTGCGGGCCCTGAACGTCGTCTACTGGAAGATTTTGGTTATTGGTATGAACCCGATGGCAGAACAGAGCAAGTTCAATCTGAGTTTGAGAAAGTAGAAATTCGACCTCAAGCGTATGAGTGGATATTATCATTAAGTGCGGGTTTAAAATTTAACGTGAGTTGTGACAACTTAAATGGCGATTTTGAACCAGATCGTTTAGCATTCATGGCTAAGGTACATAATGAAGTGATGGGGATTTTAGATAATGGATTACCTCCGCGAGTTGAAGCATTATCAAATGCGTTGCGTGAGTTTTATCAAGTCACCCCACTAACGAAAGAACAATTTATTGTCCAATAGGAAAAAGATGATCATTGAATTTGAAGAAAAAATGCTTGAACTGATTGATGCTCGTATCGAAACAGCATCGGATGATGAGTTGTTTGCTGGTGGCTATTTACGAGGTCATATTTCACTGTCTGTCGCTAAATGTGAAGAGCAAGGCGTGAGTGACACTGAAGTATTAAAAGCACATATCAATGATAGTCTTGACGCGGCAAAATCAGAATTAGCACCCGCTGATCGCATTATTGTTGCCGATCTATGGGATGAGCTTCAAAGCGCATAATAGATAGATGTACGGAATGTAGAGTTAAAGAAAGGCAGCGTTAAATAAGAGCTGCCTTTTTTATGTCTACTGTTTTAATCAACCAACAAATTAACGCTTAAAACCAGAGATAGCATCAAGTTTATCGCGCAGTTGATACACTAATGTAGTTTGAGCTGATTGCGCTCTGATCTCTCCATTAGTATTTCCCCAGACAGGACCTGGCCATGCGATATCAGTGATAAAGCGTGCAATATGGTGAATGTGTAACTGAGGAACTAAGTTACCTAGTGCTCCGATATTAATTTTATCTGGTGTGAAGTTATCTTCGAGCAGTTGAGCAACTGAACTTGATTCTTGAATAAATTGAATTTGCTGCTCTGGGGTCATATGGTGAATTTCTTTTAAGTCTTCAATTCGAGGCACTAAAATTACCCAAGGGCCAATGTTTTCTTTAATGAGTAAAACAGAACACAACGGAAGATTGCCCAAAAAGATGCAATCTTGTTGTAAACGGGGGTGTAATTGAAAAGCCATTTGTATTTCCTTGGTTTCTATCAGCAATGCTTTGTTATATCATAATCGGTTCATAATAAAGAATAAGTGAAGCAATTCATGAGTGAAAAAGTCGATAAAAACGTTTATAACCCCACTTTTCAATGGGCATTTCTTCATCCTAAATACTGGCCAACATGGTTAGGAATAGGGTTTGCTATTATTTTGGCTTTCATTCCGTTTCGATTACGCGATAAATTAGCAGCACAAATTGTAAAATTAGTTCTTAAGAGACCAAGTGGTGCTATTAAGCGAGCTAAGTTGAATATTGCGACTTGTTTTCCTGAAAAATCAGAAGAAGAACAGAAAAAATTGCTTGAAGATACCTATATTACAGGTGCTCAGGTGATGCTTGGTTTTTCTGAGTTGCTTGTTCGCAGTCGTAAGCATAATGAAGGACGCGGGATTTTTGTTGGTGCAGAAAATCTATTCCCTCTGCTTGAGCAAAAAGAAAATATTATTATTTTAGCGCCGCATGCTTGGGCTATTGATTTTCCTGCGATTCTTTTGGCTTCTCGTGGCTATCAGGTAACGACCATGATGAAACCTCAGAAGAACCCAATAACTGATTGGTTGATGCATGTTCAGCGTATGCAATATGGCGGTAAGATTTACGCTCGCAGCGCGGGGATCAAACCGTTAATCAAAGCGATTAAAGAAGGCTACTTAGCGTATTACTTACCTGATGAAGATCATGGTCCACAAAATAGTGTATTTGTTCCTTTTTTTGCAACACAAAAAGCGACGTTAAAAGGCTTTGGTAAACTGGCTCGTTTATCAAAAGCGAAAGTGGTTCCAATGTTACCATCGTATAATGCAGAAACAGGGCAGTTTGAGATCATTACATTACCAGCGATTGCGGACTTTCCATCAGGAGATGAAGAGACCGATGCTCGTGCAATGAATATTGCGATTGAGCAGCTGGTTACAGAGCGTCCTGAGCAATACATGTGGGTGTTAAATTTACTGCGTTCTAGACCTGACGGTAGTCGTTTATATTAACAATTAGTTATTCAATGTATTTTTAAGCCCGTAGAATTTACCGTTCTACGGGTTTTTTATTTTTATGAACTTTGTAACGAAAAATGAAGAAGTGATTTATTTGATTTATATCAAAGGTCGATCTTGGTCATTTAATCAATCTAAGTTTTTGTAAATGGTTAGGGTCTATCTATTGCTGAAGCGTATAATTATTTGTGTTCTTATTTTAATAACGCTGCCAATGCTCTTTATGTGCTAAGTTGATACGATAAATGCCAAAATCACCCAATTTTCGTTTTTTTCAAGGTGGGATGCTAAAGCATCGTACTACGCCTAAATTTCTAACCACACAAACTGATTATTATGCACTGCTTTTCTTATCGGCATTGGTTGGTGGTATTGCCGGGTCTGTCGTCGCTTTATTTGAAGCCTCAATTCGATTGATCAGTGAACAGCGCTTCAACTTCATTCATTCATTTCCTTATTCTGAGTATTTAGCGCCCGTTGCTGCAGTATTAGCGGGGGCGGCGATGGCTGCTGCTGGCTTTTGGCTTACTTTTCGATTTGCACCAGAGACCGCGGGTAGTGGGATCCCTCATATTGAAGGAGCTCTAGATGGCACTCAAGAGATCCGTTGGGCTCGTGTATTACCGATTAAATTTATTGCAGGCACATTAACGATTGGTTCAGGAATGGTGCTTGGCCGTGAAGGACCATCGATTCAAATTGGTGGTGCGGTTGGACGAATGATCGCATCTAAAGGTAAACGCTTTACTCACTCTTCTCATATATTAACAGCAGCAGGGGCAGCAGCAGGTTTAGCGGCGGCTTTTAATGCACCTCTTGCTGGTATTTTGTTTGTGGTTGAAGAGATGCGTCCTCAGTTTCGTTATAACATCACTTCAATAAAATGTGTGACATTAGCCACAGCAGTAGCAACCATTGTGATGCGCTCTTTACATGGCCAAGAAGCATTTTTGACGATACCAAGTTTTGATGTTCCACCATTACGCTCACTGATTCTTTTTGCCATTCTGGGGATTATCTTTGGCATTATTGGGGTGAACTTTAATAAATGGATTTTAAAAGGAACGAGTAAGGTTAAAGACTTACACCAAAACAAATTGTCTCGCATTGTGCTTATGGGCGCAGCGTTTGGCGGCACTTTTGCTTTATTGCATTTAGTGGCACCTAAACTATCTGGCTGTGGGATGGAAATCATTACCGAGATGTTTTATAGCCCAATGGCATGGATGATCATGGTCGGATTTTTCGTATTGCGTGTCATTGTAACGGTCGCTTGTTTCTCATCGGGAGCACCTGGTGGTATTTTTGCACCAATGTTAGCGTTGGGAACATTACTTGGTTTATCTTTTGGTGTGGTAATGGCTGCTTGGTTCCCTGAGTGGGTTTCAGAGCCTGGCGTCTATGCGATTGCTGGAATGGGGGCGTTATTTGCTGCAACAGTGCGAGCTCCTGTAACGGGAGTCATTCTTGTCGTAGAGATGACGAATAATTATCAGCTGATACTGCCCTTACTTGTGACAACGTTAGGAGCCACTTTTATTGCTCAAGCACTTGGTGGACAGCCCTTGTATTCTGCACTTTTAAAACAGTCTTTGTTGAAAGATAAGGCGCTAAGAGCTGAAGATAGTGGATTACAGAAGGTAGACCAAAGTACGAATGTAAATATAGAAAATAAGTAATTTCATTTTAATGTGATAAGTAACCATCTGAATTTTCATCCTTCAGATGGTTATAATAATGATAAATAAACTATGCTTTTTTATACACTCTAATCATAAAATCCGCTTTACAATCAAATTCTGATTTGTTTTGTAGATCAGTTTTAAATTCAGCAGTTGCTTTCCATGCAAACGGCGTCATATCCAATAAATGCAGAGCTTCTAGACCGTTTAGGTGCATATCGTAAGTTAATTTTTTCTCTTCAATAAGATCAAATCCGATGAGATCTTCTGCTTCTTCGTCATGTAGACGAACATCACCATAAACACCTTCACGAAGTTCATATAGATGATGGCTTGCTGGCGTTACGGTAATTAGGTAGCCATTTTCTTTAATTGTGCGATGCAATTCTTGTGCTTTGCATGGGGCATAAATTCGAACAATACCATCTAAACTTAGATCAGAGAAAGGCAAGCGGTGGCTTGAAGCGACGCTAAATTGGCAATTTAGATAACGTTTTGCAGCATACTTAATGGCAATCTTTGATATATCAAGCCCATAGACATTCGCATGTTTACCATCAAGTTGCTCAGCAATCCTTGAGGTGTAATAGCCTTCACCACAGCCAATATCAAGTAGGCTGGCTGAATCATCGGTTATGTATTGTTGACATAAATTAGCAACATGTTGCTGCATCGGTAGATAATGCCCAGCCTCTAGAAAAGTACGTCTTGCTTGCATCATCTCTTTATTATCACCAGGATTTTTAGAACGCTTATGGTGAGCTGGCATCAGGTTTACATAACCTTCTTTTGCATTGTCAAACTGATGGTTGTTTTCACAACGATATTGGTTGTTAGTAAGAGGCAATTCGCATTGACATAAAGGGCATTGATAAGACATAACCAGACCTGAAATTAGATTAGGGCTGCAGTGTACTTCTTCATTTCTAGAATAAAAAGACCCACTAATAAAAAATCTCTGCGTCTATTTAATTTTAATCTCAAAATTAATAGTGTGACTCACGTCAAATACGCCGCCTAATAGAAGCTAACAAGACCTTTTTTGTTATCAAAATATAGAGATCATGATCACTATTATTGTTAATTATCCCTATGAAAAAGGTGGTCTCACCATTGGTTTTTGACATAAAGTCTAAATTATAAAAGCAACATTTATATGTATCTTATTGTTTTAAATTAATTTATGTATTTTCACATAGGCTGTTTTTGAAGTTGATCAAACTCTGAATGGGATTAATTTTTCAGAGTAAATTAATAGGGCATCATTTATCTCAACGGATTTAGAGAAATATTAATGGATTACGACATTTTGAGAGCTTGGTCTTTATATATTGATAGTCTCAATAGAAAAACCAAGCCAAACAGTTTTAATATATAGGGTATATCACATGAAAAAATCAACACTAGCATTTATCGTTCCTGCAATTCTTCTTTCTGGTGCAGCAATGGCTGACTCAACTTATGTCACTGGTAACGTACAAGCACATGATAGTGACCTACATGGCTCTGGCATGACATCTACGCTAGAAGCGGGTCATACGTTTGATAATACCTTTGGTGGTCTTACACTATTAACCGAGTTCGATGGAATTCAACTAGGCACACTAAAAAATGATGATGGTGTTAAATCAAACTCTCCAGCATACGTAACATTGGGTGCTGAGCAATCATTCGCGATTAATGAAAATTTATGGATGGCCGTTGGTTACCATCACTTAATGGCGAACGGTAAGGAAGTACAATACCGACCATTAGTGAAAATTGGGTACAACTTCGATAACGGTATCTCTATATCTAACCGTACACGTGCTCACATTGATGCAACTGATGGCGATGCAAAAACAGATTATCGTATGGATAACCGCGTAGCATATACATTACTTGAATCTGAACTAACGCTAAGCTACAACAACGTATACATGATTGAAGGTGAATCGATGGATCATGAGCTTCGTGCTACTTGGAACAAGAAAGAGGGTGTTCAACCCTACATTGAGTACCGTAACCAAGCTGACAATTACAACAACGCATTCGTAGTTGGTGCTTCTTACAGCTGGTAATCTTTGCATCTAAACCATGATTAATCATGCAAATCCTCACTGATCCGTCAGTGGGGATTTTTTGTTTATATAGTAATAAAACACACACATAAAAAATCCCCGCAAGAGCGAGGATTTTAATCGGTTACTTATGTTTAGCGCTTAGCTATATAGACATTAAGCGTTAAAGATTTGCGCCATTTCTGTTGAGCATAAGTGGTATTGACGTGGACAGTTGCGCCATGTCGTCAGCATACGACGGTATTTATCCATCATCGGCATTTGGCTGTTAAAGTGATGATCCGCTTTATCAAACTGAGGGTATAAGCCTTCAGAAGTTGTTAGAAAACGAACGTAGTTCACTTGCTGCGCTTCTGTTGCAATATCAAAGCCTAAAAACTGAAGACGACGTGCATCTACCTTTGCCTGGCATTCAGGAACCAACATATTGTAAGACTCTTGCATTGCATGGTACATCTCCATAAAATCGATGATCTCACGACATTCTGCTTCTGTAATGCAACCAAAGTCTTTATCTAATTCACGGATTTGCAGTTCATAGCCACGCTCAACAATCAGTTGTTGGCGTTGATATTTTTCTGCATTTGCAGGATCCATCTGTGACATCAAATAATACTGGTTAGAAAGAATTAAGCGTTGAGCATTTGTCATATCCATCTGGATAACCTCAAAAAATTATAAGTAAAATTGTATAAAAAGTTGAAGCTAGATTAACAGTAAATGTAGCACATAGAATATGATCTATATTAAGTTATGTGATCTTAGCTAAGTCCAGTTATGTTTCCATGGGTATCAATGTCTAAATTCATAAATGCTGGCTTTTCTGGTAAACCTGGCATGGTCATGACATTGCCACACAGTGCGTATATAAATCCAGCACCGGCACACAGTTTTAACTCACGGATAGGAACGATGAAATCTGTTGGAGCACCTTTGATATTACCATCTGTTGAAATCGAAGCCGGTGTTTTTGCCATACACACAGCTAAAGATTGGTAACCTAACTGCTCAAATTGTTCTAATTGCTGCTGTGCTTTCTCAGATAATTCGATTCGCTCAGCGCCATAACCTTTAATTGCGACTGCATTTAACTTATCAAATAAGCTCATATCACTGGTATATAGCGGTGTGAATTGAGTTGTTTTTTTACAAGCAGCAATCACTTTTGAAGCTAACTCTTTTGCGCCTTCACCACCTTTAACGAACGCTTCACTAATAGAAACATCGACATTGGTTTCTGATGACAATGCAGTAATCCACTGCTGTAAGAAATCTAATTCTTCTTGAGTGTCTTCAGGGAAGCGGTTAATCGCTACAACAACAGGTAAGCCATATTTAGCACAGTTATTAATATGCCATTGTAAATTATCCAAACCTGCATTTAACGCTTCTTGGTTTGGAGTAAATAGGGCTTTAGGTAAGGCTTGACCTGGAGATAATGGAAATAAACCAGAGTTTGCTTTAATGCCTCGAAGTGTTGCAACAAGCACGGCACAATCAGGTGCTTTACCGGCTAATGGCGCTTTAATATTGCAGGCTTTTTCTAATCCCATATCTGAACCAAAGCCGCCTTCGGTTACCGTATAATCAGTCAGTTTTAAGGCGATATTGTCGGCAATAATAGAAGAGTTGCCATGAGCAATATTGGCAAAAGGACCTGAGTGAACAAAAGTCGGTACGCCTTCTAGCGTTTGCATTAAGGTTGGGTTGATAGCAAATTTCATGGTTACTGTCATTGCGCCAGCAACTTGCAGATCTTCTGTTGTTACAGGCTCACCATCCAAATTATAAGCAACCACGATACGACCAATGCGTTGACGTAAATCTTGAAGATCGCTCGCCAGTGCCAGAATAGCCATCAATTCAGAAGCGGCGGTAATATCAAAACCATCTTCACGTTGATAGCCGTTAATGGTTTTTCCCTCTTCATTATTGCCAATAGTGACCATACGAAGGGCACGATCGTTATGATCCATGACTCGTTTCCAAACCACTCGTTCAGGATCAATTCGTAATGCTGGAAGATCGTTTTTTTCAGAGAACAGTTCATAGCCTAGGCGTTGCTCATGATAAATACGAGCATCAATGGCAGCTGAAGCTAAGTTATGTGCAGCGGTAATCGCATGAATGTCGCCTGTTAAGTGAAGATTTAATTCTTCCATTGGAGCAACTTGGCTATAACCACCACCCGCTGCTCCACCTTTTACTCCAAACACAGGCCCCATTGAAGGTTGACGAATACACGCACTGACGGATTCGCCTAATTTTGCTAGGCCTTGAGCTAAGCCTATTGTCGTCACTGTTTTACCTTCACCGAGTGGCGTTGGTGTGATAGCACTGACTAAAATTAACTTACCATTTGGTTTATCTTCAAGGTGTTTTAAGGCGTCAATATTGACTTTTGCCTTATAGCGACCCTGTGGTGTAATGTCATCATCATGCAGCCCTAAGCTTGACGCAATCGTTTTCATTCTAATAAGTGTCGCAGTTTGGCAAATTTCAATATCGCTTTTCATAATAACGGGAACCTTTAGGAAAGAGTTAAAACATCAGAAAAGAAGCGCGCTTTTTATACCACAAAAGTAGGGTGATACTGAATCAATTCTCTAACTTTACTATGGAATTGATGAAAATATTTATTAGGTGTGATTAAGAGTATGAACAAGGTTTGAAATTAGGTTAATGGCTTGTGATATTCTTTACTTTGGCTTGGTTAGAAAGGAAAAGTGAATATCTTGGCGCAATTTGAACTTTCGGCGCTGATGACTAACAGTAATGACCATTTATTTGCCAAAAGAGTCGTCCCCCTATCTTAATGACCACTGACAGAGACGTGAATACGCAGCGAGAAGCGATGAGTGGTAGGGCAGTAGATTATCTGCTAAAGCCTGTTATATTTAGTCGACTAGAAGAAGCAATTAATAAATATCTGAGTCAAAAGCTGCCATTTATTCATCGAGTTGATATTGATCAAACCATGGTTAATGCCATGCTGCATTCTATTACGACAGCGCCAGTAGCAAGATTACCTAATGGCACTTTAAGACGTAACCCTATTTTTTAAGGTATTAACAGCAATGACACCAGCAACGAAATTATTAAAGAAAGCAAAAATTGAACATCAAGTGCTTGAGTATCACCATGATCCAAAAGCTCAAGCGTATGGATTAGAAGCGGCCGAAAAACTGGGGTTACCGGATGAAGAGGTGTTTAAAACTTTAGTCGTTCAAGTGGATGAAAAAGAGCTCGTCGTTGGTATTATTCCTGTTGCTGCTCATTTAAGTATGAAATTAATTGCTAAAGCTGCTGGTGGTAAAAAAGCAAAAATGGCCGATCCTGCTTTGGTTCAAAAATCGACAGGATACGTCATGGGAGGCGTTAGTCCTCTTGGGCAAAAGAAACGATTAAAAACCGTGATTGATAATACGGCTGAACAGTTTGAAACTATGTACGTCAGTGGTGGTAAAAGAGGGCTCGATATTGGGTTAGCCCCGAGCGCTTTACAGCAAGTGTTAAATGCACAATTTATGGATATTAAAGCAGAGTGATCATGGTAGGGAGAAACCCCATGAAGAAAAAAACAGTATCACTTGTTCTTGGAAGTGGTGGCGCGAGAGGTCTTGCTCATATTGGCGTGATCCGCTGGTTAGAAGAACATGATTTTGAAATAGTATCTGTCTCTGGTTGCTCTATTGGTACTGTTGTCGGTGGAGTATATGCTGCCGGAAAGTTAGATGAATTTGAAGCGTGGATGCGAACAATCACCAAGCTCGATATCGTCTCTTTGATGGATTTCAATTGGGGTAAAGGTGGGCTAATTAAAGGCGATAAGGTAATGAATCGTCTTGGTCATATCTTGGGAGATTTACATATTGAAGATCTTTCAATTCCTTATACCGCAGTGGCCGCAGATATTAGTAATGAAAAAGAGGTGTGGCTACAAAAAGGGTCACTTTTGCAAGCGATTCGAGCTTCTATCTCTTTACCGCTTTATTTAATGCCAATTGAATTTAATGGAAAAACATTAATTGATGGCGGAGTATTAAACCCTGTTCCGATTGCTCCAACCTTTGCTGATCATTCTGATATTACTCTTGCAGTGAACTTAGCTGGTGAACTTAGTCATAAAATTGATGACTTTGGGATTAATCAAGTGGATATTTCAGCGCAAGAGCCAGAAGAGGATATGCCGTTTCATCGAAAAGTCAGTGATTACTTTGGTTCTTTAACAGAGAAAGCATCGCGAATAGATTTAGGTATGTATGATATTGCAAATCAAGCGTTTGATGCGATGCAAAGTACCATTGCGAGACAAAAGCTTGCGGCTTACCCGCCAGATATTACGGTTGAAATAGCAAGGGACGCGTGTGGGACATTTGAGTTTGAACGTACTGCGGAGATGATTGATTTAGGATATAAAAGAGCAGAGCATGCATTAAAACATCTGTTATAAATTATCTTAATCAACAGATAGATATAAAAACGCCCATACTTTTCACTTCTCTTTCTAGTAAAAAGTATGGGCGTTTTTTAATTTAGTGGGCTAACTAAAGCGATGATTAAAATTTTGGTGCTGGTTTTCTTACAGGCTTAAAGTTCAAAATAGAAATCGGCACTTCTTTACGTGGCGCAAAGCCTTCAATTTCTTTACGTACAATTAAGTGTCCAAGACGTTTTTCAATCATGCATAAGTTTTTAAAGTCATCTTTAGAAACAAATGAGATAGCTTCGCCTTTTGCACCAGCACGGCCTGTACGACCAATACGGTGAACGTAATCATCTGCTGGGAAAGGTAAGTCGTAGTTAACTACTCGTGTTAGTTCATCGATATCGATACCACGAGCGGCAATGCCAGTTGCAACTAGGTATTGTAATTTACCTTCTTTAAAGTCATTCAGTACTTTTGCACGAGCATCTTGGCTTCGGCCACTGTGGAAAGCTTCTGCTCTGATCCCACGCTTTTCTAATTGGCTAACTAACTTAGCGGCGCCGTGTTTAGTCTCAATAAAGATCAGCGCTTGGTCCCACTCATTTTCTGTAATTAAGTGGCTAAGCAGTGCTGATTTTCTGTCTTTATCGACGGTTGTTAACCACTGATCAATTTGTGGCGCTGATGTCGTTTTTGGCGAAATCGTAATTTCAATGGGATTATTTACCGCTGTTTTCGCTAAAAAACGCACTTGATCAGACAGTGTTGCAGAGAACAACATGTTTTGGCGATCAAGTGGTAAACGCTCGATGATTTTATTGATGTCTTCAATAAAGCCCATATCTAGCATTCGGTCAGCTTCATCAAGAACTAAAATCTCAATCTCATCGAAATGAATTGCTCGTTGTGTGTACATATCCAAAAGACGGCCAGGAGTAGCAACTAATACATCAACCCCTTCAATTAGGCGTTCTTTTTGGTTTTTATAGTCAACACCACCGTACATAGCCAGTGAGCTAATATCGATATGCTTACTGTATTTTTGAATATTGTCTTCAACTTGGATCGCTAGCTCACGTGTCGGCGTTAAAATTAATGCGCGCACACGTTTAGCTCGAACCTTAGTTTGATTTTCGCTGAGGATTTCTAAAATTGGTAATACAAAACTGGCTGTTTTACCTGTACCTGTTTGCGCTGCTGCAATTAGGTTTTTTCCAGTAAGCGCAACGGGAATGGCTTTTTCTTGAATTGGAGTTGGGGCTTTATAACCCAGTTCGTCGATGGCTTTTAAAATTGGGTTGCTTAGCCCAAGTTTGGAAAATGGCATGTGAAATCTCAGATATATGAATAGAAGGGGATTGTAGCATGAAAAGAAGAAATGGTAGCAGGGGAATAGACGCCAATACTATCCTTAGTATCGATGCCATATTTAAACGATTAGATTAGGGCAAGCATGATAGCGGTTGTTCCGGCCCCAGCAATTGCCTAATGTAAATAGAGGAACCAATGACCTACTTGAGGAGCTAGATAGAGATGATAATGGCTATTTAGAACATTAAATGAATGTTGTTCATAAAGTTAATTCGAATTTAGATAAATAAAAAAGCCATGCAATAGAGAAAAAGCATGGCTTAATTAAATGTAGATCCTAGGTTTTTAAATCTATTGAGTTTTAAATTCACTTAATTTCTGAGCGAGTGAATGACTTTCTTTTGTTAGTTCTGCGGTGTCATTTAGTGAAGAATGCATATCTGAAAGTACCTCATTGGCCGCTTCGTTAATACTAGTGACATTACGATTTATCTCTTCAGAAACAGAGCTTTGTTCCTCTGCGGCGGAAGCAATTTGATTGTTCATGTCATTGGCTACCAAAATAGCGGTACTGATCTCTTTCAGATTTTCTTGTGCAATTAGCGTTTCTTCTTTGGTTGCTAATGCTTGTTTTTGGCTACTGTCCATTACCATCACAATACTTTGAGTATTTTGTTGTAATACCGCAAGCATATTATTAATTTCTTGAGTTGAGCTTTGTGTACGGCTTGCTAGGTTACGAACCTCATCAGCCACAACAGCAAATCCACGTCCTTGCTCACCAGCACGAGCGGCTTCAATCGCGGCGTTTAATGCCAGTAGGTTGGTTTGTTCAGCAATTCCACCGATTTCAAGCAGGATTTTTTGAATATCATTACTTGATGCTGCCAAGTTAACGACTTGCTCTTGGGCTTCATTAATGAACGACGCTAATTCTTCTACTGAAGCTGCTGCATTATCCATGATTTTTTGACCATCTTCACTGCTTGCTTGGATCTGACTTGCAGCAGTAGCGGCTTGTAATGCTGACGATGCGACTTCTTGGGCTGTTGCGCTCATCTCATTAATTGCGGTTGCCAATTGTGTCACTTCATTGACTTGGTTTTGAAGTTTTATTTGTGACTTCTCAGTTTCAGTCATGGTATTCATTGATGATTGAGAGACCAGTTCAGCCGTCTCTTTTGCATTATGAAGTGTATTTTGAACTTTCTCGATAAAGGTATTGAACCAGAAAGCCAATTGGCCAATTTCATCTTTAGATGTGACATCAATACGCTGAGTTAAATCACCATCACCTTGAGCGATATTTTCAAAGCGTGATGTTAAGTTCATCAGTGAATTACCGATTTGTCTTGCTAAAATAAAGATAATAGCAATACCGATAATAGACGAAACTAAGCCACTTAGAAGACCATTAGAGAGTGCATTATTACTTAAGTCATTGCTTAATGAATTAAAATCAGTGATCTCTTTTTTTAATGTTTCAGATGGAATTGACACCATTACAATCCATGGCTTTGCGCCAGTGTTTATCGTAGAAATAGCGACTTTGTATGAACCAATATCTTTTAAAAATGCATTTTGTGTAGTTGCTTCTTGCTGTATTTGAGTCCAACTCTGTGCAAACTCATCTTTTACTTTTGTTCCGACAAGCTCTTTATCTAGGCTAAAAGATAATAAAGTACCGTTCCATGAAGCAATAGAAACAACCGCGTGTGGGATCCCGATTGCTTTAGCTGATTTTTCACTTATTTCTTGAAAGCTTTTTATAGACCAATCAAAGCCAAGTGATCCGACGATTTTATTGTTATATAGAAATGGTAAGCTGACGGTTGTGATAAGTTCTTGGTTGCCTCTTACGTTGTAATAGTAAGGTTCCATAACAAAACGTTTACCAGATTCGAAAGGGGCTAAATGCCATTCATCAATACGCTCTCCATTATTATTCAAGCCGCTATTGGTAAAGCTTTCCATTCCTAGAGCTTCAAAGCTAGAGCCTATTGGTGAAAAGAATGGAGATAAAATGCCATTTTTGTTTAACGCTTTTTTGGTAAGTTCTGAATCATCTTTAATAAAGTTTTCGTCTTCCCAAACCATATAACCAGCAAATACACTTTCATTTTGCATTTTTAATGATGCTGTAAATTGTTGGATTAGACGCTTTGCACTATCGCCTTCTTGATTTGATAACTCTAGCATTGATTTTAATTGAGTTAGGTTACTAATAACAGGAGAGAAAAGGCCGTTTAGATCAGAGCTTTGCTGGCTAGCAATAGACAATAATTTGTAATCAATGTTACCGGCAAGCTGGTAAGATACATGTTGAGTGATCTCTTTATTTACACTGTTATAAGAGACAGTAGTAAAAAACATTACTGTACTTAACGTAATAAAAATAGCCAGCCCCGCACGAATAGCGATGCGCGTTTTTATCGATTTAAACATAATCTTTCCAATAGAAGTGTATTTTATAGGGTTATTTATCGGCGTAAAATGGATAAACATTAATCATAAAGATGTAGTTAATGAATTATTTTTGTAAATATTCACGTGATGTTCACGAAGGTTGGTTTACACTGCTTTCTTTGTGCCTGTGCAATCATAACTAGCTTATGTTAATTTGTTTTTTATTGTTCTGGTGTGATGATATTCGTAATACTTATAGAGAGAAAAAATGAACAAAAAACTGTTAGTACCTTTGTTGTTTTCTGTGGCTTTAATGGGTTGTGATGATGCAAGTGAAGCAATTGATAAAGCACAAGAGGCGGCAAATAAGGCGGTAGATATGGCTCAGGAAAAGCTAGAGTCAATAGATCTAGATGCGATTAATATTGAACAATTTGATGATGCAGCCAGCTCGGTATCTGAGTTTGCAGAGTCAATTGATGAAGCGCTAAACGCGGATTACAGTAACCCTGAAGCACTGGTAGAAATTCAAGAGCATATTGCTAACGCGTACAGTTGTTTAGTGGAAGCGTCATCAGAATCTAGTGCAGAGAAGTTATTGGATAAAGTGATGTCGACGATCTCGAATCAAGAAGCGCAAAGCTTAATTGAGAAAGGGGTTGAAGGCGCAAAAGAAATGCAAGAGTGCGTGATGTAATTCCGAATGAATACATGATGAATAAAAAAGCCCTGCAACAGTACGCTTTAAAGGCGTTTGATACAGGGCTTTTTAATGCTTGTTATCTGTCTGGTTAAAAATAACCGTAAAGATTACAGCTTGTCAGTTAGCTCGATAGCTTGACCGATGTAGTTTGCTGGTGTCATCTCTTTTAGACGAACTTTCTCATCTGCAGGGATTTCTAAACCATCGATGAATGCACGCATGCCTTCGCCGTCGATACGCTTACCACGAGTCAGTTCTTTTAGTTTCTCGTATGGCTTTTCGATGCCGTAACGACGCATAACGGTTTGTACAGGTTCTGCAAGAACTTCCCAGTTTTTATCTAGCTCAGCTTCAAGTGCCGCACGGTTGATCTCTAATTTGCTAATGCCTTTTAGAGTCGATGTGTATGCAATGATAGCGTAGCCACAACCAACACCTAGGTTACGAAGAACCGTTGAGTCAGTCAGGTCACGCTGCCAGCGAGATACAGGCAGTTTTTGTGCTAGGTGGCTAAAGATAGCGTTAGCAAGACCCAGGTTACCTTCCGAGTTTTCAAAATCGATTGGGTTAACTTTATGCGGCATTGTTGAAGAGCCAATTTCGCCTGCAATCGTTTTTTGTTTGAAGTGACCAAGAGCAATGTAGCCCCAAACGTCACGGTCAAAATCAAGAAGGATAGTGTTGAAACGTGCAATCGCATCAAATAGCTCAGCAATGTAGTCATGCGGTTCGATTTGAGTTGTGTACGGGTTCCAGTTAACGCCTAGAGATTCAGTGATGAACTCTTCGCTAAATGCATGCCAATCAACATCAGGGTAAGCAGAAAGGTGAGCGTTATAGTTACCTACAGCGCCGTTGATTTTCGCTAGGATCTCAACGTTTGCGATTTGCTTGTATTGACGTTCCATACGGTACGCAACGTTAGCCATTTCTTTACCCATCGTAGATGGAGAAGCAGGCTGGCCGTGTGTACGAGAAAGAAGAGGAACATCACGATATTCGTTCGCTAATGCTTTGATTGCATCGATAACGTTACGGATTTCAGGAAGGATCACAGTATCACGTGCTTCTTTAAGCATTAGAGCGTGAGAGGTGTTGTTGATGTCTTCTGAAGTACATGCAAAGTGGATGAACTCATTAATTGCGTGAAGCTCAGGAAGTTCAGCCACTTTTTCTTTAAGGAAATATTCAACAGCTTTAACATCGTGGTTAGTAGTGCGCTCAATTTCTTTGATACGCATAGCATCTTCTTCGCTGAAGTTAGCGGCGATGTTATCTAAGAATTGATTCGCTTCTGCGCTCAATGTAGCCACTTCCGCAATCGATTGCGTAGCCGCTAGTTTTTGAAGCCAACGAACTTCAACAATAGTGCGGTACTTTAGTAAGCCGTACTCACTAAAGATGCTGCGTAGAGAAATTGTTTTACTTCCGTAGCGACCATCTACAGGTGAAACAGCAGTTAATGCTGACAATTCCATGTGGATCTCCTAGATATCTATAAAGGTTAAAGGATAAAGCCTACCTGAGACTCAAGTAGGCTTTAATTTTTTAAATTCGAGCTAAAATAATTTTTGCTTGTTCTACCATTTTCTTACGACCAAAAATTAAATGGCGACGTTTGCCACCCGTTTGGCGCCATAGCACTGCTGAACGAATACCTGAAAGTAACAGGGAGCGTACTTTATGCTGTGTCATTGGTTGTTGTAAGATTGATGGTGTTCCAGTCACTTGGATGCGAGGGCCCATAGGGCTGATCACATCTAAATAAATGCTGGCAATGTTGCTAAGCATTTGTTCATCGTGAATATCAAAATGTTCAAGTTGACGCTCAATCGTGCTAATGCGTTCCCCAAGCTTACTCATACCATCGCGATGGCCTGCAAGTTTGCGCTCTAGCGCCATCAAACTGATCAAGTAGCGAGTTAATTCACTGCCTGAAGGGGTATTGTCAAAATCTCGAACCAGACATTCTAAACCAATACGCAAGTTGGCTTCATTGCCATATACAGCAAGCGTGTTACTTGGATTGATTTCTAATATTGATTGAATAGCAGTATCAAACGCAGCTTGATCACAGTGCCCATCTTTCGCCACTTTTTGTACTAAGCTTGCCGCTTGGCAAATGCCAGCAAATGCAATGGTTCTGTCAAATAAAGTGTTAGCCACGCTTGGAACTCCTTAAATACGCTCTTCGATGATACCGCCACCTAGGCAAATTTCACCTGAGTAGAAAACAGCAGATTGACCAGGAGTCACTGCAATTTGTGCTTCATCAAAAATCACTTTAATGTTGTCATCATCAATAGGGATGATGGTACAAGGGATATCAGTTTGACGGTAACGTGTTTTCACCGTACAGCTTAATGGGGCTTTAATCGGAGTGCGATCAACCCAGTGCAGTTGAGAAGCTAATAAGCCTTGAGATTTTAGTAATGGGTGATCTTTACCTTGAACGGCAATTAACACATTACGTTTTAAATCTTTTTCACCAACGAACCATGGGTCTTCGTTACCGCCGCCGCCTTTAGAACCACCGATGTGTAATCCTTTACGTTGGCCTAGAGTGTGGTACATCAAACCTTGGTGTTGACCAATCACTTTACCTTCAGGGGTTTCGATATTACCAGGTTGCGCTGGTAGGTATTTGCCTAAGAATTCAGTGAATTTACGCTCACCGATAAAGCAGATACCCGTTGAATCTTTTTTCTTCGCTGTGATCAAATCTTGCTCTTCAGCAATACGGCGCACTTCTGGTTTTTCAAGCTCACCAACAGGGAATAAACTACGAGCAACTTGCTCTGAGCTTAATGTGTATAGGAAGTAACTTTGATCTTTGTTTGAATCTAAACCACGAAGCATTTGTGGTTTTGCACCATTTGCGATTTCTTCTGCGGTTGGGAAAGTACGACGAACGTAGTGACCCATAGCAATGAAATCTGCATCTAGCACTTCATCAGCAAATTCTAAGAAAGCCTTAAATTTGATTTCTTTATTACATAGAATATCAGGGTTTGGCGTACGGCCCGCTTTGTATTCCTCTAAGAAATATTCAAAAACGTTATCCCAATATTCTGCCGCAAAGTTAATGGTGTGAAGGTGAATACCTAATTTGTCACACACCGCTTGTGCATCGGCTAAATCTTCGGCAGCAGTACAATATTCCTCGTTGTCATCTTCTTCCCAGTTTTTCATGAAAAGACCTTCAACTTGGTATCCTTGTTGCTGAAGTAGGTAGGCTGATACTGAAGAATCTACACCACCGGACATACCGACGATGACTTTCTTTTGGCTGTTGTCTGACATTCTTTAACACCACTAATAAAACTTGAGGCAGATTCTAACAGAAAGAATATCCTCAGGACAGATCCGAGAGCAAAATCACATAATTATATCTGCGAAATAAAAATGATTTTTTTGGATCTATTCCTTAAGATTTAAGCGTTTTGCTCAACGATGTAAATTTCCCGTATCAACTTGTAATGCTCTTGCGGTTGCTGCCCAATGTTTTACTAAGGGTAACGCGCCTGATGTATTGCTTCCTAACTATAATGCGGCTACTGAAGTATTTGGTCCGATCAAGATAAAACAGGTAAGAAAATGTTCAATGCTAAATAATTTGCGCCTCTTTCTTTGCATTTATGGCATAGTAGGCGAAATTATTGAGTGAGAAGTAAGATGACAGATCAACAAGACGATTTCATGACTGAAGAAACATTGATTGAGACCGTAAAAAATCAAATTGAAGATGGCAGCCCAGTTGCAGTAAAAGAGACATTAATGCGTTTGGTAATGACGGGTAACCCACGCGAAGATGCGATTGAAATGATGGCGTGCGCGTTGGCTGTTGAAGTCTTTGATGTGATGAAGAATGGCGCAGAATTTAATCAAAAGCGTTATAAAGAAAACTTAGAATCATTACCAGATATGAGCTTTATTGGTGATGAATAAACTCAATACTAAAGGGCAGTAAACTGTCTTTTTGATGTTGAAATTAAGGCCTGATAGTAGTGATTCTATCAGGCCTTTTTAATTGGTCTAAATACGTTATTTTGAGATTAGCTTACTTAGTCAGCACAGCCAATTTCACCTGTTAACATGCAGTTTTGTTGTTGTTTTTCTTGGTTCTTATAATGCTCGTTAGTCAGTTCAGTAGAGTTTATATCTGCTCTATCTGCTGGAGCACAGGCAGATAATAATAGTACGCTAGCAATCCCTGCTACCTTAATGATTACATTCATTTTTATTCCTTATAACGTTATCGTCTTTTCTTGAGTCTAAGCGAAAAAGCACTAAACGTGTAGCGCTTTTTAACTTAATGTTTACATCTCTTATTGTTGTGATTATAGAGTGACTTCTTTCCATTCACCGTGAGGGACATCTTTTATAGTCCAATCGCCCATTGAGTAACGAATTAAACGTAACGTTGGGAAACCAATATGTGCTGTCATGCGTCTAACTTGACGATTACGGCCTTCAATAATCGTTATCGCAATCCAAGTCGTTGGAATGGCAGCTCGGAATCGAACCGGAGGATTACGCTCCCATAAATTAGGTTCTGCCATCATTTCTACTTTTGCTGGCAGTGTCATGCCATCTTTTAACTCGACGCCTTGACGAAGTTTTTCTAAATCTTCTTCGGTTGGCGCGCCTTCAACTTGTACCCAATAGGTTTTTGGTGATTTCGATTCAGGCTGAGTTAATCGCGCTTGCAGGACACCATCATTGGTCAATATTAATAACCCTTCGCTATCACGATCAAGGCGACCTGCGGCATAAACATCTTTTACTGAAATAAAATCTGCGAGCGTCTGGCGATGTTGGTCATCAGTAAATTGACTCAATACATCAAAAGGTTTATTAAAGATAAGGACTTTACGATCTTTTGGTGCAGGGCGTGGTTTTTGAGCCGTTTTTTTCTTAAAGGCTGGTTTTTTCCAATTAGGGGAACGCTTGAATGTCATGTTAACTACCTTGCAAAATTGTAAAGCTTTTGTGGTGTTTAGTTTTAAAGTTCGCCGCTTTTCGCTATAGTACGCGCGTGAAACAAGAGACTAATAAAAATAAAGTCGGTAAATTACAAAGCCTATTATACGTTTTGTTACGGGTTTTGTGGATTAAATAGGGAAATTAAATGACAACGCAAAAATCTAAGATTATTTATACTATCACTGATGAAGCGCCAGCACTGGCGACGCATTCACTTCTTCCAATTATTCAAGCATTTGCAGCGTCATCAAATATTGACGTTGATACACGTGATATCTCACTTGCTGGTCGTGTAATTGCAAACTTTCCAGAATACTTAACAGAAGAACAACGCATTAGTGATGCATTAGCAGAGCTTGGCGAACTAGCAAAAACGCCAGAAGCCAATATCATTAAACTTCCAAATATCAGTGCGTCAATTCCTCAGCTTCATGCGGTAATTAAAGAGCTTCAAGCAAAAGGTTACGCTCTACCTAACTACCCAGAAGAAGCAAAAACAGACGAAGAAAAAGCCGTTAAAGCGGTTTACGACAAGATTAAAGGCTCAGCAGTAAACCCTGTTCTTCGTGAGGGTAACTCTGATCGCCGTGCGCCTGGTGCGGTTAAGCAATACGCTCGTAATAATCCACACTCAATGGGGGCTTGGTCTGCTGATTCTAAATCACACGTTGCAAGCATGAGTGAAGGCGATTTTTACTCAAGTGAACAATCAGTAACGATTGATGGTGCAACAAATGTGAGTATTGAATTTGTTGCTAACAATGGTGTTGTGACGGTTCTTAAAGAAGGTTTGGCACTGAAAGATAAAGAGATCATTGATGCCTCTTGTCTGAGCAAGAAAGCGTTAGTTGAGTTTTTTGACACTGAAATCAAAAAAGCGAAAGAAGAAGATGTCCTGCTTTCTTTGCATATGAAAGCAACCATGATGAAAGTATCAGATCCTGTTATTTTTGGTCATGCTGTAAAAGTGTTCTATAAAGAAGTGTTTGCAAAACATGCAGCAACCTTTGAAAAGCTAGGTGTTGATGCAAACAATGGTATCGGTGATGTTTACACTAAAATCGCCTCATTGCCAGACGCTGAAAAAGCAGCGATTGAAGCTGATCTTGCGGCTGTTTATGAATACCAACCTGAACTTGCTATGGTTGATTCAGATCGCGGCATTACAAACCTTCACGTGCCAAGTGATGTGATTATCGATGCATCTATGCCTGCTGCACTACGTACTTCTGGCCGTATGTGGGGACCTGATGGTCAACTAAAAGACACGAAAGCGATGATCCCAGATCGTTGTTATGCGGGTGTTTATCAATCAGTGATTGAATTCTGTAAAGCAAATGGTGCCTTTGATCCAACAACAATGGGGTCTGTACCAAACGTAGGTTTGATGGCTCAAAAAGCAGAAGAATATGGTTCTCATGACAAGACGTTCATTCTACCTCAAGCAGGTACAGTACGAGTGATTGATGAAGCAGGTTCAGCGCTAATTGAGCATTCTGTTGGTGAAGGCGATATCTGGCGTATGTGTCAGGCAAAAGATGCTCCAATTCAAGATTGGGTCAAATTAGCCGTGAACCGTGCTCGTGCAACGGGTACTCCTGCTATTTTCTGGCTGGATGCAAATCGTGCTCATGATGCTGAGTTGATTAAAAAGGTAAATACTTACCTTGTTGAACACGATACAGCAGGTCTTGATATTAAAATCCTATCGCCTGTTGAAGCCACTGAATATACGTTAGCGCGTATTATTAAAGGTGAAGATACTATCTCTGTAACGGGTAATGTACTGCGCGATTACCTAACGGATTTATTCCCAATTCTAGAGCTTGGTACGTCAGCAAAAATGCTGTCAATTGTTCCTCTTATGAATGGTGGTGGTCTGTTTGAAACTGGCGCGGGTGGTTCAGCGCCAAAACACGTACAACAATTCGAAAAAGAAAACCATTTACGTTGGGATTCTTTAGGTGAGTTCTTAGCGCTGGCTGCTTCATTTGAGCACTTAAGTGTGACAACAGGTAATGCAAAAGCACAAATCCTTGCAGATACATTAGATGCCGCAACCTCTAAGTTCCTTGAAACAAATAAATCACCATCACGTCGTGTCGGTGAGCTAGATAACCGTGGGAGTCACTTCTATCTTGCAATGTACTGGGCTCAAGAGCTTACCGTACAAACAAAAGATGCAGAGCTTCAAGCTTATTTTGGTTCTTTAGCTGAAACATTAACGTCTAATGAAACTAAGATTGTTGATGAACTAAATGCAGCGCAAGGCGTAGCAGGGGATGTGGGCGGTTACTTCCAGCCTGTTGTTGAGCTTGCTGTGAAAGAAATGCGTCCTAGTGCTACATTAAATGCAGCATTAGCATCACTATAATTCATCGATTACTTATAATCGTCGTTAGATAAAATAAAGCCTTGAGGTTGCGATATCTCAAGGCTTTTTCTATTTAACCGCTAGGGCGACTAGTTATTTACTACGATTGGTATTAAATACTGGTATTGTAATAATTACGCTTTGGGCAAGAAGAGATAATCTCTGCTCGATTAAATGAAATAACCTCTTCAAGAATCACATCAAACCCCCATAGACGATGAAGGTGTTTCATCACTTCTTCATGACCTTTATCTAAAGGAATGCGGTTATGTGGAATATGGCGAAGTATTAACGATCGGTCTCCTCGAACATCGACATTCCATACTTGAATATTAGGTTCAAGATTACTTAAGTTATACTGAGCTGCTAGCTTTTCTCTTATTTCCCGATAACCTGTTTCATCGTGAATTGCATTAACTTCAATATGTTTATTTTTATCATTATCTAAAATAGAAAATAACTTAAATTCACGTATGAGTTTAGGCGATAAGTATTGGCTAATAAAACTCTCATCTTTGAAGTTATGCATGGCAAAGTGGACGGCATCGAGCCAATCACTGCCAGCTAAATCAGGAAACCACTCTTTGTCTTCCTCGGTGGGTTCTTCACATATCCTGCGAATATCTTGGAACATGGCAAAGCCAAGAGCATAAGGATTTATCCCATTATAATAAGGGCTGTTGTAACTAGGTTGAGCAACCACATTAGTATGGCTATGTAAGAACTCTAGAATAAACTTTTCTGATACTAGGCCTTCATCATAAAGGTGATTTAAGATGGTGTAATGCCAAAATGTCGCCCAGCCCTCATTCATGACTTGAGTTTGTTTTTGTGGGTAAAAATATTGGCTGATTTTTCTGACAATTCGAACTACTTCTCGTTGCCATGACTCTAATAATGGTGCGTGTTTTTCTATAAAATAAAGAATGTTTTCTTGAGGCTCAGAGGGAAAACGTATTTTTTCTTCACTATTTTCTTCTTTCGCTTTTGGCACGGTTCGCCATAGGTCATTCACTTGAGATTGAAGATAGGCTTCTCTGTCTTCTTGGCGGATTTTCTCTTCTGCGATTGAGATTTTCTCTGGGCGTTTATACCTGTCTACCCCATAGTTCATTAAGGCATGGCAAGAATCGAGGATCTTTTCCACTTCATCAACCCCATACTTTTCTTCACATTGAGTAAGGTATTGTTGAGCAAAAAGTAAATAATCGACAATTGAACTCGCATCTGTCCATGTTTGAAATAGATAATTACCTTTAAAAAAAGAATTATGCCCATAGCAGGCGTGAGCCATGACTAAGGCTTGCATTGTGATGGTGTTTTCTTCCATTAAATAAGCAATACATGGTGAGGAGTTGATCACTATTTCATAGGCCAATCCCATTTGGCCATGTTTGTAGTTTTGTTCTGTTTGAATGAATTTTTTACCAAAAGACCAGTGGTGGTAGTTAATCGGCATACCAACACTAGAATAAGCATCCATCATTTGCTCTGCGGTAATAATCTCAATCTGGTTGGGATAAGTCTCTAGGCGATAAAATTCTGCGACCTTTTTTATCTCAACATGATATTGCTCTAGCATTTGAAAGGTCCAATCTGGCCCATCAGGTAGCATTTTTTTGTTCTTCATCCTTGCCTCCTAAGCCAGCTGTTTTTTAAATAACTCTCTGAAAATAGGGTAGATATCCTCAAGCGAACGAATGTTTTTCATCGCAAAGTTATCAAATCCTTGTGCTAGCTTTTCGTACTCAGTCCATAATGTTTGGTGGTGACGTTTGGTTATTTCAATGTAAGAGTAGTACTGGCAATATGGAAGAATTGAAGCCGTGAGTAACTCTTTACATTTTGGTGAATCATCTGCCCAGTTATCGCCATCAGACGCTTGAGCGGCATAGATGTTCCATTCATTAACCGGAAATCGCTCAGCGATCACTTCTTTCATTAATCTTAGGGCACTAGAAACCATGGTTCCGCCGGTTTCTTGAGAATAGAAAAAGTCGTGTTCGTTGACCTCTTTTGCTTGAGTGTGGTGGCGAATAAAAACGACTTCGACATTTTCATAAGTGCGAGTAAGAAATAGATAAAGTAAAACATAAAAGCGTTTTGCTATGTCTTTGGTTGCTTGGTCCATTGAGCCTGAGACATCCATTAAACAAAACATGACAGCCTGACTTGATGGAATAGGGGTGCGTTCGTAGTTTTTATAACGTAGATCGAAAGAATCAATGTAAGGGACGTGTTTAATTTTTTCTCGTAGCTCTTCTATTTCTTCTTTCATTTTACGAACAGCAAGTGGGTGAGCGGGTTCACTGTTTTTGATCTGTTCTAATTCTAGCTCAAGCTCGCTCAGTAAGCGTTTTTTGCCTGCTGTCATGGCGGTTCGGCGAGCCAGTGATTGTTGTAATGAGCGAACGATATCAATATTGGATGGGATCCCTGCCGTTTGATAGCCCGCTCGGTGGGTTTCCCATTCGGTGATTTTTTGGACTTGATTTTTTTCTAAGTTAGGAAGCTCAAGCTCTTCAAATAGAATGTCTAAATACTCATCTTTTGAGATCTGAAAGCTAAATTCATCTTCTCCCTCACCATCAGCACTCGCGTCTCCTGCGCCTGAACCACCAGCCCCCCCTTGTGGACGGTCAATTTTATCGCCTTTGATGAATTGATCATTACCGGGAAGAACGCGCTCGCGAATCCCGCCTTGGCCTTGATGAAAAACAGGCTCGGAAATGTCTCCTTTTGGAATCGAAATGCTTTCACCACCCTCAGTATTAGTGACTGAACGTTGATTTACGGCATCAGAGACTGCACGTTTAATTTGATCTTTATGGCGACGAATAAAGCGCTGTCTGTTGACGGTGCTTTTCTTTTTGCCATTCAACCTTCGGTCAATAAATTGAGCCATAATATTGCCCTCCTAATTCATACCACCTTGATAAAGTATTCTGCCTACTTATATAGACAGTAATTCAATCAAAATGTTACTGGATCAGCCCATAATTGATTATGGGCTGCAACGTCCTGTTGTTTACTTATGAAGATTTTCGAACACGTAAATACCATTCTGCTAATAGACGAACTTGCTTTTTGGTGTAGCCTTTTTCCATCATGCGAGCAACGAAGTTATCGTGTTTTTTCTGATCGTCAGTTGAGGTTTTTCCATTGAAGGAGATCACTGGAAGTAAATCTTCAGTATTGGAGAACATTTTTTTCTCGATAACCACTCGAAGTTTTTCGTAACTCGTCCAATTTGGATTTTGGCCATTGTTATTGGCTTTCGCTCTGAGAACAAAGTTAACAATTTCATTTCGAAAATCTTTCGGGTTACTTATCCCTGCGGTTTTTTCAATTTTTTCTAATTCATCATTGAGGGCTGAGCGATCAAACAATTGTCCGGTTTCTGGATCTCTATATTCTTGATCTTGAATCCAAAAGTCGGCATAGGTGACATAGCGGTCAAAGATATTTTGACCATACTCTGAATACGACTCTAAATAAGCGGTTTGGATTTCTTTTCCAATGAATTCGACATATTTAGGGACTAAGAAGCCTTTGACGAATTCGGTATATTTATCAGCAATATCTTGAGCAAATTGTTCTCGTTCGATCTGTTGTTCAATTACATAGAACAGATGAACAGGGTTGGCGGCAACTTCGGTTTGGTCAAAGTTAAATACACGAGATAGGATTTTAAAGGCAAATCGTGTTGAAAGCCCTGACATGCCTTCATCAACTCCTGCAAAATCACGATATTCTTGATAGCTTTTGGCTTTTGGATCGGTGTCTTTGAGTGTTTCTCCATCATAAACGCGCATTTTTGAGAACAGAGATGAATTCTCAGGATCTTTTAGGCGCGAAAGTATCGAGAATTGAGCCAAAATATCTAAGGTACTTGGAGAGCAAGGCGCATGGAATAGATCACTGTGTTCCAATAGCTTTTGGTAGATTTTTACTTCTTCTGATACGCGTAAACAATAAGGAACTTTAACTATGTATACCCTATCTAGAAAGGCCTCATTGTTTTTGTTATTTCTGAACGTTTGCCATTCTGATTCATTTGAGTGAGCCAAAATCATGCCATCAAATGGTAGGGCGGATAAGCCTTCTGTACCATTAAAGTTACCTTCTTGGGTTGCAGTTAGAAGAGGGTGGAGTACTTTAATTGGGGCTTTGAACATCTCTACAAATTCCATTAAGCCTTGATTGGCTTTACAGAGTGATCCTGAATAGCTGTAAGCATCGGGATCATCTTGGGCAAAATGCTCTAACTGACGAATATCGACCTTCCCAACTAATGATGAAATATCTTGGTTGTTCTCATCACCGGGTTCGGTTTTGGCTATCCCGATCTGGTCAAGAATTGAGGGATGAACTTTAATGACTTTAAATTTAGTGATATCACCACCAAACTCATTTAACCGCTTTGCAGCCCAGGGAGACATTATTGAACGAAGGTTACGAGGCTCAATACCATATTCTTTTTTTAGCAGTTCGCCATCTTCTGTTACGTCAAATAAACAGAAGGGATGGTCATTGACGGGACTTTTTTCGCCATTCGCGCTTAGAATATAAATAGGTAATTTTTGCATTAAGCTTTTTAGCTTTTCTGCTAATGATGATTTACCGCCACCTACTGGGCCTAATAGGTAAAGCACTTGTTTACGCTCTTCGAGACCTTGAGCTGCATGTTTTAGGTAAGAAATAATCTGTTCAATAGGCTCTTCCATACCGTAGAAGTCTTTAAATGTCTCATAGCGAGAGATCACTCGGTTGGAAAATATACGGCTAAGTTGAGGGTCAAGAGCAGTGTCGATAACTTCCGGTTCCCCAATAGCCATGAGAAGTCTTTCTGCTGCATTGGCATAAGCACTTTTGTCATTACTACATAAGGACAAGAAATCTTGCAGTGAAATCTCTTCATCTTTTGCCGCTTCATAACGGGCTTGATAGTGGTCAAAAATACTCATATCCATTTCCTCTTGTCATCCATTTTTTTATTAAGCATCTTAAGGTTAGTTACTAAACCCTTATTTTGTCCAAGAAAAAACTGAAAATAGGATGAAATTTAATCAAGAAATGTGGCAGTGCGCAGATATAAAAAAAGCGAGCCTAATAAAGCTCGCTAATTGATATTTTAGTTAATAGTTTATGCTATTTGCAGTGGTATTGTTCACAAGCTAATAAGGTATTTTCAATCAAACTAGCCACTGTCATTGGGCCGACGCCACCAGGAACAGGGGTGATGTAACTTGCTTTTGTTTTTGCTACATCGTATTCAACATCACCAATTAATTTACCTGAATCTAAGCGATTGATGCCGACATCGACCACGACAGCGCCTTCTTTAATCCACTCACCTGGAATGAAGTTTGGTTTACCAACGGCAACCACAACAAGATCGGCTTGACGAATATGGTGTTCAAGATCTTTAGTGAATCGGTGACAAGTTGTAGTCGTACAGCCAGCAAGCAGTAATTCAAGGGTCATTGGGCGACCAACGATGTTTGATGCTCCAACAACAACCGCGTGCATTCCACGTACTTGAATATTGTAACGATCAAGCAGAGTGATAATACCTTTTGGGGTGCATGAACGTAACTTTGGAATACGTTGAGAAAGACGGCCTACATTGTATGGGTGGAAGCCATCGACGTCTTTTTCTGGGTCAATGTGCTCTAAAATTTTGGTGCTGTCCATTCCAGCAGGAAGAGGTAGCTGAACTAAAATACCATCAATTTCTGCATCTTGGTTTAATGTGTCAATAATAGAAAGCAATTCAGCTTCTGTTGTTGTCGTTGGTAAATCATAAGATTTTGAAATAAAGCCGACTTCTTCACAAGCACGGCGCTTGCTTCCAACATAAACTTGAGAGGCTGGATCTTGTCCAACTAATACTACGGCTAGCCCTGGAGCGCGTAATCCGGCTTCTACGCGAGCTTTAACACGAGCCCCAACTTCTGAGCGAACAGTTTGGGAGATAAGTTTTCCATCGATAATTTGAGCGGTCATAATAATCCTATACAAGGGCTTTGACTGATTGACGTTCGTATTGTCTCAGAATTAAATAGTAATAGCTAGACGCAAACGATTGCTTTCTCTGCTTGTGAAATTATAAAAATAACAGTATCCATAAATATGCTAATGAGAATGAAGTTAAAGGCTTATATTTAATCAAACAATAGGCAATCTGCTTTATTTTTCAGCATTCAGCAAGATAATGATAAGAAAAGGATTGATCTGTTTTCGTATATTCGTATAATCCCACCCCATAGAGCGCCCTTAGCTCAGCTGGATAGAGCACCTCCCTTCTAAGGAGGTGGTCGAAGGTTCGAATCCTTCAGGGCGTACCAAATTGGAAAAGCCGCATTAACCTCATGGTTAGTGCGGCTTTTTTCATTTCTGTCATATAATTTATCAATATGCTAGCGTTAGTCCATTGCACCGTTAATGGATTACTCTCATGTCTTTTTGGAATGCCTTTTCAATTACTACCCGTTATTCAGAACTGCCTCGTTGTTTTTTTACTTATGTTCAACCAACGCCACTAGAAAACGCTGATTGGCTTATATGGAACAGTGAATTGGCTATGAGATTTGGTTTACCTGAAATGCCGCAGAATAACCCAGAGCTGTTATCTTCTTTTTCTGGGGAGATTGTGCCGTCTGTTTTTTCACCATTAGCGATGAAATACGCCGGACATCAATTTGGTGGCTATAATCCAGATCTTGGTGATGGACGAGGATTATTACTTGCTGAAATAGCAGATAAAGAAGGAAACTGTTTTGATCTTCATTTAAAAGGAGCAGGGCTAACGCCTTATTCTCGTTCTGGTGATGGCCGTGCAGTATTGCGCTCTACTATTCGTGAATATCTGTGTAGTGAGGCGATGGCAGGGTTGGGCATTCCTACAACAAGAGCATTAGGGATGATGACGAGTGATACACCTGTTTTTAGAGAAGGTTATGAAACAGGAGCCTTACTTATTCGAATGGCTGAGACTCATATTCGATTTGGTCATTTTGAGCATCTGTTTTATTCCAATTTATTGGCAGAGCAGAAATTATTAGCGGATAAAGTGATTGAATGGCATTTTCCTGATTGCTTAAATGAAGAGAAACCATATGTTGCAATGTTCAATGAAATTATAGCTAGAACGGCATATATGATTGCTCAGTGGCAGGCGGTTGGGTTTGCTCATGGAGTTATGAATACGGATAATATGTCGATTATTGGCCAAACCTTTGATTATGGTCCTTTTGGTTTTCTTGATGATTATGAGCCTGGTTACATTTGTAATCATTCTGACTACCAAGGACGCTATGCATTTAATCAACAGCCTAAAATAGGATTATGGAATTTATCTGCACTGGCTCATTCTTTGTCTGCATTGATTGATAAATCAGATTTAGCAGCCTCTTTAGAGCAATACGAAATTCAATTACACGCTTATTTTAGCCAAGCGATGCGGAAAAAATTGGGCCTGCTCTCTAAGCAAGAGGGGGACAGTCGTTTATTTGAATCGATGTTTGAGTTGTTGTCTCAACATTCAGTTGATTACACCCGCTTTATGAGATCCCTATCTTATTTAGATACTCAAGATAAGCAAACGGTGGTGGATTTATTTATAGATAGAGACGCGGCAACGTTATGGATGGACTTTTATTTAATTCGTTGTGAAAGTGAAGCAGAGAATGCCGAGGTGCGTTGTAGAGAGATGAGAAAGGTAAACCCTAAATACATTCTTCGAAACTATTTAGCTCAGCAGGCGATTGATAAGGCTAAAGAGGGGGATTACAGTGACGCTGAGGTATTAGCTATGTTACTAGCGTCGCCATTTGATGAACATCCTGATTTTGAACAGTATGCTTGTTTGCCTCCTGAGTGGGGTAAGAAAATGGAAATTAGTTGTTCCTCATAATCGATAAATAGAGAAGTAAAAAGCGGTTTTATTCGCTGCTTTTTATTTTTTCTTGCTCATCTACAGTATTTATAGCCGTTGGAGTTTTGCTATTACGATAGGTTCAAAAAAGGTGAGTATCATTACTCACCTTTTTGGCTATCACATAAAGTGAAGTTACTTAGCAACTTCTCCCTCAAGTGGTTTTATTTCACTTGCATGAAAGCCTTTTGGTCCTTGATGGATTTCATAGGTAACGGCTTGTCCCGCTTTTAATGTGCGATAGCCATCCATTTCAATTGTAGAATAGTGAGCAAAAATATCACCATCTTCACTTTCAGGACAAATGAAGCCAAACCCTTTGGCGTTATTGAACCATTTTACTGTACCTGTTGCCATGCTATACATCCCTCTGCATTTAATTTACCTAGCATAATGTTTATCAATTAAAAATCTGATTAATTGATAACCACTAATTAGTACACTCTATTAAATCTAAAGAGGGAGTCAAGTGCATTTTGTTTACTTTTGTTACATTTGTGTCTCATCTTACATCTTGAGTTAACAATATTATCAGTAATATCAGGCTGATAAATAAGTTGGTGATAACAAAAAAAACACACTATCCTTTAGTTTGTATCGTCGATTTTGTATTCGATTAAGTAAAAAATAAGTGATAAAGACATGAAAATGACATCTTTTGTTTGATGTCGTTACCGGTCTGGATTAGGCTGAATAATAAGGGGATACTAAAAGGTATCTGGGAATGTTATTTAACTAATCAGTTGGCGACATGAGCAAACCATATGAATGGATTTCTCCTGATTCAGATGTCTTGGAATTGGAGAAAACTGGGTTAAAACCACCAGCAATGTATAAGGTGGTTTTAAATAATGATGATTACACTCCAATGGAGTTTGTTGTCGAAGTTTTAGATAAATTTTTTTCCATGGATTTGGAAAAAGCAACACAATTAATGCTAACAGTGCATTATGAAGGGAAAGCAGTATGTGGGGTTTTTACTGCTGAAGTTGCAGAAACTAAAGTTGCGCAAGTCAATACGTATTCGCGTGATAATGAGCACCCACTGCTGTGTACAATGGAACAAGCGTAAGTTTGTTCGTTACACCATATTTTGGTGTTTTGGGAGGTTCCTATGCTAAATAAAGAATTAGAAGCGAGTTTAAACAGCGCGTTTGCTCGTGCACGAGAAAAGCGTCATGAATTCATGACAGTAGAGCATTTATTATTTGCTCTATTAGAGAACCCATCTGCTCACGAAGCTCTTTTAGCTTGCCATACCGATTTAAAGGTATTGGCAACTGAAATTGATGAATTCATTACACAAACGACACCGTTGATTCCTGTTGATGATGAAAGTCGTGAAACTCAACCTACTTTAAGCTTTCAACGTGTTCTTCAGCGAGCTGTTTTTCATGTTCAATCATCAGGGCGCAGTGAAGTCACTGGTGCAAATGTTCTTGTCGCTATTTTTAGTGAGCAAGAATCGCATGCCGCATACCTCCTTAAAAAGAATGACATTAGCCGATTAGATATTGTTAATTTTATCTCTCACGGTGCTCCTGATCACGGAGATGAAAATAGCAATTCAAATAATGTCGAAACAGCAGTCGAAGCTAATTCCGAAGATCAGTTAGAAAGTTTTGCGACTAACTTAAACCAAGTAGCTAAAAACGGCGGGATTGATCCTCTGATTGGACGAGATCAAGAGCTTGAACGCACAGTTCAAGTATTGTGTCGTCGTCGTAAAAATAACCCATTATTAGTAGGTGAAGCCGGGGTAGGTAAAACAGCCATTGCTGAAGGTCTTGCTTGGCGCATTGTCGAGGGGCAAGTTCCTGATGTCATTAAAGACTGCATCATCTACTCATTAGATATTGGTTCACTGCTTGCTGGCACTAAGTATCGTGGTGATTTTGAAAAACGTTTTAAAGCCATCTTAAAGCAGCTTGAGAATGAAGAGCATGCGGTTTTATTTATTGATGAGATCCATACCATTATCGGTGCCGGAGCGGCTTCGGGTGGTCAAGTTGATGCTGCAAACTTAATTAAACCGTTATTAAGCAGCGGTAAGTTACGCTGTATCGGTTCAACAACTTATCAAGAGCACAGCACTATTTTTGAAAAAGAACGAGCTTTGGCTCGACGCTTCCAAAAGATTGATATTCTAGAACCATCATTGGATGACACTACTAAGATCCTTATTGGACTTAAGAGTAAATACGAAGAGCATCATGAAGTTCGTTATACCAATAAAGCGCTACGAGCTGCGGTAGAGTTGTCTGCTAAGTATATCAATGAACGTCATCTACCAGATAAAGCCATTGATGTAATTGATGAAGCTGGAGCTCGCTGTCGTTTAATGCCAGCAAGTCGTCGAAAGAAAACCATCAATGTTGCTGATATTGAATCGATGGTGGCTAAGATGGCACGGATCCCTGAAAAATCAATATCTACTAGTGATAAAGATGTACTGAAAAAACTGGATACGAAGCTTAAAATGTTAGTGTTTGGGCAAGACCAAGGCATTGATGTGTTATGTGAAGCCATTAAGCTAAGTCGAGCAGGTTTAGGTGCGGATAATAAGCCAGTTGGTTCATTCTTGTTTGCTGGACCTACAGGGGTTGGTAAAACAGAAGTAACGGTTCAATTAGCAAAAGCACTTGGAATTGAACTTCTTCGTTTTGATATGTCTGAATATGGAGAGCGCCATACAGTAAGTCGTTTGATCGGTGCTCCTCCAGGCTATGTTGGTTATGAGCAAGGTGGCCTACTAACCGATGCCGTGATTAAACACCCTCATTCTGTGGTTTTACTTGATGAGCTAGAAAAAGCACATCCAGATGTTTTTAACTTACTACTTCAAATTATGGATAATGGTACGCTGACTGATAATAATGGTCGTAAAGCAGATTTCCGTAATGTGGTTTTTGTTATGACAACCAATGCCGGGGTTCAAGAAACGGTGAAGAAATCGATTGGTCTGATTCAACAAGATCATAGTACTGATGCAATGGCAGCGATTAAAAAAATCTTTACGCCTGAATTTAGAAACCGTTTAGATAACATTATTTGGTTCGAACATTTAAGCAAAGATGTGATATCTCTTGTTGTTGATAAGTTCATTGTTGAATTGCAAGTGCAGTTAGATGCACGCGGTGTATCAATGGAAGTATCAAAAGAAGCGAAAGAATGGCTTGCAGAGAAAGGCTATGATAAAGCAATGGGAGCACGTCCAATGGCTCGAGTTATTCAAGAGAGCCTGAAAAAACCAATGGCCAATGAATTGTTATTTGGTGAGTTAGTTAATGGTGGTACGGTTCGAGTTAAACTGAATAAAGGCGGAGAGCTTGCTTTTGAGTTTACCAGTGAAGCAGAAGCTGTGCATTAATTGATACATGTTTAAATAATAAAAAACCCAGTCATTGACTGGGTTTTTTTATTATTATTTATAGCAAACTAATTTGCTAAAAATGACAAATTAACGAGCACGGAAGACAATACGGCCTTTAGATAAATCGTAAGGAGTCATTTCAACTGTTACTTTGTCACCAGTAAGAATACGGATGTAGTTTTTACGCATTTTACCTGAGATATGAGCAGTAACAACGTGACCGTTTTCTAATTCTACGCGGAACATTGTGTTTGGTAGAGTATCTAGAACCGTGCCTTGCAGCTCAATTGCGTCTTCTTTTGCCATTGAATCCTCTTTATATAGATAGCTTTGGCTGATTTTCAAGCGGCCAATAATGCCCTTAAAAATGATGTATGTAAAGTTTGGTGGGCATTTTACCCTCGCCAGACCATATTTACTAGCTTTTGGTTAGGTTTATATCGATCTTTATATTTCATGGCTGGACAATCGTCTATTTGATAACCAGGGTAAAGCCAGTTTTTTTGTAATTGTTTACATAATTTTAGTTGAATTAAAATAGAAACACTTCCTAGAGATAACAGATGCTCTGGCTCAAAAAACGTATACATAGCGCTGACGGAGTCAACTAAGATATCGGTTACTGCGATTGCTATAAGAACATTATTTTCATAAATATGAAGAAAATGGCTAGGTAACCATTCTGCTTGAGAAAATTCAAAAAATTGTTCTTTATTCGCAGGAAACATACTGCCTGAACGGTGGCGAGCGGTTATATATCGTTCATATAATGCGAACCATTCATCATCCATCTCTGTTTTTATTTCCCAAGTAAACGCAGACAATTTATTTAAAATTCGTTTTTGACTTTTACTTGGTGAGAACTCTTCTGCATCAATTCGTAAAGGTTGACACGCACTACAAGCATTACACATAGGTTTATAAATAGTAGAGCCACTACGTCTAAATCCAAGGCGAATTAATGTTTGATAACCCATAGGCGAATACAGCTCTTGATCCATTGCGACAGCTAGGCGTTCTTGCTGGTCAGGAAGATAGCTGCAAGGGCCTTCGGAGGTTAATCCAACTTCAAGAGAGAATGGACTCATGGTGATTATTTAGCCTCTAATAATTGTGGTAGATAGCAATTTGATGCTACCTGAGTATTTGCAAGTTTGCCCAGTGTGATCTTAAAGTCCGATCGTTTCATTTCTATCGCTCCCAGGCTTTCCAGGTGAGGGTTCATCATTTGACAGTCAATTAATTTTCCTCCAGCGTTAACGAAGTGTTCGCAAAATAACCATAACGCAATCTTAGAGGCGTTTGCTTGTAATGAAAACATAGATTCACCACAAAATACTTGGCCGATCTGGAGACCATACAGTCCACCAATAAGCTCATTATTACACCAGACTTCGACAGAATGACAAATACCCAATGCTGCGAGCTGCTTATAGGCGTGGATCATTTCAGGCATGATCCACGTCTCTTCTGCACTTCTAGTGGATGAACAAAGTTCAATCACTTGAGCTGTTGATTTGTTTATGGTGACTTCATAGTTTGATTTTCGAAAAAACTTTTTTAAACTCTTCGACGGTGTAAATTGATCTGGTAAAAAAACACCTCGAATACTTGGGCTCCACCATAAAATAGGATCGCCATTACTATACCAAGGGAAAATACCATGTTGGTAAGCATTGAGTAGACGAACTGAGGATAAGTCCCCCCCCATTGCAAGTAATCCATCAGGATCATTTAATGCACTTTCGATGACAGGGAAAGGGCTTGTATCATTTGAATCAAGTTGGGGTAAATAAATAGTCATAAGTAAAAGAAATAAGTATTCATTATTTTTAAGTAAAGAGACGACATTGGCTCTGGTACAACGCTTTGGTTTTCGTTACTCTGAAAGTATGAAGAATAACAAAAAATAACAATGAAAGCTGAAACAGCTATGCAATCATGAGGTGAAATACCGAGCGTAGCATTATTATTTATTTGTATAGGAATTTTTACATAAACATGGAAAGCTTAACTCTTCAACCAATTTCAAAAATTGATGGTCAAATAAATCTACCTGGCTCAAAAAGTGTTTCAAATCGAGCATTATTACTTGCCGCATTAGCTTCAGGGAAAACAACACTTACCAACCTACTTGATAGTGATGATATTCGTCACATGCTTAATGCATTAAAGTCATTAGGGGTGAAATATAATTTATCCGAAGATAAAACAGTGTGTGAAGTTATTGGCTTAGGCCATGCCTTTGAGTCAACTGAAGCTTTGGAACTCTTTCTTGGTAATGCAGGAACAGCAATGCGACCATTAGCCGCTGCATTATGCCTTGGTAAAGGGGAGTTCGTTCTTACTGGCGAACCTCGCATGAAAGAGCGTCCCATTGGTCATTTAGTTTCCGCATTAAAAGCGGCGGGCGCTGATGTTGAATATTTAGAAAATGAAAACTACCCACCATTAAAAATTAAAGGGACAGGATTAAAAGGCGGAACGGTAGAAATCGATGGTTCTATCTCAAGTCAATTTTTAACCGCTTTTTTAATGGCTGCACCATTATCAACTCAAGATACTACGATTAATATTGTGGGTGATTTAGTCTCTAAACCATACATTGATATTACATTAGATATAATGGCAACGTTTGGAGTTAAGATTGATAATCAAAACTATCAAACCTTTGTTGTACCTGCTAATCAAACGTATGTCGCGCCGGGGGATTTTCTTGTTGAAGGTGATGCATCGTCAGCGTCTTATTTCTTAGCGGCGGCAGCCATTAAAGGTGGTTCAGTTAAAGTCACGGGAATTGGCAAAAAAAGCATTCAAGGCGATGTTCAGTTTTCTGATGCGTTAGCGGCTATGGGGGCTGAGATTGAATGGGGTGATGATTATGTTATTGCCAGCAAAGGAGAGCTAAAAGCTATTGATATGGATTTTAACCATATTCCTGATGCCGCGATGACAATAGCGACCGCAGCGTTATTCGCAGAGGGTACGACCTCTATTCGCAATGTATATAACTGGCGTGTAAAAGAAACCGATCGCTTAGCGGCGATGGCGACAGAATTAAGAAAAGTGGGTGCAGAAGTTGAGGAAGGTGAGGATTACATTACGATAACGCCACCGACATCATTAAAGCATGCAGCAATAGATACTTATGATGATCACCGTATGGCGATGTGTTTTTCTCTTGTGGCATTGAGCGATACGCCAGTGACGATTAATGATCCTGGTTGTACATCAAAAACGTTCCCTGATTATTTTGATAAATTAAAAGAGTTAAGTGTGTAATTTTTGATTTACAAATAAGAGTACGATTTTATTGACATAAGCCCTGTATAAAAAGATACAGGGCTTTTTTAGTTTTTGGCTATCTAGAGTATATAAATAATCTGACTTGGGTATAATGCGCCCGTAGAAACCAATCACAATAAATAATTGGAGAACTCCATGACAACTCATTCACCAGTCGTTACTGTTGATGGTCCAAGTGGAGCAGGTAAAGGCACGTTGTGCATGTTACTTGCAGAAAAGCTAGGTTATAACTTATTAGATTCTGGTGCGATTTATCGCGTGTTAGCATTAGCTGCAATCCACCATGGCGTTGATTTAGGTTCAGAAGAGGCACTTGTTCCTCTTGCTGCAAATCTCGATGTGCAATTTAAAGCCGAAGGTGATTTAGTAAAAGTCATTTTAGAAGGCGAAGATGTCTCTTCTGAGCTTCGTAAAGAAGAGACCGGGATGGCTGCCTCAAAAGTAGCAGCATTACCACAGGTTCGTGAAGCTTTATTGCGTCGTCAAAGAGCCTTTGCTTCAGCTCCTGGTCTTGTTGCTGATGGCCGAGATATGGGAACGGTCGTATTTACGGGCGCAGAAGTTAAGATATTTTTAGATGCAAGTGCTGAAGAACGAGCGAATCGCCGAATGAAGCAGTTGCAACAGAAAGGGTTAAATGTTAGATTTGACCGTCTTTTAGGCGAAATTCAAGAACGTGATGATCGAGACCGCAATAGAGCTGTCGCGCCATTACGTCCTGCTGAAGACGCTTTAGTATTAGATTCAACGTCAATGAATATTGAAGAAGTAGTTGCTCAAGCTATTGCTTTTATTGAATCTAAGCTATAATTAAAAACTTAGTTAGTTGCAAGGATGATAACTAACCTTACTATCAACCCCATGCGGTAGGATACCCATGGACGTTTAATATTGAAGATCAAATTAATGACTGAATCTTTTGCTCAACTCTTTGAAGAGTTTCTATCTGAAACTGAATTCCAACAAGGCAGCATCGTTAAAGGTACTGTAGTAGCTATCGAGAACGGTTTCGTTCTTGTTGACGCTGGCCTTAAGTCTGAAGCAGCAATTCCAGCTGAACAATTCAAGAACGCTGCTGGCGAACTTGAAGTTGAAGTTGGTTCTGAAGTAGACGTTGCTCTTGACGCTGTTGAAGATGGTTTCGGTGAAACTCAACTTTCTCGTGAGAAAGCGAAGCGTCACGAAGCTTGGATCCAACTTGAAAAAGCATACGAAGATGCTGAAACAGTTATGGGTGTTATCAACGGTAAAGTTAAAGGCGGCTTCACAGTTGAACTTAACGGTATCCGTGCATTCCTACCTGGTTCTCTTGTTGATGTACGTCCAGTACGCGACACTCTGCACCTTGAAGGCAAAGAGCTAGAGTTCAAAGTAATCAAACTTGACCAAAAGCGTAACAACGTTGTTGTTTCACGTCGTGCTGTTATCGAATCTGAAAACAGTGTTGAGCGTGACGAGTTACTTGCTTCTCTACAAGAAGGCATGGAAGTTAAAGGTATCGTTAAGAACCTTACTGACTACGGTGCATTCGTTGATCTAGGTGGCGTTGACGGTCTACTACACATCACAGATATGGCTTGGAAGCGTGTTAAGCACCCATCTGAGATCGTAAATGTTGGTGACGAGATCAATGTTAAAGTTCTTAAGTTCGATCGTGAGCGCACTCGTGTTTCTCTAGGTCTTAAGCAACTTGGCGAAGATCCATGGGTAGCTATCGCTAAGCGTTACCCAGAAGGTCACAAACTTTCTGGTCGTGTTACTAACCTAACTGACTACGGCTGCTTCGTTGAAATCGAAGAAGGCGTTGAAGGTCTAGTACACGTTTCTGAAATGGATTGGACTAACAAGAACATCCACCCTTCTAAAGTTGTTAATGTAGGCGACGAAGTTGAGGTTATGGTTCTTGAGATTGACGAAGAACGTCGTCGTATCTCTCTAGGTCTTAAGCAATGTAAAGCTAACCCATGGCAGACATTCGCTGAAGCGCAAGCTAAAGGCGACCACGTTACTGGTAAGATCAAATCTATCACTGACTTTGGTATCTTCATCGGTCTTGACGGCGGCATCGACGGTCTAGTTCACCTATCTGACATTTCTTGGAATGCTACAGGTGAAGACGCGGTACGTGAGTACAAGAAAGGCGACGAAATCTCTGCTGTAGTTCTAGCAGTAGATGCAGAGCGTGAGCGTATTTCTCTAGGTGTTAAACAAATGGAAGAAGACCCATTTAACAACTACCTAGCAGACAACAAGAAAGGTACTCTAGTAAACGGTACTGTTTCAGCTGTTGACGCTAAAGGCGCTACAATCACTCTTGCAGACAGCGTAGAAGGTTACATCCGTACTTCTGAGCTTTCTCGTGACCGTATTGAAGATGCATCTTTAATCTTAAGCGTTGGCGATAGCGTTGAAGCGAAGTTCACTGGTGTAGACCGTAAGAACCGCGTAGTTAACCTATCTATCAAAGCTAAAGATGAAGCTGACGAGCAAGAAGCAATGGCTTCACTGAACACTAAGTCTGAAGACGGTGGTTTCGGTAACGCTATGGCTGATGCTTTCAAAGCTGCTAAAGGCGAATAAGTAAATTTAAAGGGAGCGTAATGCTCCCTTTTCTTTCGATAACGTAGGAGAGGTCATTTATGACAAAATCTGAACTGATTGAACAACTGTGTAGTAAAAAGCCTCAACTTTCTGCTAAGCAGGTTGAAGATACAGTCAAGGAAATCCTTGAACAGATGGCAACAACGCTAGAGGGCGGGGATCGTATAGAGATTCGTGGTTTTGGTAGTTTTTCTCTACACTATCGAGAGCCTCGTTTAGGTCGTAATCCAAAAACTGGTGATAAAGTTGAATTGGACGGTAAATTCGTTCCTCACTTTAAACCAGGTAAAGAACTGCGTGAACGTGTGAATTTCAGCTAATGTGAATTGGCATATAAAAACGGCATACTTTTTAGTATGCCGTTTTTTTATGTTCATTTTCAGTGCGTTTAGGTGTATCTTTAGATCTGTAAAATAAGATACTTTGGATATTCATTAACTGGAGGAAATACCAGTGAAAATTGTTGTTGCTGTTTTATTGATTATTTTATTTTTGATTTCATTAGCTGTGGGTGCACAGAATCAGATTATTGTAAATTTTAATTACTTATTAGCTCAAGGTGATTTCCAATTATCTACTTTACTTGGTATTTTCTTTGCGACTGGTTTTGGCCTCGGTTGGTTGATTTGCGGAAGTATGTATTTAAAAGTAAGTATGACTCAGCGCCGTTTACGTAAACGTCTTGAAAAGAAAACGCTTGAGTTGGATAAATTACGTTTAGATTCAACAAAAGGGTAATAACTGAATGTTAGAGTTGCTATTCCTATTATTACCTATTGCAGCTGGATATGGCTGGTATATGGGTAATAGGAGTGCGAGACAACAACGTCAAAGAGATACTAATCACCTGTCACGTCAATATGTGGCGGGCTTGAATTTATTGCTTTCTGACCAATCAGATAAAGCGGTAGATCACTTCATCGAACTACTCCAAGTTGATAGCGATACGATTGATACTCACCTTGCGCTAGGTAATCTTTTTAGAAGCCGAGGAGAGGTCGATCGAGCCATTAAGATTCACCAAAACCTTATTGCTCGTCCAAACCTAACGTTAGACCAACGTAATATCGCTCTACAGCAATTAGCCAAAGATTATATGGTTGCTGGTATTCTCGATCGAGCTGAAAAAATATTTGAGCAATTGATCGATGAACCGGATCATAGAGAAGCTGCTTTATTGCAACTTGTCGCTATTCATCAACAAACTCGTGAATGGGAACAAGCCATTACCTTTGCTAACAGTTTAGTCAAAATGGGTAAGAAAAAGCTAAAACCTGATATAGCTCACTACTACTGTGAATTAGCAATGCAAGAACTCGCAGAGAGTAACCTAAACAAAGCCAAACAGAATTTAAAAAAAGCATTATCTGTTGATAATCAATGTGTACGTGCATCAATTATGATGGCTAAGTTACTCATAGAAGAAGAAAATTATAAAGGCGCTGCAAGCCAGTTAGAGTCGGTATTAGATCAAGATATCGACTTCATAAGTGAAGCGTTGCCGCTATTAGCTGAGTGCTATGAACATCTAGATAGAGAAGGCTCACTGCTTAACTTCTTAAAAGAAGCTATTGCAAAAGGGGCTGGAGCAAGTGCAGAGCTTATGTTTTCTAATTTAATCGCTAAGCACGAAGGCACGGCGTTAGCACAAAGTTATATGACCAAGCAGCTTCTTAAAAATCCAACAATGAAAGGCTTCTATCGTCTGATGGGCTATCATGTTGATGACGCTGAAGATGGTCGAGCAAAAGCAAGCCTAGCAAGTTTACAAAACTTGGTAGGGGAACAACTAAAAATGAAGCCAAATTATCGCTGTGTTAAGTGTGGTTTCTCTGCTCATCGATTGTTTTGGCAATGTCCTTCTTGTAAAGGATGGGGCGTTATTAAGCCTATTAAAGGTTTAGATGGTGAATAATTAAGAGGCGCAATTTGTGCCTCTTTTTTTAAATAAAATGTAAGTAGATTAATTTCCCAAGGAGAGAAAATGAAAGACCAAAAGGTGATTGTGGCATTGGATTATGACAATCAAGCAGACGCATTAGCATTTGTTGATAAAATTAATCCTAGCTCTTGCCGACTAAAAGTAGGCAAAGAGATGTTTACTTTATTTGGCCCTGAGTTTGTAAAAGAGCTTCATAAGCGTGGTTTTTCTGTTTTTCTAGATTTAAAGTTTCATGATATTCCGAATACATGTTCAAAAGCGGTGCGTGCTGCTGCTGAAATGGGTGTATGGATGGTTAATGTTCACGCGAGTGGCGGTGAGCGTATGATGACGGCATCACGTGAGATTTTAGAACCGTATGGTAAAGATCGACCATTACTTATTGGTGTAACAGTACTGACAAGTATGGAGCAACAAGATTTGGCGGGTATTGGTTTAGATATTGCGCCACAAGAACAAGTGAAACGTCTTGCTGCATTGACGAAGAATAGTGGTTTAGATGGCGTTGTATGTTCAGCACAAGAAGCATCAATGTTAAAAGCAGATCTAGGTAAAGAATTTAAATTGGTGACTCCTGGTATTCGTCCTGCTGGCTCTGCTGTAGGTGATCAAAAACGAATTATGACACCGGTAGATGCAATGATTTCAGGTTCTGATTATTTAGTGATAGGCCGCCCGATCACACAAGCTGAGAATCCATTACAAGTATTAAATGAGATTAATCTTTCTTTAGCGTCTGTTTTATAAGTTTGTAATCACCTATAAATAGATAAAAAAATAGAGACCATTTGGTCTCTATTTTTGTTTGTAAGTTATACCAATCACAGTAAGTAAGTGATCAGAAATAGCGCAGGAAAAATGATTGAGAACAAGGCGAAATTTTTCGATAAGTAGTTATTCTACAATCAAAAATTTCAACGCAGTTATCGAGCATTTTAACTAGCTAGGATGAGCAGTTATTTACTACGATTGGTATTATCTTTTAGAAAAAGAATTACATTACGCGCATACCAGGTTGAGCGCCGTCGTGTGGCTCAAGGATCCAAAGATCTTTACCACCAGGGCCTGCAGCTAGGATCATGCCTTCAGACATACCAAACTTCATCTTACGAGGTTTAAGGTTAGCAACCATAACAGTTAGCTTGCCTTCTAGTTCTTCAGGTTTGTATGCTGATTTAATTCCAGAGAATACTTGACGAGTTTCACCGCCGATGTCCAATTGGAATTTAAGCAGTTTATTTGCCTTTGGAACTTCTTCACAAGAGATAATACGAGCAATACGCATATCAACCGCTTCGAACGCATCGAATTCAATCTCATCCGCGATTGGTTCTTTGTCTAGTTCCGTTTGGCTTGCTTTTTCTTTGTCCGCTTCCGCTTTCTCTTTTGCTGCCATTTCAATAGCTGCATCTGCTTTTGAAGCTTCAACCATTGCTTCTACTTTCTTAGGATCAATACGAGCAAATAGTGCTTTGAACTTAGTGATCTCATGAGACGTTAGTGGTTGTGCAATGCCTTCCCACGTCAGTGTTTCATTTAAGAAAGCTTCAGTACGTGCAGCAAGCTCTGGCATTACAGGTTTTAGGTAAGCCATTAATACGCGGAACAGGTTAATACCAACAGAAGCGACTTCTTGTAGCTCTTGTTCTTTACCTTCTTCTTTTGCAAGAACCCAAGGTGCTTTTTCGTCAATGTACTGGTTTGCTTTATCAGCAAGCGCGGTAATTTCACGAATAGCACGACTAAATTCACGCGTTTCGTATAGCTCAGCAATGCGACCTTCAGCAGCAACGAATTCGTTGTAAAGTTCAGGAGCAACGAAGTTATCAGAAAGTTTGCCATCAAAACGTTTAGTAATGAAACCAGCGTTACGAGAAGCGAGGTTAACAATCTTATTAACGACATCAGAGTTTACACGTTGAGTGAAATCTTCAAGGTTTAAATCAAGATCATCAATACGGCTGTTAAGTTTAGCGGCGTAGTAATAACGTAAACACTCAGGATCTAAGTGATTTAAGTAAGTACCTGCTTTAATGAATGTGCCTTTTGATTTAGACATTTTTGCGCCATTCACAGTAACGTAACCATGAACAAATACATTGTTTGGCTTACGGAAACCTGAGCCTTCTAGCATTGCAGGCCAGAATAGGCTGTGGAAGTAAACAATGTCTTTACCAATGAAGTGGTAAAGCTCTGTGGTGCTGTCTTTCTTCCAGTACTCATCAAAGTTTAGATCGTCACGCTTGTTACAAAGGTTTTTGAATGAACCCATGTAGCCAATTGGGGCATCTAGCCAAACGTAGAAGAACTTGTTAGTTTCACCTGGGATTTCAAAACCAAAATAAGGCGCATCACGAGAGATGTCCCATTGTTGTAAACCAGATTCAAACCATTCTTGCATTTTATTTGCAGTTTCAGTTTGAAGAGAGCCAGAACGAGTCCACTCTTTTAGCATGCTTTCAAATTGAGGCAAGTCAAAGAAGAAATGCTCTGAATCTTTCATCACAGGTGTTGCGCCTGAAACGGCTGATTTAGGATTGATTAAATCAGTAGGGCTGTACGTTTCGCCACAGTTATCACAGTTGTCACCGTATTGCTCTTCTGATTTACATTTCGGGCATGTGCCTTTTACAAAACGGTCAGGTAAGAACATCTCTTTTTCAGGGTCAAATAACTGAGAGATAGTACGACTAGTAATAAAACCGTTCTTTTTTAGCTCTAGGTAGATATGAGAGGCTAGTTCACGGTTCTCATCACTGTGTGTGCTGTGATAGTTATCAAAGCTAATGTCAAAGCCTGAAAAATCTTTTTGATGCTCTTCGCTAACTGCTGCAATCATTTCTTCAGGAGTAATACCCATCTGTTGAGCTTTAAGCATGATTGGTGTGCCATGAGCGTCATCTGCACAAATAAAGTTAACGTTGTTGCCGCGTAAACGTTGGTAACGAACCCAGATATCCGCTTGGATATGCTCAAGCATATGACCTAGGTGGATTGAACCGTTTGCATACGGTAGAGCACATGTAACCAGAATTTTTCTCGGATCTGTAGCCATATCTTCTCTTTCGCTTAATGTGATGGGTGAAAATTTTAAGAGATAAATAGTACCTGAAGCGAGCTAGAAAGCATAGAGGATCAAGGGTTCAATTAGTGATAGGATGGGTAAAAATAGATGAGGAGTTGCTAAGATGGCATTTACAACGATGGCAGAGATTAAAAATTGGTTAAATGAATTTACGCACCCACAACTTTGTGAGGGTTGGGCTGAGATCCCTAATATGGTTTCAATCGCGGCAACAGGGGTGATTACAGTAACATTACCTTTTGTTTCTGACTCAATTAAGCAGGAATTACTCTCTTGGGTGAAATCACAAAAAGTAATCTTAGCGACACCGTCATTATCCGTCGTAATTGTCATGAAACCTGCGACTTTAAAAACAAATAAACCGGCAGTGAAAGGCGTTAAAAATATTATTGCAGTAAGCTCTGGTAAAGGTGGGGTGGGTAAATCAACGACGGCGGTTAACTTAGCATTAGCACTCCAACATCTAGGCGCGAGAGTTGGGATTTTAGATGCTGATATTTATGGGCCATCTGTACCTCTAATGTTGGGTGTTGAAGATAGAAAACCAAACATTGTTGATAATAATCGAATGATGCCAGTTGAAGCTCATGGTCTCTATAGTAACTCAATTGGTTATTTAGTAGATAAAGCAGAAGCGGCAGTATGGCGTGGTCCAATGGCCTCTAAAGCCTTATCACAGTTGGTGAATGAAACCTTATGGCCTGACTTGGATTATTTAGTCATTGATATGCCACCTGGTACTGGTGACATTCAATTAACCCTGTCGCAGCAAATCCCGACAACGGGAGCATTGATTGTCACGACTCCTCAAGATCTCGCGTTAATGGATGCAATCAAAGGGGTTAATATGTTTACTAAAGTGGATATTCCCGTGATTGGTGTGGTTGAAAATATGAGTGTGCATATTTGTTCTCAATGTGGGCATGAAGAAGCAATCTTTGGGACTGGCGGTGCAGAATCAATGGCGAAACATTATGCGATTCCATTATTAGGTAAGCTTCCTTTACATATTGATATTCGAAGTGAAACGGATTCTGGGACGCCAAGTGTGGCTTCCAATGTGACAAGTGCCCACAGTCAGCTCTATATTCAGTTAGCAGAGCAGGTGTCTAGCCGATTATATTGGCAAGGAGAGGTCATTGTTGACCAAATAATGTTCAAGTCATTATAGTGTCAAAGTTAAGTGTAATTATCGGTGGAAAGTGTAGTTCGTAATCCCTATAATTAGGCGGTTTTATTTTAATCACCGCATCTCGCACACTTTTAGGTATCTTTTATGTCAGAGAACAGTAATCAAAACTGTATTATCGTAGGTATTGCAGGGGCATCAGCTTCAGGTAAGAGTTTGATCGCTTCGACTATTTATAATGAACTACGAGCAAAAGTTGGCGATCATCAAATTGGTGTAATAACTGAAGACAGTTACTACAAGGACCAAAGCCACCTGACCATGGAAGAAAGAGTCAAAACAAATTACGATCACCCAAGCGCACTTGATCACGAATTACTTTGTGAGCATCTTGAACAGCTTATGCGTGGTGAAGCGGTTGATATTCCAACCTACAGCTATACAGAGCATACTCGCACTTCTGAAGTCGATGTGATGACTCCTAAAAAAGTGATCATCCTAGAGGGTATTCTACTTTTAACTGATCCGCGTTTACGTAATTTAATGCACGCAAGTGTGTTTATGGATACGCCATTAGATATTTGTTTGTTACGCCGCGCTAAGCGTGATGTAGAAGAACGTGGCCGTACAATGGAATCGGTATTCCAGCAATACCAGAAAACAGTACGCCCAATGTTTATGCAATTTATTGATCCATCAAAACAACATGCAGATATCATTGTTCCACGCGGTGGTAAAAACAGAATTGCGATTGATGTATTGAAAGCTCATATTTCACGCTTACTAAAAGCGTAATATAGTGATTTTTAAAGAGGTCAACGTCATTGTTGGCCTTTTTTTTGTCTGCTTTCTGTCACTTTGAAATATTTAGGTATATAACTATAGATAACCGTATGTTTTTTATGTCTAACTAATGGCATAAAAAACACTATTTTAACCCTTTAAATACAATAGATGGATTTTGGTCGTGAAAAAAATAGCCTTATTAATTAGCATTCCGTTTATCGCAGTCATCGTTGCATTTTTTGTGCTAGTGCTGCTTGTGAATCCCAATGACTTCAAACCGCTGATAAAAGAGCAGGTAGAAGCGCAGACTGGTCGTCAGTTAACCATTGATGGCGATATCGACTGGCGTTTTTTTCCAACGATTGGCTTCTCTATTGGTGAGGTCGCTCTAAGTAATCCAGATGGCTTCGCTACTCCTGATCTTGTGAAGTTTAATAATGCGGTTTTAGATCTTAATGTGCGTCCATTGCTCCAACATGAAATTAATATTGGATTAGTGACTCTAGATGGTGCCTCTTTTACTTTGCATACCTTAAAAAATGGGGTGAGTAACCTTGATAACATTGGGCCGGAAAAAGTAAAAGATGCTACCGCGGAAGTAATACCAACAGAAACGGTTAGCGCTGAAAATACCAAACCGAGCGCGCAGCTTAATGATTGGAAGCTGACTTTAGACGGTATTGCATTAACCAATGCGAAAGTGCTTATTCAAGATGATAAAGCAGGCACTAAAATGTATTTTAGTGATATGAATTTGTCATTATCTCAGTTCAGTCCTGGTGAGTGGGCAACGTTATCTTTTAATTTAAAAGGAGACTTAGGCCAGCAAAAAGTGGCGCTAGACGGTAAGACTGAGTTAAATATTGCCGCTACATTAGATGCGGCGTCATTAAAACAGACTGAGTTTACTGCTTCTTATTCTGATGCATCAAATAAATTTAAAGATATCACATTCAGCATTGATCAATTCTCTTTTGATGAGTGGGCGAACATTCGTTTAAAGGCGGCGGGTAAGGCTAATGCACTTCAAGTAAGTTCAAACTCTACATTTGCATTATATGTTCCAAAAGCATTAGACGTTGTTCAAGTTAAAGACTTTTCAAGTACAAATAATGTGAAGGGAAAAGGGATACCAAATGAAGATGTTACGGCCGTTATTGGTTTTAACAGCTCATTTGATTTAAATAAATCGTATTTAAAGATTGAAAAATTGGCTCTGTCAGCGGTAGATACTGATTTTAATGGCAAGATGAGCGTTCAGTTAAACGATATTCCTAAGGTACGTTTTGAATTGCAGAGTCCAAATGTTGATGTTGATGCATTATTAGCAACCTTACCTCAAAGTGAAGCAACAGCAACTGAAAAAACAACAAACAGTAATAAAAAAGTATCAGCGAGTAAGGCGAAAGAAGTGGAACCTGATTTAAGTGCATTAAAAACACTTGATGTGGCAGGCTCGGTTGTTATTGATAAATTTAAGGCAAATAATGCCAAGATGCAAAATGTAACCTCGGTATTTTCAGTTAATCGTGGGGTGTTAAAACTGACGAAATTCCACTCTGATCTATACGATGGTGCTATTGATATGACTGCGACCTTGGATGCTCGTAAAACCACGCCCACGTATAGTATTAAGCAATCAATCAAAGGGGTACAAGTTGCTCCTTTACTGACAGATGTTATGGGTGAAAGCCTCATTGAAGGCAATGGTAATATGGCACTGAATGTTTCAGGTAAGAGCTTAAAACCAAGTGCCTTAAAAGAAAACCTTAAAGGTAAAGCATCAATTAATTTTGCCGATGGTGCTGTTAATGGCATTAATATTCCATTATTGATCCGCACGACCTATGCAAAGATTAAAGGTGAAAAAGTTAAGGGCAGTGAAGAAGCTGAGAAAACAGATTTTAGCGCGTTAACGGCGGACTTTTATTTATCAAAAGGTAACGCAACGACGAAAAATATTAAAATGATATCCCCATTACTGCGTATTCATGGTAACGGTTCTGCTGATTACGTTCATGAAACGGCGAACATGCTAATTAAAACATCAATTGTTGGCACATTAAAAGGCCAGGGCGGTAAAGACATTGATGATCTAAAAGACATAACCATACCAATTAGAATTACTGGGCCATGGGCTAAGCCAAAATATAAGCTTGAATTTGATGATGTTCTGCAACAGAAAGCCAAGAAAGAAATTGATCGTGGTATAGAAAAACTTGAAGAGAAGTATGGTGATAAAATTAAGGATGAAAAAGTAAAAGAAGCAGCAAATAAACTGCTGAAAGGACTTTTTAATTAATTTACCGTAATAATAACAGTTAAAAATGGCCTGTAATCATGATTGATACAGGCCATTTTATTTATTATTAAGGATAGAGAGGTAACCTACCAGTCGATGCCTTTTAGGGCTTTAACACCTGAATCAAAGGCGTGTTTTACATTTCGAACTTCAGATACCGTGTCAGCCATTTCAATTAATTCACGATGGGCTGCTCGTCCTGTAATTACCACCGATTGCATTTTGGGGCGATTTATCAAAGCCGCTTTAAGCTCCTCTAAGTCAATATAGCCATAAGTGACCATATAAGTCATCTCATCTAATAAAACGAGATCGATTGACTCATCAGATAGACTTTTCTTGCACTCTTTCCATACACGCTGTGCGGCTTCTGTATCAGCGGTTTTATCCTGTGTATTCCAAGTAAATCCTGTTTTCATTACATAGAAAGGGACGCCATGACTTTCTAGTAAGTTTCTTTCGCCACAATCCCAAGTACCTTTAATAAATTGAGCAACAACACAATTTAAGCCATGGCCAACGGCTCTGGCTACGGTACCAAAACCTGATGTTGTTTTACCTTTTCCATTGCCGGTAACTACAATCAGTAAACCTTTTTCTGTTTGTGCTTCTTCTACACGCTTATCTACATTTTCTTTGATCTTTGATTGACGTTGTTTATAGCGTTCGTTTTTTTGTTCTCGGTCAGTCATTTTTTATTCCATTAAATAAGAGGAGGAAGCCGTTTTAATTTTTGTCACGGGATAAATACAAAAATCCCGATAGGAGAACCATATCGGGATTTTTATTATCAATCAATTATAAAAGTGAAAGAACAACTATTGGCTAACCACTTTGTAGATTGGATCTTCTTGCACATTAATCTCTACTAGGCTACCAGCCTTGTTTAGAAGCGCATGGCAATCTTGACTTAAATGGCGCAGATGTACTTTTTTACCAGCTTTAGAGTAGCGTTCAGCGATAGTATCAACCGCTTCAATCGCTGAGTGATCTACCACTCGTGATGCCGCAAAGTCAATCACGATGTCTTGCGGGTCATTTTCTACATCAAATAACTCTAAGAAGTTAGCAGCAGAACCAAAGAAGATTGGGCCGTTAATTTCATAAACCTTAGAACCGTCGTTAGAAACTGAATTTGTTGAGTAAATGTGTTTCGCGTGTTGCCATGCAAACATTAGCGCAGAAGCGACAACACCAACACCAACGGCAACAGCAAGGTCGGTTAGTACAGTAACCACGGTTACTAAAACAATGACAAAGAAGTCTTGTTTTGGTACGCGACGAGCCAGTTTGAATGTAGCCCATTCAAAGGTACCAATAACAACCATGAACATAACACCAACTAATGCCGCTAATGGGATCATTTCAATTAAGCCAGAAGCGAAAAGAATGAAACCAAGTAGAGCAAGTGCGGCGGTAATACCTGATAAACGACCACGGCCACCTGAGTTTACATTGATCATAGATTGACCAATCATTGCACAGCCGCCCATCGCACCAAATACAGAACAAGTTACGTTCGCAACGCCTTGGCCAATACATTCACGGTTAGATTGGCCGCGAGTACCTGTCATTTCATCAATGACGGTTAGGGTCAGTAATGACTCGATTAGACCGATTGCCGCTAAAATTAATGCGTATGGGAAAATGATGTATAAGGTTTCTAAAGAAAGAGGAACATTAGGTACAGAGAAGGTAGGCAGTGAACCAGCAAGTGTTGCAGCTTCATCTCCACTCATTGTACGCAAGAAATCAACAACAGTACGGGTGTCTAAATCTAATCCTTGAACTAAACCAGTTACAACGATGATAGCAACTAAAGAAGAAGGAACAGCCGTGGTTAGTTTTGGTAAAAAATAAATGATAGCCATTGTTAATGCAACAAGACCAAGCATTAGCATCATTTCTGGACCTTGTAACCAATCAAGATTACCTAGCGCATCCGGGGCTTTAAACTGGCCAAGTTGAGCAAGGAAAATAACAATAGCGAGGCCATTTACAAAACCGATCATTACAGGGTGTGGAACGATACGAATAAATTTACCTAGTTTTAATAAACCAGCGGTAATTTGCAGAATACCGGCGAGTAAAATGGCAGCAAAAAGGTATTGAACGCCGTGCATAGCAACAAGAGTAACCATAACAACAGCCATAGCGCCTGTTGCACCAGAGATCATGCCTGGACGTCCGCCAATGATAGACGTAATTAAACCAACGATAAATGCAGCATAAAGGCCAACCATTGGGTCAACACCGGCAACAAAGGCAAAGGCTACGGCTTCTGGAACAAGAGCCAGCGCAACGGTTAGTCCTGATAGAACATCATTCTTTACTGAATGATTAGAAAATTTTGGGAATTCAAACATGTTTTTTAGATATCTTCTTGGTTGTTTTTCAGTCATTTATGACGAGGATCGTACAGAAATGCGTGATGAAGTTCAATATTTATTCAGGTTATCAATATAAAAAAAGCAAGTTACGCCGAAACGTAACTTGCTTTAATTCAGGTTTATCTATTAGAAGGCGTTAGCCTAAAAAGTTATAAACCAGCCGTTTTTGCCATTACAGCACTTGCTTGAGAAGTGGCTGTTTGGCTACCCGCTTGTTTTGGTACAAAGCGTTCTGTTCTGAATGTTGCAGCCGTTACAGTGATTTCTTTAATCTCTGTTGGACCGCTTGCTTTTGTCATACCAGAAGATGCTTGACCTTTATATTGAGGCTTTGTAGCAACAACATTAACAGCAGGAGTTAGCGATTCTTCAACTGCAATAACAGCCGGAGTAATTACTTCTTCTTTAACTTCAACGTTTTGTTCAACAACAGGGGCTTCTACTTTCGCAGGTGCTTCGTTGATTGTTGGAGTTTCAATTACTGGTGTTTCAGTAACGACTGCTTCTACAGCTACCGCTTCTACAGTAGGCGCTGCAATGTAAGGAAGTAGTACTTTACCCATTGCCATTTCAGGGAAAGCGACACCGCCGACATTAGCTTTCGCTGGTGTCGATTGTTTTGCTTTATCCTGTGCATTTTGAGTTTCGTTATCTACGAATTTCTCTTGTTGCAGCTTGGCTTTTTTCTGCTCTAAAATTCGCGTGTAATCAGGACAAACTTTACCCATCGCTAGCTCTGGTGATGCAACACCAGCAAATAAACGAGAAGGGTTAAACGGACGACGATCACGACGACGACGACGCTGACCACTAGCACGTAAATGACGTGGAGAACGACGGTTACGACGTTGACCTTCTTTACGCTCGGTATTTGCTTCAACAGGAACTGCTGGTTGTACTTGAGTATCAACCGCTGTTACTACTTCAGCTTCTACTTTAGTTTCAACGTCAACAGATTGACCAGTACGTACCTTTTTCTGTAATTGACGACGTTGACGGCGTTGTTTAACTTGAACCGTTTTTTCGCGTTTTTCTACAGGTGTTTGAACTGGTGCTTGTTGTGCTTCCGCTGCCAATTGAGTGCCTTGCTCTACAATTTCTTTGCGAACTTTAGGCTGTTTAGTTGGCTTGTTATCAGCTGATTTTACTGGTTTAGCAGTAGCAACTGGCGTGTCTTCAACTTTTTTACCACGACGATTATCATTACGATTTTCGTTGGTATTACGAGGTTCATTACCGTTACGGCGATTACGATTATTGCGACCATTTTCATTTCGACGACGATCGTTATTACGATTTTGGTTACGACGTTGAGGTTGAGCTGGTTTTTCTTCTTCTACTTTTTTCTCAGCTTCAGCAACAGGCGCTGTTTCTGGTGTTGAGAAGAAGTTCGCAATTGCAGAGAAGAAACGGCTAATAATGCCTGATTTATCTTCTGTTGAAGTGGCCGCTTTAGTTTCTTCTACTTTTGCCATTGGAGCGGCTTGAGTAGGGGCACTAAAGCCTTGAAGTACAGGTTCTTCACGTTTTCTAGGTGCAGCATTAGAAATAGGAGCTTCTTTTGCTTCCGCTTCACGTAATGAATCTAGCTTCTTAGGCAGAAGGTAAGAAAGCATATCTTGTTCTTCACCTTCACGAATACGAACCACTTCAAAGTGAGGCGTTTCCATGTCTGAATTAGGAACAATGATAACGCGAACGTTATGGAATTTTTCAATGTGCTGAACTGAACGACGTTTTTCATTGAGCAGGTAAGAAGCAATTGAGACAGGAACAACAGCAAGTACTTGTGTTGTATTGTCTTTAAGAGATTCTTCTTCAATAAGACGCAAAACAGACAGTGCTAGAGATTCATTATCACGAACCACACCAGTACCCGTACAACGAGGACAAATGTGATGGCTTGCTTCAGCTAAAGACGGGCTTAAGCGTTGGCGAGACATTTCTAATAAACCAAAGCGAGAAATACGACCAATTTGAACGCGTGCGCGGTCCATGCGAACAGCTTCACGCATACGGTTTTCTACTTCACGTTGGTGACGAACAGGCGTCATATCAATGAAGTCGATAACAACTAGGCCACCTAGATCACGCAAACGTAATTGACGAGCAATTTCATCTGCTGCTTCTAGGTTAGTATTTAATGCTGTTTCTTCGATATCGCCGCCTTTAGTTGCACGAGCTGAGTTGATATCAATAGAAGTTAGTGCTTCTGTTGGGTCAATAACAATTGAGCCGCCAGAAGGTAAGCGCACTTCACGTTCAAAAGCAGATTCAATCTGGCTTTCAATTTGGTAGTGGCTAAATAGCGGTACTTCGCCTTCATACAACTTAACGCGAGATAAGAAATCAGGACGAATAAGTTGGATGTGCTGACGAGCACGATCAAAAATTGTTGGGCTATCAATCAAGATCTCGCCAATATCACGACGTAAGTAATCACGAATTGCGCGAACAATTACGTTACTTTCTTGGTGAATTAGGAAAGGCGCTTGATTAGATTCTGAGGCGTGTTTAACCGCTTCCCAATGATTTAGGAGTACGTTTAAATCCCACTCTAGTTCTTCTGCTGACTTACCAACACCAGCAGTACGTACGATCAGGCCCATACCTTGAGGTAGTTCTAATGTACTTAGTGCTGCTTTTAATTGGGTGCGTTCTTCACCTTCGATACGGCGCGAAATTCCGCCAGCACGAGGGTTATTAGGCATAAGAACAAGGTAGCTACCGGCAAGAGAGATAAATGTTGTTAAAGCTGCGCCTTTATTGCCGCGCTCTTCTTTTTCAACTTGTACAATAACTTCTTGGCCTTCTTTCAATACGTCCTTGATATTTGGACGGCCTTGATAAGTGTAACCTTGTGGGAAATATTCTTTTGCAATTTCCTTAAGGGGAAGGAAACCGTGGCGATCAGCGCCGTAATCAACAAAAGCTGCTTCCAAGCTTGGTTCGATACGTGTGATTTTGCCTTTATAAATATTAGCTTTTTTAGATTCGTGACCAGGGCTTTCGATATCTAGATCAAAAAGGCGTTGGCCATCAACTAATGCGACGCGCAACTCTTCCTTTTGGGTTGCGTTAATCAACATTCTTTTCATTAGGGAATACTCATTACAAATTGTCGAGCTTGTTTGTCCACATCCATTTCAAATGGTGCCAGATCCCAAGGCTGATTACATGTGCAGCCTCACGGCTGGAACTCAGGGATGCTCTAGGGCACAATCCACATCAACACTATCGATAAAATAGTGCTGATCCGCAATAATTCGCGGTCGTTAAAACATAAAAAATGGTTGAGGCATATCAAGCAAAAAAACTCAAAGCAGTACGGATGTCTTACGCCAATTGCTGCATCACCGCATTCGAGCAGTATATTTTTAGTTCGTGTTGGTGCTTTTATGCTCACCAAGGTGAAGAAATAGCCATCTGGGCTGATTTCAGATGCTCACTATAACAGTCAGATCAAGGCTCAGCAATCTTGATTATTTGAAAGTGAGCTAAAAAAGGTTCATCAATTAGAATTAAGACAGTAGAATACACAAATGAATGAAGATAAACCTAAAGTGCAATTCGTCGAGATCGATGACGATTTTGCAGGGCAACGAATCGATAATTTTCTTCTTGCCCGCTTAAAAAATGTACCAAAAAGTATGATTTACCGAATTGTGCGTAAAGGCGAAGTTCGTGTAAATAAAAAACGCATTAAACCAGAATATAAAATTCAAGAGGGGGATATAGTTCGAGTCCCTCCAGTGAAGTTACCTGAATCAACCGCTCCTGAGTTGCCAAATGTTAAATTAGCAAAAGTCTCTGAGCTTGAAAGCTGCATTATTTATGAAGATGATCACCTTCTTATTTTGAATAAGCCATCGGGTACTGCGGTACATGGTGGTAGTGGTTTAAAATTTGGGGCGATTGAAGCGTTACGTGCGTTACGTCCAGAGGCTCGTTTTCTAGAACTAGTGCATCGAATTGATAGAGATACATCAGGTATTCTTTTAATTGCTAAAAAGCGTTCGGCATTACGTCGATTACAAGAACAGTTCCGAAATAAGACGGTTCAAAAATATTATTTTGCTTTAGTTATGGGTGAATGGAAAAGTACCTGTAAAGTGGTCAATGCTCCTTTACTTAAAAATGAAGTGAATAGTATTGTTCGAGTGAACCCTAATGGTAAGCCTTCTGAAACACGCTTTAAGATTTTAGAGAAGTTTGAGCAAGCAACATTAATTCAGGCAAGTCCAATTACAGGGCGTACCCATCAAATTCGTGTACATGCACAATATACCGGCCACCCAATTGGTTGGGATGATCGTTATGGAGATAGACGATTTGATGCTTATTCAGGACAGTTTGGTTTAGATCGATTGTTCTTACATGCAGCGAATATCAAATTTACTCATCCAAGTACGGAAGAGTTAATGGATATCAGCGCTCCAATGGAAAATCGACTAGAAAGAGTTTTAAAAGGATTACGTTCTAAAAAGTAATCTGTTGTTACTCTTTTTATTATTCTAGCGATAAGTGTTATTTAACACTTATCGCTTTTTTTTACTCACAGCTTTGAGCAAAAAATTGCTTATAAAACTTGGAATTGTTGACGTTCTAGCATATCTATCAGTGTTATCAGGGGAAGACCAATTAAAGTATTTGGATCTTTTCCTTCTAGTTTTTCAAATAAGGCAATACCAAGCCCTTCACACTTAAAACTACCAGCACAATACAATGGCATTTCTTTATCCACATAATTTTCAATTTGTTTTTTTGTTAACTGGCGAAAATGAACCTTAAACTCTTCACAAAGGGTTTCACTCTTCATTGTCGTGCTATTAAACAGTGATAAACCAGTATAGAAAGTAATAATTTGCCCGCTGGCTTCCTGAAGTTGAGTAATGGCTTTTTCGCGTGTTAATGGCTTCCCAATAATGCGATCATTAATCACGCAGACTTGGTCAGATCCTATGATCAAGCAATTAGGATCCTTAATGCCACAAGAGAGTGCTTTTTGCTCAGCTAAGCGAGTGACTAAATCTCTAGGTGATTCATTTTCCAATGGTGTCTCATCACAATTGGGTGAAATTGCATCAAAAGGGACTTGGATCTTCTCTAAGATCGAGCGTCGAAAAGGCGATGTTGAAGCTAGAATGAGTTTTGGTTGCATAATGGGTTCTTCTTCTTAAACTTTTCGTTTATTATTAGCAACTCTGCTGAAATAGCAACTGGGAAGAAAAAAAGCATATTTTTTGCCATTTTTCTTTGACTCTAAGGCTTTAGAAAGATAAGATGCGCGCCCTATGCAAAAGGTAAAAATACCACGAACAGTTGATGCAATCCAAAACGCTCAACGAAGATTAGATTACGATGGAATCATCCAATCTGATATTTTAAAGCGTTTGGCTGAATCTACTGAAGATGTGAAAAGTGATGCTGAAGTCACGATGTCATTTAAAGTTGACGAACAACGATTAGCCGTTATCTCTGGTAAAGCTAGCGTCAATGTATTGTTGGAATGTCAACGCTGTAATAAAAATTTTGAACATCACCTAAATGTATCATTTAAGTGTACGCCTTTTTTAAGCGAAGAGAAGGCAGCTCTAGTTCCTGAGGAATATGAGTTTGTAGATTTAAATGAAGTAGGTGAAGTTGATCTCGTTGAGTTGGTAACTGACGAGTTTATTCTAGCGTTGCCGCAAGTCGCTATGCATGACATTAAAGATTGTCAGGTCAAATCTAACAATTTGGTATTTGGCGAAATTCCTGAAGAGGAAGAGAAACCGAATCCGTTTGATGTTTTAAAATCTTTAAAACAACAGTAATTGAGGAGTAGGGTCCATGGCCGTACAAAAGAGCAAAAAATCACGTTCAATGCGTGGCATGCGTCGTTCACATGATGCACTAACTACAGCTGCTTTATCTGTAGACGCAACTAGTGGCGAAACTCACCTTCGTCACAACGTTACAGCTGACGGTTTCTACCGTGGCCGCAAGGTAATCAACAAGTAAGGTTGACGCTTTGCAGCAGCTAACCATTGCAATTGATGCGATGGGTGGGGATTTCGGTCCCCAAGTTACAGTGCCTGCCGCCGTGCAGGCATTGTCGCAATTCCCAGAGCTAAAAATAACTATTGTTGGAGATCGTGATGCGATTTCTATACAATTAACACGCCTAAATTATACCCCCAACTCAAGATTATCAATAGTCCATAGCGACAGCGTAATTGGTAATAACACACCGCCTTCAAAAGCTCTCCGACACAGTCGTGGTAGCTCAATGAGAGTCGCCCTTGATTTAGTTTCCAGTACAGATGCTCAAGCGTGTATTAGCGCAGGCAATACTGGTGCATTAATGGGATTATCTCGTTTTACTTTAAAACTTCTTCCTGGTGTAGAACGCCCTGCATTGATCAGTCCATTACCAACGAAAAATAATCAACGTACTTGGATGTTAGATCTCGGCGCTAATGTATCATGCGATGCTGATACTTTATTTCAATTTGCTGTCATGGGCGCTGAATTAGCGGAACAATCATTAGGGCGAAAAGCAAAAGTGGCTCTATTGAACATTGGTGAAGAAGAAATTAAGGGTAATGATCAAATAAAACGTTGTTCTGAAATGTTACATCAATGCCAAGATATTCAGTATATTGGCTATATTGAAGGTGATAAGCTTTATCAAGGTATTGCTGATGTAGTCGTGTGTGATGGGTTTGTTGGTAATGTTTGCTTGAAAACAAGTGAAGGCGTTGCGCATTTATTTCTAGCTCAACTAAAATCACACCTAGTAACATCAAAATTTAAACAAATTTTAGCGAAATGGCTCTTTGGTGATGTCATTTCTAGCTTAAAAGAGTTGAACCCCGACCAGTATAACGGCGCAAGTCTGATAGGATTGCGCGGCATTGTTATAAAAAGTCATGGAAGTGCAGATATATCTGCCTTTAACAATGCTATCAAGGAAGCGGTTCATGAGGTCAAGCGTCAAATACCTAATCGTATTAGTGATCGCTTGGAGGCAGTTTTACTCGAGAGGCATTATTAGTCTTCATGTATAGCAAAATTTTAGGCACTGGTAGCTATTTACCAGCACAAATTCGCACTAACGCGGATTTAGAAAAAATGGTCGATACAAGTGATGAGTGGATTCTAGCTCGTACTGGTATTAGTGAACGTCGCATTGCTGGCAAAGATGAATCAGTGGCTACTATGGCATACTTGGCTTCTGTAAATGCAATCGAAATGGCTGGAATAGATAAGCATGATATTGATCTGATTATCTTGGCAACAAGTACACCAACGTACTCATTTCCTTCTGCTGCATGTGAAGTCCAAGGATTATTAGAGATCCAAGGCTGTCCAGCGTTTGATCTATCAGCAGCTTGTTCTGGTTTCGTTTATGCATTGAGTGTGGCTGATCAGCACATCAAGACTGGCATGGCGAAAAATGTACTGGTTATTGGTTCTGATGCGGTATCTCATACTTGCAACCCAGAAGACCGTTCTACTGTTATCTTATTTGGTGATGGTGCTGGCGCTGTAATTATTGGTCAAAGTGAAGAACCTGGTATTATCTCAACGCATTTACATGCTGATGGTAAATTTGGTGAATTACTTTCTTTACCTGTACCTTCTCGTAAAAATGAAGAAGCAGATAAGTGGCTACACATGGCTGGGAATGAAGTCTTTAAAGTTGCCGTGACTCAGTTATCGAATTTGGTAAAAGAAACACTTCATAAAAATCAAATGGATAAATCAGAGTTAGACTGGTTAGTACCTCATCAGGCAAATTTACGAATTATTAAAGCAACAGCGAAGAAACTGTCGATGTCGATGGATCAAGTTGTTGTTACTCTCGATCGTCACGGAAATACTTCTGCAGCAACGGTGCCTACGGCATTAGATGAAGCAGTACGTGATGGCAGAATCCAACGAGGTCAAACCTTATTGCTTGAAGCATTTGGTGGTGGTTTCACTTGGGGTTCTGCACTCGTTAAGTTTTAAGTGAGAAATAGATCATCGTAGCGATCTAATTTCTTTATATGCTTATTTAAAGGAAATAATATTCATGAGCAATTTTGCTATCGTTTTTCCAGGTCAAGGCTCTCAAGCTGTTGGCATGCTTGCTGAGTTAGGTGAGCAACACGAAGTTGTAACGCAAACTTTTTCAGAAGCATCTGAAGCGTTAGGTTATGACTTGTGGTCACTTGTTCAAAATGGCCCAGCAGAAGATTTAAACCAAACTTTTCGTACTCAGCCAGCATTATTAGCAACCTCTGTTGCATTATGGCGTGTATGGCAAGAGCAAGGTTTAGCACAACCATCTGTTTTAGCTGGTCATAGTCTTGGTGAATATTCTGCGCTTGTATGTGCAGGAGTAGTGGACTTTAAAGATGCGATTAAATTAGTTGAACTTCGTGGTCAATTAATGCAAGAAGCCGTTCCAGCTGGTGTTGGCGCAATGTATGCCATTATTGGTTTGGATAACGAATCAATTGCTAAAGCATGTGAAGAAGCTGCGCAAGGTGAGGTTGTTTCTCCTGTAAACTTTAACTCACCAGGCCAAGTGGTTATTGCGGGTAATAAAGATGCAGTTGAGCGTGCGGGTGTATTATGTAAAGAAGCGGGTGCCAAACGTGCGCTTCCTTTACCAGTATCGGTTCCATCGCATTGCGCGCTAATGAAACCTGCGGCTGATAAACTTGCACTAGCATTAGAGAGCCTTGAGTTTTCTGCTCCAGCATTGCCAGTTATTAATAACGTTGATGTTATCGCTGAAACTGATCCTGAAAAAATTAAAGACGCACTTGTTCGTCAATTATACTGCCCAGTACGTTGGACGGAAGTTGTAGAAACAATGGCAGAACAAGGTGTTGAAACCTTATATGAAGTTGGTCCAGGTAAAGTTCTTACTGGTTTAACTAAGCGAATCGTTAAATCACTTAGCGCAGCAGCAGTAAATGATGCCGCTTCTCTTGAAGCAGCTAAGTAATTAAAGGGAATAGTAAATGATGAATTTAGAAGGCAAAATTGCCTTAGTTACTGGCGCTAGCCGTGGTATTGGTCGTGCAATTGCTGAGCAATTAGTGTCGCGCGGAGCAACGGTTATTGGTACAGCTACTTCTGAAAATGGCGCTGCTGCAATCAGTGAGTACTTAGGCCAGAACGGTAAAGGTCTAGCTCTGAACGTAACAGATGCAGAGTCTGTTGCTGAAGTATTAAAAACCATCAATGATGAGTTTGGTGCGTTAGATATTCTTGTAAATAATGCGGGTATTACTCGTGATAACTTACTTATGAGAATGAAAGATGATGAATGGATGGATATCATTGATACCAACCTAACGTCTATCTTCCGTTTATCTAAAGCGGTACTTCGCGGTATGATGAAAAAACGCAATGGTCGTATTATCAACGTAGGTTCAGTGGTTGGTACTATGGGTAATGCGGGACAAACAAATTATGCAGCGGCGAAAGCTGGTGTTATCGGTTTTACTAAAGCAATGGCTCGTGAAGTTGCTTCTCGTGGCATAACTGTAAATACAGTTGCTCCAGGTTTTATTGAGACTGATATGACAAAAGCCTTGAATGATGAGCAGCGAGCTGCAACACTATCATCTGTACCTGCTGGTCGTTTAGGTGATCCTAAAGAAATTGCTGCTGCAGTTGTCTTTTTAGCATCTCCAGAAGCAGCTTATATCACAGGCGAAACTTTGCATGTGAATGGCGGCATGTACATGGTTTAATTTATAAAATTGATTTAAGGGTGACTTAAGTCAATTTTGGGTCAAAATTGCACTAAAAATCACGATTTTCGTGGTTTGACCAGCAATCTTGGCCTTGCAACTTTCTTATTAATGAATAAAATACAGCAAGTATCGCAAATCAGCGAAATCTGTAATTAGGAAAATTAAAATGAGCAATCTTGAAGAACGCGTAAAGAAAATCATCATTGAGCAACTAGGTGTTGGTGAAGCTGAAGTTAAAAACGAAGCATCATTCGTTGATGACCTAGGTGCAGATTCACTAGATACAGTTGAACTAGTTATGGCTCTAGAAGAAGAGTTTGACACTGAGATTCCAGATGAAGAAGCTGAGAAAATCACTACTGTTCAAGCTGCTATCGACTACGTAACTAGCGCACAGTAATAAAAGAAATACCTTCCAGGCGGTCATCTTGACCGCCTGAGTTTTTAGTACGCTACAATCCCTATCTAATATCAATTAATTCCGGAGAAATATATCGTGTCCAAACGTCGTGTAGTTGTTACAGGCATGGGTATGCTAACACCGGTGGGTAACACTGTTGAAGCATCTTGGAAAGCGCTGCTAGCAGGCCAAAGTGGTATCGTTAATATCGAACACTTTGATACCACTGAGTTTACTACTCGTTTTGCAGGTCTAGTTAAAGACTTTAATGCTGAAGAGTATATGTCTAAGAAAGACGCTCGTAAGATGGATTTATTTATCCAATACGGCGTAGCTGCTGGCATCCAGGCATTAGATGACTCGGGTTTTAAAGTTACTGAAGAAAATGCTCACCGTATCGGTGCTGCAATTGGTTCAGGCATTGGTGGTCTTGGCTTAATCGAAGCTGGCTACAAAGCATTTAAAGAAAAAGGTCCTCGTAAGATCAGTCCGTTTTTCGTGCCTTCAACTATCGTAAATATGATCGCAGGTCATATGTCGATCATGCGCGGTCTACGTGGTCCAAATATCGCAATTTCAACGGCTTGTACTACAGGTCTTCATAATATTGGTCACGCTGCACGTATGATCGCTTATGGTGACGCTGATGCAATGCTAGCGGGTGGTGCTGAAAAAGCATCTACTGAGCTAGGTATGGGCGGTTTTGGTGCAGCTAAAGCACTATCAACAAACAATGAGAACCCACAAGGTGCATCACGTCCTTGGGATAAAAACCGTGATGGTTTTGTTCTAGGTGATGGTGCCGGTATGATGGTTCTTGAAGAATATGAACACGCAAAAGCTCGCGGTGCAAAAATCTACTGTGAACTAGTTGGCTTTGGTATGAGCGGTGATGCTTATCACATGACTTCACCAACACCAGACGGTTCTGGTGGTGCGCTAGCGATGGAAGCGGCAATGCGTGATGCAGGCGTAACGGGTGAACAAATCGGTTATGTTAATGCTCATGGTACTTCAACACCTGCGGGTGATGTGGCTGAAGTTAAGGGCATCAAACGTGCACTTGGTGAAGCGGGTACTAAGCAAGTATTAGTATCATCAACAAAATCAATGACAGGTCACTTATTAGGTGCCGCTGGTTCTGTTGAAGCAATTATCACAGCACTGTCTTTGGTTGATCAAATTGTACCACCAACGATCAATCTTGATGATCCTGAAGAAGGTCTAGATATCGATCTAGTTCCTCATACTGCTCGTAAAGTAACGAACATGGAATACGCTATTTGTAATTCGTTCGGCTTCGGTGGTACTAACGGTTCACTAATCTTTAAGAAAATGTAATAACTTGTTTATGAAGCTTAATTAGTTTCATTCAGTTAGTTATATTTTGAAGGCGGTTTGATATTATATCAAATCGCCTTTTTTATTATCTGGAGTTTCTATGTACTGGGTTAATGGTGTTGAATCCGAAACATTACCGATTAATGATCGAAGTACCCAATATGGAGATGGTTTCTTTACCACCATGAAAGTTGAAAATGGTGAGATATGTTTATGGCCTTTTCATTTAGAACGTCTTAAAACTTCCGCAAAACGTTTAATGATGACACCTCCTAATTGGCATGAATTAGAAACGCAGGTTTGCAGTATTGCGAAGAATCTGGCGCTTGGCGGCATTAAAATATTAATTAGTCGGGGTGCTGGTGGCAGAGGTTATTCACCTGAAGGATGTGTGACTACGCAGGTCATCGTGTCTGATTTTCAATATCCAAGCCATTATAAGCAATGGCAAAAAAATGGCATTGAATTAGGTGTCTCTATGATTAAGCTTGGTTTATCATCTCCACAGCTTGCTGGAATGAAGCATTTAAATCGATTAGAGCAAGTATTAATCAAAGATGAAATAGAAAAAACAGAAACAACAGATATGGTGGTTCTTGATCTTAATAACAAAGTTATAGAAACCTCAATAGGTAATATCTTTTGGATTAAGGATGGTAGAATCTTTACTCCTGATTTGTCTTTTTCAGGTATAGAGGGTGTGATGAAAAAGCACCTGCAACAGTTGATAGAAGAATCTCAATTAGAGTTAAATGAAGTTAGTGTAGAACTGTGTGAGCTAGAAAATGCTGATGAAGTTTTTATTACTAATTCTTTATTTGAAATTGTGCCAATCAATGCAATTGTTAATACAACATTCACTCAACATAAATTTACACACAGATTTCAGGAGAAATTGTACTCGTGCTAAAGAAATTGTTATTCCTTATTTTACTCATCGCGATAGGAGCGGTTGGTGTTGGCTTTTGGGGCTATCAACAAGCGACTCAATTTACAGATCAACCTGTTTTATTAAAGGATGCTCAGTTAATTGAGGTAAAACCAGGTACTAGTTATCGAAAACTGGTTCGTCAATTTGAACAGAAGCAATGGATCTCAGAGACTCAATGGGCGCGTTTTACTCATCGATTGTTTCCAGAGCTTACGGAAATTAAAGCTGGCACATATTGGGTTGAACCTAACCAATCTTTAGCGACAGTACTAACTCAATTAAAAACAGGTAAAGAGCATCAATTTTCGATTACCTTTGTTGAAGGAAGTCGTTTTTCTGAATGGCAACAACAATTAGAGCAAGCGCCTTACTTAGATCACGAACTAAGCAATCTTTCAGAAAAAGAAATTGCGGAGAAATTAGGGGTTGATCGTTCTAAATTAGAAGGGCTGTTCTTAGCTGAAACATACCACTATACGGCAGGTATGAGTGACTTTGATATTCTAGAGCGCTCTCATCATGCATTAGTGGCTGTACTGAATACAGAGTGGAAAACTAAATCAGCCAACCTACCTTTAAAATCATCTTATGAAGCGTTGATCTTAGCCTCTATTATTGAAAAAGAAACAGCAATTGATTCAGAAAGAGAGCGAGTATCTTCTGTATTTGTTAACCGTTTAAAGCGTGGAATGCGTTTACAAACAGATCCAACCGTAATTTACGGAATGGGAGATAAATACGATGGTAATATTCGTAAAAAAGATCTACGTACGCCAACAGCTTATAATACGTACACAATAAATGGTCTACCACCAACGCCGATTGCAATGGCGGGCCCTGCATCGATAAGAGCAGCTCTGCACCCAGAAACTAGTCGTTATCTTTATTTTGTTGCAGATGGTACAGGCGGTCATAAATTCACTAAATCACTCGTTGAGCATAACAAAGCAGTTAGAGCTTACCTAAGAACCTTAAGAAATTAATCATGTCTAAATTTATTGTAATTGAAGGCCTAGAAGGCGCAGGAAAAAGCACCGCAATTAAAAATGTATTAGCGACGCTTGCTAAGCATGGTATTGATAATCCAGTGACGACAAGAGAGCCTGGTGGTACGCCATTAGCTGAAAAAATGCGTGAGTTGGTTAAGCAAGGTCATCCTGATGAGCCATTAACGGATATGGCTGAGTTATTATTACTGTATGCAGCACGAGCACAGTTAGTTGGTAATGTAATTAAGCCGGCATTAGCGAGAGGCGAGTGGGTGGTTGGTGATCGACATGACCTATCTTCACAAGCTTATCAAGGTGGTGGTCGTGGTTTTGATCGTGATTTAATGGCGACAATGCGAAATACCGTTCTTGGTGATTTCAAACCAGATTTCACCATATATATGGACATTGATCCTAAATTAGGTCTTCAACGCGCATCAGCTCGTGGAGAGTTGGATCGAATTGAGCAGATGAAACTCGATTTCTTTGAGCGCAGTCGTGAACGTTACTTAGAGTTTGCTAATAGTGATGAAACTATTATTACTATTGATGCAGGACAAGATTTAGAAACAGTAACGCAGTCAATTATTAGTGCATTAGAAACGTGGTTAGCGGCTAATGGCAACTAAATTATATCCTTGGCAGCAAGGTGTTTGGCAGCAATGGCAGCAATTGATAGCAACAGATCGATTGCCTCATGCCATCTTGTGTGCGATGCCGAATGGAACCGGTAGAGATGTTCTCGTTCAGTATTTTTCTGATACCTTACTGTGTTTAACACAAGGAACCGAGCCTTGTGGCTTTTGTCATAGTTGTGGTTTGGTTGAGTCGGGAAACCATCCTGATCTGCATTGGGTTAGACCTGAAGTTGAAGGGAAATCTATTTCGGTTGACCAGATCCGTCAGTGTAATTCGTGGGCATTAGAGTCATCACAGTTTAATGCTAAACGAATGATCATTATTGAGCCTGCTGAGAAAATGACAGAGTCTGCAGCCAATGCATTGCTTAAGACACTAGAAGCGCCACCTAAGAATTGTCAATTTGTACTGTTAGCCAATTCAGCGCACCATTTGTTACCAACAATTCGTAGTCGTTGCCAAGTATGGTTACAACCAGAGATTAATGCGCAAGTGATTGCTGAATGGTTAGCTGAGACCGAAAACCTGACCGTCAGTCCACAATCAATAGGCTTGAATAATTATTTACCATTAGCCGTTAAAAGCTTTTATCAAGATAAGAAACAAGCGAGTCACCAACAGCTTCTTTCTCATTTTAGCACCTGTGTGGGATCTTCTTTTTGTGCCACTTCTGATGTCGTTAAAAGCTTAATTAAGCTAGAAGATGAAGCTCTTTGTTGGTTAAGCTACTTATTGTCCGATATTCAAAAGCGACAATTAGGCGTGGTTACCGGTTGGGTTCACTGTGATGAGCAAGAGAGTATTGAGCGTTTAGCAAAAAGTATCCCAGCTAATATAGTTTATAAGCAATATTTAAGCTTGAATGAGCTGAGACAACAGTTGAATGCTCATCCAGGGCTAAATAAAGAATTATTATTAACTCAATGGTTATTTGAGTTTATCGGAGAGTAATGTGTTAATTGATTCACACTGTCACTTAGACAAATTAAATTACAGTGATCTACATACTAGCGTTGCAGATGTGCTTGAAAAAGCCAAACAGCGTGGAGTAGAGCAGTTTCTTACTGTAGGGGTAACCTTGGCTGCTTTTCCAAATATGATGGAAATAATTAAGGATCACCCTGAAGTTCATGCCTCTTGTGGGATCCACCCTTTAGATGTTGATTCTGAGTTTGATTTGGCTATTTTTCGTCAATATGCAGCAAATGAGCGTGTTATTGCGATAGGTGAAACGGGTTTAGATTATTTTTATCAACCAGAAAGTGCTCCTCGTCAACGTGATTTATTTGAGCAGCAAGTAGAAGTTGCGGTTGAGTATAATAAACCATTAATTATTCATACAAGGCAAGCTCGAGAAGACACCTTAGCTATTTTAAAAAATGGTCAAGCGGATAAATGTGGTGGTGTAATACACTGCTTTACTGAGGATTGGAAATTTGCAGAAGCGGCGATGGATTTAGGTTTTTACATTTCTATATCAGGAATTGTAACGTTTAATAAAGCCGCTGAATTGAAAGATGTGGTTCGCCGCTTACCTTTAGAACGCCTATTAGTAGAAACGGATTCTCCTTATTTAGCCCCAGTTCCATTTCGAGGAAAAGAGAACCAACCTGCTTATGTAAGGGATGTTGCTGAGTATATTGGTTTATTAAAAGGGAAATCATTTGAAGAAGTTGCTCAAGTAACCACCAATAACTTCAAAAAACTTTTTTTGAACAAATAATTTGAATTTGCTGATAAAACAGGCAAAAGAGAGGCGTATGCCTCTCTTTTTTTATTAAATTGACTTTCTGCAGGTTTTTGTTACTCATTTTAATAAGTAATCGATTGCGGCAGCCGTTTATTTACACTATCTATTTTTGTTGCTAAAAATAACATTTCATTTTCTAGTGTTTTTGATTATTTTTTATATAAATCATTGCTTTATGTTTAAGTTGTATTTTTTTTATCACTTTTACTACGCCTTGCTTTTGTGATCACTGCAGGGTTTTAAAACATTAAATGAAAACATGCTAGAAAGTGTTTTTACATAGGTCTATATTTAGCGGCAGTTTGATTGGATACACGACTACTTACCATTATGTTAATTACATTAGGCAAGGGGGATATTGCCGTAATTCACTAGTAGGTCTTGAGGGTTTCAATTGTATTTATAATTATTAGGAGCAAAACATGTTTAAACACCTTTTTGCCAATCTACAGAAAGTTGGTAAGGCACTTATGTTGCCTGTATCAGTTCTTCCAGTAGCTGGTATTCTTTTAGGGGTTGGTGCAGCCAACTTTAGCTTCCTTCCTGAAGTGGTTTCTCACTTAATGGAACAAGCTGGTGGTTCAGTATTCGGTCAAATGGCTCTGCTATTTGCTGTAGGTACTGCGCTTGGTTTTACAAACAATGATGGTGTTGCTGGTCTAGCAGCTGTTGTTGGTTACGGCATCATGGTTGCTACACTTAAAGTGATGGCAACAGTAATGGGTGTTGATGGTATTGAGACTGGTGTTCTTGGTGGTATCCTTGCTGGTGGTGTTGCTGGTTGGGCATTCAACAAGTTCTACCGTATTCAACTTCCAGAATACTTAGGCTTCTTCGCTGGTAAGCGTGCGGTGCCAATCGTAACTGGTTTTGTCTCTATCGCTCTAGGCTTAGTTCTTTCTGTAATTTGGCCTCCAATCGGTGGCGCAATTGCGGCATTCTCTGATTGGGCTGCAAACCAAAACCCAGTAATGGCGTTTGGTATCTACGGTGTGATCGAACGTTCTCTTATTCCTTTTGGCCTTCACCATATCTGGAACGTCCCATTCTTCTACGAAGCAGGTTCTTGTGTGAACAATGCTGGTGAGCAAGTAAATGGTATCATGACTTGTTTCCTTACTGCTGATGACGCCTCTCGCGCTACAGGTAACGGTTTCGGTCAACTTGCTGGTGGTTATTTATTTAAAATGTTCGGTCTTCCTGCTGCTGCAATCGCAATTGCACATTCAGCGAAACCTGAAAACCGCGCTAAAGTAATGGGTATCATGGCATCTGCTGCGTTAACTTCATTCCTTACAGGTATCACAGAACCGATTGAATTCGCATTCCTATTTGTTGCTCCAGTTCTTTATGCTATCCACGCAGTACTTGCTGGTGCTGCATACATGCTAACTAACGCACTAGGTGTGGTTCACGGTCACACGTTCTCAAATGGTTTCATTGACTTTGTAGTTCAATCTCCACGTGCAGAGAATATGCTTCTTCTTGTTGGTCTTGGTCTTGTTTATGCCGTTGTTTACTACATCGTATTCCGCTTTGTAATTAAAGCGATGAACCTTAAGACTCCAGGTCGTGAAGATGAAGATGAAAATGCAGGTCCTGCTGTAACAGGTTCTGAGTTAGCTGGTGAGTTAGTTGCTGCATTTGGTGGTAAAGAGAACATCACAAACCTTGATGCTTGTATTACTCGTCTACGTGTTTCTGTAGCAAGTGTTGAAGCGGTTAATCAAGACAAACTGAAACAACTTGGTGCTGCAGGTGTTGTTGTTGCAGGCTCTGGTGTTCAGGCTATCTTCGGTACTAAGTCTGATAACTTGAAAACAGATATGAATGAGTGGATTACTCATAACTAATTATCGATGCTATCGATGACTAATAAAAGGAGACTTTCGAGTCTCCTTTTTTGTTTTTCTGAGTTGAGTAAATATAAAATAACGGAGTTATTTTTCAGGAAACGTAATCTCTTGATTTGATTCTAGCCAAGTCGGGTATTTCTTCATAATTGAGAGAAATAGTTCTGAATCAATGAAAGCCGTAAGCCAATCACGTACATGTTGATATTTACTTTGGGTAAACCAATCAATGTCCACAAACGCAAACTGGCGAATAAAAGGAAGAATAGCCAAATCAGCAAAACTGTATTCATCACTAAATAATCGATTTGAATTAGTTAACTGTCGTTCTAGTTTCTCTAAAAATATCTCACCTTGCTCACGATAGTAAACTTCTGAATAGTCAGGGTAGCGATCAGCGTATTTGTACTTATCCAACCATCCTTTAAATACCTCATCATTTTCTTTTATTAATAAATGCATGGAATTCGTTGCTGAATTTAATAGCTGTGAGCCTTCTAAAGCCCATTTCATGATATCTAAGCTTTCATCTATTACATGTCCATCTTTTTCAATTAAGACAGGAACAGTACCTTTAGGGGATGCCTGTATCATTGCTTCGGGTTTATGTTTCAATATAATTTCACGAAGCTGTACCGACTTTTCAGAAAGAGCAAGCCCAAGCCGTGCGCGCATAGCGTAAGGGCAGCGACGAAATGAATAGAGAATGGTCATTTTTACCTTCTAAATTTATTAATTTGTATTTAGTCACAAAATGGTCAATTTGATGCTGATGTTAGCTTTATTATGCTGACATTGTGATATCAATACCAACTTGACGAGGCACTTCTTTTGATTCCTTGAAGATAACTCAAAGTAGTGTTAATTTTTTGTTACACCACAATAACAAGGAGTCGTTATGGACAGTGATTTTAAATTTGCGCTCATTACAACGGTAGCTGTTTTTTCAGGATTAGCTTTTTTTGGAAGTTTGGCTTTGATGGCGTGAAATACAAAATAAGCAAAATCAGATAAAAAGAAAAGAGCAATCAATAGGTTATTGGTTGCTCTTTTTAGTTTTTGATATGGTAATTCTATAATCAATAGATTAAAAGAAAGACGTTATTTACGCTCGCGCTTGGGTCGGTAAATAGGCCTGCCAAGCATTTTCATACAGTGATTGAGATAACACTCTTAATTTAGCAATGCGAGCTTGCTCAAATTCAGTGAACTCTCTATTTTCAATCAGGGTTAAACGCTCGATATTTTGAATTTCTTCGTACAGTTTATGTTCTGCTCCATTTTTAACCGTTGCAATCTCTTTTAAGTGCAGTTGTATTTCCGCCACTAATTTTGTTTTTGGTAGCTCTACCAACAACTTAATATCTCGATAGCCTGATTTAGCTGGCTTTGCAAAACGGTTAGTGACACTCAGTACGGTTGTTTCTCTATTTATTGATTCATAAGCCGTTACTAAATCAGGTATTGAATCGGCAACCACTGTAGCTCTTGCCATATCGGTTAATTTATTTACCTGACCATTTAATTCTTGTTCAATCTTTAATAAAGCTCGATCGGTACTTTTTACACCTGCAAATTGAGGCTGAGCATTTGACATTAATGCGGTCTCTTTGCAGATATTTTCTAATTCTCTCTGAGCTTGATGAGCCTTAGAATTTAAAATATCAAAATCATCATAAGGTTGATGTGAGAAATGGTTCCAACTTTGGATCGAAAGTAGACCATTTAGGCTATGAAGGACATGTTGATGATCGATCTCTGATTGGTTTGCTTCTTGATAATCAGGTTCAATAAACTCAATTAATGAGGAAGCTTGTGCTTGAGGACGTCCAAATACTAAAACCATTAGGACTGCGGCACGGGCAAACTTTTTCATTCTTTTTCCTTAGCAAGACAGAAAGAAATAGCAACTAAGTAGACTGCATTTTAGCAACACCTACTAAATAAATATGGGCACACTTAGCAGATTCAAGAGGTGAAAATTAGCATTGTTTTTGTTTGAGTTAAGCATCACAGAATTACAATTCTTGACGTTAAATTAAGGTCAATTTTTGAACTTTTCTTCCTTAAAATTGAAAACAATTGTAACGAGAAAGTTTTTAATCAAATGGCGAGATGAAATAGATATTAGTTCAAAGTGGCTTTTTACTTACAAAGCCTGTTATTTAGCGGGTAAATGTGTAAAATCGAATCTTCTTTTTTATACCGAAATTTAGAGTACAAGTAGGTTATCTATGACAGCAACAAATGAATTATTGCAGGATTTAAAAGCTCGTGGGCTTATTGCACAGTGCACAGCAGACGAAGAATTAGCTGAGCACCTTTCAACTGACTGTCGTACTCTCTATTGTGGTTTCGATCCGACAGCAGACAGCCTACACATTGGTAGCCTAGTTCCTTTACTAGTACTTAAGCGTTTTCAACAAGCGGGCCATAAGCCATTAGCACTTGTTGGCGGCGCTACTGGCTTAATTGGTGATCCAAGCTTTAAAGCGGCAGAGCGTCAATTGAACACCTCTGACGTTGTTGGTGATTGGGTTAATAAAATCCGTGCTCAAGTTTCTGCTTTTGTTGAGTTTACAGAAGAGAAAAATGGCGCAGAAGTGGTGAATAATCTAGATTGGATTGGTGAAATCAATGTAATCGAATTCATGCGTGATATCGGTAAGCATTTCAGCGTAAATGCAATGATTCAAAAAGAATCAGTAAAACAACGTATCGACCGTGAAGGTTCTGGTATCTCATTTACTGAGTTCAGCTACATGCTACTTCAATCGTATGACTTTGCTGCGCTAAACAAAGCAAAAGAATGTACGCTTCAAATTGGTGGTTCTGATCAGTGGGGTAACATCACTGGTGGTATCGATCTAACTCGTCGTATGAACCGTAATAAAGTATTTGGTTTAACGTTACCGCTAGTAACTAAATCAGATGGTACTAAATTTGGTAAAACTGAATCAGGTACGATTTGGTTAGACCCAAGCAAAACATCACCATACGCTTTCTACCAATTCTGGTTGGGTACTGCGGATGCTGACGTATATAACTTCCTACGTTTCTTCACTTTCCTATCTGTAGACGAAATTGCGGCAATTGAAGAAAGTGACAAGAGTGTTCAAGGCCGTCCTGCTGGTCAAGGCGTACTTGCTAAAGAAGTGACTCGTTTGGTTCACGGTGAGGAAGGCTTAGCTTCTTCTATCCGTATTACAGAAGCATTGTTCTCTGGTGATCTCGCATCACTAACTGAAACTGATTTAGCACAGTTAGCGCAAGATGGCTTGCCAACGACTGAGCTTGACGCTTCTGAGCAAACTATCGTTGAAGTACTGACTCAATCTGAACTAGCAAAATCGAATAAGATGGCGCGTGAATTTATTGGTAATGGTGCGGTTTCAGTAAACGGCGAAAAAGTTGCTGATTCTGAAGTTGTTCTTAAGAAAGAAGACGCATTATTCGGTAAATACAGCGTAATCAAACGTGGTAAAAAACTGTTTAACTTATACGTTTGGAAATAGAATAAATAAGCAATGGAGTGGAGTCGATAACTCTGTTTCATTACTTTATATTCAGACAATAAAAAAGCGAACCGCATTGGTTCGCTTTTTTTATGCTTGTTAATTTTTTCTATTTACTTAACGATGCTTTGGTTTACGTTTAGCGCCAGTACCGCTTGGCTTATTCGCGCTTGGTTTATTACCCGTAGGCTTGTTACCACCAGTCGCTTTAGGTTTACCATTGCCACTTGGTTTATTATTTGAATAACCATTACGAACGCCATTCTTCTGTCCGCTTGATGCTGGCTTATCCGAGCTCGCGTGTCCTGCTGGTTTTCCACCGTTACCATTACGGTTTTGACCTTGAGAGCTAGGCTTAGCGTTGCGATTATTCTTATTTTGACCACCACGATTATTACTATTACGTGGGTCACCATCAAACTGTGCTTGAGTATGCTTAGTTGCAAAACGTTTCGCACCGTGACGTCCTGTTTGACGACGTTCAGCAGGTGTTTGTGTATCGATATCGTCTTCAGGTACTAAACAGTGTGGCTTATCACCAATAAGGTGTTTTTTGCCCATCTCTGTTAGTGCTTCACGGATCATCTTCCAGTTTTTAGGATCGTGATAACGCAATAAGCCTTTATGTAGTCGACGTTGACGCTCACCTTTAGCTACCGTCACATCTTCACGTTTTTTATATTTCACGCGTTTCAGTGGGTTTGTTTCTGAGTAATACATTGAGGTAGCATTACACATTGGTGATGGGTAGAAGTTCTGAACCTGATCACACTCAAGGTTGTTTTTCTTCAGCCACATCGCTAGGTTTAGCATATCTTCATCTTCTGTACCCGGATGAGCAGAGATAAAGTAAGGGATAAGATATTGCTTCTTACCGGCTTCTTGGCTGTATTTTTCAAACATAGACTTGAAGCGATCGTACGTTCCCATACCTGGCTTCATCATTAAATCTAATGGGCCTTTTTCGGTATGCTCAGGGGCAATCTTCAAATAGCCGCCAACGTGGTGGGTGACTAACTCACGTACGTATTCTGGAGACTCAATCGCTAAATCGTAACGAACACCAGAGGCAATTAATACTTTCTTAACGCCTTTAACTTTACGAGCTTCACGGTACAAATCAATCGTATGTACGTGATCAGTATTTAACTTGTCACAGATCTTAGGGAAAACACATGAAGGACGACGACAGGTTGCTTCGGCTTTAGGTATAGAACACCCTAAACGATACATGTTCGCTGTTGGGCCACCAAGATCTGAAATTGTGCCGGTAAATCCAGGAACTTTGTCGCGAATTTCTTCTAATTCACTAATAATAGATTCTTTAGAGCGGTTCTGAATAATACGACCTTCGTGCTCTGTAATACTACAGAATGAACACCCACCAAAACAGCCACGCATAATGTTAACTGATGTTTTGATCATGTCATACGCAGGGATCTTTGCTTTGCCATACATCGGGTGTGGTACACGTGCATAAGGCAGATCAAATACAAAATCCATCTCTTCGGTTGTTAGAGGAATCGGCGCTTGGTTTACCCATAGCTCACGATCACCATGACGCTGAATTAATGCTCGGCCAGAGTACGGATTGGTTTCTAAATGCATAATACGACTAGCGTGAGCATAAAGAATACGGTCACCGTTTAGTTTTTCATACGGTGGAATACGAATCGCTGTTGTTTTTGAATCGTGACTAGAAGCACGAACCGTAATAACTTGTGGCTGCTCTTCTTTTACTTCAGCTTTGTTGGTTTCACACTGCTCTTCGGTTGCGTATGGATTGATTGGAACAAAGACCGCTTTGCTTGGCTTTTCAATACGAGAAGAGTCAATGATTTTAAACCCTTCAGGTTCTGCTGGTAAATTCACCGCGGTACCGCGGATATTAGTCATTGTTTTTACATCTTCGCCATTGGCAAGACGATGAGCTACTTCGACTAAAGCACGTTCGGCATTACCAAATAGAAGAATGTCACCTTTTGCATCAAACAATACTGAGCGACGCACTTTATCTGACCAGTAGTCATAATGCGCTAGACGGCGAAGGCTTGCCTCAATACCACCTAATACGATAGGGGTGTCTTTAAAGGCTTCACGACAACGTTGAGAATATACTAGTACAGCACGATCAGGACGCTTCCCACCTTCATTGTTTGGGGTATAAGCATCATCATGGCGAAGTTTTTTATCTGAGGTATAACGGTTGATCATTGAATCCATGTTACCCGCAGTAATACCAAAAAATAGATTTGGTTGACCAAGAGCCATGAATTCGTCTTTATTGTCCCATTTTGGCTGAGCAATAATACCAACGCGAAAGCCTTGAGCTTCTAGCAAACGTCCGATGATCGCCATACCAAAACTTGGGTGATCCACGTACGCATCCCCAGTTACAATGATAATGTCGCAGCTATCCCAACCAAGTTGGTCCATTTCTTTACGCGAAGTAGGAAAGAAAGGGGCTGTTCCATAGCATTCTGCCCAGAATTTCGGGTATTCGTTTATTGGAGTTACGTTGTGCATTAGTTCACCTCAGAATTTGGAGGCCGAATTATACCGATTTGCGAGTGATTTAACCAGAAAATAAAGCCCTCAATATAAGTAGGGAC
>NZ_JARACO010000069.1 GCF_028765575.1 Aliivibrio sp. S3MY1 | reverse complement strand
GGTTTCAGTGATTAAGGTAGTAAAATTCAGCTAAGTCTGTATCGTAGCAAACGTGTTATGCAGGCGTTATAAAGCAAAAGGAGTTCAAATTGGAAATGGATATATTCGTAGTTGATGCGTTCACAAATCAACAGTTTAAAGGTAATTCAGCGGCAGTCATTCCTGTTACGATATGGCCTGAAGCCGAATTGATGCAAAATATTGCAGTTGAAAATAATTTGTCAGAAACAGCCTTTATTAAGCTAATAAAAGAAAATCAATATGAAATTCGTTGGTTTTCACCACTGACTGAAATTGATTTTTGTGGTCATGCTACATTAGCATCAGCACATGTATTATTTAATGAATTGGGTGTTAAAACTGAAATAGAGTTTCATACTGCCAAAGTTGGTATGTTGAAAGTCACTTTAAACACCGATAACGATATTGAAATGGTTTTTCCGACCCAAACACCTGAAGTAATTACTCAGCCTCCACAATCTCTAATTTCAGGCCTTTCCAAAGAGCCTACAACTATCCTAAAAAATAGACAGGCCTATTTTGCCATTTTCAATAATGAGCAGGACGTACGAAAAGTTACGTATAAAACTGAACACTTAAAAGAGTTAGCTCCGTTTGATGTTGTAGTGACATCACTATCTGAATCTGCTGATTATGATTTTGTTTCTAGGTATTTTTGGCCCGCAAACGGTGGCGATGAAGATCCGGTAACAGGATCAATTCATTGTGGTTTAGCTCCTTATTGGGGGGGTATTTTAAACAAAAGTGAATTAATCGCATGTCAAGCGTCTAAGAGAGGTGGCGTTTTAAAATGCGTAGTTAAAGCTGATAATGTCGTTATATCAGGAAAGGCTGTTTTATATTTAAAAGGTAAAATTACGGTGTCGTAAAATTGCTTTATAACAAATGCATCAACACGATTTGCTACATTCGGCATCCTAGGTTTCTTTGGGTTTACCGTATTTAGTGGTAAATTAAAGCTTAATTTGCATAGTAGCAAACGTGTTATGCAGGCGTTATGCGTAAAAAGGAGTTCACGTGAGTATAGTAGAAGCAGAAATATCAGATTTAGAATTGTTCTTTAATTATCTATATAAACAGTTAGAGAAAAATGGCTCGGATGAATTTGATCTTTTTCAACCAATAGCTACTAAAGATTGCCAAGTATCAGATCAACTTCGTAATAAGTTTCGAATTGGTTTTGACGTAGATTTAGGCAATTCTGCTTGGAGGAAGTTATGGTTAGTCAAAGACCAAGTAGGGCATATTTGTGGACATATTGATCTTCGTCATTCTGGAAATGAATATGGTTACCATCGAGTTTTGTTAGGTATGGGAGTTGATACCAATTATCGTAAAAAAGGCATCGGGTTAAATCTGATTGATACGGTGGTTAATTTTTGTATGATAAATCCAAGTATAGATTGGTTAGATCTAAATGTGCTTTCGTGTAATCTTCCTGCAAAGAGTTTGTATCTTAAAAGCGGCTTTCAAATAATTGGTGAATGTCCTGATTGTTATAGAATAGATGGAAAATCAATTTCCGAAATAGCAATGGCAATGGATGTTAGAATTTACGCATAACAAAGCAATCAACACGATTTACTACATTCGGCGTTGTGGGTTTGCCTTTAATTTCAGTGATTAAGGCGGTAAAATTCAGTTAAGTCTGTGTCGTAGTAAACGTGTTATTGC
>NZ_JARACO010000068.1 GCF_028765575.1 Aliivibrio sp. S3MY1 | reverse complement strand
AAAACCCCTTGGGTGTTGTATGGTTAAGCCTCACGGGCAATTAGTACAGGTTAGCTCAATGCCTCGCAGCACTTACACACCCTGCCTATCAACGTCGTAGTCTTCAACAACCCTTTAGGATACTTAAAGTATCAGGGATGACTCATCTCAAGGCTCGCTTCACGCTTAGATGCTTTCAGCGTTTATCGATCCCGAACTTAGCTACCGGGCAATGCTACTGGCGTAACAACCCGAACACCAGAGGTTCGTCCACTCCGGTCCTCTCGTACTAGGAGCAGCCCCTTTCAATCATCCAACGCCCACGGCAGATAGGGACCGAACTGTCTCACGACGTTCTAAACCCAGCTCGCGTACCACTTTAAATGGCGAACAGCCATACCCTTGGGACCGACTTCAGCCCCAGGATGTGATGAGCCGACATCGAGGTGCCAAACACCGCCGTCGATATGAACTCTTGGGCGGTATCAGCCTGTTATCCCCGGAGTACCTTTTATCCGTTGAGCGATGGCCCTTCCATTCAGAACCACCGGATCACTATGACCTGCTTTCGCACCTGCTCGAATTGTCATTCTCGCAGTCAAGCGGGCTTATGCCATTGCACTAACCACACGATGTCCAACCGTGTTTAGCCCACCTTCGTGCTCCTCCGTTACTCTTTGGGAGGAGACCGCCCCAGTCAAACTACCCACCAGGCACTGTCCGCAACCCCGATAAGGGGCCAACGTTAGAACATCAAGCATACAAGGGTGGTATTTCAAGATTGCCTCCACAAATACTAGCGTACTTGCTTCAAAGGCTCCCACCTATCCTACACATGTAGGGTCAATGTTCAGTGCCAAGCTGTAGTAAAGGTTCACGGGGTCTTTCCGTCTAGCCGCGGGTACACTGCATCTTCACAGCGATTTCAATTTCACTGAGTCTCGGGTGGAGACAGCGTGGCCATCATTACGCCATTCGTGCAGGTCGGAACTTACCCGACAAGGAATTTCGCTACCTTAGGACCGTTATAGTTACGGCCGCCGTTTACTTGGGCTTCGATCAAGAGCTTCGACCGAAGTCTAACCCCATCAATTAACCTTCAAGCACCGGGCAGGCGTCACACCGTATACGTCATCTTACGATTTAGCACAGTGCTATGTTTTTAATAAACAGTTGCAGCCACCTGGTATCTGCGACTCCCGGCAGCTTAGAGAGCAAGTCTCATCACCGCTAGGAGCGTACCTTCTCCCGAAGTTACGGTACCATTTTGCCTAGTTCCTTCACCCGAGTTCTCTCAAGCGCCTTAGTATTCTCTACTCGACCACCTGTGTCGGTTTGGGGTACGATTCCTTATAATCTGAAGCTTAGAGGCTTTTCCTGGAAGTATGGCATCAATAGCTTCACATCCGTAGATGCTCGACATCGTGTCTCAGCCTAACAAGAGTCCGGATTTACCTAAACTCTTAGCCTACGCACTTGAACTTGGACGACCGTCGCCAAGCCTACCTAGCCTTCTCCGTCCCCCCATCGCAATTATAAGAAGTACGGGAATATTAACCCGTTTCCCATCGACTACGCTTTTCAGCCTCGCCTTAGGGGTCGACTTACCCTGCCCCGATTAACGTTGGACAGGAACCCTTGGTCTTCCGGCGAGGGGGTTTTTCACCCCCTTTATCGTTACTCATGTCAGCATTCGCACTTCTGATACCTCCAGCATGCCTTACAGCACACCTTCGACGGCTTACAGAACGCTCCCCTACCCAG
>NZ_JARACO010000067.1 GCF_028765575.1 Aliivibrio sp. S3MY1 | reverse complement strand
AGGCAAATAAAAGGACATATTATGGTAGAGGGTAGTTCAATAATTAATTTAGGTGATTTAACAAAACCTGCGACAATTTTGATTGAAAAAGTGTCTAATGCAGTCGGGGTTCTTTATGAACCTCGAAGAATAAAAAATGTGGCAAAAGCTGAAGTTGAGGTCGCTAAAATAAAGGCACTAGCTAATATAGAGCTTGATGAAATTCAGTATCGGGGAATTGAGCGCTTTGTTCATCAAGAGGCTCGTAAACAACAAAATATAGAAAATATAACAGCGAGTGCAATTAGTCAGTTACCAAATAATGCTAAAAGTGAAGATTTAGATGAAGATTGGGTTACTCACTTTTTTGATAAATGTGACAAAGTATCTGACGTAGAGATGCAAACTCTATGGTCAAGTCTTTTAACAGGTGAAGCTTCTAACCCTGGAACTTACTCTAAAAGAACAGTAGATTTTGTTGCTTCTATGGATAAAAAAGATGCAGAATTATTCACAAAATTCGGTCAATTTGTATGGACAATTGGAGGTCCAACCCCATTAATATTTGATGCCGATAATGAAGTATACAAAGAGCAGGGAATAAATTTCACCACGCTTAAGCATCTTGATGCTATTGGGTTAATATCATTTGAAACAACTTCAGGTTATGCTCGTCGGGGGCTGCCAAAGAAAGAGGTTCTATATTATTCAAGTAAACCAACGTTATTTGAATTTAAAAAAGATACTAATAATGAAATAAAAACAGGAAAGGTATTATTAACTAATGCAGGGACTGAATTGTTAGGCCTTTGCGTTACTGAAATTAATCAAAAGTTCTATGAGTATGTAATTGAGGAGTTATCTAAACAAGGTATAACTGTATCAAATTTATCTGCCTAACAATCGCATCAACACGATTTGCTACATTCGGCATTCTAGATTTCTTTTGGTTTACCGTATTAAGTGGTAAATTTGAGCTTAATCTGCACGGTAGCAAACGTGTTATGCAGGCGTTATATGGTTTAAGGTAGTTAAATAATGATAATTCATTTTACAAATAAATTTGAAGTTCTAGATAGTATCCTAACGTCGTCGTCATTTAGAATAACGTACTGCGGCGAATACTTTGGTGATGAGAAAAGAGTTATATCAAGCGCAGCACACCCTATGGTTTCTTTTAGTGAGTATCCTGAAAATGAAATTTCCAAACAGAAAATAACATATGGTGGTTATGGTGTTGCTCTAAAACATGAATGGGCAGTATTAAATAAGCTGAATCCAGTGATGTATGTTGAGAAAAACTCGCAAGCTGCGTTGGGGCTTGCCGCTTTGCTAAAAGCAAGACAAAAAACTGGTAAAGTTGAATTACCTAGTGCGCTTAGACTACCTGTTATGCAAATTAAATGTTTTACTAAACACGTTAGCGGTTATAACAGCTATTTTGATAAGCATGACTTTTACTTTAAAGAGGAAAATGAGTGGAGGTTTGTACCTCAAAAGCAAGATATAGGAGGGTATCTTATATCTGTCAACTATAGTGCTTTCAAAAAGAATAAAGACAAATATAACAATAGATTGTTAAGTTTTCCTCTAGGGTTCAATATTTCAGACATTGAGGCCATTTATGTAAAAACTGAAGCTGAGAGGCATGCAGTTTGCCAAAAATTTGGAATTGCAGATTCTTTAATCAAAATAACACCATGGGAAACAACCATATAACAAATGCATCAACACGATTTGCTACACTCGGCGTTGTCAGTTTGCCTTTAGTTTCAGTGATTAAGGCGTTAAAATTCAGCTAGGCCTGTATCGTAGCAAACGTGTTATGCA
>NZ_JARACO010000066.1 GCF_028765575.1 Aliivibrio sp. S3MY1 | reverse complement strand
GCACCTTGTTGTGCTTGAGCTTTCTGTTGAGCGATTTCCATTAGCTTTTGTGCTGCTTGCATTAGCTCTTGAGTTTTCGCATCGATTGCTTCTTTATCATCGCCTGACTTAACGTCTTCTAGTGCTTTGATTGCTGCTTCGATTTTTTCTTTCTCGTCAGCTGGAAGTGCATCGCCTGCTTCTTCGATTTGTTTTTTCGTACCGTGGATCATTTGATCCGCTTGGTTACGTGCTGTTACTAACTCTTCGAACTTTTTGTCCGCGTCTTTGTTCGCTTCAGCTTCTTGTACCATTGCTTCGATTTCTTCGTCTGTTAGACCACCAGAAGCTTGGATTGTGATCTTCTGCTCTTTACCAGTCGATTTATCTTTTGCAGATACGTTTAGGATACCATCAGCATCTAGATCGAATGTTACTTCGATTTGTGGCATGCCACGAGGTGCTGCTTGGATACCTTCTAGGTTAAATTGACCTAGAGATTTGTTGTATGTCGCTTGCTTACGCTCACCTTGAAGTACGTGGATTGTTACCGCACTTTGGTTATCTTCAGCCGTTGAGAACGTTTGGTCCGCTTTTGTTGGGATCGTTGTGTTCTTCTCGATTAGTTTAGTCATTACACCACCCATCGTTTCGATACCGAAAGACAGAGGAGTAACATCTAGAAGAAGGACATCTTTAACGTCACCCGCTAGTACGCCACCTTGAACTGCAGCACCCATTGCTACTGCTTCATCAGGGTTCACGTCACGGCGTGCTTCTTTACCGAAGAATTCAGCTACTTTAGCTTGAACCATAGGCATACGTGTTTGACCACCAACTAGGATTACGTCAGTGATTTCGCTTACTGATAAATCTGCATCAGCTAGAGCCACTTTTAGTGGTTCAAGCGTACGAACTACTAGGTCTTCAACTAGAGATTCTAGTTTTGCACGCGTTACTTTAACGTTCATGTGCTTAGGACCTGTTGCATCAGCAGTAACGTAAGGAAGGTTTACGTCTGTTTGTTGAGCTGAAGACAGTTCAATTTTCGCTTTTTCTGCTGCTTCTTTAACACGTTGCATAGCAAGAGGATCAGTCTTAAGATTGATGCCTTGCTCTTTTTTAAACTCGTCAACTAAGAAATTGATCATACGGTTATCGAAATCTTCACCACCTAGGTGAGTATCGCCGTTTGTTGCAAGCACTTCGAACGTTTGCTCGCCATCAACGTTGTCGATTTCAATGATAGAAATATCGAAGGTACCACCACCAAGGTCGTATACTGCGATAGTGCGATCGCCGCCTTTTTTGTCTAGACCGTAAGCCAGTGCTGCTGCTGTTGGTTCGTTGATGATACGTTTAACATCAAGACCTGCAATACGACCAGCATCTTTTGTTGCTTGACGTTGAGCATCGTTAAAGTAAGCAGGTACAGTTACTACTGCGCCAGTCACTTCTTCGCCTAGGAAATCTTCCGCTGTTTTCTTCATTTTCTTAAGAATTTCAGCAGATACTTGAGGAGCCGCCATTTTTTGGCCTTGCGCTTCAACCCAAGCATCACCGTTGTCAGCTTTAACGATTTTGTACGGCATGATTTCGATATCACGTTGAACTTCTTCGTCTTCAAAACGACGGCCGATCAAACGCTTAATCGCAAATAATGTATTTTGTGGGTTAGTAATCGCTTGACGCTTAGCTGGCTGACCTACAAGAGTTTCGCCATCTGTGTATGCAATTACCGATGCCGTTGTACGTTCACCCTCTGCATTCTCTAAAATACGTGGCGTGTCGCCATCTAAAACAGCAACACAAGAGTTAGTTGTACCTAAGTC
>NZ_JARACO010000065.1 GCF_028765575.1 Aliivibrio sp. S3MY1 | reverse complement strand
GTAGCAAACGTGTTATGCAGGCGTTATGTGTAATAAAAAATTAAACTGTTCAAAGTTTCAACTGTTAGATCTTCAAAATGATATTATCATTAACTACAAATGAATGCTCTCATGTATACTAGGTACATTGTGAACTACTTACAAGTTGGTATTTAACATGCCGTTAACAGAACTAAAGCGTTTAATTGAACGTTTTAAGCAACAAAAAGACTCAACACCAATATCTTTGCCAGATAGTAATGCTCGTATATGTGCTATACAAGAAGTTCTTGATTCTTGTACAAGTGAAGTACATGCATTTATCTTTTTTGATGAGCACGGTGAAAGTGAGCTATTTGATGCTATAAGTGATGAAAAAACAAGTAGAAAAATATCTAAGTTTCTTGAAAATTCAACGTTAAAAATACTAACTAATGATACATCAAGAATGCAATTGTTAAATTTCGTTGAACGGATTTCAGTTGAGAGCGAAAAACGATTGCATATAGCCCCAATACCTAAAAAGTTAGCAGCTCAAGTGACCAAAGATACATTAGATAATGAATTTTTGCTGACATCTGAATCTCACTTAATCTTCTTTAGCCGATATTCTCCTGTAAATAAGGAGCGATTATCTGAAGTTAATTCATTTCTAGGATTATTTGATATTGACTTCCATGATATGCTTTTGAAATATTTCAATGCTGTTACTAATAGAGCTGAAGCTGGGGAGTTCCGCTAATGGCATTACCTGTGAACGAGCCAGAATTAGCTGTGTCATTAGTTTTATTATATGATTTTGCGCCATTTATTAGTGTTGTAATAGCTATTAATTTTGTTTCATCATTTTGGGATGGTGTAAAAAATAAAGCTATCGATAGTCTAGATGCTGAAAGAGATAATTTAATATCAGAGTTGAATGCTGTTTATAAAAGTGGGGATTGCTTAAATTCTGATTCAGTTAAAGAGTTGGATAAAGAAGCTCAAGAGTACAAAGTATTTTTAACCTACCTTTCAAATATAGCTACTGTGCTCGGTATTATAATTGTTGTAATTTTGTTTGTATTGTTAGCTTATATTGGCTTTGAACCAAAGTATAAAATGACTGAATTTACGGCTTTGATTATGATTGCGGTTAGCATATTACCGTCAACACTATTTCGATGTTTAGGGTCTATCTATTCTAGAAATTCAATAAAAAAGCTTAAAAAAACCAGTGAAACTATGAAAACAGCAGCTCGTGCGGCAATAAAAGATAATGAAAAGGCTGCTTATAAATAGTTTATCATTCAACACATAACAAATGCATCAACACGATTTACTACACTCGGCATCCTCAGGTTGTCGGGTGTTTCTCGTTTTAGGGCGTCAATTTTAAGTATAATTGTATAGTAGTAAACGTGTTATGCAGGCGTTATACGAACACTGAGAATGCAGTTTTTTGGTTCAGTCCAGCGATTGAACCATTAGTTTTTTAGGTGTGAAAGTAGGGTGGTTTTCCTTTTTCTTTGTTGCCTTTTGGTTTCCATTTCATCAGGTTCGGCATTGAACTATTATTGCCCTAAATTCAGGCGTTTCAGAAACTAATTTACGCTTCAATTGTTCTTTGGTTATGCCTCATTTTAGCCTGCATCAGTGTTTTCCTCTCAGCATTTTCAATCCCAATTGTGGCAATGATATTTGGTTTATCAGTTCAAAACTTGCTGAAACCAAATCGTACAAATGGTGTAAGAAAAAGGGATTGTTTAGTTTCACAGTTATTGCCGTTGAAATGATATTTTGCTCGCTAAATTGAGCCAGTCTAATTAAACTTAGTTTACAGTAAATCTTGGTAAATCAGTTCTTTACCAAGTTTATCGGAGCGAAAGCAAGGATCGCATAACAAAGCAATCAACACGATGCTAATTACACTCGGCATTCGCGGTTTAGAGTATAATTGGTTTTGTAATTAAGGCGTTCGCACGTGTTATTGCG
>NZ_JARACO010000064.1 GCF_028765575.1 Aliivibrio sp. S3MY1 | reverse complement strand
GTAAGTCAGTCTTTCGCACGTGTTATTGCGGCGTTAACTGTACAAAGCGAAAATTTCCAGCTTGCAAAAGTTCACATTGATGTTAACCTTTATGTATGAGAAATATTAATTTTTATACTACCGAAGACGGTAAATGTCCGATAGCTGAATTTTTAGATTCACTTTCGGGTAAGCAAGCGCAGAAAGTAGCTTGGGTACTTCAGTTAATTGAAGAATTGGACAAGATCCCAACGACTTACCTTAAAAAACTGGTTAATACTGACAATATCTGGGAAGTGAGAGTACAAGTCGGTGGGAATATATTTCGTTTATTAGGCTTTTTTGATGGTGATAACTTAGTTGTTCTCAATCATGGTTTTCAAAAGAAAACACAAAAAACGCCACCAAAAGAAATCAAAATTGCAGAGAATCGTCGTAAAGACTATTTAGCGAGGAAATAATATGAGTGACTTTAAAAAATATTTAGCTAACCGTAAAGCAAACGACATCGATTTTTCTGACGGATATGAAGAAGGTTACCAATCGTTTAAATTTGGTGCTTTGCTGAAAGAAGCACGTAAAGATGCAGGATTAACTCAGGTCGATCTAGCATCAAAGCTCCAGACACAAAAAAGTGCTATATCACGAATTGAAAACCATTCAGATGATGTTAAATTATCAACTCTTGAACGTTTTGCTTCAGCATTAGGTAAAAAATTAGAAATTCGCTTGGTGTAAGAAGTACAGTTAACAATCGCATCAACACGATTTACTACACTCGGCAATCTCAGTTTGCCGGGTGTTTCTCGTTTTAAGGCGTCAATATTAAGTATAATTGCATGGTAGTAAACGTGTTATGCAGGCGTTACACGAACTAAAGATTGCAGTTTTTTGGCTCAGTTTAGCGATTGAGCCGTTAGTTTTTTAGGGGTGAAAGTAGGGTGGATTTCCTTTTTCTTTGTTGCCTTTTAATATTCGTTTCATCAGGTTCGGCAATTGACCATTATTGCCAAAAGTTCATGGATTTCAGAAACCAATTCACGCTTCAATTGTTCATGGTTTTGCCTCATTTTATCCTGCATTCGTGCTTTGCTTGTAGCATTTTCAATCCCAATTGTTGTTGGGATATTTGGTTTATAAGCTCCAAACTTGCTGAAACCAAATCGTTCAAATGGTGCTAGAAAAAGGATTGCTTCGTTTCGCAGTTTTTGTAGTTGAACGGTTCTTTTGTTCGCTAAATTGGCTTTTGTAATTTAGAATTGGTTTCTAAATATTATTGGTAAATCAGTTCTTTACCAATTAAAGCGAAGCGTTGACAAAGATCGTGTAACAAAGCAATCAACACGATGCTAATTACACTCGGCGTTTGTGGTTTGGAGTGTAATTGGTTTTGAAAGTCGGTCGTTCGCACGTGTTATTGCGGCGTTATACGAACTCTGAGAATGCAGTTTTTTGGCTCAGTTCAGCGATTGAGCCGTTAGTTTTTTAGGTGTGAAAGTAAGGTGGATTTCCTTTTTCTTTGGTCCCTTTTGGTGTTCGTTTCATCAGGTTCGGCATTGAACTATTATTGCCCCAAATTCAGGCGTTTCAGAAACTAATTTACGCTTCAATTGTTCTTTGGTTATGCCTCGTTTTAACCTGCAGCAGTGTTTTCCTCTTAGCATTTTCAACCCCAATTGTGGTTAGGATATTTGGTTTATCAGCTCAGAAATTACTGAAACCAATTTGTACAAATGGTGTAAGAAAAAGGGATTGTTTCGTTTCACAGTTATTGTCGTTGAAGTGATATTTTGCTCGCTTAATTGAATAAGTCTAATTAAAATCGTTTTACAGCAAATCTCGGTAAATCAGTTCTTTACCAAGTTTATCGGAGCGAAAGCAAGGCTCGTATAACAAATGCATCAACACGATTTGCTACATTCGGCGTTGTCAGTTTGCCTTTAGTTTCAGTGATTAAGGCAGTAAAATTCAGCTAGGTCTGTATC
>NZ_JARACO010000063.1 GCF_028765575.1 Aliivibrio sp. S3MY1 | reverse complement strand
TGTTTTTTCACACTCGAAAGCCTATCTATCGTGAAAATTCACAGATTATTGGTATAATATTGCTAATATCTCAGTGATTTATGGTGGTAAAAATGAGAAAAATTGCATTAGTTATATTGTCTGTAATCAGCCTAGGCGCAACCGCTTCAACGCTTGAAGACTGTGCCAAACTCCTTCCTGAAGGGCATCAATATAAAGTGGAAATTGTATTGGACGTAGATAAAACAACTCAAAAACCGATAGTAAAAGGTAGTTTTGATGTTAATGGTGGCGCTGATTCCCCAGAAAGCTTTGATATAAGTGATTTTGTTGAATGTGCTGGTCCACTAATAAAGACAGTGAAAACTGAAACCTCCAAAACATAACAATCGCATCAACACGATTTGCTACATTCGGCATTCTAGGTTTCTTTGAGTTTACCGTATTAAGTGGTAAATTTAGACTTAATCTGCATGGTAGCAAACGTGTTATGCAGGCGTTATGTTTTCATCGTTTACTAGTACCTAATTATAATAAAAGAGTAATAACGAGGTTTGATTTTGAAACTAAAAGAAATAAGGTCAATTAATTATCAGCTTTGGTTGGTGTTAATCCTCACTAGTTTTATACCGTTGATTTACTCTACTACTAGAATTCACTTTTTAGGTAGTATACCGAGTCCTTGGGCGTTTAGTATTGCAGCACAAGTAGCATGGTTAAATGTTGGTTATGAGGTATTAGGTGAAACTCTTTTGGTTCCACTCGCGTTTATCCTTGGTAAGTTTATAACTGATGAAGTGAAATTTCGTCAGCGAGCAAGTATATCATTACTTATTATTGTATTAAGTTATCTTATTGTTACCGCTTTTGTATTGTGGCTAGCGCCCCAATTGGTTGACGCAATGCAGCAGGAACAAGTACTGCTTTATAATACAGTCCAATACATTCGATTAGAGTCATTAGCGATTCTGCTTTCTAGTCTCTATGCATTTTTGTTGTTGGTCTTAGTATTGAAGAATGAACAAAAAATAATGTACAAATTACTTACAGTACAGATGGTTACGACTGTTTTATGTGATGGTTTACTTGTGAGCCAGCAACCGTTCTCATTTCAACTAGGTGTAAATGGAATTGCTGTGAGTAATATTATTGTTAATAGCCTTCTTGCTGTAATTGCGATTGTTTATTTATCGAAATCAGGTGTAAGTTTTGATATTCGACAAAATAGAGAAACTAAATCGCAATGGTTAAAAGAGTGGGGGATAATAGGTTGGAAATCTGGTCTTGAATCTTTAGTTCGTAACGCTGCGTTTATTGTCATGATATTGCAACTAATAAATCAAATACAACAGGCAGGAACATTCTGGGTTGCCAATCAATTTATTTGGGGTTGGTTATTGCTTCCTATTTTAGCTTTAGGGCAGTTAGTAAAGCAGGATGCAGCGACTCATAATGGATTAACTCCGCAACGTATTAATAGCTATCTTTGGCTAAGTGTAGCCGTAATTAGCCTTTGGGTGCTTACAGCACCTTTGTGGGATGGATTCATTTCTAATATTATGGGTGTAAGTGACTCAAATTCAGTCACGAACTTAGTGTTGATGATGGTAGGTTTTTATATTGTATTTAGCTTAAATAACATCATAGATAGTTACTTTTATGGAATTGGACGAACAGATCTTATGTTATATCAATCGTTGTTCGTAAATACTATTTTTTACGGTGGTGCATTTGTATTTTATCAAATGGGTATATTCGTACCTACACTTAAAGGAATAGCAGCTATGTTTGGTTTAGGAATTACAGTGGATGCTATTGTTACTTGGGGTTTGTATCGTATTCACCGGAATAATATGCACAGATTAGAACTTAAAACCAATTGAGATATTCATTATAAATAGGCACAAACATAACAAATGCATCAACACGATTTGCTACACTCGGCATTGTCGGTTTGCCTTTAGTTTCAGTGATTAAGGCTGTAAAATTCAGTTTAGTCTGTATC
>NZ_JARACO010000062.1 GCF_028765575.1 Aliivibrio sp. S3MY1 | reverse complement strand
TAAGCGCTCAATGAACTAGTGATGCTTTACTCTGCATCACTCATTTCAACGAGCCACGGCATAAGATCCGACATATCATCGGCTGGATCACGTTTAGGTAATTCCGTAAATAGATACTGGAAGTAATAATACGGGTTAATGTCATTGGCGCGGCACGTCATTACCAAGCTATACAAGTTAGCACTCGCCTTCGCACCCTCGACAGACGTCGAGAACATCCAGTTTTTTCTACCTGTGGTAAACGGCCTAATGTCTCTTTCTGTGACATTATTATCGATGCTGATATCACCATCCTCAAGATAGGTGAGTAATTTAGGCCATTGCTTTTGAGTGTAGGCGATAGCTTTACCTAATGCCCCTTTGGGTAAGACATTTTGAACATCAAGCCACTCTTTAAATTCATTCAATATTGGCTCAGCTTCCTGTTTTCTTATCTTCTGCCGTTCATTTGCAGATAATCCCTTTGCCTTTCTTTCTACGCCGTAAAGTTTGGCGATGAAGTTGAGCGCTTTTTCTGGTTTTCCCGCTTTTTTAGAGGGTGACGCTTTTTGTGCATCGGTGAACTTTCTACGAACGTGTGCCATACACGCGGCTTGGGTTACGGCATCTAATGTGTCGTATACGCTATAGCCATCAGAGAGTAAGTATCCTGAGTAACCACCTAAAAAACCTTTTGCACACGTTGCTGCACGGCTTGGGTGATAATCATAGATAACTACAGGGTTTTTAATGAATTCACCACTACGGTAAACCCACATATAAGATTTGGTTTGCGCTTTTCTATCTTCTTCGCGTAACACTTGTACTGTGGTTTCATCTGCGCAGATAAGCTTTTCATTAAGCAGTCTTGATTTCATTTCATCAATGACTGGTTTCACTTTGTTACCCAACTGAACACACCAATTGGCTAATGTCGCACGACTTATATCAATGCCTGAGCGGTTTAATATGTCGACCTGACGATACAATGGCAAGGCATCCACGTATTTAGCAGTCACGACTGCCGCAAAGGCGTCAGCGCTTCCCATACTTTTTGGGATCATGCTAGCGGGCTTTGGTGCGGTGATAATGTTGGATTTGGTTTGTGTTTTTTCGCATTGGCGACAAGCGTATTTAGTGCGTTCGTGGCGAATGACAGTGACCTTTTGAGGAATGATTTTAAGCTCTTCTGAGGTTTCAACCCCACATTCATGCAATGGTTCATCACAACATTCACAATAAGGTGCATTGAGTTCATGCTTGTGTATCTCACGTTCAAGCTCTTTTGGTAGAGGTTTGCGACCTGTTTTTTTCTTCTCATCATTCGATTTAGGGAGCGAGTTTTGCTGTTCAGCCTCATTAAAAGTACCTTTTGGTACTTTTTCACTTTGCGATGAGAAGCGCTTGGATTTATTTAGGTTTAATTGCTCAACCAAGAGTGCAACTTGAGTTTTTAATTCAGCGACTTCTTCTTGCTTGGCAACAAGCAGCTTCTCTTTGGCTTCATTTTGATTATGAAGCTCAAGTAGCATCGCTTTTAGTTGCTCAATATCATTAGGAAGATCGGTCATGCTTTAGCTCAAGGTTGTTTAATTACCCTAAGTGTGACATCGAAAAAGGATCGTTCAAGTCCAATTTGATGATCATTATCAGCGATCACACTTCTAGGTTAAATAACGGCTTATGAGCTTTGGCATGATCTAAAGTCAGTCCAGATAAAAGCCAGTTGAGTTGTTGTCTGCTAATGTGGAGCGCACCATCAATATTGGGGGTTGGCCATTTGAAAGTCCCTTTTTCTAAGCGACGATAATAAAGCCAAAAACCATTGGTATCCCAAAACAAGATCTTGAGTTTATCTCGATTGCGGTTACAAAAAATAAACCAGGCTTCACTGAATGGGTCCATTTCCAGCGTTTCGGCGACAATGAGTGATAAGCCATCAATGGATTTTCTCATGTCGGTGACACCAACGACGAGGTAAACCTTTCCTGACTGTATCATTGCAATGCATCAACCCAATATTTT
>NZ_JARACO010000061.1 GCF_028765575.1 Aliivibrio sp. S3MY1 | reverse complement strand
GGGTTTTGTGATTAAGGCGGTTAATTCAAGTTGGTTTGCATAGTAATAAACGTGTTATGCCAGCGTTATATGCAAAAATGAGTTTATGAGCTAAATAGGGTAGAATTCTATTTTTTAACTGTAGTGAGCCACAAATGAATAAGCCCATCGAACAAAGAATTGGTAATATCGCCTTAGTTGTTGAAAACTATGATGATGCAATTGAATTTTATACCAAAAAACTACAATTTGATCTTGTCGAAGATACTGATTTAGGCGGTGGTAAACGTTGGGTTCAAATATCTCCACCTAATTCAACAGGAACAAATTTGCTATTGGCTCAAGCAAGTAATGATGACCAATTAAAATCAGTTGGCAATCAAGCTGGCGGTCGTGTTTTCTTATTTCTTCAAACTAATGATTTCTGGCGTGACTATGAGTTTATGAAAGCTCAAGGTGTCGAGTTTACTGAAGATCCACGTGTTGAAGAATACGGCACAGTTGTTGTATTTAAAGACTTATACGGTACAAAATGGGACTTATTGCAGTTAAATCAAGCTGACTAAGTCTGTAGCATATAACAAATGCATCAACACGATTTGCTACACTCGGCGTTGTCAGTTTGCCTTTAGTTTCAGTGATTAAGGAGTTAAAATTCAGGTAAGTCTGCATGGTAGCAAACGTGTTATGCAGGCGTTATATTAAATATTTACAGGGACAGTAAGTATGAATGTTAGTAATTCGAATAAAAAAACAAACTATGTGTTCAGCTGCTCTCTTTTAGCTTTATGCATACTTACCATTATTTCAATTGTAGTCTCTAGCCCTCCTGTTATTTATACTTATAAATCAGCTATATTTGCTCTGACATTTTCAGGTGTAATTGTCATAGTAACTATAGTGGAAATTAAATTAAGAAAAATAAGAGGTTACTATCTGAAGCAAGCAGTAATTTCACTTTTTCCAAGCACTCTACTCATATTATTTTCAATCCCAACTTTTGCTTGGATAGAGTACAATTTTTCAGACTTTGTAATGCAGACAGTAGTTACTGTTGAGAGAAAAGAAATCAAGTATTATCGGAATAGCATTAGTTGCTATGAGTTGTCTCTGGGTAATGACTTTATAAACGGAAACCTTTGTGCTTCACCAAATATGTATGCGGAAAGTCAGCTCTATTCTTCTATAGAGATAACATACAAAAAATCACCTTTTGGCTATCTCATTAAAATTTAATATAACAAATGCATCAACACGATTTGCTACACTCGGCGTTATCAGTTTGCCTTTAGTTTTGGTGATTAAGGCAGTAAAATTCAGTTAAGTCTGTATCGTAGCAAACGTGTTATGCAGGCGTTATGCCAATAGGTGTTTGATTTTATTCTTATGGAGGTTGCGTAGTTAATGAATATCGTTGAAACGGTGAGATATCATCTTTCTGAAATTGGGTACCCTAAAAGTAATCTTAAAACAGGCCAAGTTAGGGCTATATCAGCTCAAACCTTTAAAACTATTGAAAATAAAGATATATCTAATGTATTGGCATTATGTACACAATTATTGGAATCCAAAGATTGGGCATTGGGCATTGGGTGTTATTGCTTACGATTGGGCTTTTAGGGTAAAAAAGCAATACTCAAAAGAAACGTTCTACGTATTTGAAAATTGGTTAACAAACTATGTTACTGATTGGAATGATTGTGATGATTTCTGTACTCATGCTTTTGGTGAGTTAATATCCCAATATAATGAGTTATTTGATATGGCACTAAAATGGATTAGTCATCCTAACTTTGCCGTTCGACGAGCCGCTGCTGTCATTTTAATTTATCCAATGAATAAGGATAAATACTCAGGTATAAATCCATTGAAAGTTGCGGATTTATTAATTAAAGATGATCATGACCTTGTACAAAAAGGATATGGCTGGATGCTTAAGGTGCTTAGCCAAAAAGAACCTCAATTAGTCATTAATTATGTGAACTCTACGCATAAGATCATGCCGCGAGTTGCATTCCGCTATGCAATAGAAAAATTAGATAATCAAACAAAACTAGATTTAATGTCACTTTGAGTATTGGCATAACAAAGCAATCAACACGATTTATTACATTCGGCGTTGTAGGTTTGTCTTTGGTTTC
>NZ_JARACO010000060.1 GCF_028765575.1 Aliivibrio sp. S3MY1 | reverse complement strand
TACAAAGTATATATGCATATAACAAATGCATCAACACGATTTGCTACATTCGGCGTTCTAGGTTTCTTTGAGTTTACTGTATTAAGTGGTAAATTTAGGCTTGGTTTGCATAGTAGCAAACGTGTTATGCAGGCGTTATAAGCACCGATTTATTAAGGTTATTTGAGCCAGAGGTAAAGGTTTGAAATTTTCTACGCGTTCAGCGAAAGATGATGATTTTGAGTTCTTATTTGAACTTAAAAAGGCGGCTGAATTTGAGCCAATTAAGGCTGTATTTGGTTGGGATGATAAAGTCCAACGTGAAATGCATCAAGATGAATGGGATGAAGAAAAACCAACCATCATTGAAATATCAGGTGAAGCAGTAGGTAGCTATTTGCTTCAAAACAAAGGCGACCATTTCTATTTTTGCCGTTTCTTTTTATTGCCAAATTTTCACGGGAAAGGAATCGGAAGTCAGATTTTAAGTCAATGTTTAGAGTTTGCTGATAGCGAAAATAAACCAGTAAAATTGTGTTATTTGCAAGGTAATCGAGTAGGCGGTTTATATCGTAAATTTGGTTTCCAAGTAACATCAGAAGATGCTCAATTTATTCATATGAACCGTGTGAGAATGTGCTTATAACAAATGCATCAACACGATTTTCTACATTCGGCATTCTAGATTTCTTTGGGTTTACCATATTAAGTGGTAAATTGAGCTTAATCTGCATGGTAGCAAACGTGTTATGCAGGCGTTATAATTTTTCTTAGTATTGCTGAATATTTATACTTGCACTATAATTGGTACAAAATTAAGTACAACTAAGGTGCTATTATGACTCGACTAAGATTAGACCAAGATATTCAACCACTTTCAGAATTTAGAGCCGGCGTAGCGTCATTTATTCGTCAAATTAACGAAACTCGTAGACCTTTAGTTATCACTCAGCGTGGTAAAGGTGTCGCTGTTGTTTTAGACGTTGCTGAATATGAAGCAATGCAAGAAAAAATAGAGTTACTGGAAGAGGTGCAACAAGCTGAAGCACAAATCGCTAGTGGTCTAGGTTTATCAAATGATGATGCTCGTTCTAAAATCTTAGGACGCTTACGTTCATGAATGTTATTTGGTCACCGCTTGCTTTAGACAAAATAGGGCAGACAGCAGAATACATAGCATTAGACAATCCATCAGCGGCAGAAAAATGGGTTAACGATGTATTCGATAAAGCTGAGAATTTAGGTTCATTTCCAGAGTTGGGTCGTCTTGTCCCTGAGCTGAATAAAGCCAATTATCGTGAAATCATTTTTGGCAATTACCGCATTATTTATAGCGTAACGTTAAGCATTAATATTTTAACGGTTCGTAACTGTAGTCAATTGCTGACTATGGCTGATATATAAAATTATAACAAATGCATCAACACGATTTGCTACACTCGGCGTTGTCGGTTTGCCTTTAGTTTCAGTGATTAAGGTATTAAAATTCAGTTAGATCTGTATGGTAGCAAACGTGTTATGCAGGCGTTACATGCTAAAGTTGTCTCTTTTGAGATACGGTGCTATAGTTTAACCAGATTTGATAATTAGAGGTTGCTATGCCAGAGATAGATGCATTGCTTGGGCTTTCATTTTGTCTGTATTTTTTCGACAACAAGCAGCATAAATTGCCTCATATTCATGTCAAATATGGTAGCTATGAGCTAATCATAGCAATTGAAACAGGAGAGTGCTTAGAGGGTTATTTACCAAATAAGCAACGAAAACGAGCAGAAGCTCACATTGAAAGCAATCGAGTAAAATTGATGGCAATGTGGAAACAAGCAGTTGCTGGTATTAATCCGGGTAAATTATAGGTGACGTATGTTGAAAGTAATTGATGTTGATTTGGTAGCTGATTTTACACTTGAGCTTACTTTTAGTGACGGTTATACAGGTGAAGCTAACTTAGCTGAGTATTTCCAAAAAGAAGCATTTAGCCATGTGACTAATTTTCAAAAGTTTGCATTAACTGCTGATGGCTCTCTTGATTGGAGTGGTGTTGAATTATCAGCGGCAACGTTAAAAGAAATCACGGTTGGTAGTTATACTGAATCTGATTTAACGCCTTTTGACGTTAAAGAAATGGAAATGGTAATAAAGCAGGCTTCATGGGATTCAATGCAAGAAGGTCGAGCTGATATTTTGCAAGCGGCCATTCGTTCTTATGTTGAGCAATTTGGCCACAGTGTTGTAATTGAGCGTGCAGGAATAAAAAGTAGAACGAGTGCTTATCGTTCATTAAAACCTGAAACGACACCAAGTTTTGGTACTTTGGTTCAATTAGGTCATGCAGTTATTGAATTGGCTAAAGATAGAGTATCTGCTCATTCTTTGAGTCGCATGTAACAAATGCATCAACACGATTTACTACACTCGGCATCTCAGGTTGTCGGGTGTTTCTCGTTTTAAGGCGTCAATATTAAGTATAATTGCATAGTAGCAAACGTGTTATGCAGGCGTTGTGCGTACTGAGTCCGAAATTTTTTGTACGGTTCATCAAT
>NZ_JARACO010000006.1 GCF_028765575.1 Aliivibrio sp. S3MY1 | reverse complement strand
TGAACGTTCGTGCTGCGGCAGCAAAAGTTATTTATCAAGTTGTCGATCAGGGTCATTCTCTCTCTTCTGCACTCCCAAAAGCTCAAGCCGAGATAAAACCTCGTGATCAGGCTTTATTGCAAGAGATTTGTTATGGCGTATTGCGCTTTCTTCCTCGTTTGGAATCGGTTGCTCAATCTCTTATGGATAAACCGCTAAAAGGGAAGCAACGTGTTTTTCACCACCTGATCTTAGTCGGTATTTACCAATTAAGCTTCATGCGTATCCCTGCTCATGCCGCGGTTGGCGAAACCGTTGAAGGCACTAAAAACCTAAAAGGCCCAAAACTGCGTGGCTTAATTAATGGTGTTCTTCGTAGTTATCAACGTAATCAAGAAGAATTAGATGCCAAATCTATCAGCCACGACTCTGGTAAATATGGTCACCCTGGTTGGTTACTAAAAATGCTAAAAGAAGCGTACCCAGAACAATGGGAATCGATTGTTGAAGCCAACAACAGCAAAGCACCAATGTGGTTGCGCGTAAATAGCCAACACCACACTCGCGATGAATACATCGCTCTACTTGAAAAAGAAGAAATCGAAGTAACCCCACACAGCCAAGCAACCGACGCATTATTATTAGATAAAGCGCGTGATGTATTTACCTTGCCTGGTTTTGAGCAAGGTTGGGTGTCAGTTCAAGATGCTGCCGCTCAATTATCTGCTGAGTACTTACAACCACAAGATGGTGAACTCATTCTTGATTGCTGTGCTGCTCCTGGTGGCAAAACTGCACATATTTTAGAGCGAACAAAAGACACAAATGTTGTTGCTATCGATTGTGATGAAACACGCTTAACTCGCGTGTACGAAAACTTAGAACGCCTTAACTTAACAGCAAAAGTTATTTGTGGTGATGCTCGTTATCCTGAACAATGGTGGAAAGGCGAACAGTTTGACCGCATTTTATTAGATGCACCTTGCTCTGCAACCGGTGTTATTCGTCGTCATCCAGACATCAAATGGTTGCGTCGTTCAGAAGATATTAAAGCGCTTGCTGAACTGCAAAGTGAAATCTTTGATGCAATGTGGTTACAGTTAAAATCTGGCGGCACCATGGTGTATGCGACGTGTTCAATCACACCGCAAGAAAACTGTGATCAAGTAAAAGCCTTTTTAGAGCGCACAGAAAATGCCTCTTTGGTTGATAATACTGATCCAGCAAAACCTGGGCGTCAAATTCTTCCTGGTGAAGAAAATATGGACGGCTTCTATTACGCTGTTCTACAAAAAGCATAATCTATATACGAGCGAGCAAGCGGTATGAAAATCATAATCTTAGGTGCAGGGCAGGTTGGCGGCACATTAGCTGAAAACTTGGTTGGCGAAAACAACGACATTACGGTTGTTGATAAGAGTTCAGAGCGACTGCGTGAGTTACAAGATAAATACGACTTACGCGTAGTTCAAGGATTTGCCAGTCACCCAGATACCTTAAGAGAGGCTGGTGCACAAGATGCTGATATGTTGGTTGCCGTAACCAACTCTGACGAAACCAATATGATTGCTTGTCAGATAGCCTTTACTATTTTCAATACTCCTAACCGTATTGCTCGTATTCGTTCACCTGAATACCTAAAAGAAAAAGAGCGTTTATTTCAATCAGATGCTATTCCTGTTGATCATCTCATCGCACCAGAAGAGTTAGTTACGGGCTATATCGAGCGTCTAATTGAATACCCTGGCGCACTTCAAGTGGCGAGTTTTGCTGAGAAAAAAGTTAGCTTGGTAGCAGTAAAAGCCTACTATGGCGGCCCACTTGTCGGAAACGCGTTATCAGCACTTCGAGACCATATGCCTCATATTGATACTCGTGTTGCGGCAATTTTCCGTCAAGGTCGTCCTATTCGACCTCAAGGAACCACCGTTATCGAAGCCGATGATGAAGTTTTCTTTGTTGCAGCAAGTAACCACATTCGTTCAGTAATGAGTGAGTTACAACGCTTAGAGCGCCCATACAAACGAATAATGATCGTTGGTGGCGGTAATATCGGTGCAGGTCTTGCGAGACGTTTAGAGCAAAACTACAGCGTTAAGCTCATTGAACGTAACATGAAACGCGCAGAGCAATTATCAGAGTTGCTTGAAGAAAGTATTGTCTTCTGTGGCGATGCCGCCGATCAAGAGTTACTTAGTGAAGAGCATATCGACCAAGTTGATGTATTTATTGCGGTAACCAATGAAGATGAAGCCAACATCATGTCAGCCATGCTTGCAAAACGCATGGGTGCCAAAAAAGTAATGGTACTGATCCAGCGTAGCGCCTATGTCGACTTAGTTCAAGGAGGTGTAATTGATGTTGCCATTTCTCCGCAACAAGCGACTATCTCTGCGTTATTAACCCATGTTCGTCGTGCTGATATCGTAAATGTCTCTTCTCTTCGTCGTGGAGCAGCAGAAGCGATTGAGGCGATTGCTCATGGTGATGAAACCACGTCAAAAGTGGTTGGTAAAGAAGTACAACACATCAAGCTTCCACCAGGCACCACTATTGGTGCGATTGTTCGTGGCGAAGAAGTTCTCATCGCACACGATAAAACTGTGATCGAACAAGATGATCACGTTGTTATGTTCCTAGTGGATAAAAAATACGTTCAGGATGTTGAACGTTTATTCCAACCGAGTCCGTTCTTCTTGTAATTATGGTTAACTACAAACCGATCCTATTTGTAATAGGGCTTGTTTTATCTAAACTCGCCCTATTTATGTATATCCCAACACTCGTCGCTCTTTTCACTGGAACTAGCGGTTTCATCGAGTTTGGACAAGCGGTTGCTATTACTCATATAGTGGCATTTGCTTGTTTAACTTTTGGTCGCAGTAAACAGTTTAAAATGAACGTGCGGGATATGTTCCTTATCACCACGTTAGTCTGGACCATTGCAAGCGCCTTTGCTGCATTGCCATTTGTCTTCATCAATCACATCAGTTTTACTGATGCCTACTTTGAAACCATGTCAGGGATAACGACGACAGGTTCAACGGTTCTCAGTGGCTTAGATGATATGGCGCCAAGTATTCTACTGTGGCGATCAACTCTGCAGTGGCTTGGCGGAGTAGGATTCATTGTCATGGCGGTTGCTATCCTTCCAATGCTAAATGTGGGTGGTATGCGACTGTTCCAAACAGAATCGTCCGATTGGTCCGATAAAAGTGCGCCAAGGACTAAATACGTAGCTAAATACATCGTCAGTGTCTATTTAAGTTTAACCCTCTTATGCTTCTTAAGTTACTTGGTTACAGGAATGACGCCGTTTGAAGCCATAAATCACGCCTTCACGACACTATCCACTGGGGGCTATTCAACATCAGACAGTTCTATGAACCGTTTCTCTAATAGCACACACTGGGTTGCTGCTTTCTTTATGTTTGCTGGCGGATTGCCTTTTTTACTCTTTATTCAAGTATTGAAGAAGCGAGACCCAAAAGTATTATTTAAAGATGCTCAGGTGGTAGGCTTTCTCAAGCTTGTTTTAATTACCAGTTTATCTGTTGCTATTTGGCTTGTTCTCCACAATGACTATACCGTTATGGATGCATTACGCGTGTCAGTGTTTAATATCATTTCCGTGATAACCACAACAGGCTTTGGTTTGGATGATTTTACGGCGTGGGGGGCATTCCCCGCGATTATTTTTGCTTTTGTTATGATGGCAGGTGCTTGCTCAGGATCGACTGCTGGCGGGATAAAAATCTTCCGCTTTCAAATTGCAGCGACCATGCTGAATAAACAGATGATGAAGCTAATTCACCCATCAGGTATTTTTGTTCAGCGTTACAATGGCCGTCCAGTAACTGATGATATTGCACGTTCAGTGGTTGCTTTGGTGTTTACCTTCTTCCTAACCATCATTGTTATCTCTGCATTGCTAGGCAGTTTAGGGCTTGATCCTGTCACAAGCATTACCAGTGCAATTACTGCTGTTGCTAACGTAGGACCGGGAATGGGACATATTGTCGGTCCAACCGGAAACTTTGCCACATTGCCAGACAGTGCTAAATGGATATTGAGTATTGGTATGTTGATGGGACGCTTAGAAATACTGACAGTATTAGTTCTGTTCTTCCCAGCATTTTGGAAGGGTTAGTACGATTACCGTAATATAAAAAATGGCCTAGTGCGTAAACACTAGGCCATTTTTTGTGATCAGAAATCGTATTTAGACGGGGTTTACGTAGTAATAAATAGATAAAAACTGAGTAACACAACCACCAAGTACAAACAGATGCCAAATTGCATGATTATATGGGATCTTCTTCGCGACATAAAAAATAACACCAAGAGAATAAATCACACCGCCAAGACCAAGTAAAATCACGCCATTAATATCAATATGTATCACTAATTGATAAACCGCAATCACCGATAACCATCCCATAATAAGATAAGTAATCAGCGACAATTTCTTAAATCGATACACAAAAATAATCTTGCCAATAATACCAATTAACGCAATCGCCCAAATAACCCCCATTAACCAATAAGCTAATGGCGTACGTAAACTAACGAGAAGATAGGGTGTATAACTGCCAGCGATGAGCAAAAAAATGGCACAGTGATCAAGCGTTTTTAATACCCGTTTTGCTTTAGGTGCAGCAATTGAATGGTATAGCGTCGAAGCGAGAAACAGCAAAATAATACTGGCGCCATACACAGACATACTTGTTATTGTTAACCAATCAGCATCAACCGAATTTGCTTTTAGTAACAATAGTATTAAAGCAACGACACCAAAAATCATACCTAGCGCATGACTTAAACTATTGGCTAATTCTTCTTTTTTTGAATATGTAGTAGAGGTAGACATAATTCTCTCATAGAGTGATTACTCGATAAGGGAAGTATGCCACATTTAAGCGTACACTTGTAAGCTTAAATGTGAGGTTTTTTATTTATCCATGTTTACTATGTCGTTTGATTTAAAAAATCAATCACTTGCTGCCCAGCATCTTCAGGGCTAAGTTTAGATGACAAGGAAAGCGTTCGCTTTAATTCACCGCTTCCTAGCAAGTTTGATAATAGACCAGAAATGCCTTTTTGCTGTCTATCGATCTCAAACCATAGCTGTAATTTTTCAGCATCTCGATAAGCAATTATTTCTAGCTCACGCCAACGACCATGGTAGGGGCCATCAAAAGGAACAAATTCAAATTCTTGCACGAAAGGGAGTTCAAAGTCTTTTGCATACTCACATTCAACTTGTCGAATTCGTAGCCCTTCAGTCTCTAATGCCGTTAATACCCCATCAAATAACGGATCAGGTCTTACCGTAATAGGGTCTTTATCTGTAGGATCTAATCCAAGAGCAATATCTAGTCCAGTTTGAACCCAAACTTTTGCATCACCAATCGTAACGGGAGTATTTAATGGCAGATCTAACTCAACCTCAAACTTTCTCTCTTGCCTAGGCTCTATCGTGAAGGCATAAGGCAAACTCCAATCCGCTAAGACATGAGTTTGTTTAATTATTTCTGTCCGAGAACCGTTGTCACGATTACGCTGAACCTCTTTTTTATACTGGCAGCACAAGGTTAAATCGATATTATCTATATTTTGCGCCGTGGCACCACCTGTTACCTCAATAGTAACATTAACCTTTTGGCCTGGGATCAAAACTTCATGATGAATAATCGTATCAACATTTGCAGAACCAATTCCTAATGATGCCAATGTTTTCTTAAAAAAAGACATTTTTACCCTCCTGAGTCATCCATGTTTCATCGTTATAGTATTGCTTAATAATTAAAATTACGCTGAGATGCACCTCGACTAATTGACAGTTTATGATACTCTTAATGGGTGTTTTATGAACACATCCCCTGACTATTTATTTGGATTGGCGAAAGCTAAAAAGAGTCTCATCTTGATGTAACTCATAGATAGTTAGGTCATTAATTTGGCCAAGGAAGTGCCTGGCTATAGAGATAACCAATGCGTCCTATGACTGTCAGGTTTTCACGCTCTGCTTCAACGCACAGTGTGGATCGTCGCCGCAGCCACTTTGTAAAAGTAGCCGTAGCGAAAAAAAACGTACCAGAAATGACCCTAGTTGTTTCAGAAAAAACTGAAGCTCCTGCTGAAGTTTCTTGTGCGGCATAATTTAAAAGCGTGGCCTTTGGGTTGCGCTTTTTCTTTTAATACCCGATATAACTTCGATATACTTGCCCTTAATAATAATAGGGAGAATGCTCAATGAAATGCCATCGTGTTAATGAACTTATCGAATTAATCCATCCAGAATGGAAAAAAGAACCTGAACTTAATCTTATGCAGTTCATTATGAAACTTGCAGAAGAGACCAAGTATGACGGTAAATTAGAAGATCTTACGGATGATGTTCTTATCTACCATCTAAAAATGCGCAATAGTGAAAAAGATGAAATGATCCCAGGCCTTGCAAAAGACAAAGAAGACGACTTTAAAACGGCAATATTAAGAGCTCGTGGCCTGCTATAACCTCATTATCTCGATCTGGTTTGCAATAAACCAGATCGATTTCATATCAAATAAAACACACTTTTTTAACTAACTTTGAACCTTCCAACGTATTCATACGTCACATCAAGCTATAATTCGGCCGCAATGTCTTAATATCACCAACCTTGAAATGGTTCCGCTCAATAAAACCATCGTTGGGATACCTCATAAAAATAACTAGGAAGAATAATGAGTCAGGATAAGATTGACATCAAAGATGTGACTCCAAAGCAATTTAACCCAAAAACACACAAATCCAGCAGTGATCGCTTTAATCCAAACTCAGGGATTTATGTTCGTCAAAGCAAAGGGACGTTCCAAAAACTACGCCGCTATGGTGGGTGGTTTTTATTAGCGTTATTTATTCTTACCCCATGGGTTTCATTTGACGACAGACAAGCAATTTTATTAGATATTGGTCGTCAGCAATTTAATTTCTTTGCTACCACTTTATTCCCTCAAGATCTCACCTTATTGGCGCTTCTTTTTGTCATCGCTGCATTCGGACTCTTTTTTATTACGACCTTTTTAGGCCGAGTATGGTGTGGTTATCTTTGTCCTCAAACCGTTTGGACATTTATGTATATCTGGTTTGAAGAAAAACTAGAAGGTCCGGCAAACAAACGTCGCAAGCAAGATCAGCTAAAGATGACATCAAGCTTAGTTGCAAGAAAAGCCTTAAAACATCTCGCTTGGGTTGCGATTGCCATTGCAACAGGCCTCACCTTTGTTGGTTATTTTGTACCAGTGAAAGAGTTCGTGGTCGATTTCTTCACTTTTAATAGTGAATTTTTACCTGCCTTTTGGGTGCTATTTTTTGCTGGCTGTACTTATGCGAATGCTGGATGGATGCGATCTATTGTTTGCTTGCATATGTGTCCTTATGCTCGCTTCCAATCGGCGATGTTTGATAAAGACACCTACATTGTCGGCTATGACACAAAACGAGGAGAATCTCGCGGTCCAAGATCTCGAAAAAAAGCACCTAAAGAGCTCGGATTAGGTGACTGTATTGACTGTAATTTATGTGTTCAAGTGTGTCCAACAGGTATTGATATTCGTGATGGCCTACAATACGAATGCATTAACTGTGGTGCTTGTATTGATGCTTGCAATGAAACCATGGACAAAATGGGCTATGAAAAGAATTTAATCAGTTACACGACAGAGCATAAATTAGCGGGTCATAAAACTCATATCATGCGCCCTAAACTCATCGGTTATGGCATCGTAATGGTCTTAATGATAGGTCTGTTCATTGCTCAAATAGCCACCGTTGAACCAATGGGGCTTGATGTATTACGAGATAGAAATCAATTATCACGTATCAACAATACTGGCCTTATTGAAAACACCTACACCTTGAAAATCATCAATAAAACACAACAAGAGCAAAACTACCTATTATCAGTAACTGGCCTTGAAGGAGTCGCTTGGTATGGCGCTCAAGATGTAAATGTAGACCCTGGTGAAGTATTAAGTTTACCAATTAGCCTAGGGATAAATGGGGATGAGTTATCCGCACCAATTACCACCATTACTTTTGAAATTAAAAATAATGACCAACAAGTGATAAAAGCAGAAAGCCGTTTCTTTAAACCGCTATAATCACTCTATTATTGACTCAAAGGGCTCATAATGAGCCCTTTTTATTTGAGAAAACATTATGTCTGAATACGCCTTTAACTTCAGTACGCTTACCCCTGACTTATTGTGGCATGCCCTTGCTGAGATAGGCGTAAGAGCAGAGTCTGGCTTTCTAGCGCTAAATAGCTATGAGAACCGTGTTTATCAATTCAGTGACGAAGAAAAGCGCCGCTATGTTGTGAAGTTCTATCGTCCTCAACGTTGGTCTGAGGCTCAAATCTTAGAAGAACATTTATTTGCTAAACAGCTTGTACAACAAGATATCCCAGTCGCTGCACCAGTAGAAATAAACGGTAAAACGCTTCACTTTGCTAAAGGCTATTGGTTTGCGCTGTTTGACAGTTTAGGTGGTCGCACATTTGAAGTAGATAATTTTGACCAGCTTGAATGGGTCGGGCGCTACTTAGGTAGAATACATAAGGTCGGAGAGTCTGAGTTATTCACTCATCGTCCAACTGTCGGGCTAGATGAATACTTATATCAACCAAGAAAATTATTAGAAAACAGTTCATTCATCCCGTCTTATTTAGAGAACAGTTTTTTCTCTGATCTTGATATGTTGATTGGAAAAATCGAGCAGCACTGGCAGCCAAGTAAAGCGATTCGTTTACATGGTGATTGTCACCCAAGTAATATTTTATGGCGTGATGGACCATTATTCGTCGATTTAGATGACGCGAGAAACGGTCCTGCTGCGCAAGATATCTGGATGCTTTTGAATGGTGACCGTCAAGATAAGTTAGTTCAATTGGATATTTTATTAGAATCTTACAGTGAATATTGTGATTTTAACCAAAGCCAATTGAAACTAATTGAGCCTTTACGAGGTCTACGAATGGTACACTATATGGCATGGCTAGCAAAACGTTGGCAAGATCCTGCGTTTCCTATTGCATTCCCATGGTTTGCCGACGCAAAATACTGGGAAAGCCAAGTACTTGGGTTTAAAGAACAAATAGCCGCTTTAAACGAAGCACCTTTAGAATTAATGCCTCAATGGTAATAACAATAAAACAAACACAAATGGATTGGAGAGAGTTACACATGATGAAGAAAATGATGGCACTGTTTAGTGCTTTAGTTCTAAGTTTTTCTGTCAACGCAGCAAACTTTACAGAAGGTGATTACTATAAAGTTTTAAACCTTCCGGAATCAAAAACACCAACAGTGAATGAATTTTTCTCTTTCTACTGCCCGCACTGTAGTAGCTTTGAGCCTCTAATTCAGGGCTTAAAGAAAACATTACCTGAGAATGCAACCTTTAAGAAAACACACGTTTCATTTATGGGTGGAAAAATGGGCCTATCAATGAGTAAGGCTTACGCTACGATGGTTTCTCTTGGTGTTGAAGATAAACTGGTTCCTGTTTTTTTCAATCGTATCCATACCATGAACAAGCCACCACGTAATGAGCAACAAATTCGTCAAATCTTCCTAGATGAAGGCGTTAACGCTGATGAGTTTGATGGCACTTACAATAGTTTTGCTATTAATTCTATGGTTAACCGCTTTGATAAAGCATTCCAAGACAGCGGCCTAACAGGCGTTCCAGCGGTTATTGTTAACAACAAATACCTCGTTGAAACAGGTAAGGTCCAAAGTGCTGAAGAATACTACGAGTTAGTTAATTGGCTACTAAAGAAATAAAAAACAAACAAAAAGGGAGCGATAATTCGCTCCCTTTTTTTATTCTTTATTTTTGAGAACACCTTGTAGATATTCATCTTTTTCTTTCCATAAGTCGTTTACCCACTTATGAAAACCACGCTTAAAGGCTTTATCTCCAAAGTAATCCCCATTTACCTTTTCATCATTAGGATGCAAATTAATACGGACAACTACTTTAGTTAATTTCCCTTGCAGCATATCGATAAACGGGGAATGTTGGTTCTCTGGATACGCAAGCGTCACATCAACAATACCATCAAATAACTCTCCCATTGCTGACAAGGTAAAAGCAATACCACCAATTTTGGGTTTAAACAAATGCTGATAAGGAGTGCGAGCTTCTTTTAGTTTTTCAGGTGTTGCACGAGTACCTTCAACGAAGTTAACCACGGTTGTTGGCACTGATCGAAAGTTTTCACACGATTTTTGAATCGCCTTAAAATCATCATCACGACGATCTGGATCTCGGCGCATGAATGGCATATCTGCCCCCCAACAGGCTAAGCCGACAAAGGGAACAAAAAGTAATTCATGCTTCAAAAAGAACTTCGTCATTGGTATTTTATCTTTCATTACCGAGGATAAAATAACAATATCAGCCCAACTTACGTGGTTAGAAAGCAGCAAATACCAATTCTCTTGAGAAAGTTCATCTCCCCCCTCTATTTCCCATTCAATGCTGTTATTTAGGTTTAACATCCAAAGGTTCAGCGTTGCCCATCCCCATAGTGTTTTATTTGCCATTGAAACGGTGATCTTTTTTATCACTGCAAAGGGGAAAATAAGCTTAATTACAGCAAAAAAACTGATAATTAAAGAGGTCAATGCCGTGTTGAGCATCACAAGCAAAACGCTAGCAGCCAGTCGGATATTCGCAAACATAGGGGTCTTCATTCGTTCACAGGGGAAAAATTGCCCACATAATAACAAGCTTGACCTTTTTTTGTTAAGAAACTTTATTTCCGTCTATACGAAAAGACATTAAATCGCTTGAGCCGTTAGTTGCTTTAAGAGGCGATCCATTGCCCTATAACCCACAGCTTCTGCTAGATGAATTCGTTGGATCTTATCTTCACCATTCAAATCTGCAATGGTTCTCGCAACCTTAATTATTCGATGATAGGCTCGAATTGAAAGACCTAATTGATGAAGTGTGTTCTCCAAGAAAGCGGCATCTTCCTTAACTAACGGACAATATTTATCTATTTCTCTGCTGCCTAACAATGCATTAATTTTGCCATTTCTTTCCAGCATCCGTGAACGCGCTAGTAAGACTCTTTCTTTTACCTCTTGGGTTGATTCCCCTCGATCGCCCCCTTCCGTTAAAGTGCCTTTAGGCAGTAAGGGGATCTCTAAAGACATATCAAATCGATCCAGCAATGGCCCTGAAATTCGGCTCAAGTATCGCAAAATCAATTGAGGATTCGTTCTGGTGTTATTGCCTTCGTAATATCCAGTAGGGCTTGGATTTAATGCGCCAACCAATTGAAAGCGAGCCGGGAATCGAGTTTTACTTGCTGCACGAGAAATGACAATCTCTCCAGACTCTAATGGCTCACGCAGTGAATCAAGCACCTTTCTTTCAAATTCAGGCATTTCATCCAAAAACAAAATACCGTTATGAGCCAATGATATTTCTCCCGGTCTAGGTATAGAGCCACCACCAACCAAAGCTGCCATAGAACTAGAATGGTGAGGAGAGCGAAAAGGGCGAGAGCGCCAATTAGATTCATCTATATGCTGATGGGTTAAGGAAGCGACGGCCGCGGTTTCAAGCGCTTCATCGTTTGTCATTTTGGGTAATAAATCACTCATACGAGAAGCCAGCATTGTCTTTCCTGTTCCTGGGGGACCTAGATACAATAAGTTGTGCCCACCAGCCGCAGCAATTTCTAACGCACGCTTACCTTGTTGCTGACCAATAATATCTTGCAGATCTCGCTCGATTAAAGCAGCGTCTTGCTCTACTTTTTTTGACGTTAATAATCCCAATGGCTGCTGACCACATAAAAAGCCACACACCGACAACAAATGAGGTGCGGATTTATGAATATCTTTGCCCACTAATGCCGCTTGATCGCCATTTTCATCAGGCACTACTAAGCATCTATTAGACTTTAATGAGGCTAATGCTGCGGGTAACACACCTTTCACTTTGCGAAGCTCCCCCGAAAGGGCAAGTTCACCCACAAATTCGTGCCCTGCCAATTTTATTTCAGGGATCTGATCAGATGCAGCTAAAATACCAAGAGCAATTGGGAGATCAAAACGGCCTCCTTCCTTAGGCAAATCCGCCGGAGCCAGGTTCACAGTGATCCGCTTTGATGGAAATTCAAAGTTTGCATTAATAATCGCACTTCTTACTCTATCTTTAGCTTCTTTAACTGTGGTTTCTGGTAACCCAACAAGGCTAAAGCCTGGCATTCCATTGCTAATATGAACCTCAACGGTTACTTCTGGTGCCTCAACCCCTACGCACGCTCGACTGTGTATGATTGCTAATCCCATTTCCCTACCCAATGATTTATAAAGCGACTATTTCTGCGCTTTTTATTAATTTGTTATATATAAGCGCTAAATGAATGAGAATTGTGAATAAAATGAGAGTTTTTTCTTGTCATGAGAGCCATGTCTGTGTTACCACTAAGTTAATGTAACGAATTATCAAAAAAACACGATTACGGACAGATTAAATGACCTTGCTTGCTCAACTTAATATTCTAATTATTAACATTCTCGTGGTGATTTTGGTCACCGCGCGGGGATGAGTGAGCAAAAAGTCGCAATAGCAACGCACACTAAAAACCCCCAAGCTCATCAGCAAGGGGGTTTTTTTATGAATTCAGGAAGAAATAGGAGCACATGATGTGCAAGAATAAAGAAACAATCACTCACGCAGGGAGCGACAGTGTATGAATGGCTCACAGTTAGTAGTTAAAGCCTTAAGAGACGAAGGGATTAAAACTGTCTTTGGTTATCCTGGCGGGGCGATAATGCCTATCTATGATGCCTTGTATGATGGTGGTGTTGAGCATATCCTCTGCCGCCACGAACAAGGAGCAGCCATGGCCGCTATCGGGATGGCCAGAGCAAGTAAAGATGTTGCCGTTTGTCTTGCAACATCAGGTCCTGGTGCAACCAATCTAATTACTGGTCTTGCTGATGCCATGCTTGATTCTATTCCTCTTGTTGCTATCACAGGTCAAGTCGCAAGTCATTTAATCGGTACTGATGCATTCCAAGAAATGGATGTCATTGGTATGTCTCTCTCTTGTACTAAACACAGCTATCTTGTTACTGACATCAACGAACTTGCTCCTGTTATTGCTGAAGCTTTTGAAGTAGCAAAATCAGGTCGTCCAGGCCCTGTATTAATTGACATAGCTAAAGACGTACAAGTTGCTGAAGCACCAGTAACGACCCTCCCATATTTTGAACCACCAGCGATTCCTATAGCCCCTCAAGAAAGTATTGAAGCCGCTGAAGCCATTCTAAAAAACAGTGCTAAACCTGTTCTATATGTCGGTGGGGGTGTGCAGCTTGCCCATGCTACGGATTCAGTTCGTGAGTTTTTACGTAATAACCCAATGCCATCAGTAAGTACACTTAAAGGCCTAGGTTCGATAGAAAGGCACGACCCACATTATTTAGGCATGATAGGGATGCACGGTACTAAGGCTGCCAATATTATCGTTCAAGAGTCAGATCTATTGATTGTGGTTGGTGCTCGTTTTGATGATCGTGTAACAGGAAAGCTAGAAAGTTTCGCCCCACACGCCAAAGTCATTCATATCGATATTGATGCCGCAGAGTTCAACAAGCTTCGCCATGCCCACTCAACATTGCGCGGAGATATCAATGTGATTCTACCGCAACTGAATGCGACTCAAAATCTAACACCTTGGCTAGAACACGTATCCGCTCTACGTACTGAATTTAAATGGCGTTATGACCATCCGGGGGAGCTAATCTACGCTCCTCTGCTACTCAAGCAATTATCAGACATGATGCCAGACAGCTCTATTGTTGCCACTGATGTCGGTCAGCACCAAATGTGGTCTGCTCAACATATTCAGCCTCGCGCGCCAGAGAATTATTTGACCTCTGCTGGTCTTGGTACGATGGGTTTTGGTTTACCTGCAGCAATAGGAGCTAAAGTTGCTCGCCCTGATGATGAATCAGTTCTGATTACTGGTGATGGCTCATTTATGATGAACGTTCAGGAGCTGGGTACGATAAAGCGTAAACAAATTCCGGTAAAAATGGTGCTACTTAATAACCAACGTTTAGGTATGGTTCGTCAATGGCAATCTCTATTTTTTGATGGTCGCCACAGCGAAACGATCTTAGACGACAACCCTGATTTTGTTGCATTGGCTGCAGCCTTTAACATTCCAGGAAAAACCATTACCCGCAAAGAAGAAGTCCAGCCAGCATTACAAGAGATGTTAGAAAGCAAAACCGCTTATATGCTGCATGTACTTATTTCTGAAGAAGAAAACGTATGGCCACTTGTTCCACCAGGGGCTGCAAACCAAGACATGGTGGAGGGTGAATAATGCAACGTTATATTTTAGAAATTGAAGCGACTGACAAACCGGTATTATTAGAACGCGTATTGCGAGTGATCCGTCACCGCGGTTTTGCTATCAAACAGGTACTTGCGACTCAAAATCAAGCAAGTGGTGTTGCTGCTATCGAGATTATCGTAGAAAGTGATCGTCCTATCAGCCTGCTTACGAATCAAATTGAAAAACTTTGGGATATTACCGCCGTTCATGTCTCTACATTGAATCGCGCATAAGATTAAAATTTAAAGGATTAATAACAATGCCTACAGTACCTAAAAACAGATACCGTTCAGCCACCACAACTCATGGTCGTAACATGGCTGGAGCTCGCGCACTATGGCGCGCAACTGGCGTAAAAGAGGAAGATTTTGGTAAACCTATCATTGCCGTCGTTAACTCATTTACCCAATTTGTTCCGGGTCATGTTCACCTAAAAGACATGGGACAATTGGTTGCCGGTGAAATTGAAAAAGCAGGCGGTATCGCTAAAGAGTTTAATACCATTGCAGTTGATGATGGTATTGCAATGGGTCACGGTGGCATGCTTTATTCTCTGCCATCACGTGAACTTATTGCTGACTCAGTGGAATACATGGTTAACGCTCACTGTGCCGATGCGATGGTATGTATCTCTAACTGTGACAAAATCACTCCGGGAATGATGATGGCAGCAATGCGCCTTAACATTCCGGTGATCTTTGTGTCTGGTGGTCCAATGGAAGCCGGTAAGACTAAGCTTTCAGATCAAATCATCAAACTGGATCTTGTCGATGCGATGATCCAAGGCGCCGATCCAACCATTTCAGATGAACAAAGTGAGCAAGTAGAGCGTTCTGCATGTCCAACCTGTGGTTCATGTTCAGGAATGTTTACGGCTAACTCAATGAACTGTTTAACCGAAGCGTTAGGATTATCTCAACCGGGTAACGGCTCAATGCTTGCGACTCACGCCGATCGTGAAGAACTGTTTATCAATGCAGGTAAGCGCATTGTGGCTCTAACCAAACGTTATTACGAACAAGGCGATGATTCAGCACTGCCACGTAATATTGCCAATAAAGCCGCATTTGAAAATGCCATGGCTCTTGATATTGCGATGGGGGGGTCAAGTAACACGGTTCTTCACCTAATCGCATCCGCTCAAGAAGGTGAAATCGATTTTGATATGGATGATATTGATGCCATGTCTCGTCGAGTACCTCATCTATGTAAAGTAGCCCCTTCAACACCAAAATATCACATGGAAGACGTTCACCGTGCCGGCGGAGTAATGGCCATTCTTGGCGAGCTAGATCGAGCAAATCTACTTAATAGTGATACCAATACCGTGCTTGGCTTAACGATGAAAGAGCAGCTGGCTCAATACGACATCATGCAAACTGAAGATGAAGCGGTTCTTAAATTTTTCCGTGCCGGCCCTGCTGGTATTAGAACAACCAAAGCCTTCTCACAAGATTGTCGTTGGGATCGTCTTGATGATGACCGTGAAAATGGCTGTATTCGCACCAAAGAAAATGCCTTTAGCCAAGAGGGCGGTCTAGCCGTTCTTTCTGGTAATATCGCTGTTGATGGTTGTATTGTAAAAACGGCAGGGGTTGATGAAGAAAACCTTAAATTCCAAGGTCCAGCCATTGTATTTGAAAGCCAAGACAGTGCAGTAGAAAGTATCTTAGGTGGCAAAGTAAAAGCCGGTGATGTTGTCGTTATTCGCTATGAAGGCCCTAAAGGTGGTCCGGGAATGCAAGAAATGCTGTACCCAACCACTTATTTAAAATCAATGGGATTAGGCAAAGCTTGTGCACTTCTTACTGATGGTCGATTCTCTGGTGGTACCTCAGGTCTCTCTATTGGTCATGCCTCACCAGAAGCAGCCAGTGGCGGTACTATTGGCTTAGTAAATACTGGCGACATCATAACCATCGATATCCCAAGTCGCTCTATTACTCTTGATGTTTCAGAATCTGAACTGGCTGATCGTCGAGTGAAACAAGACCAATTAGGCTGGAAACCCGTTAATCGTCAACGAGAAGTTTCTTTTGCACTAAAAGCCTATGCCATGATGGCAACCAGTGCCGACAAAGGCGCAGTCCGTGATAAATCTAAGTTAGAAGGATAAGGCCATGACAACACCTTCTAATCAAACTGGCGCAGAATATCTGCGTCAGATCTTACGAGCCCCTATCTATGAAGTTGCCACTGTTACGCCACTTCAAGGGATGCCTCGTTTATCAGAACGCCTCAATAATCACATACAGCTAAAACGGGAGGATCGCCAACCAGTTCACTCATTTAAGCTTCGTGGTGCTTACAATATGGTGGCAAACTTAACTGAAGAACAGAAGCAAGCTGGCGTTATTGCAGCTTCTGCAGGTAATCATGCTCAAGGTATGGCGCTTTCAGGCACTAAGCTTGGGATCCAAACCACCATCGTCATGCCAAAAACAACCCCTGACATCAAAGTAGAAGCGGTGAAAGGGTTTGGTGGTAGAGTCATTCTTCACGGCCGTAACTTCGATGAAGCAAAAGCCGAAGCAGAGCGTTTATCTGAGCTTCACGGCTATACCTTTGTTCCTCCATTTGATCATCCTTTAGTTATCGCAGGGCAAGGAACGATAGGAATGGAAATGCTGCAACAAAACGGGCATTTAGATTATATTTTTGTTCCTGTCGGTGGTGGTGGTTTAGCCGCAGGTGTTGCTGTTCTTATCAAACAATTAATGCCAGAAATTAAAGTTATCGCCGTTGAACCTGAAGACTCCGCCTGCTTAAAAGCGGCACTAGATGCAGGGGAACCTGTCATACTAGATCAGGTTAGTATGTTCGCCGATGGCGTTGCCGTTAAGCGCATTGGTGATGAAACCTTCCGTTTATGCCAAAAATATCTTGATGGCCATATCACCGTTTCTAGTGATGAAATCTGTGCTGCAGTTAAAGACATTTTTGAAGATACACGTGCTATTGCTGAGCCATCGGGCGCATTAGCATTAGCTGGATTGAAAAAGTTTACCGATAAAAATCAACTTAATCATAAGCAACTTGGGGCTATTCTTTCTGGTGCAAACACCAACTTCCATGGTTTACGCTACGTTTCCGAGCGTTGTGAGCTTGGTGAGAAAAGAGAGGGCTTATTAGCTGTCACTATCCCTGAACGCCAAGGGGCTTTTTTTGAGTTCTGTAATTTAATTGGTGGGCGAGCCGTTACTGAGTTTAACTATCGCTACAACGACAATAAACAGGCAAACATCTTTGTTGGTGTCCGCTTACAAGAGGGGCAAGAAGAACTTAATAATATTATTAATGACTTACAACAGAGTGAATACCCTGTTGTTGATCTCTCTGATAATGAAATGGCAAAACTTCATATTCGCTACATGATAGGAGGCAAACCCTCTAAGTCATTAAAAGAACGATTATACAGTTTTGAATTTCCAGAATATCCTGGTGCCCTAGTCAAATTTCTCAGTACATTAGGCACTCATTGGAATATCAGTTTATTCAATTACCGAAACCACGGGGCTGATTATGGACGAGTTCTGTGCGGCTTTGAATTAGATGATTCCGATCTCCTTGTTTTCTCTAAACATCTAAAAGAATTAGGTTATCGATGTAAGGATGAAACGGATAATCCAGCCTATAAGTTCTTTTTATCTTAATAGCGTATGGCATGTGTAAGGCTACTATTTTTTTAGCCTTATTTTCATTCATTTTTGAAATTCTACTATACAATCGTTTAAAAAATGCTATTATTTTTATCGGCCTGTAAACAGACCTATTTATCTGTAATATTATGCTTTTGAAACCTTCGTTATACTGCTTTACCAGTTATGCTTGAAGCTTTTTATACATATGTTTTACCTCAATAAATAATTCTTTATGGCTACAACTTCGCATTATGCGAATTATTTAATTAAAAAAAATTAGGATTTATTATGTCTAAATCAACTGGTATCGTTAAGTGGTTCAACGAAGAGAAAGGTTTCGGTTTCATTACTCAAGATAACGGCGGCGCTGACGTATTCGTTCACTTCCGTGCTATCGCAACTGAAGGTTTCAAAACTCTGAAAGAAGGCCAAGCGGTAACTTTCACTGTTGAACAAGGTCAAAAAGGCCCACAAGCTGCAGACGTTACTCCAGCTTAATTCGAATTTTCGAATAAAATTTTTAAATGCTGACTTCGGTCGGCATTTTTTTTGTCTGTCATTTGTTACATCAAGTTTCAGAGACAAAAAAAGAAGCGATAATCGCTTCTTTTTTATGTTCAAATACTGATGGAAATAGGTATCTAAGTATTAACTATTTTTTTGTTGGACGCTGCCAATTAGCAATACGACGATCTTTAGCTCGGCTAATGTACAGCTCATTTTCAGCCACATCTTTAGTTACTGTAGAGCCCGCGCCAACCGTCGCGCCATTCGCTATCGTAATTGGAGCGATAAGCTGGCTATCAGAGCCTACAAACACATCATCACCAATCACTGTTTTGAACTTATTTGCACCATCGTAATTACACGTGATCACACCAGCGCCTACATTGACACGCTTACCAATCTCAGCATCACCAAGATAAGTTAAATGATTCGCTTTAGAGCCTTCCCCAAGACGAACATTCTTCACTTCAACAAAGTTACCTACGTGAGCATCATTACAAAGCTCAGCGCCTGGGCGTAAACGAGTAAATGGGCCGACCGTACAATCTTCACCTACTGTAGCGCCTTCAATTACACTGTAAGGACGAATAATTGTATTATCATCAATCTCACAATCTTTCAGTACACAGCCCGCTCCGATAACGACGTTATCACCAATCGTTACATTACCTTCAATGATCACATTTACGTCGATCTCAATATCCATACCACACTGCAGAGATCCTCTAAGATCAAAGCGGCTTGGATCACGAAGCATTACACCTTGCTCTAATAGTTTTTGTGCTTGCGCTGATTGATAAGCTCTTTCTAAACGAGCTAATTGAGCACGATCATTTACGCCTTCAACTTCAATCGGGCTAACAGGGTGTACCGCTTCTACAGCACGACCTTCATCATGTGCAGCGGCAATGATATCAGTTAAGTAATATTCACCTTGCGCATTTTCATTCTTTAATGCAGCTAACCAACGCTTTAAATCACCGCCAGTAGCAACCATGACACCAGTGTTAATTTCTTTAATAAGCTTCTGTTCTTCCGTGGCATCTTTCTGCTCTACAATCGCAATTACAGGACCATTACGACGGATAATACGGCCATAACCCATAGGGTTATCAAGAACAACAGTCAGTAGTGCAATACCACCTGTTGGCTGAGAGTCTAGTAAATTTTCTACCGTTTCAGCGCTGATCAAAGGTACGTCACCATATAGAACTAACACTTTCTCATCATCAGAAAATTCAGGTGCAGCTTGGTTAACCGCGTGACCGGTACCTAACTGATCAGCTTGAAGCACCCATTGAACACGCTCTTCACCCAACTCTGCTTTCATTTGATCACCACCGTGACCATAAACTAGATGGATATTTTGAGCACCAAGACCTTCGCATGTATCAATTACATGCTTTGCCATTGGTTTACCCGCTAAAGTATGAAGCACTTTAGGTTTATTTGAGTACATGCGAGTGCCTTTACCCGCTGCTAAAATTACTGCACTGAATTTCATGAAAAGCCCATTCTATTATTATACTAACTGGTATCGACTCGACATCGATAGCATTTACCTAGCTAGTGGAAATCAAAATATTAAATCCATTACCGACTACTAAGTTAAATACAAAGTAATGATTAATGGGATTAATATGCGGATTAAATTATAAGCTAAAAACAAACCTTTTGGGTAAGAGATAAGTAAGAATAGTGAGATAAAAAAGAAAAGGCGACCCAAATAGGTCGCCTTCTTTCTAATGGTGCTTGATTAACGCGAACGTCTTGTCAGTTCGATAACTCGAAGCTGTGCGATCGCTTTAGCCAAATCACTGGCCGCTTGAGCGAAGTTAATGTCGCCATGCTGATTCTTAATATTTTCCTCAGCCTTGCGTTTAGCTTCTTCTGCCTTAGCTGCGTCTAGGTCTTCACCACGGATTCCGGTATCTGCCAAAACAGTTGCCGAACCTGGTTGAACCTCAACCATGCCACCCGAGACATAAATGTACTCTTCGTGACCGTGTTGTTTAACAATACGCACCATACCAGGCGTGATAGCGGTCAGCAGCGGTGCGTGACCATGGAAAATACCAAGTTCACCCTCGCTTCCGCTCACCTGCATCGTTTCAACAAGCCCTGAGAATAATTTTTTCTCAGCACTTACAACGTCCAGGTGAAAGGTCATTGCTGCCATATCGCCTCCTAATCAGCCTTATAGCTTCTTCGCCTTCTCAAGCGCATCTTCAATCTTACCGCAGTACATGAAGGCTTGCTCAGGAATGTCATCGTAATCACCAGCTAGTAACCCTTTAAAGCCAGCTAATGTGTCTTTAAGCGGTACGTAAATACCTGGGTCGCCTGTGAATACTTCAGCTACGTGGTAAGGTTGAGTTAAGAACTTCTCAATCTTACGAGCACGAGATACAACTTGCTTATCTTCTTCAGATAGCTCGTCCATACCTAGGATAGCAATGATGTCTTTTAGCTCTTTATAACGCTGTAATGTAGATTGTACATTACGTGCGATATCATAGTGCTCTTGACCAACAACAAGTGGATCAAGTTGACGAGATGTTGAATCTAACGGGTCAATCGCAGGGTATAAACCCATTGATGCGATATTACGGTTAAGTACAACTGTCGCATCTAAGTGAGCAAACGTTGTTGCTGGAGATGGATCCGTTAAGTCATCCGCAGGTACATATACCGCTTGAACTGAAGTGATAGAACCACTGCGAGTTGAAGTGATACGTTCCTGAAGAACACCCATCTCTTCAGCGAGTGTAGGTTGGTAGCCTACCGCTGATGGCATACGACCTAGTAGAGCTGATACTTCAGTTCCGGCTAGTGTATAACGATAGATGTTATCAATGAATAGTAAAACGTCACGACCTTCGTCACGGAAACGCTCAGCCATTGTTAGACCAGTCAAAGCAACACGTAAACGGTTACCTGGTGGCTCATTCATTTGACCGTAAACCATCGCTACTTTTGATTCTTCAGGTTTTTCGATGTTTACAACACCAGCTTCCTGCATTTCAAAGTAGAAATCATTACCTTCACGAGTACGCTCACCTACACCTGCAAATACAGATAGGCCTGAGTGTTGTAATGCGATGTTGTTGATAAGTTCCATCATGTTGACAGTCTTACCTACACCAGCACCACCGAATAGACCGATTTTACCACCCTTAGCGAATGGACAAATTAAGTCGATTACTTTAACACCCGTTTCTAAAAGCTCAGTCGAGTTAGACTGCTCTTCGTAGCTAGGCGCTTCGCGGTGAATTGAATAATGCTCTTCAGCACCAATATCACCACACTCATCAATCGCGTCACCAAGAACGTTCATGATACGGCCTAATGTTTTAGTACCCACTGGAACTGTAATTGGCGCGCCAGTATTTTCTACTGTTAAGCCACGACGTAAACCATCTGAGCTACCCATAACGATTGCGCGTACAACGCCACCGCCGATTTGTTGTTGAACTTCAAGAACAAGACGTTCTTTTGCATCAACAACATTCAGAGCATCGTATACACGAGGTACACTGCCTTGTGGGAACTCTACATCGACTACCGCACCGATGATCTGTACGATCTTACCTGTAGTCATCGTTAATCCTCTAAACTGTTTAAATACCTATGCTTAAACCGCTGATGCGCCTGAAACAATTTCTGAAAGCTCTTGTGTTATCGCCGTTTGACGGGCTTTGTTGTACACAAGTTGCAGTTCATCAATAATGTCACCAGCGTTATCAGTTGCCGCTTTCATCGCAATCATTCGCGCTACGTGTTCGCAGGCTAAATTCTCAACCACACCTTGATACACTTGTGATTCGACATATCGAACCAATAAGGCATCTAGTAATGGTTTAGGCTCGGGCTCATAAATATAGTCCCAAGAATGAGTGCGTTTCATTGCTTCATCTTCAGATTTAGGCAAAGGAAGTAATTGGTCAATTGTTGGCTCTTGTACCATTGTATTAATGAACTTATTGCTCACTACATACAGGCGATCCAACTGGCCTTCATCATATTTCTTAAGCATCACACCAACAGTACCGATCAATTCTTCTAAGCTAGGTTTATCACCTAGACCAGAGTTTTGAGCAATAACGTTGCCGCCATAGCTATTAAAGAATGCTGTTGCTTTCGAACCGATAACGGCCAAATCAATCTCAACACCATCTTCAGACCATGTTTTCATTTCTGCCATGACTTTTTTAAACAAGTTAATGTTTAAGCCACCACACAAACCACGATCACTAGAAATAATAATGTAACCAACGCGCTTAGCTTCGCGCTCCTCAAGGTATGGATGTTTATACTCAAGGCTACCAAGCGCTAAATGACCGATTACTTTACGTATTGTCTCAGCATATGGACGAGACGCTGACATCGACTCTTGCGAGCGACGCATTTTAGAAGCGGCTACCATTTCCATTGCTTTCGTGATCTTTTGAGTGCTTTTTACACTCCCGATCTTGTTACGAATTTCTTTCGCACCGGCCATCGTTACTCTCCGTTTTCGGGTGACCCATTACAGGCCACCAACGAATTACCAGGTCTGGGTTGCTTTGAAATCTTCAACCAGTTTCACAAACTGAGCTTCAATTTCATTATTCCAAGCACCCGATGAGTCGATCTCTGTTGCTAGATCGGCAAATTGACCACGAGCATACGACAGCAATGCTTCTTCAAAATCAGCAAGCTTAGAAAGCTCAACATCATTCAAATAGCCTTTCTCAGCTGTAAAGATAACTAAAGCTTGATCAAAAACAGACATTGGAGCGTACTGCTTTTGTTTCATTAACTCAGTTACTTTCTCACCATGATCAAGTTGCTTTTTAGTCGCGTCATCAAGATCAGATGAGAACTGAGCAAACGCTGCAAGTTCACGATACTGTGCAAGAGCAGTACGAATACCACCAGACAGTTTCTTAATGATCTTAGTTTGCGCAGCACCACCTACACGAGATACAGAGATACCTGGATCTACCGCAGGACGAACACCAGCAGTGAACAGTTCTGTTTGTAGGAAGATCTGACCATCAGTAATCGAGATTACGTTGGTTGGTACGAATGCAGATACGTCACCAGCTTGAGTTTCGATGATAGGTAGAGCAGTTAAAGAACCAGTTTTACCTTTCACTTCACCATTAGTGAATTTCTCAACATACGCTTCGCTTACACGAGCAGCACGCTCTAGTAGACGAGAGTGTAAATAGAAAACATCACCAGGGAACGCTTCACGACCCGGTGGACGTTTCAATAGTAGAGAAATCTGACGATAAGCTACTGCTTGCTTAGATAGGTCATCATAAACAATCAGTGCATCTTCACCGCGGTCACGGAAGTATTCACCCATCGCACAACCTGAGTACGGTGCAAGGTATTGCAGCGCAGCAGATTCAGAAGCAGAAGCGACAACAACGATAGTGTTAGCTAGCGCACCGTGCTCTTCTAATTTGCGAACTACGTTAGCAATTGTTGATGCCTTTTGGCCAATCGCAACATAGATTGAGTAAATACCAGAATTTTTCTGGTTAATGATCGCATCGATCGCCATTGCTGTTTTACCAGTCTGACGGTCACCGATGATTAGCTCACGCTGACCACGGCCGATTGGGATCATTGAGTCAACTGACTTATAGCCAGTCTGTACAGGTTGGTCTACTGATTTACGATCGATTACACCAGGTGCAATCACTTCTACTGGAGAAGTCAGTTTCGCATCAATAGGGCCTTTACCATCAATTGGCTCACCAAGTGTGTTTACAACACGACCTAGCATTTCAGGACCTACTGGTACTTCAAGGATACGACCAGTACCTGTTACTTTCATGCCTTCCTGTAGGTCAGCATATGGGCCCATTACTACCGCACCAACTGAGTCACGCTCAAGGTTTAGTGCTAGCGCGTAACGGCCGCCCGGTAATTCAATCATTTCGCCTTGCATAACGTCTGCAAGGCCGTGGATACGAATGATACCGTCGCTTACCGAAACGATTGTACCTTCGTTGCGAGCTTCACTTACAACGTTGAATTTTTCAATACGTTGTTTGATTAGATCGCTAATTTCCGTGGAATTAAGTTGCATGCTCCATTCCCCATCAAGACTGCAATGTTTCACTCAGGCGGCTCAAACGGCCACGTGCTGAGTTATCAATGACTAGGTCTCCGGCTCGAATTATGACCCCAGCTAGTAGGGCCTCATCTACGCTACAATTCAGCTTCACTTTACGCTCTAGACGAGCTTCAAGTTTGGCACTAATGTCAGCTTTCTGCTGTTCTGTCAGCTCAATTGCTGAAGTTACTTCAGCATCAATCATTTTTTCAAACTCATGTTTTAAAAAGATATATTGATCTAACACATCAGGTAGAACCTTCAAACGGCTGTTTTCAGCCATTACATGAATCAGGTTCTGTCCAAACTCGTTCAATTGTTCACCACAAATTGAAATAAAGATTTCTGCCAGTTTCTCTGGAGCAATAGCACCATCAAGTAACTGAGCAACGTCTTCATTCTTTGTGACTTCTGAACAAAAAGTTAGCATTTGAACCCATTGGTCCAATTCATTCTTTTCGACCGCAAAGTCAAAAGCTGCTTTCGCGTAGGGGCGTGCGATGGTTGTCATTGTCGACATATCTTGGCCCCTTTTACTTACAATTTCGCAGTGATGTTATCAAGAATATCTTTCTGAGCTTCTACATCAATAGAACGCTCCAAGATTTTCTCGGCACCAATCACAGCCAGAGTTGCAACTTGTTTACGCAGTTCATCGCGAGCGCGTTTGCGTTCAGATTCAAGTTCAGCTTCACCTTGTGTAAGAATCTTCTGACGCTCTGTCAGAGCTTCTTCACGAGCTTCGTCTAAAATTTGACCTTTACGTTTGTTCGCTTGTTCGATGATCTCAGTTGCAGCGCGCTTTGCTTCTTTCAGTTGATCAGAAGCATTGGCTTGTGCCAAATCAAGGTCTTTAGCTGCGCGTTCAGCGGCAGATAAACCGTCAGCAATTAACTTCTGACGTGCCTCGATCGCTTCCATGATTGGTGGCCATACATATTTCATGCAGAACCAAACAAACAGTGCGAAAGCGATTGCTTGACCAAGCAGAGTTGCGTTCATATTCACAACAGCTACCCCTCGTTAAGAATCAGCTACAAAAATTCAATTAGCAAAAGGCTAGATTAGCCTGCTAGTTGACCAACAAATGGGTTAGCAAATGTGAATAGTAGCGCGATTACGATACCGATCATTGGAACCGCATCCAATAGACCAGCGATGATGAACATCTTAACTTGTAGCATTGGAGCCATTTCAGGTTGACGAGCTGCGCCTTCCAGAAACTTACCACCAAGAATAGCAAAACCAATTGCTGTACCTACAGCACAAAGACCAACAATAATAGCTACTGCGATAGCTGAAAAACTAAGAACGGTTTCCATTTATATTCTCCAATTGAATAGATAGAGTTGTATTAAAAATTTTAAGATTAATGATCGCCATCTTCATGAGCCATTGACATATAAACGATCGTCAACATCATGAAAACAAATGCTTGGATTAAGATAACCAGAATATGGAAAATAGCCCAAGGTAACGCACCGACCCATTGTAAATACCAAGGTAACATTGCAGCGATTAGAATAAACACCACTTCACCAGCAAACATGTTACCAAACAGACGCATGCCTAAAGAAAGAGGTTTAGCAAGTAACGAAACAACTTCAATAAGTAGGTTGAAAGGGATCATGATCCAATGGTTAAACGGGTGTAATGCTAATTCTTTTGCAAAACCGCCTAGTCCTTTTACTTTAATGCTGTAATAAATCATTAAAGCAAACACACCAAGAGCCATTGCCATTGTAATATTTACATCAGCAGTAGGAACCACCTTAAGATAAGGAAGACCTAATAGCTGTTCAGCTGAGTAAGGTAAGAAGTCAATTGGAACTAAATCCATGACATTCATAATTATTACCCAACAAAATATGGTTAAAGCTAGTGGAGCAACTAGAGGGTTTCGACCATGGAAAGTTTCTTTTACGTTGGTATCAACGAATTCAACTACCATTTCAACGAAACACTGTAATTTACCTGGTACTCCAGTTGTTGATTTCTTAGCTACAGAGCGAAATACCCAAAGGAATAACATCCCTGTTAGCACAGAAAAAAACAAGCTGTCTATATGCACATTCCAAAAACTTAATTCATCAACCAGGCCCAATTTCCCTAATGAGAGATTTTGCAGGTGATGATTAATATATTCAGTAGGCGTTGACGCAGACATAACTTTTCCTATTTCCTGTTGTTAATAAAGAAAACTGGTGCAAAGATATTACTACCCAGTACCAGCAAATAGGTTAGTTTGAGGGGAACAAGTTCCACCTCCGTATACACGTAAACAATAGAAAATAAGACAATTGTTATAAGAATTTTAAGCACTTCACCCAGATAGAAAAAAGCAGCAACCATTTTAGCGGCTCTTGCCCCACTGAACATAAATGCGCATTTTGAAAACACTGAGTTCGCGATAATAAAAATACTACCACCAACTAATGCAGACATTCCCCAACTAGCACTAACGGCTATGCTCATCCCTATTGTCATAACTGTAGTGACACTAAGCTGAATCAATAACAATCGCTTTGCAAGCAAACGCCCTGGTTTCGCTAGAGTAACTACCATGTATTCTTCCTTTAACGCATCTTTGCCTTGATATATATCAACACAAGACGAAGATTTTGCAAAAATTATACGTTGCACCCATATGAATGCAATCAAATAGCATTAAAAAGTTACATTTATGAGAACAATGCAGTAACTTTTACGACGTAAAACAGTATTTCACTTTGAAATACTGTTTTATATCACACTTAGCTTTCTAGCTTTGCGATTAGTAGCTCTAATTTGTGAGCCTGGTCAAAGGCAATCGTTACCTTGCCTTTACCTGATGAATTGCGGCTTATCACAACTTTTGAGCCAAGTGTTGCTGATAGTTTATCCGAAATCGCCACCATTTCGGTATCAATCGCTTTAGGTTGATCTTCTTTTTCTGGCGCAAGTAACTCTTTTACTTTTTGCTCAGTTTGACGAACTGTCAGCTTTTTCTCTATCACCAAATGAGCAAGTTCAATCTGCTGTTCGTTCTCTAATGCTAATAGCGCACGAGCATGGCCCATCTCTAATAATTTCTGTTCAACCAGTATTTTAACATCACTTGTAAGTGCATTAAGGCGCAGCAAGTTAGTGACTGTCGTACGAGACTTACCAATGACTTCTGAGATTTGCTGATGAGTTAATTCAAACTCTTGCTGTAAACGCTCTAGTGCTTGCGCTTCTTCAATCGCGTTCAAATCTTCACGTTGAATATTTTCGATTAACGCCATTGCAATAACGGCTTTATCTTCAACAGATTTAACAACACAAGGAACCTGTTTTAAACCCGCTTTCTTTGCAGCACGAAAACGTCTTTCACCAGCAATAATCTCATATTGTTGTTCTGCAACCTGGCGGACAACAATCGGTTGAATAATCCCTTGAGAACGAATGGAAGCAGAAAGTTCTTCTAATGCGTCTTCTTCCATTGTTTTTCGAGGTTGATACTGCCCAGCACTAAGCTGATGAATACCCAGCTCAACCAATTGAGTTTCTTTTGAAAGTATCTCACTCTTTTCAGCAATCGCTTGTTTCTCACGAGCGAGTGAGCTTGTTGCTAATAGCGCATCTAATCCCTTGCCTAAACCACGTTTATTACCCATGAATTTCTGTTTCCCTTTCTTTTTCCATTTCGTCACGGCGAATTATCTCTCCGGCAAGAGCTAAGTAAGCTTTTGCACCATTTGAGTATTTATCATAATACATTGCAGGTTTACCATGACTAGGCGCTTCTGCTAAACGCACATTTCGAGGGATAACAGTGCGATACACTTTATCACCAAAATGCTTTTTTAATTGATCAGAGACATCATTAGCTAAGCGATTGCGAGGATCGAACATGGTTCTTAATAATCCTTCGATCTTTAAATCAGCATTCACAACAGCGGCCAATTTACCAATAGTGTCAATTAAAGCGGTTAGCCCTTCGAGTGCATAATATTCGCACTGCATAGGAACCAATACAGAATCCGATGCTGCCATGGCGTTAATTGTAAGGAGGTTTAGAGCAGGAGGGCAATCAATAAAGATGAAATCATAGTTACCACGAATTGGGTAGATCATATTGCGCAAGCGAACCTCTCGCGCAAACACTTCCATTAGTTTAATTTCAGCAGCGGTGATATCACCATTTGCTGCAATCAAATCATAACCGCCAGAGGTCTCTTCAATTACGACCTTTTCAAAGGGAACTTCGTCAACCAACAACTCATACGCCGTTGCATCCACATCGTATTTATCAACACCACTAGCCATAGTGGCGTTACCTTGAGCGTCAAGGTCAATAAGTAACACTTTTCGATGTGTTGCAGCCATAGATGCTGCTAGATTTACAGCTGTTGTCGTCTTACCTACGCCACCTTTTTGGTTCGCAATCGAGATAACTCTTCCCACACTAACCTCTTATTCCATTATTTTTTTCCGATTAGAGTGACTAAATGTCTTTCGCCCTCTAACTCGGGAACAATTAAAGTGGCGACGTCTTTGACAGAGCACCATTCAGGAAGATCATTTGCTTCCTCTTCTGAATAGATCCCTTTTAATGCCAAAAATACACCATTTTCTTCTTTTGGAAGATGATGGCACCAATTCACCATGTCTGTCATTGATGCAAACGCACGACTTAGGACTGCATCAAATTTTTCTTCAGGTTGAAATTCTTCAACTCGACTTTGGATTGGCGTGACATTGGTAATTTTTAATTCGTGAATCACTTGTTTAATAAAACGAATTCGCTTACCTAAGCTATCTAGCAAAGTAAATGATTTCTCAGGATTCATAATGGCTAATGGGATCCCAGGTAAACCAGGACCCGTACCAACATCAATAAAACGCTCACCAGATAGCTTTGGACTAACCACAATACTATCTAAGATATGTTTAATCACCATTTCACTTGGGTTTCTAACTGACGTTAAGTTATACGCTTTATTCCATTTATGGAGTAGAGCGACATAGCCAAGTAATTGTTCTTTTTGCAATTCAGAGACAGTTAACTCTGTTTGAGCAATTAATAGATCGAATTGTTGTGATAAATCGGTCATGTTATGCTCCTTTCTTTAATAAACCGTGTTTCTTTAAATGGACCAATAAAATAGAAATAGCAGCCGGTGTAATGCCTGAAATACGAGAAGCAATACCAAGCGTTTCTGGTTTTGCATCGCTTAATTTAGCAACAACTTCATTCGACAACCCTTTCACTTTGCTGTATTCCAAATCAAGTGGCAGTTTGGTGTTTTCATGGCGTAATGATTTTTCAATTTCATCACGTTGACGCTGAATATAACCCGCATATTTTACTTGGATTTCAACTTGTTCAGACGCTTGAGAATCTTCAATTGCAGGAGCAAAGTTTTCCAGTGAAACCAATGTCGAATACGTTACTTCAGGACGACGAAGAAGATCCTCGCCACTTGCTTCACGTACGATCGGGGTTTTCAGGATCGAATTCACTTGATCAATGTTTTCTGATTTAGGGTTGATCCAAATATCTTTTAAGCGTTGACGCTCTTTTTCGATATTTTCCACTTTTTCATTAAAGCGAGCCCAACGAGCATCATCAACTAAGCCAAGTTCACGACCTTGCTCTGTTAAACGTAAATCTGCATTATCTTCGCGTAACGACAAACGATATTCGGCACGAGATGTGAACATACGGTAGGGTTCTTTAGTACCAAGCGTTGATAAATCATCAATCAATACTCCCATGTACGCTTCATCGCGACGTGGGCTCCAGCCTTCTTTGCCTTGAGCAAACAAACTTGCATTAAGACCGGCCATTAAACCTTGAGCAGCCGCTTCTTCGTAACCGGTTGTACCATTGATTTGGCCAGCAAAGAATAGACCTTCAATAAACTTGGTTTCGTAAGTTGATTTTAAATCACGAGGATCAAAGAAATCATACTCTATCGCGTAACCTGGACGCACGATGTGTGCATTTTCAAACCCTTTCATTGAACGAACAATTTGTAATTGAACATCGAATGGTAAGCTGGTTGAAATACCATTTGGGTATAATTCGTGAGTCGTTAAGCCTTCTGGTTCTATAAAGATTTGGTGGCTGTCTTTGTCAGCAAAGCGCATTACTTTATCTTCAATTGAAGGGCAATAACGAGGACCAATACCTTCAATAACGCCAGCATACATAGGGCTGCGATCAAGGTTTTTACGAATGACATCGTGTGTTCTTTCATTGGTGTGAGTAATAAAACAGTTGATTTGTTTTGGCTGTTGCTCACGGCTACCCATAAATGAAAATACAGGGGTAGGGTTATCACCAGGTTGTGCTTCTAAATTTGAAAAATCGACAGTACGAGCATCAATACGTGGTGGAGTACCTGTTTTTAGGCGATCGATCCTAAACGGACGATCTCGTAAACGTTGAGCAAGAGTGATCGAAGAAGGATCCCCTGCGCGGCCTCCTGAGAAGTTTTCCATGCCAATATGTATCTGACCCCCTAAAAAGGTACCAGCCGTTAATACAACGGATTTGGCACGGAATTTAAGGCCCATTTGAGTCACAGCACCGATAACTTTATCGTTTTCAATGATCAGATCATCTACTGCTTGCTGAAATAGCGTCAGGTTTGGTTGGTTTTCTAATACTGAACGAACATACGCTTTGTATAAGGCTCTATCTGCTTGAGCGCGTGTTGCTCGAACTGCTGGGCCTTTAGAAGCATTTAGTGTTCTAAACTGAATACCGGCATGATCAGTGGCTTGTGCCATTAATCCACCTAAAGCATCCACTTCTTTTACCAAATGGCCTTTGCCGATCCCACCGATAGCAGGATTACATGACATTTGACCTAATGTGTCGATGTTATGGGTGAGTAGAAGTGTCTTTTGTCCTGTTCTTGCAGCTGCTAATGCTGCTTCAGTACCAGCATGACCACCGCCAATAACAATGACATCAAAGTTTTCTTGGTAAAACATGAGTTGACCTTAGGTGTTATGAAAATAGTGAGAAGAATTTAATTTTAAGAGATCCATTTTACCCTTTTTCTAGCTTGGAAAGAAATGAAAAAGTGATGAAGTTCAAAAAATAAAGATCACTTAATATATATAAGATCTTTTAAAGAGATCTCTTATTAGATCTATTATATAGATCGTCGATCTCTGTGGATAAGTAGTAAATGATCAATTGGATCATACACTTTAGTAAGATCCTAAGTTGTGATGAATCTTTGATCTTCGATCGGACTGCTTGAGGATAAAAGAAGTACTTATCCACAAGGGAGGAGGGCGTTAGATCTTATTCAATGGATAACTATAACTTGATCACTGGATCATTGCCTAGTTATCCACATAGTAGCCGTTTTCTATTTAATAACTTCAACTGATAAATATATACAAGACATTAACAAGTGTGTTGTTTTAACCACAACTCAGCTGGCTCTTCAGGAATACTATGTTGAGTTACATCTATCTCTAAAAGTGGGAATTTCTCTATCGCACCTAATTCAATTAATGTATTTTGTAATGATTTTCCTGCTGCACAGAAGGTGTCATAGCTTGAATCACCAATAGCAACAATAGCAAACGAGACTTTTGAAAGGTTTTGAGCTTGCTCTGTGAGTTGTTGAATAAAAGGTTTTATATTGTCTGGATAATCACCTGCACCATGAGTGGATATGACAATAATCCAGAGACTATTTATTTCTATTTCATTCAAATTTGGTTGATTATGAATATCTGTAGTAAACGCCATCTCTTCTAATAAATCGGCAAGGTGATCGCCAACGTACTCAGCACCACCAAGGGTGCTTCCTGTAATAATAGATACATTTTTCATGAATTTTTCCTATAAAAAATGGGCCATAAGAGCCCATGATTGTTGGTGTGATTTAGGGGGTTATTTACCGATACAGAAAGAGGTAAATATTCGACCTAGTAGATCATCTGAAGTAAATTCTCCCGTGATCTCGCTAAGATGCTGCTGTGCAATTCTAAGCTCTTCTGCCAGGATCTCACCTGCCATGTAACCTTCAAGTTGTTGTTGCCCTATATCAAGATGCTGAGCCGCTTTCTCTAAGGCTTCTAGGTGACGACGGCGAGCCATAAAGCCACCTTCTTGGTTTCCTGAGAAACCCATGCATTCTTTTAAATGCAGACGTAAAGCATCGACACCTTCACCTGTTTTTGCAGACAAACGAATAAGGGTAGGATCGTTAACATGGCAAATACCTAGATCTTCACCTGTTTGATCCGCTTTATTTCTGATCACTGTCATGCCCATGTTTTTAGGTAAGCGATCAAGAAACTCTGGCCAGATTACTTTAGGGTCTGTTGCGTTAGTGGTTGTGCCATCAACCATAAATAAAACGCGATCGGCTTGAGCAATTTCATCCCATGCTCGTTCAATACCAATACGCTCTACTTCATCAGAGGCTTCACGAAGGCCTGCAGTATCAATGATATGTAAAGGCATACCATCAATGTGAATGTGCTCTCTGAGTACGTCACGCGTGGTCCCTGCTATATCTGTAACGATAGCGCTGTCTTTACCTGATAAGGCATTTAGTAGGCTGGATTTACCCGCATTAGGTCGTCCTGCAATAACGACCTTCATCCCTTCACGCATGATCGCGCCTTGATTGGCTTCTTGGCGAACGGCGTTAAGGTTATCAATGATCCCTTGTAAGTCACCACTGACTTTGCCATCAGCTAAAAAGTCGATCTCTTCTTCTGGGAAATCAATGGCGGCTTCAACATAAATTCGAAGGTAAATAAGCGATTCAACTAAGGTATTAATTTTATTTGAAAAGACACCTTGTAGTGAATTTAATGCAGATTTTGCGGCTTCTTCAGAACTCGCATCGATTAAATCGGCAATGGCTTCGGCTTGAGCTAAATCCATTTTATCATTCAAAAAAGCTCTTTCTGAAAATTCGCCAGGTCGAGCTGGGCGAACGCCATCAATTTTTAAGATGCGTTTAATCAGCATATCCATGACAACAGGACCACCATGCCCTTGAAGCTCTAGAACATCTTCACCGGTAAATGAATGGGGGTTAGGGAAATAAAGTGCAATCCCCTGATCGAGTTCAAGGCCATTATCATTTTTAAATGGGGTGTATTCTGCATAGCGAGGTTTAAGGGGCTTTCCTACCACTTCTAAAGCGACTTGTTGAGCTTTAGGTCCGGATACACGAATGATGCCTACGCCGCCTCGGCCTGGTGCTGTTGCTTGTGCAACTATGGTGTCTGTATGTAATGTCATGATTATTCTTAATGTCTATTGCTTGAGCATATTGTAAGCCGATAAAACAAAAAAGGCGACCATAGGCCGCCTTTTGTTTGCTTCTTTAGAAATTCAACTTACTTAGAATGTAAGCCTTTTTTCTCAAGGGCACGGTAAATCAGCGTTTGCTGAATTAACGTTACGATGTTTGATACTAACCAGTAAAGAACTAGGCCAGCTGGGAACCATAAGAAGAATACAGTGAACATTACAGGCATGAATGTCATGATCTTCTGTTGCATTGGATCCGTTACTGTCGTTGGGCTCATCTTCTGGATTAAGAACATACTTGCACCCATTAGTAATGGCAGGATGTAGTATGGGTCTTGTGCTGATAAATCCGTGATCCAACCAAAGAATGGAGAATGACGAAGTTCAACTGATTCCATTAGTGCCCAGTACAGAGAAATGAAGATTGGCATTTGAAGAATGATTGGTAAACAGCCACCTAGTGGGTTTACTTTTTCTTTCTTATAAAGCTCCATCATTTCTTGGCTCATACGCTGGCGGTCATCACCAATACGTTCACGCATTGCTGTCAACTTAGGTTGAAGCATACGCATTTTAGCCATTGACGTGTATTGTGCTTTCGTTAGAGGGTACATGGCACCACGAACGATGAAGGTTAAGAATATGATCGCAAGACCCCAGTTCCCAACAATGCCGTGAATGAAAGACAGTAGTTTGTGAAGAGGAGATGCGATGAACCATAACCAACCGTAATCAACACTTAAATCTAAGTATTTAGCAGTTGCAGCCATTTCTGGTTGAAGTTTAGGGCCTGTCCATAGCGTTGCTGTAAGCGTCGCTTCTTGACCAGCAGGAATTGTTACAGAAGGCATACGAACGCCAATGTAACCGTAATTGCCAGCAACACGTGATGTTAGTGTTGCGTCATTCACGTTACGTGGGATCCAAGCTGATGCGAAATAGTGTTGTAGCATACCCGCCCAACCTTGACCATTTGTCATGTTGATAGATAAGTTCTTATCTTCCATGTCGTCAAAGCTGTATTTTTTGTAGCGTGTATCTTCAGTAGAGTAAGCACCGCCACGGTACGTTGGCATTGTTAAGCTACCACCGTCATCCAGTAGGTTTTGCTTTAAGTTTGCGTACATTTCTACTGTTGCTGGTGCTGAAGATTGGTTATCAACCGTATAATCAACATCAATAGCGTAGCTGTTACGTTTAAGCACTAGTGTTTTAGTATAAGTAATACCATCTTTCACTAATGTTAACGGAACGCGTAATTCGTTTTGATCAGCCGCTAAAACATACTCTGTTTTTTGCGCTGTAAATTGTGCACGACCCGTGTTTGAATCGATGCCTTGAGGGCCGATTAAACCACTTTGAGCAATATAGCTATGATCAGCATCATTCTTAAGAAGAACAAATTTTGCTTCAGAGTCTAATTTTTCATCGTATTGATTAAGAACAGATTCAATGATGTCACCACCCAATGTATCTACTTTTAAAGTAAGCACATCAGTTGTGATTGTAATCAGCTTATCAGATTGTGCTGAATCTGCTGGAGTATCACTGTTTGCTGTCGAAGAAGTTGGAACATCACCATCCGTCTGTGTTTGTTGAACGGTACTAACTGTAGCTGGTTGCTGCGGATTAGTTTCTACTTGCCATTGTTGGAAAAGTAAAAAAGAAACTAAAGCCAGTGCTAGCAACAGAATGTTACGTTGGGTATCCATCGTTATTGTTCTCTGTCTTTATGCTGCTTGGGTGGGATGGGGTCATAGCCCCCATCATTCAAAGGATGACATTTTAATAGACGTTTGCCAGTTAGCCAACACCCTTTTACTAAACCGTGTGACTTTAGTGCTTCAATTGCATAATGTGAACACGTTGGAGTAAATCGACAGCGAGGTCCAATCATTGGACTGATGACGAGTTGATAAAAACGGATTAGACCGATTGCTATCCACGAGAAGGGCGAGACAGGCGATGCCATAATTTATCTAGTAGCTTGTTAAAGTCTTCGTTACTCAGTTCTTGAGCACTCTTTTTAGCGATAACCACAAAGTCTTTCGCAGGTAAGGAATGTTGCTTATTGCGGAAACTTTCACGTGTAATACGTTTAAACTTATTGCGACCAACAGCAGTTTTAATTTGCTTTTTAGGAACAGCAAGACCTAAACGAGGGTGTGATAGTGAGTTTTCTCTGGCAAGAATAGTGAAATGAGGTGAGCCGGCTCGATGAGCTTGCTTGAAGACTGATTTGTAATCTTCGGGAGTTAACAAGCGTAACTCCCGAGAGAAGTCGTAATTCATCAAAATAATCTATTGATTACTTAGATAGACGCTTACGGCCTTTAGCACGACGAGCGTTGATTGTGTTACGACCGTTCTTAGTTGCCATACGAGCACGGAAGCCGTGAGAACGTTTACGCTTAAGAACTGAAGGTTGGAAAGTGCGTTTCATGGTATTACCTTATTACTGATCAGTAGTTATAGGTTTAATTTAAACCCGGCGTGGGACGTACATTCCGACGCCTCTCAACAAAGAGGCGGAATTGTAATCATTGACAGAAAAATAGTCAATAAGAGGTTCCACGTATTTTCCGGACGATGAATTATACGTTTTGTGAGCGAGAGCGCAAGGATCTTTATGCGATCCCGACTTGATTCAAGAATTTTTGTAATTTAGGATCCTGTGGATAACCAAAAATTTGTTCAGGAGTCCCTTGTTCTACGATCTTTCCATCGGACATATAGATAACTCTATCAGCGACTTCTTTAGCAAACTGCATTTCATGAGTGACAACTAGCATGGTTTGGTGTTGAGTCGCTAACTTTTTCATTAATGAAAGAACTTCGTTAACCCACTCTGGATCGAGCGCTGACGTGGGTTCATCAAACAATAATAGCTCAGCGTCAAGAGCCATTGCTCGGCCAATGCCTACACGTTGCTGTTGGCCTCCAGAGAGAGCTGCTGGGTAGTTATTTCCTTTATCTCCAAGACCAATATCATCTAGTATTTGTTGGGCTTTTTTAAGTGCATCAACCTTGTTCCACTTGTGGACAGTTATTAAGCCTTCAGCAATGTTTTGTCGTGCGGTTAAATGAGAGAATAAAGCATAGTTTTGGAAGATAAAGCCTGTTTTTCGTCGTAATGCTAATATTTCTGCTTTGGTATTTTTTTCGCTGTCCACACTGACATCATCAATGCTTATGATGCCCTTGTCTGCCGTTTCAAGAAAATTCACACATCTTAGGAGGGTTGATTTTCCCGTACCACTAGAGCCGATAATGGCAATTATCTCACCTTTATTGATCGTTAGGTCGATACCTGAAAGGACTTCGGTATCACCAAAGCTTTTATGTAGATTGGTTATTTTTATCATCGTACATAGGCCTTATTAAGTTTAGTTTCAGCCCAAGATTGTACTCGGGTAAGAATAACGACGACTCCCCAATAGATTAGAGCGACCGCTAGGAAGGCTTCAAAGAACTTAAAGCTGGAAGAGGCTTCCATTTGTGCTTTCGCCATGATTTCAGATACCCCAAGCGTAAAGGCTAAAGAGGTGGACTTGATCATATCAATGAAATAATTCATTAAAGAGGGCAAAGCCACTCGAGTTGCTTGAGGAAGAATAATACGATACATCGCTTGAGGCGTTGTCATGCCGATAGATAAACTAGCCTCCATCTGACTGCGATCAACACCAATAATAGCAGCACGAATACTCTCAGCCATATAGGCAGCAAAGTGAAGGGTTAATCCAATAACGGCTGCACTAAAAGCATCTAATCCAACAAAAATTGGAAATACCTGCGGTAGACCATAATAAAGTAGGAACAATTGAACCAGTAGTGGTGTTCCTCGAAAAAAACTGATGTACAGCTGGCTAAGTTGATCCAATACCGGCACTTTAAATACTCTTAAGTTAGCCAGTACTAACGCCAGAGCCAGTGCAAAGAATAGCCCCCATATCGCCATTTCTAATGTCGTACCTAAATACTTAAATAGTATAGGTAGGAGTTCAATCATATACGCAAAATCAAATCCCATGATGTCTCTCTGTTATTTAGTATAAGAAAAGTGATGAGTAAACAGTGTTGACTATATATATTTGATAAGCAATAAACACAAAACCCACTACGCTGTGATAGTGGGCTTTATTATTTAGGAAAGTAAATACCTACTTAGTTACATCAGCATCAAACCATTTTTGAGATATTTTAGCGAGTGTTCCATCTTCACGCATCTCAGTTAAAGCCTTATTCACTTCTTGTTGAAGCTTTTGACCTTTTTCATTTTTTACGAACGGCCATGCATTCTCGATCGTTTCAAATGGTTCACCTGCAAGCTGCAGTGGTAATCCTGATTTTTTAATCAGTTGAGCTGCTGATAGACGATCCATCACAAAGGCATCTGAACGGCCTAGTGCCACATCATGTTCAATACCAGTATCGTAGGTTTTAATGTTTATTTGACCTGATTTGTCGTTATCTCGCAGTAACTTCTCAAAATTAGAGCCTAAGTTTACCGCAACTGTTTTGCCCGCTAAGTCATCAATGCCCTTGATACTGTCGTTACCTTTACGAACGGTAATTTGTGCACCATCGACAACATAAGGGTCTGCAAAAAGGTATTTTGCTTCACGCGCTTCTGTTTTAGTAATTTGGTTTGAAATCGTATCAATACGACCGGTTTCTAATAAGCCAAATAAGCCAGAAAAGCTCGCCGTTACGTATTCGACCTTATAGTCATTGCGACGACCAATCTCATCCCATAAGTCGACTTCAAAACCTTGCAGTTTATCTTGCTTAACAAAGGTGAATGGGAAATAACGACCAGACATCCCTACTTTTACTTCAGTTGCCGCTTGTGCAAATTGTGTCGCGGCTAAGGTTAACGCTAATCCTGTAAGAATGTTCTTTGTCCATTTCATGATTGATACTCCCATTATTCATCAGTAGTGAACATAATACTTTTTTTGCGATTGACCTCTAAATACCCACTGGTTATTTATAATAACTAAACGATTAATAGCGTTTATTTTTTATCCATTGTTGATGGTTTTGGGTATAACTCAGGTAAAAAGTGTGTTGATCTAGGTAAAAAAGCGTGATCAGTGTGAATAACTCCGATCTTATTCACTGGATCATCGATCTAACACTGGCACAATAGTTATCCACAGTATAAAATTAGCGACCTTTTTTAATATTTATAAGTGGGGTTGTCCGTGTCTTCATCGCTTTGGTTGCAGTGTTTACAGCGCCTTCAAGAAGAATTACCTTCCGCAGAATTCAGCATGTGGGTTAGACCACTGCAAGCTGAATTAAATGACAATACCCTTACGCTATTTGCGCCGAACCGCTTCGTATTGGATTGGGTGCGTGATAAATACCTAAATAGCATTAACTCATTATTAAATGAGTTCTGCGGTAGTGATGTTCCTACTTTACGTTTTGAAGTAGGAAGCAAGCCTGTATCTGCTCCACTAGAGCCAAAAAGAACGGCTGCAGATGTTGCTGCCTCGACTTCTGCTCCTGCACAGCTTCAAGCTCGACAATCGGTGAATAAGCCATGGGAATCTCAGGGAGCAGAGCCTGCGTCTGCTGATTTAAATCACCGCTCTAATGTTAATCCTAAGCATAAATTTACTAATTTCGTTGAAGGTAAATCAAATCAACTTGGTTTAGCGGCTGCTCGTCAAGTCTCTGATAACCCAGGAACGGCGTATAATCCACTTTTCTTATATGGTGGAACCGGTTTAGGTAAAACCCACTTATTGCAAGCGGTTGGTAATGCGATTCTTGAACGTAAACCAGATGCGAAAGTGGTATACATGCACTCTGAACGTTTTGTGCAAGATATGGTTAAAGCACTGCAAAATAATGCGATTGAAGAATTCAAACGTTATTACCGTAGTGTTGATGCATTATTGATCGATGATATTCAATTTTTTGCGAATAAAGAGCGTTCGCAAGAAGAGTTCTTCCATACCTTTAATGCGCTATTGGAAGGCAATCAACAAATTATTCTGACATCAGATAAATACCCAAGAGAAATCAATGGGGTTGAAGACCGTCTTAAGTCTCGCTTTGGTTGGGGTCTTACGGTTGCGATTGAACCACCAGAATTAGAAACACGTGTTGCTATCTTAATGAAGAAAGCAGAAGATCATCAGATTCATCTGGCCGATGAAGTTGCCTTCTTTATTGCAAAACGTTTACGTTCAAATGTGCGTGAATTAGAAGGGGCGTTGAACCGTGTCATTGCTAATGCAAACTTTACTGGTCGTGCCATTACGATTGATTTTGTACGTGAAGCTCTACGAGATTTATTAGCACTGCAAGAAAAGCTAGTAACGATCGATAATATTCAAAAAACCGTTGCTGAGTACTACAAGATCAAGATGGCAGATTTACTTTCTAAACGTCGTTCTCGTTCTGTTGCACGTCCGCGTCAATTGGCGATGGCATTATCAAAAGAATTAACCAACCATAGCTTACCTGAGATAGGTGACGCATTTGGTGGTCGAGACCATACAACAGTACTTCATGCTTGTCGTAAAATAGCGCAATTACGTGAAGAGAGTCATGATATAAAAGAAGACTACTCTAACTTAATCCGAACACTATCATCGTAAGTCATTATCTACTTTTAAATAAACGAGTATTATGAAATTTTCTATTGAACGCAGCTTGCTATTAAAGCCACTGCAACAAGTATCTGGTGCCCTAGGTGGCCGTCCATCATTGCCAATCTTAGGTAATATCTTACTTCAGGTAGAAAATGGTCAACTCTCAATGACCGCAACCGATTTAGAAGTAGAGCTGATCAGTCGAATTACTTTGGAAGGGGATTTTGAAGCGGGTGCCGTTACGGTTCCATCGCGTAAGTTCCTAGACATTTGTCGTGGTCTACCTGACAGCGCAACGATTACTATTATATTGGAAGGTGATCGCGTATTAGTTCGTTCTGGCCGCAGTCGATTCACATTGGCAACATTACCAGCGAATGATTTTCCAAATATTGAAGGTTGGCAGAGTGAGGTAGAAATTACTCTTTCTCAGGCACAGCTTCGCAAACTAATTGAAAGCACACAATTTTCAATGGCGAACCAAGATGTTCGTTATTACCTCAATGGTATGATGTTTGAAACCCAAGGCAATATCTTCCGTTCTGTAGCAACCGATGGTCACCGAATGGCAGTATGTAATATGCCTGTGGAGTCTGAGCTTCCTGAACAACAAGTGATCATGCCACGCAAAGGCATCCAAGAGCTGGTTCGTCTACTTGACTCACCAGATCAGAGTGTTACTTTACAGTTTGGTAATTCGAATGTTCGAGCTGAAGTGAATAATTTTGTTTTTACTTCTAAGCTGGTTGATGGACGTTTTCCTGATTACCGACGTGTAATGCCACAAAGCAGTAACAAGACATTAGAAGCTGATTGTGATGAGTTGCGCCAAGCATTTGCTCGAGCGGCGATTTTATCGAATGAGAAATTCCGTGGGGTTCGTGTTAATTTAGCGAACAACCAAATGCGTATTACGGCAAATAACCCTGAGCAAGAAGAAGCAGAAGAAATCTTAGACGTTGATTTCCAGGGTGATGATATCGAGATCGGTTTTAATGTTAGCTATGTTATCGACGTATTGAATACATTAAAATGTGAACGTGTACGAATCTCAATGACAACCGCGAATGCAAGTGCATTAGTAGAAGATTGCGCTAATGATGAAGCACAATATGTTGTTATGCCAATTCGTCTATAAGATATTAATTTTCAATGCCATTATCACGCTTAATTATTAATGATTTTCGCAATATAAAGACGTGCGATATTCAATTATCATCAGGATTTAACTTTGTTACTGGTGCTAATGGCAGTGGCAAAACCAGTGTTTTAGAAGCGATATATTTGCTCGGACACGGTCGTTCATTTAAAAGCTCGTTAACAGGTCGAATTATTCGAAATGACTGTGACGAGCTTTTTATTCATGGACGTTTTACCACTCCAGATAAGTTTGAATTGCCAATCGGCATAAATAAACAGCGTGATGGAACAACGGAAGTTAAAATAGGCGGAGAAAGTGGTCAAAAACTGGCACAATTAGCCAAGGTTTTACCACTTCAACTGATCCACCCTGAAGGGTTTGAATTAGTTACTGATGGCCCTAAATTTCGCCGAGCGTTTATTGATTGGGGAGTGTTTCACGTGGAACCTGCTTTTTATGAAGCGTGGAGTCGAGTGAAGCGGCTAACTAAACAACGTAACGCATTATTAAAAACGGCACACAGTTATCGAGAGTTAAGCTACTGGGATTTAGAACTGGCGCAATTGGCTGAAAAAATAGATCAATGGCGTGTAGACTACATCAATCACATATCTGAAGCGACTCAACAAATATGTCAGGCATTCTTACCTGAATATGACATAAAGCTGTCATACTATCGCGGTTGGGACAGAGAAACCCCATACGCAGATTTGCTCAAGAAAAACTTTGAGCGAGATAAACAGCTGGGCTATACCGTCGGCGGCCCAAATAAAGCCGACTTACGAATTAAAGTTGCAGGCACTCCTGTTGAGGATGTGTTGTCTCGTGGTCAACTTAAGTTGATGGTATGTGCGCTACGATTAGCGCAAGGACAACATTTAACTGAGGCAACAGGAAAGCAGTGCATCTATTTAATAGACGATTTTGCTTCTGAACTGGATAGTCACCGTCGCCAATTGCTGGCTCAATATTTGAAACAGACAAAGGCACAGGTGTTTATCAGTTCAATAACTGCTGATCAGATTGCAGAGATGTATGATGAAGAAAGCAAGATGTTCAAGATAGAACATGGCAAAATAGCCCAAGGATAAAAACGCGAGAGTAACTCATGTCAGAAAATTATGATTCATCGAGTATTAAAGTACTAAAAGGTCTGGATGCGGTACGTAAACGTCCGGGTATGTATATCGGCGACACCGACGACGGTACTGGTCTTCACCACATGGTATTTGAGGTTGTCGATAACTCAATCGATGAAGCTCTTGCTGGTCACTGTAATGATATTATTGTAACGATTCACGAAGATAACTCTGTTTCTGTTAGCGATGATGGCCGTGGTATTCCAACTGAAATTCACGAAGAAGAAGGCGTATCAGCAGCCGAAGTTATCATGACGGTACTTCACGCGGGTGGTAAGTTTGATGATAACTCTTATAAAGTATCAGGTGGTCTTCACGGCGTAGGTGTTTCGGTTGTAAATGCCTTGTCTGAAAAAGTTGAACTAACGATTCATCGTAAAGGTGAAATCTTTCAACAGACATATTGTCACGGTGAACCTCAAGCGCCATTAGCGGTTGTGGGCACAACAGACACGACAGGTACTAAAATTCGTTTTTGGCCTAGTGAGCAAACATTTACAAACGTTGAGTTTGTATATGACATCTTAGCTAAGCGTCTGCGTGAACTTTCTTTCTTGAACTCTGGTGTGTCTATTATTTTACAAGACATGCGTGAAGAAGATAAATCTGATCACTTCATGTTCGAAGGTGGTATTCAAGCGTTCGTTACTCATTTAAACCGTAATAAAACGCCTGTTCACCAAAAAATATTCTACTTTGATGCTGAACGCAAAGAAGATGGTATTGTTGTTGAAGTTGCTATGCAGTGGAATGATTCTTACCAAGAGAATATCTTCTGTTACACCAATAACATCCCTCAGCGCGATGGTGGTGCTCACTTATCTGGCTTCCGTTCAGCGTTAACGCGTACATTAAACACCTTTATGGACAAAGAAGGCTTTTCTAAGAAAGCGAAATCATCTGCATCAGGTGATGATGCTCGTGAAGGTCTAACGGCGGTTGTTTCTGTTAAAGTGCCTGATCCTAAATTCTCAAGCCAAACTAAAGATAAACTGGTTTCTTCAGAAGTGAAGTCTGCGGTTGAATCGGCAATGAATGAAAAATTAGCTGAATTCTTAGCAGAAAACCCAGGCGAAGCAAAAATGGTTTGTTCTAAAATCATTGATGCAGCTCGTGCTCGTGAAGCGGCTCGTAAAGCTCGTGAAATGACTCGTCGTAAAGGCGCGTTAGATATTGCAGGTCTTCCTGGTAAGCTTGCTGATTGTCAGGAAAAAGATCCTGCACAATCTGAATTATACATAGTGGAAGGGGACTCTGCTGGCGGTTCAGCCAAGCAGGGACGTAACCGTAAAAACCAAGCGATCCTTCCGCTTAAAGGTAAAATTCTTAACGTAGAAAAAGCACGTTTTGACAAAATGATCTCTTCTCAAGAGGTTGGTACGTTAATTACTGCATTAGGTTGTGGTATTGGTCGTGACGAATACAATCCGGATAAACTGCGTTACCACAACATCATCATCATGACCGATGCCGATGTCGATGGTTCTCACATCCGTACTCTACTTTTGACTTTCTTCTACCGTCAAATGCCTGAGCTGATTGAACGTGGCTACATCTACATTGCTCAACCACCACTTTACAAAGTGAAGAAAGGTAAACAAGAGCAATACATTAAAGATGAAGAAGCGATGGGTGAATACCAAATCACGCAAGCGTTAGACAATGCTGCGTTATTTGTTAATCCAAATGAGTCTATCTTCGGCCAAGAGCTTGAGAATTTAATTCGCACCTTTAATGGTGTGGTTAAATTGATTGAGCGTATGAGTCGTCGTTACCCATTACCGCTATTGAATCGTTTAGTTTACACGCCTCGTTTAACTCAAGAAGAGTGTGAAAATGAAGCGACAGTTCGAGCATGGACTGAAGCATTAGTTGCGGATCTTAACGAGCATGAAATTGGTGCAAGCCAATACAACCCGGCTCTAGATTTTAACGAAGAGTTAAACATTTATCAGCCTAAACTTGTTGTTCGTACTCACGGTGTTCAACATGAATACGTATTAAGTGCCGATCTACTTAACTCGAAAGAGTACGGTCGTATTGCTGATTTATCAGAAGCGCTTAATGGTCTGATTGAAGAAGGTGCTTATGCGCAACGTGGTGAGCGTAAGCAACCAGTAGAAACGCTAGATGAAGCGATCTCATGGTTGATCAAGGACTCTCGTCGTGGCGTTTATTTACAGCGTTACAAAGGTCTAGGTGAGATGAACCCTGAGCAGCTTTGGGAAACAACGATGGATCCTGATTCTCGCCGTATGATGCAAGTAACGATTAATGACGCAGTAAGTGCGGATGAGTTGTTTACTACGCTAATGGGTGATCATGTTGAGCCGCGTCGTAACTTCATTGAAGAAAACGCACTACGTGTAGCTAACCTAGACGTATAAATTTTATAATTCTATATTTTGCCAGTTAGTCCTACTTCTGCGTCGAAGGTGCTCACTTATGTTCATAAGCTCCGCGCCTTCTTCTTGAATTAGAATGAACTGACTTCATCTAGAATCATAAATGCTTAAGTTGAATATTAAGAAGCACTGCTAATTAGCGGTGCTTTTTTTGTCTGGAATTTGGGGTTTATTTCCGTTTGTAGTTCAGTTGGTTAGTATTAGTTTTGAACGGGAATTGGAAATTTTTTTGGCTATTCTCTTGAAAGTAAACTCACTGAGCCACATATCTAGTTATGAAGAGGATGCCGCAAGGGTCTTTTGAAAATGACTTGTCCAAAATGGAAAGTCTTATAATTTGATAGAGTCAACTAAGGACCCAAGCTTGGGGTAGTTGTGCTCACTATTGCTTAAAGTAAAGGATAGTATTATGCGTAATGTAGATTTCACTCCACTGTACCGTTCAGCAATTGGTTTTGATCGTCTTTTCAATCTAATGGAAAATAACACGGCAAAAACAAATGGCGGTTACCCTCCGTACAACATCGAGCAAAAATCGGAACATAACTACCGTATAACCATGGCGGTGGCGGGTTTTGCTGAAGAACAGATCGATTTAACTCAACACGAAAACATGCTGATTGTGCGTGGTGAACGTCCTGATGCTGATGAAACTAAAGCCTATTTATATCAAGGTATTGCAGAGCGTAATTTTGAACGTAAATTCCAGTTAGCGGATTATGTGAAAGTGGTGGGCGCTACCATGGAGAATGGTTTGCTGCATGTTGATTTAGAGCGTGAAATTCCAGAAGCGATGCAACCACGTAAGATTGCTATCAACGGCAGTAACTTACTGGAAAGCTAATCGTATATTGGTAAAAATTTGAAATGAAGGCGCTGTGATAGCGCCTTTTTTGTGTCTGTATTTTATTACAGCGGGTATTAGAAATAGTGATGACTTATTGCTTTGGAATCACCAATGCTGTTTGTCATTGATGATCATTCAACACTTGATATTGCCATTTGTTGGTGATGGAAAAGCAATGAGTCATGAGTACAAATTTATTTACTCTGAATATGCCTTCAATACTTCTTCTGCAATAATATTAATGCCTTTTTGCATCATATCTTCATCTTGAACGTAGTTCATGCGTAAACATTGGTGAGCGTGATCCCAACTGTCGTCTTGGCCGATAAAGAAATACTCTCCAGGAACAATTAATACGCCACGTGCTTTTAAGCGTTTGTACAGTTCCATTGTGGTGATTGGCAGCTGATCAAACCATAGCCACAAGAAAATCGCCCCTTCAGGTTTATGAATTCGAAAACGAGGATCGATAATCGCCGTTTGTAGCATCTTAACGGCAGCTTGAGATTTATGACGGTAGAACGGTTGTATAACCTCTTCACTTAAACGTAATAAATCACCTGACTCAATCATGTGTAGACCAATAGCTGGCCCCATACTTCCCGGCGCTAAATTGATAATGCCGTTTAGATTGGTCATCGCTTCTGTCATTGCCTCATTGGCAATCACGATGCCACAGCGTAAGCCCGGTAAACCTAATTTAGAAAGGCTCATACAAAGAATGGTGTTTTCATTCCAAAATGGCGTGACGTCTTCAAAGATAATATTCGGGAAAGGGGTGCCATAAGCATTATCGAGAATTAATGGAATATTATTTTCACGCGCTAGTTTATCCAGCTTAATCACTTCATCATCAGTAATTACATTGCCTGTCGGATTGGTAGGGCGAGAAACACAAATGGCGCCGACAGAATCATCAACGTTAAGCTGACTAAAATCGACGTGGTATTTAAACAAACCGTTGTCGAGTAATTCAATCTCTGGACGATAAGATATGAAGCTATCAACTTCTAATTCAGAATCCGCATAACCAATGTATTCAGGCGCAAGAGGCAATAAAATTTTCTTTTTAGAGCCATCAGCATAAGTTCCGGCTAACAGATTAAATAGACTGAAAAAAGCACTTTGAGACCCATTAGTGAGAGAGATGTTTTTCTCTGAAATATCCCAACCGTAAGTCTCTTTTAATAGGTTTGCTAATGCTTTAACAAAAGAGTCTTTACCTTGTGGGCCATCATAATTAGCCATTGCAGCAATCAGTTCACCAGAATCGAGCATTTGTTGTGAGGCGTCTTTAAAGTAGTCGAGCATGGCGGGAATTCCTGCTGGGTTACCGCCACCGAGCATGATTGCGCCAGGGGTGCGTAGGCCATCATTTAGATCATCCATTAATTGGGTGATCCCGCTGTAACGAGTAAATTTTTCGCCAAATTGAGTAAACTTCATTATGACTACCGTGATAATTAGAGAGTGGGTGTATTGATTGTTTTAACAACATACCTCAACACCAAACAGAGATAAAGAGCCAAGATAGGCCCTTATTTCATTGCTTAGGCCGTAAACTCAAAGTGAATTTTCATAAAGTGCTTATTTTTGCTACTCCCAGAGGGGTCAGCGAGGTATACTTCTTGGTTATATTTATCAACCATCGCGCGAATTAAATTATGCAAAAATACGATATCAAAACCTTCCAGGGAATGATCCTCGCGCTGCAGGATTATTGGGCACAACAGGGTTGTACGATTGTACAGCCATTAGATATGGAAGTGGGCGCAGGTACGTCTCACCCAATGACATGTCTGCGTGCACTTGGCCCAGAGCCAATGGCTACCGCTTATGTTCAACCATCTCGTCGTCCTACGGATGGCCGTTATGGTGAAAACCCTAACCGTCTGCAGCACTACTATCAATTTCAGGTAGCGTTAAAGCCTTCTCCAGATAACATTCAAGAGCTGTACTTAGGTTCTTTAGAAGTGCTTGGTATCGATCCTCTTGTGCATGATATTCGTTTCGTAGAAGACAACTGGGAAAACCCTACACTGGGTGCTTGGGGTCTAGGTTGGGAAATCTGGCTAAACGGCATGGAAGTAACGCAATTTACTTACTTCCAACAAGTAGGTGGCCTTGAGTGTAAACCAGTTACTGGTGAAATTACTTACGGTATTGAGCGTCTTGCTATGTACATTCAAGAAGTAGATTCGGTTTACGATCTTGTATGGAACAACGGCCCTCAAGGTGTGGTTACTTATGGTGACATTTTCCACCAAAACGAAGTTGAGCAATCGACGTACAACTTTGAACACGCAGACGTTGATTTCCTATTTGGTTTCTTCGATCAGTGTGAGAAAGAGTGTAAAGAGTTGCTTGAACTTGAAAAGCCGCTACCGCTTCCAGCGTACGAGCGCATTCTAAAAGCAGGTCATGCATTCAACCTGTTAGATGCTCGTAAAGCGATCTCAGTAACAGAGCGTCAACGTTACATTCTTCGCATTCGTAACCTAACTAAATCGGTTGCAGAAGCGTATTATGCATCACGTGAAGCACTAGGCTTCCCTATGTGTCGTTCTAATAAACCGACAGCAACTGAGGAGAAGTAATCATGGCGAAGAATTTTCTAATCGAATTAGGCACTGAAGAGCTTCCACCAAAAGCACTTCGTTCATTAGCTGAAGCATTTGCAGCTAACTTTGAAGCTGGTCTTAAAGCGGCTGATTTAGCACACCAAGGGGTTAAATGGTACGCAACCCCTCGTCGTCTAGCACTTAAAGTGGCTCAATTAGACGAAGGCCAAGCAGATAAAATCGTTGAGAAACGTGGTCCAGCTATCGCATCTGCATTTGATGCTGACGGTAATCCAACCAAAGCAGCTCAAGGTTGGGCTCGTGGTAATGGTATTACGGTTGAACAAGCTGAGCGTCTAAAAACAGACAAAGGCGAATGGTTACTTCATAAAGAAGCGGTTAAAGGCCAACCTGTACAAGAGCTTGTTGTTGAATTAGCAGCAAAAGCACTTGCTGGTTTACCAATTCCTAAAGCAATGCGTTGGGGTAACTCAGACATTCAATTTATTCGTCCAGTGAAAACACTGACTATCCTATTGGGTGATGAATTAGTTGAAGGCTCTATCCTAGGTGTTGCTTCTACTCGTACACTTCGTGGTCACCGTTTCATGGGTGAAAGCGAGTTTACGATTGATTCTGCTGACCAATACCCTGCGATCTTAGAAGAGCGCGGTAAAGTAATGGCTGACTACGATGCGCGTAAAGCAATCATTCTTGCTGATGCTCAAAAAGCAGCTCAAGAAGTGGGTGGTATTGCGGATCTAGAAGATGAATTAGTTGAAGAAGTAACGTCTCTGGTTGAATGGCCTGTGGTATTAACCGCTAAGTTCGAGCAAGAGTTTTTAAATGTTCCTTCAGAAGCATTAGTTTACACAATGAAGGGCGATCAAAAGTACTTCCCAGTATACGATCAAGAGAAGAACCTACTTCCTAACTTCATCTTTGTTACTAACATCGAATCTAAAGAGCCTCGTCACATTATCGAAGGTAATGAGAAAGTGGTTCGTCCGCGTCTTGCTGATGCTGAATTCTTCTTTAATACAGACCGTAAGCGCCCGCTTATCGACCGTCTACCTGAACTAGAGCAAGCAATCTTCCAAAAGCAACTGGGCACAATCAAAGACAAAACAGACCGTATTACTGAGCTTGCAGGCTACATCGCTGAGCAAATCGGTGCAGATGTTGAGAAATCTCAACGTGCAGGTCTACTGGCTAAATGTGACTTAATGACATCAATGGTATTTGAATTTACAGATACGCAAGGTGTTATGGGTATGCACTATGCAACGCATGATGGTGAAGATGCACAAGTTGCATTAGCGCTTTATGAGCAATACATGCCGCGTTTCGCTGGTGATGATCTACCAAGTACTGATGTATCTGCATCAGTAGCAATGGCAGATAAGCTAGATACACTTGTGGGTATCTTCGGCATTGGTCAAGCGCCAAAAGGTTCTGATCCATTTGCACTTCGTCGTGCTGCACTGGGCATCCTACGCATCATCGTTGAAAAAGATTACAACTTAGACCTCGTTGATTTAGTCACTAAGGCGCAATCTTTATTTGCGCTAGAAGACGGCACAACGAAGTTAACCAACGCGAATGTTGAGAATGACGTAATTGATTTCATGCTAGGTCGTTTCCGTGCATGGTACCAAGATGAAGGTTTCAGTGTAGACATCATCCAAGCGGTACTTGCTCGTCGTCCGACTAAACCAGCTGATTTTGATAAGCGCGTGAAAGCGGTATCTCACTTCCGTGAACTAGACGCTGCTGAATCACTAGCGGCTGCGAATAAGCGTGTCGGTAATATCCTTGCGAAATTCGATGGTGAACTGGCTCAAGAAATCGATCTGGCTCTTCTACAAGAAGATGCTGAGAAAGTATTGGCAGAGAAAGTTGAGATCCTAGCTGAAGCACTAGAGCCTGTATTTGCTGCTGGTAACTATCAAGAAGCACTAAGCCGCTTAGCTGAGCTACGTGAGCCTGTTGATGCGTTCTTCGATGGTGTTATGGTTATGGCTGACGATGAAGCGCTTAAACTTAACCGTTTAACCTTACTAAATAAGCTACGTAATTTATTCTTAGATATTGCGGATATTTCTCTTCTTCAAAAATAAGAAATAGCTCTATTTCATGAAATGCCCCGCTGTTGCGGGGTATTTTTTTGTCTAGATATCGTATTTTCGAAAATTAGAGGTTAATAATATACCTAACAATGACTACAATTGATGTTCTCTCTTTTATTAGGCTGCTGATTTCGATGAAATTATCTGTGTGTACAACTCTTATCTCCCTCTCACTTATGGTCGGGTGTCAAAGTACCTCGTTACCCTCTACGGATAATTCAAACGCGCCGATAACAACTGAGGCTACTTCAGCGGATAAAACTATTCATACAGAGACAGTATGTCCTTCATTAGGTATTCAGCCTGTTACAGTGACGGTTTCTGAACTGTGGTCTGAAGGCGATGTGGTTACTGATGCTTATTCTGGCAATATTGCTCAGGTTAAAGATGGCCAGATAACATTAACGCCAAGCCGTCATAGTGGTGGGTTACTTTTATTAGAATCTATATCAGTATTAGAATCAGAAAAAGAGAAGATTGATTTTCAATGGCAGAACGCCACGTTTTATCATATCGCCACGGATCGTTTTTATAATGGTAACGGTTGGAATGACCACAGTTATGGTCGTCAAACATCAGCTCAAGGCTTTAAAGGTGGTGATATTGCAGGCTTAACCAAGAAGTTAGATTATTTAGCTGAGTTAGGTGTTGATGTATTGTGGCTTTCGACGCCATTAGAACAAGTTCACGGTTGGCTTCCAGGTAAAGATGGAAACACACCAGAATACCCATATGCAGGCGGAGCAACACTAGATTGGACTCAGCTCGATACCAATATGGGTAGCGAACAAGAGATGAGGATCTTTATCGATTCTGCTCATCAACTGGGAATGCGAGTGGTGTGGGGTATTGATACTGTGCCTTCTAAGCCAAGTCTTGCCGATCTACAGCAATTTACGATTCAACCTAAAGATAGCAGTGAACTGCCAAGTTATTGGAATGATTGGCAACCAAAAGAAGGGCAAAATCTAACTCACTATCTTGATGCATTTAACGATGAGAATGGTCAAATTCCACAGTGGTGGTCTTCTGATTGGTCTGATCTTAAGTATGAAGGAAGCGTGTCGACGCCAGAGTTCTTTATTAATAAACCGACCACAGCAGTGACTCAAGAAAGCAAAGAGAAAGACGCGTTATTAATTCAGTGGGTAACGTCATGGGTGTCTAAATTTGGTATTGATGGGATTGTTTTATCTCAATCTACGCCACAATTAACCAAACAGTTTGAAGTGCAAGGCAGTAAGGCATTTGAAGCGTGGAAGAAAGACAATCAATACAAAGCACTTGAAGGCTCTTCATTTATTATTGTTGATTTAGAAAACCAAAATCATTTTATTCCTCAAGTTCATGCGATTGCATCCCAATGCTTAACTCCGTTAAATGATCAAATTAATGCACAACAGAAAGCGCCAATACATGCACTCACTTGGTTTGATAAAGATAAACAACCAGAATTAACGACTGATAATTATGCACAGTATCGAGATGCTGCCTCGACCTTGTTACTGTCTAATGGCAGTGTTTCCATCTGGTATGGCGATGAAAATGCAAAGCCTGGTGACTTATATAGCATGATGAATTGGGAAGATGCGACAGGGCTATATTGGTCTTTGCGTACCCATTGGAAAAAATTACTCTCTTTTAGAGGAAATCATTCCGCAATAGTACAAGGTGATTATCAAGTCGTTAAACAAGAGCCTTATTACTCCGTTATACGCAAAAATGAATCAGATAAAGTGATGATTGTGTATACGGGTGAATAGAGATCTGATTGTGATTATGGGTGTCATCAAACTTTCATAAAATCCGAATAAGAGTGTGATACTAACCACATAGGTTTTGTAATAGAGATGGTAATCTATAGCTATAATTAGTTGTTGGTATCTGTTTCTTAAAGGAAAGGAGCTTATCATGACTCGTTTTTTAGCTATCTCACCACAAAGCCAGTGCTATTTATTTACAGTGGCATTAGCCCTTAATTTATTAGGAATGGTATTAACCGATATGTGGGTACCCATGGTAGTAGGGGCGATTGTCACTACGGCATTATCTGTGGATGCTTGGGTTCGCGTTCATTATGTATTACCAATGAAGAAAGAGGTGCGTAACTTACAGCATGAGATTGAAAGCATTCAAAAACAAGTGCGAGATATCAATACATAAACTCAATAGCTGTTTGTTTACAATGAAAAATAGCATAAAGGCGACCTTGTGGTCGCCTTTATCATTTCTTAAGCTGAAAGCCCTTTACGGATAAGAAATCGGTAAGGCAGTGAATCAGTATCTTCCGCAATAAGCTCATGATCCATAAAACGACAGAAACTTGGAATGTCACGCGTGGTCGATGGGTCGTCTGCTTTGATTAATAGTGTTTCGCCATCTTGCATCTGTCGAATTGTTTTTCTAACCATCATTACAGGCTCTGGGCAGCGTAATCCTTCCGCTTCTAAGGTTTGGTTGGCGGTATCAAAGTGGATGGTCATTGTTGTATCTCATTACAGTTAAAGGCGACCAAGATCATACTGCTGTAAAAAAAATAATCAATACTCATTGGCAAAGAACTGGAAAGAGCGTAAATTATTTATTAACAACAAATTAACATTGGACGGTTATTTCGTTGTTTTAGCTATAGATATGAAAGCAACAGAAGGATCGCCATATGCTTACTCAAATAGATCGTTTAACTACCTATTGTGTACTTTGTATTGTTACGATTTGCTCCTTAGTACTACGAACCCCTGAAAATATCAGTTTATTTCCTTTAATCGGCCTTGCCTCCGTTATGATCGCATTGACGATTGAGTTAAAAACCTGGTCAGAAAGTGAAGCCGCCGAAGAAAAAGATTACTAGAAACCCATTAACAACGAATAATGACACTACGCTCCAACTTTCCCGTCTCTTTATTGCTCTTGATCCCAACAAGAGATGAATAAATTGCGGGATTTTTTTTATCCCAAAAAACGTTACACTAGCAAAACCGTTTAGGGTATTTCAGATGCAGGTTTAAGTAATGGAATTAGAAGAAGTTTATCGTCGTGATTTAAATTTACTCATTGCTCTTCGAGTCTTATTAGACGAGAACAGTGTTAGCCAAGCCGCTCTTCGACTTAACTTGAGTCAATCAGCAATGAGTCGTGTATTGGGACGATTACGAGACTTACTGGGTGACCCATTATTTACTCGCCAAGGACAGCATTTAGTCCCAACTCAAAAAGCCTTAGAGATTAATGCACAGATAAACCAACCGTTGGAGTCCTTACGTCAATTACTCACGCCAAGTGACTTTACACCTATGTATTGTGATCAGCATTTTTTAATTGCGACCACAGATTATGCGATGCAAACGATCTTACCTTATGCGCTTCCTAAGATTTACGAACAAGCGCCGAACATATCATTGGAGTTTACTTCTCTTAATCATGAGAACTTGTTTAAACAGCTGAGTACTGAAAAAGTGGATATGGCGATATGTCGTCCAATTGGTTCCGTGTCTCCACTAAAACAAGACGTATTGGGACAGGTTGGGGTGCTGTGTTTGTTATCTAAGAACCATCCCCTTGCAGGATCAGCACTGACTCTAGATGATTATTTATCATTACCTCATGCCATGATAGCGATCAGCGATGGAGTAAAAGCATTATTAGATACGGCATTACTAGGTCAAAGAGAAAGAAGGCAAGTACTTAGGGCGTATCATCTAGAAGCTGCGTTGGCCATTGTTGATAAAATGCCATTAGTGATCACAGTTCCTGCGGATCTCGCTTACTTGGTTGCTGAAAGATATGATCTTGTGATTAAACCATTACCGTTTGAATTTACCCCATTTGATTATTCACTTATTTGGCATGCACGCTGCGATACTTCTCCAGCCCAAGCGTGGTTAAGAAAAGTGGTAAAAGAAGAGTGTGGTAAATTGATAGAAAAACGTATTGAAGATATTGGTTTTGTATAAGAAGAATATCCAGCTATCGTTATGTAAAGTATAAAAAAGGCAGCGATTAGGCTGCCTTGGTTTACCGATGTTTTCACATTAATACTAAGCTAGGTAGGGCTTAGTATTAAATTCTTTTAATGCGTAATACTAAATTTTGATTACCACACGACCAGTGATCTGACCGTTAGTGATGTCTTCTGCTGCTTGAATTGCCTCATCAAGAGAGACTTCTTTAGTGGCTTGGGCGTAGAAGGATTCAGGTAGAAGCTCTGCCAGTTGTTCCCATGCTTTGATGCGTTTTTCACGAGGGCACATTACAGAGTCAACACCTTGCAAACGTACATTACGTAGAATGAATGGCATCACCGTGGTTGGTAAATCAAAGCCACCCGCAAGACCACATATTGCTACTGCGCCATTGTAATCAATTTGCGCTAATACTTTAGCAAGCACCTTGCTACCCACCGTATCAATTGCGCCAGCCCATAGTTGTTTTTCTAATGGTTTTGCTGGTTCTTCTAGTTCGCTACGCTCAACAATGCGTGATGCGCCTAATGATTTAAGCAGTTCACCATTTGAAGAAGCTCGACCCGTTACCGCTGCAACTTTGTAGCCAAGTTGGTTAAGAAGCGTGATTGATACGCTACCTACACCGCCGCTTGCACCGGTTACTAAGATCTCACCATCTTCTGGTTTAATACCCGCATCAACAATCGCTTGAACACATAGCATTGCTGTAAAACCAGCCGTACCGATCGCCATTACTTTTTTAGCGTCTAAGCCTTTTGGCATTGGCACTAACCAGTCACCGTTTAGGCTTGCTTTTTCAGCCATGCCGCCCCAATGACCTTCACCAACGCCCCAGCCAGTAAGTACGACTTCATCGCCAGCCTTATAACGAGCATCGTCTGATTGAGAGACAACACCGGCTAAATCAATACCTGGAACCATAGGGAAATTACGAACAATGCGTCCTTTACCAGTAATCGCTAAGCCATCTTTATAGTTTAGAGAAGAGTAGTTTACATCGATTTTTACATTACCTTCAGGCAGCTGAGACTCGTCGATCTCAGTAACAGCAGCAATGGTATTTCTCTCTTCTTGATTCAGAACTAGTGCTTTAAACATAACGAACTCCAATAAGAATAAATAACGATTATCAAACAGTGCGTTTGACCAATGAGATAAGTGTAGGTGAGTTAGTCAAATAAAAAAAATGATACTTAAACATGAGTAATATGCGTTTTCTGCATAGATCCTCTGCGATATTATTTTTCAAAGAAAGAGTAAATAAGATCTTTACTTTTTATTGGATCGTGTTATTTTGCACCCTTGCTCTGATGTATAGAGTTATTAATACAAGCAATAAGTACAAGTAAAACCCTCAGAAAAATATCTTCGAAAAAGCTATTATCTCCGTGTTTCATTTCACTTTTCCAATTATTAATAATTGAACATTTCAGCAGATCGTTAGCAGCGAATAAGCCTAACTGGATCTATTTATAATGTAATATGACCGTGTGCTATCGAAGTTGTGAAAATGCGTTGGCTTTATACCTAATATCGTTATTGGGCTACCTACTTTTTTAAACCGTTATTTTAAGATAAGTAGATTGATGAGGTAAAGAACGTACAACTTCTCTATGTATAAATTACATAAGATAAATATCTCTTCTCAGGCTAAACAAGCGCATCGTATTGATGCATGTTTATACTAAAGTTAAGAAGGATATCTCATGTCTAAATCAACAGGCAGAAAGCGTTTTTGGTTCCACCAAGCGCGTGATACAAAAATCATCTCTAAAAAATAAGATGATAAATACGATACCAAATTAGGTATCAACTCGAAAAAAGTCGCCCAAGAAGGCGACTTTTTTAGTTTTTACGGCTTAGAATGTTTTCTCTAAGGTCGTTCGAATACCGTTGCGATACCTTGACCAAGACCAATACACATAGTCGCGACACCAAGTTTAGCCCCAGTACGTTCCATGTTATTGATTAACGTGGTGGCAATTCGAGATCCCGAACAACCTAATGGGTGTCCTAGTGCAATAGCCCCTCCATTTAAGTTAATCTTCTCTTCCATTACATCCAGTAAACCTAAATCTTTAATGCATGGTAGGGATTGAGCTGCAAACGCTTCATTCAATTCGAACAAATCAATCTCATCAATCGATAAACCTGCTCGTTTCAGTGCTTTTTGAGTGGCTGGAACTGGTCCATAACCCATGATGGATGGATCGCAGCCGGAGACGGCCATTGAACGAACTTTCGCTCGAATGGTTAAGCCTAATTCATTGGCTTTTTCTTCGCTCATAACTAGCATTGCCGATGCACCATCTGATAATGCAGATGAGGTGCCCGCAGTTACGGTACCATTCGCAGGGTCAAAGGCTGGTCGCAGCGCAGCTAACCCCTCAAGTGTGGTTTCTGGGCGAATGACTTCATCATGTTTTACTAAGGTGAGTGCACCATGTTCATCGTGACCTTCAATCGGTAAAATTTCAGAATCAAAATAGCCTTCAACTGTTGCTCGATGTGCTTTTTGGTGTGACGCAAGTGCAAAGGCATCTTGTTGCTCACGAGTAATGCCGTGCATCTTTCCTAACATTTCAGCCGTTAAACCCATCATGCCAGAGGCTTTAGCGACACTTTTTGATAAACCAGAATGGAAGTCAACACCGTGATTCATCGGTACGTGGCCCATGTGCTCGACGCCGCCAATAATACAAATGTCGGCATCACCAACCATGATAGCGCGAGAGGCATCATGCAGTGCTTGCATAGACGAGCCACACAAACGGTTAACTGTGGTTGCCGCGATAGATTTTGGTAAGCCAGCTAATAATGAGGCATTACGAGCAATATTAAACCCTTGCTCTAAGGTTTGTTGAACACAACCCCAGTAGATGTCTTCGATTTGATCTGGGTCGACTTTTGGATTTCGCTCTATTAAGCCTTTCATTAAGTGTGCAGATAAATCTTCGGCGCGAGTATGACGAAAAACGCCATTTTTAGAACGACCCATTGGCGTACGGATACAATCAACAATAACTACATTTTTCATGATAAATCCTTCCCTAGGCTGACGTTAATGGAGTCGATACTGATGGTGACTTAGGGGCAGGGTAATAACATTCACCGGCCGCGGCTTTTTGTTTGATGCTTTCTGGTACTTGATAAACTGCACCCAATTGCTCAAACTCTTTCGCCATCTCTAGGTAAGTCGATAACCCAATCGCATCAAGGTAGCGGAAAACCCCGCCTTTAAATGGAGGGAAACCTAAACCATACACTAACGCCATGTCGGCTTCTGCTGGAGAAGCAATAATGCCTTCGTCCAAGCATCGGATCACTTCGTTAATCATAGGTATCATCATACGAGCACTAATTTGCTCTGAGGTATAAGGTTGAGTGGTGTCTGTTACCGTTGCAATGATCGCACTGGTGCCATCATCCACATTTTTCTTTGGTTTACCTTTTCTATCTACGGTGTAAGCATAAAATCCAGTGCCATTCTTCTGGCCATAGCGGCTTTCATCAAACATTGCATCAATAACATCTCGACCATTTTTAGCCATGCGCTCTGGAAAACCTTGAGCCATCACCGCTTGAGCATGATGCGCCGTATCAATACCAACCACATCAAGTAAGTAAGCCGGTCCCATTGGCCAACCGAACTCTTTTTCCATCACGTTATCGATTTGTTGGTAATCGCCACCATCACGCAGCAATAAACTAAAGCCCGCGAAATAAGGGAAAAGAACACGGTTTACAAAGAAGCCAGGACAGTCATTCACCACTATTGGGGTTTTACCCATTTGAGAGGCGTAAGCAACAACGCGATCCATGGTGTGTTGTGAGGTTTTCTCACCACGGATAACTTCAACCAATGGCATACGATGAACTGGGTTGAAGAAGTGCATACCACAGAAATTTTCAGGTCGCTTGAGTGATTTTGCTAATAACGAAATAGGTATGGTTGAGGTGTTCGATGCTAAGATCGCGTTTTCGTTCACTTCACCTTCTACTTCGGCTAAAACAGCCGCTTTGATTTTTGGATTCTCAACCACTGCCTCAACAATGACGTCTTTACTCTCAATGCCACCATAGTTTAAAGAGGGAGTAATAGAAGAGAGCACTTGTGCCATTTTTAAACCAGATAAACGGCCACGCTCTAATTGCTTATTAAGAAGTTTAGAGGCTTCATTCATTCCGAGATCTAATGATGCTTGAGCAATGTCTTTCATTAGAACCGGTACGCCTTTTGATGCCGATTGATAAGCGATACCGCCGCCCATAATGCCTGCACCTAAAACGGCTGCGCTTGTTACGGGCTCACTATTTTTCACCGCTTGTTTTGCTTTACCCTTAACGAGCTGATCGTTTAAGAAAATACCCACTAATGATTTTGCGACTTCGGTTCGAGTTAGGGCAACGAAGTGTTTGTTCTCAACGGCTAGCGCGTCATCACGACTCATACCTGCGCTTTGTTCTATCGATTTAACCGCGGTCATTGGCGCAGGATAATGTTTTCCTGCTATTTTCATTATCATGCCTTTAGCGACATTAAATGACATTGCCGCTTCTAATGGAGACAGTTGCAGTGGTGCTTTTTTCTGTTCACGACGTTGTTGCCAATTCAATTCACCTGCAATTGCTTGCTTAAGCATAGAAACAGATGCGTCTATCAAGGTTTCACGTGAAACAACACCATCAACCATACCTAATGTTAATGCGTCTTTAGCACGTTTTGGCTTACCTGTAGTGATGACTTCCATCGCTGGGTCGGCACCAATTAAGCGAGGTAAACGAACAGAACCACCCCAACCAGGCATAATACCGAGTTGTGTTTCAGGTAATCCGATGGATGCGGTTTCATCTGCTAAACGAAAATCGCTAGCTAATACGCACTCACAACCGCCACCAAGCGCAAAACCAGTAATAGCGGTTAAGGTCGGAACAGGAAGGTCTTCTAGTTTATTAAATATTATATTAGCTTGATGTAACCAATCACTAAGTTCTTCTGATGGGGTATCAAATAGCCCTAGGAATTCAGTGATGTCTGCTCCGACAATAAAGGCATTTTTGCCAGATGAGAGCAGGAGGGCTTGTAAATCCTTTTGTTTGTAGAGTGCATCAATGGCTTCGCCAAGTGAATGTAGGGTAGCAAGGTTGAGCTTGTTTACACTGCCTGTCGCATTAAATACGAGGTGAGCAATGCCTGATTCGATGTAGTCTACAGAGAGGTTTTCACCTTGATAAATCATTTTCTATCTCCATGAAATGATAACCAGATAAAGTATTCGTTATTATAATGGTCTGGTTTGACCAGTTAATAGTGATGTTAATGTAAACAGATATCAAATTAAATTTAACATTTTAGTTACGAATATCTTGGTTGATCACAAATTTACTTTCTTCGATTAGCGAATAAATATCAGCTTAAAAAGCGTAAATGCCACGAGAAGTGATACACTTTAAGGTTCCATTTTTACTATCAGTGTAGTCTATGAATGAGCAGCCATATCAAGTGCCAAAAGCGATGGCAGTATTTGAAGAAGAGATTAAAAAAAGTGTTTTTATTACCTATCTTGCGAGAACCTCATCGATTGATGAAGCCAAAGCGTTTGTCGCTGAAATAAAAACAAAACACTCTGATGCTCGGCATAATTGCTGGGGGTTTGTTGCTGGTCGACCTGAAGATTCAATGAAATGGGGCTTCAGTGATGATGGCGAACCTTCAGGTACTGCTGGTAAACCGATCCTTGCTCAATTGAGTGGGAGTGGTATCGGTGAAATTACCGCAGTGGTAACTCGTTATTATGGCGGTATTAGGCTTGGCACTGGAGGTTTAGTTAAAGCTTATGGTGGCGGTGTTCAACAAGCATTAAAGCTCATTGAAACCGAAGAGAAACGAATTACAAAGGCGCTTGTTTTACATTGTGATTATAACTTAATGAGTCTGGTCGAAACCTTATTACTTCAATTTGAAGGGCAACAAGTAATGGCGGATTATAGTGATAAAGTTATTATGACGGTCGAGTTAGAAAAGCGTGTTATTAATGAATTTAAAACCGCTATCATTAATAAAAGCGGTGCAAAGATCGAGTTTCCACCGGAAGTGTGAAATTTTTAATACCAACTATTTAGGATGTGAGTGACGCCAGGCGTCCAATAAATCATGCAGTTTCGTTCAATTATTCGAATCGTGGGTACTTTACTTGCGGTGTTTAGTTTTTTCATGTTGGCTCCTGCTTTTATCGCGTTTATATATCGTGATGGTGCTGGTGTGCCATTTGTTATTACTTTTTTCTTGTTATTGGCTGGTGGCGGTGCACTTTGGTTCCCAAATCGAGATCACAAACAAGAACTGAAATCGCGCGATGGCTTTCTCATCGTGGTTCTCTTTTGGATGGTAATCGGTAGTGCGGGTGCATTGCCATTTTTACTTTCTGGATCGCCAGATATATCGGTAACCAATGCCTTTTTTGAATCATTTTCTGGGTTAACGACAACAGGGGCTACGGTTCTTACGGGATTAGATCATTTGCCCAAAGCGATTCTATTTTATCGACAACTTCTTCAATGGTTTGGCGGTATGGGTATTATCGTGTTAGCTGTGGCTATTTTACCGGTATTAGGTATCGGTGGTATGCAACTGTATCGAGCGGAGATCCCAGGACCTGTAAAAGACTCAAAAATGACCCCGCGAATAGCCGAAACAGCAAAGGTACTGTGGTATATATACCTTACGTTAACCATTGCGTGTGCTTTGGCATTTTGGGCTGCTGGAATGAATTGGTTTGATGCCATCTCACATAGCTTTTCAACGATAGCGATTGGTGGTTTTTCTACTCACGATGCCAGTATGGGCTACTTTAATAGTCCGGTAATTAATGCTATTACCGTAGTGTTCTTACTTATCTCTGCATGTAACTTTTCGTTGCACTTTGCTGCATTTGCTTCTGGTGGCGTGCACCCTAAATATTATTGGAAAGACCCAGAATTTAGAGCGTTTATATTTATTCAGATATTATTGTTTCTTATCACCTTCTTATTGTTACTCAAGCACAGTACCTATGATTCGATAGGAACAGCGGTTGATCAGGCTCTATTTCAGACCGTATCCATGTCAACCACTGCAGGTTTCACCACAACTAGCTTTGCTGAGTGGCCGCTGTTTTTGCCTGTATTACTGTTATTTTCCTCTTTCATTGGTGGCTGCGCGGGATCTACGGGCGGCGGCATGAAGGTAATTCGTATTTTGCTGTTATCACTACAAGGGATGCGTGAGTTAAAACGTCTTATTCACCCAAGAGCTATTTTTACTATTAAAATTGGTAGTAAAGCACTACCGCAACGGGTGGTTGATGCGGTATGGGGATTCTTCTCTGCGTATGCCTTGGTGTTTGTGATTTGTATGTTGGCATTAATTGCGACAGGGATGGATGAGCTAACCGCTTTTTCTGCTGTAGCGGCAACACTAAATAACTTAGGCCCTGGTTTAGGTGAGGTTGCGGTGCATTTTGGTGAGGTAAATGATACCGCTAAATGGATTTTAATTATCTCAATGTTATTTGGTCGTTTGGAAGTATTTACCTTACTTATTTTGTTCACGCCGACGTTCTGGCGTAGTTAGTTTTTAATCTTAGAAAGATAAAAGGGTTTATTGTGAAAAGAGTATTACTTCTTCACTCAAGTCGTGAAGGTCAAACCATTAAGATATTGGATTATATTGCGACTAAGCTAGGAAGTGATGTCCAATGTGAATTAGTCGATTTACATCAGCCGTTAACGGTTTCATTTTCTGATTATGATCGTGTTGTGATCGGTGCATCTATCCGTTACGGCCACTTGAATAAGAAGTTGTATCAGTTTATCACTCAACATCAAGTGGCTTTGGAGCAAGCGAAGGCTGCGTTTTTTATTGTGAACCTGACCGCTCGTAAAGAAGGTAAAGATACTCCAGAAACCAGTGTATATTTTAAGAAGTTTTTATTGAAATCCTCTTGGGTTCCCGCTTTGCAAGATACGTTTGCTGGTGCGTTATTTTATCCTCGTTATAATTTCTTTGATCGCTTTATGATTCAACTCATCATGAGAATGACGGGGGGGGAGACAGACCCAACCAAAGAAGTTGAATATACAAACTGGTTGCGTGTTGATCAATTTGTTGAAAAGATTAAAAAAGGTTAATTTTTAGGCGATTTGAAAATAATTGTGCGATAGAGATAGATATTTTGGTTTAGATGCTATTTTTTAGCATGTTAGCTATGGATTTTCTTGTGAAAGTCATTACAATAGCACGCACAACAGGGGTGTAGCTCCAACTGGCAGAGCAGCGGATTCCAAATCCGCGTGTTGGGAGTTCGAATCTCTCCACCCCTGCCATATTTAGAGAAGGCTCATATCGAAAGGTATGAGCCTTTTTGCTGTTTGTAGTTTGAGAAAAGAGCCGCGGATTCCCCCACCATAAGAACGCGCGTGTTGGGAGTTCGAATTACTCTAGCTTTGCCATATTTAGAGAAGGCTCATATCGAAAGGTATGAGCCTTTTTGCTGTTTGTAGTTTGAGAAAAGCGCCGCGGATTCCCCCACCATAAGAACGCGCGTGTTGGGAGTTCGAATTACTCTAGCTTTGCCATATTTAGAGAAGGCTCATATCGAAAGGTATGAGCCTTTTTGCTGTTTGTAATTTGAGAAAAGAACATGTGATGAGAGTGGGTTCTCAGATTTCTGCCATGTTATTAACTATATTCATAATAGAATTAATTTATTGAGTATAAGCAGAGACAACTCATGACTACATTTCAAAAAGATTTCCTATGGGGCGGCGCGATTGCTGCGAACCAAATTGAAGGCGCATTCCAAACTGACGGTAAGGGCTTATCAACTTCCGATATGCTTCCTAATGGCATTCTTAGTTCATCACAAACCAGAGAAACAAGGACGGATGGCATAAAAGATCTCGCCATTGATTTTTATCATCGTTATCCAGAAGACATTCAATTGTTTGATGAAATGGGGTTTAACTGTTTACGTCTTTCTATTGCGTGGACTCGTATTTTTCCAAATGGTGATGATGCCGAGCCGAATGAAGCGGGATTAGCTTATTATGATGCGATCTTTGATGAGTTAGCTAAATATGATATTCAACCTTTTGTTACGCTTTCTCACTATGAAATGCCTTATGCATTAGTTGAAAATTATGGCGGCTGGGGTAATCGAAAGGTCATTGAGTTCTTTGAACGATACGCTAAGGTTGTATTTGAGCGTTACCAACATAAAGTGAAATTATGGCTAACATTCAATGAAATCAATATGTCACTACACGCCCCATTTACCGGGGTAGGACTACCAGATGAGGCGGATGAGCAAAGTATTTATCAAGCGATTCACCATCAATTAGTTGCTAGTGCTCGTGTGGTTAACTTATGCCATAACATGTTGCCTGATTCTAAAATTGGCAACATGTTATTAGGAGCGCTTAACTACCCATATACGTGTCATCCCGACGATGTACTTGCAGCTATGCATGAGAATAACCAATGGCTTTTCTTTGGTGATGTGCAAGTTCGCGGAAAGTACCCAGGTTACATGTTGCGTTATTTTCGTGAGAATCAGATAAGTTTACACTTTGCAGAGGGGGATCTTGAAGAGTTAGCAAAAGCGAGTGTTGATTTTATCTCATTCAGTTATTACGCCAGTGGATGTGCGAGTGCAGATCCAAAGAAAAAAGAGATTGGTAATATTGTTGCTAGTGTTCCAAATCCACACCTAGAAGCAAGCGAGTGGGGCTGGTTAATCGATCCTAAAGGGTTACGAGTGCTATTGAATGTCTTGCATGACCGTTACCAGAAGCCACTATTTATTGTTGAAAATGGGTTAGGCGCTAAAGATGTAGTCACAGAAGAAAATACCATTGAAGATGATTATCGAATAGCCTACTTGAACGACCACCTAGTTCAGGCTCGCGAAGCAGTGCTTGATGGTGTTGAATTAATGGGATTTACCTCGTGGGGACCAATTGATTTAGTCAGCAATTCTGAAGCTCAACTGGATAAGCGTTATGGTTATATTTACGTAGATCGGAACGACAAGGGAGAAGGTAGTCTACAACGCATACCTAAAAAGAGTTTTTATTGGTATCAAGATGTCATTAAAACTAATGGTTATTCACTAAAGTAGTGTATTAATGTGAGCTGTATTTAGTGAGTCGATAGCCAAATGGTTGCAAAAATACTCAATAGAAAAGGTACAGTAAGCAGTAACAAAACACCGTGGAAAGGCATCCTAATAAAGGGTGCCTTTTTTATTGGGGGAGTAAATAAGCAACGAGTAAATCCCTATTGATAATAATAACTATTTATATTTATTTCTTGTAATTATGCTCAATTTATATTCAGATATGAAGCGAATAAAATATAAACATAACTACAAGGATGTATGATGAAAAATTATTGGTTAGCGTTTATTGCCTGCTTGTTTATATCAGGGTGTGAAACGACATCAGTTACCGAATTAACATCGGATCCTCGCTGGGTCAGCGGTCAGCTTGATAATGGGTTCCGTTACCATATTTATCCTGATCGAGAGAAAGAAGTCTCTATTCGTTTTATTGTTCATACTGGTTCATTTCAAGAAACTGAAAGCCAAAAAGGCTACGCTCATTTTGTAGAGCACATGGCTTTTAATGGCAGTGAACACTTCTCGCAAAATGATGTGATCTCTCTATTTGAAGATGCCGGACTAAGTTTTGGCGCAGATATTAATGCTTACACCTCTTATGCTGAAACTGTGTATAAACTCGATCTTCCTGATAATTCTCAGTTGAATAATGCATTTATTTGGATGAGAGATATTGGTGATGGCATTAAACTGTCACCTAAAGAAGTAGAAAAAGAGAAAGCGGTCATTCTTGGGGAGTTTCGTTACTCCAGATTAGAAGATAAAGCGATCTCTGATCAATTTTATGATCATATGACAATGGGAACGATGTATGAAAGCAGCGATCCTATTGGAAATAAAGCGTCGGTTTTATCTGCGGCTTCAATATCACTCGCGGAGTTTTATCATCAGTGGTATCAACCTCAATTAACTGAAATTGTGATTAGTGGGGATATCACTCTTGAAAATGCGATTAATCTTATAACTAAGCATTTTGAAAGTTGGAAGAAAGGCACGTCAGTCGTCAGTACGATGCCATTAGAGCCTTTAAATCAAAATGACTTTATTGCTAAAGTTTCGAGTGGTGAGCCACCAAGTATTGCTCTAGTTATTGATCGTGGTGATTTTAGAGTAAATACAAGAGAGCAGCAGCATCACTTATGGTTAGATGACATTGCACATTCAATTATTCAGCAAAGATTAGGTGGGGTATATATTGATGCCGCAATGCCTGTTCAATGGATTTATTCGACGGATTATTATGTCTCTGATCAGCGTTATTTCATCTCTTCTGTATCATTTCCAGCTAGCTATAGAACTCAAAGCCAAACTCTATTTTTAGATACGCTAGCGTCATTGCGAGATCATGGCGTGTCATATGGTGAGTTAGATAATTTACTCCAACCTTACCATCATCAACTTGATAATCTTGATGCAAACCGAGAAAAATTGACGCCTTATGACCATGTTGAAAACAGAGTTAATGGCATTGTGTCTCAGCAAATAAGTCAATCAAGTTTAGATTACAAAGCAAGTTTGAAGGCATTTTTAGCAGCGACAGATTTGACGTTAGTTAATGATCATATTGACGAGTTGCTTTCCTCTTCATATCAATTTGCTATTGGCGTTGATACTTCTGAATCACTCACTCAAATAGAATCAAGTATTCCTGCATTACAGTCTGTATATGCAAAATCAGGAAGTGAACCATTAACTAATAATGTTAGTGCCGCTTTTCCTGTCCCGATGACCAGTGGAATGATTTTGTCTGAAACTAAGTTATTTGAGGATATTGATTTAACTCGTTGGACGCTAGATAACGGCTTAAATGTTCTTTATTTGAGAAAAACCGATGCCGGTGATGAAGTGGTGTTTTCGTTAGCAAGCCAAGGAGGAATAGCAGCATTACCTTCAGAGTTGATACCAGCAGCTAATATAGCGATACCAGCGGTTACTCGTAGTGGCCTTGGTAAATTGACAGGTTCTCAATTAGACGCACATTTGAGAAATGAAGGCATTGAGCTTTACCCTTTTATTAATTTTACTCATCACGGTCTTGAAGGCATTACGGATAAGGAAGGGCTTGCTGAGACATTTGCTGTAATTACCGCAATTATGTCTGGAATTAATGTTGATGAAGGGCAGTTAAAAGCAGTAAAGCAGGAGTTTGAACAAAATAGAGACGCTTATATGTCGACGTCTCTTGGTCAATTGACCAAAGCGATCAATAGAAACACTTATTCTTCTACTAATCGACATCAACTGCTTGATGGGGAGGGGGTAAATCGAGTTACTCGCGAGCAGATTAAACGAGTACATCAGCTATTATTTCAGCAGAACCGTAATTATCAGTTAGTGATTGTGGCTGACTTAAAACCATCAGAGCTAAAACCATTACTTCGTCAGTATTTAGCAAATATCCGTTTAGGTGCTGCAGCGAAAACCCATTACGCCGTTACTTATAAATCAGATTCTGTAGCGAGTATTAGCATGGCAGTAAATACCGAACAAAATAGTCATTATATTTCTCAGTTTATAGCGGTTCAGGGCTTGGAAGAGCACTCCGCAAAATCCATTTTCATACAGGATATGCTGCAAAGAATCGTATCTAAGAGATTGATGAACTATGTTCGTGAAGAACTCAGTTTGGATTATGCACCATATGCACTAATGGTGAACGCTGACAGTGAGTTCAAGCCTCACTGGGTTATGGGCGCACAAGTTGATCCTAAGAATGCAGAGCTTATTGAATCTGCCATTGATAAGGTAATAAAAGACCTATTACGTGGCGTTACAGAAAATGAAGTTAATGCTGCAGCGAAACAGTTGGCTGTTGATTTAGAACCACTAAAAAATAACAGTGCTCAACAAGCATGGCTGTTAAATCGTTACACCATACATCACTACGGAATTGAAGCATTATTTAGTATTCCAGAAACGGCAAATTCAGTTAATGCAGAAGATATAAATAGATTAATCAAGTACTCGTTCGGAAAGAATAGTTATCAATTTAAGTACCTATCGACGCCAATGTGAGTTTCTTGTGATCTAGATCTTGTTTTTTAGAGGGTAAGCAGTACAATTCGCTGCTTAATTAATCATCTAGAGTTTTGTTTAAATGGGTTACGATTTAGGTTCTGTTTATCTTGGTCAAATGGCGGCAAAAAAAATGCTTAACGAAGAAATGTATGGCAAACAGCAAGCAAGAAAAAAGAAAACAGCAGTAACAAAAAAACTTTGGAAAGGATTCGAAAATGTTAATACAAAAATGGTAACCATGGTGAGTGGTTACACTCCGGTATTAACTTGGTAAATGATTTACTGAATAATTTTGAAAAGGCATGCCTAAGTTGGTGTGCCTTTTTTATTTGCCATTTATAAATGATAGGAGTAGCATTTGCTTTGTTGATTGATTCCAATTTCAGTCACGGGTGATGGATTTCCACCTTTAACCGCTCTAATTTAGAGATAATGATTCCTACTGTAGCGTTATCCTGATCAGTGATTCTGATCGTATTGGGATAGATCTGTCTATAGTAGAGCTGCTTGTTATTTCTCTTCTCTTCTAAGATCGTCTATCCTTTTGATTAACCATTATTAAAAGATAGAAACTCATGGCACATCCTCTAAATCGTAATTTGCAAAACTTGTTTCAAGTAGCTCGTTGGTCATTACTAATTCTACCTGTTGCTTTATTGGTAGGGTCATTTAACGCATTTTTCTTATGGTTACTAAGTGAAGCGACACAAGCTCGCATTGCGAATCCATGGCTGATTTATTTATTACCGATCGCTGGTTTAGTTATTGTTTATAGCTACCGAAATTGGGGGAAAAACTCAGCAGGTGGTAATAACTTAATTATGGATGAGATAAATCAAGCGGGTGAGGGGGTTCCTGTGCGAATGGGCCCGTTGGTATTAATCACTACGGTCATCACGCACCTATTTGGTGGCTCTGCTGGTCGTGAAGGTACGGCTGTTCAAATTGGTGGTGCAACAACAGATTGGTTATCTAAAGTCTTTAAGTTGTCTGAAGATGATAGACGGATGATGCTAACCGCGGGTGTTGCTGCGGGTTTTGCATCTATTTTTGGAACGCCTTTTACTGGCGCTATCTTTGCGCTTGAAGTGTTGTTTATTGGCCGTATTAAGTTTAATGCCATTATTCCTGCGCTATTGGCTTCTATCTTAGCGAATGTGGTCGCTTCGGCTTGGGGTGCCCATCACACGCATTATTTAATTAACTTTGATCAGGTTAGTACCTTGTTTGGTCATGCTGTTGATATCGACCTTTTATTAATGGCTAAAGTGATTATTGCTGCAATTGGTTTTGGTATTGCTGGTTATTTGTTTGGTGAGTTAACTCATGGCTTTAAAGACCTGTTTAACGCAACATTAAAGAACCCATATTTGATTGTAGTTGTGGGTGGTTTGATGGTCATCATCATTACGCAATTACTTGGCAATTATGATTACATTGGTATTGGTGTTTATCCAAGTCGTGATGGTGGTGTGAGTATTACTTCTGCATTTACCGAAGGTGGAGCAGAGTGGTATAGCTGGATTTTAAAACTGGTATTAACTGCGATTACTCTTGCTGCTGGCTATAAAGGTGGTGAAGTAACACCGTTGTTTTTTGTTGGTGCTACGTTAGGTAACTTCTTGGGTTGGGTTATGGGTGCTCCGGTTGATCTTTTTGCTGCTCTGGGTTTCCTTGCGGTATTTGCAGCTGCAACCAATACACCATTAGCTTGTACGATTATGGGGGTGGAATTGTTTGGTGCTGATTACTTACCTTATTTTGCATTAGCGTGTTATACCGCTTATTACTTTAGTGGCCATACTGGTATTTACTCTTCACAACGTGTTGCTGTGTCTAAAACATTAGAGCATGGTCGTGATCATGATGGCCTAAATAAAATTGGGTCATATCGTGAACATAATTTATCGTCATTAAAACACCTAGCGAATAAGCTAACTAAAAAAGACAAATAGTTTCACGTGAAACATGGTGGTTTATCTAGTTTAGAACCTAATGTGCTTCTTCACAAAAAAGAACATTGTATTTGGTGGTGTAAGAACTACGGATGACAAAGGTGGTTTTTTGCTATGAAGCACACAAGGTTCAATATGAATTGTTACATACAAAGCTCAATATGCGTTCACTCACAAACTCAGCCAACCACTTGATAACTTTTTTCTCTTCCATTTCATTTTTTGCATACTTTCTTTATACTCCGGACACGTTCAGATTTTGATTCAAAGATCTGAAAGAAACTTGTCGGAGTGCTTAGTGCTTTTATAGTACGAGCTGAGACCGCATTGCGGGATCCGTAGAACCTGATCAGGCTAATACCTGCGAAGGGAACAAGAGATAATTTTTATCTTAGTTTGTTAATCACTAAGCGAATTATTTAATGATAAATCGTAGCTGAATTTTAGCGTTAATTTATTTGTGTAATTCATCACATACAGATATGCAGGTCTATTCTCTGTTGTATCTCAAACTAAGAACCTCTTGCTACAACTCAAATCCGACAAGCAATTATTCTATTTTTATCAAGGAATTTTGCTATGTCATCAAGTCGCAAACAAGCACGTTTAGATGCTAAAACCAATATTGAATCGCTGTCGGTTCAACCATACCCAAATTCAAGTAAAGTCTATATTGAAGGTTCTCGTCCAGATATTCGCGTTCCTATGCGTGAAATTTCATTGGCTGATAGCTTGGTCGGTGGGACGAAAGACAATCCAATTCTTGAACCGAATGAGCCAATTCAAGTTTATGACACATCTGGTGTTTATACTGACCCAAGCTATGAGATAGATGTTTATCAAGGTTTACCTAAATTGCGTGAGCGTTGGATTGAAGAGCGCAGTGATACAGAAATGTTGAATGGGGTTAGTTCGGTTTATTCTCAAGAACGATTGGCGGATGATACCCTTGATGAACTTCGTTATGGAAACCTACCAACTATCCGTCGCGCAAAACAAGGACAGTGCGTTACCCAACTGCATTATGCTCGCCAAGGTATTATCACTCCCGAAATGGAGTACATTGCGATCCGTGAAAACATGGGACGTCAAAAGTTTGCAGATGAGCAGTTAAATCATCAACACCCCGGACACAGTTTTGGGGCTAACTTACCTAAAGAAATTACTCCTGAATTTGTGCGTAAAGAAGTGGCAGAAGGCCGCGCTATTATCCCATCAAACATCAACCATCCAGAAGCAGAACCAATGATCATCGGTCGTAACTTCTTAATTAAAGTTAACGCCAATATTGGTAACTCATCAGTCAGTTCATCAATTGAAGAAGAAGTAGAAAAGCTGGTTTGGTCAACACGTTGGGGCGGCGATACCGTAATGGATTTGTCTACTGGTCGAAATATTCATGAAACCCGTGAGTGGATTCTACGTAATAGCCCAGTACCCATTGGCACGGTTCCAATGTATCAAGCGTTAGAAAAAGTGAATGGTGTTGCTGAAGACCTAAACTGGGAAGTGATGCGAGATACTTTAATTGAGCAAGCTGAACAGGGGGTTGATTACTTTACGATTCACGCAGGTTTGCTGCTTCGTTATGTGCCAATGACGGCAAAGCGAGTGACGGGTATTGTTTCGCGCGGTGGCTCAATCATTGCGAAGTGGTGTTTGGCTCATCACCAAGAAAGCTTCTTATATACGCACTTTCGCGAGATCTGTGAAATCTGTGCTAAGTACGATGTTGCCTTATCTTTGGGCGATGGCTTACGTCCGGGTTCAATTGCCGATGCTAACGATGAAGCGCAATTTGCTGAATTAAGAACCTTAGGTGAGCTAACCAAAGTTGCGTGGGATCACGATGTTCAAGTGATTATCGAGGGTCCTGGGCATGTTCCTATGCATATGATTAAAGAGAACATGGACGAGCAATTGAAGCATTGCCATGAAGCGCCATTTTATACCTTAGGCCCATTAACCACCGATATTGCTCCGGGGTATGACCATATTACTTCCGGGATTGGTGCTGCCATGATTGGCTGGTATGGCTGTGCCATGTTGTGTTATGTGACACCAAAAGAACATTTAGGTTTACCAAATAAAGACGATGTGAAGACTGGTTTGATTACTTATAAGTTAGCAGCACACGCAGGGGATTTAGCCAAAGGACATCCGGGAGCACAAATTCGTGATAACGCCTTATCAAAAGCCCGTTTTGAATTCCGCTGGGAAGACCAATTTAATCTATCCCTAGATCCTATCACTGCACGTGAATATCACGATGAAACCTTACCGCAAGAGTCGGGCAAAGTTGCTCACTTTTGCTCAATGTGTGGGCCTAAGTTTTGTTCAATGAAAATCTCACAAGAGGTTCGTGAGTACGCTAAAGATATCGATCAAGTCGCATTAGACCAAGCGATTGAGATCAAAATGATTGATGATCCACGTGAAGGAATGCGTCAGAAATCAGAAGAGTTTAAAGCGTCAGGCTCTGAACTTTATCATCCAGCGGTAGAAGCTGAATAACGAGATAGTCGGGGTGTTTCTTGTGGAGCATCTCTTATCTTTTGTGTACGGAATTGAAGTGAGACAGCGATGTTTACGTTCCCTAGAATTGATAAAAGTAAGTTTGGCCTGTATCCCGTGGTTGATGATGTGTCATGGATTGAGCTGCTATTAAAACTTGATGTAAAGACCATCCAACTGAGAATTAAGAATCCGGAGCAAACCGATTTAGAGCAACAGATTATCAAAGCGATTAAACTTGGACGAGAATACGATGCTCAAGTGTTCATTAATGACTATTGGCAATTAGCCATTAAGCATAAGGCATTTGGTATTCATCTTGGGCAAGAAGACATAGAAATTGCCGATTTACAGTCTATTTCCGATGCCAATATTTGTCTTGGGTTATCCACACACGATGGCAGAGAGCTACTAAAAGTAAAAGCATTAAATCCAAGTTATTTAGCGCTTGGTCATATTTTTCCTACACCGACGAAAGAGATGCCATCACAACCACAAGGCCTAGTTAACCTAGCAAAAAACCAACAGCTAGCAGGTGATACTCCAACCGTTGCTATTGGTGGCATTGATCTTACGGTCGCAGAGCAAGTGTGGCAAACCGGTGTAGACAGTATTGCGGTAGTTCGTGCGATTACTCAGGCGAGCAATGTCGAAGAAGTTATTACTCGGTTTACTGCTATTCTTGCTAAGCCAAGAGAGAAGAAAAATGTTGAGGCTACTTATGAGTAACTTACTCATGGAGGGACTCAATGATCAAGATTTCCTCCGTTATAGCCGCCAAGTCATGTTGCCTGATATTGGTGAAAAAGGGCAGTTATCACTAAGAAATAGCACAGTATTGATGATTGGTTGTGGCGGGCTTGGCTCTGCTGTCGGAATGTATTTATCCGCTTCTGGTATCGGTACATTAATTATTGCCGATGGAGACAAGGTTGAGTTAAGCAACTTACAGCGTCAAGTGATCTATCGCGATAACAACCTAAACCAAAATAAAGCGATGGCAATGGCGCAGCAACTTAAAGGGCTGAACGGTACAACTCATATTGAAGTGATCAGTCACAAACTAACAGAGCCAGAATTATCTCGCTTTATTAACCAAGTGGATGTCGTTCTCGACTGTAGCGATAACTTATTTACGCGTCATGAGATTAATGCTGCTTGTGTAAAAAACGGAGTGGCACTTATTTCTGGTGCGGCAATCGGGTGGCAGGGACAACTGATGCTGTTCTCTAATCAGCAACAGGATAATCAAAATGCATCAGCTTGCTACCATTGCTTGTTTCCATTTACAGAAAGTCAGCAAACGCAAAACTGTCAGTCATTTGGCATTATCGGTCCTGTGGTTGGCATGATCGGTAATCTACAGGCGTTAGAAACCATTAAATATCTCACTCAGCCAGATTGGATTAAGTGGAGTACGATTCATCAATTTGATGGCAGATCACTTCAATGGTCTAGCATTGATATTCCTAAAGACAACACTTGTTCTGTTTGTCGTCCATCTCAAGAACACCATCATGTTTCACGTGAAACATGGCAAAGCCAAGAGTGTATTAATGGAGCGTTTTTCTGTGAGTAATCTAATAACAATAGAGCTGAATAATGTGGTTTATCGAATAGAAAAAGCACTCTCAATTCACTCTTTTCTTACCCTGCATAAGGTTGATACTCAAGGATGTGCATTGGCGATGAACAATCAAATTATCCCAAGAGCAGAGTGGCAGACCCGTCGGCTTTCTGATGGCGAAAGCATTTCATTATTTCAAGCGATAGCAGGAGGCTAACATGAGTGGATCATTAATCATTGCTGGCAAATCTTTTTCATCACGTTTGTTTACTGGAACCGGAAAATTTCCCAACTCAGACATAATGCAAAAATCATTAATCGCGTCGGGCTCTGAGTTGGCGACCATGGCACTGAAGCGTGTAGAGGTGACTAACCCAGAAGACAATATATTAAAACCCATTGTTGATGCTGGAATTAACTTATTGCCAAATACGTCAGGAGCGAAGAACGCTAGAGAAGCAATCTTTGCCGCACAACTGGCGCGTGAAGCATTGGGTACAAACTGGCTAAAATTAGAGATTCATCCAGATCCTAAGTACTTAATGCCAGATCCAATTGAAACCCTAAAAGCAGCAGAAGAGCTAGTGAGGCAAGGGTTTATTGTCTTGCCTTATTGTCATGCTGATCCGGTGTTGTGCAAGCGATTAGAAGAAGTAGGATGCGCTACTGTAATGCCACTAGGTGCGCCGATTGGTTCAAATAAAGGCATTGTCAGTCGCGATTTTTTAGAGATTATTATCGACCAAGCACGAGTACCGGTTGTGGTTGATGCTGGCATTGGTGCGCCATCACATGCGGCTTTTGCGATGGAAATGGGAGCAGATGCAGTGTTGGTGAATACGGCGATTGCTGCCGCTAGAAATCCAATCGCAATGGCAACGGCATTCAAGTTAGCGGTGCAATCTGGTCGATTAGCTTACGAGAATGGCTTAGCAGCCGTAAATACCCAAGCCGTTGCTTCTAGTCCATTAACGGCATTTCTTGATTAAGGTGAATGAAATGACATTTACTGATGAATGGAAAAAGTTACATTGGGATGAGGTTAAACTCTCCATCTATAGCAAAACACATCATGATGTTGAAAGGGCGTTGAATAAACCCAAGCGGGATCTAGAAGACTTTAAAGCATTAGTTTCTCCAGCAGCAGAAAGCTACCTTGAACAAATGGCTCAAGAATCTGCCCGTTTAACTCGACAGCGATTTGGTCATACGATGGGGTTTTATATTCCTTTGTATCTTTCTAATCTATGTGCCAACGCATGTACTTATTGTGGTTTTTCAATGGAGAATCGAATTAAGAGGAAGACCCTTAATCAAGATGAAATAGCACAAGAAATGGCAGCAATTAAAACGATGAACTTTGATAGTGTGCTTTTGGTTACAGGAGAGCACGAAACTAAAGTTGGAATGAATTATTTTCGTCAAACACTACCACAGATAAAACAGTCGTTTAATTACCTTGCGATGGAAGTTCAGCCTCTTGAACAAGAAGAGTATGCAGAATTAAAAACCTTAGGGTTGGATGCGGTGATGGTGTATCAAGAAACGTATCATCCATCGACGTATGCGGCGCATCATCTTCGTGGTAATAAAATGGATTTTAAATACCGATTAGAAACACCAGATAGATTAGCAAAAGCGGGCATAGACAAAATAGGTATTGGTGCACTTATCGGTTTAGAAGAGTGGCGAACGGATTGTTTTTTTGTGGCAGCGCATTTGGACTACTTAGAGCGTCGATATTGGCAAACGCGTTATTCGATTTCATTTCCAAGATTGCGACCATGTGAAGGTGCATTTCAACCTAAATCTATCATGAGTGATAAGCAGTTAGTTCAGCTAATTTGTGCTTACCGGTTATTAAACCCTGACGTTGAGTTGTCACTGTCTACTAGAGAGTCGGCACACTTTAGAGATAATGTGTTGCCTTTGGGGATAACGTCAATATCAGCAGCATCGAAAACTCAACCGGGTGGGTACGCGAATGATGTTCAAGAGCTTGAACAGTTTTCTATTAGTGATGAGCGATCTGCTGAGTCAGTGTCTTTAGCGGTACAAGCGAGGGGGTTTGAACCAGTTTGGAAAGATTGGGATAGAAGCTATTCAAGTTGATGTTTCACATGAAACATCAAGGGGTAAACGATTGTTTTTACCCTTAAGAGATTTTTAAATAAAAATGCCACGTTTGCTCTTTTATACATTTACTCTTCTGTACAATAGATACGTGGCATTTTCTTTATTGTGCTTTAATTGATTAGCTTTCGTAGCTTAATTCAGCAGTGGCTTGTTTTAGCCACTCTTTTACATCACCTTCAACCAATGGGCTTACTTCATCCCACACTTTCTGGTGATAGTTGTTTAGCCAAGTTAGTTCTGGGCGGTTCAACATATCAACATTGATTAAACGCTTATCGATAGGGCAACGAGTTAAAGACTCAAAACCAAGAACCGAGAAATCACCTTGAGTTTCGATTTCAACGACCAGCTCTAAGTTCTCAATACGGATACCAAACTCATCTGAACGATAATAACCAGGCTCATTAGATAACACCATTCCTGGGATAAGAGCGGTGTTGTTGACTACTTTAGCAATACGTTGAGGTCCTTCGTGAACACTTAGGAAGTGACCAACACCGTGACCCGTGCCGTGATCGTAATCGTAGCCTTGAGCCCATAAATGCTGGCGAGCAAGGATATCTAGTTGATGACCGCAAGTTCCCTTAGGGAAGCGAGCAGAAGCCAAACCAATGTGGCCTTTTAACACCAAAGTAAATTGCTGCTTGATGTCATCACTTGGTGTACCTACTGGCAAGGTACGAGTAATGTCTGTTGTGCCATCTGGGTACTGACCGCCTGAATCAACAAGGTATAAGCTGTTCATTTGTAGCTTACCTGGTTCAGGTTGGTTTTCATGATTGTAGTGACACATTGCTGCATTGCCTGCTGCTGCTGAAATGGTGTCAAAACTTAAATCAGCTAAGGTTGCATCTTCCTCTCGGAAACCTTGAAGTTTATCAGCAAGTACCGCTTCGTCATGTAAATTGCCCGCTTCGATCTCAGCATCAAACCAAGTTAAAAATTTCACCATCGCAACGCCATCACGAATATGACACGCTTTCATGCCAGCCTTTTCTGTTTCGTTTTTAGCGGCTTTTGGTAGTAAACATGGATCTGACGCTTCAATGATTTCAGCACCTGCATCAGATAATACTAATGACATCCATGCGTTTGAGGTTGCTGAATCAACTAACACTTTTTTACCAGTAAGTGATTGTAGAATTGCTTGAAGGGCTTCTGGTTTGTGAACACGAACACCGTTACCTACATGAGCGTCAAACTCTGCTGGAAGGCGGCTCGGATCTAAGAAGAAATCCACGGTTTGATCTGCGTGAATAATCGCATGAGAAAGCAATACTGGAAGACGAGATACGTCTAAACCACGCACGTTCAGTAACCAACAAATTGAATCTAATTGCGTTAATAGTGCTGCATCTGCATTTTTCTTTGTTACTTCTTTGGCTATTTCTTGACGTTTATCGGCGCTTGATTGGCCTACTAGATCTAATTCCATTAAACGAACATCAGAGACGTTAACCTTAGGACGGTCATTCCAAATTAAGTCGATTGGATTTTCGCTGAGCGTTTCAAGAGTGACAAAACCTTCAATGGTTTTTGCTGCACTCTTAAGCCATTGTGCTGTGTGCATGCGAGGATCAATAGCCACTTTAGCATTGGTAGCTAACGTATCTTTAATCCACTCTAATAGCGGCTCTTCATGAAGGTGACGATATTCAAACACTTCTGCAGGTACTTGTTTACGAACTTGAACCGTGTAACGACCATCAACAAAAATAGCGGCTTTATCTTTGGTGATAACCGCAGCACCAGCAGAGCCAGTAAACCCTGTTGCCCACAATAGACGTTCGTTATGCTCAGGAATGTACTCGCCTAAAAATTCATCTTCATGTGGAATGATAAGGGCGTCGAAATCTTGTTGTGCAAGCCAAGAGCGAAGTTGCTCAATGCGTTGAGAAGTTTGAGGATGCATCTGGATTGTCCTTATTATTGTTCTGTCCGTATCGTTCCGAGGCAGAAGCATAGTTATATTATTGAGCTATAACCTAGCGTTTTTATTGCGTATCTGCAATTGTTGATGCTGATAAATCTTGGCAGTGGCTAATAATGATATTGCGTAGCCAACAATTGGCTGCATCATTGTCTTTTTGTTGGTGCCAAAAGAGCGTGTAGGCCATTTGGGGCAGCTCTGTTGGTAGAGGTAATACAACTAAATTGAGTTGCTTGGCGACAAGTTTAATAAAGTGACTTGGGGCGGTGAACACTAAATCAGTATGGGTGCATAAACTGGCGGCGCTATTAAAATCAGGCACGATAATACCAATGCTTCGCTCTAATCCTTTATCGGCAAGTTTGTAATCAAGCAGCCATTGATCTTTACCATCACAACGCACTTGAACATGACGTTGTTGAAGGTAAGTATCTAGTGTCCATTCTTGAGTGAGTACCGGATGGTCTTGGCGAACCAAGCACATTTGGCTGTCTCGATAAATCTCTTGGCCTCGAATGTCAGCAGGCATTTGCATTGTGATGTTGGCGTATTTTGGATCGAGATCTTTCCCGGTAATACCAATGTCCATTTCGCCTGATTGCAGTTTCTTTAAGGTATTGGTATCCCAGGCGTGGGTATCGAGCATGACATTCGGCGCTTCATTTAAAATGTAAGACATGAAGTGTGGCAAAAGCAGTGGATAAGTGCTCTCGACTAAACCGACGCGAAAACGGTAATGACTGCGTTGAGGCTCAAAGATCGCAGATTCTGTGATGCTTTCCAAATGACTTAATAAGGTTTGCAGCTGTCGCTGAAGATTACGAGCTTTGGCTGTGGGGAGTAGGCCATAAGCAGTACGAGTAAATAGAGGGTCATTAAATTGTTCACGTAATTTCGCTAAGTTTTTACTGACCGCAGACTGGCTTAAACAAAGACGCTGCGCTGCACGCGTCACGCTTTTTTCTTCCAACAATAGATGAAGTGTAAGCAATAAATTGAGGTCGACTTTGCTCAGTTTTTCAAAAAACATAGAGATATTCCAAAATAGAATGTTAGATCTGAATATAAACCATTTCTGTTCATATCTCTAATTACGTACACTCCACGGACTATTTTAGGAGTTACACATGCACACGCCAGTTTCAGCATTACCAATACAACAATCAGATAAAAAAATTATTACGTTAATGGTTATTTTGGTTTTATTTAGTCCATTAGCTATCGATATATACCTTCCTGCTTTACCTATGATGGTAAGTGAATTTCAAGTAGCGCCAACGTTAGGTCAAGATACGATTACTTGGTTTATGTTTAGCATGGGGCTTGGGCAATTATTTGCGGGACCATTGGCCGATCGCTATGGACGTCGTCCAATTGCTTTAACGGGTATTGTTATTTATGGCTTGAGTGCGGCTCTTGCGTATTCCGCTCAAGAGATGGAAATGCTATTAGTTGCTCGACTGCTGCAAGGTTTTGGGGCGTGTGCGACGTCAGTTGCGGCTTTTGCTTCGGTACGTGATTCGTTTGGTGCAGAAAAAAGTGGCCGAATGATCAGTTACCTTAACGGGGCAATCTGTTTTATTCCTGCATTAGCCCCTATTTTAGGTAGCTACTTAACCATTCATTTTGGCTGGCGTTCAAACTTCAGTTTTATGGCAGGTTTTGCACTAGTTGCTCTAGCGTTGATCGCGATTAATTATAAAGAAACAAAACCGAAAGATGCAGTACAAACAGGGCGCTTAATCAGCCCATCTCGTTACTGGTCGGTATTACAGCATCCAACGTTCTTATTCCACGCAACCTTATGTATGTTAGCGATGGGAGTTATCTTAGCTTATGTTACTTCAGCCCCCGTATTTCTGATTGATAAGCTTGGGCTGACAATGCAAGAATTTACGAATTGGTTTGCGGTAAATGCGGTATTAAATATTGCGGCGTGTTTTGCTGCACCTAAATTTATGATCAGATTCGGAACTCGAAAAGCCCTTCTTTTTGGCTTGAGTGTGCTCATCGCCGCAGGTGGGTTGATGCTAGGGTTCCAACATATTCAGCAAGCTTGGGCGTTTATGATCCCGATTTTCTTCTCGTCAGTAGGCTTCGCATGGGTACTGGGTTCGGCGGCAGGCAAAGCATTAGCACCCTTTGGTGATAGAGCGGGTACTGCTGCTGCATTATTAGGGTTGTTTCAAATGAGTGGTGCAGGCGTCATTGTTGGCACAATGCAAAGATTAGCACTCCCTTCTGCACAGCTTCTAACACTAATGATGTGGCTTCTTATCCCAGGCTTGCTGATCCTATTAAGTAAAAAAGGCAAAGTATGGCATTCAGAGAAAATAACAGAGTTAAGCTAAACTCTCTATTCTCTAGTGTGACTTGTATCGTTCGAGGTTAATCGCATAATTTGTACATAAATGGAGCGTTTTTGGCTTTTAATATATTCAGTTAGTTTTCGTTTCAGTGTATATTCACACTTAGATTATTATTGATTGATTATAAAAACAGGGCAAAACACGCAATGTCGATGTCTATTATTGAAATGGCTCGTGTTCTAGAGCAAATGGATGAGTCGCCAGAGAAACTCATGTTTGGCCGACTTCTTTCAGAACTTGGTAATCAAAGCCAAGAACGAGTACGAAGTGCAGCACGACAAGTGTCTGTACCAACATTGCGTGATCTTATTTACCAATTTCAAGTGGTAATTGAAGAGCGCAAAGGCGAAACAACAAAAAAATTAGCCGAAGAAATGGCCAAAGAAGGCGTCTCTTTAGAAGATTTTCAAGCTTATTTAGCAAACAAATAATGTGTGCTTAATGTAAATAAGCCACATAAATTAAAAAGCAGCGAATAAACGCTGCTTTTTTTGTGCCTGATAAACCACTAGCTATTCACTTTCAATTGCAATCTTTGTCTCTTTTTTCTTACCATAAAATTGTTGAACGAGTAATCCACACACAATCATAACCAAGCCAATTAAGGTTGATGGATGGATCTCTTCACCAATAATGTTTGCCAACAGCAGTAACGAAATAAAAGGAGAAGCAAAAATCAGGTTACTAATACGTGCTGTATTTTTAGTTAAACGCAGTGCAGATAGCCACAATACAAACGTGATACCCATCTCAAACAAACCGACATAAGATACCGCTAACCAACCCCTTATTGGGATTTGTTCCCAAGGCGCACCTTCATAAATACTCAAGCCAATCGCCACAGGTAAAGCGACTAAAAAGCCAAGCAATAAACCAAGAATTGGATCAGCCTTGTTTTTCGTATTTAAAATCCAATAACTTGCCCATAATAAGGTTGAAACGAGAGCCAGCCCGACACCTAAAGGGCTGTCAAATTCTAAGCCTAACACATCACCCTTGGTGGCAATAACGATAACCCCAGCGTAACCCAAGACACAAGCTATCCAATCTTGCTTACGTATTTTTTGACCAAGAAAAACCGCCGCCATTAACGTCAAAGTAATTGCCCAGCTGTAGTTGATTGGTTGGGCTTGAGAAGCAGGCAGTAAATCGTAAGATTTGAAGAGAACTAAGTAATAAGCCAGTGGATTAATCGCGCCAAGTAAAATGTAGTACAAAGGGTTGGCAACCAAGGTGTTCACTAATTGCGATAAGGTTTTTTGGTAAGCCGCAACGGCCGCTAGTGCAATAATAGAAACCATACAGGCAATGGTGAGCATTTGGGTGGGGGTAAAGTGTTCTAAAGTGATTTTAAAAGCGGTTGCCACGGTTGACCATAAGAGCACCGCAGCCATTCCAAAGCCTAAAGCACGACGTTCATTCATTGTTATTATTCTCAGTTATAAATCCATTTAGATCTGGAGTGTACCTGCGCTTGAAAAATAGTGTTAACTGGACATTTATCCAGTATCAAAATATCCTATAAGAATAAGTTTTTGTATTGAGTGAGTTATGGAATTTTTTAATCAATTTGGTGGGCACTTATTGTTTGGTTTTGCGGGGGCAAGCATTGCTTATGCCGTTGCTCATGTATTAACAAAAAGTCGTAATCAACAAGAATTAGCCTTATTAGAGCATGAATTAGAATCAGAAAAAAAACTCGCATCAACTCAATTAAACCAGCTCAATCTGCAGTTAGAGAAACAGCAAAGTGAGTTGAATGAACTGGATTTAGAAAGAGATAAGCTTGCCCAAGAGCAAAAACAATCTCATGGTCGTTTAATGGCTGCTATGGAAAAGCTGCGTTATTTTGAGGCTATCCAAAAAGAGAAAGAATTCTTAACTCAACAATTAGAGTTTTCACGTCAAGCCAATTCTAATGTAGAAGCGGAGCTGAGAGAGCAAGAAGCGCGTCATGAAGAAGAGCGTAAATCGAGCCAAGAAAAGCTTGAGATGCTAGAGCGTGCAGAGTTGCGTTTAAAGCAGCAATTTGAAAACTTAGCGAATCAGTTGTTTGAACAAAAAACCAAAACCGTTGATGAGCAAAACAAAGTCAGTTTAGAAGGCTTGCTGTCACCATTAAAAGAACAGCTCGAAGGGTTTAAAAGACAGGTTAACGACAGTTTTGGTTTTGAAGCCAAAGAACGTCACACCTTGGTGCATGAAATTCGCAGCTTGCAACAGCTGAACGAACGAATGACACAAGAGGCGGTAAACCTGACCAATGCCCTTAAAGGTGACAACAAGCAGCAGGGCAATTGGGGTGAAGTGGTCCTTTCTCGTGTATTGCAAGGATCAGGCTTACGAGAGGGACATGAGTACGATACTCAAGTCAGTATGGATGATGACGATGGTAAACGTTTTTATCCTGATGTGATTGTTCACTTACCTGATGAGAAAGATGTCGTGGTCGATTCAAAAATGACCTTAGTGGCGTATGAGCGATTTTTCAACAGTGATGACTTCAATCAAAAAGAACAAGCATTGGATGAGCACTTAATGGCCATTCGTGCGCATTTACGTGGATTAAGTAAAAAGGATTACCATAAGTTAAATGGCTTACGTAGCCTTGATTATGTCTTAATGTTTATTCCCGTAGAGCCAGCGTTCCAAGTCGCTATTGAAGCGGATCCATCTTTAATATCAGACGCCATGGAACAGAACATTATAATTGTAAGCCCTACTACTTTGCTCGTAGCACTAAGAACCATTAGCAATTTATGGCGTAACGAGAGACAAAACCAAAATGCCAAAATCATTGCCGATCGGGCCAGTAAATTATACGACAAAATGCGTTTATTTGTTGATGATATGGAAGCCGTTGGTGGCTCATTAGATAAAGCCAATCAAAGTTATCAAGGTGCAATGAATAAACTCGCAAGTGGGCGAGGCAATCTTATTCGTCAGGCAGAAAGCTTTAAAGAGCTAGGCGTTGAAGTGAAGCGAGATATAAATCGTAAATTTATTGAGCAATCTTTTGAAACAGATACGATGCAAACACTTGGTGATAATGGCTTGGATAAAGTAGACTAGAGCGCTGTTGAATTCAGAGAACAATCTCTAGAGGACGAAAAATGACGGACAAGATGAACATGGCTGAAGAAACAACACACTTCGGCTTCACCACAGTCGCGAAAGACGAAAAAGTAGCGAAAGTTGCGGAGGTATTTCACTCTGTAGCAGCAAAATACGACATCATGAATGACCTTATGTCTGGTGGTGTGCATCGCGTATGGAAACGATTCACGATTGATTGCAGTGGCGTACGTCCTGGTCATAAAGTTCTTGATTTAGCTGGTGGTACGGGTGATCTTACGGCTAAATTCTCGCGTATTGTTGGTGATACAGGCCAAGTAATTTTAGCGGACATCAACAACTCAATGTTGAACGTCGGTCGCGATAAATTACGCGATATGGGTATTGTTGGTAACGTGAATTACGTACAAGCAAATGCGGAAGAACTGCCATTCCCAGATGATCACTTTGATTGTATCACCATTAGTTTTGGTCTTCGCAATGTAACCGATAAAGACAAAGCATTACGTTCGATGTTCCGCGTGCTTAAGCCGGGTGGTCGTCTACTCGTGCTGGAATTTTCAAAACCAATTCTTGAACCATTATCAAAAATTTACGACGCGTACTCTTTTCACCTATTACCAAAAATGGGTCAAATCATCGCAAATGATGCAGACAGCTATCGTTATCTTGCTGAATCTATTCGTATGCACCCAGATCAAGAGACATTGAAGGGCATGATGGAAGAGGCGGGTTTTGAACAAACAAATTACTACAACCTAACCGGTGGTATTGTTGCATTGCACCGTGGTTACAAGTTTTAAAGGATAAAACCAATGCCATTAGAACCGTTTGTAACAGGCGTGATGGAAACAGGGTTAAATACACTGTTGAAGGAATCACCAGATAGTAACGTTGCTTTATTACGCTTAAAAGGCAAAATTATTCATGTTCATTTAAATGAAGTGAACAAGGATCTTTTCTTTGTCTTTAGTCATTTACAAGTTGATATTCTTTCTCAATTTGAGGGCCAAGCTGATTGCTATCTTGCTTTAAATCTTTCTGTTTTGCCGCAATTACGTAATCAAAACAATATTACCCAGCTTATCAAACAAGATAAGTTGGTATTAGAAGGTGATTTAAAACTTGCCCAGCAATTTTCAGGGTTACTTGAAGAGTTAAAACCTGATGTAGAAGAGAAATTATCTCAATACACAGGAGACATTGTTGCTCATACGTTAGTGAGTGGCGTGAAAGGCAGTGCGTGTTGGGTAAAAAAACAAATCACTCGTCAAACTCGCCATGCGGCAGAAGTATTAACGGAAGAGTGGAAAATTGCACCAGCACCGCTAGAAATTGCATATTTCTGTGACCAAGTGTCTGATGTTGAAAGTCAACTCGCAAAGTTAGATGAACGTTTAACGCGATTATTAACTAATAATCCAATGGAGCGCGCATGACGCCATCAGAGTTAAAACGCCTATATCATATTACCAAGGTACAGCTTGAGTATGGATTGGATGAATTACTGCCTGATCATGCGTTAACTCAACTACCAAAGCGTTTACGCCGTGGTCTTTTTTGGATTAAAAATAAGCATCCAGAAAAACCATTGGGGGAACGCTTACGCTTAGCGTTGCAAGAATTGGGACCTGTTTGGATTAAGTTTGGTCAAATGATGTCGACTCGTCGCGATCTCTTTCCTCCACATTTAGCTGACCAGCTGGCATTATTACAAGATCAAGTTGCTCCATTTGATGGTCAATTAGCGAAAGACCAAATGGAACACTCATTAGGCGGCCCATTAGAAAACTGGTTTACTGATTTCGATATAATCCCATTGGCTTCTGCTTCGATTGCACAGGTTCATACTGCCAAACTTAAAGAGTCGGGTCGTGAGATTGTTCTGAAAGTGATCCGCCCTGATATTCGCCCTGTGATAGAAGCGGATATTCGCTTAATGTATCGCATGGCAAGGTTAGTTGAACAACATATTCCTGAAGCGCGCCGTTTAAAGCCGGTTGAAGTCATTGAGGAATACGAAAAAACCTTAGTGGATGAACTAGACTTAAGAAGAGAAGCCAGTAATGCAATGCAGCTACGCCGAAACTTCGAAGGTAGCGAAGAACTTTATGTGCCTGAAGTCATTTTAGATTTAAGCTCTGAACATTTAATGGTGTCTGAGCGTATCTATGGTATTCAAGTTTCCGACATTGCGCAGCTAGAAAGAAATGGCACTAACATGAAGCTATTAGCTGAGCGTGGTGTATCGGTTTTCTTTACTCAAGTATTCCGTGACAGTTTCTTTCATGCCGATATGCACCCTGGCAATGTTTTCGTTAATCCAGATAATCCAGATAATCCACAATGGATTGGATTGGACTGTGGTATTGTTGGAACACTCAATAAAGAAGATAAGCGTTATCTCGCTGAAAATCTATTGGGTTTCTTTAATAGCGATTATCGTAAAGTCGCACAATTGCATGTTGATTCAGGTTGGGTTCCGGCAGACACGAATGTCGAAGAATTTGAGTTTGCGATCCGCATGGTGTGTGAGCCCATTTTTGCGAAACCATTAGGGGAGATCTCTTTTGGTCACGTGCTATTGAACTTATTTAATACTGCACGTCGCTTTAATATGGAAGTGCAGCCACAACTGGTACTATTGCAAAAAACATTATTGTACGTAGAAGGGTTAGGACGACAGCTTTATCCTCAACTGGATCTATGGGCAACCGCCAAACCGTTTTTAGAAACGTGGATGGCAAAACAGATTGGACCGGCAGCCTTTATGACTGCTTTGACTGAGAAAGCACCATTCTGGGCAGAAAAACTACCTGAACTACCTGATTTAGTTTATGACAGTTTGCGCCAGGGCAAAGTTCTCAATCAACGAATGGATAAACTCTACGCAGGGTATCGTCAAAGTAAGCGCCAACAAGCGAAAGGGCAATTCCTATTTAATGTTGGAGCAACTCTGCTGATTTGTTCTGCGGTGTTATTAACCAGTAACATTACTGCGTTAGCATCAATTAGTGCTGCTACAGGAGTCACGTTTTGGCTATTAAGCTGGCGAGCATATCGTTAATAAGCGTTATTCTATTTAGCAATTTTTTAACCCCTAACACGCTGAGGAAATAAGCATGGGTGGTATTAGTATTTGGCAACTTCTTATTATTGCAGTAATCATTATTCTACTATTTGGTACGAAGAAATTACGCGGTGTAGGCAGTGATTTGGGTTCTGCAGTTAAAGGCTTTAAAAAAGCAATAAGCGATGAAGACACAGCAAAAGATGCGAAAAAAGACGCAGACTTTGTTGCTCCTCAAAACTTAGAGAAAAAAGAAGCTGAAACAGTAGAAAAACAAAAGCAAAACGACAAAGAGCAGGCATAACACGTGTTTGATATCGGTTTTTGGGAACTGATACTGATCTCTGTTGTTGGGCTCGTTGTGTTGGGACCTGAGCGCTTGCCAAAGGCGATTCGTTCGGTGGTTCAATTTGTGAGTGCAGCAAAAAGCATGGCGAATAACGTCAAAGATGAGCTGTCTCAAGAGTTGAAAATACAAGAGCTACAAGAAAATTTGCGTAAAGCAGAACAGATGAATATGGAAGACTTAGCCCCTGATCTTAAAAAATCAGTGGAAGAGTTAAAACAAGCGGCAGCTGATGTCACTCGTCCATATGCAAAACCAGAAGAAAGTGTAGATGCCCAAAAGGCAGATACCGCAGCTCCGGTGACATCTGATTCAACTTCTAAAACAAAAGCAGAGTAATTATGTCATCAGCTGAACACTCTCAACCGTTGTTAACTCATCTGCTAGAGCTAAGAAATCGTCTATTAAAGGCATTAATTGCTGTAATAGTAGTATTTTTAGGTCTGGTTTGGTTTGCTAACGACATTTATGAGTTCTTATCTGCACCCTTGGTAGAAAGATTACCAGCGGGCGCAACGATGATAGCAACTGATGTCGCGTCACCTTTTTTCACGCCCATAAAGCTGACTTTGGTGGCATCGGTATTTGTTGCTGTACCTATGATTCTTTATCAGGTGTGGGCATTTGTAGCTCCAGGGTTGTATAAGCATGAGAAAAAACTCGTCATGCCATTACTGTTCTCAAGCTCTTTATTGTTTTACGCCGGTGTCTCTTTTGCTTACTTTGTCGTCTTTCCTTTGGTGTTTGGTTTCTTTACCACAATTGCACCAGAGGGGGTCCAAGTAGCAACAGATATTGCCAGTTATCTTGATTTTGTCTTAGCACTATTTATGGCTTTTGGTATTGCATTTGAAGTGCCTGTTGCCATTATCTTACTGTGCTGGACAGGAGCAACAACGCCGGAAACACTCAGAGAAAAGCGTCCATACATAGTGGTGGGTGCCTTTGTTGTTGGTATGATGCTGACGCCTCCAGATATTATTTCTCAAACCTTGCTTGCAGTACCTATGTGTATTCTGTTTGAAATTGGTTTGTTCTTCTCACGTTTTTATGTGAGAGAGAAAAATGAAGATGATATGGAACAAGATGAAGCGTAATGCTTGATTAAGAACGAATAGCTAAAAAGCGCTGATATTTGTCAGCGCTTTTTTTATGTCTTTAGAAAATGAAAAGTGACCATGATCACCTTTTTATTTTAAGCTTGTAGGAAGTAATAGAGACAAAGTGGAAGCGCCTTGTGCGAGATCTCTCACAAGAGAGTGAGATTTAGCGCTTTATTTGTGAGGATATTTACACTTTTTTGGTGTAACTAATTGAAAATAATAGGGTTGTGTTTTTATCTTCAATTTCGCATGTTTTTTTTTGCAAAAATAGTGAAATAGTCTATTGCTGAAACAAGCCAAAAGAGTAATCTTATTGGTGTCGGAAGGATGCTGACACGGAACAGGAACTAACCAAGGATTTGGTACACTTCAGGATGAGGTTCTCGGTTACTTAGGATTAGTAATCGGCATGGATAGCGAAATGGACATTGAATGGACGCAATAGTAACTAGGATGGTTGCTACTAAGGAAAGACAATGGACACCTTTAGGATTGAGGTAAAAGGACTGCACATCAGGATGATGTAAAGGACACCGCTCAAGGAATAAGCGAAGAGAGTTAACTAAGGATTGTTAACGGATCAGGATAAGATCAAGGACACCGCTAGGATAGCGAGAAAGGAATGCACTGAAGGGATCAGTATACTATCAAGGATTTGATGCATGGAGCACCATTAGTAGCCGGATTGCTGCGAGTAAAGTTATAGCCCCGTTAGACGAGAGTCTAGCGGGGTTTTTCTTGTTTGGAGCAAAGTAAAAAGCAGGGTTCAGATCGGCCGCAAGCTCCCTTAAAGGTTTCAGGGGGATGTGTGATGAGTTTATCTATATTCGCTAGAAACTATACACTTCGCTAACTAGATACTATAAGAGCGAGTGTTGTGACGTTGGAATAACAGCGTTAAAGAATCAGCTTTTTCTCTTATAGAAGCGAAGCGGTCTAGCCTCTGGTTAGCGCAGCGTATAGGCTCTTCCTGAAACCTCTAGCGAAGCGATTTGAATCCTTATTCCCAAAACACCATCACCTGTGTGCGAGATCTCTCACAAGCAAGTGCGAATTTTCGCTTTATTCATGGGTAAATACAACCAACCATCATTTAACCTATTGATATTTATTTGTTTTCTATGTTTAAGTAAAAGGGCGATAATTATTTTTTCAAAAGTTTGAATTTAGTCTATTGCTGAAAATAATCAAAAGCGTAATCTTATTGGTGTCGGAAGGATGCTGACACGGAACAGGAACTAACCAAGGATTTGGTACGCTTCAGGATGAGGCTTTCGGTTACTTAGGATTAGTAATCGGCACGGATAGCGAAATGGACATTGAATGGACGCAATAGTAACTAGGATGGTTGCTACTAAGGAAAGACAAAGGACACCGCTCAAGGAACAAGTGAAGAGAGTTAACTAGGGATTGTTAACGGATCAGGATAAGATCAAGGACACCGCTAGGATAGCGAGAAAGGAATGCACTGAAGGGATCAGTATACTATCAAGGATTTGATGCATGGAGCATCATTAGTAGCCGGATTGCTGCGAGTAAAGTTATAACCCCGTTGGACGAGAGTCTAACGGGGTTTTTCTTGTTTAGGGCAAAGTAAAAATGCAGGGTTCAGATCGGTCGCAAGCTCCCTTAAAGGGTTCAGGGGTATGCGTAATGAGTTTATCTATACTAGCTAGAAACTATACGCTGCGCTAACTAGATACTATAAGAGCGAGTGTTGTGACGTTGGAATAACAGCGTTAAAGAATCAGCTTTTTCTCTTATAGAAGCGAAGCGGTCTAGCCTCTAGTTAGCGTAGCGTATAGGCTCTTCCTGAAACCTGAAACCGTTTTTTGGATCTTAAATCCCAAAAAGTCTTTTCGCATTCGCCGTCGTAATCGCATCCACATCTGCCAGGCTCATCTCACGCAAATCCGCCACGCGTTGAGCAACCAACTGCGTATATGCCGGCTCATTACGCTTACCACGGTGAGGCACTGGTGCTAAATATGGGCAATCGGTCTCTAAGATTAAGTAGTCCATATTAAGGTGAGGAATGATTTTATCCATACCGCCATTTTTAAAAGTAGAAACACCACCAAGACCTAAGTGAAAACCTAAATCATTGATCGCTTTGGCTTCATCAACAGAGCCACCAAAGCAGTGGAAAGTGCCTGACAATGAGCCGTCTTGCTCTTGTTTTAGCAGGGTTAATGTCTCTTCAATAGAATCACGAGTATGAATGACAACAGGCAATTTCATCTCTTTTGCCCAATTTAATTGAGTGATGAATGCCATCTCTTGTTCCGCTTTAAAGGTTTTATCCCAGTATAGATCAATGCCTATTTCACCTACCGCAATGAAGTTATGTTTTTCAAACCAAGAGTGGATGGTCGCTAGAGTTTGCTTTACATCAGCATTTACATAGCAAGGGTGTAATCCCATCATCGATCGACAAATATCAGGGTAGGTAGCCTCGGTTTTTAGCATTGGTTCGATAGAGTCTAAATCAATGTTAGGCAATAAGATCTGATCGATACCTTGTGATAAGGCACGTTGAACAACCAAATCTCGGTCTTCATCAAATTCTTTCGCATATATGTGAGCGTGGGTATCAATCATCATTAAGGCTCTTTTATTAAAATTATGTTTTCTATCATACCAAGTTAATTGTAAAAATCAGATCCCTAAGAAAATTTGGATTCAAAAGGCGATGGGTATATATTGATCGCATCATAAATACAAAAGGAGCTCAGTGTGTCTGTATCCATTCAAGGTGCGTTTCCAAACCGTCGTATGCGTCGTATGCGTAAGCATGAATTTAGCCGTCGTCTAATGGCTGAGAACCAAGTAACAGTGAATGATTTGATCTACCCAATGTTTGTTCTTATGGGTAAAGACCGTCGTGAATCAGTAGAGTCAATGCCGGGTGTTGAGCGCTTATCAATTGATTTACTGCTTGAAGAAGCACAACGTCTTTATGATTTGGGCATTCCAGCAATTGCACTTTTCCCTGTGGTTTCACAAGATGCGAAGAGTCTTTGTGCTGCTGAGGCTCATAACCCTGAAGGTTTAGTTCAACGTACAGTTAAAGCTTTAAAAGAGCATGTGCCAGAGCTTGGTGTGATTACAGATGTGGCACTGGACCCATTCACGACTCACGGCCAAGATGGCATCATCGATGAAGATGGTTACGTGATGAATGACGTAACAACAGAAGTTCTGATTAAGCAGGCATTATCGCATGCGGAAGCCGGGGCTGATGTGGTGGCTCCGTCTGACATGATGGATGGCCGTATTGGTGAGATCCGTAAAGCGCTAGAAAAAGCAGGCCATGTTCATACGCAAATTATGGCGTACTCTGCAAAATATGCGTCTTGTTACTATGGTCCGTTCCGTGATGCCGTTGGTTCATCATCTAACTTAAAAGGTGGTAACAAGAAAAACTACCAGATGGACCCAGCCAACAGCGATGAAGCAATTCATGAAGTTGCAATGGACATCAATGAAGGTGCGGACATGGTGATGGTGAAACCAGGTATGCCTTACTTGGACATCGTTCGTCGTGTTAAAACTGAACTTCAAGTGCCTACGTTTGCTTATCAGGTATCGGGTGAATACGCGATGCACAAAGCCGCTATTATGAATGGTTGGTTGAGTGAGCGCGATACTGTGATGGAATCTTTGCTGTGCTTTAAGCGTGCTGGTGCGGATGGCATCCTAACTTACTTTGCGAAAGATGTCGCAGAGTGGTTGGCGGAAGAGAAATAAGAGCAGGGTTCAGATCGCTTCGCTTAAAGGTTTCAGAGGTGGTGTGGTGAGTTTTAGTATTAACTAGAGACTATACGCTGTGCTGACTAGAAACTATAAGAGCGAGAATCTTGAATGTTGTAAGTTCTTTAACCTCAAAAAACAAAAAAGCATGATGATTTTAGTTAATCATCATGCTTTTATTTTTCCTGAATCCTGAATCCTGAATCCTGAATCCTGAATCCTGAATCCTGAATCCTGAATCCTGAATCCTGAATCCTGAATCCTGAATCCTGAATCCTGAAACCAGTAACAATCTGGCTCTTGCTTTTGCTCTTATAGAAGCGAAGCGTTCTAGCCTCTAGTTAGCGCAGCGTATAGACTCTTACTCGTTTCTAAATACTAGTCCCTAGCATCGATAACCAAATCCCAACCAATATTCGTCTGCTTATCCGCTTCAATTTCTAACTCAGCTCTTGTCAGCGGGTTTTCTACTAACCATTGCTTATCAATCGCCAACGATAAAACATCGTCTTTTTCAGTTAGGGTCACCACTGGCGCTAAAGAGACATCACGGCGATGGGTCAAAATAAGGGCTAAACGTAGGATACGTAGCATGCGTTGAGCTGATAAATCAGACACCGCGTGTTGGTTAGGCATTGCAGAGAACTGCTCGCGATAACGACGCAGTAATTCACCTAATAGGTGTTTTTGAGCGCGAGTATAACCGGGTAAATCTAAGGCATTGATTAAGTAGGCTGAGTGCTCGCCTCCTTTTTTATAATCAATACACATGCCAATCTCATGAAGTTGAGACGCGGCTTTTAATAGCGGTAACGCTTGAGGTTCAATTAACCAATCATCACCACATTGTGCGACAAGTTGTTCAACTAAATTAGTCACTTGTTGAGCGTAGTCGGTATCAAGTTGGTAGCGTTGCTGAATGCTTGAGACGGTTCTTTTACACACCTCATCGTATTGAAGTGCTTCGATCATGCCATAGCATAACCCTTCACGCAGAGCACCGCCTGCGAGTGTCATTGAATCAATATCCAATAACTCAAAAATAGCGATAAGAATGGATAAACCACTTGGGAACACTAAAGCCCGCTCAAGAGTAAGGCCATCAATATCTAATTGTTCTAAATGTTCGTATTGCATCGCTTGCTTTTGAAGGCGCTTAAGCTTGGCTAAGGTGATAACCTCATCCATGCCTTGCGCCAACATAATTTCTTGCAATGCTTGAACCGTACCACTTGCACCTACACAGGTTTGCCAACCAAGATCGGTATACTGCTGTAAAATAGGAGCCAGTGTCTCTTTTGCGCCAGCAATGGCCGCATCAAAGTTATTCTTAGTTAATGCACGGTCTTTAAAATAGCCTTCAAGCCAAGTAACACAGCCCATTTTTAGACTTGTGAGTGCTTGTGCTTCAAAACCTTCGCCAATGATCAGTTCTGTACTTGCGCCGCCAATATCAACCACTAAGCGACGGCCATTACCACCAGAAGTGTGTGCAACTCCTTGGTAAATCGTACGAGCCTCTTCTTCACCTTCGATCACGTTAATGTCATGACCTAAGAGTTGATTGGCTTTTTCTAAGAAGACATCCACATTGGTTGCTACACGCAATGCTGCGGTGCCGACAATGCGAATGTTTTCTACAGGGATGTCTTGCAAACGTTCTGCAAATAAGCTCAAACAATCCCACCCACGCTGCATAGCTTCATGGCTAAGTGTGTAGTTTTCATCTAATCCCGCAGCCAAACGAACTTTACGTTTGATTTTGGCCATGGTTTGCACACTACCATTTATATGACGCACAACAAGCATATGGAAGCTATTTGAGCCTAAATCAATGGCGGCATACATAGGTGATATCGTTGAACTTTTCATAACATCCTTTTAATTTTCCGTAGAGCTCAGATTACGCCTGAGGGCTACGAGGTTGACGTGGGCGAGAGTACTTACGATTTCCGCCTTGACGCTGACCATTGTTGTTATTGTTGCCATTACGACGATTTTGCTGCGGACGACGTTGTAGACGTATAGGTGCAGGTAGATCTTCTAGTAGTGCTGAAGAGTCGTAATCAGATTGTGGGATTGAATGCTCAATATATTCTTCGATTGCTGGAAGATTGATTGCGTATTCTTCACAAGCAAAACTGATCGAGTTACCACTTTCACCAGCACGACCAGTACGACCGATACGGTGAACGTAATCTTCAGCTTCGTTTGGTAAATCGAAGTTAAATACGTGAGTTACTTGTGGGATGTGTAGACCACGAGCGGCAACATCAGTCGCAACTAGGATATCAACGTCACCTTTAGTAAATTCTTCTAGGATGCGCTCACGTTTTTTCTGTGGCACGTCACCAGTAAGAAGACCAACACGGTGTTTATCAGCTGCTAAATGTCCCCAAACTAATTCACATTTGTGTTTAGTATTGGCGAAAATGATAGCACGCTCAGGCCAATCTTCTTCGATAAGTGTTTGAAGAAGTGCCATTTTATGATCATTTGAAGGATAGAATAATTCTTCCTTAATACGATGACCTGTTTTTTGGTCCGGTTCGACAACAACGTGTTCAGGCTCTTGCATGTGTTCAAAAGCAAGCTCTTGTACACGATAAGATAGCGTTGCAGAGAACAGCATGTTTAAGCGTTCTGTTGGCGCAGGCATACGACGGAAGATAAAGCGAATGTCTTTAATAAAACCTAAATCGAACATACGATCGGCTTCATCAAGTACAACGGCTTGAATCATCTTAAAGTCGATGTGACCTTGCTTGTAGAAGTCGATGATACGACCGGTGGTTCCGATCAAAATATCAACGCCTTGCTCAATCACTTGTTGTTGTTTTTCATAACGTTCGCCACCGTAAGCTAGCGCGGCTTTGACACCCGTGCTTGCGATTAGTGACTCAGCATCTTTATGAATTTGAATCGCTAATTCACGCGTTGGTGCCATGATAATGGCACGCGGTTGCGTGATTTTACGACCTTCAGGAGCTGGTGTCGTTAGTAGGTGATTAAAAGTAGCAGTAAGGAACGCTAGCGTCTTACCTGTACCCGTTTGGGCTTGGCCTGCAATGTCTTGGCCGGCGAGCAGTACCGGCAATGCCTTAGCTTGAATAGGAGTACATTTTATGAACCCCTGTGCATTCAAACCATCAAGGACCTGAGGCTCTAAACCTAGGTCGGCAAACTTTTGCTCTGTGATGTGCGTCTTTTTCATTGCTATAGAATATCAGTTAAAGCTTGCAATACGAAACGTATTCCATTCAAATAGGGTATCAATTTGCTGGTTATCATCAAATCAGCCTTTAAATTTAACGTTGGAGTTGACGATGAGCGACAAAATTTTGCAGCTTACAGATAGCGGTTTTGAAGAAAGTGTGATCAATGCTGCAGGCCCAGTACTAGTAGATTTCTGGGCAGAATGGTGTGGTCCTTGTAAAATGATTGCCCCTATTTTGGATGAGATTGCTGACGAGTACGAAGGCAAACTAACGATCGGTAAATTAAATATCGATCAGAATGCAGGAACACCACCAAAATTTGGTATCCGTGGCATTCCTACATTGCTTTTATTTAAAGATGGCGACGTTGCTGCAACGAAAGTGGGTGCACTTTCGAAAACTCAACTTAAAGAGTTTCTTGATGCAAACCTATAATATAGGGTGCAATTAAGTCAGATAGAACCGCATATAATAAGAAATTATGTGCGGTTTTGTTTTTCTAAGCTAGACTAAAATACGAATAAGTGATAATTTATTCGCGCGTATTTCATACGATTTCATTTCTTGACCGAGCTCGAAGGTCATCCATTCTTAAATCCACTAAAGATAGAATCTGATTTTGACTAAACAACTACCTACCACCATGAATCTTACTGAACTTAAAAACCGACCGGTATCGGATCTTGTTGCTCTTGGCGAATCATTAGGCCTAGAAAACCTAGCTCGTCTAAGAAAACAAGACATCATCTTCTCCATCCTTAAGCAACATGCGAAAAGCGGTGAAGACATCTTTGGCGATGGTGTTCTTGAGATTCTTCAAGATGGCTTTGGTTTCCTTCGTTCAGCAGATTGTTCTTATTTGGCTGGTCCGGATGACATTTATGTGTCTCCAAGCCAAATTCGTCGCTTTAACTTGCGTACGGGTGACACGATTTCTGGAAAGATTCGTCCACCAAAAGATGGCGAACGTTACTTTGCTCTTCTTAAAGTAAACGCAGTTAACCATGATCGTCCTGATAATGCTCGTAACAAAATCCTTTTTGAAAACCTTACTCCTTTACATGCGAACGATCGTTTACGCATGGAGCGTGGTAATGGTTCAACAGAAGACATTACAGCACGTGTTCTTGATTTAGCATCACCAATTGGCCGTGGTCAACGTGGTCTGATTGTTGCTCCGCCAAAAGCGGGTAAAACAATGTTGCTTCAAAACATCGCCCAAAGTATTGCTTATAACCATCCTGAGTGTGAGTTAATGGTTCTACTTATCGATGAGCGTCCAGAAGAAGTAACTGAGATGCAACGCCTAGTTAAAGGTGAAGTGATTGCATCAACGTTTGATGAGCCAGCGTCTCGTCACGTACAAGTTGCCGAGATGGTTATTGAGAAAGCAAAACGTCTTGTTGAACACAAGAAAGATGTTGTTATCCTATTGGATTCAATTACTCGTCTTGCTCGTGCATACAACACCGTGATCCCATCATCTGGTAAAGTTCTTACTGGTGGTGTTGATGCTAACGCACTTCACCGTCCGAAGCGCTTCTTTGGTGCTGCTCGTAACGTTGAAGAAGGTGGTAGCTTAACTATTATCGCAACAGCCTTGGTTGATACTGGCTCTAAAATGGATGAAGTTATCTACGAAGAGTTTAAAGGTACAGGTAACATGGAATTACACCTAAACCGTAAGATTGCGGAAAAACGTGTATTCCCAGCTATCGACTTTAATCGTTCAGGAACTCGTCGTGAAGAGCTGTTAACTAAGCCGGATGAGCTACAGAAAATGTGGATCTTGCGTAAGATTGTTCACCCAATGGGTGAGACTGACGCAATGGAATTCCTAATTGATAAGTTATCAATGACGAAGACTAATGACGAATTTTTTGATGCGATGCGCCGTCAATAATTGATATTTAAGTCAATTATTGGTACCAAGGTCAATAAATAATGAAACGCTGCCTATTTAGGTGGCGTTTTTTGTTGAAAGTTTGTTAGTTTGACGGCATCATCATTTGCACTAAGCTTGATAAGGAATATGAACTTAGTTTATCTCAAGGAGTAACATATGCGACAAGGACTGTTGGCATCGATCCTCCTCTCTGCAAGTTTGCTGACGAGTCAGGTCTCTGCATCTAATGTTCAACCAAGCTTAGTCAATAGCTTGCTGGTTGATCAGCAGCTCAATAAGAAGGTCGATGAACTGCATCAATATTTGATTGATGGCGATATCATCACACTCAACTTTTCTCTCAATCGTCTCTCTATGCCACAGCAAGAAGCTGTGCGTTTCATGTTGCTTCAACAGATAGAGCAGCAACAATTGATCCTCAATCCCAAAGGAACCATCTGGTTAAAAGAGCAATTAACTATCCACCCAACCTACACCATTAAAGAGCAAGGTAATGGCTATGTAGTGACTAAGTTGGCGTTTGATTATTCTAGTATTGCTTCGCGTGTTTTAAGTCAAATGTCGAAGGACCAGCAAGTATTGGATTTTATACTCGCCGCAGAAGAGCATCGCTTGGTGTTATCTGAATGGCTAGTGGGTGAACCTCATGAAGTGCGTGTTCGTCAATCGATAGTATTAGCTGAATTAGACAGTTTAACTTCTGAAGCGTTAGATTATCTTGTTGCTCAGATAACCGATGACCCTTTGTCTGCCTGGTTACCGACAACTGAAGTCATGGTACGTTTAGCCCAGTTATCTCGAAACAGTGAGGTGTATAAAATCCTATGGAAAATGCGCACTGATCAGCACAGTATCTCTGAACTTGAGCGTCTATCTCATGTCGCTCCAGATCCCTTTGCAACTCAACAATTAATGTTAGCTACTTATAATCCGTCACTAAAACAGAATGCTTTTGCTTCGTTAGCACAACTTCATCCTCTTCCAGAAGATGTTCAGCAATTCTTATTGGCGAAAATCGATCACATTCAAGATGGTGGGGCAGTTGCGATACATTTGGCAAATTATGGACATGCATCTTGGTTAGAAAGCTTACCGACAACACGAAACAAAGTTCGCAAACAGCACGTAAGATTAGCGTTATCACAACGTTAACAGCTAGGGCGGTCGGTAAAGATAAATAGAGAGTGTGAGTTTGAATTGGGTTGGGTATAATCTATTCAAACTTCACGACAGTATATAGCGATGAAATATAAGGATTTACGTGATTTTCTCGATCACTTGGAACAGATCGGACAGTTAAAACGCATTTCACACCCCATTGACCCGCATTATGAAATGACAGAGATCAGCGATCGTACTTTACGAGCGGGTGGTCCTGCATTGCTATTTGAAAATCCTATCGGTTACGATATTCCTGTATTAACGAATCTATTTGGTACTGCTGAACGTGTTGCGATAGGTATGGGACGTAAAGAGGTTCTTGAACTGCGTGAAGTGGGTAAATTATTAGCGTATCTAAAAGAGCCAGAGCCACCAAAGGGCTTTAAAGATGCTTTAGATAAACTGCCAGTATTCAAGCAAGTATTGAATATGCCAACCAAAAACATCCGTAAGGCAAACTGCCAACAGATTGTTTGGCAAGGTGATGAGGTTGATTTAGATAAAATTCCGGTAATGAGTTGTTGGGCTGATGATGTTGCACCGCTATTAACCTGGGGATTAACCATCACTAAGGGCCCAAATAAGAAACGTCAGAATTTGGGTATTTATCGCCAGCAAAAGCTCAGTAAAAATAAAGTCATCATGCGTTGGCTTGCTCACCGTGGTGGTGCGCTTGATTTGCGTGACTGGATGGAAACGAATCCAGGTGAACCTTTCCCAGTCTCTGTTGCATTTGGTGCCGATCCCGCGACTATTCTTGGCGCGGTAACGCCAGTTCCTGATACCTTATCTGAATACGCGTTTGCAGGCCTTCTACGAGGTAGTCGAACTGAAATTACTAAGTCGATTAGTAACGATTTAGAAGTCCCTGCCAGTGCTGAAATTGTACTTGAAGGCTACATCGACCCAACCGAATTTGCCGATGAAGGTCCTTATGGCGATCATACCGGTTACTATAACGAAGTTGAAAAGCATCACGTATTTACCGTAACGCATATCACCATGCGTAAAGATCCTATTTATCACAGTACGTACACAGGCCGCCCGCCAGATGAGCCTGCTGTGCTTGGTGTGGCACTAAACGAAGTGTTTGTGCCAATTTTACAAAAGCAATTTCCTGAGATTATTGATTTCTATTTACCACCAGAAGGGTGTTCGTATCGCATGGCGGTAGTGACGATAAAGAAACAATATCCAGGACACGCAAAACGCGTGATGATGGGTGTGTGGTCGTTCTTGCGTCAGTTCATGTACACCAAATTTGTATTGGTGTGTGATGAAGAGGTGAATGCACGAGATTGGTCACAAGTGACTGCGGCAATGTCTCAGCATATGGATCCAGCTCGTGATAGTTTGATGATAGAAAATACCCCGATAGATTCACTAGATTTTGCTTCACCAGTGGTTGGTTTAGGCTCAAAAATGGGCTTAGATATCACTAAAAAATGGGACGCCGAATTAGCATTATCACCTAATGTCGAATATTCACTGACAGACAGTGAGCACATTGAAGGCTGTTTAGCGGAAATTACTAAAGCGTGCCCTGAGATTATCGATATTCATTTGCAAAATAACAATGCCAACATGGTTGTCGTTTCTATCAATAAGCAAGCGGTCGGTAATGGTAAGAAAATCATGGATGCCATTTGGTCTCAATTTGAAGAGAACAAGTTTGTTATCGTGTGTGATGACGATGTCAATGTGAGTGATTGGAACGACATTATTTGGGCAGTAACCACTCGAATGGACCCTGCAAGAGATACGTTATTTTTGCAAGATGGTGACGGACACTCAAAAATGGGGTTAGATGCGACCAATAAATGGGAAGATGAGTGCCTTCGTGAATGGGGAACGCCAATCAAGAAAGACCCTGAAGTTGTCGCTAAAATTGACTCTATTTGGGATGAATTAGGTATTTTCAAATAAGAATTGGTTTACTACATATTTTAGTGAAGTGTAATGTTTTGTAGCAAAACAGCTGTTGTTATCGATAAGCTACCAACACTAATTAAATCCATTCTGCTTTTGCGGAAAGACATTTCATTTCACTGGATAAAGTAAACGGAAAGGTATTTCATTAAGCTCTGAAAAAGATAAAGAAAGGTGTGATGAAAAAAATAACCTTACTCCCACAGCAAAAAGAATTCAGCATCGAAGAAGGACAAACCATCTTAGATGCGGCATTAGACGCGGGGATAAACTACCCAAATCGATGCCAAGTTGGCGTATGTGCCATGTGCTTATGTAAAAAGTTAGAAGGGGAAATTGAATACGATTTAGAGCCGCTTCTAACCGACAAAGAACAACAAGACGGGTGGGTATTTGCGTGTCAGGCAACAGCAAAAAGTGATTTAGTGCTGTTGTTAGAATAAATCCTCTCCGTATAATTAGAGCGTAATGCTCAATACACATAATAATGACAGCGTATAAATACCATCTTAAATAGGTATTAGCTGAAAAAGGAAAGTCATGCCAATCAATTGCAAAGTAAAGTCTATCAAGCCATTGGCTTGTAATACTTTTCAAATATTACTTCACCCAGAGCAGCCAGTAGAATTTAAAGCAGGCCAATACCTAATGGTTGTGATGGGAGAGAAAGACAAACGTCCATTCTCAATCGCTAGTAGCCCTTGTCGTCATGAAGGTGAAATTGAATTACACATCGGTGCTGCAGAGCACAATGCCTATGCCGGTGAAGTGGTGGAGTCAATGAAAGCGGCACTAGAAAACGGCGGAGATATCCAAATTGATGCCCCTCATGGTGAAGCGTGGATCCGTGAAGACAGCGAGCGTTCAATGCTGTTAATTGCTGGTGGTACTGGTTTTAGTTACGTGCGTTCAATTTTAGATCACACCATTAGTCAAAAAATTCAAAAGCCAATCTTCTTATACTGGGGTGGCCGTGATGAGTGTCAACTGTATGCAAAAACAGAAATAGAAGCGATTGCAGCAGCACATCAGCATATCACCTTTGTCCCAGTCGTTGAGAAAACTGAAGGTTGGACAGGTAAAACAGGTAATGTACTTGACGCGGTAAAAGCCGATTTCAACTCATTAGCAGAAGTGGATATTTACATTGCAGGTCGTTTTGAAATGGCAGGCGCGGCTCGTGAGCAATTTATCACTGAAAAACAAGCAAAGAAAGAACAGCTGTTTGGTGATGCATTCGCCTTTATCTAGTTTAGATATTTCGCTGCATTGGTATTAATACCAATAAAAATGCCACTTCAAAAGAGTGGCATTTTTTATGATATTTAATCGCTCAGGGTTACGCTTGGCTATCAACCATAGTCAATGCTTTACGAGACAGATCTGCCGCCGCTTGTTTACGGTTTTGTTTCTCTAAAACACGCGCAAGATAAGCATAATCAGACATATCTTCACGAAGTGCTAAGGCTGCTTCAAAATGGTCACGTGCAGGCTGCCATTTCTCAGTTCGCATATACAGCTGAGCTAACGTACTTTGAATGACAGGGTTGCGAACATCGTAATTTGCCATGCCTTCAAGTAGTACGGTTGCAGGATGATAGTCTGCTAGGTTTAAGGTGGGCAATAGCTCAATCAAGCGATCATCGCTGCGTTTTTTCAAGTTATCACGCAAGAGAATATAAGCTTCAGAATCCGCTTTTCGTGAGTGTAGTTGCTTGATTAAACAAACCAATACAGGAACGTGCTTTTGTAGCTTCTTAGGTAAAGAATTCCAATGTTCTAATAACCCTACTGTCCCCTTATTTGTCGCTATAAATGCCATTAATCCGCATTCTGCTTTCTCTTCTAACGCCAAAGCTTGTTGCTCTGAAATAAGATTCGCTTTAGTTAGTGGATGAATGATGTTCTTCAGAGCTCGCCATTCATTTAGTGCCAAATAACACTCTTTAAGTAATTCAAGCAAAACAGGGTTATGTGGATAATCCTCTTTTACCGATTGTAGTGTAGCGAGAGCAAGTTCATATTGTTGTTCTCGCATTTGTAATTTCGCACTCGTTAATGCAACAGCCAGTCTGCTGTCTGACTGCTCAGAAGCGAGCTTTAAGTAATGGTCTCGCTGTTCAATTTGCTGACGACCTTGAGCCGCCTCTGCCGCTGCAAGATAGTTCAATAATGGGAAGTCATTATGGCGGCCGCCTTTAGTGATAAGGCGCTCTGCATCTTTCCACTCACCTTCATGAAGCTTTATCATACCTTTGAACGTGTTATAGCGAGCTTTACGTAAGTGACGTGCACTAAACCAACCGCGAGTGAAGTTTCCCACAGATAGGATGCGTTTTATCAACATCTCTAATAGAAATAATCCAGCAATTAGTGCTCCAATAAAGATAACCAGTGTCGTTAGGCTCATCTCAATCGTAGTATCAGCAACCGAAATGAGAACGTAACCTTGTTGATCGGCAAACGTCGTTCCTACGATTAATCCGCCGACTAAAACAATGGCCAGAAGAAGTAATCGGATCATGAGTTACCTCCTTCTGTTGCTTCAGCTTGTGTTATGGGAGTCACTTTTTCTTTTACAGGATCTGCTTTTACTGGTGTCTCACCAATGGCTTGCACATTTCGACGTAAGCGCTCCGAGATGAAATCAGACAGTAGGGCTTGAGTTTTCATTTTCTGCGGGTAACGAACATCCACTTTAAACGTTGCTAATGAATCTAATTGAGCCATAAAACTCTTAACAGCCGGATCATCTTGCTGGAAGTATTGAGAAGACCATAGCTTTGCACTCTCTAGTGATGAGGAATACACTTCACTTTGTTCACGATATAGTGCCTTAGAAGCCAGTAGCAATTTACCTTTGATGTTCTCTTTTAGGTAAAAGTGCTGCTCAGGACTAAGTAATGGGATCACATTACCTTCACGCACTCGGTACGTAATAAAGTGATCCGCAAAATCATTAACAGATTGCATTAGGTTTGATTGCCAATCATTAATATTGGTTGATACTTCTTTCTTCTCTATGGTTTCTGCTTCAGGAAGAATTGCACTTGCCAAAGGCAGAGTATTTACTTGTTGCTCAAGGCTATTTAGTTTGAGAATTAAGCCATCTCGGTCAATAAGAGGAATGGCTTTCAAGGTTGAAATGTCACTCGCCATTGCACGACGAAGTGGCATTAAACTTGGGTCATTTAACGCTGAAATACGTTGATCGGCATTTTCCATTAAACGTGTTGCGCTAACCACATCATGCTCGAGCCATAATTTTCGGCCAGCCATTTTTACTAAGTAATCGGCTTCAGCAAGTAGCCAATCATTTGGACGGCGACCTTTAACATCGGCAATCGCCAATTGAAGGCTCGCAATGCTTTTATCTTGTTGTTGCATCAGAACCGTCGCTTTACGGACGATGTCATCTGCTTTGCCCGTAATGCGTTGCTCAGCGGTTACCAGCTTTGCATTAAAGGCACTGTCAGCGCTGATTAGCTTTTGTTCTAACTGAGCAATTTGTATTTGTTGTTGGGTTACTTGCTGCTGTGATACTAAAAAAGTACCACCGCTGAATAAAATGGAGATAATGATAGCAACAGTGCCTAGGCGACGACTTTTTTTATCAACAAATGCGTCTGTTTTTGCTTGTGGTGGTGTTTGCTTCTGCTCTTTTTCTATTGCAGGAGAAGAGGCAACCAGTTCTGCTTCTTCTGCAGCCTGTGGTTTATTATTTTTTGTCATTTGAAAATCCCATCATGATGATGCTCACTGATATAGTGCAGCAAGTCGGAATTAGAGGCTCCGCCAACCGTTTCAATATGTTGATAACCAAGTTGTTGTCCAAGTTGGTTAATTCGTTCGCTAGGCACTAACAATCGACAGTGCAGCACCCAATCTAAATCTGTTCCAGCAAATTGAGAGGTGAAAAACGACAGTTGCTCTCCGCTGGTGATAATTATGGTATTGATGTTTTGCGCTTGCCATTTTTTGGCGTTGAGTTTGCCATCAAAAGGCGTCATTTTACGTTGATAAGCTTCACAGTAGTTTACTTCGGCGCCAAGTGCTTCAAGTGCTTGATAAATTAGGTCACGTCCACCGTTTCCTCGTAAAATAAGTGCCTTCTTACCAGCGACACGGTTTAAGATTGGAAGCGCTAATAAATGTTCACTGTCGCTTGGCGTTGGGAAGTGTACTGGATCTGAAATATAGGTTTTGAGGTGTTGAGCGCTCTTTTGACCAACCGCAAGGTAACTTACCCCTTTTTTCCACTCGATTTGATGGCGTTGCAAGTAATGTTGAGTGTGTTCGACAGCGTGCTGACTGACTGCAATAAGGAAATCCCCATCTGAGAGTGATGAGAAAAGTTCTGGAAGTTGGGAGAGTTCTTTTCCGGGGTGAATAGTTAACAGAGGATAAGAAATAGCAGGATGCCCTAATGCTTGCAGGGCATCACACAATGCTTGGCTCTCTTGCTCTGGGCGAGTCACCAAAATCGTCATCGTTAGGCGTCAGCGTAAAGGCGATCTAAAATATCTTTCGCGCCATCGTTAAGTAGTTGCTCAGCCAATTGCGTACCTAATGCTTCAGCATCTGATACCGGTCCTTTAATTTCGCCACGAACCATGATGGTGCCATCTGGTTCACCAACTAACGCACGTAACCAGATTTGGTCACCATCAATAAGAGAGTAGCTACCGATAGGAACCTGACAGCCACCCTCAAGACGATTATTCATTGCACGCTCACATAAAACTCGATGTGCGGTTTCTGGATGGTTTAGTGGTTCAAGTAGAGCTCGAATGCGAGTGTCATCTAGACGAGTTTCAATACCAACCGCACCTTGTCCAACAGCAGGTAACGATTGCTCCGGCTCAATAGAGCTTTTGATTCTATCTTCTAGACCAAGACGAATAAGGCCTGCACAGGCAAGAATGATCGCGTCATAATTACCGTCGTCTAATTTTTGTAGTCGAGTGCCTACATTGCCACGAAGTTCTTTAATGATTAAGTCTGGGCGTGCTTCTTGTAATTGACATTGACGACGCAAGCTACAAGTACCAACAACCGAACCAAGTGGTAAGTCTTCAATGCAAGTGTAAGTGTTTGAGACAAATGCATCACGTGGGTCTTCACGCTCACAAATGGTCACTAAGCCTAATCCTTCAGGGAACTCAACAGGAACATCTTTCATTGAGTGGACGGCAATATCAGCACGGCCTTCTAACATAGCCACTTCAAGTTCTTTTACGAATAATCCTTTTCCGCCCACTTTTGCTAATGGTGTATCAAGAATGATGTCACCTTTAGTTACCATAGTAACTAATTCTACTTCCAAACCTGGGTGAAGCGTTTGCAGTGCATCTTTAACAAAGTGTGCTTGCCATAGAGCCAAAGGGCTTTTACGAGTGGCAATTCGAACTGGTAATTGCTGTGACATAGTAGTATCCGATCAAAATAATTACCTTATCCTACCACTACTTGAGGGTGAGGTGAAAATACAGGATGACAACAGTGTGATTATAGGTTAAAAACGACCCCGAAATGGTATGGATACCCATATTGTTGTAAGCGTGTAAACTTTACGAGCATAATTAAAAGTGTTATCTTGATCACGTTTTACCGTCGGTATTGAATGAATGATATTCAATATTAATCATCACTGATGACAAAGATGAGCTAGGCTTTCTATTTGCAAATCTATATTGAAACTTTAATTGCTAGACAACAACGCCTTACTGAACAACGTATAGAGCGTGCGCTGGCATTAATGAAACCACTTGGGCAAGAGATTTTTCATCAATTGCCATTATTGTTGCATTTCAATCACTCGGAACTACCGGGCTTTGTTGAAGGTGCACCTAGTGGTATTAAACAGTTTCATGCAAATCAGAAACAGCGTGAGTGGGTGGCTCAACTGACGCTTCGTTATCCTCTATCTACCTCTAACCAAGGCAATATTCTTGGTTTGTATTCTATGGGTAGTACCTCTTCTATTGGCCAAACCATTGGCAGTGACTTTGATATATGGGTCTGTATTCCAGAAGATCTTCCAGCAGAGCAAAAAATATTATTGCAGCAAAAGTGTGATGCGCTAACAGAGTGGGCAGAGCAGTTTTACATTGAAGCCAATTTTTTCTTAATGGAACAAAGCCGTTTTCGTGAAGCTTATTCTGAAGAGATGACGGGTGATAACTGTGGTTCTTCGCAGCATTTATTATTATTAGATGAGTTCTACCGTACCGCGGTATGTCTTGGTGGGCAGCAATTGTTATGGCAAATTATTCCTCCAGAAATGGAAGAGAGCTATGACGAATATGTCGATCAGCTGTGCTCTCAAGGTGTAATAAAAAGAGATCAGTGGATTGATTTTGGACGCCTAAATCATATTCCAGCAGAAGAGTACTTTGGCTCTAGCTTATGGCAACTCTATAAGAGTATTGATTCACCGTTTAAGTCGGTGCTAAAAGCGATCTTATTAGAAGCCTACTCTTGGGAATACCCACACACTCAATTATTAAGTATTGATAGTAAACGTAGACTCTTTGCCGATGAGCCCGATCTCTACGGTATGGATGCGTATTATCTGATGCTAGAAAAAGTGACGCGTTATCTTGAGCGTACCAATGATCCGGCTCGTCTAGAATTAGTCCGTCGTAGTTTTTATCTTAAAACACATGAGAAATTGTCACGTCGACAAGGGCAAGGCTCTGTAGAGTGGCGTCGTAAAGCGTTAACTGAATTAACCTCACAATGGGGTTGGTCTCAAGCAACGATCGTCGAGCTTGATTCTCGTCGTACATGGAAAGTGGAACAAGTTAAAAAATCGCATAACGATCTGCTAGAAGCATTAATGCAAAGTTATCGTAACTTGATCCGTTTTGCGCGTAATAATGATATAACGTCGTCGATAAGTCCTGAAGATATCAGTATTCTTGCTCGTAAACTTTACGCCGCATTTGAAAAACTTCCAGGCAAGGTCACGCTACTCAATCCCAAAATTTCACCAGACTTGCATGAAGCTGATTTAAGCTTTATTGAAGTTCAAGATAACGGCATTAATAAAGCGGGTTGGTATGTATACAAAGAGCCATTAATTGCAAAAGAGTTGATGGGGGCAAAATATCTCGAGCACAATAGATATTTAAGTAAATTAGTGGCGTGGGCATTTTTTAATGGCTTACTAACGGAATCGACACGATTAGATGCGGTTGTTCGCCAGGCTGATTTGAACATTGATAAGTTCTATCAAATGGTGAGTGATCTGAGAAATACCTTTTCAGTACATATGCCACAGCCAACCAAAGAAGAGTTAGGTAGTCCCTGTGAGGTTCGCCAACTTTCTATTTTTATTAATTTGGAGAATGACCCAACAGAAACATTGAAGATAAAGCCTGAGCGTATGAATCAGACGGATGCCGATATCTTTAGTTGTGGTAGTGATCAGAATAATTTGATCGGCAGTGTCGACTTGGTATATCGCAATTCATGGCATGAAGTAAGAACACTTAACTTCAGTGGTGAAACGGCAATTTTAGATGCGCTTAAAACCGTGCTATGTAAAATGCACCAAGATGCGACTCGTCCTGAGTCGGTAGATGTCTTCTGCTACAGCAAACAAATGCGCGGTATTATTCGTAATAATATCTATCAACTGTTAGCTGAGTGTATCGAACTTCGTCTAAAACCGGTTGAAAATAACGAAAAACGTCGTCGCTTTAAAGGCATTAAAATTGGCTCGACCATGTATGGTTTATTCTTTGAACGTCGTGGAGTATCGATCCAAAAACTGGAAGATTCAGTTCAATTTTATTCGAGTATTTCAACCAATAAAGCGATTGGTTCAACGACGATCCCTCTTGGAGATAGTAGTGGTGTTGTGATCCCTGAAGCCGTAGATTCGTTTGCAAGTGAAGGCTTAATTCAGTTCTTCTTTGATGATAGTCTGGATGAAGGTTTTAATATTTACGTCTTAGATGAAGAGAATAAGGTTGAGATTTACCACCAATGTTATGGCAGCAAAGATGACATGGTAAACAGCATTAACCATTATTACACCTCAAGTCGTAACAATGTCGATTTAGCTAATCCAGATAAAGTGAACTTCAATTTACCTCAGTTTTATGAGGTGGTTTCTAATGGCGAGCAAGACGCTTGTATTCTTCCTTATCGTAGCGGACAGCAACAATGCAAGGCAAAACCAGTCTAAGCTTTCTTATAAACTAAAGCGAAGGCATACAAGCTAAGTCGAAGTCAGTCTTAGCTTTGCTCAATTAAAGGCAAATCCCCCCTAGGCGTTTGGGTCTCACTTCATTTCAGTATATACTTCACGCACATGTATAAATAACCAGTGTGATGTGATGGACGTTTCTTTTCTTCTTGATGGTCTTAATGACAAACAACGCGAAGCCGTAGCCGCTCCGTTAGAAAACATGCTTGTACTTGCGGGTGCCGGTAGTGGTAAAACTCGAGTACTTGTTCATCGTATCGCATGGTTAATGCAAATCGAACAAGCGTCTCCTTTCTCAATCATGTCAGTAACCTTTACCAATAAAGCGGCGGCAGAAATGCGTGGTCGTATTGAAGAGTTAATGCATGGCAGCGCTGGCGGAATGTGGAATGGCACTTTCCACGGTATTTGTCATCGTATTCTTCGTGCGCATTATCTGGATGCAAAACTGCCAGAAGGTTTTCAAATAATTGATTCAGATGATCAACAACGTTTATTAAAACGCTTGATTAAAGCTCAAAATTTGGATGATAAGAACTGGCCTGCTCGCCAAGCGGCTTGGTTTATTAATGGTAAAAAAGATGAAGGTTTGCGTCCGCATCAAATCAACACATTTAACGATCCTATTGCTCAGACTTGGCTAAAAGTGTATACCGCTTATCAAGAGGCGTGTGATCGTTCAGGCTTAGTTGATTTTGCTGAAATCTTACTTCGAGCGCATGAATTACTGCGAGATCACAAACACGTACGTGAACATTATCAAGCGCGTTTCAAGCACATTTTGGTCGACGAATTCCAAGATACTAACAATATTCAATACGCATGGTTACGCATGATGGCGGGCTCTGATTGTAAAGTAATGATCGTGGGTGATGATGATCAGTCTATTTATGGTTGGCGTGGTGCTCAAATCGAAAATATTCAAAAATTCTTAGATGAGTTTGTGGGTGCAAAAACCATTCGTTTAGAGCAAAACTACCGTTCTAGTGCAAATATCCTAAACGCTGCCAATGAACTGATCAGTAATAACACTGAACGCATGGGTAAGAAGTTATGGACGGAAGACGCGGATGGCGATCTAATTTCTATTTATTCAGCTTATAACGAAATGGATGAAGCCCGTTTTGCTGTAGGGAAAATTAAAGAGTGGCGCGATAACGGTGGAGCTCTGCAAGATTCAGCGTTCTTGTACCGTAATAACGCCCAATCTCGTGTATTAGAAGAAGCCTTAATTCAAGCAGGATTACCGTATCGAATTTATGGTGGGATGCGATTCTTCGAACGACAAGAGATCAAAGATGCCTTGTCTTACCTTCGTTTAATGAATAATCGTCATGATGATGCCGCTTTTGAACGAGTTGTGAATACGCCAACACGCGGTTTGGGTGATAAAACATTAGAAACGGTACGTTTTGCAGCGCGTGAACGTGGGGCGACCATGTGGCAAGCCAGTCTTGCGTTGATTGAAGAGCAAGTATTACCCGGTCGCGCTGCTGGAGCATTAAGTCGTTTTATTGAGCTAATTAATGCGTTAGAAGATGATACTCGTGACTGTCGTCTACATGAACAAACGGACCAAGTGATTAAAAGCTCTGGTTTATTTACGATGTATGAGCAAGAGAAAGGCGAAAAATCAAAAGCCCGTATTGAGAACTTGGAAGAATTGGTAACGGCGACTCGTCAGTTTGATAAGCCAGAAGAAGCAGAAGAGATGACAGACTTAACTGCTTTCTTAACTCATGCTGCATTAGAGGCAGGTGAAGGCCAAGCCGATGAGTTTGAAGATGCGGTTCAACTGATGACACTGCATAGTGCTAAAGGATTGGAATTCCCATTAGTATTTATGGTCGGGGTTGAAGAAGGGATGTTCCCAAGTCAAATGTCAGCAGAAGAAGCGGGGCGTTTAGAAGAAGAACGTCGTCTTTGTTATGTTGGCATGACGCGAGCGATGGAAAAGCTGTATATTATTTATGCAGAAACGCGCCGAGTGTATGGCCAAGAGAAATACCACAAACCGTCGCGCTTTATTAAAGAGCTTCCGGCTAACTGTGTTGAAGAAGTTCGTATGAAAGCCAAAGTAAGCCGAACGGGATCTTATGGTAGTTATGGTTCTCAAGAGGGCTCATCTGACAGTCGATTTGGCCAGAAAGCGATTAATAATAACTTTAATGAAACAGGTTATGCGTTAGGGCAACGAGTTAAGCACCCTAAATTTGGTGAAGGTACAATCATTAACTTTGAAGGTGCTGGCGCACAAGGTCGAGTACAAGTCGCCTTTAACGGCGAAGGGATTAAGTGGCTTGTGACTCAATATGCCAAGTTAGAATCAATGTAAATTTAAGTGATTCGAAAATAAAAAAAGAGAGCAAATATGCTCTCTTTTTTATTCGTCCTACATTAATCGAATCAGTCTTTCTGGTATTCGATTCTGATTTTTTTTCTTTTTTGGAATAATACGGCATCAGCAGTAAAGACCATCAGCGCACCCCAAATAAAGACAAAAGTAATCGCTTTATCTGCACTAAATGCTTCGTCGTAAAGACCCACTGCAAGCACAAACATCAAGCTTGGTCCTATGTATTGAAAGAAGCCTAAAGTAGAGAGCTTTAACCGTGTTGCTGCGCCAGTAAAGCAAAGCAGAGGAACCGTAGTGATAATACCTGCTGCCACCAATAGTAAATTTAGAGTCATTGGATTGTCTGCAAAATTTGAGGTTGGAGAATCAGCGATAAATAATAAATACGTTGCTGCGATTGGCAATAAAACCAAGGTCTCAATAAATAAGCCTGATTGTGCGTTCATGGCGACTTTCTTACGTAATAGTCCATAAAATCCAAAACTACAGGCCAGGGCTAACGCCACCATAGGTATCGATCCAAATGTGATTAATTGGATAAGAACGCCGATAGCCGCAAAAACAACCGCAAGCCACTGCAATTTTCGTAATCGCTCCCCTAAAAAGATCATACCGAGCATGACATTAAAAATAGGGTTGATGAAATAGCCGAGGCTGGCATCCAACATGTGATCAGCAGTAACTGCCCAAATAAAAATTAACCAATTCGCGCCTATCAACACGCTGCTTGTCATTAGATAACCCATTTTTCTTTTATCTTTTAATGTATTGGCAACGGTTTTCCATCCTTTAGATAGAAACAGCAATCCTGCTAGAAAAAAGAAAGACCAAATAACCCGGTGGCTTAAAATCTCAAAAGGCGATACTTCACTGATGGTTTTAAAATAAATAGGCGCAATGCCCCACATGGTGTAAGCACTAAGAGCAAAAAAGATACCCTGACGAGTGCGCTGTTGTTCGAGTTCAGTGGTTGGCATAAGTCGATTCTTTACGAAGTAATGTAACGGGAAAGGTGGTTTTATGATCACACCTTGCATGAGTTGTTATGTGACGAAGTATAGAGGGGAGTGTCGAATGTGCCTAGTATTTTCCTATTGCTCTTTTCCTCACCAATAACCATAGGTAGAATGAGTCTCCCATAGTATTGATGAGTTTTTTATGTCCAGCATTATCGCAGAGCAGCCAACGGAACAGGTTTCACAGAGTTACACTGTTTTAAAAGACGTGTTTGGCTACCAAGAATATCGTGTTGGACAAGAAGAAGTCATTAATGCCGTTCTTGATGGTAAAGACAGCCTTGTTATTATGCCAACGGGCGGGGGTAAATCGCTTTGTTATCAAATTCCCGCGTTGGTTTTTGACGGACTAACCTTGGTTATTTCTCCTTTAATCTCATTGATGAAAGACCAAGTTGATCAGCTTAAAGCCAATGGAGTTAAAGCGGAATGCTTAAATTCAACCATTGATCGTGAAGAGCAAATTTCGATTTGGAATCGTGTGAATACGGGTCAGGTGAAAATGCTGTATGTTTCTCCTGAGCGTGTGATGATGCGTGATTTTATGGATCGTTTAGCCTCCTTAAATTTGTGCATGATAGCAGTCGATGAAGCGCACTGTATTTCACAATGGGGTCATGATTTCCGTCCAGAATACGCATCTCTTGGACAAATTAAACAACGTTTTCCAGCCGTTCCGATTATGGCTCTAACTGCGACGGCGGATGAAGCAACACGTAAAGACATTTTAAGCCGCCTCTCTTTACCGAATCCTCATGAATATTTGGGCAGTTTTGATCGCCCTAATATTCGCTATACCGTGTTAGAGAAACACAAACCCGTAAGCCAAATTGTGCGTTATCTTGCCACGCAGAAAAACCAGTGTGGTGTGATCTATTGTGGCAGTCGTAAGAAAGTAGAAATGCTGACAGAAAAGCTCTGCAATAACCATATTCGAGCAGCGGCTTATCATGCGGGTTTGGATTTGGATGAGCGCAACTATGTCCAAGAAGCGTTTCAGCGTGATGATATTCAGATCGTTGTCGCTACGGTGGCGTTTGGTATGGGGATCAATAAATCAAATGTTCGTTTTGTCGCACACTTTGATATTCCAAAGAACATTGAATCTTACTACCAAGAAACCGGTAGAGCAGGGCGCGATGGTCTGCCTGCTGAAGCGGTGATGTTATACGATCCTGCTGATATTGTATGGCTAAGAAAGCTGGTAGAAGAGAAGCCAGAAGGGCCACAAAAATTAGTAGAGAGTCATAAGTTAAATGCCATGACCGCCTTTGCAGAAGCGCAAACTTGTCGCCGCCAAGTACTATTAAATTACTTTGGTGAATACAGCGCCAAGCCGTGTGGTAACTGTGACGTCTGTTTAGATCCGCCAAAGCAGTTTGATGGCACAGAAGCAGCGCAAAAAGCATTATCGTGCGTATATCGAGTAAACCAAGGTTTTGGTGTTGGCTATGTAGTGGAAGTATTACGAGGGCTGAAGATCGCCCGTATTCGTGAGCACGGACATGATAAGTTATCGACTTATGGTATTGGTAAAGAACACAGCCATGAGTATTGGGTGAGTATTATTCGCCAGCTGATCCATAAAGGATTATTAGCGCAGAATATTACGCGAAACTCGACCTTACAATTAACAGAAGAAGCTCGTCCTATCTTAAAAGGACAAGAAGCATTAGAGCTTGCTGTTCCACGACTTGATACCGCCGCGAAAACGGCAAAATCAGAGAAACTCAATAACCGTAATTACGATAAGCAGTTGTTCGCCAAGTTACGTAAATTGCGTAAATCGATTGCTGATCGTGATGACTTACCTCCTTATGTGGTGTTCAGTGATGCCACCTTAATGGACATGGCTGATATTACACCGACCTCCTATGGTGAAATGCTTGCTGTAAATGGCGTAGGTCAGAAGAAGTTAGAAAAATACGCCGATCCATTCTTAGATCTGATTGAAATGCACATAACCGGACAAGGATAAATCATGAGTCTATTTTCAGTGGTTGAGTTTGAAAAAGACGCCGGGCGGATCATCTTTTCTATTCCAGAGTTTGATTTTGATTCTTTTGAAATGATAGGTCAGCAGTTAGTGAGCGCCATGGATGCCAAGATCATAGAGCAGCAAATGGATGCGGATTTACATTCTTGGTTAATCGACTTTGAAGGTGCGCAATTTATGCTGCGTGCTGAGCATTATTCCAATTCGGTATGGCTTGAAGCCTTAGCACGAACTGAACATCAAGAAGAGTTGGCATTTATTGCAGGTTTGTTTTAAGCCGCTCTTGTGATCAAAAGTGGTTAATGTATAATCACCGCCCTGAAAATTGGCTAGAGTCATTACGTAAATAAACGGTGATTTTAGCTTTGTGTTTAATTTGGGTTCCCTCGCCCCCAATGACAAAAAGGTACTTATATGAGTACATTTACGCCCGCGCAACAGCGCAACGCTTTATCTTTCCTTGTTGTATTCCACCTTGTAATTATTGCATCTAGTAACTATTTGGTTCAGATCCCATTCACTTTGTTTGGGTTTCACACCACATGGGGTGCATTTACTTTTCCCTTCATTTTCTTAGCAACAGACTTAACAGTTCGTATCTTTGGGGCAAAAATGGCAAGAAGTATCATCTTCTTTGTTATGCTGCCTGCACTAGCGGTCTCTTATTTCTTATCGGTTATTTTCTTTGAAGGTCAATATCAAGGTTTTTCACAACTGGGTGAATTTAACTTGTTTGTTGCTCGTATTGCGATCGCAAGCTTTATGGCTTATTTACTTGGGCAGATATTAGATGTTCATGTGTTTAACCGTCTTCGTCAGCTAAAACAGTGGTGGATAGCTCCAACCTGTTCAACATTGTTTGGTAATGCGATAGATACCTTAGCCTTCTTTGCTATTGCTTTTTATCACAGCCCTGATGCTTTTATGGCAGAACACTGGACTGAAATTGCGCTGGTTGATTACGGTGTAAAATTAGTGATTAGCTTAGGTTTATTTGTTCCAATGTATGGTGTGCTACTGAATTACTTAATTTGTAAGTTAACATCAGAAGGGCATCAATTGGCAACATCGGCTTCTCAGTCGTAGTGTTAAAGAAAATACCAGATTAAGGTCAGCCATGTGCTGGCCTTTTTTATACCATAACAGCATGAAAATAAACGACTTCATAAATTAGTTGAGATCTTTTCTCATTAACCTATTGCAATCCAAATGAGAATGGTTATTATTACATTGTCTTCAGGGAGTTACGCACTACGGTTTACCCCGCACAACTTCAAGAAGGCACGACATTGCTCACATTGCTTCCAGTATAAATCAGCTCTATGGGTGGTGGTGGCGTTTCTAAGTTAACGATACCATTATTCTTTTTTTGCTGAGCGGCGCTTCTTATCGAAGACGCCGCTTTTTTTTGTCTGTTTTTTGAGTTCTTAGTGATTATTATTATAAATAAAGGGCTTTTAAAGCGGTCTTTTTTCATACATAAATAAGGTGATTAATATTATTGTCCACAAAGCATGATCAACCAAGGATCTCTTTGTCGATCGTTTTTTTAGATCTAACCATTTGATTTTTTAGTTTTTAATTGTATTTTTTTGAATTGATAAATTAGTTATTAATTAACCAAAAAATAATTACAAACAGAGTTATCCACAGAAGAAGGCTTAAGAAAAGAGTTCTATTTCTATTAATTAAAGTAAAGAAAAGCAAGAACCCTCGATATTGAGCTGTTTGAAGCCTAAAAACCAAGCAATTAGTACTGAAACTGGCATCTTTAAGTTACTTGGGTATAAAATGAAACTCATTGATCATAATAACCTCTGGATAATACCGACTATGGCAAGAATTCCTGATAATCCATTCATCTTAGTGGATGGCTCTTCGTATCTTTTCCGTGCGTATCACGCAGCGCCTAATTTTACTAATGGCGACGGCCAACCAACGGGTGCGGTGTATGGCGTTATCAATATGCTACGTAGTCTTCTAAAGCAATTTGAAACGGATCGTGTTGCGGTTATTTTTGATGCGAAAGGAAAAACCTTCCGTAATGAGATGTATCCAGAGTATAAAGCGAATCGTCCACCTATGCCGGATGATTTACGTTGCCAAATTGAACCTCTGCATAAATTGATCAAAGCAATGGGCTTGCCACTGATCTCTATCTCAGGGGTAGAAGCCGATGATGTGATTGGTACGTTAGCATCGCAGGCATCAAAAGCGGGTATTCCAGTACTGATTAGTACTGGCGATAAAGATATGGCGCAATTGGTTGATGAAAATGTAACTCTGATCAATACCATGACAAATGTGATCATGGGGCCTGAAGGCGTTGAAGAGAAATTTGGCGTTCCACCAGAGCTGATTATTGATTATCTGGCACTGATGGGTGATACCTCAGATAACATTCCGGGTGTTCCTGGCATTGGTGATAAAACAGCAAGAGCACTATTACAAGGTGTGGGTGGCTTAGATGCGCTTTATGCCAATCTTGATGATATTGCACCATTAGGTTTCCGTGGCTCAAAAGGCATGGCGAAGAAGTTAGAAGAGAATAAAGAAGGGGCTTACCTTTCTTATGAACTAGCGACGATTAAGCTTGATGTTGAATTAGAGCAGCGACCTGAAGAGCTTGTAAAGCAAGACCCAGATGTTGATGAATTAATTCAGATGTTTGGTCAAATGAACTTTAAACGCTGGCTAACCGAAATGTTAGATGGCAGTGACGGCAAGATCGTTTCACATGAAACATCAGCAAATCGAACGACGAGCGCCTTATCAGACAGCGCCAATGAAGCGGAAGAAGAAACAATTGTTGCTGCTCAAATTGATCGCTCAAAGTACGAGACTATTTTAACCAAAGAAGCATTTCTATCTTGGTTAGAAAAATTAAATAATGCAGAAGTTGCTGCATTTGATACAGAAACAGACAATTTAGATTATATGGTGGCTAACCTGATTGGTTTGTCATTTGCTATCGAAGAAGGCGAAGCTGCGTATGTTCCTGTTGCTCATGACTATCTTGATGCCCCTGAGCAACTTGATCGTGATTGGGTTCTTGAGCAATTAAAACCGTATTTAGAAGATGACAACAAAGCAAAAGTGGGTCAAAACTTAAAATACGACGCAAGTGTATTAGCGCGTTACGATATCGAGATGAAAGGCATTAAATTCGATACTATGTTGGAGTCATACGTTTATAACAGTGTGGCAGGCAAACATAACATGGATAGCCTAGCTCTACGTTATCTGCAACATAACACTATCTCATTTGAAGAGATCGCAGGTAAAGGTAAAAAACAATTAACCTTTAACCAAATTGCATTAGATGAAGCGGCACCTTATGCGGCTGAAGATGCTGATATCACGCTGCGTTTACATAACGTATTACACGCAAAACTCGTGGCGGATGAGAAGTTAAACACAGTATTTACTGATATTGAGCTTCCTTTGATCTCTGTTCTTTCTCGTATGGAAAGAAAAGGGGTTTATATTGATGATATGCTGCTTTCTGCACAATCACTTGAAATTGGTCAGCGCTTAGATGAGCTAGAAAAAGCAGCGTATGAAGTCGCAGGCCAAGAATTCAATATGAACTCACCAAAGCAGCTTCAAGCGATTCTATTTGAGAAAATGGAACTGCCAGTTATTAAAAAGACGCCATCAGGTGCCGCTTCAACCAATGAAGAAGTACTGCAAGAATTGGCTTTAGAGTATGAACTTCCTAAGTTGATTTTAGAATACCGTGGCTTAGCAAAATTAAAATCGACGTACACCGATAAACTTCCAAAGATGATTAATCCAACGACAGGTCGTGTCCATACCTCTTATCATCAAGCGGTCACAGCGACGGGTCGTTTATCATCGACCGATCCAAACCTACAGAATATCCCTATTCGTAATGAAGAAGGTCGTCGTATTCGCCAAGCGTTTGTTGCTCCTCATGGTTGGAAAATCCTAGCCGTCGATTACTCTCAAATTGAATTGCGTATCATGGCGCACTTATCTCAAGATAAAGCGTTATTAGAAGCGTTCTCGGCAGGTAAAGACATTCACTCAGCAACTGCTGCAGAAGTGAAGGGTGTATCGATAGAAGAGGTGACCTCTGAAGATCGTCGTCGTGCTAAGGCCATCAACTTTGGTTTGATCTATGGCATGAGTGCATTTGGTCTTGCTAAGCAAATTGGCATCTCTCGTGGTGAAGCCCAAGATTACATGAATGTGTATTTCGAGCGTTACCCTGGAGTAATGCAATACATGGAAGAAACTCGCTTATTAGCAACAGAACAAGGGTATGTAGAAACGTTATACGGTCGTCGCCTACATTTGCCTGAAATCAACGCTCGTAATGCGATGCGTCGTAAAGCCGCTGAACGTGCTGCAATCAATGCGCCAATGCAAGGTACTGCCGCGGATATCATTAAGAAAGCAATGATCTTAGTGGATAACTGGATTGAAGCGGAAGGGAATGGTCAAGTTAACTTACTAATGCAAGTACACGATGAATTGGTCTTTGAAGTAAAAGAAGACGCATTAGAAGAGGTGACTAAGCAAGTAACGGCATTAATGGAGAGTGCAGTCGCGTTAGATGTGCCATTAATTGCGGAGAGTGATTTTGGTAACAACTGGGATGAAGCTCACTAAGCCAACGACATTGTTACAAAAATGATAAAACTTATTACTGACGGAATTGTAATTAAGTTACATCTAAAACTAAAACTATGAGCCAGCGCACGCGTTGGCTTTTTTTTACCTAAAATAAAGTGACCTTCATCAGATGAATGTTGTGTTTTTATGAACAAAACTGAAAAAAAATTACAAAAAAGGGTTTTCAAAACTGTTCGTTTGTTGTACATTTATCTGCGTAGGGTACAGAGGTAAAGATGTTCTATCTTTCAGACCTTTTGTTTCACGTTATTGGATTTGGCTAAATTCAGCCGCCTCAGTCAACCTTTTTGACTGGGGCGTTTTTTCTTTCTGGCCTTCTAAAAATCCGTCTTCTGGTTTTATCTTCAATTTTTCCTTTCTTCTTATCTTTCAATATATGTAATTTTACTACAAGTTGCTTTATTGATAATTAATTCACATAATTATCTTAACTTGTTGTTTTTAAATGTGTAATTTTGTTTGCAGGTGATTTTAAAGACAGAATTGTTGTTTTTAAGCGTGTTATTACTTCTTAAAGGAATTTGGCTTTTTCGAGGATTTGTTTTGAAGAGAAGATTGTTGCATTATGCGCGGCAGAAAAATAAAAACACCTCTTTATCTCTCCTATTTTCCCCACCACTTAAGGTGGGGTTATTTTTTGTCACAGGCTGTATCTATATAGGCTGTTTATTCAGTATCTAGATCTTCAATGAATTCATCATCGATTTCAAAAGCCGGCGCAAACCATGTATCTAGCTTGGCACGAAGAACATCAACACCAATGCCCTTTAATGAAGAAAATGCATCAACCACCACTTCACCACCAAAATCTACCGCAGCTTCACGTACTTTGAGCACTTGAGCTTTACGTGCGCCACTTTTCAGCTTGTCAGCTTTAGTTAATAAGATTTGTACTGGAATATTTTGGTCAACAGCCCAAAACACAAGTTGTTGGTCAATGTCTTTTAATGGGTGACGGATATCCATCAATACCACTAAGCCTTTTAAGCACTGGCGTTTCTGTAGGTATTCACCTAAAGATTTCTGCCACTTCTTTTTCATCTCAATCGGTACTTGAGCAAAGCCGTATCCTGGTAAATCCACGATATGACAGTTTTCATCAACTTTGAATAAGTTAATTAATTGCGTACGACCAGGAGTTTTAGAGGTTTTAGCTAAGCCTCTTTGGTTTGTTAAGCGGTTTAATGCGCTTGATTTACCCGCATTCGAACGGCCAGCGAAGGCAACTTCAATACCTTCATCTTCAGGTAGATGGCGAATATCTGGTGCACTGGTAATGAAGTGCGTCTTTTGGTAGTGAATGATTTTGCTCACTGTTAACTCCGTCTCGAAGGAAACCAAGCTGTAGATAATGATCCAAGTAGGATTATTGTAGTCAGCTGATTACTTTTTTGTGAAAATGTGTAAAATAACCGTGTTAAGGATGTCACTGTTAACGTTGTGGTGACAAACTTAGAACAAAAACGGTAAAGGTCGCTCATTGTACCATGCTGTAGCCAATTTAGAGCGGTACTGGAAGCTTAATATCCAACACAATGTAAATAAATCTTACTAAAAAGGATAGCTCATTGTGAGGGAACGATAATAATAAATGGAATGTCATGAAAAAATTAGCGCTGATATTAACTCTCCTAGCTAGTTGCTCAACATGGGCTCAAGGAGATATCGAAGCTGGAAAGCAAAAATCTGCAACATGTACGGCGTGTCATGGTCAAGAAGGTAATAGTACTTTGACCCAATACCCAAACCTAGCAGGTCAACACGCAGGTTATCTTGAAAAGCAAATTAATGAATTTAAATTAGGTATGCAGACTCAAGGTAAACAAGGTCGTATGGATCCAGTCATGGGTGCAATGGCGATGGGCGTTGATGAGCAAGGTGCTAAGGATATTGCCGCGTATTACGCCTCTTTACCGATGGCTGATAATACAACACCAGAAGAGTCTATCCCTGCTGGTAAAGCCTTATACTTAGCCGGAGATATGGAGCGTGGAATTACGGCGTGTGTAGCGTGTCATGGTCCTCGTGGTAATGGTACATCATTGTCTGGTTTTCCTAAGATTTCAGGCCAACACTCTGATTACATTAAAGCGCAATTAGAAAAATTTCGCTCGGGTGACCGTTCTAATGACATGAATGCGATGATGCGAGATATTTCGAAGAAACTGACTGATGAAGACATTACAACATTGTCTAAATACGTTGGTGGTTTACATTAATTATTAATGTAAACTCTTCAATAAGAGTCCAAATTTTAAAAAGCAGCTCTTGTCGCTGCTTTTTTTATGAAAAAAAAACGTTAAAACGATTATCTTTGCACCAGTATCGGGTATACTTCCGCCCCTAGAATTTTCAGGGAGCAGTAGTGAGCTTATGATGCAGCCTTGCCCTTTGTGTCAGCATTTACACGCTGATAAATTCCACCAAGATAAGCATAGACGCTATTATCGCTGTCAGCACTGCTATCTTATTTATGTGGATGAGGCAGATCGTTTCGATGCAAAAGCAGAAAAAGCGCACTATGATTGCCATAAAAATAATCTTGAAGATGAAGGATATCGAACCTTCTTATCTCGATTTTCTGAGCCGCTGCTGCAACGTGTTGGTGAGACACCGCAACAAGGACTAGATTTTGGATGTGGCCCTGGACCATTGCTTGCTCATATGATGAGAGAGGCCGGTCACCATATCGAACTCTATGATATTTATTACACACCAGATAAGTCCGTGTTCAATAAGCAGTATGACTTCGTCAGTTGTACAGAAGCTATTGAGCATTTTTATCAACCTCAAAACGAATTGGAATTGTTATTGAGCTTGATAAAACCTGGAGGTTGGTTAGGTATCATGACGAAACTAGCCAGGGACGAAAGCGCGTTTGCCACTTGGCATTACAAGAGTGATTTAACCCATGTCAGCTTCTTCAGCAGAGAGACGTTTGAGTTTGTAGCAAAGCGCTACCAGCTTGACCTAGAATTTGTTGGAGATGATGTCATCTTACTGAGGAAAACCCAGTAATGAGCCGCATTAAAAAAGCCCGTAGTCCGGGAATGGCGAGTGAGCCAGTAGTTGTAACACGTAACCGTACAGATCGTGACGTAGACAGTCGTGAAATCAAGCGTAAAAGAAAGCGTAAAGGCCTAAAAGCCGGTGCTCGTAATGCTGAAAGTAACGCAGAACAAAATCGCCGTTTCGCTCAGAAAAAAGATCCTCGTATTGGTAGTAAAAAACCAATTCAACTGGTTGTTGAAGAGAAGAAGAAAACAAGTAAGCAAGAGCGTCGTCTAACTAATGAGCAAGAGCTTGCGATGTTAGAAAATGATGCACAGCTAATGGTTCTTCTAGACCGTCTCGATAATGGTGAAAACCTAGGTACCGGTCTTCAGAAATACGTGGATGAGAAATTGGCACGTATCGAGCACTTAATGGGTCGTTTAGGCTTATTAGATGACGAAGAAACTGAATCAGAAGAAGAGATTGCTGAATTCCCAGAGTTTGCAGATCGTAAAGCGAAAAGCGATGACGATCTACTAGCGGAATTCGATAACTTCAATATGGACGATTTTAAGTAATTATGTCTACAGTAACCCTGTTAGCACTGTTTGGCGGTGCAATTATTCTTGCGCTAGCTGGTTATGCTGGCAGCTTACTGATGAAGTTAAAAAAGCAGAAGGAACTGCAAGAACAACACAGAAAATTGGCGATACAAAAACGTAACGCCAATATTTTTGAGAATGTGGTGCTGCTTTGTCAGGCTGGTATGCAAGAGCAATGTGATCACTCTGAGTTGGCGATTCGTTTGTACAGCATTATGGATTATCTACAAGAAGATGACCGTATTGATGTTGAACAAGATTACCCAGCCTTATCTGAGCTATTTCATGTAGTCAAAGACATGCCACGCGGTGATGCAAGGCAAGAACTCGCAAAAAAAGATCGAATGAAAGACAATTTAGTTCGAACTAAAGCGGAAGCTCGTCTGCAAGATACGATTAAAATTGAAATTCAACAATTGCATGATCGTATTAAGCCACTGAATCAAAAAATTGATATTAAAATGATCTGATCGACACTTCTATTTACCACTGCATTGAAGTCATCGGCTTTGTGAAGCAAATGCTTTATGATGCAGGAAGAGTGTCAATGTAGATATAAAGAGATGGAAGTTAGTCATGTCAAATCAACAAATAGTATGGGACCAAGAGATCATTGAGAAGTACAACTACTCAGGTCCACGTTATACCTCTTACCCAACCGCTTTAGAGTTTCACGAAGCTTATACTCCTGCTGAATTCGATATGGCGTGTACTCAGTACCCTGAGCGCCCACTGTCTCTTTATATTCATATTCCATTCTGTCACAAGCTATGCTACTTCTGTGGCTGCAATAAAGTGATCACTCGTCATCACCATAAAGCGGATATTTATTTAGATTCATTAGAACTAGAAATCCGTCAGCGTGCAGCACTGTTTACTGAACGCAAAGTAACGCAATTGCATTTTGGTGGAGGGACTCCAACCTTCCTAACTAAAGTCCAATTCACTCGCTTAATGACGTTATTACGTGGTGAGTTTAACTTTGAAGAAGGTGCAGAGATCAGCATTGAAGTTGACCCGCGTGAAATTGAACTGGATATGCTTGATCACCTACGTGATGAAGGCTTTAATCGACTAAGTATCGGTGTTCAAGATTTTAATAAAGAAGTTCAGCAACTGGTTAATCGCGATCAAGACGAAGACTTTATTATTTCTATGGTGCAGCGAGCAAAAGACTTAGGCTTTCGCTCAACCAATCTAGATTTAATTTACGGTTTACCAAAGCAATCTGCAGAATCTTTAGCATTAACGATCAAGCGTGTACTAGAAATGGAACCGGGTCGTTTGTCTGTATTTAATTACGCGCACATGCCAACTCTGTTTGCCGCTCAACGTAAGATTAAAGACGCAGATTTACCAGCACCCGCTGAGAAGTTAGTGATGCTGCAAGAAACCATCGAGAACTTAACGGGCGCAGGCTACCAGTTTATCGGTATGGATCACTTTGCACTGCCTGATGATGAGTTAGCCGTTGCACAGCGTGAAGGCATTCTTCACCGTAACTTCCAAGGTTACACCACTCAAGGAGAGTGTGACTTATTGGGGATGGGCGTATCAGCCATCTCAATGATTGGCGATAGCTACGCACAGAACAAAAAAGACTTAAAAGAATATTACGCTCAGGTTGACGAAAAACGTCACGCTCTGTGGCGTGGTGTTGCGCTTGACCAAGATGATTTAATTCGTCGTGAAGTGATTAAACAACTTATCTGTAATTTCACGCTAGATACCAAAGCGATTGAAGCGGAGTTTAATTTAGACTTTGATAAGTACTTCGCTGAGGACATTAAACTGCTGCAAACGTTTATTAACGATGAGTTAGTAACAATGCATGAAGGCCGTATTGATGTTGAACTGCGTGGTCGTTTATTGATCCGTAATATCTGTATGTGTTTTGATAAGTACTTACGAGATCGTGCACGTCAGCAGCAGTTTTCTAGAGTGATCTAAAAAGCGCTGTGATCTTTTTGAAAATTTGAAGCCGTAGGTGTTATGCACCTGCGGTTTTTTTTTGAGAGCGCAAGGTTTCAGGGCGCTTCGCTTGCAGATTTCAGGATTTGTTACTTTTTGTTTTTGTGCTGTGATTACAACGAGTACCTCTGAATCCTTTAAGGGAGCTTGCGACCGATCTGAACCCTGCTCTTACCTTTACGGCTTCACATTCCGACTGATCGGATTCTGCAACGAAATCAGCGTCTCAGTCGACTGCACTTCCTCAATCGCTTGCAACTTATCAATTAATACATGCTGTAGTTCTTGAATACTCTTACACATCAACTTTACAAAGATATTGTAAGCCCCTGTGGTGTAATAGGCTTCAACCACCTCCTCTAACGCATCTAATTTAGCCAGAGCAGAGTGGTAATCACGAGCGGCGTATAAATTAATCCCAATAAAACAGCAGACGTCATAGCCTAATGTTTTTGGGTTAACGATCACCTCTGTGCCTTCAATGATATTAGCTGCTTTCATTTTCTCGATGCGTACATGGATGGTTGCTGGGCTGACATCAAAGCGTTTGGCTAATTCAGCGTAAGGGGTGCGGGCATCATTCATCAGCGCTTGTAAAATATCGCGGTCGAGATCATCGATTTTGTTGGTTTGATTCATGAAGCGTCCTTATCATGGTGAGTATTTTTATTGTCCAATCTTTAAATTACCTCAAGATACTCAGGACAGCGAGCACTTTATCTAGTCGTTTTTATTAATATCTATTACCATAGGCGCTTGCTGTTCCTAATTGATTAAGCCGTTGGAGTGCCCTGTGCAAATAGCGTTATTGTGTGAAGACCCAAATCGTCAACCTGAGTTAGAGGCTATTGCCACTCGCTGGGGATTAACGCATGACCAAGATAATGTTTTTGCTTTGGTATTAACCACAGAGCAACTGGAGCTTCATAAGCGTGATGAACCTAAACTGGGCGCAATCTTTGTTGATTTGGTTTCAGGTGCTGTTGCTCATCGCCGTAAATTTGGTGGTGGTAAAGGACAATCTATTGCTAAAGCGGTTGGTTTAAACAAAGGGGCAACACCAGTTGTGCTTGATGGTACGGCAGGGCTTGGACGTGATGCGTTTGTATTAGCATCGTTAGGTTGTAACGTTCAAATGGTAGAGCGTCATCCAGTGGTTGCAGCCTTACTTGATGATGGCTTAGCGCGTGCCAAACAAGATACAGAAATCGGCACGTGGGTTTCAGAGCGTATGTCACTACTTCACGCTTCAAGTCATGATGCGTTAGAACAATTAATGGCGCAAGAAGGCTTTCAGCAGCCTGATGTGGTTTATCTCGACCCTATGTACCCACACCCAGAGAATAAAAAGAAAAGCGCATTAGTGAAAAAAGAGATGCGGGTTTTTCAATCTTTAGTCGGCGCAGATAACGATGCCGATGCATTGTTAGCACCGGCATTAATCATGGCAAAGAAACGTGTTGTGGTAAAACGTCCCGATTACGCAGAGTGGCTGGATAACCAAAAACCATCAATGGCGATTGAGACTAAAAAGAACCGCTTTGATGTGTATGTAAATGCGGCGATGTAATTCAATCGTCTTACGGTTTATTCATCTTTAAACGGCACCACAAGAACATCAATAGGGCTGGTATTGATCACTTGTCTGGTTGATGACAGCAATTTACTCCAGAAATCTTGATGATGGCCACATACAACAAGGTCGACATCAAGATTTTCAATCGCCTCACACAGCTCATTACTCAAATCACCACTGCTTACCAAGGTTTTATGTATTGGGTACTCGGCAAACTCCACTAAGTGCTTCATGGCTTCTTTTGAGGCTTCCATCGCCTGATGTTGTGTTTCTGCAAGATTGATATCAATTAAGCCAGTGTAGAGCTCAGCGTAGCTTACATCGATATGAATAAAAGAAACCTTAGCATCCAGAGCTTTTGCTAGCCCTGCGGCTTTAGTAACCAAAGATTTACTCTCTTCTGTTAAATCGACAGCGACAAGAATATGTTGGTAACTCATGATGTTTCTCCTATAAATTCAATATTGAATCTCTTTATAAAGATAGATTATCACCAGTAATTTTGTTTTTTTGTTGCCTAGCTCTCGTTCTTGTTGATGATTATTGAATAAGTATTTGATGAACGAGATATGATAGAATTGTTGTAATTTCTAATGATAATTGCTCATAAAGGAACATAAATATGTTAGCTAAAACGATGATTGATCATCTAAATGCACAAATTAACCTAGAATTTTTCTCATCTAATCTATACTTACAGATGAGTGCTTGGTGTGAAGATAAAGGTTTTGATGGCGCAGCATCATTTTTCAGAGCTCACGCAACCGAAGAGATGGAGCATATGCAGCGTTTATTTACTTATGTAAGTGAAACGGGTGCGATGCCAATTTTAGGTGCGATTGAAGCCCCACAATCAGAGTTTTCTGGTTTAGGTGATGTATTTCGTACCACGTTGGAGCATGAACAAATGATCACGCAAGAGATCAATAAATTGGCTCATGTGGCGTTTACTTCACAAGACTACTCAACGTTTAATTTCCTTCAGTGGTATGTGGCTGAACAGCACGAAGAAGAGAAATTGTTCAAAGGTATTTTAGATAAAATTGATCTAGTAGGTGAGGATGGTAAAGCATTGTTCTTTATCGATAAAGATTTAGCGGTATTAGCTAAATCGGGTTCTACATCTATTATGGATAGCACTGCTGGATAAGTATCAATCTTTGCAATGTAGTCGTCTACAGATAATGTAAGTAGATTAAAGGTCGTTACTTATTAAGCACATAGACAAGTATGTCGAGGTGATTATGATAAGTGGCGACCTTATATTATTAGCGTTATTTTCAGTAACGGGCATCAACATTGTTCGTTATTTAAGTACATTGAAAACCCTCCTTTTTGTGATGAAAGAAGCGCACCCTTTACTTTATCAACAAGTAGATGGTCGTGGATTCTTCACAACCCACGGCAACATTGGTAAGCAAACCAAACTGTTTCAATATTTATGGCAAGAAGAGTATCTGGATCATTACGACACACTCTTTGTCTTTAAATGCGAAAAAGCCCGTTATTTATTTATGCTCTCTAGTGCGTTATTACTCGTGAGTGTGGCGGTGTTTTTCTTAGTAATTAGTTTGGGCATCTAGCGCTGATAATAGTACACTCCCTGCCAATTGAATTTGGGTGAGAGTGACATGAAAAAAGTAGACGTAGTAGTTATCGGTGCAGGTGCTGCCGGATTAATGTGTGCAGCAGAAGCCGGTAAACGAGGCCGTAGTGTGTTAGTGGTTGATCATGCAAAGAAACCAGGACGAAAAATCCTGATCTCTGGTGGTGGTCGCTGTAATTTCACCAACTACGATGTTACTGCTCATAACTATGTGTGTAAAAACCCTCACTTTGTAAAGTCAGCATTATCTCAATATACCAATTGGGATTTCATTTCATTGATTTCCAAATATGGCATTGAGTTTGAAGAGCGAGATCATGGTCAACTGTTCTGTGTTGATTCAGCCAAAGAGATCGTCGATATGCTGCTTAAAGAATGTGAATTAGCAGGGGTTAATTACCGTTATCGTTGTGCGATCACAGATATTACCAAGCAAGAATCTGGTTTCTCTCTTAAATTAGATACAGACACGATTGAATGTGAATCCCTAGTTGTCGCAACGGGAGGCTTGTCTATGCCTAAATTAGGCGCGACGCCATTTGGCTACCAGCTAGCTGAGCAATTTGGCCTCTCTATGGTTCCAACATCCGCAGGTCTTGTGCCTTTCACCTTGCATAAAGAAGATAAAGAAGCGTTTTCTGAGCTTTCAGGTATTGCGATCCCAGTGGTTGTAGAGTCAGAAAGTGGTGATAACTTTAAAGAAAATTTATTGTTCACACATCGCGGTTTATCAGGTCCATCTATTCTACAAATTTCATCATATTGGAACGCAGGTCAAAAAGTAATGATAGATCTATTACCTAATGACGACTTATCTGAAGAATTAGATAAGATGCGTGAATGCCATCCAAATCAAAGTGTTAAGAATTCACTTGCGAAGTTTTTGCCTAAGAGGGTAGTAGAGACCTTATTAAATAATACAATTTTTCATGATCGGTCTCTAAAACAAGTCAACCATAAAGAGCAAGAACAATTATGCTCTTTGATTCACCAGTGGAAAGTATTACCGAATGGTACGGAAGGTTATCGTACGGCAGAGGTTACTTTAGGCGGCGTTAACACCGATGATCTCTCTTCTAAAACGATGGAATGCAAGAAAGTATCGGGTTTATATTTTGTCGGTGAAGTCATGGATGTTAGTGGTTGGCTAGGTGGATATAACTTCCAGTGGGCATGGTCAAGTGGCTATGTAGCAGGAATAAATGTGTAAATATTATAATTAATAAAGGCTAAATAGATAATGAAAACTCTTTCGTTAAGTGTACAGGATGTTGTTCAATTACAAGAAGAGTGTGATTCATTAATCGTTCAACCAAGCGCATCGTGTTTGATACAGATTTTCTCATCTCAATCAAAAGAGTGCGTTTGTCGTTACTATTCATTGCTAAAAAAACGGTTTCCAAATGCTGAGATCATTGGTCTCAGTGTTATTCATGCCAGTGTTAATTCTTCTATCTACACCCAATCTACAGTCATCTCCATTTCAACGTTTGAATCGACAGACATAACTTCTGCAGTAGTATGTCATTCAAAAAATGAAAAAGATATTGGTTATCAGTTGCTTAGAGAGCTTTCGGTGAACCAAACGTCAAAAAGTGTTATTGCGTTTGGTTGTGATGGTTCTGCCAGTCATTACCCTCTATTTGAAGCTTTTTCTGAATACTCTAATGTGGTTCCTATCTCTGGTGGCGTTGCCGCAGATGCAGGTAATGAACGGTGGGTTTTTCTAGATGGTAAGTTTTATCAGGATCATCTTGTTGCTATTGCCTTACATAGTGAAGTGCTGCAAGTATGGTATGAAGCCTTTGTTGAGTGGAACCCAGTTGGTAAACACTTTCGAATCACCTCATCTGAAGGGCGAATCGTTCAAAGTATCGATTACATTCCGGCTTATGAGTTTTATTGTAAATATTTAGCGGACAATAAAAAACTCTCATTGAGTCAGATCCAAGCTTTTCCTTTGATGATTGAAGAGGAGACGGCACGACTGATTAATACGGTGGAATCGATAACCGAAGAAGGGTATTTACAGTTTGCCTCTGAGGTTGCTATTGGTGATGAGGTTCGTTTTTCTTACAGTCATCCCTCGTTGACTCAAGAAAAAGTGAATCAAGGTGCAGTGGCATTAGCAGAGAAGCAGCCGGAATCTATTTTTATTTATAATTGTGAATCTCGGGTTGAGAATAGCTCTGAATCAACAGAACTTCACAGCTTTTCTGATATCGGTATATGCCAAGGTATGTATGGTATGGGAGAGTTTTTCCGTGCGAATAAACAACAAATTCTACATCATAGCTTAACGTTTTTGGCTCTAAGAGAATCAGGGGAGATCTTTGTTGAGCCTTCTATTTCGCATACACCAAGAACGCACAACTTAACGCCGTTATTCTCATTAATTAAAAACTCATTATGCGATCTCGATAAAATGACGTCTCAAATGGAGCAGAAGATCAGTGATCAGTCGATGAGATTAATCCAAACCTATCGTACAGATAGACGTACAGGATTACTTAATCGTACCGTGCTAAAAGAGCGCCTTTCACATATATCGGATACCGATCATTTATTGTCATTTAAGCTCACTAATTTAAGCCAAGTAAATGAAAAATACGGCTATCAGGTTGGAGATAAACTGCTTCAAGATATTAGTGTTTATATCGAGACTCATTTGAGTAGCAAGCTCTCTACTGAAGCTGAGTTATATAGTATTGGAATTGCAGAGTGGGGCATTGTTTTTAACAGCGAAAAGAGCAGTGAATATTTGTGTAAACATATCATCGATTTTATTGAAGATGTAGAGCACGAAAATTTTGAGCCTTGCGGGTTGAGTGATGTTGACTATCTGAGTGTCGCTCTCTCTGGTGGAATTATCAGTCGCCGAGATTTTACTCATATCGCAGTAGAAGATTTAATTTTAAAAACGGTTGAAGCTCGTCGAATTGCGATGCGTCGAAATCGTCATCTGTGTAATGCGCGTGATTTATTAAATGAGGAGCGCTTACGCCAAAGCCAACTTGATTGGTTAACTCGTGTTAATCGAGCTATTTCCCAGAAAGGTGTATTGGTATATGGCCAACCTATTTATGAAGCAAAGACTCATAAAATGGTTTCAACGGAATGTTTAATGCGTATTCGAGGAAATGGTCAGATTTTTTCCCCAGGACAATTTCTACCTGCGGTGGAAGGGACTCATCTTTATACTCGATTAAGCCGTGAAATGATCTCTCGCTCGTTTGAAATAATGCAGACGAATGATCTGAAATTCTCCATTAACCTTTCACCTCAAGATTTAATGAGTGATAGAACGCTTGATCTATTAGAGTCATCAATCTTACGTCTTGATAACCCATTTAGGGTAGGGTTTGAAGTGCTTGAAACAGAGCAGATCCAAGATTATGGGCATATGATTGAGATATGTAATCACTTTAGACGCCTTGGAGCACGCATTATTATTGATGATTTTGGCTCTGGTTACTCTAATATTGATGAGATCATGAAGTTAGAGCCTCAAGTCATTAAACTTGATGGTTCGATCATTAAAAATGTTCATCAAGACAGACGTCAACGCCTCATATCACAACAAATGGTACAGCTTTGCCATGCTCTTGATGCCAAAGTGGTTGCTGAGTTTGTACACAATCAAGAGGTATGCTCGATTGTAGAAGATATGGGCGTTGATTACCTACAAGGTTATTTCTTGGGGGAACCTAAAGCGCTAGAGCCATAAATATGGCCGCTACGTTCTGCCTGAAATACGGTTAAAAAGTGGTCATAATATTCTGAAAGAGCGTGGGCATTCCCCGGCTCTTTTGTCATCTCTAATACTTCAATTCCCGCTTCACAAGTACACAGATTTCCTTGGCTTTGATTCCGACGTAAATGATAGCGAGATGCTGCTGTCGGGATCAATTCGAGGCAAGTAAGTTCTTTTAACCAGGGACTTTTATTAACCATTTTCTTTGCTTCTTGCCATGTCGCATCCAACAAAATAAACAGCTGTTTTTTATTAGGATCCTTACGTTCAAGATATTTTGAACTAAGGGTTGGCGAATCACTTGGAAACAGTAACCATGTCTCAGTGTCTTCTTGATTTATGTGGTTAATGAGATCTTCTGGTGGAACTTTTCTTTGCCATAAATAGCTTTTGGCTTTAGGTAGGCTATTTAGTAATAATCTACCTGTGTTGGTTAATTTATCTAGTTCGTTTTCATGATAAAGCAAAGCAAACTCAATATGGGAATCTAAGTGTGGTTGGTGATCGCAAATACAGTTATGTACAAAGCCACACGTAGAGCATGAATTGGTGGTAACCATTATTATTGACCTTGTATCGTGTTGGTTGAATTTACGTTGTCGATTGAATAAAGGGTTAATCCAGATTGAATCGGGAAAATCACACCATTTACTCGCTCTTTGTCGGTAGATATTTGGGTACCATTTTTGGTAAATATCCGCTCTGAGATCATGTATTGGCGCTGATGACGACTCATCAGGACGTGAAGTTTGTTGTCCTTAGTTGCTTGCCATATACCAGTTTCAACCAATTGAGGTTCATCTGTATTGTAATCATAAGTGGTGACTGCTGAATGGTCAGGATTTAATGTTAAACCAATGGTTAATCCTGAACCTCCAATCGTGCTTGTCCCCTGATAGGCTTCTACCCAATTGAGTGTTGTATCTTTTGCGGCTAGTGTAGCGCAGCCTTGGTATTTCTTACCGTTAATAGCCACTTCTGAATGCCACCCATAAATGGACTCAACCATGCTGTCTTTGCAGATCCCTTTGCTCATGGTTAAAGAGAAGTCACGACTTTGATAAACACGTTTATTTATCTCAAGGATTTGTTCTGTAATGATCTGTTGTTGCTTTGGCTTTCCCATTTCAGAGAAGACGAGTTCACCGTTAACTACCTGTACACTCCAAAATGGTTCAGTACCAAAGGCCTTAGTCGGTTGAACATTTCTTTGGCAAGATGCCCCTTCGCCAGCCACGAGAGTATTTATTTGAGAGACAACAAATCGGGCAGGATAGTCATTGGCAAAACCGCCCTTTGGTGGCGCCTCAAAATGGCCGATTAATTCACCATACATAGGCTGATAAGGGGATGATTGGATATCTGTACCCGCTTGCCACTGCGCAGGAGATAGGTTTATCCAATATTGTAGATCGCTATGACAAGGCTGAATGCTTTGAGATTCATGGCCAATAATGACAGTGCCACGCAGCATGAAAGTATGCGGTGTTTTGATATCACTTAATTGATTAACTTCAGAAGGATCCCCTGATGTTTGTATTGATGATTGTTGGCTACATCCTGCGACAAATAATAAAGCGCCTAAAGCCAGTAGTGATCTTTTCATCCTATTTCTCTGCATGGTCAGTGTGAATACTAGTATGCCATAGGACAGTAAAAATGAGAGGGAATTCACCTTTGTCAGAGCTATTGGGTGTAATTTAGCGTAAAATAGTAGGGTTATTTAAATGAATAAAGAGAGCTAAGAGAAATATGAGTTGGACCCTTTCGCCTTCAGACGTATTTAGTGCATCACCTGTTGTCCCTGTTATGGTTATTGAACAGTTGGAAGATGCAGTGCCAATGGCTCAAGCATTAGCTGCTGGTGGGATTAATGTATTTGAAATAACGCTACGAACAGCGGTTGCTTTGGAGGCAATTACGGCGATTCGTAAAGCGATGCCAAAAGCATTAGTTGGTGCAGGCACCGTGATCAGTACCCAGCAGTATGATCAAGCGGTTGAAGCTGGAGCTCAATTTATTATTTCACCAGGATTTACACCAAGTTTATTAGCTCATGCAAAAACGGCGGATGTTCCATTAATTCCAGGTGTTGCAACACCATCAGAAGTTATTCGTGCGATTGAGCTTGGCTATGCACACTTAAAATTCTTCCCAGCAAGTGCGTTTGGTGGACCATCAGTATTAAAAGCAATGGCTGCGCCGTTACCACAAGTTCAGTTCTGTCCAACGGGCGGCATTAACCCACAGAATGTAAATGACTACACCGCATTGGATTGTGTGGCGACGGTAGGTGGTTCTTGGATGCTACCAAAAGAGGCCATTGCTGAAAAAGATTGGGCGAAAGTGACAAAACTTACGAAAGAAGCGGTTGAGTTGATTAAGTAAGAATTGAGAGACTAGAAGCGATACGCTGCGCTAACTAGAGACTAGACCGCTCTGCTCCTATAAGAGCAAAAGATAGGATTCAGGGTTCAGGCTTCAGGAAAATCAGAAGCAAGTACTCCTGAAACCTGTAAGCGTAGCGCCCTGAAACCTGCTTTAATTTAATTAGCGCTTAGCTGCCATATCACGCAACGCTTGTTTCTCTGCATCACTTAAGAAAGCCAGATCCAAACCATTAATTTGAATTTGGCGAAGTTGGTCCTGAGTTAAGCCAACTTTTGGTGCCGCCACTTCATATTCATACGGAAGCTCAATACCTTCAACCGCAGGATCATCCGTATTTAGACAAACTTTAATACCGTGAGCAAGGAAAGTTTTGATAGGGTGAGATGCGAACGAAGCAACGGTACTTGTTTGAATATTAGAGGTTAAACATGATTCAATACCAATGTTGTTTTTCGCTAAGAACTCCATCAGTTTAGGGTCTTCAACAGCCTTAACACCGTGACCAATACGTACCGCACCAAGCTCATTAATCGCTTGCCACATACTTTCTGCACCAGCAGCTTCACCTGCATGAACTGTCACTCGAAGACCGGCATCGCGAACTTGGTTAAAGTGGCTCACAAAGCGATCACCAGGTTGCCCTAGCTCATCACCCGCTAAATCAATTGCAACCAGCTTATTCTTTTGAGTTAGAAGGCCATCTAGTTCTTGCTGACAAGCATCTTGACCAAAAGTGCGGCTCATAATACCAATGAGGTTGGCTTTTACACCAAAATCTTTACAGCCTGCTTCAACGCCATCCACAACCGCTTCAACAACGCCTGCAATCGGTAAATTGTGCTTCATTGCCATGTAGTATGGAGAGAAACGTAATTCTGCGTAATCAATTTGTGCGTTCATTGCATCTTGTACGTTTTCATAAGCCACACGACGACAGGCGTCTAGATCACCAAGAACCGCCACACCCCAATCAAGTTTAGATAAAAAGGCAACAAGACTTGGCTCTGCTTCTACGATTTGGACGTGAGGACGCAATGATTCAAGATCATGAGCAGGTAATTTTAGCCCAAATTTTTGACCTAAATCTAAGATAGTTTCAATTCGAATGTTGCCATCAAGATGACGATGCAAATCCGTAAGAGGGAGTGTTTTAGTTATCATTATGAACTGTTCCTACAAAAAAGACGTGAATGCATATATATATATTAAGACTGAGTATAGAGAGACATTATTATGATGTCAGTAGCCGATTGGCTAAAAGCAGCGCAATTTGATGGATTGCGCTGTGATGTTAACTTATTCTGTTGGCCAGTCAGATAGTGGCAGTGGGCGACTATAAAGGAACCCTTGAACATGGTCGTAATTTAATCGGCTTAATAGATCTGCTTGTTCTTGAGTCTCAATTCCCTCAGCAACAAGAGTTATTTTAAAGCCTTTTGTCATATTATAAACTGCCGCCGCTATTGAGGAATCAAGATTATCTTCTGTGAGGTCTTTGATAAATGAGCGGTCTACTTTTAGTACGTCAAAAGGTAATTTATGAATGTACGCTAGTGAAGAATAGCCAGTACCAAAATCATCAATGGCAATTTGAATGCCTAAATCACGAATACGTTGCATCGTATCTGTGGTGTTCGTATCGTGATTAACGAGACGAGACTCTGTGATTTCTAACGTTAAGTTTTGTGGTGGCATCGCTGTTTTTTTCAGTATTAATTCCAGGCCTTCTAAGAAGTTGTCTTGCGTTAATTGACAGACAGATAGATTGACGTGCATATGGAAATCGTGTGGCCACAAGCCTTGATTAATGCGTTCTACGGTATCAAGACAGGCTTGAGTTAGGACCTGAGCACCAATAGGAATAATCATGCCATTGTCCTCTGCAAGAGGAATAAATTCTAACGGGGACACCATTCCTCTGCGTGGATTGAACCACCGAATAAGAGCTTCTGCACCAATTATATTCCCTGTTTTTACATCAATGATGGGTTGGTAAAATGGTACCATTTCATTGTTTTCAATCGCTGAGGCCAACTCGGCGGTAATCGTGGCTTTATGCAGTGAAGCTTCCGCCATTTCAGGAGAGTATAAAGAAATGTTAATGTTATTCTTTTTAGCCAGACCAAGTGCAATGCTGGCATTTCTAAGCCATAACGTCATAGAGTCATAATGTAAATTACCGTGTACTAAACCAATTGAGATCGAAATCAAGGTCGGGTTAGTGCTTATTTGAAATGGAGTCATAAAGCAGGAATGAACATCTAGAGCATACTGTTGCAGTTGGTTAATATCTTTAATATCAGCCAAGAAAAGCCCAAATTCATCCCCACCTACACGGCCAATCGCAATATTCTTGTTAGTAAAGCTGGCTTGTAAGCGTTCAGTGATACGTTTTAATAGCTGGTCGCCTTCTAAGATGCCCAAGCTGTCGTTAATATCTCGAAAGTTATTAATACCAATAAGGATGAGTCCCTGTTCATTATCTTGCTGTTTATCCAGCATAGTTCGGCTATGTTCAATGAGGCCTTGTCGGCTTAATACCTGAGTTAATGAATCAAACGTGATTTGTTGGCGCATGGCTTCAAACGAAGATTGCAACTTTTGAGTCATGTCATTAAAGGCATTCATTAGCATCGTGGTTTCATAGATGTTGCCTTTAGCTTCAACGTTATTATCCCAATTTCCATTGGCAATGTTACGAGCAGCATTGGCGGTAGTAAAAATAGGTTTTATGACTTGAGTGATTGAGTATACTCCGACAATTAGCCCCACTAACGCCAGTAAAATACCAAAGAAAAGCCCTTTACGTTGCTCTTGTTGTAATTGACCAAGTAAATCACTTTCTGAAATTGCAATGACGATATACCAATCAAGGCCATTATTGTCTCGATAAGGTGTAATTTGGCTGAAGTAGCGTTCGCCATTGTGAGGGAAATAGAACACTTCTGCTTTGTTACGATTCATTAGCTGATTTTCTTTAATGTATTCGGCACTTTTCTGAATCGCAATATCAGAGCTTTCAATTGCTAATAACCGAGATCCTACAGGACTACTTGGAGAGCCAAGAGAAATGATGCTGCCCATAGTCGAGTGAGCAATTAAGCGCTGCTCATTATCGATAAGGTAAATCGAGCCTTTTATCAGTTGAGCCTCTTTATTTAAAAAGGCATCAAATGCGTTTAACTTTACATCTGCGGCAAAGACGCCAATAAAATCATCATCATAAAAAACAGGATGCATAGTGGAAATTGTGATCTCTTTGCGTTCATCAGCATTGGTGTAAATTTTTGACCATGAAGGCGTTAAAGTGTCAGCCGCAGGGGTATACCAAGGCCTTTGACGAGGGTCATAATTATATACAGTGGTTCGAATATCATCAGAGATTTTATTACCACGATAGATAATGAGGTCATCTCCGGTGCGCTTATCTTGAAGCATAAGAGAGATCGCGCGATTACTTTCTTGACGAAAACCAACATACTCTCTTTGTTCACTACCAAAAGATAAAACATCCATCTGTTTTAAATCTTTATATAATCCTAAAAAACTGTGTTCTAAGTAGGATTGCATTTCTTTGGTATCGTTTGGTTGATATATTTGGTAGCGCTGAATTTGATCAACAATATTCTGAACGGCGATAAAAGGGTCTTTTAAGAAAATATTTAGATTAGTGTGCGTGTTTTGCGTATAAGAGGTAAGTATTTTACCGCTGACATCATCAACTAATTTCTCATAGCTATTATTTTGGGTATAGAAAACCACACTTAGTGTTAACAGCAATACGGTAATGAAAGGCAACATCACAGCGGATCTTAAAGAAAACTGCTTTTTGGTGGTTGTATTATTCATAAAGATCTTTTTATACAGTATCGTTCTGCTTAGCATTATAGCTGATTAATTGTTAGATTTTATACATTCTTCCTAACTAAGTGTTTAAAAGTGTTTAAAAGTGTTTAAAAGTATTTAAAAGTGTTATTCAATCTCTTTTAATTTTCGAGTTAAGGTGTTTCTTCCCCAACCAAGCAATTTTGCGGCTTCTTGTTTATGGCCGTGTGTATGATTAAGGGCCTTTTCTAATAATATACGCTCAACATTAGGAATGACTTTATTTAGGATGTCAGCTTCGCCTTGATGTAGTTGTTCTTCTACCCAACGACTTAATTGGGATTGCCAATCCGCGCTAGCAGTATTGCTGGTGTTGCTTGGTGAGTTAAATAACTCTTGAGGTAAATCAGAAACGAGAACGTCTTGGCTGCTTGCCATGACGGTCAACCAACGACAGGTGTTTTCTAACTGCCTTACATTGCCGGGCCAGGCACATTGGCTTAGCGCTTTACTTGCTTCATTGCTCAGTGTTTTACACTCTATCCCTAGCTCTTTAGAGGCCAAGTGTAAAAAATGCTCAGTTAATTTTTGAATGTCTTCTTGGCGCTCTCGAAGTGCTGGAATATGAACACGAATAACATTGAGGCGGTGAAATAAATCTTCACGAAACCCACCATCGGCGACCAATTTTTCCAAGTTTTGATGAGTTGCAGCGATGATCCGAACGTCGACTTGTACTGGGGAGTGCCCGCCAACACGATAAAACTGACCATCAGCCAATACTCTTAATAAGCGCGTTTGTATATCAAGGGGCATATCACCAATTTCATCTAAAAATAAGGTTCCGCCATTGGCTTGTTCAAAGCGACCTTTACGAATGGCACTTGCACCAGTAAATGCGCCTTTTTCGTGGCCAAATAATTCAGATTCAATCAGATCTTTTGGGATCGCCGCCATGTTTAAGGCAATGAACTCATTGCTAGCACGCGGGCTATGACGATGAAGAGCGTGGGCAACGAGTTCTTTACCTGTGCCTGATTCACCATTGATTAAGACTGAAATTGAAGAGCGAGAGAGGCGTCCAATGGCTCGAAATACTTCCTGCATTGCAGGAGCTTCCCCGATAATTTCTGGAACATGATGCTCTTTGGCTGGCTTGTTACTGTTTTGCTTTTTCTGCTCTTGACTGTGAGCAAGTGCGCGTTCAACCAAAGTAAGAGCTTCATCAATATCAAACGGTTTTGGTAAATACTCAAAAGCCCCTTTTTTATAAGCACTAACAGCTGCGTCTAAATCTGAATGGGCAGTCATGATAATAACGGGTAGGTCAGGGTAGTTTTCCTGAACATGATTAAGCAATGATAAGCCATCCATTCCCGGCATACGAATATCAGAAATAATCACATCTGGTACGTTTCGCTCTAGTGCTTGGAGTACACTTTCAGCATCGCCGAAGCTTTCACACATCATGTTGGTGCTGGTGAGTGTCTTTTCTAACACCCAGCGAATAGAGCTGTCATCATCGACAACCCAAATAAACCCTTTACTCATAATTTGTCTCCGTTATCCACTGATACAGTTGTATTTGTTGTGGTCGTTATTTTTATTATTTAAGTGGAAGGTAAATGGTAAATACGGTTTTTCCAGGCCAACTTGTTACATCGATTTTTCCATTGTGTTGGTCGATGAGGTTTTGGGAAATGGAGAGTCCAAGTCCTGTACCTCCTTCGCGAGCACTCACCATTGGATAAAACAATGTGTCTTGAATATGACTTGGGATACCAGGACCATTATCGATAATGTCTATTTTGGCGGCAAGTCGATGGCGTTGACCATAAATATTGGTCTGATAGTCAGTACGAGTCCGCAGGGTTATCACACCATCAGGTTGATCTTTTAATATTTCAGCGGCGTTGCTGACGATATTTAAAATGGATTGCTCTATCTGTTCGGCGTCCATATCAAAGTCAGGCAGGCTAGGATCGTAATCACGAACAATACAGACTTGATAGCTTGAATTTAATTCAATGAGCTGGCGTACTTTCTCAATCACGGCATGTAGATTTTCAGGTTTTTTCTGGCCTAGCTTTTGTGGACCGAGTAAACGGTCGACTAAATTACGCAGTCGATCGGCTTGCTCAATAATAATTTGGGTGTATTCATGCAATTCAGGATTGGGCAACATTCGCTCTAGTAGTTGAGCTGCGCCACGTAGCCCTCCTAATGGGTTTTTTATTTCATGCGCTAAGCTTCGAACTAAGACTTTGGCCGCTTGTTGTTGTGCGTGTTGGTTGATTTCTTGTGATAAGCGACGTTGCTGTTCTATTTGGCGGATCTCAACCAATAAATAGAGGTTTTTCTTTATTTCAATGGGGCTCGATGTTACTTCAATGTACAGCGGACGATCTTCAATCATGATACGAACATCACTGTCAGTCACGCTCTGGCCTGTATTCAAAGGCTGCATTAATGTAGATAGGTCTAATTGAGAATGATGAAATAACGCATCAAAGCAGTGTTGAGCCATGCGTTGAGCGCTTTGAGAGAAAAGCTGTTCAGCCGCAGGGTTGGCATAGTGAATATTACGCTGATCATCGAGTAGCAAGATTGCAGTGACTTGGTGTTCGAGTAGTTGTGTTGAGAAATCCATAGTTGCGCCATTATCCTTATAGCAAAAACCCATTGCACCATTATAGTGCATTATACCTTGCTTTTCAGACGGGAACTATGTCAATTCCTTCACTTTACGGAAGGGGAGTCGATACACGGTACTACTAAGAGATAACGCAATTCTCTTGCCGCCTTTCTTTAGCAATATAAAAAAGGCCCGCTTAATTCAGCGAGCCTAAAATAGGGCAATCTACAATCTAATCAAAGTAGGTTACGTGAAATTATACTGAGTAGTACATTTCAAACTCAAGTGGGTGAACTGCAGTGTTGATAGCAGCAACATCTTGAGATTTAAGGTTGATGTAAGAATCAATAAAATCATTAGAGAATACACCACCAGCCGTTAAGAATTCACGGTCTGAATCTAGAGCTTGAAGTGCGATGTCTAGAGATTCTGCAACTTTTGGAATTTCTGCTGCTTCTTCTGCTGGAAGGTCATATAGATCTTTGTCCATTGCTTCGCCTGGATTAATCTTGTTTTTAATACCGTCAAGACCAGCCATTAGCATTGCAGAGTAGCTTAAGTATGGGTTCGCTGCTGGGTCACCAAAACGAACTTCGATACGACGTGCTTTCGGGCTTGGTACCACAGGGATACGGATAGAAGCAGAACGGTTACGCGCAGAGTATGCAAGCATAACAGGTGCTTCAAAGCCAGGAACAAGACGCTTGTATGAGTTAGTTGTTGGGTTAGCAAATGCATTAATTGCACGAGCGTGTTTAATGATGCCACCAATAAAGAAGATAGCCATTTCAGATAGGCCGCCGTACTTATCGCCAGCAAATAAATTTTGTCCATCTTTGTTCAATGACATATGAACGTGCATACCTGAACCGTTGTCACCAACAAGAGGTTTTGGCATGAAAGTCGCTGTTTTACCGTAAGCGTGAGCTACGTTATGAACAACATATTTATAGATTTGAGTTTCATCTGCTTTGTTGGTTAGCGTATTGAAGCGTGTTGCGATCTCATTTTGACCAGCGGTTGCTACTTCATGGTGGTGTGCTTCAACAACAAGGCCCATTTCTTCCATGATTAAACACATAGCAGAACGAATATCTTGAGATGAATCAACAGGAGCTACAGGGAAGTAACCCCCTTTAACGCCAGGACGGTGGCCTTTGTTGCCGCCTTCGTATTCCGTACCTGAGTTCCATGCGGCTTCAATATCATCAATCTTAAAGAAAGAACCTGACATATCAGTGTTAAAGCGAACGTCATCAAATAGGAAGAATTCTGGTTCTGGACCAACTAAAACGGTATCAGCAAGACCTGTTGAACGTAGGTAATCTTCTGAACGTTTTGCGATTGAGCGAGGGTCACGATCGTAACCTTGCATTGTTGTTGGTTCAAGAATGTCACAACGAATGTTTAATGTTGGATCTGCAGTGAATGGGTCAAGTACCGCACTTGCTGCATCTGGCATCATTACCATGTCAGATTCGTTAATGCCTTTCCAGCCAGCAACTGAAGAACCGTCAAACATTTTACCGTCTTCGAAGAAGTCTGCGTCAACTTGATGAGAAGGAATTGAGATGTGTTGCTCTTTACCTTTTGTATCGGTAAAGCGTAAATCAATAAATTTTACTTCGTTCTCTTGAATTAGAGCTAATACGTTTTCTACTGACATGTAGGATAACCTCCAGTGTTATAATATAAATATTGGCCAGCTAAGCTGTTGTTTACTATATAGCTAGAACTGTGCCAAAAGTAATAATCCTTTAATATTAGTGACTTACCTGGCTTTATTTTGAGTATCACTTATTGGTTGCACCAATTTGATCTCCATTTGCACTAATTTGGTGCAAATAAAAATTAAGTCAATTAAAAAATAAATCATCACTAATTACTTCTAACTGCTATTCAGCAGTGAAATGGCATATTTGTCAATCAAATTCCAGTATAAAAAACATTGGAATAAAATATATATACTCTTAACGTATTGATAATGAAATATTATTGTGTATTTATTTTTTAAATGAAGTTGAAATGTAATGTGTGTGTTTTTTGTTCGCGATGGTCGTTTTTTTCGTCGTTTTTGTGGGCTTGATTAAATTAATTGAAAAAAAATTGTGTCTTCAATCACATATTTCGTGGGTTTTGCGCTAAAATCTGTTAAATTATTGACCGTTTTTAAACCAAAGTAGCGCCAATGGTGGCTCTACCCGCTCTGAGTGAATTTGAATCCATGTCTACTCCACAGATTGATAAACTAAGAAATATCGCAATTATTGCGCACGTTGACCACGGTAAAACAACACTGGTTGATAAGCTATTACAACAATCAGGCACACTAGAATCATCTCGTGGTGAGACTGAAGAACGCGTAATGGACTCGAACGACATCGAGAAAGAGCGTGGTATTACGATCCTTGCTAAAAATACAGCAATTAACTGGAACGATTACCGCATCAACATCGTAGATACTCCTGGACACGCCGATTTCGGTGGTGAAGTTGAGCGTATTATGTCTATGGTTGATTCTGTTCTTCTTATCGTAGATGCGGTTGACGGTCCAATGCCTCAAACGCGTTTCGTTACACAAAAAGCATTCTCACACGGCCTTAAGCCAATCGTTGTTATCAACAAGATTGACCGTCCAGGTGCTCGTCCTGATTGGGTTATGGATCAAATCTTTGACCTATTCGACAACCTAGGCGCAACTGATGACCAACTAGACTTCACTGTTGTATACGCTTCAGCTCTAAATGGCTGGGCTACAATGGAAGAAGGCGAAGTTGGCGAGAACATGGAACCATTGTTCCAAGCGGTAGTTGATAACGTTGAAGCTCCAAATGTTGATATCAACGGTTCTCTACAAATGCAAGTTTCTCAACTAGATTACAACTCTTATGTTGGTGTTATCGGTGTTTGTCGTGTTACTCGTGGTTCTGTAAGAGCAAACCAACAAGTAACTATCGTTGGTGCTGATGGCAAACAACGTAACGGTAAAGTAGGTACAGTTCTTGGTTACCTAGGTCTTGACCGTCACGAAGTTGACGTTGCTAATGCTGGTGACATCATTGCAATCACAGGTCTTGGTGAACTGAAAATTTCAGATACAATCTGTGACGTAAATGCTGTTGAAGCGATGAAGCCACTGTCTGTTGATGAACCAACAGTAACAATGACTTTCCAAGTAAACAACTCACCTTTCGCTGGTAAAGAAGGTAAGTTCGTTACTTCACGTAACATCCTTGAGCGTCTAGAAAAAGAACTAGTTCATAACGTAGCACTACGTGTAGAACAAGCTTCAGATCCAGATAAATTCCGCGTATCAGGCCGTGGTGAACTTCACCTATCTATCCTGATCGAAAACATGCGTCGTGAAGGTTTCGAGCTAGCAGTATCTCGTCCTGAAGTTATCATCAAACATGATGAAAACGGTGTTCTAACAGAACCGTTTGAAACAGTAACTATCGATGTTATGGAAGAGCACCAAGGTGCAATCATGGAAAGCATTGGTATCCGTAAGGGTGAGCTAACAGATATGGCTCCAGATGGTAAAGGCCGTGTTCGCATGGACTTCATGATGCCTTCTCGTGGTCTTATCGGTTTCCAAACTGAATTCCTAACAATGACATCTGGTTCTGGTCTAATCTACCACTCATTTGATCACTACGGTCCACACAAAGGCGGCGAAATCGGCCAACGTGCTAACGGCGTATTAATCTCGAACGGTATGGGTAAAGCAGTAACTTACTCTCTATTCAACCTTCAAGAGCGTGGTCGTCTATTTGCTGAACACGGTGACGAAGTATACGAAGGTCAAATCATCGGTATTCATAACCGTGCTAACGATCTGACTATCAACTGTCTACGTGGTAAGCAACTGACTAACGTACGTGCATCTGGTACTGATGAAGCACAAACGCTTTCTCCTGCTATCAAGTACACACTTGAGCAAGCTCTAGAATTCATCGATGATGATGAGCTAGTAGAAGTAACACCAGCAAGCATCCGTATCCGTAAGCGTCATCTTACAGAGAACGATCGTAAGCGTGCAGGTCGTGCTCCAAAGTAATTAGATGAGGTGTTGATTTAACGCAGTTAAATCGCAAATCAGATAAAAAATTTAAATCCCTTTGTAGGCAACTACAAAGGGATTTTTTTTATCTGTTATGATTAATACCAGTTCCAGTAATTATCTAATTAATTGCATTGGTATACAGCAGATTAAAATTATTTAAAGAGTTGATAAATGGAAGCAAAAATCAAACATAAGCTAAGGATTTGTTGGTCATATTGTTTATATTTAAAACAACGCATTATTCACGATAGACTCACAGTAAGTGCCGGCTATATGGCCTACATTACGTTATTGTCTTTGGTGCCATTAGTGACGGTTCTATTATCTGTATTGTCTCAGTTTCCTCTATTCTCTGGCGCAGGAGATATCATTCAGGCCTTTGTCATTGAAAACTTTGTTCCTGCTGCCAGTGATGCCGTTGAAGGAAGCTTAAAAGAATTTATTTCTAATACCGGAAAGATGACAGCTGTCGGTTCTGGGTTCTTATTTGTTGCCTCAATAATGCTGATATCAGCAATTGATCGCAGCCTGAATTACATCTGGCGAGTAAAGAAAAAGCGTCGTTCAATGTATTCATTTTCTCTTTATTGGATGATTCTAACGTTAGGCCCATTATTAGTAGGGGCAAGCATTGCGGCCACATCGTATATCACATCATTGAAGATCATGGACGATGACATTGTTTCCAGTTTTTATCGGACGTTATTAGGTTGGTTACCTATCATATTGTCTTTCTCAGCATTTGTTGGCTTGTACCTATTGGTACCAAATAAGAAAGTGCGGGTGAGTCATGCCTTAGTTGGAGCTATTTCGGCAGGGTGTTTGTTTGAAGCGAGCAAAGTCGGTTTTGCTCAATATATTACACAATTTCCCTCTTATCAGGTGATTTACGGTGCATTAGCTGCGGTTCCTATTTTGTTTGTTTGGGTCTATTTGTGTTGGATCATCGTACTTATAGGCGCTGAGATTACCGCAAGCCTAGGTGAGTTTGATGAATGGTTAGCGGGTAAAGTAAGTACCAATGTATTGGAATCTGATATTAAAGCATTAACAAAACAGCAAGGATTTATTGAAAGTGATAGCACTGATCCAGAGAGTAAGTGAAGCCGCAGTAAAAGTTGATGGCGAAGTGACAGGCGAGATTAATCAAGGATTATTGATCTTACTCGGTGTAGAAAGAGAAGATGATGAAGCCAAAGCAAAACGCTTAATGGAACGCGTTCTTACGTATCGAATTTTTGAAGATGATGACGGTAAGATGAACTTAAATGTGCAACAAATTGGCGGTAGTGTACTTGTTGTTTCGCAATTTACGTTACCTGCAGATACCAAAAAAGGGACTCGTCCTGGTTTTTCAAAAGGGGCACATCCTGTTGATGCCGAGCGTTTGTATGATTATTTTTCTGATTTATGTGAAGAGAAGATAAATACGCAAAGAGGACGTTTTGCCGCGGACATGAAAGTGTCGCTAGTGAATGATGGGCCAGTGACGTTTTGGTTGCAGGTTTAGAGTGGGGATGATGAAAAGCGAGGCTATACGCTTCGCTGACTAGAGACTAGAGACTAGAGACTATAAGAGCGAGTGTGTTGATGTGGTTAGTTTTTTAGGTTTCAGGAGAAGAACTAGAAACTATACGTTTTACTAGCGAGATCGCTTCTATAAGAGTAAAAACGAAAGAACAGAATTGAGTTTGCTTTGCTTGCAGAGTGATTGCTTTTGCTCTTTTTGACGCCTGAAACCCGGAACTCTCGCTTTTTGCTCTTATAGTCTCTAGTTAGCGCAGCGTATAGTCCCTAGTCTCACAACGATCACCCCTGAACTCTGCAAGGGAGCTTGCGACCGATCTGAAGTCTCACCCCTAACAACAATAAAAGGATTTATATGTTTCGATTGATCACCCCAACCACAGAGACCGAACTAAAAGCCTACTACCATTTCCGTTGGCAAGTATTGCGTGAGCCTTGGCGTCAGCCTGAAGGTTCAGAGCGTGATGCGTATGATGATATGAGCCAGCATCGAATGATTTTGGATGGGCGAGGACAACCGATTGCCGTTGGACGTTTATATTTAACCCCTGATAATGATGGTCAAATCCGTTATATGGCCGTTTCTTCTAATTATCGAGGCAAAGGTATAGGAGCACTGATTATGGTCGCTCTAGAGTCTTACGCGCGTCAAGAGGGCGCAAAGCGGTTAGTCTGTAATGCCCGTGAAGAGGCGATTCCCTTTTATATTCGTAATGGATTTGAAAACCAAGGAGAGCTCAGTGATGAGCGAGGTCCGATCCGCCATCAGCAAATGCTTAAGCAACTCGATCCGCTTGCAGATGTATTACGTCGCCCAGATTGGTGCGCAGAATTGCAAGACCGCTGGGAGAAAGAGATACCAATCAGCGATAAAATGGGGATTAAAATCACTCAATATACCGGCTATCGATTTGAAGTTGGTGCGGTATTAAATGCTAATTTGAATCCACATAATACCATGTTTGCGGGCAGTATTTTTACGATGGGAACACTCACAGCATGGGGAATGGTGTGGTTGCTCCTAAAAGAACGTGGTTTGGATACAACCAGTATAATGTTAGTTGATAGTCATATTCGCTATCGTCAGCCGATCACTGAAAGCCCCAAAGGCATAACATCATTAAATTGCTTACAGGGGGATTTTGATCGCTTGAAATCAGGTAAGCGAGCTCGAGTTAAAGTGAAGGTTGATTTGTGTAATGGGGATCAGCCTGCTGCTGAGTTTTCAGGAACGTTTATGTTGATCAGAAACTAGAAGCGATACGCTTTGCTAACTAGAAACTAGAAACTATACGTTTTACTAACTAGACCGCTTCGCTTCTATAAGAGCAACAGCAAGAGCAGAGTTCAGAGGAACCTCTCTTGCTCTTATAGTTTCTAGTTAGCGCAACGTATAGTCTCTAGCTTTACTAAGATCTTGCTCTTAATCTGCCGCCTGCATTCTTGCCCACCACGCTTCATCCGCCACGATCTGCCCCGTTTCATCCAGCTCAGGAAGTGGTAGACCTTTACGCTTCGCTACTTTAGCAAGTACAGGGTGTCCGCGCTCAAATAAGACTTTATTAATGTATTCTTTAGGTAGGGTACTCTCTTCACGGTCATACATGCCCACTAAATCACGCTGACGCTGCGCTTCATACAAAACCAATGCACTAGCAACAGAAACATTCAGAGACTGCACCATGCCGACCATAGGAATAATAATATCCTGATCTGCGAGGGCTAATGCTTCTTTGCTGATGCCGGTTTTCTCGCTACCTAAAATGATAGCCGTTGGCTTGGTGTAATCAACCTCGCGAAAATCAACCGCAGTATCAGACAGGTTAGTTGCCAAAATCTGCATGCCTTGCGCTTTTAAAACCGCAACGGCATCTTTTATGCTTTTATGAGTTTCAACATCAACCCAGTTACGAGCTCCTGCGGAAGTATGCCCTAACATTTGCATTTGCTCGGTTGGCCATACCGCATGAATTTTATGAATACCCGTGGCATCAGCGGTACGAACAATGGCTGATACGTTATTGGATTTATGGGTTTCTTCTAAACAAAGGGTGAGGTCAGTTTGACGTGATTTTAATACAGAAGTAATTCGTTGATAGCGTTCTAAGTTCATGATTTTTATTTCTTGAAATAGGTTAGAGGGACTAGGGACGAGTAAGGGCAGTAAAATTGGAACTAGAAACTATACGCGGTGCTAACTAGAGACTAGACCGCTTCGCTCCTATAAGAACAAAAGCAAAGGGTTCAGTTCTCAGGTTTCAGGAGGTTCAAAAGCGAGTACACCTGAAACCTGTAAGCGTAGCGTCCTGAAACCTAAGAACTTACCACGCCAACCATACGGCACTTATAGCCTCTAGTTAGCGTAGCGTATAGTTTCTAGTTCTTATGTCTACGAACTTTCAGAGCGTGTGGCATAACACGAATTCGACGCATAATCTCAGCTAAATGCGTGCGATCTTTTGCCGTTAATTCGATGGTTATCGTATATAAGCGACCGTCTTTCTCTTCGGTTGTGATACCACGAATATTAGATCCAGTACCAGCAATGACATTGGCTAAATCTGCTAATGCCCCTTGGTGGTTTTGAATGTCAATATCCAGAGCCGTTGCAAATTCTTGATCGAATTCATCAGCCCATTCAACACCCATATACTTATCTAATTCTTTTTGATAACCACGAACGTTGGCACAATCTTCCATATGAACCACAAGACCACGGCCAGGGCTTACGTGAGCAATAATATGGTCACCAGGAATAGGGCGACAACAGTTTGCGAATGTCAGTAAGATACCATCAGCGCCACGGATAGGTAATTTCTTACCAGTAGACGTCTCAATGTTCGATGAGTTTTGTTCTGTCAGTTCATCGGCATCGCCAAGTAATCGGCGTGCAACGACAATACTCATTAATTCGCCTAAACCAATCGCCGCTAACAAATCGTCTTGTGTCGCTAATTTTAGGTCTGATAAAACGTGAGTCATATTTTCTTCAGTAATATCAGCTAAATAAACATTATGGCCTAATGCGTGATTGAGTAGACGGCGACCTAAAATCACAGAATCTTCTTTACGCATGGTTTTCAGTACTTGGCGGATCTTAGTTCGTGCTTTTGAGGTCACAACATAGTTTAGCCAAGCGGCATTTGGACGAGCACCAGGAGCACTAATAATTTCAACCGTTTGACCACTCTTCAGTGGTTTACTTAGAGGGTAAGGCTGACGGTTAACTCGTGAACCAACACAGCTGTTGCCAACATCAGAGTGAACGGCGTAAGCAAAATCAACGGCTGTTGCGCCAACAGGCAATTCAAAAATACGGCCTTTTGGTGTGAAGACGTAAATTTCGTTCGGGAATAAATCCGATTTTACATTTTCAATAAATTCAAATGAGCTACCTGCACTTTGTTGCAGTTCAAGTAAGCTTTGCATCCAACGCTGAGCGCGGATCTGAGCGGTAGTACTTGAGTTATCACCCTCTTTATACGACCAGTGTGCCGCCACACCTTTATTCGCCATCTGTTCCATGTCTTCAGTGCGGATCTGCACTTCAACAGGGACACCGTGAGGGCCAACCATTGAAGTATGAAGAGATTGGTAGCCATTGGCTTTTGGTACAGCAATGTAATCTTTAATACGACCAGGGCGAGGTTTATAGAGGCTATGAACCTGACCTAATGCACGATAACAAGTATCGACATTGTCAGTAACTACTCGGAATGCATAGATATCCATAATAGTATGGAAGCGCTGCTCTTTGTTTTTCATTTTGTGATAAATAGAGAACAGGTTTTTCTCTCGACCCAATACTCGACCTTTAATGCCAGCTTCTGCAAGGCGGCCTTCAATTTCGGAATGGATTTTTTGGATCATCTCTTTGCGGTTGCCACGAGCCGATTTTACTACTTTCTTTAATACGCGATAGCGATTTGGGTAAAGGGCTTCAAAACCTAACTCTTCAAGTTCAGTTTTAATATTGTGGATACCAAGGCGATGTGCCAGAGGAGAGAAAATTTCTAAGGTTTCACGAGCAATACGACGGCGTTTATCAGGGCGTAGAGCACCTAATGTACGCATATTGTGAGTACGGTCAGCAAGTTTGATCAAAATAACGCGGATGTCTTGCACCATCGCCATGACCATTTTTCGGAAGTTTTCAGCCTGCGCTTCTTTTTTATCGCGGAACTTAAGTTTGTCCAGCTTAGAAACGCCATCCACCAATTCAGCAACAGTCTCGCCAAATTGTTCTGCTAGCTCTTCCTTGCTAACTTCTGTGTCTTCAATAACATCGTGAAGCAGTGCAGCCATTAGCGTCTTATGGTCGAGTCGCATTTCTGCAAGGATACGAGCCACAGCTACTGGATGAATGATATAAGGTTCGCCACTTGAGCGAGTCTGCCCTTCATGGGCCTCTTTTGCTACCAGGTAAGATCGACGAAGAGCCTCAATGTGAGGCTCTGGCAGGTAATCTTTGGCAACATCTTTCAGGCTATCGAATAAATCCAAATTTCGCCCCGTCAGGTTTGCTGTAATTTATAATCTATAAAAGACTATAGAGATTAACGATTGTGAGTGATTGAGCTTACTGCTGCTAATTCAGCGGCATCTTGCTCTTGTTGCTCTTGACGTTCACGAGCATCAAGTAGATCTTTTGTGATCAGGCCTTCTTCAATTTCACGAAGAGCGATAACAGTAGTCTTATCGTTCTCTTCAGGCACTAGCGCATCTTTACCACCAGTTTGTAGTTGACGTGCGCGACGAGATGAAATTAAAACAAGGTCGAAACGGTTGCCGATTTTTTCAACTGCGTCTTGAACGGTTACACGTGCCATGAGGACTCCAATTTATTAACAAAAATAGTTATATGTTGAGAAAGTATACAAGTAACTGGTATAAGTTTCTAGCTAGGGTTACGAGATACTAATAGAAATACTAAGAAATTAGTCAGCTAATAATGCTGCTAACATACCTTTGTATTTCATAGTTTGTTTGTCTTGCTTTAAGCGCTCTGCACGAATAATGGAACGGAAGTCCATTTGTGCAGTATCAAAGTCATCATTAATAATCACATAATCATATTCATTATAGTGAGAGATTTCAGACTTTGCTTCACTCATGCGCTTAGCAATAACAGCATCGCTGTCTTGACCACGTGCATTTAAGCGTCGTTCTAATTCCCCATTTGATGGAGGAAGAATAAACACACTTTTTGCTAAAGGCATCTGTTTACGGATTTGACGAGCGCCTTGCCAGTCAATGTCCAAGAATACATCAATGCCTTTATCAAGAGTTTCTTCGATCCAAACACGAGAAGTTCCGTAATAATTACCAAAAACTTCTGCGTATTCTAGAAATTCATTTTTTTCAATCAGCTCTTCAAAATGCTCTTTCTGTATAAAATGGTAATGAACACCATCTGTTTCTCCTGGGCGCATACCACGAGTAGTATGAGACACAGAGACTTTCATAGCATAAGTTGGGTTGCTTTCTAACAGTGCCGAGATCAAACTCGACTTACCAGCACCACTTGGCGCTGACACAATATAAAGTGTGCCTTTACTCATGATAGATTCTCTTGGGAGTTATGGCATTTCTTCTTTAAATTACACTTAAACGGTAAAAAAAATAGGAATGCGAAGCATAGAAAATTGGGTGGCGAACAATAGCACAATCAACAATTAATTTGAATGAAATAAATACGCTAATTGAAATAATAATTTTGTGTTAACTTGTCTTCGCTCTATCATTAGAGTGTAACCAATTAATTATCAATATTTATTATAGTAATAACGGTGGATAACTCCTTATGCCTTCTCATTTACCTAAATCATTTAGTAAGCCTTTCTTAAAAGTATTTCATATTTTAGAGGCTGTTCTGTTGGTTGCGATCACGTTAGCAACCTTATTTGCCATGATGAATGAGTTTATTCATGTGTTTTCTGTAAGGCAGATCCAGTTAACGGATATCCTATTGATGTTTATTTATCTTGAAGTGCTCGCCATGGTGCAGCAATTTGTGATGAACGGTAAGATCCCTGTGCGTTATCCTATCTATATTGCGATGATGGCCATTGCTCGTTACATCACGCTAGGAATGAAAGAGTTAGATGCGGTATTAGTCGTATGGTTAGCATTGGCTGCCTTTATTTTAGCCGCAGCGACGTTATTAATCCGAGCTGGACATCATTACTGGCCATATGAAGCGCATGAGAATAGTAAGAAATATGATGAGTAGTCTTGATTAAGTCGTTTTAAGGCCGTTGAGTCAATAAAAAGCCTCAGTCAGAGATAGCGTCTATGAGGCTTTTTTATTTTGGTTAACTCAGAAAACGTTGTGCTTTTTTGACCACTTTAGGGGATGGGTCATGTAGATAATGCGCAATCATTTCTTCCGTATTCGTATAGCTATCTAATACATCAAGCAACTGCAATTTATCGTCTGTATGCAAGTTGTCCATTTCTACAAATAGCACCTTACTGTGAGCAAGAGATAAAAGATACCTTTCAAACACATTTTCACGGCTTGTTAAGCTGTATTCAATTAACCGTGCGATAGGGGTATTTTGTTCTAATAAATAATCCAATAGTAGTTGTTGCTGTTCATCTGAATATCCATCGTCATGGTCTTTTGCATAACCACTTGCGATGAATTCCACTCCAGAAATCGAATGGTGTATTAAAAATTGCACCAGACGATCGCGTTTGAAGGTATCCAGTTTCCATATAACATCCTCGATCCCAGCGTAACCGCGATAATCAGAACCCGTGTTTAAGTCCTGATCGCAGTGTAAGTGGTAATACGCCTGCATCTCTTCTAATGAGACCTTACCAGAAAGGTATGCCATGAAGTGTTGATGAAAGGCATTGGCATTTTCTTGGAGCCTTGTATTGTCTAATCTTACTTGCGATTGATCAATGTTGGCATAAGAAAAACGCGTTAATACATCATCGATATCAGGCTGACAAAGGCCTGTAAACTCAGGGTGTTTTTGTTGTACCCGATGATAAAATCCTAAGCGTGATTTTTGTTTTACACGTTGCAACCCAATTTCTAATTCTTGAGCTTTTCTCTTATTAATAGAGCCGAACATGGAATTATCATTACTATTTATCTCACTGTAGATGGATATCATGGATGGATCATAATCCTCTTCCGTTGGATTTACGGCCTGATAGGCTAATGATACAGAAGCAGGGATGCCAACTTTTATTAAATGATCAAAAAAATCAATACGTTTTATGATGTCACCAAAATCAGCACTTGCATTTGGAGTTTCTGTTTTGATGATGTAATTCAACGTACGTTGTGGTACGACTTCTACATAGAAATTGAGAAGTCTATTTACTAATGGTTTGATTTTTAAAGGTATACGCTGTGATAAAAAATAAACAGCAATACACGCAGGTTGCCCTTTTCTAAATGAAAACAGTTTATAATAAGGTTGCTCCTGACTAATGAGACGATCGTCTTCTGCTTTTAGGTGTTGTTTGAGCAAGGTTGAAATCAATAACTGAGCGCTTTTTTCATTGCCATCTATTGGTGGTAACTCTGTAAAATGCTGGGTTATAAGTGTAACCTCTTCCTTAGATAGGCCTTTTTTAATTGGATTTCCGTGATTGTCGTAATTAGGAGATGAGGCAAGGTGGCAGCGTTGAAAGAGCGCTCTTAACCAAGATGCGATGAACGATTCTGAGATAAAGTCGATCAAGAATTGGGTTAACTCATCATATTGATTTGCATTAAAATCATTGCGAATTTGATGGGCAGCAAGAGCGTGACACACCAAACTATCAGCGTTCCAATTACACGCCATCACGGATGGACGATTAAGCGAAACAAGACGATCAAAAGATCGTAAATGATTTGCTTCAACGTCGTGATTATAAATATCCTCAATTAACGCGTTGAACATGTTGATTTGTTTACTACGAAGAATATCGAGATCGTTCTCGTCATTTTCTTCGAGGTTTGTGTAGCGCAAATCAAAGGCTTCATGAGAGATGATATTGTACTCATCAACCAGCATGTCACGGGTATTATCGTGAAGCTCGTCGACATCCATTAGGCGTTGGAAAACATCAAGAGTACGTAGCAGTAATGCTTTTGGATCGAAATAGTGCTCTTTCTCCAACACGTTAGAATCAAGACGTACCGTGAGTGATAGTGTTAATCCACCTTGAGAGTGGTGGGTGGTGTTGTCACTGTTTTCTGACTCATCGAATAAATCAATACAAAACTCCCCAAGGATACGATGTAAGCGCTCATCAAAAGCATCCATACTACCGAGATGCCAATTCGTTTGTTGTTTTAATGCGAGATTTTTATCCTTGATGAGTTTGGCGATATCAACCGGTTCGATGTCGTTAAGCACATCAAGGTTATTGCCATGTTGAATATACTCCCAAAGCTCCGCGCCATTATTGAAACCGTCCACAAAGAACGCTTTCATATCTTGGATTGCTTTTCCCTTCAGATAGCGATCATTGTCATCATAAGCGCGACGGATCGCTTCTGACTGTTGGTTTTTCTCGGACATCACAATGAGAGGCGTGTGAACCATGGCATGTAGTCGAGTTTCTAACGTATGGATTTCATTTTCTAATGTGCCATTAATAAACCACTCTTGCAGAGGGAGTTGGTCTTCATCCTCTCTCTCATCCCACCGGATTTGCATCGTAAGGAAAAAAGGAGTGACAACTGAAATGTTCTTGTCCTCATCCTCCTCTATTTTCGAGTAAGCCAATAACGGCATTTCCTTGAAGCGTTGAATTAATGCGTGCTGGAAATAATGATAATCATCAGGGTGTTGTCGTAGGTGCTCCGCAAGTGAAGGATGACTCTCACTATAAGGCGAACCACAATCTATTTCTGCATAAAAAGCATAGCGTAATTCGGTAGAGTCACACCATACATAGGCGTTAATGGTGTCCTTTGTCCAACCAAGATGAGAGAGGAGAGAGGATAAGTAATCACCAGAGTGGATGACATGCTCAAAATCCCAATAAGGAATGTGCAGTTGTGCGAGTAACCAAGAGCAATCAGGGTGAATACGAGCAAGAAGGTAGAGCGCTTCTAGCCCAAAAATATGCATGTCATCAACCCACATATCAGAAGTATCATTAACGCAACGAGCGTAATGAACCATGGCTTTAGCGGTCTCGATAATATCGTTTTTTAGCTCATTAAATTGTAGAGCATGGGCAAAAAATAAAACCTCAGAAACGTAGGAGGCATCACCGAAAGAGAATACGTGTGATGACGGCACATAACGCTCTTCATTGATTTGAAAGCATTCATCCAGAACGGGTCGGCATAATCCAGCATCGGCTAACTGTAATGGCTCAGGTAATTGATTGTTTTTAATGGATACAAATTCGACATTAAAAAAAGTAGAAAAGTCGGCATCTTGAAATGCTTCTTTTGTATACAGTAATTGTTGGTAACGGTGTAGTGCTGCGCGAATAGAGAGAGTGTTATTTAGCTCAACTTCAATGGTTATGTTCTTTGGAAAATCTTCCATATTATTATCTCTTAGGCATACTTTGATGAGTAATGAATCATTTAGTGTGTAGCGACAGGATGGGTTGGATCGACAAAGAAACACTGTTGCAATAAGCACTGCTCGCCATACCAACTACGAAAGCGCCAAACACCACGATAGGATTCTGCTGGCTCCATAACATAAAGCACAAAATTGGTTTTATTTGGCACCATTAAATCCGACCATTTGTCTGAGAAAACGCACTCCCCAAATTCATTAAATACATCAACTTGATTGATGACACTTACGTTGCTTATTGGATAATCGTCAGGATTTTTTACATGGTATGTAATGCCGAGATAATCATTGGCGTTAACGTGTACGCCTTTTTTCTGATCGTTAGGGCGTTGTAATATATTTTTAGCGCCATTAGGGAATACACCGTATCCCGTTACTGTTGATGGGTAAGTTGGCCAATCTGCATTACGTAATGCGACGTGCCACTCAGCATTGGGTGAGTAAGCGAGAAAACGCGGACGATTAAAATAACATTGAGCCTGTTCTAGCACTAATTGAGTGACCTGGCTAAAAGCTAATGTTTGAAACGCGTCTTTATGGAAATCAAAAAACTGTACCGTATCGGATAACCAAATATTGCCAGATTTTAGGTGACTATCATCCTTTTCAAACAGTCTGTATGCCTGTTGAATTACCCATTCTCGTTCTGCTTTTTCGGCATCGCTTAATGGCGTATTTGCATATCGAACCGTTTGATGCGCAAGTTGCTGAACATGGCGATCACTTAATGGAAATAAAACCTGTTGATCCGTTGGGTATTCAAGAGGGTGAGCGCTTATTGTTGTCTTGATATCATGGTGAATTAAGAGATCCTCTTTTAATACATTGCTAGCAAGTTTAGGTTCATTCAACATGGTAATGGCGATATTGAGGCACTGTTGTTGAAGTCCGTGGTAATGCCTTCTCCATTTCTCTTGGCTGTCATCATCCATCGTGGTGGGTTGTGGGCACAATAGGTCTAAAATAATCGATAATTGAGTCAACTCAGGATGAGGTAAGGGATGACTTGGCGTTTCTATTTGACTTAAGGTGTTGGAGATGACGGTTAATCGCTGCTTTAATTCGTGAATTTTTTCTTTGAGATGTTTCACTCTGCTTGCACGGTTTGGTAAGTCGGAAAAGCGTTGGCAAGTGGCAACATACCCTTGGCCTTGCGTGAACAGCTTGTCGATAAGAAAAGCGTGCATAAAATAAGGGACATGCGCACTTTTCGCATATTCATTACGATGAGTATGGTAATAAGTCGAGTTGTCTCCAATGGCGAGTTGTTGTTTTAATAACTGTTTTATTTGCTCAGGTAGTCCATCTGAATGATGGCTGATCATTAACAATAAGTAATGCCAGCAATCAATGGATCCACGCCAATAGATGAGGGCTTTTTGAGTAATAAAGAACGTGTTATTAGTTACCGTTAGGGTTGTTAATGCTTTATATACTGAGGGAAACTGGTCGCTATTGCAGGTTATTAAGGCGTTAATAGCCGGTAAAAGCCACAAATGAAGATCGGCATCAGAAACGCTAGCTTGCTCCGTGTAAGCCTTCCTGCATAATATATTAATATAATCTTCGATTTGTTGGCGACCGAATGGTGTCGTAATCAATAGAGTAAATGTTTCAGGACTTGGGATATTATGTATCGTTGAAGAGTGAGATATATTGTGAATCACACCAGCAAACAAAATGTTTATTGATGATGGTGTATCAGTAGTCATATATTTTCCTAGTATGTATCAAAAGATTTATCTTTAAACAAAAAAAGCCTCTGTTTTCAGAGGCTTTTGATGTTAATCATTGATAATGAGTCTTGTAATAAAAGTTATTCAATATTTTGAATTTGCTCACGCATTTGTTCGATCAGTACTTTAAGCTCAACGCCAGATGCTGTTACATCGGTGCTGATGGATTTAGACGCTAGCGTGTTCGCTTCACGGTTAAATTCTTGCATCATGAAATCAAGCTTACGGCCACAAGCGCCGCCTTTCTTCATCACATTGGTTGTTTCTTTTACGTGTGAATCTAAACGATCAAGCTCTTCAGCTACGTCAGATTTTTGAGCAAGAAGGATAAGCTCTTGTTCTACACGAGAAGAATCTAATTCAATTTTCGCATCTTCAAATTTAGTTAGCAGACGGTTACGTTGCCATTCTAGAATTTCAGGCATACGAGCACGAACTTTCGCTGCTTCTTCCGTGATTGCATCTAAACGCTGAACGATCAGTGCTTTCATGTTTTCGCCTTCGCTTGCACGCGCTTCAACAAAATCATTCACAGCCAGTTCAAATTCAGCCAATAGCTCTTTATTGATAGAATCGAAATCTTGCTCTGGTGCTTCCATTACACCTTGCCATTGCAGAACTTGGAAAGGGTTAATACCGCCTTCGCCAGATTCAGTTTTTACCCATTGTGCTGCTTTAATTACTTGGCGAGCTAGGTCTTCATTGATTCTTAATTCACTGCTTGCTGCGTTGTTTGATTCAAAGCGTAGGTGACATTCCACTTTACCGCGAGCAAGACGCTTACGAAAACGCTCACGTAATACAGGCTCTAAACCACGGAATTGTTCCGGCATGCGAAAATATGTTTCTAAATAACGTTGGTTTACTGAGCGGATTTCCCACACAGCGGTTCCCCAATCGCCTTTTACTTCGCGGCGTGCGTAAGCTGTCATACTGTAGATCATGTAAGCGTCCTCAAATCATCAATAGGAAGGATGATGAATAAAAATATTGGGCATACTATAGCAGATAAGCGCTTTAGGAAGTAAGTGGCGCTTATCAAAGAAACCGACGCTATGCTTTATTCTTGTACTTGGGTATAATCGCCGACAATTTGTCATAATCAAGGTATCTGCCATGCGTCCTAGCGGAAGAACAGCTCAGCAAGTCCGTCCAATTACTCTTACTCGTAACTTTACTGCGCACGCAGAAGGGTCTGTATTAGTTGAATTTGGTAATACAAAAGTAATTTGTACTGCAAGTGTTGAAGAAAATGTTCCTCGCTGGTTAAAAGGCAAAGGTAAAGGTTGGGTAACGGCTGAATACGGCATGCTACCTCGCGCAACACACACACGTAACCGTCGTGAAGCGGCAAGTGGTAAGCAAGGTGGTCGTACGATGGAAATCCAACGTCTGATCGCTCGTAGCCTTCGTGCTGCTGTTGACCTAGAAGCGTTAGGTGAGCAAATGATCACGGTCGATTGTGATGTTATCCAAGCGGATGGTGGTACACGTACTGCATCTATCACAGGCGCAAGTGTTGCATTAGCCGACGCTATTAATCACATGATTGCATCGGGCAAGTTGAAGAAAAACCCAATGAAAGGCCATGTTGCTGCGGTTTCTGTTGGTATCTACAACGGCGAAGCGATTTGTGACCTTGAGTATGTAGAAGACTCAGCAGCCGATACCGATATGAACGTCGTAATGATGGAAGACGGTAAGATGATTGAAGTGCAGGGCACGGCAGAAGAAGCGCCGTTCTCTCACCAAGAGTTGTTAGACATGCTGGCTCTGGCGCAACAGGGCATCAATGATATCATTGAGAAGCAGAAAGCGGCGTTGGCCGAATAATTGATTTTTATAGCTCCTAATTCAGGGGCTATTTTTTTATGTGTTTTAAGAGCTGAGCTCTAGGATTCAGGACGCTACGCTTGCAGGTTTCAGGTGTACTCGCTTTTGACCTTCCTGAAACCTGAACCCTTTGCTTTTTGCTCTTATAGAAGCGAAGCGGTCTAGTTTCTAGTCAGCGTAGCGTATAGTTTTTTATTTTAAATATTACAATACCAAAAAAGAGAGAATGAAAATGAAAGCATACCAGCGTGAGTTTATTGAATTTGCCCTTGAGAAAGAAGTACTAAAGTTTGGTGAGTTTACTTTAAAGTCAGGCCGTACAAGCCCATATTTTTTCAACGCTGGTCTATTCAATACCGGTCGTGATCTAGCGCGTTTGGGACGTTTCTATGCAGCAGCATTAGTTGAATCAGGTATTGATTATGATGTGCTATTTGGTCCTGCGTACAAAGGCATCCCAATTGCAACGACAACAGCAGTAGCCTTAGCAGATCACCACGATACCGATAAGCCATATTGCTTTAACCGTAAAGAAGCAAAGAATCATGGTGAAGGTGGCAATCTAGTGGGTAGCGCACTTGAAGGCCGCATCATGCTCGTTGATGACGTGATCACGGCAGGAACAGCTATCCGTGAATCAATGGAAATCATTCAAGCAAACGGTGCAGATCTTGCTGGTGTTCTTGTTGCTATCGATCGCCAAGAAAAAGGCAAAGGCGAGTTATCTGCGATTCAAGAAGTAGAACGTGATTTTGGTTGCTCAATTATCTCAATTGTAAGCTTAACTGATTTAATCTCTTTCTTAGAAGAGAAAGGTGGCAATGCTGAGCAACTTGAATCAGTAAAAGCGTACCGTGCTGAGTTTGGTATTTAATTACAAAGTCACGTAATGCTTAAAAAAGGCATTAATAACGCTTATTAAGTAAAGAACGATAAGTGGCTGACTTCGGCTCGGCCACTTGTTTTTCTTCTGGATCTGGCGTTTGTGGTGGCGTCATATCAACATCAAGCCACTGCTTCATATTTTGCCAAAGTTCTTTATCTAATTCTGGATGGCTAATCAAAAAACTGTTCTTTTCAGAAAACATATTTTGATATGCCTGACTCTCAGACATGGTGCCCAATAACGGGTATTTCATGTGCTGCAGTACTTTATGAACAAACTCAGTGCCTTGATTGTTTTCTTTACAGCGAGTAATAACAAACGCTAATTCAACGCCGTTGTTTTTAAAGGCAGGAGACTTAATTAAATCCTTAATAAATCCTAACATTGAGTGAACATCAATCGGTGAGGGTTGAACAGGAAAAACGATTTTATCCACCATCGAAATGTATTTTTCCATTTCAAATTGGCTAAAGTTAGAAGGCGAATCAATTACCGTAATTCGAGTATCTGCTTTTAATCGCAAAGCTAAAGAAAAAGGAATATTAGATGACGGCAAAAATTTAGTTGTTCTCACCCCCTCGTTTTTACTTCCCCAAAAATAACTTGTACCTTGAGGATCGAGATCAATAATTTCAGTTTTTACATTTTGATGGGCGTAGAAAGATGCCATTGCAATCGCAAAGGTTGATTTCCCAGCACCACCTTTACGGTTGATAACCAGAACCTTTTTGCATTGTGCTCGTTTATATCCGACTAACATATTTACTCACCAATCTATCGTGCTCATGCTTTTTTATTAACTAAATAGTCAATATGACATGTAAAGCTATCTTAATACTTTATTCTATACGTAAAGTTTGAAGCTGTTACATAAAAAGTAACAATTTTACCTATCATTTTTTATGAAATAGCACTTCTATTGCTTAAAGTTACGAGTAAACTGAAATAAGACATATATTGAGGTTAAGCCCATGCAAGAAAACCATAAGATTTTAGTCGTTGATGATGATGCTCGTCTTCGTTCTTTATTAGAGCGTTATTTATCAGAGCAAGGCTTTCAAGTACGTAGCGTAGCTAATAGTGAGCAAATGGATCGTTTGTTAGCTCGAGAAACCTTTCACTTAATGGTATTGGACTTAATGCTTCCGGGTGAAGATGGCTTGTCTATTTGTCGTCGTCTACGTAGTGCGAACAATACGCTACCTATTTTAATGTTGACTGCAAAAGGCGATGAGATTGATCGGATTGTTGGCTTGGAAGTGGGTGCGGATGATTATCTACCAAAGCCATTTAACCCTCGCGAGCTACTGGCGCGTATTCGTGCCGTTTTACGTCGTCAGGTTATTGAAGCTCCGGGTGCGCCAAGCGCCGAAGATAAAATGGTTGAGTTTGGTGAATTCCGCCTAAACCTAGGTACGCGTGAAATGTTCCGTAACGAAGAACCGATGCCACTAACATCAGGGGAATTTGCGGTACTTAAATCATTAGTCACCAATATGCGTGAACCTATGTCTCGTGATAAGTTGATGAACATGGCACGTGGTCGTGAATATTCAGCAATGGAACGTTCTATCGATGTGCAAATCTCTCGTCTTCGTCGCATGATTGAAGAAGATCCAAGTCGCCCTCGTTATATTCAAACGGTATGGGGATTGGGTTATGTGTTTGTACCGGATGGGGCAGAGGGATAGGGATAAAGCAGAGTTCAGATCGGTCGCAAGCTCCCTTGCAGGGTTCAGGGGCGATCGTTGTGATTGAAGCGTCAAAAATACAGTTCCTCCCCTTGTATTGACTATGTCGATCTCATCGTTATAGCTATAAAGGGGGAGAACCATTCTTTGTCGCTGTAACAACAGTGTTCGAAACTAGATACTATACGCTAGCGCTAACTAGACCGCTTCGCTCCTATAAGAGCAAAAAGCGAGGTCTCAGGGTTCAGGAAGAGCAAAAAGAAACCGAACTCAGCTCTTGCTCTTCCTGAACCCTGAAAGCGAAGCGTCCTGAAACCTAAATCCACACCAACCATACTCGCTGTTATAGTTTCTAGCTAGCGCAGCGTATAGTCTCTAGCTCTCTTCAAATTCATCGTCAAACAGAGAACTCCCATGAAAAGTACCTTTGCCAGAACCCTTTTACTCCTCGCATCCCTTCTTATCGCCAGTCAGGTGTTTTCTTACCTTGCCGTATTTAACTATGCACTCTTACCTAGTTTGCAACAGTTCAACCGTATTTTGGCTTATGAAGTGCGCTTAATGTTAGCGGAAGATGTCACGCTTGAAGATGGTGAAAATATTCAATTAGACCAACCATTACGCCGTCAATTACTAGAGCAGCTTGGTGTCAGTATTCATGATGAACATGATCTTGAAATGAGAGAGTATTACCAAGCGAGCCCCGTTGAATTTTTAAGTAAAGAGATGACTCGGGAGTTAGAGTCACCAACAGAGGTACGCTTGATCCTAGGAGCAGACAGTTACGTTCTGTGGATGAAGACGGAAGCGATGCCTGAGTTTTATATGCGGATCCCGCTTTCGGAGCTGCAAGAAGAAGACTTTGCCCCCTTATTTAGAAACAGTCTATTTATCGCCTTATTAGTGATCCTCGGAGGGTGGGCGTTTATACGTATTCAAAATCGACCATTAATGGCACTACAAACTGCCGCACGTAAAGTCGGTAAAGGTGAGATCCCAGAACCACTACCAGAAAAAGGTGCATCAGAAATTCAAGCAGTGACTCGGGCCTTTAATCAGATGGCGAAAGGAATTCAGCAGTTAGAGCAAGACAGAGCATTACTAATGGCTGGGGTGAGCCATGATATTCGTACCCCATTAACACGCATTCGTTTAGCAACAGAGATGATGTCGCCACAAGATGATTATCTCGCTGAAAGTATGATTAAAGATACGGAAGAGTGTAATGAGATCATCGGACAGTTCATGGATTATCTCAAACCGGTAGCAAAACAAGATTTCATCGATGTGGATATTAACACCATCATTAATGAGGTGATTTTAGCTGAAGGGGGCTATGAGCGTGAGATCAAAACCAACTTGGTAGATATACCTCAATCTGTTCATGGTAATGCGATTGCGATTAAACGAGTCGTCACTAATTTAGTTGTGAACGCGATCCGCTATGGTGGTGATTGGATTGCTGTATCTACTCGCGTTTCTGCTGACCATAAAACCGCATGGATTATTATTGAAGATAATGGTCCCGGTATTGATGAAGCGCAATTAGAATCGGTATTTGAACCCTTTACTCGTGGTGATACTGCTCGTGGAAGTGAAGGTACGGGTTTAGGCTTAGCGATAGTAAAACGTATTGTCGGTCAGCATCAAGGCGAAGTGAGCTTGTCGAACCGTAGAGAAGGTGGCTTGAAAGTTCAGGTAGAGTTGCCGTTGGGGAGATAGAGATTAAGAGCAGGGTTCAGCAAAAGAACTAGAAACTATACGCTAGCGCTAACTAGACCGCTTCGCTCCTATAAGAGCAAAAAACGAGGATTCAGGTCTCAGGTTTCAGGAAGATCAAAAGCGAGTACACCTGAAACCTGCAAGCGCAGCGCCCTGAAACCTAAAATATCACCACATCAGTCATACATGCTTTTATAGTCTCTAGTTAGCGCAGCGTATAGCCTCTAGTTCTTTTCTCGCCTCTACCCTTAGATCTTCGCATCTTCTTTCTCTTCTTCAAACACTTCACTGCTTGGAAGAATAATATTAAGAAGAATCGCCGTCACACCACCTGCAGTTACACCTGATGAGAAGATGTTTTTAATCATCTCAGGCATAAACTGAAGAATCTCAGGTTTTTGTGCCAGACCAAGCCCCATAGAGAAAGACATTGCCATGATTAGGATTGCACGACGATCTAGATCAACACGAGAGATAATACGCACACCTGCCGCCGCAATCGTACCGAACATCACAATCGTAGCACCACCAAGTACAGGCTCAGGGATCACTTGAACCATACTTGCAACACCTGGGAATAAACCAAGGATAACTAACATACCCGCAATGAAGTAACCAACGTAACGGCTAGCAACACCGGTTAGCAAAATAACGCCGTTGTTTTGGCTGAAGGTTGAGTTAGGGAAGCTGTTGAACGCGGCAGCAATGGCTGAGTTTATGCCATCGGCTAATACACCGCCTTTAATGCGTTTGATATACACAGGCCCTTTTACCGGTTGGCCTGATACTTCTGACGTTGCCGTAATATCGCCAATTGCTTCTAGTGCAGTGATTAAGAAAATCAGAACCAGAGGAATAAACAGGGACCAATCAAAGCTTAAGCCATATTGCATTGGAATTGGCAGGGCGATTAATTCAGCGTCGTGAGCCATATTGGTATTAAGCATACCCATTGCCCATGCCGCGATTGTACCGATAGCCATTGCAATCACGATAGAAGCCATACGTAGGTAAGGGTTAGTAGAGCGGTTAAGAACCACAATGATAAGTAATACCGTACCAGCCAGCGCCAGTTTATCCAAGCTACCAAATGTGCCATCACCCATTGCAGAGTAACCACCACCCATCGACACTAGGCCAACTTGGATAAGCGTTAAACCAATTAAAGTAACAACAATACCAGACACTAATGGAGTAATGATTTTTTGAGCGTATTCAAGCACGCGAGATAAGAAGATTTCAGCAGTCGAAGCCACTAAGATAGTACCAAAAATGGCGGCCATCATGGTTGGGACATCAGCACCGCCGGCTTTAAGTGCTAGGCCTGCACCAATGATAGGACCTAAGAAATTGAAGCTTGTTCCTTGAACAGAAAGAAGACCAGAGCCAATTGGACCGAACGTTTTGATTTGAATAAAAGAAGAAATACCAGAAGCGAACAGAGACATACTAATGATGGTATTTGTTTCAGCTGCAGGAACACCAAGCGTCTGACAAATGATCAGAGAGGGAGTAATAATCGCGACAAACATCGCCAATAAATGCTGAAGTGCAGCAAATAAAGTGTGCGGTAGCGGTGGACGCTCATCTAATTGATAAATCAGTTCAGATGGTTTTGTAGTGTTATTTTTAACGGTCATGGCCGATATTCCTAATTGTATAACGTTGTCTTCATGGTTCGCTGAATGGGAACATGAAGTGAGAAGGCGTCAATCTGTGATTGCTGTTAATCAGAACCTATCTCTATTGGGGTTGATTGATTAAATGAGTGCTTAATCAATTGGGACAGGATTCTATAGATAAAAAAGTAAAAAGCAATCGTTTGCTTGTGGTTTTTTAAGAGCAGGGTTCAGATTGGTCGCAAGCTCCCTTGCAGAGTTCAGAGGGGATCGTTGTGATTGCAGAGTATGAGGAAACTAGAGGCGATACGCTGCGCTAACTAGACCGCTTTGCTTCTATAAGATCAAAAGTGGAGAGCTAGAATTTAGATCGCTTTGCTTGCAGTGTGCGCAATACAGTTCCCTCCCCTTAATAAGGGGAGGGTTAGGGAGGGGTCATTACGATGAAGTTGGAATTGAATTCATAGCTAACTTAATTTATACGCTGTTAGTTCTTGACCCCCTCCCAGCCTCCCCCTTAGTAAGGGGGAGGAGCTAAAAGCCAGTACCTCTGAACTCTGCAAGCGAAGCGATCTGAATTCTAGTTCTTAGCTCTTGCTCTTATAGAAGCGCAGCGTTCTAGTCTCTAGTTAGCATAGCGTATAGCCCCTAGCCCCTAACTTCGCCCCGTCCGACAAACCGCATACACATCAATCCGCTCAACCCCCACCTTTCTCAATTCCGCACACAACAGATTAATCGTTGCCCCCGTAGTCACCACATCATCCACAATCGCAACATGTTTCTCATTGATCGGTTTCATCACCTTAAATGCACCGAGTAAGTTTGTTTGACGAAAAGATCGAGATAATCCTTGCTGAGGACGAGTCGCTTTAACTCTTGTTACTATTTTTGTGTCACAGCGAGTCACTGTTTTTTCAAGATTGAATTCCCTTGTTAACGTCCATCCTAATAAATCGCTTTGATTGTAGGATCGCCACCAAAATCGTTTCCAATGTAAAGGAACAGGGATGATCAGCGGAGCTGGTTCTGTAATGTGCCCACTTAAAAGAACGCCTAAATCCCGTGCTAACCAAAAGTGTTGAGCATATTTCAATTTGCTGACGTACTCCTTTAAAGGCTCAGAGTAATCACTGATACAAAATAGGCGATCCCATTGTGGTGGCTGTAATAAACATTCACCGCAGACGTCGGTTTCATGTTCGGTTTGTAAACCACATTGCTGGCAGCGAGGAACATTAGGGATTAAATCAATACAGTTCTGGCACCAAATGGTTGTAGAGGGTGGCATCGCCAAATTGCAATAATCACAATGGCTAACCCCTAACTTTTGCATTGACCTTCGCAGTAACCTGATGAACACTTAACCATCCATTATTTTTGAACACAAATAGGCAGTGTAGATGACAACTCCTCTTTATTGGCAAACGGCAGGCGAAGGTTCCGATCTGGTTCTCATTCACGGATGGGGAATGAATGGTGCAGTGTGGCAGCCTGTTATTGAGAAGCTAAGCGCACAGTACCGAGTTCATAGCGTTGACCTATCAGGCTACGGACACAGTGCAGATCTTGGCAGTGCTGATTTTGATGAGATGGTGACGCAAGTATTAGCTCAAGCACCAGAAAAAGCCGCGTGGCTTGGATGGTCTCTTGGTGGATTAATTGCCACTCAAGCCGCATTAACGGCACCAGTTCGTGTGAGTCAATTAATTACCGTAGCAAGCTCCCCTCGATTTGCCGCAGAGAAAGGCTGGCGAGGAATAAAGCCTGCTGTGTTATCCCAATTTACTGAGCAGCTAAAAGAGGACTTCACCTTAACCGTTGAGCGCTTTATGGCATTGCAAGCGATGGGGAGTCCAAACGCTAAGCAAGATATTAAACAAGTAAAACGCGCTATACTTTCAAGACCTGCACCAAATCCGAGTGCTTTAGCTACAGGTTTAACGATTTTGGCCGATATAGACTTACGAGAGAGTCTATCTCAATTAACAATGCCAGTATGCAGAATGTATGGTCGATTAGATGGTTTAGTGCCAATTAAAGTTGCTCAAGATATGGATTCCTTGCTCCCTCATTCGACTAAGGTCGTATTTGAACACGCCTCGCATGCTCCTTTTATTTCGCACAGTGATGAATTTATCGCTGAGTTACATCGTTTTTTACAGCCGGAAGATGAGTTTTTAATTTAACTTTCTCCTCAGTGTTACGATAAGGAAACGCTTTATGAACTTTTCACTTAACAGTGTTAGCATGCCGCTGATTGCCCCCTCTGTTAATTTGCCAACAGAACAAGTAGCACGTGAAAATCGCGTTAAAAAGCCTGTTGTGGCAACGACAAAGATGAGTGAGACAACGTCTGAAAAAGCGATCAAAGGTGATGATAAACAACATAAACGTGATTCGTGGGAGCCATCCGAACATCCTGGTTATGATGTGGTGGAAGAAAAAGAAGACTCAAAACCGCATATCGGAACGCTGTATGACATTGATGATGATTTAGCAAAACTGGCTAGATTGTTATCACTAGATACCTATGCGCAAGGCGAGGGCACGGGTTACACCATGCGTTTCAATTTACCAAAAGAGTTATTAGAAAAACTGGCTGAGATGGGAAGGATGGTTCGCCGTCGCAGTGTGATCAGTTTTCATTATGATAAAGCGGTAGTGCCAAATAATCCGTCGGATATATTGGCGGTGCTTTGAAACTAGAGACTATACGCTGCGCTAACTAGATCGCTGCGCTTCTATAAGAGCAAAAAGCGAGGTTTCAGGTCTCAGGCTTCAGGACGTTCAAAAGCAGAGTTCAGATCGGTCGCAAGCTCCCTTGCAGATTTCAGAGGTGATCGCTGTAATTACAGCGTTCATAATACTGTTCCTCCCCCTTGTATTGACTACATCGATCTCATAGCAATAACGATAAAGGGGGAGAACCATTCTTTGTCGCTGTGGTTGCAGCATGCAAGATTTGAAACTAGAGACTATACGCTGCGCTAACTAGATCGCTACGCTTCTATAAAAGTAAAAGCGAGGTTTCAGGTCTCAGGTTTCAGGAAGTTCAAAAGCGAGTACACCTGAAATCTGCAAGCGTAGCGTCCTGAAACCCAAGTTATCACCACGTTAGCTATACACGATCTTATAGTCTCTAGTCAGCGAAGCGTATAGTTTCTGCTCTTCCTGAGTCCTGAATCCTGAAACCTTTTCTCGTTCCTCAAACCTACTTCTTCGCCTTCGCAAACGCCGCAGCAAATGCACCACCCATCGCCGCGTTACCAGTATCGTTGTTTTGACGCTGCTGTCTTGGCGCTTGATTACGCTCATTACGATCATTACGCTGCTGTGGTTTATTTGATTGACGCTGAGGGCGGTTATCTTCCCCAGGCTGATCATTTAAACGCATAGTTAAGGCGATACGCTTACGTTGAGCATCGACTTCCATCACCTTCACTTTTACGATATCACCGGCTTTAACCACTTCACGTGGGTCAGAAACAAACGTATCACTCAGGGCCGAGATATGAACCAAACCATCTTGGTGAACACCGATATCAACAAACGCACCAAAGTTCGCCACGTTAGATACCACACCTTCCAATATCATGCCTAATTCAAGATCAGATACCGTGTTTACGCCATCAGCAAAGGTCGCTGTTTTAAACTCAGGACGAGGATCTCGACCCGGCTTATCAAGCTCAGAAATAATGTCAGTGACCGTTGGTAAACCAAAATCAGCACTGATGTAGTCATTGGCAGCAACCGAGCGTAAGAACTCAGTGTTGCCAATAATCGCATCAATCGCTTTATTGTTTTTCTCAGCAATAGATTTTACGACAGGGTAAGCTTCAGGGTGAACCGCTGAGGCATCCAGTGGGTTTTTACCATGCATTACTCGTAAGAAACCAGCACATTGCTCAAACGCTTTTGGCCCTAAACGCGCCACTTTTTTCAATGTGGTACGGTTTTCAAAACGGCCATTTTCATCACGGTAATCAACGATATTTTGCGCAATCGTCGTCGATAAACCAGCAACTCGCGTTAATAATGCAGAAGAGGCCGTATTTACATCAACACCAACGGCGTTTACACAGTCTTCAATAACCGCATCTAGCTTCTTCGCTAATTGGCTTTGGCTAACATCGTGTTGATACTGGCCTACACCAATCGCTTTTGGGTCAATTTTCACTAGCTCTGCCAGTGGATCTTGCAAGCGACGAGCGATAGATACCGCACCACGGATCGATACATCTAAATCAGGGAACTCTTTTGCGGCTAATTCAGAGGCCGAGTACACAGATGCTCCTGCTTCACTCACGATGATTTTGGTTGCCGATAAACCTGATTGTTTTAGTAAATCACCAACAAACGCATCAGTTTCACGTGAAGCGGTACCGTTACCAATCGCAATCAAATCAACATTATGTTTTTTGATTAAATGTTCAATCGTATGTGCTGATTTAGCAATTTGGTTGTGAGGTTGGTTAGGGTAAATCGTATCAGTTGCTAATACTTTACCTGTTGCATCAACCACTGCGACTTTAGTACCAGTACGTAAGCCCGGATCTAAACCTAATGTGGTTTTCAGACCCGCAGGTGCTGCCATTAATAAGTCTTTTAGATTAGTCGCGAATACATCAATTGCTTCATCTTCAGAGCGCTCTTTTAATGCCCCCATTAACTCGGTTTCCATGTGCATTAAAATCTTAATGCGCCATGCCCAGCTGATCACTTGTTTACGCCATAAATCCGCAGGTTGAGAAGCTAGAGTAATACCATAATGATTGGCGATGATGATTTCACAATAAGAGCCGCGAACGCCTTCTTCTTGATTTGGATCGGCATTGATAGACAGCTGTAAAAAACCTTCATTACGGCCACGAAGCATTGCAAGCGCACGGTGAGAAGGGACACGCGTTAGTTTTTCATTATGTTCAAAGTAATCTTTAAATTTCTCACCGGCGTGTTCTTGGCCATCAACCATTTTAGAGCTTAGTTCTGCATTGCTGGTTAAGTAGCTACGCACTTTCTCTAGTAAGTTAGCATCTTCAGCCATACGCTCCATCAAGATTGCACGCGCACCATCAAGTACAGCCTTGGTATCAGCAAAGCCATTATCTGCATTCACATACGATTGAGCGGCATCTTCAGGGGTATTTTCAGGTTGAGTCCACAATAAATCAGCCAGTGGTTCAATACCTGCTTCAATGGCAATTTGACCTTTAGTTCGGCGCTTACGTTTGAAAGGTAAGTACAGATCTTCAAGACGAGTTTTGCTGTCGGCATCTAAAATCTCACGCTCTAGCTCAGGCGTCAGTTTTTCTTGCTCTTTGATCGATTTTAGAATCGTTTTACGACGATCATCTAATTCACGTAAGTAAGTTAAACGCGTATCTAGTGTGCGAAGTTGAGTATCATCCAAACCGTCTGTTACTTCTTTACGGTAACGAGCAATAAATGGAATAGTGCTGCCTTCGTCAATCAATTGAACAGCAGCGGCAACTTGTTGAGGGCGAACGTTAAGTTCTTTAGCAATTATATTTATTATCATTTTGATTCTTTTTTAATTAATTAAAAGCGTGTGATGGGGCTGTTTGTTTTAACTAGAGACTATAGGTTTCACTAACTAGAAACTATAAGAGCATATGTGACTAGTTTGGGAAGTACCGTTTTAATTGGTTCATGCTTTTTCTTTTATAGTTTCTAGAGCGAAGCGTTCTAGTTAGCGCAGCGTATAGTTTTTAGTATTTTATCGAGTTCACAAACCACTCTTTATCCCCCTCGGGTGTTTTTACAATCGCTTCTTCATCCACTTCTTTTTTGATCAGCGCTCGTGCCATAGGAGAATCAATCGAAATGTAATCGTGGCGGCCAAAAATTTCATCTGGGCCGACAATGCGAAAAGAGAGGGTGTCGCCTTGTTCGTTTTCAATCTCAACGAACGCACCGAAAAAGACTTTGCCATCTTGTTGGGGGGAGTAATCAACGACTTTGACTTGATCCAAACGCTTACGCAAATAGCGCACACGGCGGTCAATTTCACGCAGGCGTTTTTTATTGTATTGGTAATCCGCGTTTTCGCTGCGATCACCTAAGCTTGCCGCCCAAGTCACTTTTTTTGTGACTTCGGGGCGCTCTTCCTTCCATAGAAACGTGAGTTCATCTTGTAGCTTGTTGAATCCCTCACGGGTAATTAAATTGGTTTTCATCTTTCCCTAGTTCAACTCCGAAATAGCGACACCCGATTAATCGTAGCGAATGCCTTTCTTAATGCTTGGATCTTCCATGGTTTTAAAGCGCTTATGTAGCCACATCCATTGAGGAAGACCTCGTAAAATAACCTTTTCAATGGCTTTATTCATTACAGTGGCAGCACCGACCGCATCTTTTCTTGGAAAATCAGCACTAATATCATTATCAATTTGTAGATGATAATTATTGTAAGTCCTAAAGCTTGAAGCAGTAACTACTGCACATTTACTCGCATCAACTAAAACCCCTGTACCAGCAGTAGTACACGCATCTTTTACGGCAAAGAAAGGCACAAATACCGAGTTTTTACGGTTATAGTCATGATCAGGTAAATACCATAGACGCTCGCCTTTTCGTAATACACGCAGCATGCCTTTTACGTCTTTTCTATCTACCATACGGTTACCAAAGCGAGTGCGGCCCCAGTATTGAATGAAATCATATGCAGGGTTAGTGTGTGGGCGATAAACACCATAACCCGGTGCAACTAGAGAGAAGGCGCGTGCAGTTAACTCAAGGTTTAATGCGTGTACACAAACAACAAGTACGCCTCGTCCTTGGGCTTCAAGATCAAGCAAGTGTTGTTTATTCTCAAAACTAAAATGCTTTTCAATACGCCAATGGGGCCAGACCCATGCGATTACGGTTTCAAAAATCGCTAATCCTGAGTTTTTAAAATTCTCAATAATAATGGCTTCACGCTCTGATGATGCCATTTCTGGAAAAGCGAGTTCTAAATTTCGGCGTGCTACATGCACTCGGGATTTACCTAATTTCAAGCCTAATAATCCAATCGCTCGACCAAGCTTATTGGTTGCCTTATAAGGAAGGAGAGTAACGGTAGCGAACAATAAACCAAACCCAAACCAAACACCCCAATATTTAGGGTGAAGAAGGGCGGTAGAAAATTGCGGAGCTGGGTACTTTGACATCATAAACCTAATTTTTTAAAACTATTGGATCTGAGCACTTAATAGCGCCCAATACTCATTAAAGTTTGCGGTTGGTTGGTATTTGAAATCAGAGCGCACGAAGCGACAGAAGCAGCCTTCAATTTGACCAACAAGTTGAGCGGCTAGGATTGCCTCATCAACAGGGAATGCTTTACCTTCACGTATCATACGTTCACGTAATATCTGCTTAAATTGCAGTTCAATACGTTCGAAGATTTGATTAATACGTTCGCGAAGACGCTCATTTTCAAACATCAATGCGTGGCCTGTCATAATTCGAGTTAATCCCGGATTACGTTCAGCAAACGCCAGTAGAAGTTTTAATAATAGTTCAATGCGTTTTAAGGTATCTTTTTCATCTTCAATAATTCGATTAATACGAGAGAATAAAGAGTCTTCAATAAACTCAATCAAGCCTTCAAACATTTTTGCTTTGCTTGGAAAGTGGCGATATAACGCCGCTTCAGAAACGCCAACTTGTTTAGCAAGTTTTGCGGTAGTAATGCGTGAAGCACCTTCGTTTGATTCCAACATTTGTGCTAACGCTTGTAATATTTCATCACGACGATTTGTTTTTTTTGTTGTCGTCATTGTGGTTCCTTTGTCTTTTTTATTTTTAAGAGCTGTTTTTATAAGAGTTCAGATCGCTTCGCTTGCAGAGTTCAGAGGAGAACGTTGCTATTACAGCGATCATTTCTGAACTCTGCAAGGGAGCTTGCGACCGATCTGAATTCTGCTTTTATAGTCTCTAGTCTCTAGTCTCTAGTCTCTAGTCTCTAGTCTTTCAACTATTTCCAACATAATCGCCTTACCCAACTCTGATTTCGCCGTTAACGGTAAAGCTTTATCGCCGCCTTTCCAATACAGATGAAGCGCATTGTTGTCGCTATTAAAGCCTTGACCTTGAATGGAGACATCATTAGCGCAGATCATATCTAAATTCTTACGCTCTAACTTACTACGTGCATATTTTTCTACATCTTGCGTTTCTGCAGCAAAACCAACCGTAAATGGGCGTTGTTCAGCCATTGCGGCAACCGAAGCCACAATATCAGGGTTTTTCACCATTGTGATAGTCATACCGTCATTATCGGCGGTTTTCTTCATTTTTTGAGTAGCAACTTGGCTTGGTCTAAAATCAGCCACCGCAGCACAGGCAATAAAGAGTGAGTGGGATGACGCGTTACTCATGACGGCATTATGCATCTGTTCAGCACTTTCAATATCAATACGTTCAACATTAGCAGGAGTAGCTAAACCTACCGGGCCACTAATTAAAGTGACTTTTGCTCCTAATTGCGCAGCAGCCTCTGCAATGGCAAACCCCATTTTTCCTGAGCTGTGATTTGAGATGTAGCGAACTGGATCAAGCGCTTCACGAGTTGGACCTGCTGTGATTAATAAAGACTGGCCATAAAGAGGTTTGTCTTCATCTTTTTGAAAAAAATCGGCACACAAATGCACCAGATCCATAGGTTCAAGCATTCTGCCCATACCCACATCACCACAGGCTTGTTGACCAGCGGCAGGACCCCAAATATGCATACCACGGCGAGCCAGTGTCGCAATGTTCTCCTGAGTCGCTAGATTGGCATACATTTGTTGATTCATCGCAGGAGATACCGCAATAGGAGAATCTGTCGCAAGCACCAACGTACTTAATAAATCGTTACCCATGCCTGCTGCCATTCTTGCGATTAAATCGGCCGTAGCTGGAGCAAGTAATACAATATCAGCCCATTTAGCCAGTTCAATGTGCCCCATCGACGCTTCTGCCGCAGGATCCAATAAACTGTCAGCAACAGGGTGACCAGAGACGGCTTGCATTGTCAGAGGCGTAATAAACTCTTTGGCAGCGGTTGTCATCACAACACGAACCTCAGCGCCATGCTCGATAAGTCGACGAGTGAGCTCTGCACATTTATAAGCAGCAATGCCGCCACTAATACCAAGAAGAATACGTTTTCCTGAGAGAGATGCCATGACGCGACTTACCTTTTAAGTGATTCACTATTAATGCGCTAACCATAGCATAATTTTTTTTCAGAGTGATGCACTTCAATCTCTTGATGTAAGTAAATGAGCAAAAACATAATTGCAATCAAGCTTTGAAGTTGGTCGAAGGCTAGGGAGAGAGAAAGGTAAGGTCAGAGAATTGATTGTAACCTGTGTAAATATTAATCATTACCTGAGCCATTTATGTCTTTAATGAACCTGCCAGAGGAATCCCGTCCAAGAGAGAAGTTACTCGCCCTAGGGCCAAAATCATTAACCGATGCTGAGTTGTTAGCTATTTTCCTTCGCACCGGCATTAAGGGAATGAATGCAATTGAATTGGCTGATAAGTTATTAAAAGAATTTGGTTCTTTAAGAAAGTTGTTGGGCTCAAATGAAGATGAATTTTGCAGCCATAAAGGATTAGGCTCGGCAAAATTTGCTCAGCTGCAAGCCGTGGTTGAAATGACAGAACGCTATTTATTGGAAAAAATTGAAAAAGAAGATGCGATCACCAGTCCTGAACACACCAAGCGTTATTTAACTCGAATATTAAGAGATCGGCATCGAGAAGCCTTCTATGTTCTTTTTCTTGATAATCAACATCGAGTGCTAAAAGGGGAGGTTTTATTTGAAGGTACAATTGATGCCGCAGCGGTCTATCCAAGAGAAGTTGTAAAAAGATCGATAGATTATAATGCAGCCGCCATCATTTTAGCGCATAATCACCCATCAGGTGTCGCAGAGCCAAGTCAAGCTGACAGAAGGATAACAAAACGTATCTCAGATGCAGTAGAATTGGTTGATATCCGAGTCCTCGATCATTTTGTGATTGGCGATGGAGAAATCGTCTCTTTTGCCGAAAGAGGATGGATTTGAGTGTTTTTTTGACCGATTGGATAAAAAAAACACAAAAAATAGTAAAAAGGATCCCTTTGGGTCTTGAGCAATGCGCATTCAGTTAGTATAATGCGCGACCTTTGATAGCCTTGAATTATTAATTTCATCTGAAATTTTTAGTGGTTTTTTGCCACCAAGGTGATATCGAGCTGAAACGATTTGGAGAAGACAGCAATGTCCCGAGTATGCCAAGTAACTGGTAAGCGTCCTGCAGTTGGTAACAACCGCTCACACGCAAAAAATGCCACCAAGCGTCGTTTTCTGCCGAACCTACAAACTCATCGTTTCTGGGTAGAAAGCGAAAAACGCTTCGTTAAACTTCGTCTTACCGCTAAAGGTATGCGTATCATTGATAAGAAAGGCATCGATGTCGTTCTTTCTGAAATGCGTGCTCGTGGTGAGAACGTTTAAGAGGAATCTGAAAAATGGCTAAAGGCGCACGTGAGAAAATCAAGTTAGTATCAACTGCTAACACTGGTCACTTCTACACAACTGATAAGAACAAACGTAACATGCCTGGTAAAATGGAGATCAAAAAATTTGATCCTGTTGTACGTCAGCACGTTCTTTACAAAGAAGCTAAAATCAAGTAATTCGATTACTGATTATAACTTTGATATATTGAAAACCCAGCCTTGTTGCTGGGTTTTTTTTTGCGCGGAAGAGCAGTAAAAGCAGGATTCAGGACGCTTCGCTTGCAGGTTTCAGGTGTGCTCGCTCCTAGCTCCTCCCCTTTATCGGCATGGTTACTTGGCTGATAAAGTCAATCTAAGGGGAGGCTGGGAGGGGTTGCTAGTAAAGCACTAGAAATTATACGCTGCGCTAACTAGACCGCTTCGCTCCTATAAGATCAAAAGCAGTAGAGCTAGAGCTTGAGTTCAGATCGTTATGCTTGCAGAATTCAGAGGCACTTGCTTTTTCTCTTATAGTTTCTAGTTAGCGCAGCGTATAGTCTCTCGTTTCAAATATCATACGCTGAAATCACAACGTTCACCTCTGAACTCTGCTTTTAAAAAAGGATTTAAAATGAAAAAACCATCACGCCGTAAATACAACAACATGTTGATCATCTTTGTATTACTCTTTATTGGCGTACTACAAGCCCCACAGTTAATCAAAACCTACTTACTTGAACCAAAACAACAAGTAGAAATAGTAACAGGTGTACAGCCTTTGTTTGAAGGTGCTAACGCTATCCAAAAAATGCACTTTGCAGATTATGATCTTGTTTCCGATACGTCAGAGAAAGAGACTAAACTTATCGAGCATTGGTTTACTCTGGAAGGTACAGTACTAAATACAGAGTCAGTGAAAGTACTAAAAACTAAGTTATCAGCACCAAGTACAGTAGAAGTATGGTTAGAAAATCAAGAAGAGCCGCAGCGTGTGACGATTTACCAAGCGCCGAATTTCTGGATGATGCAGAACTGGCAAGGGGAATGGATAGCGGTGAGTGCAAAAGAAGAGTATTTGTTTAGATAGAAGAGCAGGTTTCAGGACGCTGCGCTTGCAGGATTCAGGTGTGCTCGCTTATAGCTCCTCCCCTTTATCGGCATAGTTACTTGGCTGATAAAGTCAATCTAAGGGGAGGTTGGGAGGGGTTGCTAGTAAATAACTAGAGACTATACGCTTAGCTAACTAGAAACTATAAGAGCATGCGTGACTGACGTGGTAATGTTTTAGGTTTCAGGACGCTGCGCTTGCAGGATTCAGGGGGAGTCGCTTTTGATCTTCCTGAAACCTGAAACCTGAAACCTTATTTTTAAAAGGATTAAAAATGCCAGAACTACCAGAAGTCGAAACCAGTCGCTTAGGCATAACTCCGCACCTACAAGGTCAAACTATCAAAGCGATCACAGTCAGAACAGAAAAACTGCGCTGGCCGATCCCACAAGAGCTACAAAAACTCGTAGGGCAAAGAATTCAATCTATCCGCCGTCGTGCTAAATATCTAATGATAGATACCCCAGAAGGCACAGCAATTATTCATCTTGGCATGTCAGGAAGTTTACGAATACTTGATGAGACGATCCCGCCAGTAAAACACGATCATGTCGATCTTGTATTAGATAACGGCAAACTTCTTCGTTACAACGATCCGCGTAAGTTTGGTGCTTGGTTATATTCTGAAGTAGGCGTATCACATGATGTACTTGCTAAACTTGGTCCAGAGCCACTTACCGATGTATTTAATTCGGACTATTTAGCAGAAAAAGCGAAGAATAAAAAAACGGTCGTAAAACAGTTTATTATGAACAACGCTGTTGTGGTGGGGGTGGGCAATATCTACGCCAGTGAATCATTGTTTATGGCAAAGATACATCCTAAGACACCAGTAGGTACATTGAAGCCAAAGCAAATACAAAGACTCGTGAGTGAAATAAAAAACGTACTTGAAACTGCAATTAAGCAAGGCGGAACCACCTTAAAAGACTTTAACCAAGTCGATGGTAAGCCCGGCTATTTTGCACAAGAGTTGCATGTGTATGGGCGAGCAGGAAAGACATGTTTAATTTGTCAGTCATTGATCCAAGAAGAGAAAATAGGACAACGAAATACATTTTGGTGTGATAAGTGCCAGGTAAGATGACTACTTAGTAGAAGTGAAGCCCCTAATTAACATCAATCAGGGGCTGCATCCTAAAGTGGATTTTTATTGGTTTTTAAATATACGTCACCTAATGTTTTCGCACCGATGTAATTAATATGGTTACTGTCTCGGTACAAAGGGATCCCATTTTTATCTAAATAACATGATGTCGAATCACAACTTAGCGTTTTCATATCAATGAAATAAACTTCTGGATAGGTAACTTTAATGTATTCGAAGAAATCTAAAATTACCTTTCTTTGTTCCAATACGTCAGATAAAGGCATGCTTTCCATACAGTTTAACTCAATACCAAGCATGTCATTTAAAACAGGGCAGCGAGCACGGTCAATATCAAACTCAGGTACATCTTTTACAATAATAAGACGTTTATTGAGAGCGATAATTTGTTTGATAGTTTCTTCAAAGCTGTGTTTAAAGTTCCGAACGGATGTCGCATGCTCAGTATTATCCCCCTCATAATAAAAAGTATCACCACTATTTTCACGAAGATAATGTGAGTAGCGGCCTGTCATAATAACCGTGTCACCCTCAAATGTTTTTATAGCATCGAACTTGTCTTTATTTTTTTGAGAGAAGCTCGGTTGAACCGCATCTCTTCCTATATCAAATCGTTCAACGCCAATTAAGAAAGGCGTCCCCCCATGAGATAAGACCGCTCCACGCTTATTGGCATCATTGGCTAATACATTAACAAAGCCCTCTAATGACTCAGCATGAGAATCACCAATAACAAGAAAGTCAGCATCATTAACACGGTTTGATAATTTATTTTCAAACGATTTAGAGCAGTACGGTGCTCTGCAATCTGAATAGGTTTGAGAAAGCAACGTATTGATTAATGCATCTCCTTGTGAGGAAAAGCGATGTGCCGCTCCATTGGTTTCTTTGACATAAATAATAGATGCTGCCAATAATATAAATGGAATACCGAGAAAGATAATCGCCGTCTTTTTAAAAGAGAATATATAAACGGCTCTGAATTTTTGCTCAATAGCATAATAAGTAAAGATAGAGAGCAAGATAGAGGAAGAAATAATAACAAACTGTACAGGCACTGTTTTATCTACAGCCATGTAGTTGAGTAATCCAATTATTGGCCAATGCCATAAATAGAGAGAGTAAGAAATTAGCCCAATAAAAACTAATGCAGGATTGGATAATAATCGATTTACAACCCCTTGATTATCGGCATCTTTACCTGAAATCAATATTAAGACGGTAGAAAAACAAACGATGGCGGCATTAACTCCAGGGAAGACATCACTTTTGCTTAAGGTCAATGCTGTGAATATGATGCCGACAAAACCAATAAGAGATAAAAGATGGTTAACGGTGGGAGTTATCTTCCTCATTTTTGGTAAAAACAGAGCTAACGTCGCTCCCATAATAAGTTCAAAAGCTCTTGCAGGAAGTAAATAATACGCTGAATTGGGATCATAAATAGAGATATATTCAGAAAGCAGCAATAAAACGCACGTTGCCCCGAGTAAAATCCAACGATGAAATTGTTGAGAAATAAACGCAAATAGCCCGATCATAATCGCAGGCCATAATAGATAAAATTGCTCCTCTACAGATAATGACCAAGTATGAAGTAATGGAATTGACTCTGCTTTTGTTCCCCAATATCCATCGGTGATATTATTAAAATAAAAATTACTAAAAGACAGAAAGGATAAACCAGCGCCCTGCATTAAGCGCTCATAGTCACCAGGAAACATGACAAACCAAGCCATGATACATGTAGTTGCGAGAACAAATAATAAAACAGGTAGAATTCGTCTAATGCGTTTTAGATAAAAATCGCGATAAGTAAATGTATTATTAATTAAATCTCTATTAATAATAGACGTAATTAAAAACCCAGATAAGACAAAAAATACATCCACGCCAACAAAGCCACCAGGGACCCCTTGAAAGCCAACATGAAATAAAAGGACAAGCAGTACAGCAATTGCTCTTAAGCCACTGATATCTGATCGATAGGCTAGTGATGCCATTATAACCTCAGTACTAAGTAAATTTCGGCGGAGTATACCGTAAAAAGGAGTAATGGCTTTGATTATTTAATATTGTTAATATTTGTATTAATTACTATTACCCCTTTTATACCTTAATGTAATTGAACATTTCATTAGAGTTGCTAAAAATATAAAGTAGAGCATTATGACCTTCCAACAAAATTTCAAACAACTCAGTCGAGCCATTTGGTTATCCATTTTTATTGCAGTAATTATATTATCGGTTGGTCGATTGGTCTTTTTAGCTAATATTGTCGATACTGCAGAACTTGCGCATCGAGGGGCTGATCTATGGCGCGCTCTATTTACCGGTTTACGCTTTGATTTAAAAATAGTAGTGATTGGTTTTGCACCATTGCTGCTGATTGGTCTGATTCTCGCTATTTTCCCAAAAGCTTATCGCCTCTTTGCAAAAATAATTCCTTGGTACGCAGGGATTATCTTCTTTCTTGTTACTGGTTTTTCTATCGGTAATTACTATTACTATCTTACCTATGGCAATCACATTGATGTATTTATCTTTGGTTTGATAGATGATGATACCAAAGCGGTATTAGCTAATGCGTGGTCAGATTGCCCGATCTTATTATCATTTATTAGTAGCGTGATAGTGGCATTTATTTTTGCAGCTGTAATTCGCATAGCAGTGAAGAAAATGCAGCAATGGCGATGGAAGCCACAATACAAAGGGCTTACAACGTTATCGGTAATTACGATGATCTTAACGATCTTCTTTTTTGCTCGGGGCACATTAGGATCTCACCCACTAAAACGTTACCACGCACAAGTCTCTGATTATAAAGTGCTTAACAGTATCACCCCGAATGGATTAATCGCATTGGAGTGGGCAAACAGTGATTATAAAAAACAAAATAAATTCCACTCAGTAAGCAAAGCAGAGCTTGAAGATCAGTTTACCAAGGTGGTTGGTAATTCAACGGGGCAATTTACAACGCCCTATAATGCCTATTTAGCAGAGAATAAACCTCATGTAGTTATGGCGCTTATGGAAGGTATGGGCACCAATGTTCTCGTTGAAGATAACTACCCAGAAAATGATTTATTAGGCGCATTAAGACCTGCTTTTGAGTCTGATTTTGTCTTCAAGCGTTTTTTAGCAGAGACTTCAGCAACCATTAATACACTAGTGAATATGCTAGGGCAAAGTAATGTTCCTACTATCAGTCACTCTTCTGCTCAAAAAGTAGAGGTGGCCGCAGCGGCAGCACGTCCTTATAAAGCCGCAGGGTATAAAACGATTTTTATTACCGCAACCAATGGTATGTG
>NZ_JARACO010000059.1 GCF_028765575.1 Aliivibrio sp. S3MY1 | reverse complement strand
CACGAACTAAATATAGCAGTTTTTTGGCTCAGTTCAGCGATAGAACTATTCGATTTTTAGATGTAAAAGTAGGGTGGTTTTCCTTCTTCTTGATTGCCTTTTGGTGTTCGTTTCATCAGGTTCGGCAATTGACTATTATTGCCAAAAGTTCATGGATTTCAGAAACCAATTCACGCTTCAATTGTTCATGGTTTTGCCTCATTTCGGTCAGCATCAGTGTTTTGCTCGCAGCATTTTCAATCCCAATTGTGGCTAGGGTATTTGGTTTATCCGTTCCAAACTTGCTGAAACCAAATCGTACAAATGGTGTAAGAAAAAGGGATTGTTTCGTTTCACAGTTATTGCTGTTGAAGTGATATTTTGCTCGCTTAATTGAGTCAGTCTAATTAAACTCAGTTTACAGTAAATCTTGGTAAATCAATTCTTTACCAAGTTAATAGAAGCGTTGACAAAGATCGTGTAACAAATGCATCAACACGATTTGCTACACTCGGCGTTGTCAGTTTGTCTTTAGTTTCAGTGATTAAGGCAGTAAAATTCAGCTAAGTCTGTATCGTAGCAAACGTGTTATGCAGGCGTTAGTTCTCAGGAGAAGTATGAAACCTTGGATTAGATTTGAAAATGTAGAGGCTAAGAGAGATGGTTATTATGTTAGCTACTCTCCTAGATTTGTAAGCTCAGCAATTGATGATTCAACAGCGTTATTGTCTGTCCGTTTACTTAGAGAGCATACCCTTGAACAGTGTAAGCAAATTGCAGAGTCTGAATTTAAATATTGGATTAAGCGTTATCCAGTTCCATTACAAACTTTAGTTAAGTTTGAATGTAAAACAGCGCTTCGTATTTCCAATATTGCCGAATGCCCATACATTTGTGGTGTATCAGAAAGCGAATACCGCTGGGGTGGTTTCTTAGATAATGAGATTGCTACTCATATGCCTACTAATAATGATTTAAAAGTAATCTATAATGAGTTACCGAGTAAATCATCAGAAGAAGTAGACATTAAGCTTAATCAAGAGCTTATCGGAATGCGAATTATTAAATGGTTTGCACTATTTACTGCTGTAATTATTCCAGCATTAATTGCTTTTCTAGGTTGGTCTCATCCGTTCTTTTCAGCATTAGCCTTGATTTTTGCTTGGTATAAATGTGCGGATAAATGGTTGTCATTATCGGGGCGGAAGATAAAAACTGAAGCTGAGTTAGCGACTGAAGAAGAAGATCGCTTAAAAGAGCACCATCATTATCACTGCAAACTGAATCCTAAAGATTTCGAGCGTTTAAAGTTGAAAAATTTCAAGGAAAATAGGGAAAATCGTCTAAGTAAAAAATTGGAGACTATGCAGTCAGCTGAAATTGAAAACTAACAATCGCATCAACACGATTTACTACACTCGGCATCCTCAGGCTGTCGGGTGTTTCTCGTTTTAGGGCGTCAATTTTAAGTATAATTGCATAGTAGCAAACGTGTTATGCAGGCGTTATACGAACTCTGAGAATGCAGTTTTTTGGTTCAGTCCTGCGATTGAACCATTAGTTTTTTAGGTGTGAAAGTAGGGTGGTTTTCCTTTTTCTTTGTTGCCTTTTGGTGTTCGTTTCATCAGGTTCGGCATTGAACTATTATTGCCCTAAATTCAGGCGTTTCAGAAGCTATTTTACGCTTCAATTGTTCTTTGGTTATGCCTCATTTTAGTCTGCATCAGTGTTTTTCTCTCAGCATTTTCAATCCCAATTGTGGTTAGGATATTTGGTTTATCAGCTCCAAACTGGCTGAAACCAAATCGTTCAAATGGTGTAAGAAAAAGGGATTGTTTCGTTTCACAATTATTGCTGTTGAATGGATATTTTGCTCGCTTAATTGAGTCAGTCTAATTAAACTCAGTTTACAGTAAATCTTGGTAAATCAGTTCTTTACCAAGATTATCGGAGCGAAAGCAAGGCTCGTATAACAAAGCAATCAACACGATGCTATTTACATTCGGCATTCGCGGTTTGAAGTATAATTGGTTTTGTAATTAAGGCGTTCGCACGTGTTATTGCGGCGTTAAGCGCTACCTCTGACTTTAGTTAAATATCAGAGGCTAAGGCTATTATTCTTGTTCTGAATCTGTTTTTTTATTTGTATTATCTCTACGACCAGTAATAAATAATGCAGCAAGACCAACTAAAGTTGAACCACCTAAAACGGAACCAGCAATATCATGGCCAGTATAAATCAAACCACCACAAAGAAATGCTATAAATAATACGCAAACTAAAGCGTAATTTTGGCTGCGAGTATCTTTTGATATTGCACCATTTACGGCAATTTTTTCAAGTTCTTGCCTGTGATTTTGTTCGCTTTCAGCCATTTTTACAATACGCTCAGCAAAATCACTTTGAATATGATTATAATCATTAAGCATTTTGGGCGGTGGAATTGGTCCTGAGTATTGTTGAGAAATTGATTGCATTAAGACACTGGCGCTGCCTTCGGTTGCTTGTCTTTCTACTAATGCTTCAACAAGCATTGTTTCGGGTAAGCGATGCAATAAGCCTTGAACTTCTGTTAATTCTTTCTCTGTTGGCTCGATATCTTCAATTTCATGTTTGATATTTTCTTGTTCTGTCATATTAATCACGTTCTGCATTTTTTAATTCAAACATTGTTTGAGCCAATTGGTCGCCTACTTTTTCCCAGTCTTTTCGCAAAGTTTCATTTAACGTTTTGTTTAAACTTGTAGACTTTAAATAATCGCTAGCTGATGAATCAGGAAATAAGTTGATCATTCGTAAGCTATGTTCAATTTGAGCTTTTGAAAGAGCTAGAGCTTGTGAGTGCTCTTGAACTTGTAATCTAAGTTGCTCTTTTTGTGCTCTTAATCGTTGTGCTCTTTCTTGCCATTGGTCATATTCTTTTTTTTGCACATACTCTAAATGATCTAGATTATTTAAGCATTCTTTGAGGCAAAGCTCTTGAAAAGCAGCAGAATGCTGCAATTTATCTAAATTTTGTTTATTGTTCTCTGTATGTCTGATTACAGTTTTCAGGGAATCAATGTAATGTTTGTAATCGCTATTAGCTTCTATTGAACGCATTTTTTCCTTTCTCATAGGTCCTCCTATAAGCGAGCTAGTTCTCAATTATATGTCTTTAATTAACATTATAACAGTTCTAAAGTCAAACAGAGAATGCCGAATGTAAAAAAATGCGCTTAACAAAGCAATCAACACGATTTATTACATTCGGCATTGTAGGTTTGTCTTTGGTTTAGGTGTTTAAGGCAGTAAAATTCAGCTAAGCCGTCGTAGTAATAA
>NZ_JARACO010000058.1 GCF_028765575.1 Aliivibrio sp. S3MY1 | reverse complement strand
TCTTTAGTCCCTTCTTGATAAAATATTTCGTAGCTTTTTCGTAAAGGATCAAAATGGACATATTTAGATGGATTTTGAAACACTGCAATAGTCCATAAACTATCACCAATCAACGTCTCTAATTCAGCACGTAATTTTTTAATTCCAATAGAGAGTACTTTCACATTAGTGTCACTATTGACTACGATATCAACACCATTTCTATAATAGCTTCCCTTTTCTAAGGGAATTGAATCAACATTATTATAGTAAGATGAGAAACGACGGCTGATCGAATAGATACTTTTATAGTCATTAACGACTGATCCTTCAAGCCGAGCTAAAGACACGGTGTTAAATAAAAAATAACAAGTAAAAAACAGACATAGGACAACAGCTAGGGTCTTAAAGAAGATCCGCATTTCACTGAAAATTTCGTTTGCTTTCTGTCTACTTGGCATTTATTTCTCATTTCAAAAGCATCAAATATACAATATTAAATCACATAATGAATCTGGTTGTTTTATAAAACGAGCACTTATCTCAATTTAGAGAAAGCAAGCCCAACCATCAAACAATGCTCAATGATTTGGTTTACATAAAGGCAGCGCTTTATTAACCGAAATTACATTAAACAACCTAATGTTTATTAAAAATAACTACTTTGTCATTGGGTTTCTGAGAGCTGAGCTTATTTACTAATAAAAAAATTATGCTAGGGTTTATGGGGATAAATTAAAAGGAGAAGGATTACCATGAAACCTGAATTTATATACAGCGTACCAAAAGAGTTAGGTACAACAGGTCAAGCTACAGCGGAAAGAGAAGCTGAAGAACTTTATTCTGAATTGTTGGGGAAAGGAGCTCGCAACATGACAGAGATTAAAGTTGAGATAAGAGATTCAAACGTTATTTCAAGTTGGGTTATTGATGGTGAAAGGTATTATCATAATTAACCTCCCCGCCCCAGTTATGTTTTAGATAAAAAGGGCTGTACCAAGCAGCCCTATATATTCCATTAAATATTGAATAATGATTCACTTTAAAAGTACGTAGCATTGTTGGGTTTATTCCACACTGCTTTGCTACTTGTTCCATGTTTTCTGAATCTGCAAATGCGTAACATGCATTGTCAAAAGCATTTTGTTTAGGCTCACGTAAATCGCACATTGAGCTATTCCTCTATCTGTCCGATACTCAAATGACAAAACCAAGAGTAGCCAGAACTACAATTGCAACAATGATTTCCAATGTTGTTGGTTCGTTTTGGTTTGATTGGTTAGGCATAGCGTTAACCCAAGTAGCTAAGAGCTTCACGAGTAGCAAGCTCTTGCATTGCAATTACGTTTACTAATGGGGTTTCTTTCGGTAGGTCTTTCTTTTTAAGGATCAATTTACCTTGCGCAGCCCAATCTTTAAGAGTGCTTTTCGGCATACCTGAATGACGAGAATATTCATCTAACGTCATAAATGGAGCAGGAATAACTATTTGAAATGACAACATGGTGGTATCCTTTGTGGTTATCTAATTGTTTAACTTTGTTTGCAACCGTACAACTCCGCCCAAGTTGATAATGCAACCTTAGGTCGAGAATGCAACTTATGCGAGCTAAAATTGAAGCTCCAGACTATTTAAATGGTCGAGATGTCGTAGAAAACTTAAAAAACGTGACGAAAAGTAGAGATTTATTAGCTCTTGCTGACGTAATAGGCGTACCAAGATCTACAATCTCGACATGGAATACACGCAACATGACTCCTTTTGAAGTGCTAATTCGCATTCATTTAGAGACTGGAGCGTCTATGAAGTGGCTTGCATTAGGTATTGGCGAGGCTTTTCCTGAAAGTGAGGAATCTAAAGTTGCAAATGCAACATCAATTGATAGCTTTAGATTACGTTCAGGGATCTTGGAAGAAATAAACTCATTTGTTTTAGATAAGAGCATTTGTGAAGAGTTAGAGACTGAAAATCTAATTTTGGTAAAAGAAGACTCTCAAAGACTGCTTATTGATAAAGAATCTACACATGCAACATCAGGAAAGTATTTAATAGATATGGATGGTTCGTTCTCGATCAACGAACTACAACGTCTACCGGGCAAGAAGTTAGCGATCAGCTTTAATGGTTCAACTATCAATGTCGCAGAAGATGATATAAAGGTCGTTGGCCGTGTAGTTATGGTCATGGGGAAAGAGTGATGATTAATTTATTTATGTGGGATACAAAGGCTTAAACCTTATGTTAAAAAGATATTTCGAAAACACAGTTCTTAAACACCCGATTTGTTCTATGGCTGTCATTTTTACTATATTGTTATTAATAATATTCACTATAACTGCATGCTGGGAGTTTTTCAGTGAAATTCCTCCTTTTTCTGAAATCAGTTTAGGTCTATACAATAAAAGTTTTTGGGAAAACTTCCTTGTTGAAGCCCATGGCTTTTTATTAGATTTTATAATTTTTGGTATTTTAGTTTTTGGGTTAGACCAACTTCGAGTTACACGAGAAACAAAACTTAAAAAAGCCCAAAAAATTAAGCTCGCAAATGAAAAAATAGAAAAAAGAAATAAAGAAGAAATTGCACGGATGATTGAAGAATTATCTGATTATGCAGATTTAGATATGCCAGAAGTAAACCGTAAAAAACTAGGACATATTAAAAGACTTCAACGCTACAATGTGAAAACTCTGGATATTACACAATTAACTCTCAATAACTGCAATATGAAATCACTTTGTTTCATGCCTAATTCTCGATTAATCGGATTACAATTACAAAACGGGCACATGACAGAAATAAAATTCAATCAAGTAAGTATGAGATCGTCCTTCTTCAATAATACCACACTGACTTCGTGTGAGTGGTATAAATGTAATTTAACTAATTTTGTTATCAAAGATTCGAAAAAGGCTAAAGGGACAAAATTTATTAGTTGTAACCTAAGTAGAAGTGATCTTAGAAATGCTAATTTAACAGGTTCTAGTTTTACAGGGTCAAATTTAAATGAAGTAAAGTTTAACGACGCCATTTTAGATAGAGCTAATTTCATAGGCGTAGAAAACCTAGATTTAAAGGAATTATCCAAAGCTAAGACGTTAAATTATATTTTGTTAGAAGATGATTTGCTTATTTTACTAAAAGAAATGAGATCAGATATGAAAACATCTGAGAAAAGACTTATTGAAAAATCAGGCCATTAGGGAATCGAACCCCAACGCCCATAGCATAGCTACAGACTGACACCATCATGGCTTCCGATGGTGTCATTATACTCGTATATATCTGTATTTTGCAACAAAAACGACATTGATAATTCAAAATAC
>NZ_JARACO010000057.1 GCF_028765575.1 Aliivibrio sp. S3MY1 | reverse complement strand
GTGCGTACTGAGTCCGAAATTTTTTGTACGGTTCATCAAAATCTGATATTAATAACTTATATAAAAGCTTTGAACCGGAAGTTCAAAATGATATTCAGTCATTTGTAGTTAATGGAGTTAAAAAAGGTCAAAAATTTAAGGAGTTAATATTAAAAGATCAATTTTGTTTAATGATGATTGTTCTTAATGTTCAACTTGCTGGTTTCGTAAGAGATGAGGAAGAAGATCAAATAATGCGTATAGAGGATTTCTGTGAGTAATGCCTAACAAATGCATCAACACGATTTGCTACATTCGGCATTCTAGGTCTCTTTGAGTTTACCGTGTTAAGTGGTAAATTTAGGCTTAATCTGCATGGTAGCAAACGTGTTATGCAGGCGTTATACGGCAAAAAGAAAAAAGTAGCAGTTCACATTAAAAAGGTCTAAAATTGGCACTTAATTTAATACTAATTTGGTGGCGTTATGAGACAAGTTCTAGCTGATTGTTCAGCAAGTATTTCAGAGTTAAAGAAGAATCCTACAGCTCTTTTGAACGAAGCTGATGGCTCTGCTATAGCTATTTTAAATCACAATAAACCAACGGCTTACTTAGTGCCTGCTGAAACTTACGAATTTCTAATGGACATGTTAGATGATTACGAGCTTTCTCAGCTTGTTGAAAGCCGCAGACTTGATTTATCAGATGCTGTGGAAGTAAATATCGATGACTTATAAATTAAAATTCCTTCCAGCAGCACAAAAAGAGTGGAGCAAGTTAGCTCCGCCGATAAAAAGTCAGTTTAAAAAGAAGCTAATTGAGCGCCTCGAAAATCCTCATGTACCTGCATCAAAATTACGCGGTTATGATTCTGTCTATAAAATTAAATTACGTACAGCAGGCTATCGTTTAGCTTATGAAGTCATTGATGATGAAATTGTTGTTTACGTCCTAGCTATTGGTAAAAGGGACAAAGATGCAGTTTATAAGAAGTTAGCCTCGCGCTTTAGTTAGCCGTATAACAAATGCATCAACACGATTTGCTACACTCGGCGTTGTCAGTTTGCCTTTAGTTTCAGTGATTAAGGCGTTAAAATTCAGCTAAGCCTGTATAGTAGCAAACGTGTTATGCAGGCGTTATGCGATATTTCTGTCTAATCATACATAAAGTTGTATAATCAGGTTTTTACAATTAATAACTTATACAAATGAAAAAGCTTTTATTGACTCCTTTAGTCGCGGTAATTCTATCTGGTTGTACATCTACTCCTATTAGTAATGAAAGATTAAACTATCTAGTTGGTTTATCTGTAGGCGCAAATAAATGTGCTATGCAAGACATGATGGATATGGAATTAGCAGTTGATGCTCAACAGGCAGTTAATTATACATTGTCAACTTGGACATATGACCAAAATATGGCGAATACAATATATCAACAATACCAATCATCTACTGTATCAGCACAAGATTGTAAAATGATTACAATGCACTCTATGAATCTTGTTAAACTATCAGGTCAGCATAAATCAAATGTAAAAGAGACCAATAAACGTAATCAAGAAGCAATGGATAAATTTAGTGATGATATGCGTGAATTAAATAAGTCAGCAGCACAAACATTAAGAGATGTGAACGCTAATAATAAATACTATATGTATTAAATAAATCAGTGGTAACTAAAGGTTTTGTGATATTCGCATAACAAATGCATCAACACGATTTACTACACTCGGCATCTCAGGTTGTCGGGTGTTTTTCGTTTTAAGGCGTCAATTTTAAGTATAATTGCATAGTAGTAAACGTGTTATGCAGGCGTTAACTGCTTCTCGGTTTAAATTAATTCACCGATACTAGATCTAATGTCTGCAATTGTAATAAATAGTTTGTTATCAGCGTCTTGGAATGCGGTAAAACCGTATTTTTCATAGAAATACTCAGCGCCATCTTTTGCATCAACAATGACAACAGGAAAGGCGACTGTTTCACTTGCCATTAATAGTTTTCTTAGCGCATCAATCAAAAGCCACTCACCGAAACCCTGACCTTTGTATCTATGGTCAACGGCTAAGCGGGCAATTAAACCACCAGAAGTTACACTGTGATGTTTCTTTTGTAATTTAGGTGGTAAATCCTGAATATCAATCGGAGTCATGGTTAATGTGTAATAACCAATAATGTGCTCTGGACATTGCTTATCTTCAAGAACAAAAGTACGAGTATTGTCTTTCTTAGCTTGTTGGCTTGCCATAACTTTCAAGTAATTATTGAGTGCGGTAATACCACAATCAAAACGATTTCGGTCATGTTTAGCTCTTTCTAATTGGACAGTATTCATTATTGAGTTTTATCCATATAACGTGAAGCGGCTTTTTGTAATTTACTATTTGGTTTAGCTGGTTGGTCTAACGCAGTCATTAACGTCATAGCATCTTGCTGACTTAGTTGTAAGGCTCGTTCCCGTTCCATAATAGTTTTTGCTTTTTCTACAGCCGCACTAAGCACAAATGAGTTAATGCTAGACATACCGGCAATAGCCGCAGCTTGAGATAGTAGTTCTTGTGTATCAATATCTACACGTGCTGTAATACGGGGTAATGCAGTAGCCATAATAATCTCCATTCAGTGTCAAAGTGGCACAAGTGAATTGTAGTTTAATTATTATACGCTGACAAGTTTTGTGTCACTTTGGCACGCAGTTAACAAATGCATCAACACGATTTGCTACATTCGGCATTCTAGGTTTCTTTGAGTTTACCGTATTAAGTGGTAAATTTAGGCTTAATCAGCATGGTAGCAAACGTGTTATGCAGGCGTTAAGTGCTAGGAGGTACAAATAGAATGGTTTGTAAACTGTGTGGAGGTAAAGATCCTCTACAAAAATCGCATATAATACCTAAATCATATTTGAGAGGGTTAAAGCAAGGGAATGGTCAGTTAGTCTCGATTGTTTGTGATGATGAATCGCCCCCTAAGAAAGTTAACTCTGACCCAAAAGAAAAACTCTTATGTCGAAATTGTGAGCAATTCATAAGTGATAATTATGAAAAATATGGGACGAGATTATTTAAAAGTAGTCAGGGGGTGAAGAAAGCTCGAAGGTATGTGGAGCTAAACGGCTTTAAATATACTGAATACTACCTTTTTTTAATTAGTATTTTATGGCGGGCATCTGTATCAACGCTAACTACTTTTTCGAACATAGAATTGACTGAACGAGTTGAAGATGCATTAGCATCTTGCATACGAAATAAATCAATAAAAATAAATACATCGCTTAAGTTGGATCACTTTGTTCGGATATCTGTACTTAGAGTAATTGATACAAAGTGTGGTGTCGATGATGATGTAATTCAAAGTGCCTTTTTACATCTTGGTGTTGAGGCAGGTAAAACGCCTAAAGAAGGGCTCATCTATTACTTCATGATTAATGGCTTCCTAATTTGTTATCATTTTGGTACAGAAACAGATCTTCATACCATTCGTACAAAGCGATTAGCTGGGCAACTGTTAAATAGGAGTCAGATCCGAATCCCTAAAGTTGAGATCAGTGATTTAAAACAAGTTCATGATGCATTCGATAATGCATATAACAAATCTAAATCACACGCTATTAAATAGCACTTAACAAATGCATCAACACGATTTGCTACACTCGGCGTTGTCAGTTTGCCTTTAGTTTTGGTGATTAAGGCAGTAAAATTCAGCTTGATTTGCATAGTAGC
>NZ_JARACO010000056.1 GCF_028765575.1 Aliivibrio sp. S3MY1 | reverse complement strand
CACAAAGTATATATGCATATAACAAATGCATCAACACGATTTGCTACATTCGGCGTTGTCGGTTTCTTTGAGTTTACTGTATTAAGTGGTAAATTTAGGCTTGGTTTGCATAGTAGCAAACGTGTTATGCAGGCGTTATGCGTAATAAATGGAGGTATTAAATGCTCAAGTTTAATCAAGAATCGGGCTGGTCTTTTGAAAATGAATTAAGATGTTTTATTATATTTAAGCGTCTTGAATTAGTTGATTTTCCCAGAGGAATGCAGAGTGATTTGTGTCATGTATTAGCTGACTCAACAACATTAAGCTTTAGCTCGGTGAGCGCTAAAGTTGGTAATTACAAGTCTGAAATGGGAGTTAATAATCCATCTCATTCTTCAGAAGCTACAAAATATATAGTTAAAAGTTTTGGGTTAATGAGTTTGTTGGAATTAGAGGCATTATTGACAGGTTATTTAATCGGTAAAAGTGAGAATTACGCATAACAAAGCCATCAACACGATGCTTATAACATTCGGCGTTTTTGGTTTGAAGTATAATTGGTTTGGAAAGTTGGTCGTCAGCACGTGTTATGGCGGCGTTATACGAACTCTGAGAATGCAGTTTTTTGGTTCAGTTTGGCGATTGAACCATTAGTTTTTTAGGCGTGAAAGTAGGGTGGTTTATCTTTTTCTTTGTTGCCTTTTGGTTTCCATTTCATCAGGTTCGGCATTGAACTATTATTGCCCTAAATTCAGGCGTTTCAGCGGCTAATTTACGCTTCAATTGTTCTTTGGTTATGCCTCATTTTAGTCTGTATCAGTGTTTTTCTCTCAGTATTTTCAATCCCAATTGTGGTTAGGATATTTGGTTTATCAGTTCCAAACAGGCTGAAACCAAATCGTTCAAATGGTGTAAGAAAAAGGGATTGTTTCGTTTCACAGTTATTGTCGTTGATTGGATATTTTGCTCGCTTAATTGAGCCAGTCTAATTAAACTCAGTTAACAGCAAATCTTGGTAAATCAGTTCTTTACCAAGTTTACCGAAGCGAAAGCAAGGCTCGTATAACAAAGCAATCAACACGATGCTATTTACATTCGGCATTCGCGGTTTGGAGTATAATTGGTTTTGTAAGTCGGTCTTTCGCACGTGTTATTGCGGCGTTATGTTTCAAAATAATCAATATAGGTAGTAAATTATGAGTCAGTTGTTTGAAAATATACCTTCTCAGGTAAGCAAATATTTAAAAGGTATGGGTAGCTATGATGATCCATGTTTTATGCTGATATGTGTTGAAAAGGAAATCACTCCATTTATTGAGATGATCGAAACGGAGGTTGATTCTGAAAAACCTTATGATAAGACCAGTATTCAAATTACTGAAAATTTATACTTTATTTCGCTTGATTGTAAGCATGAGACAATGTCGAATATATTAGCTAAGCTTCATAAAAGTATGGGCGAATCAAATATCAATCCTCATATATCTGTTTTCCGTCATAATTGTTTAGGTGAAGCAGAAGAAACATTCTCATGGTGTGGAATGCTTCTGAATGAAGTAAAAGAAGAGTTTGGAGATAATGGTGGGTATAAAGTAAACGATTTTCAAGATAGAAAAAACTGGCCGGGTATAAAAAAATACATGGAATAAGAAACATAACAAATGCATCAACACGATTTGCTACACTCGGCGTTGTCAGTTTGTCTTTAGTTTCAGTGATTAAGGCAGTAAAATTCAGCTAAGTCTGTATCGTAGCAAACGTGTTATGCAGGCGTTATGTGGCAAATGGAGTTCATATATGGGAAGAGAGATCGCACCTCAAGAGTTAAGCTATTTTTATCAAAAAACAGGAGAGGCGATTTGGCATCTCCAATTTGTTGAAGATTACTTAATTAAGTTATATTTGGTTGGTTCTATTCACTTAAAGATCAATGGAATAACAGGTAAAAACGTAGAAAGTAAGTCAAAGCAATATAATAAGAAAACCTTAGGGCAATTAATAGGTTTACTTGATGGAAGTGAAATCGTTACTGATGAGTTTATTGAAAACTTAAAGGCCTACAACGACATTAGAAAATGGGTTGTTCATAACTCTATGCGAGAAACAGAAAATTGTCTATATTCTCAACAAGACCGTGATTTTTTCATTAATCACACAACAAAATTTACAGATATGTCAGTTGATATTCAAAAGGATATCGAGGCGAGGTTGTGGGAGTTAACTATCAGTGGAGGTATATCTCCTGAAGAAGTAATATCTCGGGCAAATTCTACGGTAGATGCGTGGAAAAATGCCACATAACAAATGCATCAACACGATTTGCTACACTCGGCGTTGTCAGTTTGCCTTTAGTTTCAGTGATTAAGGCAGTAAAATTCAGCTAGGTCTGTATCGTAGCAAACGTGTTATGCAGGCGTTATACGAACTCTGAGAATGCAGTTTTTGGCTCAGTTCAGCGATTGAACCATTAGCTTTTTAGGTGTGAAAGTAGGGTGGTTTATCTTTTTCTTTATTGCCTTTTGGTGTTCTTTTCATCAGGTTCGGCATTGAACTATTATTGCCCCAAATTCAGGCGTTTCAGCGGCTAATTTACGCTTCAATTGTTCTTTGGCTATGCCTCATTTTATCCTGCATCAGTGTTTTTCTCTCAGCATTTTCAATCCCAATTGTGGTTAGGACATTTGGTTTATAAGCACCAAACTTTCTGAAACCAAGTCGTACAAATGGTGTAAGAAAAAAGGATTGTTTCGTTTCACAATTATTGCTGTTGATTGGATATTTTGCTCGCTTAATTGAGCCAGTCTAATTAAACTCAGTTTACAGTAAATCTTGGTAAATCAGTTCTTTACCAAGTTTATCGGAGCGAAAGCAAGGCTCGTATAACAAAGCAATCAACACGATGCTAATTACACTCGGCATTCGCGGTCTAGAGTATAATTGGTTTGGAAAGTAAGTCGTTCGCACGTGTTATTGCGGCGTTAACTGAATTCAAGTGAGGTTCTATGGTTTTAATAAGACATTACACTGAAAATGATGCAGAAGCTCTCTGGCACATATTTTTTAATACCATCCGAATTATCAACTCTCGTGACTATTCTCAATTACAAGTTGAAGCATGGGCTCCAGAATCATTTGATTTTTCAGTTTGGAAAACAAAAATGAGAACGATAAATCCATTTGTCGCAGAAATTAATGGTGTAATTGTTGGGTATACTGATTTGCAAAGTAGCGGCTTAATAGACCATTTCTTTTGCCATCATGAATTTCAAGGTAAAGGTGTAGGTCGTGCTTTAATGGATCACGTAATGTCCCAAGGAAAAGCTCTTAACATTACTCGTTTTTATTCTGAAGTTAGTATTACAGCTAAACCATTTTATGAGCATTTGGGTTTTACCGTGGTTAATGAGCAAACTATTGAAGTTCGTGGTGAAAAGCTTGTTAATTACGTGATGGAGAAATTCAGTTAACAAATGCATCAACACGATTTGCTACACTCGGCGTTGTCAGTTTGCCTTTAGTTTCAGTGATTAAGGCAGTAAAATTCAGCTAGGTCTGTATCGTAGCAAACGTGTTATGCAGGCGTTATGCCGCTTTTGTGAAATTTATAGTTATTATTACCGCATTCTATTTTGCTGTGATAAAATATTTATTTTATGGAGAGTTACACTAAATGAAAAAGTTTAAAGGTCTAATCGTTACTTCTTTGATTTTGTTAAGTGCACCTTCTTATGCAAATGTTAATGACCTCGTTAAACAATCTAATGATCAATTTTACATTGGTGCTG
>NZ_JARACO010000055.1 GCF_028765575.1 Aliivibrio sp. S3MY1 | reverse complement strand
AGACGCTGGAGCACAACCTAAACAAGAAGATGATGTGGTAGATGCTGAGTTTGAAGAGGTAAAATAATAGCCCATTCAACAATAAGACAGTCTAGATACTAAATACAGGGCGTATTGAGGAAACTCATGCGCCCTTTTTCTTTCTTTCGTATTATCAAATCGCTACACTAGCGACCACCCTTTTATTCCAACTGAATATATTAAAATTTATGATCCGTTCTATTGTGCTTACTGCTGTTCTACTTTTTAGTTTCACCACTTACGCTAACTCTTTAGAAGAGAAAGCGGAATTAGGCGATTCTCGCGCACAAGTAAAATTGGCAATGGAATATGAATCAGGCACTAACCGTCCTACCAATATTGATCACGCAATTCAGTGGTATAAACAGGCGGCAATACAAGATAATACAACCGCACAATTTAACCTTGGTCAGATCTATAAAAATGGCTATGGCATTGCTCAAGATTCAAAACAAGCCATCTATTGGTTTACTCGCGCAGCGACACAAAACCACCCACCTTCTCAGTTTTATTTAGGTGAGATTTACGAGTACGGATTATCAGGAAAAGTAGACTTATACAATGCATCACTGTGGTACCAAATTGCGTCACACAATGGGCATGGTGAAGCTATGCTTGGCTATAAACGAGTATTACAAACCTTAGCTGAGCAACAGCAAAAGCCAGTCGTTGAGCAACAAGAAGCCGCAGAAGTTAAACCTAAAAAAGTAACACCAGAACAAACTGCCGGTCCTGCGTCTGAACCCGAGCCAAAAACCATCATCATTACACAAATGGAAAAGCCAACTGCGCTTATCACTCTTGGGAGCTATCTGCTTATTACCATTATGATGGTTGTGCTTGTTTTCTTACTATTACGATTAAAGCAGACCTTTGCGCGAACTAAAGGTAATAGCGAGCAACAAAGCAGTTTTTCAAAATCATTACAGAATGAGAAGTTAAAACAACTGCAAGACAGCAATGAGAAATTGAAGATCAGAGCGGACGCTCAAGAGATCACGATCAAACGCTTACAAATTGAGTTAGAGGCGGCAAATAAATCATCTTCGTCATCATTTACTCAGTATCAACTGCTCGGCATTAATATACACAGCAGCAGTGCCGATATTAAGAAGCAGTATCGTAAGCTTGCTCAACTCCACCACCCTGATCATGGTGCTGATGGTGTGATGTTAGCCGAAATAAATAAGGCTTATAGCCAAATAAAATAGTGCTACCCATCAAAAAATGCCGATGACATCAATCATCGGCATTTTTTTTTGTATTCAATCTCTAAAGGATTATGACTCTTTTGCCATTACTTTATAGATAAGTGCACCAATTACAGCACCTACAATCGGAGCAACCCAGAACAACCAAAGTTGAGATGTTGCCCAATCACCTACATAAACGGCAACCGCTGTACTACGAGCTGGGTTAACAGAAGTATTAGTAACAGGGATACTGATTAAGTGAATTAGTGTTAAACATAGACCAATTGCAATTGGAGCAAAGCCCGCAGGAGCACGGCTATCTGTAGCGCCCATAATTACAATGAGGAACATAGCAGTTAGTACCACTTCAATGATAAGTGCTGACATCATTGTGTAACCACCAGGAGAGTGCTCACCAAAACCATTTGATGCAAAACCACCAGCAAGATCAAAACCAGCTTGGCCGCTTGCGATTAGGTATAAGATACCACCTGCTGCAATACCACCAAGAACCTGAGAGATGATGTATGGCACTAAATCTTTAGCATCAAAACGACCACCTACCCATAGACCAATTGATACCGCTGGGTTTAGGTGACAACCTGAGATATGACCAATAGCAAACGCCATTGTTAGTACTGTTAGACCAAATGCAAGCGCAACGCCTACAAAGCCTATGCCTAGCTCAGGGAAACCTGCTGCTAATACTGCACTACCACAACCGCCCAGCACTAGCCAAAACGTACCGATAAACTCTGCCATGTATTTATTCATAATAATTCCTATATAATTTTTATCTCTTGATTTCGCTTTAATTTTTCATCACGAATCAAGTTATTGTTCAAAAAGAATATAGGTTACGATTAACAAAATAGACACATATAGTTCTCAATTTGTTTTCGATTTTCATTTTTGAGACACGATTCCAAAAGCTGTAACACTTATTTATCTTGAAATTACAGATATTTGAGGGCGTTACACAGATCAATTTAATCGCCAGATAATAAAAAAGCCTAGAAATATCCAGGCTTTTTATATTAAGAAGTAAAAACTTATTTTTTAAATACTAATGCAAGGGAAACAGGAACTCTATCCGATATTTTTATTCCACCAACAGTCGCAGCCAGTTTCGTTAAGTTCTCACTAGGAAGCCCGAAATCTGAAGCGCCTACAATTACTGATGAAGACGAACTCACCATTACATAGTTATCATTTTTTAAGATTACGACAGGAAAACCAATTGATTTTGTTTTGCCATACATTGTGACTTGCACAGGAATCTCTAGCTTTTGAGGTCCATTAGATAAAGCAGCCAAGTCCACTTTACCGCTTACTTTAACATCAGGGTATTTCACAGACTCAAAGAATATATCATTCAATCTAGTATCTCTAATTGGGATACCAGTACTGATCCCTTTTAGATTTACATCGATAGAAAACTGCCCACTTTCACTTAATTCACCAGATAAGGTGTTTATTGTGGCTGGCTCTACAACAAATTGGTTTTTAATTGTCGTAAAGCTGACTGAAGATAATTTAGATTCTAAAAGATAGTTATCAGCAGCGAAAGACTGGGTGGACATCAGAGCAAGAGCAAGACTAAAAGAAGATAATATTTTTTTCATTTATAGTTAACCTTATATTGAGTTATTGTTTTGAATCGTTCAAATAATACTCCTAATAAAATGAATCAAATAAAGAATTAAATCGATTGATCTTAAGCGTTTTTTCAATGAGATGTAGTCCACAATTTAATCATTACAAATGAACTATTTTTAAATATGTAATAAAGCCTCTATCTTCTTTCCCTAATGCCTTGCGATTATGTGATAGATCTCTGATAATTAATGTATTGCTCTTAATTGGACACACTTATGCCGCAGGATAACCCACCAAGTTTCTTCTTCTTTGGTTGTGGTATCAACGCTTCAACTTACTGATTTTTATTTAAAATAAGTAACCTTGGCATAAGGTAGGACGCTATAAACTGTAACTACACTCTTAAAGTCATTACAAAACGTCCTACACCACCAACCTCTAATATATATACTATTTTGTAGGCCTACCCCAATAATCCTGTTATTCGGCACCCCTCCAAATTTGCGACATGCGATAAACCTTGTTCGCTGGTAGCCAAATTGGAATCAATGCCAAAGACAACGCCCAGTATGACTCCCACTGAACAAATGGCTTTAGTCACTAATCTCTTCATATAATTTCTCACTGATGGGACGTTTGCGAATTTCTTCGAGCGTTTTCTTTTTGTAATGGCGGTTAATGAACACGGTAGACGCCACGCACACCCCACCAACGAGGCTCATCCAATCTTGCAATGAGAACGCACTAAACAAAGCAAAAGCCCAAGCAGAGACATACGCGGATAAAGAACTTATCTTTTCTTGCATATTTCACCCATAAAAAAAGCACCCCGAAAGGTGCCAGTAAACGTCATAAATTGCAGGTATAAAAAAACCCCGCCGGATGGGCGAGGTTTTTCGATGTGGTAATTATGCTTTATTACTAAAAGAATATCAATAAACTTAACTAAATATCC
>NZ_JARACO010000054.1 GCF_028765575.1 Aliivibrio sp. S3MY1 | reverse complement strand
ATGGTAGCAAACGTGTTATGCAGGCGTTAAATCTGCCGAGCAAGCTCGAAGAGTGCGCTGCCTCGTAATTCTCCCTCTTAAATATCTCCTTTTTGGTTAGATTTACTATGTTTACTGTATGAGTAAACATACAGTTCAAACCTTTTTGCAAAAAAGGTTTGAATCATATTCGAAGAACCATCGACTCCCTTTATATCAACTTAAGGGGATCAGTCGGCTTTCATCTTGTCGAACTTCGTCGATGGGAGGTCATGCGCTGTATTGTGATAATGGGCACCTCAATGGCTATTGGTACAATAGCTGTGGGCATCGAAGTTGCCCACAGTGTGGTGCTCTCAAAAGAGAGCAATGGCTTAAAAAAGTAGATTCGTTTATTTTAGATACTTCTCATCATCATTGGGTATTTACTCTTCCGCATGAGTTGCATGAAATATGGAGATATAACAGAGCGTTATGCCAGCAAACACTGTTCGATTCTGTTCGTAAAACTATTCAGGTATTAAGCGCGGATGAGCGATTTCTAGGTGCTAAGGTTGGGTGTGTTTTAGCCCTACATACCTGGGCTCGAAATTTAACGTTTCACCCTCATATTCATTGTTTAGTTACCCATGGAGGATTAGGTAATGACGGTTGGGTTGAGCCAAAGAAAAGTATTCTGTTTCCTGCAAGAGTGATGATGAAGCTGTTTCGCGGTAAGTTCATTGCAGCGCTACGCGCAGCAATGAATAAAGGAGAGTTAAATTACCCTGAATCACTTTCTAAGCAAAATGTACTTAACCTTTTTAATAAATGGGGCGTTTTTGATTGGGTAGTTCATTGTACCAAACCGTACTCCCATGGTGCTGGAGTCGTTAAATATTTAGCGAGGTATGTTCGTGGCGGAGCCATAAAAAACAGTCAAATTTTGCATGTATCAAACAAGGAAGTGCGAGTTAGGTATAAGTCTCATCAAACAAAGAAAACAGAAATGCTTAGGCTAAAGCCTAATCAATTTATTGAGCGTATATTGAGTCATATAGCGATACCGAAAAAACAGCAATATCACTTTGTTGGTTTGTATCATAATCGATGTAGGGAGAGGTTGAATAAAGCTCGACAGTATCTTGGTCAAGAGCGGATAAAGGACATTAGTCCTTTATTATGGCGAGAATACGCGGAAAGCAAAGGGCAAGTGCCATGTTGCGATGAATGCGGAGGCAAGGTTACGATATTGGCTCGATTCAGAGTGATAAACGGTGAATTTATTTTTTCATCGAAAATGTGATAAGGATTATTCTATTTCGTGTAGAAAGCTTGCTGCTGCAAGCGGTTCCAGTTATCGTGTGCTAGTTGGTTTATATGTTTGAAATGGGATGTTTTTTAGATTGTGAAAAGTGTGATTTTTCTTGTTTTAGTATATAGAAATCACAAAGACATCGGCGCAGGCTTGCTCGGAAAATTTAACAGCTGCTGCAACCACATCACAATCGGCATATCTAACAATCGAATCAATGCGATGCTGTAACCTTTGGCATCCGCGGTTTAAAGTATATTTAGCGCTATTAATCCGTCGTTTGCACGCATTATTCTAGGCGTTATACGAACTCTGAGAATGCAGTTTTTTGGTTCAGTTCAGCGATTGAACCATTAGCTTTTTAGGAGGGAAAGTAGGGTGGTTTATCTTTTTCTTTGTTGCCTTTTGGTGTTCGTTTTATAGGTTCGGCATTGAACTATTATTGCCCCAAATTCAGGCGTTTCAGAAACTAATCCACGCTTCAATTGTTCTTTGGTTATGCCTCATTTTGGCCTGCATCAGTGTTTTTCTCTCAGCATTTTCAATCCCAATTGTGGTTAGGATATTTGGTTTATTAGTTCCAAACTGGCTGAAACCAAATCGTTCAAATGGTGTAAGAAAAAGGATTGTTTCGTTTCACAGTTATTGTTGTTGATTGGATATTTTGCTCGCTTAATTGAGCCAGTCTAATTAAAATCGTTTTACAGCAAATCTTGGTAAATCAGTTCTTTACCAAATTTATCGGAGCGAAAGCAAGGCTCGTATAACAAAGCAATCAACACGATGCTATTTACATTCGGCATTCGCGGTTTAGAGTGTAATTGGTTTTGTAATTAAGGCGTTCGCACGTGTTATTGCGGCGTTATGTTTTTTTTTAGAAATAAGGTGCCCAAATGTTGATACGGAAAGCAATGAAGTCTGAAATGGATAGCATTTATCTAATGGGATATGACGTTTGGGGTGATGATCTAAATGATATCGAAACCTACCTTAATGGATGTCGAAATAGTAAGAAATATGCCTTAGGTGAGTGGTATGTTTTGATTGTCGATGGTTTAGTTGTTAGCTCTTTAATTATGTACCACGATCAGTTTAAGCTTACTGGAAGTGATTTGGGAATAGGGTCTATTTCTACAAGTCCTAATTTTAGAAAAAATGGTTATGCAAAAGATCTAGTTAATCTAATGGTCTCTCAAATGTTCGCTACAACAGAAACTGAAATAATCTTTCTTCATAGCGATATAGGATATCAGTTTTACGAGCAGCTTGGTTTTAATCGTACTTCTAGTGTCAGTGAATGCATGTACAAAAAGAAATCAATAGATGTTGAGTTAAGTGGAATACCGACTTACTTTTAGTTTTGGTTTCTACACATAACAAAGCAATCAACACGATTTATTACATTCGGCATTGTAGGTTTGTCTTTGGTTTAGGTGTGTTAAGGCAGTAAAATTCAGCTAAGTAGTCGCAGTAATAAACGTGTTATTGCGGCGTTAGGTGAAAATTAAGAGGGTTAATAGTTGTCAAAAGTTGAAGATACAGTTACTTTTCGGGTATATGAAATTATTCGTGAGGAATCTCCTAGATGTTCAGATCCATTTTATGAGTCAGTTGAATTTGAAATAATTAATTTTACCAAAAAAAGAACACATAAATTTTGGGCTTTTTTGGATGAGTTAGTTCCTAATCATGTCTGTAACCGACAGCGTTGTTATCCTGTTTGTGGTTGTTTAGATTGTAATACATTAAAAAGTGAAGAGGTTTTGAAATTAGAAGAGTTACAAAATACATACGATCATGGTTGGCCTGTATTTGATTGGGGGCAATTTAATATGCCAAGAGGCATTAAGTTCACACCTGAAAGCCAAGTTTTGAATAAACGTCCTCAAACTTATGATAGAGAGAAGCGACTCAATAAGCAGGAGATTATCAATGTGATTGGTGCAGTTAATGAAATAATTAAAAGGCATAGATCTGAGATTGGTGCATTTCCATATATAGCACTACCTATATCTGAAAATGTGGATTCAATTTATAAAAAAGCGATGAATGGTAATCTAGGAATTAACTTGCATTTTCCTGTATCAAGAGTAACACTAAGGTATGAAGATAAAGAATGCGGAGCTGCTTATGTTATATGCTAATTTATTATGTAAACGTGATACAACAGTACAATCTGTGAAAGTATTAGCGATTCGTAGACAGATAACAATTATGCATACTATGAAAATCGGAACAAATGTATATGATGTTCATACTACACTCGCTGATTTTTACAGAGCTGCATTTATTCAGTCTTCTATTAATCGAGATTATATTCAATCCTCTATTGATCGAGATTATATACAACCTAGATTGCAAGCTAGAATTGCCAGAGCTAAATTAGCTAGAAAGAATAAAAAAACAATAGTTCTAGTGTCTGGCGATGAACGATTTTCAGGCTTCGATTAATTTCACCTAACAAATGCATCAACACGATTTACTACACTCGGCATCTCAGATTGTCGGGTGTTTCTCGTTTTAAGGCGTCAATATTGAGTATAATTGCATAGTAGTAAACGTGTTATGCA
>NZ_JARACO010000053.1 GCF_028765575.1 Aliivibrio sp. S3MY1 | reverse complement strand
AGATAATTACTGGCATTGGTATGATACTAATCACGGACTTCTTAAAATATCTTCCTCGTCATACCTTATGTACTCACTTAATTCTTATTTTAGAGTGCACAACAAGCGGCATAAAACTGATCTTACTGGTGGATTTATCATCAAAATACACTTAAAAGATCCAAAATGGATCTCTACTTATTAAAATGTACCTTTGGAAAAGTAGAGAATGATCATATACTATAGGCAGAGTAATAAATAAGTTGTAAATCAATGACTAGTGACAACGTAACGCTTTTAAGTAATGAAAATTCAGTAGGATTAACCATGCCTAAAGTGAGTAGCTTAAATGCAGCTCAGGCATATTTGTTATCTCTAAACTCTGAAAACAGCCGATCAACGATGAGATCAAATTTAAATAAGATCGCTCATCTTCTTGGATCTTTTAATTTAAACAATTGCCCATGGCATCAAATAAATCGTGATTACGTACTTGGTGTCATTGAGGCATTAAAATCTGAAAAATTAGAATCGGCCACCATCAATACCTACATTGCGGCAATCAAAGGTGTGGCTCAAGAACTGTGGTTATCGAAAAAAATCACGACTGAAAACTATCAATTAATAAAGCACATTAAACAAATAAAAGGCTCTCGATTAGCTAAAGGTCGAGCCTTATCTAGTCATGAAATCCAATTGTTGTTTTCTTCTTGTAATGACCAAAGCATAAAAGGTATTCGAGACAGTGCTATTTTAGGTGTGTTATTAGGCTGTGGTTTAAGACGCTCAGAAATTGTGGATTGCTCTATTGGTAGTTTTAATGCAGAAGAAGGGGCATTGCGAGTACTCGGAAAAGGTAATAAAGAGCGTATGTGCTATTTACCTCAACAGTCATTAACGTTATTAGATTTATGGCTAACCACAGTCAGTGGTGATAATGAGCGAGCTCTGTTTACCCGTATAAGACGTTTTGATACTGTGACCGATGATAAGCTTACCTCACAAGCGATCTTACATATATTAAATGAAAGACGAAAACAGGCTGGGGTAAATGCATTTTCTCCACATGATTGCCGAAGAACGTTTGCTTCTATGCTATTAGATAATGGTGAGGATATCTCTACAGTAAAAGATGCGATGGGGCACGCAAGTATAATTACCACACAAAAGTACGATAAACGTGGATTTGAACGTTTGAAAAAAGCGAGTGCTAATTTAAGTTTTATGTGAATAAATAATCACAGTAGTTAGAAAATACTCGGGATTATAATTTGATTTTTGCATATTTACTTAAAAAAATGACTACCGAAAACTCTCAGACATAAAAAAAGACGCAATTAAGCGTCTTTTTTAGTCTATCGATTGTGAAGTAATGAATTACTTTTTACGACAGAACTCAGCGATAACATACATAGATTGACCGCCGTTAGCTTTACCAGAAACTAAACGAGGATCGTCGCCTGGCAACTGGATCATTATTACCAGGGGAACAATGTCTTTCCTAATTCAAAATACGATAAGGCACCAATCCATCGTGGTACCGTCAGTGATTTTGTTAAGTCAGTAAGTAAGGGGGAATGGACCGCTCATGATTTAAGAAAGCTGGCTAGAACGGTTTGGGCTGATATTGGTATTGATTACCTAGTAGCAGAGACTCTGCTTAACCATGCTAAGGGAAAACTCGATCAGGCTTACATTCATACTCATATTGAATTTCAGAAGTCAGAAGCCCTTAATCGCTACCATTTATGACTAAAAAAGAGCTGTTGCAACTGTTTATCGCCTGTTTTTCAGAAATAGATGAGCAGTAAAATGATCTTTAAGATCAATTAATAAAGTTAAAATAAATATCAATCACAGGGGGTAATCATAGGATGACAATTTTAGGCAAAAATGACCATATTTCGGCTGATTTATTGAAATGCGCACGTTCGGCTCCACACCAAGTTGGAGCGCTTAAATTGAGTAAGACACAGTTAATTGTTCTGCAGTCGATTAAAGAGGGTGAAGAGGTGACACCGTCACAGATTGCGGATAGATGTGGTTTGTCATCAAGTTGGGCAAGTTCGTTGTTGAAGAGGCTGGCGGAGAAGTATTACTTAACTCGAAGTTGTATGCAGCAGTTAACGGGTGGGGTTGAGTATAAATATTTAAAACTAATTTAGAAGGTAACTGTTCTACTTGATCTTAATTTCTTTTGAGCATACAAATAGATTCTTTGAATATTTCTTTATTAACTGAAGAGGCTAAGATGACAAGTAATGAACGCAATAACAAATTAATTTTAAATAAATTAGAAGAAGTAGCATATTTTATTGATGCACAAAATGATTCCAACTGTGCGAGTTCGGAAGCAAGAGTTAAGTCTTTAGTTAATGACTTGCTTGAACACTTTCAGAGTGGTAAAGATTTGAAAGTTTTGCTCCGTGGTCCTGCTTTAACTGATGCCATAAGTAAGCATAAAGAAAAATAATCAGTTGGATAGGTTCTTCTAGAGCCTATATCCCTACCTACGGGGTGACATCCCGGGGAATAAAAATGTTTCGGGCTCTATGGTCACCACCAACAGGTTAGAAATAATCCCTTTGGTTTCTTACTTTCTGTTTTGCGTGATGCGTAACATCCATTGAGATTTAAAGAAGAATACATTTAAAACAAAGCTCGCTATAAAAAAGTTAGGTTCTAAATTAAAAGGCTACTTCATGTGATTAAATGTAGATTGAAAAACGGAGTGTCGCTCATACTCCGTTAATTTAAATAGACACTTACGTTGGTTAGTTTGTAATAATTGTAACTTAAGTATTGGTTAACTGAACGTACGTAAGCTAACTACCTATTCGAGGGTTAGATAGTGAGGTCAATCACAATTGTTTCAGGCCTACCTAATTGAGAATAAAACATTGTCTCGGTGAGGCCTATATTCTGGACCATTTTATCGATCTCATTCATATCCACCCCTGTTTCATTATGTATTACTGATAGCACCATGTCATACCATCCATTTAGATGTGTATTGATTATCATATTACAATCGGTATGTATTTTTTCATATTTGGCCTGATCAAATAGCTTTTTATCGTCCCTAAGCATTATTAAGAACTCCGTACAAAAAGAAAGTCGAAGCAAACCTGATAAGAACTGCCTCCAACTAATTAAGCCTACATTAAGTTTACTTAATGCATTCAAGTAACCGCTTATTCTATAAATCAACCTGCCTATAAAAACTGCAGAATCTACTGCGTCAACCGGAAGTAGTGTACCAACTACTGACATAGCCCCACGCGATAAAAAGCCATTAGCAACCGATGCATGGGAACCTCCAATAGCTGACGTTAGACACGCACTTAAAATAATCACAGAAGGGTATACAACGGGTAATTTCCATGTATCAACCTTCTCATTTCCTATTTGAAGCCACCCATGTGACTCGCTTCCTCCATGATTTCCATGACAATCAAAGATTAATATATTATTTTTACATCTGCTTAGCGCTTCGATTAACTCATCAGAACTACCTACATCGATGAATGTAATATTGACAACATTATCTATTTTCGCATAATGATTTATTGAATTTTCTAAAATGAATTTAAGTGGATCATTATCTTTGAAAGAACGAATCACTGTAATATTCATTAGGTGTTTTTTTGAAACAGTTATACTCGAAAAATTGACGCATTCTTGGATAAACTTATTCCCTGGTGTTGTATTAATTTTCGATATTTCATGAGAAAACATCAACGGGATTCTATCTATTGGCAACCACTCTAAAATAGCATCAGTACAAAGTGTTAGGGAGCTCGAATTTTGAGAAATAAAATCACATAGGCGGTCTCCGATTTCATCTCTCATTTTTGTCGTCAATTGTGCAAATTTTCTCTTTAACTTAATTTTAGATTTATCAGTTCCAGACTTTGATAAACTCTCAATATCATTAAGCTCGCTATGATAGAAGTTAATTCCATTTGGAATTCTTATAGCTGGTGAGTTATTAGACACAGAAAGGAGGTTTATAGCCGCGGATGAAAGGGCTAGTTCAAATTTACGCGCAGCTTGAATGTTAAAGACTGTAGGGCTTTTAGTAATTTTATCAATCTGTGTATCATCATTAATCT
>NZ_JARACO010000052.1 GCF_028765575.1 Aliivibrio sp. S3MY1 | reverse complement strand
TTAAGAAAGCTCATCATTAATTTGATGGGCTTTTTTTTCATCTGTACTATTCCTCTTCACTATATCTTCTCCTATATTCATGCTCTCTTTACACCAATCACTGTAAGTCAGTATTCATAAATAGCGCAGGAACAAGATCACACTTTCCAAAAGTGTTTCAATACGCTGTGATTCTACAAATAAAAAAGGGTGATCAAATGATCACCCTACGTTGTAGCTATTCGTTTTTACTCGTGCCTAAGCTCTAGTTACTGATATTATTTATATATGTCTATAAACCCAACGCATACTTCAACGCTTGCGTTTTTAATACACCTGAAGAGTCGGCTAATTTCAAACCGACATTACGTAAGAATTTAACTGGTGGTAATGAATTACTAAATAAGGTGTAAAACAGATCCATACTGCTTTGCATGGTTAAGTTATCTATTTTTCGTTTAGATTGATAAGATAATAAAGCTTTATCTGTCTCAGCTCCTTTCGTTTCAATTTCTTCTAACAGCACTTTTACGTCTTTAAAACCCAAATTAACCCCCTGTCCTGCTAAAGGGTTAATCGTATGAGCCGCATCCCCTAATAACACACAACGATGATCGACGTATTTTTGAGCATGTCGACGGGTTAAAGGGAATGAACCTGATTGCTCAACAGTGAATTCTCCCAATTCTTGTGGGAAATACGCTTTAATTTCTTTTTCTAATTGAATAGAACTCATAGAAGAAAGTTGTTTAATACGCAAAGGAGAGTCATACCAAACTAAAGAACCTTTGTTTCCAAACAGAGGAAGAAATGATCGAGGACCAGAAGGGGTAAACCACTGCCAAGTAATGTCTTGTTGGGCTGTTTCTGTTTCAATATTAATCAGCATACAGTGCTGACGATAATCCCAAGCGGTAATGCCTATTTTTGCTTTCTGTCGAACATAAGAATTCGCGCCGTCAGCACCGATAACCCATTTTGTTTTAATTTTATCGCCATTTTCTAACGTCAGTACATTATGATCAGTAAAAAACTCAAGTTCAGCGATTTTTGCAGGTGTAATAACGGTTAAGTTTTCATAACTAGAAAACACCTGCCATAGCCCTAATTGAATAAGACGGTTCTCAACGATAAAGCCAAGCTGCTCCATCTCTAATGCATCAGAGTGAAAACGAGTACGACATTCAGTGTGTTCCCATGTTTCCAAGCGCTTATAAGGGCATACACGCATTTCTTTAATGTATTGCCAAGCACCTAAATCTTGAAGCAGATCAACGGAAGATTGAGAAATAGCAGAAACACGGATATCCATTGGCTGGTTATCATCAAAAGAGTCTGGCGCTTTATGTTCAATGACAGCAACTTGATACCCTAATTGCGATAAACCAATGGCAGTAGCAGCTCCCACCATTCCACCACCAACGATCGTATAATCATATTCTTTCATCATCCATAGACCTTATGTGAGTCAATAATTTCCCTTATTCTACCGTTATTTACTCTTAATCTAAATCATTCAAATAATACCCTTAAAATATTCAAGGGTGTCTACATCTAGTCATTAAGCGTGGAAAGCAGTACAATACGCGCCCTATCCGTTTTGATTGAGCCAGTCTCTCAAAACTGTACCGAATTCTAGTAATAAAATACGAGTGAAAAAGTTACATGACTAAGAAACTGCTAATCAAAACCTGGGGCTGCCAGATGAACGAATACGATTCATCTAAAATGGCCGATCTTTTAGGTGCCGCAAATGGTTATGAATTAACTGAAGATCCAAAAGAAGCGGATGTTCTGTTATTAAATACCTGTTCAATTCGTGAAAAAGCCCAAGAAAAAGTTTTTCACCAACTGGGCCGCTGGAAACATTTAAAAGATAAAAAACCAGACTTAGTTATTGGTGTTGGTGGTTGTGTTGCGACTCAAGAAGGTGACCATATTCGCCAACGAGCGCCTTACGTTGACGTTATTTTTGGCCCTCAAACACTTCACCGTTTACCACAAATGATCAAACAATCACTGTCTAATGAAAAAACCGTTATGGATATTTCATTTCCAGAGATCGAAAAATTCGATAACCTTCCTGAACCAAAAGCGGATGGTGTATCTGCATTCGTTTCTATTATGGAAGGCTGTTCAAAATACTGTACTTACTGCGTAGTTCCTTATACTCGTGGTGAAGAAGTTAGCCGTCCATTAGATGATGTATTATTTGAAATTGCACAGTTAGCCGAGCAAGGTGTCCGTGAAGTTAACCTACTAGGCCAAAACGTAAATGCTTACCGTGGTCCAATGTATGATGGTGATATCTGTACTTTTGCAGAATTGCTTCGAATGGTTGCTTCTATTGATGGTATCGACCGTTTACGCTTTACAACAAGTCACCCATTAGAATTTGGTGATGACATTGTTGCCGTTTATGAAGATACGCCAGAATTAGTAAGCTTCTTACATTTACCAGTACAAAGTGGTTCTGATAGAATTCTAACGATGATGAAACGTCCTCATACTGCTATTGAGTACAAATCTATTATTCGTAAGCTACGTAAAGCACGTCCTGATATATTGATCAGTTCCGATTTCATCGTTGCTTTCCCTGGCGAGTCAGAAAAAGACTTCCAAGACACAATGAAACTAATTAAAGACGTTGATTTTGATATGAGCTACAGCTTTGTCTTTTCTCCTCGTCCTGGTACGCCTGCGGCTGATTATCCATGTGATATTCCAGAGCAAACGAAAAAAGACCGTTTAGCTGAGCTTCAACAGCAAATTAACTTCCAATCAGCACGTTTCTCTCGTCAAATGCTGGATACAGAAGTTCGTGCATTAGTTGAAGGTCCATCAAAGCGTAACCCAATGGAATTACGTGCTCGTACTGAAAACAACCGTGTTGTTAACTTTACTGGTAGCCCAGAGTTAATTGGCCAGTTTGTTGATATTCATATTACAGAATCATTTACCAACTCTTTACGTGGTGATCTAGTTCGTACAGAAAAAGACATGGGATTACGAGTTGCTGTTTCTCCTTCAGAAATGATGGAAAAAACACGTCGTGAAGATGATTTAGGTGTTGGAACTTTCACACCATAATGTAACATTATCAGTAAAACCAAAGACAAAAAAAGATGATTGAGGTTTCTTGATCATCTTTTTTCTTATTTGATCTTGAGAAAGTTTACTCTTTACCCAATAAATAATAGATATATCCCATAGTTACTAATATGCGAGGCAACATTGAGCATTAAAACAACCAAATTAGAGTTGACCTTAGAGCCAGCAGACAATCAACGCTTATCAAGCCTTTGTGGCCCATTTGATGATAATATAAAGCATCTTGAGCGTCGATTAGGGGTAGAAGTAAACTATCGCGGCAATCTTTTCACCGTCGTCGGTAAACCTCATACCGTTTCAGCTGCCATTGATATCTTAAAAGATCTTTACGTAGAAACGGCTCCCGTTAAGAATCTGTACCCAGATATTGAGCCTGAACAGATCCACTTAGCCGTAAAAGAATCAGGCATACTTGAACAAGAAAAAAGTGAGGTTTCAACTATTCCTCATGGTAAAGAGATCTTCATTAAAACTAAAAAAGGCCTAATTAAACCAAGAACAGAAAATCAAGCGCAATATGTCACTAATATTGTGACTCATGATATCACTTTTGGGATTGGTCCTGCCGGTACAGGTAAAACCTACCTGGCTGTTGCTGCCGCAGTTGATGCATTAGAGCGTCAAGAAGTTCGTCGTATTCTTCTCACCCGTCCAGCGGTTGAAGCGGGTGAAAAGCTTGGCTTCTTACCTGGCGATTTAAGCCAGAAAGTAGACCCTTACCTACGTCCTCTTTATGATGCTCTTTTTGAAATGCTTGGCTTTGAGCGTGTTGAAAAGTTAATTGAACGAAGTGTTATCGAAGTTGCTCCACTTGCTTATATGCGTGGGCGAACTCTAAATGATGCCTTTATCATTTTAGATGAAAGCCAAAATACGACAGTAGAACAAATGAAAATGTTCTTAACTCGTATTGGCTTTAATTCTCGAGCAGTAATTACCGGAGATATTACCCAAATAGATTTACCTCGTGGGGCTAAGTCCGGGTTGCGCCACGCAACTGAAGTATTATCAGAAGTTGATGAAATAAGTTTCAATTTCTTTATCGCTGATGATGTAGTTCGTCATCCAGTAGTTGCTCGTATCGTTAATGCTTATGAAAAATGGGAAGCAAAAGATCAAAAAGAGCGTAAACTAGAAGAAATACGCAGAAAGCAAGAGCGTGATGCTCGTTTAGCTGATGTTGA
>NZ_JARACO010000051.1 GCF_028765575.1 Aliivibrio sp. S3MY1 | reverse complement strand
TAAAGAAATACGATGTCTTTCAATTTCTTTGTTACATCCTAAATTCATATTATTGATACTTATATTGACCGAATTTTCAATCTCAAGAATAGAAAAATTCAAAAAGGAGGTAATCCAACCATCTGTTTTTTTTATATCTTTATTTTTTACAGTTTTTCTTTCTAAGATTCTCATTAACTTTCTCGAATGAATTGAGGATTTTTGGTATCTCTTTTCTATTTTTGGCTTTTTTATTATCTCCTCTAACTTTGACGTAATATTAATAGTTGACATTCTTTTAATATTATCAATCTCTTCTATTAATTTTTTGAATTCCATCATCTCTTTATTGCTTTTTTTATACCCTTCAAAATCAAAAGATTTATAGTCAATAATAAGTTCACACTTACCATTAAATATTATTCTAAAATAATTAATTAAATCTCTTTCATCAAACAAATTACATTTTTTTAATCTACAAATCACTTTTCTCATATTTAATTTTTTTTCTATCTCTAACCATTTGAAAAATAATTCTTTCGATGAAGGGCAAATTAAACATCCTTCAAAAGTTGTTTTGTTTATATAGTATCTTTTAGTTAACAGATATTTATTTATCGATGAGGTAAATGAATCATGAGCAATATCATCAGTAAATCTTAATCGATGTTTATTAATGTTAATAGGGCTAGATGCATAATACAATATACTCTCTATATTTAAGGCTAGCTGTCTATGCTTATCATTGTACCCTCTTTTGTATTTCAATATATCTTTCTTTAAAACATCTTCTTGTAAATTAAATAATCCTCCATTTTTCTGCAACAGTATATTACATGTTCGACTTCCTTCATTAAATTCCGTTTTCCAAGCTTTATCTGAGTCAAAGAGAAATAAATATGGTGTTGATGCATTTGAATTAGATGGGTTTATATTTTCACCAATCGTATTATTGCTAGACTTATAAATATCAACTTTTTGTAAATTCTTATAATATTTACGCAATAAGTTATTGCTAAACACTTCTAATTCAGTTTCACCTTCAACAAAAAGAATGAAATCACTAAAAAATAATCTGGATTCATTATCACTAAAAATATTAAGGAATTTCTCATCAATTTTTTTTGATGCCATTAAAGACATCTGAGTGTTTTTTCTATCACATTTTAAGCTAATTATCTGGTGTTTATTGATAAAAAGCCGTACAATTTCTTTTACAATACTAGGTGAATGGGTAGTTATAAATATACTTGGATTAATTGTCTTACTTTTTACAGCTCTATAGCTGAAAGCTTGATATATATCATTGATTAACTCTTCGTTCATTTTAGGATGCAAACCTAGCTCAGGTTCATCAATAAACAAAAATGGTACTATATACTCTCTTTTGGACAATTTAATCAAAGCTTCAGAAAAACTTTTTATATAGAAATATGTTTTAGTTCCGTCAGACTGACTAACTATATCACTTTCATTTATTTCAAATTTATATCCATAACCGCCAGCCTTAATATAAGATAATAGCTTTTCCTTATGTGTTACTCTTTTTGTTTTTATTACATTTGATATTTTTTCCAAATATGAGCTATATGTAGTATTAAAGTCTCCCTCAATATTACTATTAAAGAAATCATGTATTTTATCTTTTGTTATACCTGTTAGATCAAATGACTTCAAACTTGAAACTAAATTCCAAATTTCATTCCAATCATGTAAGTCCATATGTCTTGGTTCAATATGGAAGAATGGAAATAGATACAATACTATTCTATTTAAACTTTCATCCTTATGATTCCATTTCACGGAGCCATTACTATATATATTCAACTTTAATTTTAAATATATTCTATCTTTCTTTTTATTTATATTTGGGTTGGCTGAAAATATAGTTGATAAATATAGTTTCTTTATATAGTTATATATTCCTGTGTTTTTTTTAGAACGCATCGAAATATCAAGGATTCTTGTTATATCGTATGTAATAGAAATGGAACCACTCACACTATATTTACTATTTAATTCGATCGGTAATACTTTAGCATTGCTTAATTTAGAATAGAAAAATTTAATTGATTTTAATAAATTTGATTTCCCAACATTATTCTTACCAATAATGCAGTTGACATCATGAATTTTGTCTATGAGAAACTCGTCAAATGTTAATATATTGTTTATTTCTATTGATGATACAGCCATGACATACTATTATTATTGAATATTCAATTAAGTATATAGGTTTTTTAAGGTAACTAAAATCACATATTGCATTATTTCTCTATAAAATTAGAAACTATCTTATATATAACTAATGAATATTAATAACATTTGAAAATATCAACTATAAATTTAACCCCACCCCATCGATTAGTATCTAGTATCTAGTATCTAGTATCTAGTATCCCAATAAAATTCTAGACCTTTAATCAACCGAAAATAGTATTACTTCTATAGATTAACGCTATTATTTAACTGTGGCATTACTATGTAGGGGTATTTTTAAACTATGATTAATGCTTAAAGATGGTGAGTTATTACTTCTATTCAAAACGAGGTTATAGAAAAGTGCGGAGGGGGTATTTCACGATCCCCCAAATCCAAATTAGAGCAGTAGGAATGAAAAAAAATCCTGATGATTAATTAACACTAAGAAGATGCTTGTAAACAACCACCCACCAAAGGCTCTACAGAAACCATTCAAAGTATGAACAATAACTTGAGTGAAAACCTTACAAACAAAACAACCAATCTTGCGTAACATATATATCTCCTATTAAAAATTTACTGTAACTGGAAAAAATTCCTGTAGTTGTAAATTAATGTCAGAGAGTACATAGGAACTCCGCAAGAAGAATAATAAGTAAAAAACAAAAACAAATCAATACTATTGATTCACTTTCTATATTATTTTCAATGAACCACCTCAAAACTGGTTGTGCACGCTATACTTCCCACCGAAAAAATCACTAACAAGTCAACCACTTAGGTAGCACCTATTAATCTGGACTTACTTGTTAACATATTTAGATGATTTAAAAAGCTCTATCAATCATAACTTTACAATTAACAATATCCGTATTATTATTTTAAGCGTTACCACTTAGGTAATTCTCCAGCCTACTGAATCAAAGTAGCTTATTACATTGTGTGATGAGGCTGTCTGTGGCAAACACAGGCATTACGTGGAGATATTGCCCATGAAAGTTGTGGAAGTATGTAAATACACTCGCTTTCGTCTAGGCAAGCTTGAGACAGTATGTAAGCACCGTCGCTCGCTTCCTAAACGCTAAGTCATAAATACCTCAGTGGTAACAACTTCACTGCATCATACATTCATAATGCGCCACATCATCACTCGCTACAAAAACACTTCGAAACCTATCCAAATATATTTGTGGCTGCACTCTCATCATGAAACCAATATTAGTTGGGTCTGAATGTGATTCTCGATTAATATAACGATAAAAAGACTTGAAACCTTGATTAGGTTCGTTGTCAGCCAATTTATTAATAATATCACTTAGCTGGTCTTTTCTGTGAACAAATCCAAAATAATATTCAAGTATATTTCTCATTATATTTGGTAAAATAATAGGATCAGTCTTTGAATTAACTACATCTTTCAATATATACCATAAAGACTGATAATCATTTTTAAGTTCTTTGGGTTCTAATGTTGATACTTGAGAATATTCATTCTTACTAACTAGGTAGAGACCATATTTAGCTTGAAATTTATCTAGATTCCTAGGAGCTAATTTCAAAAGTTCATGATAGAAAAATAGACTATGAGTAAGAATAATTACTTTTTTGAATCTATTTCCTTTGATTACTTTAGATTGAATTAATGAGGCTATATCATAAATATAATTTTGAGACAGGCTAGAAATTGGATCATCTATTACAATTATTTTTTCAGAGTCAGGAATTTCACTATCTTTACTCATGCTACCGTTACATTGTTCAATATAATATAAAAAGGTTATTAGCGTTTTCTCCCCTTCACTTAATGATTTAAATATCTCTTTACTTGAATTAGAACCACGACTTAACATGAAGAAATTATTGTTTTCAGGAGCGTTAGATTTCACTATTTCAAAACCTGTCACTCCTAAATATTTTAAGTTATCGTTTATTCTATCTATAGTTTCATCTATATTGGATGTCTGTAATCGAAGATCATTAATTTTATTTCTGACCGTTTGCCCGATTAATTTTATTCGGCTTAGGCGAGCATCCAAAACAGCCATTTCTTTACTAATCTGTTCATTGGCTTGTTTCTCTAACAATAAAATATCTTGAGACTGATACTTAAGAGCGTTCCACATTCTTGTTTTTATGTTAGCCTTAATCTCACTAACCTTATTTGCTTTATCTTCAATAGCTGAAACTGTTTCATTAATTTGAGTGGCTAATTTATTGATAGGAGTGCATCGTTTATCAGTATTATCTAACTCCACACTAATAGCTGGATTTTTGCTCTTAGAAGAAATGATAGCTAGATTTTTAAAGAGCATACTCTCCAAAAGATCAATGAGTGGTAGTG
>NZ_JARACO010000050.1 GCF_028765575.1 Aliivibrio sp. S3MY1 | reverse complement strand
TTATTACTACGACGACTTAGCTGAATTTTACCGCCTTAAACACCTAAACCAAAGACAAACCTACAACGCCGAATGTAATAAATCGTGTTGATTGCTTTGTTAAACCGCAATGACACGCTATAATGACCGAATAATCAACCTAATTAGAGACCATTATGACTACTAGAATTTTAGCTGATGTTGCAGCAAGTATTACCGAGTTTAAAGCTAACCCAATGAAAGTTGCTTCAAGTGCTTATGGCGAAGCTGTTGCTGTACTTAACAGAAATGAGCCTGCATTTTATTGTGTACCAGCTGAAGCTTATGAACTTTTGATGGATCGAGTTGAAGATCTAGAACTATTATCTCTTGCCGCAGAACGAGAGAATGAAGAAACTATTTCGGTAAACATCCATGACTTATAAGTTAGATTTCAAAAAGAGCGCATATAAAGAATGGAATAAACTAGGTGCAACGCTTCGTGAGCAATTTAAGAAAAAACTATTAGAACGCTTAGATAATCCTCACGTTCCTGCGTCAAAGCTATCAGGTGCTGATAATTTATACAAAATTAAGCTACGACAGTCTGGTTACCGATTAGTATACAAAGTTGAAGATGACGTAATAATTGTCACCGTTTTAGCTGTTGGCAAAAGAGAACGCAGCGACGTATACAAAAAAGCGATGCACAGAATTTGACCATGGCGGTTTAACGCCTGCATAACACGTTTGCTACTATGCAGATTAAGCTCAAATTTACCACTTAATACGGTAAACAAAAAGAAACCTAGAATGCCGAATGTAGCAAATCGTGTTGATGCATTTGTTATGCCTACTTCCCTGACAACCTCTCCATTAAAATTTTCTTAAATGTCTGTTTAGCTCTCGCTACAAATTGGTCTTCGGATTCATTCAATAATGGCATTCCTATTTTATCACTAAGCTCAGACATAACCTCTTTGCTACCAGCCAACTTTGTTACTTCCTGTCCGAATTTCTCGGCTTTACTCTTAGAACTGATACTTCCACTGACTAACATAGCATTTCTAATTTCAGTGGATACATTCTGCAGAGCTATATTTTTTGAAGCTGAAGTGTCTACAGGTGCATTAAGAAAATCTTTTAAATTTTTCATTTAATCCTCCGATTTCTTTGATGAACGATAGAATGCTTTGAATATATGACCAAAAGAGTCGACTATCATAACAACAACTTTTTCCTTATCTTTATCTGATAAATTAGTCCACAACCCGAGCATCCAGCTAAAAAAGCTTAAAATTTTTGAAAACATTATTTCACCTTATACTTAATATTGAATAGGCATAACGCCTGCATAACACGTTTGCTACGATACAGACCTAGCTGAATTTTACTACCTTAATCACTGAAACTAAAGGCAAACTGACAACGCCGAATGTAGTAAATCGTGTTGATGCATTTGTTATGTTTTCAGTGCTGGTATTGCCGATTTTTACCTTTAAATGACTCACGGACACTTCGGAGCATATTATCCATTTCAGATTGAATCTCCATTAGGTTTGGTATATTAAGCGATTTACGATTATGAAAGATAACCATAGAGAATTTCTCTATTACTTCTTTATCAAAATCTATATCATCAAAATAGAGCGAGCAGACACCCTCAAGTGCTTGTGCTGCACCAGTAAACTGCGCCTTAAATTCTAAGTGGCTTGTTTCATCTTGATTAATGACTGAAGATATCCACTCCATACTTAAGACATTCAATCGAACGGCTAAATTATATCCTCTTTCGCACTTATCCAACATAAGTTCATTACGAGCAGTACGTCTAATAATCCATTGATTTGCGATTAAAGCAATAACGGCAAGTATAGATGAAATTAATATTGATATTAACTGAGCTTTTTCCGCATTACCTTCATATATATAACTAAACCAACAAACTACATCTTTAAGAATTTGCTCCAAATATCCTCCTGAAAATTGTTTATTTATCAAAAACAGACTGTTTATAGCCATCTATTTTAATTATTAAAGCGTTGTAGTTTCAATAAGTGAGTAGGATTTAGGGAGCGTCGTATTGATAAACTCCGCTGTAGAATCAGAAAACACAAATACAGTGGAGCAGTTAAGACAGCTTACCTTATAAGCCTGCTTGATAGAAAATACTCCCTTTAATACACCATTAAACTCTGCTTCACACACAGGGCAATGTAGATTTTTAACTGAATGCATAACAACTCCCTATTACCATTAAATATGTGACACGTGTCACATATTTATTATGCTCAAATTGTAGCTCTTATGCAACTGAAAATCAGGTAAAGTTTAGAGGAATAAATTGAAAACATAACGCCTGCATAACACGTTTGCTACCATGCAGATTAAGCCCAAATTTACCACTTAATGCGGTAAACCCAAAGAAATCTAGAATGCCGAATGTAGCAAATCGTGTTGATGCATTTGTTATAAATTAAACTTTACTAAGTTGATTATCTTTGAAGATACACTGAATTGATAGCCACTTAATTAAAGGAATTGCTAAGCTTAAATTATCTGATTCAGGTGTATAAGGTTCAAATATTGCTGTCGTTTTGCCTTTCCGAGTTTTTTTTGAATGAACAACAGCACACCTTATTGAGTACAACCAATTTGCAACATTTGTGATTAAATTATCTTTATCATCAGAATCAAAACCATTAATTGAAACACTAGACGATGATTTTATGCATTTTGTTAACTGAACTTTATATCCCCCCTCTTGTTTAGATATAAAGTCATAGATTTCACTTTCATTTGATATTAATTCAACCACACATTTTAGTTGTTCTCTTTCAATGTTAGCTTTTTTACTTAACAATAAAGGTGCTTCTTCAAAAGAATATTCAAGAACATTATAAAAACCAACAAAACCCTGTAAAGGATTGCTCTCTTTTAAGCCGGAAAAATAATACGATAATAGTAATGGATTATATAACGCTGTACTTTTTATCGTCTCAACTGGAATAACCAATTCAGAAGTATGCTTATAGCTACTATCTAATGTGAAATATTCTTGATTAGGCTTAATATCTCTTGGCGTGATTGAGTAATCTAATTTTTGAGCTTGATAATAATCAAGTAGACCATCTCTACATTCAATTAACTTTATTTTCCCAAAATATCCATCACGATCTTCATCGGGTAAACCTTTACTATGGCTTTTTTATCAATTAGTTTAGCCATTTGACTAACATAATCATCTATTATTGATTCAGAATAGTTTTCAATTAAACACCAATGACTAAAGTCAGTATTATCATCAGAATCAATAGTCTCTATATCAATAACCGATTCATCATTTGCTTTATCAAGAATCAAAGCTTCTGTACAACCTTGATCATAGTATGAATACATATGATTATTTGATACTACATATTTCATATCCGTTACTTTTGTAGAAATTCTACTACTATCATCAGTCGTGCTATAAACGAACAGATAATTATCTAATAAATACTCTATTTCTCGATCACTCATTCGATCAGAATGATTTTCAAATCTAACTTCAGCAACACATTCTAAATGCTCTAAATAATAAAAAGCTTGAGAGGTTAAAATCGGTTCACCATGAATGGTTGGATGAACAACGACACTATAGTCTAATCCATAAAAGTAAAGGATCTTAGATAAGCCTTTCGTTTTTGATAATTGACATCTTATTTTTATTGCCACAATAATACCCTTTAATTTATAACGCCTGCATAACACGTTTGCTACGATACAGACTAAACTGAATTTTACTGCCTTAATCACTGAAACTAAAGGCAAACCGACAACGCCGAATGTAGCAAATCGTGTTGATGCATTTGTTATGTGTGTTTAGACTTAGTCAGCAACTATCTCATTTGCAGAATTAACTAAATCCTCATAACTCCAACCAACACTTTCTGTTTTAACCATCAACTCACATATATCTGAAGTTTGAAATATTAGTTCAGATGAATCATTTAAAGTTATGACCAATTGATTTCCTTTGGCATCCCAAAAATCGTAATCTCTTTCGTCAATAAGCCCATCCAGATTATTACTAAGACAACAATGCACAACTAAAAAGTTCTTCATTTGCGATTCAGAAACACCTAACATTACTGATGCTTCAGAATAATCATATGTATATGTTGTCGACTCAGTATCAATCGTAAGCTTAATTAAATCGGTGTCCCAATATTCAAAACCACCAACTTCAGAAGAAACATACTGTTCAATTGAATTAGAAACCATCCAATAATCGCCGACTTCAAACTCTTTATCTAATGCCAATATATCTTCAAGCTTCTTACATTTTTCACGCTTCTCAGCCCAATGAAGCCCAACACTGGATAACTTAAATTCGAAATCATTCCCCTCTAAGATTTTCAGCGTCCAATGAGTTAAATAAGCATCTAATTTAGATGTTATATGCCGTTGTTTATGAGCGAGTTTAATTGACTCTCTAAAATAGAAAACCAAAATCGCACTTATTGCTGCCCAAATTATTGTCATAAAGTCTCCTAAGGGTTATAACGCTGGCATAACACGTTTATTACTATGCAAACCAACCTGAATTTAACCGCCTTAATCACAAAACTAAAGGCAAACCCAGAACGCCGAATGTAATAAATCGTGTTGATGCGATTGTTGTGCGTGCTTACTTTCGGCTTGGCAAACTTGGTAAAGAACTGCCCTGCCAAGATTTTCTAAGCCTAGATTCTAATTTACCGATGCCAATTAAGCGAACAAAATGTTCTTAAACTGCGAGATAAAGTGAATGGAAAACAGATACATTTCTTACACCATTTGAACGGTTTGGTTTCAGCAGATTTGGAACTGATAAACCAAATATCCTAACAACAATTGGGATTGAAAATGCTGCGAGCAAAACACTGATGCAGACTAAAATGAGGCATAACCAAAGAACAATTGAAGCGTAAAATAGCTTCTGAAACGCCTGAACTTAGGGAAATAAGGGCCAATTTGCCGAACCTAATAATAACGAAAACCAAAAGGCAATAAAGAAGAAAGGAACGCTTACTAAGCCGAAACTATGAAAGCCGCGATCCTTTTGATGAACCGTACAAAAAAATTCGGACTCAGTACGCACAACGCCTGCATAACACGTTTGCTGCCATGCAAATTAAGCTCAATTTACCACTTAATACGATAAACCAAAAGAAACCTAGAATGCCGAATGTAGCAAATCGTGTTGATGCATTTGTTATGCGGCTGGATCGAAAACCGTTTTCTCAATCCTTTGCCCTATATTAACAGGGTCATCAACATATTTATAAATTCTCAGTTTTTTTAACTTGGAAATTATTGAATCTTTTTGAGATTCATATTTATCAGGCAGTTTATTAATCAATTCATCTAACTGTTCTTTCCTAAACTCGCTAAGCTCAACCTGACTGTCCAAAGTTTGAATTACGTCTGAAAGTGTATACTTTATTTCATGATCATTTTTCAATTCCAATATGGCAGTATCAACATATCGACCTAACGCATTACTGTTGACACCCTTAATTCCCCATATATCGCCTGCATTTTTTTCGGCCTTCATATCAACTAATTCAATTCGCTGCTGAATAATATCAAGTGAAACAACTGCCTCTTTTGCAATATTTTCAAACTTCAGTTTGTTTTTTTCTTGCTCTTTCTCAGCAAGTGTTGAAGTAAGTTTGTTAACCTCTTCTTTAAACCCACTAAATTCATCTTTGAGGTTCTTTTCTTTTTCATAGAACAGATCATCAATTCGTTTTGTGTTAGATGCTCGGAGAGCATTTATTTCTTCTTTCTTCAGTTTGAAATTAAATAAAAATTGAGTACCGAACAGCGCTAATAAAAATGTAACAACCAGTCCAATTACTAAATGAATTGTAGATATCAAGCGTTCATTAGCATTTTTTGAGTTTTCATATAGCATTTTATAAAGCTCTGCTTTTTCCTTAAAGCTTGTATCATTAACAGATAAAGCCTCCGCATTATCGATTACTTCTTGAGTAGTCACATCAGTAGCTTCCGAAGAAAAGACTGAAAATGTAAATACTAATCCAAAAATTAATATCACTTTTTTTAACATTTTAAATTCCTAAATTACAGACAAATCTCAATAAACCGCATAACGCCGCAATAACACGTGCGAAAGACTGACTTACAAAACCAATTA
>NZ_JARACO010000005.1 GCF_028765575.1 Aliivibrio sp. S3MY1 | reverse complement strand
GCCTAAACCATCTTACTAACCCTGATTGCTAACCCCTTATGGGATGGGCTCTCCGTGTCAGTGAGGTCGCATTATAGAGAGTTCGATCACATTGGCAAGCCTTTTATCTTATTATTATTAAATATCCATTTAAATGTATAAATAGGCATCAAATTGCACAATTATGCCTCACCTTACTACTAGAAATGCCTCATTATATGACCTTACCCTTTCAATCAGCTTAATAAAGCTAAATTTACCTATTTAAAATCCAATTAAATGATGATTTAGATCCATTGATTAAAAATATAAATGCTATATAAATAAAAAAATCATTTATTGATTAGTTATTTATTAACCTTATGTATTATTTAGCCGATAAATAACTTACACCATAGCTTCAATAATTCTTAGGATAAACTAGCATGAAATTAAAAACACAATCTTACGTTCTCGCTACCATTATTTTATGCTCACTGATTATAATGACAGCGACTGTGCTGTGGACATTACGTATAGCAAGCACTCTTGATAATAAAGCTCGAGTCACTGAAATCTTTCAAACCACGTATAATTTGATTTCCAATATGGAAAAGATGGTTAAACAAGGAAAGATTGAAGAAGAAAAAGCCAAAGAGCTTACTATTACTATCTTACGTAATAACATTTATAAAGATAATGAATACGTTTATGTTGCTGATGAGAATTTAATGTTTTTAGCTGCCCCTCTTGACCCTCAACTTCACGGTACTAGTTTCCATGAATTTAGAGATAGTGAAGGCCAAAGCGTGGGAGAAATATTAAACAATGCTATTTCTAAAAATCCAACGGGGATTGCAGAATATACTTGGTCTTTAAAAATGCCTGATGGCAGCATTGATAAAAAACTTTCTATCGCAGAAAAAACGCAAGACTGGAATTGGATTGTTGGAACAGGAATTGGCGAAACAGAAGTAAATGATCGCTTTTGGGCAACCGCTCAATGGCAATTTGGTTTAGCATTCATTATTGCTAGTTTAATTTTCAGTATCCTAATGATATCGATAAAACGAATGATCTCACTACTTGGTGGAGAGCCTCGTGATGTCCACGCAGCAATTCAAACAGTAGCATCTGGTGAGATCGTAACTCAGTTTGAAACAAAAGCACCAGAAGGCAGTATTTACCAAGCAGTTCAAACCATGAATATCTCACTAGCAGCTCTAGTTCAACACCTAACTCAATCGATGTTAGCGTTAAAATCAGAACTGTCAGATGTGCACTCACGAGCAGGTACGGTTAGCCAGTTAACAGAGAGCCAGCACCAATCAACAGAAATGATAGCTACGGCAATCACTGAAATGGCTTCATCAGCCAACAATGTTGCTGAGTTAGCACAAGAAACCGCAACCAATACAGACGAAGCCGACAAACAGAGTGTTCAAACTCAAGCTCTCATCAATGCTACTGTTTATAATATAGAGGGACTCGCTGAGCAACTAAATACAGCTAGTACCGCCGTTGCTGAACTAGATAGTGATGTTAATAGTATCGTTAAGGTTCTTGATGTCATTGGGGATATTGCAGAGCAAACAAATCTACTTGCTTTGAACGCCGCAATTGAAGCAGCTCGAGCAGGAGAGCAAGGACGTGGTTTTGCTGTTGTAGCAGATGAGGTACGCAACCTAGCAGGAAGAACTCAAGACAGTACTAAAGAAATACAACAAATGATATCTAACTTGCAAGAAGGATCTCGTAACGCTATTTCGACAATGGTGATTTGTGCTGAAACAAGCAAAAATACCGTTTCAGAATCTAAAAATGCTTCAGACGCTCTACAGAAAATAGTTACTTCTCTTGAATCAATATCAAGTATGAGCCATCAAATCGCCAGTGCTTCTGAAGAACAGAAACACGTAAGTGAAGATATCACTCAACGAGTAAATATAATTGAAGAAAGTGGTCAACAGTTGGCAAGAGTTGTTGCTAAGAGTAAAGAAAGCACTCATACCCTAACTGAATTAGCTGATGATTTAGAAACTTGGTTAAACAAGTTTCGAGTGAAAAACTAGTTCACCAGAATTGAATGATAAATAGCACACCCCTTGGTGTGCTTTTTTATAACTAAACATTTATAACTAAAGAAGTGTCGCTTCTAAACAGCCATGACAAACCGGTTATTCAAATAGCTTCTATGTATGAATATATTATAACCAAAACGAAAAAAGCCTCGTCATTTCTGACGAGGCTTTCGTGTATGGCTCCCTTTGCTGGACTTGAACCAGCGACATACGGATTAACAGTCCGGCGTTCTACCAACTGAACTAAAAGGGAACAGGTGTTGCGTCTCACAAGGAGAATTAATGGTGCCGACTACCGGAGTCGAACTGGTGACCTACTGATTACAAGTCAGTTGCTCTACCTACTGAGCTAAGTCGGCACACTAATTTTTTATTGCTCGTGTTAATAACTTACTAAGCACCAACAATCTAATATGGTGCCCGGAGGCGGAATCGAACCACCGACACGAGGATTTTCAATCCTCTGCTCTACCGACTGAGCTATCCGGGCAACGAGGTGTATTAGAATGCTTTTCGGCATTAAGGTCAACTAATAATTACAAAAAAAAGTTTGTTTGATGAAAATATGCACTGAATGCTTATTTTTATGACATTTCGTCAAACAAAACATTGATAGACAACACCAAACATCACTTTATTTCGCAATCACTTAATTCTTATCAATCGCCATTAATGGTAGAAAGTACTTATTTACAGCCCAAAAATATCAGTTAGCCAAGCTGCTGGGTTATTTTTCTTCTCACATTCAGTTTTATACTGGCCGCTTTTATCCCAAATGGGTAATTTCACATTACCAGCACAATCTGCTTTTAGTGTTTTATTACTTTCTAAATCAAAACCAGCAGTAATGATCTTATTAGGCCACTGTAATTGATAGGCTTCTGGAGTTCGCATACTTAAATAATCAGCATAAACTCTTAATGCCCCACTAGAGCCTGTTAACTTCATTGGTTTATTATCATCCCGACCAAGCCAAGTGATCGCAACCTCTCTACCATCAATACCTGCATACCAACTGTCTCGTGAATCATTGCTGGTTCCTGTTTTACCCGCCAAGGCCGCCCAACTGTATTTACTATTCAAAAATCTAGCCGTTCCTTCACTTACCGTTTTTTTCATTCCATAAATAGTCAACCACGTCGCTTGCTCAGGAACGACACGTGATGAGCGAGGGAAGTTTTCATACAGTAATTCCCCGTCTGTATTTACAACGGCTTTTAACGCCGTTAAAGGTGACTTACGTCCGCCGTTGCCTAATGTTTGATACATTTGCGCTACTTGATATGGCGATAAACTAATAGACCCAAGCAACATTGATGGGACTTGATTAATCTCCTGGGCATCAACACCCAGCTTAACTAAAGTATCACTGACTTTACTCAGACCAACCATTAAACCTAAATTCACCGTTGGCACATTTAATGAACGAGAAAGCGCATAGTACAAAGGGATCTGACCTCTAAATTTACGATCGTAGTTTCTCGGTGTCCACGCTGTGCCTTTACTGCCTTTTAATGAAATTGGTTTATCATCTAATGTTGTGGCTAATGAATATTTTTCCGGATTTTCCAATGCTGATAAATAAATAGCTGGTTTAACTAAAGATCCAATTGGGCGCTTTGCATTAATCGCCCTATTAAATCCATCAAATCCAGTTCTACTACCACCGATCATCGCTCGAATTTCACCACTTTGGCGATCTACTATCACCATAGCAGACTCTAGCCCTTTACCTACTCGTTTCTCTAACTGAGGTACTGTTCGCTCAATGGCTTTTTCTGCTTTTTGCTGCGATAACGGATCAAGTGTGGTGAATACTCGTAATCCTTCACCTCGTTGATAAGCCTCTCCCGCCTTCTCTTTTAGCTCCCACTTTAGCTGTTGAAAATAAGCAGGTTGCTTGGTGGAAATACTTGCACGCTTTTTAACATCCAATGGACGACTCGCTGCCATATCGTATTGACGAGGAGAAAGAATTTCCTCTTGCATCATTAAGCGTAATACCAAATCACGACGATCTTTTACACGATCAGGAAAACGCATAGGATTGTAATACGATGGTCCTTTCACCATACCGACTAGCATAGCCAATTGATCGATCCGTAACTCTTCAATTGGACGTCCAAAATAGACTTGAGCAGCCAATCCAAAACCATGAATAGCCTCTCCCCCCGTTTGTCCTAGATAGACTTCATTTAGATAAGCTTCTAATATTCTGTCTTTGCTATAACGATAATCTAAAATCAGAGCAATATACGCTTCTCGAACTTTTCGCCATAAGGTTCTCTCACGAGATAGGAATAGGTTTTTCGCCAATTGCTGAGTTAATGTACTCCCGCCTTGGACTGTTCTTCCTGCTTTTGCATTCACCACAATCGCACGAGCAATCGCTAAGGGTGAAACGCCATCGTGCTGATAAAAATCTCTATCTTCTGTCGCTAATAGAGCATCAACCATGACTTCTGGAAATTGCTCTCTGCGTAAAAATAGGCGTTGTTGATCATCATCAGCATCCAACATACCTAAAAACTGAGGTTCAATTTGTAAAAAGCCCATTTGCTTTTTCACGGTTCTGTTCTCAATCTTTTGTAAACCATCAGAGTTAAAGTACAACATCACATGACGATCGGGTTCAGGCCCTTGCTGAAACTCAAATGGGCGGCGGATTAATTCAATTTTTGTAGACGATGACGAATACTCTCCAGGTCTCTGAGGTTGACGAACTTTCTGATATTTTAATAAATCTAACTCTCTCGTTACGGTTTGTAAGCTAATATTCTGTCCAGGTGATAGCGTCAATACGCGGCTATAGACAACCGTTGGCAAGCTAAATAACTGACCATCAAAGCGCTTCTTAACCACGGTATCTAAATAGATACCAGCAATAAATAAAATAGCGAGCATGACAAGGCTTAATTTAAAACCGAGTATCATCAGCCCTTTCCAAAAAGGACGTGACGTTTGTGCTTTTTTCTTACTCGCTGATTTTTTTTTCGTTGGCGCTTTCTTCTTTGCGGTCGCCTTTTTAGGCGCAGCCTTTACGGGTGCTTTTTTCTTTTCAGCCATGAGAGATCTTTTTAGTTAGAGAATTAAGTAAAGTGACGTTTTGTTTTTTTAGTCGCTTGATGAGTCGCAGGATCATCAGGCCAAATATGCTTTGGATAACGCCCTTTCATTTCTTTTTGTACTTCTTTATACGAACCTTGCCAAAAGCCCGCTAAATCACTGGTTGTTTGTAACGGTCTTTGTGCAGGAGATAGCAGTTCCATCACCAACTTCTTTTTTCCTTGAGCTAATAACGGAGTATGAGCCTCCCCATACACCTCTTGCATTCTAATAGAAATCTTTGGTTCAGACTGCAACTCATAGCTAATCTTTGCCTTCGTACCTGTCGGTAATAAATAATGAGTCGGTAAATATTCATTAACTAGTTTCATTTTATCCCAGCCGACATACGCTTCTAACGCATCAATGAGATTAAGTCTTTTAAGTTGCTTATCATTTTTAATACCGCTCATAAATGGTAATAACCACAGCTCTGCTCGCTCAAGTAATTGCAACTCCTGCATCAGCGGAAGGCCAATATCTGGTAGCCACTCTTCACAACAAATGAGACGAGAATGTAAAGCTTGCACTTCTTTATTCCAATCTAACACCATCATCCCTTTACGCTTGAACATACTAATCAATGCTAACGAAATTTTGTCAGGATCAGGGGAACTCATCCGCTCTTTATGAAGGATAATCGACCCTAAATACGTTCGTTTCTCAGCAAGCATTCTGCCAGATTTTTCATCCCAATCTACATGCTCTTTTTCTGTTATCAAATAAGATGAAACAGTCATTAAAGATGCTTTAGATAACGGTGCTGCAAGATAAATATAGCTGCGATTTTGACTGCCTTTTAATAAATCCACCACAACCAAGCAATCACTTTGTGCTATCGATTCAATTTCATCAACTTGCACACCATGACCATTAGCTAATTGAAACTGACCCAATGCGCCTTTTGCCATTGCTAATCTATCTGGAAAACCCGCGGCTAATACCTCACCAATAAGCTCAACCGAAGCCAATGCTTTATCTGCTTTTACCGAGAGCAAATAAGCTAAACGCTGAACTCTTTGTTGATAGTAACTCTGTTTTGGGTATCGCCCCTCAAGAAATAATGAAAAATGGTGACTAAGATCTTTCGATGAAACTGATTTCGCAGCTTCTTCTATTATTGGTAGTGCATATAACGCAGTCTGTAAGTGTGCCGCTGATTGAGTACTCGCTTGCAATAGCACCGCTGCGAGACGAGGTTCTATTGCCAATTGTTGTGATTTCTCACCGACAACAGAAAGCTGAGCATGCTTATCAATAAGTCCTAGCTGTGATAATAAGGTACGAGCTTGTTGAATATTGGCATTAGGCGGCGGAGTTAACCATTGAAGAGATTGAGGATCCGTCACTCCCCACTTAACCAATTCCAAAACTAAGGTAGAAAGATCTGATGATTCCATCTCTGGAGTTTGAACCGCGGCTTGTTGCTGATATTGAGACTCACTGTATAAACGAATACAGACACCCGGTTCTAAACGTCCTGCACGGCCTTTTCGTTGTTCCGCAGAAGATTGTGCGATCCGTTTTTTTTCTAATTTCGTAATGCCCGTTTTAGCATCAAACGTGGCTTTTTGCTCATAACCACTATCAATGACAATTCGAATGCCTTCAATCGTTAAACTGGTTTCAGCTACATTGGTCGATAATACAATTTTTCGTGTTCCCTTCAATGCAGGCTGTAACGCGTGTTGCTGCTTTTTCGCATCAAGCTGTCCATATAAAGGGGCAACTATTATTTCTGATGATAAATCCTTTAATCGTTCTTCAACTTGCCTTATTTCACCCACTCCCGATAAAAACACAAGCATCGAGCCGGTTTCATTTAACAGCGCCTTACGAATTGCTTGTTCAGTCGCTTCAATGATTCGTTGGTTTGTTTTAAGAGGGCTATAGGATGTCGTCACCGGGAACATTCGCCCATCAGATTCAATATACGCAGCATTAGGAAGTAAGTTCTGTAATGCCGCCTGATCTAATGTAGCCGACATCACTAATAATTTAAGATCATCCCTTAATGCTTCTTGTACTTCTAAAGCAAAAGCTAATGAGGTATCAGCATGAATACTTCGCTCATGATATTCATCAAAAATAAGTAACCCTACTCCTGTCAGTTCTGGATCAGATTGGATCATTCGAGTCATAACCCCTTCCGTGACAATTTCTAATCGTGTTTGAGGGCCAACTTTAGTTTCACCTTTGATTCGAAACCCAACTTGCTCACCGACGTTCTCACCTAATTGAGATGCTAAGTAACTCGCGATATTACGAGCAGCCAACCGTCTTGGCTCTAACATTATTATTTTGCCATTAATCACTTGTTCTTTTAGCAGCATTAAAGGCAGATGTGTCGACTTACCAGCGCCTGTAGATGCTTTTAAAATAAGTTGAGAATGGTTCTGTAATTTCTCAATCAGTGATGGGATCACTGTTTCAATCGGTAACTGTGACAATGGGTTCGCCCTATGGCATTATCTCGGATTAAACCATTGTACAAAAAAACAGTAGTTAAATGAAATTTGAACCTGAATTAGAATCTGGAATATTAATAAAACGCTATAAACGCTTTTTAACTGACATCAAATTACCAGATAACAGCGAACGAACGATCCATTGTGCAAATACAGGGGCAATGACTGGTTGCGCTGACGCTGGCAACACGGTGTTTTTTTCAACATCCAGTAACCAAAAGCGTAAATACCCTAATAGTTGGGAGCTTAGTGTGACAGAAAATGCTCATATAATATGCGTTAATACCATTCGAGCAAATCAATTGGTCGTGGAAGCAATTAACAATAAGCAAATTGATGAGTTAAATGAGTACAACACGCTCAAAACAGAAGTGAAATATGGCTCAGAAAATAGTCGTATTGATATTCTACTTAGTGAAGAATCTCTACCTGACTGCTATATTGAAGTAAAGAGCGTTACTTTATTAGGTAAGGAAGGTCAGGGTTATTTTCCTGACGCTGTAACCACTCGAGGACAAAAACACCTACGAGAACTGAGTGAAATGGCATTAAATGGAAAAAAATCCGTTTTATTTTTCGCTGTTTTACATTCAGGTATTGAAAAAGTATCAATCGCACACCATATAGACCAACAATATAATTCTTTATTAATAGATGCGATTGAAAGTGGGGTTACGGTTCTCTGTTACCAAGCAGAGATGTCACCAAAAGAGATGAAGATCGTGCGTAAGCTACCTTTTAGTATTTAGTTGCTTTAATAAGCAATCATTACATTCTTTTTAAGAAAAGTGCTACGTTATTGCTACTAGATCTCAATTGGTGTATTCAATATTTGATTGCCCCTTTTCTTTCTGTTATAGATAGCGGCCTCATTGGCTAGTGAAAGTCAAAGACGTTTAGGAGAAGCTGTAATGCCTGAGAGCAATACAAGAAGAACGCTAGGTATTCTAGCTATCGCTGGTGTTGAACCTTACCAAGAAAAAACTGGTGAAGAGTACATGGGCCAAGCTCAAGTTGAACACTTTACTAAGATTCTAGAAGCTTGGCGTAATCAACTTAGGGATGAAGTTGCACGCACAGTAAATCACATGAAAGACGAAGCTGCGAATTTCCCAGATCCAGTAGATCGCGCCGCTCAAGAAGAAGAATTTAGTTTAGAACTGCGTAATCGTGATCGTGAACGCCGTCTAATTAAAAAGATTGAAAAAACACTAAACAAAATTGAAGAAGAAGATTTCGGCTTCTGTGATTCTTGTGGTGTTGAAATCGGTATTCGTCGCCTAGAAGCACGCCCAACCGCTGATCTTTGTATTGACTGTAAAACACTTGCAGAAATCAAAGAAAAGCAAATGGCTGGCTAATACCAATCAAAATAATAAAAAGGGAGCGCTGGCTCCCTTTTTTACGTTTATACAGTGATATACGATGACTACTCAATACATAGGTCGCTTTGCACCATCCCCATCAGGCCCATTGCATTTTGGCTCTCTTGTTGCCGCTTTAGGTAGTTACCTGCAAGCAAAATCACAGCAAGGAAAATGGTTGGTTCGTATTGAAGACTTAGATCCACCACGAGAAATTGCTGGAGCCTCTTCCTTAATCATTCAAACCTTAGAAGCTTATGGCTTTGAGTGGGATGATGATATTGTTTACCAAAGCCAACGTCATGATATTTATCAGTCTCAAATTAACCAATGGGTTGATAAGGGTGATGCGTATTTTTGCCAATGTACTCGTAAACAAATAAAAGAAGATGGTGGGTTTTACTTAGGTCATTGTAAACATAAACACCTTTCAGAAAAAAATGCTTCTGTACGTTTAGTTATGCAGCACCCTGTTGAATCATTTTATGATATAAAGCATGGGATGATCCACATACCAACGCAGCTTGCTCAAGAAGACTTTATTATAAAACGTCGAGATGGCTTATTTGCCTACAACCTAGCCGTTGTATTGGATGATATTGACCAAGGCATTACTGAGGTAGTCCGTGGTGCTGATTTAATAGAACCTACGGGGCGTCAAATATCACTTTATCGTCAACTTAATGTAAGAGAAGTCAGTTATCTTCATTTACCACTTGCTGTTGATGAGTTAGGAAACAAATTATCCAAACAAAACTATGCGCCAGCTATTGATAACTCATGCCCAATACCAACGCTAATTGAAGCCTTGAGGTTTTTAGGTTTTGTTTTACCAAGGGACATAGAAACCGTCACATTGAATGAAATTCTTCAATGGGCAATCAAAAATTGGCAACTAAAACAGCTTCCAACTGGGCTCGAGATCACTACCCCATTCTCAAAACCCACAATTTAAGCTATGATGCACGCCTATTTTTGACTGCTCACTTGAATATCGAGGTCATTATCTTTAATCAAGTTGCCCGTTTTTGTCGTAATTTACTCAAAAACAACAGTGATATTTGCTCTACAGAGGATTTGAAACTGAACGTAATCACACGCCAAGAACATAATATTTCACGTAAAGACCTAAGCGATAATGCGCTAAAAGTACTTTACCGTTTAAGTAATGCTGGATACGACGCCTATCTCGTAGGTGGAGGTGTGCGCGACATTCTTCTAGGCCAAGAACCTAAAGATTTCGATATCGCAACCAACGCAACACCAGAGCAGATCAAAAAACTATTTAGAAACTGTCGATTGATTGGCCGACGATTCCGTCTTGCTCACATTTTATTTGGCAGAGATGTCATTGAAGTCGCTACTTTTCGTGGTCACCACAAAGAAGAAGACGATGATAAATCTGAGAAGAAAAACATCTCCGCGCAGTCAAAAGAAGGCATGCTGTTACGTGACAATGTCTATGGTACAGTTGAAGAAGATGCTCAACGCCGTGACTTTACGATTAATGCGATGTATTACAACATTGCCGATTATTCAATTCACGATTACGCCAACGGTATTGAAGACTTAAACAATAAGATAGTTCGTTTAATTGGTGATCCTGAAACCCGTTATCGCGAAGATCCGGTTCGTATGCTTCGAGCTGTTCGTTTCGCAGCCAAATTAAATATGACCATTTGTGATAAAACCGCTGAACCCATGGTTGAGTTGTCTTCTTTATTACAAGATATTCCTGCCGCTCGCTTATTTGAAGAATCATTAAAATTATTGCAAGCAGGCAAAGGGCTCGATACTTATTACATGCTGCGTAAATTTAATTTATTTCAGCAACTTTTTCCTGCGCTTACGCCTTTCTTAACCGAAAAAGGCAATAGCTCAACAGAGAAAATGATTGAGTTAGTATTACGTTCGACAGATAAACGCATTAATAGTGGCAAACGAGTTAATCCAGCCTTCATGTTTGCAGCAATGCTTTGGTACCCGTTAACAGTTAAAGCGCAAGAAATTCAAGATGAAAATCCAAAGTATGATCATTACGAATCTATTATGGAAGCGTCTAATATTATTCTTGATATTCAAGTTAAAAGTACCGCGATTCCACGCCGACTAACCGCGACAATTCGAGATGTTTGGCAGCTTCAATTGCGCTTACCTCGTCGTAATGGCAAAAGAGCATTTGTTCTTATTGACCAACAGAAATTCCGTGCAGCCTATGATTTCCTTGAAATGCGCGGAGCGGTAGAAGGTGGCGAAATAAAAGCACTTGCAGACTGGTGGACAGAATTTCAAGATGCACCGACACCACATCGTAATAATATGATCCAAGCTCTACACGGTGGTCGATCTACCGGGACACGCAAACGTCGTAGCCCATATCGTAAGAAAAAACGCACAAATAACGACTCATGATCAAAGTTATTATTGCGATTGGGAGTAATCTAGGCAACCCAGTAGAACAGGCTAAAGTTGCTATTAATGCACTCCATCAACTGCCTGACTGTAAAGTGACTGCAATTTCATCACTTTACAGTAGTTCTCCAATGGGGCCTCAAGATCAACCCGATTATATTAATGCGGTTGTTGAAATTGAAACTAACCTTGAACCATTAGACTTACTTGACCTCACTCAAAAAATTGAGCTTGAGCAAGGTCGAGTGCGTAAAGATGAACGTTGGGGACCAAGAACCCTAGATCTCGATATTATTTTATTTGGCGATCAAGTGATCGACAATGAGCGATTAACAGTGCCCCATTACGGCATGAAAGAACGTGAATTTGTTCTATATCCGCTCTCAGAAATTTATAACGATTTTACCTTTCCCGATGGCGAAACACTTTCTCAACTACTCACAAAAGTAGATAGAAATGGCTTAACTATCTGGCAAGCGTAATCGCTTTTAGTAAGGATGTTTTATGAAAAAAATCTCTATTAATGACTTAATGAAATGGAAGCAAGAAGGTCGTAAGTTTGCAACTGTAACCGCTTATGATGCTAGCTTCTCTCAACTATTTGAACAGCAAGAAATGCCTGTTTTACTTGTTGGTGATTCGTTAGGTATGGTTTTACAAGGTAAAAATGACACCTTACCTGTAACAACCGAAGAGATCGCTTACCATACTCGCTGTGTTCGTGCAGGGAGTCCAAATAGCTTAGTGATGGCTGACATGCCATTTATGAGCTATGCAACCCCTCAACAAGCCTGTGAGAACGCAGCTAAATTAATGCAAGCTGGCGCGAATATGGTAAAAATTGAAGGCGGTGAATGGATAGCAGAAACGATTAGTATCCTTGCTGAACGCGCTGTACCTGTTTGTGCGCATCTTGGTTTAACACCCCAATCAGTGAATATTTTTGGTGGTTTTAAAATCCAAGGTCGTGATCAAGAAAAAGCAGAGCAAATGGTAAAAGATGCCCTAACGCTTGAAAAAGCTGGCGCTCAAATTATTTTACTCGAATGTGTTCCAGCCTCTCTTGCTGAGCGTATCACTAAAGCGTGTAGCGTTCCGGTAATTGGTATTGGTGCAGGTAACAGCACTGACGGTCAAATCTTAGTTATGCACGACATGTTCGGTATATCTGCGAACTACATGCCAAAATTCTCCAAGAACTTCTTAGCTGAAACTGGCGACATCCGCACTGCTGTGACTAAATATATTCAAGATGTTGAGCAAGGGATATTCCCAGCGGCTGAACATACATTTAATTAAGGGCCCGTAATGGACATTTTTGCTGATATTCTACCATTGCGTGAACACATTAAGACTTGGAAACGCGAAGGCAAACGTATTGCTTTTGTGCCTACCATGGGTAACTTACATGAAGGCCATCTTACGCTTGTTCGCACCGCACGTGAACACGCAGATATTGTTGTTGCTAGTATTTTTGTTAACCCTATGCAATTCAATAATAATGATGATCTAAATAACTACCCTCGTACTATTGATGACGATATTGAAAAGCTAACGGCAGAGAAAGTAGATTTAGTTTTCACTCCAACACCTGAAATCATGTATCCAGAAGGATTAGATAAGCAGACGGTTGTCGATGTTCCTATTATTTCCACTATCTTAGAAGGCGCGTCACGCCCTGGACACTTTAAAGGTGTCTCTACGGTAGTAAACAAACTTTTCAACATCGTTCAGCCAGATGTAGCTTGTTTTGGTGAGAAAGATTTTCAGCAGCTTGCTCTTATCCGCCAAATGGTAATTGATATGGCCTTAGATATCGAGATTGTTGGTGTAGCGACGGTACGTGAAGCTGATAGTTTGGCAATGAGCTCTCGTAATAATCTTCTGACCTTAAATGAACGTCAGAGAGCCCCTGTTTTAGCGCGTACAATGCGCTGGATCAGCAGTCAAATGCGTGGCGGACGTACTGATTATGACTCATTAATTGAAGATGCAAGTGATCAACTGCGTGCGGCTGATTTGCAACCTGATGAAATCTTCATTCGTGACGCAAGAACGCTTCAAGAACCAACAGAAGAAACGACTCAAGCCGTTATCCTTATGGCAGCCTTCCTTGGTCAAGTTCGCTTGATTGATAACTTAGTGGTTGAACTTCATATTGCCGCTGAAGAAGAAGAAGAAGAAGAAACAGAAGAATAATTAACGACCAAACAAAAAGGCAGATGATCACTGATCACCTGCCTTTTTTATTGTCCTGATATTAATATTAACTTCTAAGGCCTGTACCTTTAGAGATCAAGTGTAGAGCCACACCATAAAGCACCACAATAAATGCCGTTAATACCGTAAACGCAGTACCGATACCGACATCAGAAACCCCTAAAAAACCATAACGGAATGCATTTACCATATAAACGATCGGGTTTAATTTAGATACCCCTTGCCAGAATTCAGGCAGCAAACTAATAGAGTAAAACACCCCACCTAAATATGTTAATGGCGTTAAAATAAATGTCGGAATTATACTGATATCATCAAATGTTCTCGCGAACACCGCATTAATTAATCCACCCAAAGAGAACACAATGGATGTCATTAATACGGTTAGCATAATGACACCAAGATGAGCTATTTGAATATCAACAAAAAACAGAGAGACACAAGTAACCAAAGCTCCAACTAATAAACCACGAACAACACCACCACCAACAAAACCAGCAATAATGATGTAGTTAGGCACTGGAGCAACTAATAGCTCTTCTATATTTTTTTGAAACTTGGCGCTAAAAAATGAAGACGCGACGTTAGAATAAGAGTTAGTGATCACAGACATCATGATCAAGCCAGGAACAATATATTCCATATAGCTAAAGCCGCTCATTTCACCAATGCGAGAACCAATCAAGTTACCAAAAATAATAAAGTAAAGAGTCATGGTGATCGCAGGGGGCACTAAGGTTTGCACCCAAATACGAGTAAATCGATTTATCTCTTTAGATATAAGGCTTTTGAATGCTGTCCAATATAAGTTCATCATCATTTAGCTTCTCCACTACGGACGATACTAACAAATAGCTCTTCTAATCGATTCGCTTTGTTTCTCATAGAAAGTACGTTAACGCCTTGATGATTTAGTTGCTCAAAAAGATAATTTAATCCTTGAGATTTATCGATTTCAACCTCAACAGATCCTTCTTTACTGCTTGTTACTTTCGCGCCTTCCAGCTTAGGAATAGGGCTACCTTCCGCTAAATCTAAAATAAAGGTCTCTACTTGAAGTTTGTTAAGCAGCCGTTTCATTGACGTATTTTCGATGACTTCACCTTTATTAATAATACCGATATTTCGACATAGCATTTCAGCTTCTTCAAGATAATGCGTAGTGAGAATAATAGTGACACCTTGTTCGTTGATCTGCTTTAAAAACTCCCACATAGAACGACGCAATTCAATATCAACACCAGCGGTTGGTTCATCAAGAATTAGTAGTTTTGGCTCATGCATTAATGCGCGAGCAATCATTAAGCGACGTTTCATACCTCCAGATAAATTACGTGCACGCTCATCTTTCTTGTCCCAAAGATCAAGCTGAGATAAGTATTTTTTAGCTCGTTCTTTAGCCAGAGTTCGAGAGACACCATAATAACCCGCTTGTTGTATAACTATCTGCTGCACGGTTTCAAATGGATTAAAATTAAACTCTTGAGGTACTAATCCAATCTGCTGTTTTGCTTGAACCAAATGAATATCGATATCATAACCAAACACCTTAACTCGGCCAGAGGTTTTATTTACAAGTGAACTGATAACCCCGATAGTCGTTGATTTCCCTGCCCCATTTGGTCCTAACAAGGCATAAAAATCACCTTGTTCAACCGTTAAATCTACGCCCTTTAGAGCCTCAAAGCCCCCTGCATAGGTTTTTTTTAACTGTTCTATTTCTAATGCGTACATATATTTACCCAGTACCTAGATTAATCATCTATTAATAATAGTTAGCTTATCGTTGAATGACGATTCAAGCAAATTTGAAAAATCTGCTCATCAGAGTTCGTCCCTCAACAGCTAATTAAGATCTATTACATTAATGAGTTACTCTTCACTAGGCGAAACGTAGTTAATCGCAGACGTCAGCGCCTCATAACGAAATTTAAACGTATTCTCACTAGGAACTAGGTCCGTAATATGAAACTTCTCTAGTTGCTCTCTTGTTTGCTTATTTGGACACAGTAAATACACTTTACAATTGGCATCTAATGCATCATTAATCGCATTCTCTAACGCCAATCCTACCGTAACATCAATCATGGGAACGTCGGTTAAATCTAAAATCATCACCTCATAATCAGAAATACTTGTGTGCTGACGTGAGATAGCTTTTGAGACACTGAAAATCATTGGTCCCGATAAGTAGAAGAACAGAACTTTTCCATTAGCTTTATCCAATAAACCTCTCTCGCTCTCAGTAAGAGGCACATCATCTTCATCGGCATCACTAATCGCTTTAACTTGGCGAGCTTGCTCACGACTTAAACGTTCAATAATAATGATATTAGAAATAAAAACACCAAGACCAACGGCGACAATTAAATCGACAAATACCGTCAGTAGCATTACACCGTACATGATGGCCATGCCGGTAAAACTGACTTTATGTGCTCTTTGGATAAAGCTCCAATCAAGAATATTAAAGCCGACATAAACGGCAATACCCGCAAGAACGGCCATTGGGATCGGTTCTGTTAATCCACCCGCGACCAATACTACCAAAGCAAGTACGGCAGCCCTAAATACACCGGACAATGGTGAGCGAGCACCCACTTGAATATTAGTAACCGTCCCCATTGTTGCACCAGCTCCAGGCAGTGCACCAAATAAACCAGAGATCATATTTGCTAAACCTTGGCCTCGTAGTTCTTTATCTGAGTCATGCTCTTTACGTGTTAATGAATCACCAATAACAGCGGTTAATAGCGTATCAATACACCCTAATGTACCTAGCACTAAAGCATCAATGACCATGGTCATAAACATATCACTGTTAATGGTAGGAATGACAATGGAAGGTAAGCCTGCGGGGATCTCTCCGATCCGACGAATAGAATCGGTATCAAAAATAATGACTGAAATAAGCGTAACAGCAACTAAAGCAACCAATTGGGCTGGAACATATTTACGATACTGCTGAGGAAAAAGAAACAAAACACCAAGCGTCAATACGCCAAGAAAGAGTTCTTTAATATCTAAATGCGCTAATGTATCAGGTAAAGCAGTCAACGTCCCTATAACACCACCTACTGGTGCAGCATGACCAAGCAAAGGGGAAAGCTGTAAGATAATGAGAATTACGCCGATGCCTGACATAAAACCGGAAATAACACTGTATGGCATTAAAGTGATGTACTTACCCAACTTTAAAGTACCAAGGAGGATCTGAAATGCACCAGCCATCATCACAACGGTAAACGTCATTGCAAGACCAGTCTCAGGGTATTTAGCGACCATGCTCGTTAAGACCGCGGTCATAATGACTGTCATTGGGCCCGTTGGTTCGGAGATTAATGTTGAAGAACCACCAAATAGAGAAGCAAAAAGCCCCACCATGATTGCTCCCCAAAGCCCAGCTTCAGCCCCTGCTCCTGAAGCAACACCAAAGGCTAATGCCAAAGGCAGTGATATGATGGCTGTCGTTACCCCACCAAATAAATCACCTTTAAAGTTTACACTTTCAAATCGTTGCCCAAACACCGTTAGCTCCCTGTTTATAAACTCGTATCACCATTAATTTAACAAAAGTTATTCATCTCTCATAACTATTAATTAGAACTTATGCCTTCAGTTTATGTCTTATCTATCTAATTAATGCTTCTGTCGCTTCTTTTAACCTATCTACTCGTCAGATGAGTACTTTTCATGCAAGTTTTTAGCAGATTGAAATTGTAACATTGTGTATAGTAAATAAACCTGTTGACGTTTTTAACAGAAAGAAGTGTAAGGGTTCTCCTTGCTTCTTATGCATTTAAGGAATGAGAAATTTAAAATGCCAGAAATTAAAGAGCTTTTTGAAAATAATTCTAAATGGGCAAAATCAATTAAAGCGGGACGCCCTGAGTTTTTTTCCCAGCTTGAGGAAGGACAAAGCCCTGGCTTTTTATGGATTGGTTGCTCTGATAGCCGAGTTCCTGCAGAACGTTTAACCGGGCTTTATTCAGGTGAGTTGTTTGTTCACCGCAACGTAGCCAACCAAGTCATTCATACTGATTTAAATTGCCTATCTGTTTTGCAATATGCCGTCGATGTTTTAAAGATTAAACACATCATTGTTTGCGGTCATTACGGTTGTGGGGGAGTAAATGCTGCGATTGATAATCCTCCGTTGGGATTAATCAATAACTGGTTGCTACATATTAGAGACCTATTTCTAAAACACAGAACCATATTTGGTAGCCTCCCTCGTGAAAAATGGGGCGATAAACTGTGTGAGATAAATGTCGCAGAACAAGTATATAATGTAGGTAACTCCACGATTATGCAGACCGCTTGGGAACGAGGGCAAGACGTTCAAGTTCATGGTGTAGTCTATGGTATGGGAGATGGCGTCTTAACGGACCTTGGGGTTAAAGGTCATAGCCGAGAATCACTAGAGATCTCATATCAAGCCGCAATGTCTGTTATTACACAGGCTAGTGGTGAAAAATAAAAGGGCTGTAGTACCCCCTTTATTATAAAAATATAGCCAGAGAAAAATTCACCTCTACTTTCTCTGGCTTAATATTACGTTGCTATTCTCAAACTCAAACGACATAGTGGTGGCGCAACACATTTTGTATGAATGAATAACTGTCATGTTGACCCCCTAAAACGTAAAATGCATTCTATAAATGGGTTAGTTGTAAAATTTATAATATAACACCGAACTTTAAACCATATTATATAATTGATAGATGTAACAATAAAAAAGCCGAAGGCACAAATGCATCTTCGACTTTTTATATTTAAAATAATCTAATTACTTTAAATTACTGTTATTCAATATTGATATTACTCTTGTGGTACCACTTTACCAATATAAGGTAAGTTACGGTATTTTTGAGCGTAATCAATACCTACACCAACAACAAATTCATCAGGGATTGAAAAACCAATCCAATCTACTTTTACTTCAACTTCACGGCGAGAAGGTTTATCAAGCAACGTGCAAATAGTGATTGAGTTAGGCTCACGAATAGACAAGATCTCGCATACCTTACTTAACGTATTACCCGTATCAATAATATCTTCAACCAGCAAAATATCTTTGCCTTTAATGTCATCATCAAGATCTTTTAGGATGCGTACATCACGTGTACTTTCCATGCTATTGCCATAGCTTGATGCTGTCATAAAGTCCACCGTCATTGGCGTATCAATCGCTCGTGCTAAGTCAGCCATAAATACAAACGAACCGCGTAGTAAACCAACCATAACTAGGCCATCAGATGCCTTATAGTACTCTGTAATTTGCTGTCCTAATTCTTTAACGCGTTGGTTAACCTCTTGCTCAGAGATCATTACCTCTACTGTATGCTTCATACCATCTCACTTTATTCATTAAACCTACCGACGGTAGGACTTAGACCTATACAGTTTACAACAAAAACTACAAATAAATTCGTTCAATTTCAAAAGTTTTTTATACTACTTTGTGATTAACCCACAATACTTTATAAAACAGATGCTGTTAAAATATGTTTATACGGTAAATAATTGCAATTTTAAAAAATAACCTTTAACTCCGTCATATTTTCAATTGATAAGGTGAATAGTTGTTGAATATATAAACAGCCTTATGTAAGGTTATTGAGCATAATAATAATAAAACCCTATAAAAAATAATAATTTGTTGGCAAGGATATAATAAAATGGATACGATCCAAAAAAGGCCTAGAACAAGGCTATCTCCAGAAAAGCGTAAAGAACAACTGCTTGATATTGCAATTGAGGTATTCTCACAACGTGGTATTGGCCGTGGCGGCCATGCTGATATTGCTGAAATAGCACAAGTATCAGTAGCAACGGTATTTAATTACTTCCCAACAAGAGAAGATCTTGTTGATGATGTATTAAATAAAGTTGAAGAGCAGTTCCACCTATTTGTACAAAACTCTATTTCTCTTGAACTTGATGTTCGTACAAACCTTCATACCCTTTTAATGAACATTATTGATTCAGTTCGCTCTGACAATAAATGGATTAAAGTTTGGTTTGAATGGAGCACATCAACACGTGAAGAGGTGTGGCCTTTATTCTTAAGTACTCATGTGAATAATCAAAAGATCATTTGTACTATGTTTGCTGAAGGTATTGAGAGAAATGAGGTATGTAACGATCATACTCCTGAGAACTTAACAAAAATGCTGCATGGCATTTGCTACTCAGTTTTCATTCAAGCGAACCGAAACAATTCCCCTGAAGAGTTAGAAGATACCGCAAATTGTTTCTTAAATATGCTGTGTATTTATAAATAATATTCAGAATAACATTCAGGAATGTGATAATAAAAAAAAACCGCTGAGTAATCAGCGGTTTTTTTATATTTAAACTTTAATGGTTTGAGAGAAAATTATTTTTTTCTCTTCACTGCTTTTGCATTTGGAAGATCGGTAATAGAACCTTCGTAGATTTCAGCAGCCATACCAATTGATTCATGCAATGTTGGGTGAGCATGGATCGTTAGTGCGATATCTTCTGCATCACAACCCATTTCGATTGCAAGGCCAATTTCACCAAGAAGTTCACCAGCATTAGTACCAACAATAGCACCACCGATAACACGGTTAGTGTCTTTATCAAAAAGAAGCTTCGTTAGACCATCAGCACAATCTGAAGCGATTGCACGGCCTGATGCTGCCCAAGGGAAGCTTGCAGCTTCATAGTTAATGCCTTCAGCTTTTGCTTCTTTCTCTGTTTTACCAACCCACGCGACTTCTGGCTCAGTGTAAGCAATTGAAGGAATCACTTTAGGATCGAAGTAGTGCTTCTTACCAGAGATAACTTCAGCAGCAACGTGACCTTCATGCACACCTTTGTGAGCAAGCATAGGTTGACCTACGATATCACCAATAGCGTGGATATGAGGTACATTAGTACGCATTTGCTTATCAACATTAATGAAACCACGTTCATCAACAGCAACGCCCGCTTTTTCTGCGTCTAGTAGACCACCGTTTGGAACACGGCCGATAGCAACAAGAACGGCATCATAGCGCTCAGCTTCTGCTGGGGCTTTTTTGCCTTCCATTGAAACGTAGATACCATCTTCTTTGGCTTCAACGGCTGTCACTTTCGTTTCAAGCATTAAGTTGAACTTCTTGCTCACACGCTTAGTGTAAACTTTAACGATATCTTTATCTGCAGCAGGGATTACTTGGTCAAACATTTCTACAACGTCAACTTGAGAACCTAGTGCATGATAAACCGTACCCATTTCTAGACCGATGATACCACCTCCCATAATAAGCAGTTTCTTAGGAACTTCTTTAAGCTCAAGTGCATCCGTTGAATCCCAAATACGTGGGTCTTCATGTGGAATGAACGGTAGCTTAATTGGACGAGAACCCGCAGCAACAATCGCATTATCAAAATTAATTGTTGTATTACCATCTTCACCTGCAACTTCAATCGTGTTAGCGCCAGTAAATTTACCAAGGCCATTTACGACTGTTACTTTACGCATCTTAGCCATACCGCCAAGACCGCCAGTCAGTTGAGTTACCACTTTTTCTTTCCATAAACGGATCTTATCGATGTCCGTTTGAGGCTCACCAAATACGATGCCATGATCTGCCATCGCTTTTGCTTCTTCAATAACTTTAGCTACGTGAAGTAACGCTTTTGATGGGATACAACCAACGTTCAAACATACACCACCAAGTGTGTTGTAACGTTCAACGATAACTGTTTCTAAACCTAAATCTGCACAACGGAATGCTGCAGAGTAACCAGCAGGACCGGCACCAAGTACCACAACTTGGGCTTTAATTTCTTTGCTCATTTTGACCTCGTTATAGTCATTTCCCTAACAGGCTGACCGATGTTCTAGTATTGTTTTCAGACTGCGTTTATTTTACATATATGTTAACAGTGTGAAAGCAAGATGGGGTTAGCCTGTGAGCTAGACAACAATTCACGTGATGACTATTTTAAATAAAATCGCCTAATACTCGTAAATTGAACTTAATTTAATTCAAAAAAACTGAAGCTATTTCTTCAATTTATGAAGCAATAAGGCGGCTTATTTGCCACCTTATTGTTTATTTCAATTACCGCTAATTACAGTACTAAGCGACGAATGTCTGATAATGCACTGTTTAGGAAAGTAATGAAACGAGCACCTTCTGCGCCATCAATAACACGGTGGTCATAAGACAGAGACAGAGGAAGCTGTAGGCGAGGAGCGAACTCTTTACCATTCCATACTGGTTTAATTTCAGATTTAGATACCCCTAGGATACCTACTTCTGGAGCATTTACGATTGGTGTAAATGCTGTACCACCGATACCACCAAGGCTTGAGATTGTGAAACAACCACCTTGCATATCAGAAGCAGTTAGTTTACCAGCACGTGCTTTCTTAGAAATAGCCATTAGCTCTTCAGATAGCTCGTAAATGCCTTTTTTGTTCACATCTTTAAATACAGGAACAACAAGACCGTTTGGTGTATCAACAGCGATACCTACGTTTACGTATTTCTTAAGGATGATGCTTTCGCCATCATCAGATAAAGAAGAGTTAAACGCTGGGAACGCTTCAAGCGCTTTCGCAACCGCCTTCATGATGAACACAAGTGGCGTGATCTTCATACCAGTATCATTTTTCGCTTCGATTGCATTCTGCTCTTTACGGAATGCTTCTAGCTCTGTGATATCAGCGTTATCCCACTGTGTAACGTGCGGGATCATTACCCAGTTACGGTGAAGGTTAGCGCCAGAAATTTTCTTAATCTTAGAAAGTTTCTTAATTTCTGTTTCACCAAACTTGCTGAAATCAATTTTTGGCCATGGAAGTAAACCAAGAGCTGAACCGTCACCACCTTTACCTGATGCAGCAGCACCAGATTCAAGACGCTTAAGTGCATCTTTAACAAAGCTTTGAACGTCTTCTTTTAGGATACGGTCTTTACGGCCAGTACCTTTAACTTTAGCAAGGTTTACACCAAACTCACGAGCTAGACGGCGAACAACTGGAGACGCGTGTGCGTATTCGTTGTTTGCTTCAAATTCACCCGTAGCTGCTGGAGCAGAAGCCGCGGCAACTGGTGCAGGAGCGGCTTGTGCAACTGGTGCTGCTGTCGCTTGTACAGCAACTGGTGCTGCGCCTTCAACAACAAATGTCATGATTAGAGAGCCAGTTGATACTTTATCGCCAGCTGCAATCTTAATCTCTTTGATAGTACCAGCAAAAGGAGCAGGAACTTCCATTGATGCTTTGTCGCCTTCAACAGTAATTAGAGATTGCTCTTCTTCTACTGTATCACCAACTGCAACCATGATTTCAGTTACTTCAACTTCATCACCGCCGATATCTGGAACGTTTACTTCTTTCTCAGCAGAGACTGCTGGAGCCGCTGCAACTGGTGCTGCCGCCGCTTGAGGTGCAGCGACTGGAGCAGAACCTGCAACTTCAAAGATCATAACTAAAGAGCCAGTTGACACTGAATCACCAGAAGCGATTTTGATTTCTTTAACTGTACCAGCGAATGGTGCAGGAACTTCCATTGACGCTTTATCGCCTTCAACAGTTAAAAGAGATTGCTCTTCTTCTACTGTATCGCCAACCGCTACCATGATTTCAGTTACTTCAACTTCATCACCGCCGATATCTGGAACATGAACTTCTTTAAGTTCAGCAACAGATGCCGCAGCAGGAGCAGCTACTGGAGCCGCTTCAACTACTGGAGCTGCAGGTGCAGCAGCACCCTCAGCTTCAAAGATCATGATTAGAGAACCAGTTGTTACTGAATCGCCTTCAGAAATTTTAATTTCTTTAACGATACCCGCTTGAGACGCAGGAACTTCCATTGAAGCTTTATCGCCTTCAACAGTGATCAGTGACTGCTCTTCTTCAACTCGGTCACCGACCTTAACTAGAATCTCAGTTACTTCAACCTCATCTGCACCGATGTCAGGTACATTAATTTCGATTGTCATTGTTTTCTACCTTATGCGTATTGCGGGTTAGTTTTTTCAGTATCGATATTGAATTTAGCAATTGCTTCTGCAACAACAGATTTCTCAATATCACCACGTTTCACAAGTTCAGTTAGAGCAGCAACAACTACGTAGCCTGCGTTAACTTCGAAGTGACGACGTAGGTTCTCACGGCTGTCTGAACGACCAAAGCCATCAGTACCAAGTACTTTGTATGATTCAGTTGGCATAAATGCACGTACTTGCTCAGCGTAGTTCTTCATGTAATCTGTCGCAGCGATTGCTGGTTCGTTACCAAGAACAGTTGTGATGTACGGTACTTTAGCTTCTGCTTCTGGGTGTAGCATGTTGTAACGCTCTGCATCTTGACCATCACGAGTTAGCTCGTTGAAAGAAGTCACAGAGAATATGTCCGACGCTACGCCGTAATCTTCACTTAGGATCTGTGCTGCTTTACGTACTTCATTCATGATCGTACCAGAGCTCATTAACTGAACTTTAGCTTTAGAACCAGCATGAGACTCAAGCTTGTAGATACCTTTACGAATGCCTTCTTCAGCGCCTTCAGGCATTGCTGGCATTGCGTAGTTTTCGTTCATTACTGTTAGGTAGTAATAAATGTTCTCTTGGTTCTCACCGTACATGCGACGAATACCGTCTTGCATGATTACCGCTAACTCGTAAGCAAACGTTGGGTCATAAGAAATACAGTTAGGAACTGTGTTTGCCATGATGTGAGAGTGACCATCTTCGTGTTGTAGACCTTCACCGTTTAGCGTTGTACGACCAGCAGTAGCACCTAATAGGAAACCACGAGCTTGTTGATCACCCGCTAACCATGCCATGTCACCAATACGTTGGAAACCGAACATAGAGTAGTAAATGTAGAATGGGATCATTGGAAGATCGTTGGTGCTGTATGATGTTGCAGCAGCAACCCAAGACGCCATTGAACCTAATTCGTTGATACCTTCTTGAAGAACTTGACCTGATGTTGCTTCTTTGTAGTAAGAAACAATACCTTTATCTTCAGGAGTATATTCTTGACCGTGTGGGTTGTAGATACCAACCTGACGGAATAGACCTTCCATACCGAATGTACGTGCTTCATCACAAATGATAGGAACGATGTTCTTACCAATGTTCTTATCTTTAAGTAAGATATTTAGCGTACGTACGTAAGCCATTGTTGTAGAGATATCACGCTTTTGCTCACCTAATAGAGGGGCAAATGCATCAAGCTCAGGCACTTTGAATTCTTGAGTAAACTTAGGTAGACGCTTAGGCGTGTAACCGTGTAGCGCATCACGACGAGCGTGTAAGTAGTTGTACTCAGCAGAACCTTCTTCTAGTTTAAGGTAAGGAAGCTCTTTGATTTTTTCATCAGAAAGAATGTCTTCTAGACCTAAACGATCACGTAGGTGTTGAACATGAGTCATGTCCATTTTCTTAACACCGTGTGCGATGTTCTTACCTTCAGCTGCATCGCCCATGCCGTAACCTTTAACAGTTTTAGCTAGGATAACTGTTGGCTTACCGCCTGTTTCTTTTGCATTGTTGAATGCAGCGAACAGTTTAGATGAATCATGACCACCACGCTTAAGAGCGAAGATTTCGTCATCAGTCATATCTGCAACAAGTGCTGCTGTCTCAGGGTATTTACCAAAGAAGTTCTCACGAACGTAAGCGCCATCTTTAGATTTAAATGTTTGGTAGTCACCGTCGATAGTTTCATTCATTAATTGAAGAAGCTTACCCGTCGTGTCTTTAGCAAGTAGTGAATCCCAGTTGCTACCCCAAATAACTTTAACAACGTTCCAACCAGCGCCTTTAAATAGACCTTCTAGTTCTTGAATGATGCTACCGTTACCCATAACAGGGCCGTCTAGACGCTGTAGGTTACAGTTGATTAGGAAACATAGGTTGTCCAGTTTTTCACGTGCAGCGAAAGAGATCGCACCGCGTGATTCTGGCTCATCCATTTCACCGTCACCTAGGAAAGCGTATACACGCTGAGCACCAGTCTCTTTCATGCCACGGCCTTCAAGGTACTTAAGGAAGCGCGCTTGATAGATAGCAGAAATAGGACCAAGACCCATAGATACTGTAGGGAACTGCCAGAATTCAGGCATCAGTTTAGGGTGAGGGTAAGAAGGAATACCTTTACCATCAACTTCTTGACGGAAGTTATCTAGTTGTTCTTCAGTTAAACGACCTTCAACGAAAGCACGAGAGTAGATACCAGGAGAGATATGACCTTGGTAATAAACTAAATCACCGCCATCCGTCTCATTTGGAGCACGGAAGAAATGGTTGAAACATACTTCGTAGAATGCAGCTGCAGATTGGTAAGAAGCCATGTGGCCACCTAGATCCAAATCTTTCTTAGAAGCACGTAGAACGATCATGATTGCGTTCCAACGAATAATTGAACGGATACGACGCTCAAGAGTAACATCACCTGGGTACGCTGGTTCTTGCGTCGCAGGAATGGTATTGATGTAGTTAGTATTGATGCCAGTTGGCATATCAACACCATCTAAACGAGCTTTATCAAGAACTTGCTCTAATAGATACTGGGCGCGTTCAACACCCTCTTCACGTACAACTGACTCAAGAGCTTCTAACCAATCTTGAGTTTCTAGTGCATCAACGTCATGCTTCATGTCAGACATGCGAGCTATCCTTTTATTTGTTGGTTCAAATAGGGTAACAATGAAATGGACCGAATTAATCCATGTCATTACTTTGTTGAATTCGACGAAGCGAGCACTCTCTACGGCTCTCTTCTTTTGTCAATTCCAACAATGTTTCTTCAATATAGGCTAAATGAGAATGAGAGGCCAAACGTGCCTTTTCAGGCTCTCCTGACACTATCGCTTCTACCATTTCAGCTCTATGTGCTCTCACCTTTTCCACCACCGCATCACGGCGATTTAATAAGGTAAAGTTTTGTAATACATTTTGTTCAAGCAAGGGTTCTAAACTACGTACCATGTGTAGTAATACCACATTGTGCGCTGATTCAGTCACCGTGATTAGACAGTTCATAACCGCAGAAGCCTCTGCTTTTAAATCACCGTCTTGTTGTGCTTGTTGGATTAACTGATGTGACTCTTTAATCCGTTTAAAATCTTCGTCGTTACCACGTAAAGCAGCGTAATAAGCAGAAATACCTTCTAACGCATGGCGTGATTCCAGTAAATCGAATTGAGTTTCAGGATGCGTTGCTAATAAGTCTAACAAGGGCTCTGAAAAACTTTGCCATAACCCCTTATTAACAAACGTTCCACCACCTTGGCGGCGAGTTAATAGGTGTTTTGCTTCTAAACGTTGTATTGCTTCTCGTACCGATGGACGAGAAACATCAAACTGTTTTGCTAACTCTCTTTCTGCTGGTAACTTTTGTCCCGGAGAAAGCGTTCCTTCTAAAATCAGCCGTTCAAGCTCTTGCTCGATTACATCGGACAACTTCGGCTGACGTATCCTTTGATATGTCATCGTAGCTCAACCCAATTTAAGTTGATTACTTCCCACCTTACAGTGAGTCATTCGTCACTTTAAGCAATTGGTATTACCAATTTTATTGAGGTGCAATTTATCATTAAAAAAGGGAATTTGTCTAGATAAAAGTTGATTTGAATCATGGAATAGAGTTGCTTTGTGTTGTTAATTAACAATGAAAGCACATAATAAAAACAATTGGTCTGACCAATTTAATTTTAAAACACCGCTTAATACACCACTTAATACACCAAAACCAAGAACTAAAAGTACATAACCTTAGAAGCTAATCTCTTCTATTTCATTAAGTTATGGTACTTTTCCCAATGAAATGATAACCCGGGATCTGTTTTCCTCAATGGGGCAATGTACTGATGACCAGTTATACGGCTATCAAGAATCAATGGGTAAGTAGCTTGTAGCACGTTTGTTACAGCAGCCAAACTATCATATTGTTCTTGAGTATAGGCAGTAAAATCAGTCCCTTCCAACTCAATACCAATACTATAATCATTACATCGCGCACGTCCTGCAAAAGATGATACTCCAGCATGCCAAGCTCTGCCATTAAAAGGAACAAACTGTATTACAGAGCCGTCACGACGGATCAAACAGTGAGCTGATACTTTGAATTTATGGATCACTTTAAAAAATGGATGAGCGGCGGGATCTAATGTTCCAGTAAATAACTGTTCGATATAAGGACCACCAAATTGCCCCGGTGGTAAACTTATATTGTGAATAACAAGCAGAGAAATATCTTCATCATCAAGACGCGCGTCATAGAATGGTGACACTACGTGCCTTGCTTCATTAAGCCAATGATCTGTTGATAAAGTGAATTTCATCATCTATTCCTCTATGAATTAAAGTAACTTGTGTAACTTACGTATATCTTATGATGAAATTCTGCTCTAGCGCGAGTATTATTGTCGCCATAAATTTATTTCAAATAATTCAATGGACCTCACCATGATCAAAACCCATGATAGCGCCTCTCGTCTTGAATATTTAAAGCAACAACTTCCTACAGAAATCACTCGTGCCGTATCAGATACACTACGTGAAGATTTAGGTGGAACTCTCGATGTAAGTACGGACATTACCGCAAGCTTAATCGCAGAAGATACTCAATCTGTTGCAACGATCATCACGCGTGAACATGGTGTGTTTTGTGGAAAAATGTGGGCCGATGAAGTTTTTAAGCAACTCGGTGGTACCGTTTCTATCGAATGGCACGTAGAAGATGGAGACAAAGTAGAACCAAACCAAACGCTTTGTACCTTAACTGGCCCAGCTCGCACACTCTTAACGGGTGAACGCAATGCGATGAATTTTATTCAAACTTTATCAGGGTGCTCAACCGTAACAGCAACCTACGCTGAAAAAATTGCACACACTAAATGCCGCCTACTTGATACTCGTAAAACAATCCCAGGCCTACGCAGTGCATTAAAATATGCCGTAGCTTGTGGTGGTGGTTTCAATCACCGTATTGGCGTATTTGATGCCTATTTAATTAAAGAAAATCACATCATCGCCTGTGGCGGAATTGAAAAAGCTATCTCAACGGCAAAAGAACTTAATCCAGGTAAGCCTGTAGAAATTGAAACTGAAAGTTTAGACGAACTACAGCAAGCGATTGATGCTGGTGCTGACATTATTATGTTGGATAACTTCACTACTGACATGATGCGTGAAGCCGTGGCATTAAATGCAGGCCGTGCTGCTTTAGAAAATTCTGGCAATGTAACTTTAGATACGGTTGCAGAGTTTGCTGAAACTGGGGTTGATTACATCTCTGTCGGTGCATTAACGAAGCATCTAAACGCAATGGATTTATCAATGCGCTTTAAATAAGTTATTTAACGCATGCTAACACCTCAAAGGGCTGATTCTTTATCAGCCTTTTTTGTATCTATACATAAGCTTTGATTCTAATACCTCGATACTCTCCACAAATTACCTCTCTCGCTCTTCTTTTTTCTTTATTCGCTTAATAATAAGAATTACGACTCATACTAAATAAGAAAAGTTACCTTCTTGAAGTGGACCGTAATTGCCCCCCACCACTATCACTCATTTACATAAAAACCCCTACCAACTCGAAAGCTCATTGCTTATCTCTTTTTTCTCTCTAATTTCCTCCTATGCTTCTCTTACTGAATCAACATGATACATATTAAAGGAGAAGATAATGAAAGATCGTCAAAGGCAAAGAGGTTTTACCCTGATAGAGTTAATGATCGTCGTTGCTATTATTGGAGTGTTATCAGCGGTTGCTATCCCTCAATATAAAAACTACGTAGAAAAAGCAGCGATAGGTGTTGGTTTATCAAATATTGCGGCAATAAAAATTAATATTGAAGAATATATTTCAACAGAAGGAGAGTTCCCCGCGACAACTGCTGGTGATGCAGACTCTTTTTCTCGTCTTGGCACCATAGAGACATTCAATAATGGTACTTTAAAACTAGCAAAGACAACATCAACTGATGGAACAATACTTTTCACATTTAACTCTGACAGTAAAGTTTCTGGTACAAAATTACAATTATCTAGAGAGACTGACGGGCAATGGAGTTGTAGTACTGATGCAAACAAAGCGACAAGCCCTATAAACTGCACCTCAGGACAAACAATACAATAATGCATACCAATCTAGCCTCAATTCTACGTCAAGCCGAGCTAATCAGCTTGACGCAAGAAAGTGCCACCATAGAATTAATTAAGGCCAAAACACACACGGTGTCTTCTGCGCTTTTGGCTCAAGGCATATTTAGCTCTGATGAACTACTTGATCATCTTGCTCGTATTTTTGGTCTTGAGAGTGTCGATATCACTCAACATAATTATACCGGGACATGTCAAAAACTAGGACTGCGAGAACTAATCATCCAATACCAAGCCCTTCCTATTTATCATGACAACAACACCATTCGTTTAGCGGTTTCAGATCCAAGCATTAGCCACATTGAAGAGGATTTTCGTTTTACTAGCGGAAAGCAGATCGACATTGTTCTAGCAGATCAAGAACAGATCAACGCAGCAATTCGCCGAGTTTATGGCTACACACTTTCTGAAAACGCTGCGCAATATAAAGAGATCACTCAAGACGAGCTTGCTTCGCTTGTCGAACTCTCTTCAGATGAAATCGAATTAACTGAGGATCTCAGTAAAGACGATGCTCCAGTCTCTCGCTTTATTAATCAAATCTTAATTGAAGCCGTTCGAAAAGGAGCATCCGATATTCATTTTGAACCCTATGAAGATAGCTATCGAGTTCGCTTTCGTTGCGATGGGATCTTAATAGAAAATAGCACCCCTTCCTCTCACTTGAGTCGACGTCTTTCTGCTCGTTTAAAGATAATGGCAAAACTTGATATAGCAGAACGTCGCCTGCCTCAGGATGGCCGAATAAAACTCAAGTTAAATAATGATACCGCCATTGATATGCGCGTTTCTTCTTTACCGACATTGTGGGGTGAAAAAGTGGTCTTGCGTTTATTAGATAGCAACTCTGCATATTTAGATATCAATCAACTCGGCTACAATAAACAGCAACAACAACTCTATCTCTCTGCACTAAAACGCCCCCAAGGGATGATTCTAATGACGGGGCCAACTGGCAGTGGAAAAACCGTTTCCCTTTACTCTGGGCTTAATATTTTAAATACCCCAGATAAAAACATATCTACCGCTGAAGATCCCGTAGAGATAAACCTTACAGGCATTAATCAAGTCCAAGTAAATCCCAAAATAGGCTTTGATTTTTCTCATGCATTACGCTCATTCTTACGACAGGATCCTGATGTCGTGATGGTAGGTGAAATTCGAGATCTTGAAACCGCTGAAATCGCAATCAAAGCGGCCCAAACAGGGCATTTAGTGCTTTCAACGCTTCATACTAATTCAGCCGCAGAGTCCATTGTTCGTTTAGCTAACATGGGAGTAGAGCAATTTAACCTTGCTTCATCTCTAAGCTTAATCATTGCACAACGTTTAGTAAGAAAACTGTGCCCACATTGTAAACACGTTGACCCTCTCAGCCCTGACATCAGAAATAAGTATGCCATCAAATTAGAAAGTACCCTTTTTAAAGCCAATCAAAATGGCTGTAACAAATGCACTCATGGCTATTCAGGCCGTATTGGGGTTTATGAAGTCATGCCTTTTAGCAAAGAATTATCCGCCGCTATTTTAAAAAGAGCCTCCGCGAATGAGATAGAAGAACTTGCCATTAAACAAGGGATGGATAACTTAGCAACCTCCGGAATTCATCGATTAGAAGAGGGTACAACAAGCTTACAAGAACTCACTCGAGTGCTCTATTTCTAACACTTTAATGGCACCAGACTATGCAGAATTCAATAAATAAAACCAACTTCCCTCGCTTAACACGTTTCTATTGGAGGGGGCTTAATCTGAAAGATCAGAACGTTTCCGGCACACTATTGGTATTGAATGAGCAAGAAGTTAGAGCAAAACTAAACGCACAACAAATACGAATAAAGAAAATCAAAAAACGCCAGATATCTAGCGTGGAAAGAATAAAGCATACAATAAAAGATAAGGACATCACTCTATTAACGCGTCAGTTAGCAACGATATTAAATGCGGGAATACCGTTAGTTCAATCTTTACAGCTTATTGCAGAAAGTAATCCCAAAGCAGAAATGAAATCTATATTAAATCAAATAATTTTATCAGTAGAATCAGGAGAGCTCCTTTCCAAGGCCATGCTAAGAAGTAGCCCTTTCTTTAATCCCTTTTATCTTGATATGCTCGCTACTGGAGAAGAAACCGGATACTTACCCCAAACCTTTGAGCGTTTAGCGTCTTATAGAGAAAAAAGTGAACAATTAAGATCTAAAGTCATCAAAGCGATGATTTACCCAACCATGGTTTTGCTTGTTTCCATTATCGTGGCCATTTTAATGCTTACTCTCGTCATTCCTGAATTTGAAAATATTTTTAGTGGCTTTGGCGCTGAACTTCCTTGGTTTACCCAACAAATAATTCAAGCATCATATCTATTACAGCACTATGGTCTATGGATATTAATCCTAATGCTCATCGGCAGCTTTATTTTTAAGTCTGTTTATAGGCGATCTTATACGCTGCAACTGATACTTAGTAAAAACAGTCTGCGTATTCCAATTATTGGTTCTATTTTATCCAAAGCGGCTATAGCAAAATTTAGCCGTACTTTAGCAACCAGTTTTAACTCAGGGTTACCTATTTTACACAGCTTACAAATCACCAGTAAAACCACAGGAAATCTATACTATCAACAAGCTATTTTTTTAGTGCAACAAAGTACTGCCGCAGGGATGCCTCTTTATCTTGCTATGCGTCACTCTCAAGCTTTCCCAGAGATGGTACTTCAGATGGTTATGATTGGTGAAGAATCCGGGAGGCTTGACGATATGCTCAATAAAATAGCCCTGATCTATGAAGAAGATATTGATAATACGGTTGATAATTTAGGTAAATTACTAGAACCATTAATCATCATTTTCCTAGGAGGTATGATTGGCGGATTGGTCGTTGCTATGTATCTTCCTATCTTTAATTTAATGAGTGTAATAGGATAAAATTCTGATACCATCTCTGTACTTATGCTCTTCTAATACAGGACGCTTTTTACATGGCTGTTTTTGATTACTACCCTTGGCTCTTCCCACTCTTTGCTACACTATTTGGCTTATTAGTCGGTAGCTTTCTTAATGTCGTGATCTATCGCCTTCCTATTATGATGGAAAAAGAGTGGAAAAAAGAGTGTATTAACTGCTTCCCTGATTTAGCACCACAGAATAAAACAACTAAAAAAGAAGAAGTCTTCAACCTTAGCGTGCCTCGCTCTCGCTGTCCTAAATGTAACACTCAAATTAAATTTTATGACAACATTCCAGTTATTAGCTGGTTGCTCTTAAAAGGAAAGTGCCGCCAATGCAGTAATCCTATTAGCTTTAGATACCCTACTATTGAGCTTTTATCCGGCGCTATGTGCTTTGCTGTATCATACTTGCTGCCTTTCTCATACTTTGCTGTCGCCGCCATCCTATTTACCTTAGCCCTCATCGCACTGACCTTTATCGATATTGATACGATGTTATTACCCGACCAAATTACCTTACCATTAGTATGGTCTGGTATTTATTTGGCTTTAGTGGGATGGAGCCCTATTAGCTTGATTGACTCGGTTATTGGCGCAATGGCTGGCTATCTTATTCTGTGGTCTATTTATTGGGGTTTTAAGTTATTAACCGGTAAAGAAGGCATGGGGTATGGTGATTTTAAATTACTGGCTGCCATTGGCGCTTGGTTAGGTTGGCAACAATTGCCTTTAGTGGTTCTACTCTCTTCTGTTGTCGGTGCCATTATCGGCATTGCAATGTTAAGTGCACAAAAAAAAGGCTTTGATAAAGCAATCCCTTTTGGCCCATATTTAGCCATTTCTGGTTGGATCTGCCTATTATGGGGGCAACAAATTGGCCAATGGTACTTCACTACAATTTTAGGTTTCCCATTATGAGTTATGTTGTCGCAATTACTGGCGGGATAGGCAGCGGAAAAACCACTGTTGCTGATACTTTTCAGAAAAACCATACTATCGACATTGTCGATGCGGATATCATTGCTCGTGATGTTGTTAAACCGAATACAAAAGGCTTAACCTCGATCGCAGAACATTTTGGTCATTCCATTCTATTACCTAATGGAACTCTAAATCGAGCAGAGCTGCGACAACGAATTTTTTCAAACACCAATGAAAAAACATGGCTTAACAATTTACTTCATCCATTGATCCGTGAAGAGATGCAGCGTCAACTGTCATTATCCACATCACCTTACGTACTGCTTGTGGTTCCACTTTTAGTTGAAAATCAACTTCAATATCTAGCCAATAGAGTCCTTGTTGTTGATGTTTTGGAGCAAACTCAAATTAATCGTACTATTACCCGTGATAAAGTGGATATTGAACAAGTTAAAGCTATTCTTGCTTCGCAAGCCTCACGAGAAGAGCGACTGGCACTTGCTGATGACATAATTAAGAATGATCACAATATTTGCGATCTCGATAATGAAATAGCTCTGCTACATAATAAATATCTGCTATTGTCTCAGTCACCTATAAATAAAGAGAATCAATAAAGACTATGAATGGATTGGGTACGCAAAAATTTGAACACCCTTTAAATGAAAGGACTCGAATTTATTTACGAATAGAATCTCTATTTCGTAAGCTTGGGCATTCTGCTGATTTAACCCAACCATTTGAATACCAGGTATTCTTTAGCTCTCTTTTTAATATGCTCGATATTTTAGAGCAAGTTCAGGTGAAGGCTGATTTAGGCAAAGACCTAGAAAAGCTTCGTTTACAATATCGTGCTTGGATGGATATCGAAGGGGTTGACCAATCGGCTTTACTTTCTGTTTTAGAGCAAGTTAGTCAAGTGCATTACAATCTAATGCAAACTACTCGACCAGGTCACTCTTTAAAAGAAGATCGCTTTCTATCTGCATTAAAACAACGATTTTTTATTCCGGGTGGTGATTGCTGCTTTGATTTACCGATATTGCACCATTGGCTACACCTTCCTTTAGAAGTTCGATGTCGTAATACTCATAATTGGATGTCTCAGTTACTTTCGCTATCAGATGCCTTATCATTGTGGCTGCGACTAACCCGAGAAACCGCTCGTTTTGAACCTCAAATTGCACGCAATGGATTTATGCAAAGTGAAATGGAAAATTCCAATTTATTGCGCCTAGAGATACCTATTGACCAAGGGGTTTATCCAATGATCTCTGGGCATAAAAGTCGTTTTGCGTTACGCTTTATGTCTTTCGAAACCAACAAGAATTGTGAAAAAGACATTGAGTTTACGCTTGCTGTCTGCTGAGGAATCCATGTCAGAATCAAATAATATCCAACCAACAACGGTAAAATGCCCAACTTGCCAAGCCGCCGTTATCTGGAATGAAGAGAGTCAATTTCGTCCATTCTGTAGTAAAAAATGCCAAATGATTGATTTTGGTGAATGGGCTGATGAAGAAAAATCCATTCCTGGCGCTCCAGACATGTCAGATTCTGATGGTTGGTCTGAAGACCAATATTAATACGACGTTTTATCTACGCCAATAAAAAAGCGATCATTTACGATCGCTTTTTTTATGTTCACAAAACATAGCATCAAGCTAGCGAAAGCACTCAAGTACTTTATGTAAAATAGGTACATTTGCTTCTGGAAATTCATAAGATGCGAGATCTAAAATAGGAACCCATAGCCCTTCCTGTCCTTCCTTTCCATAGGGTTCACCTACAAACTGAGTTACGGTAAAAAAATCAAAATAGAGCGATTTATCAGGGTAGTCATGATTAAACGATTCAAAAATAGCGAGTTCTGTAGATTTGATACCAAGCTCTTCATATAGCTCTCTAATTAACGCCTGCTCTGCACTTTCCTCTTGCTCTACCTTTCCACCTGGGAATTCCCAAAATCCACCTTTATGTGCTTTATCGGGACGTTTAGTAATAAATACTTGGCTCTTATCTGCATTAAAAATAATAGCCGCAACTATATGCAATCGTTTCATTTATAGCCTTTATATCAATAATATGCCTATAAAAAAGCCGCTAAAAATAGCGGCTTTAAATTATACATCAACAGTCTATATCAACTAGATTTTACCATGACACTGTTTGTATTTTTTACCAGAGCCACAAGGACAAATTTCATTACGACCTACTTTTCGCTCATCGCGAACCATTGGTGTATGAGCGTCTTCTGCCGTTTCACCATCATCTAATTGGCTTTCAGCATTTTGATGCTGCAGCTTCTGACGACGAGTCATTTCTTCCGCTTGTTGACGACGTTGCTCTTCCATACGCTCAACATCTTGTTGTTGCTGTACACGAACTTTACTTAAGATTGAAATTACATCAAATTTTAATGTATCAAGTAAGCCTTCAAACAATTCAAACGATTCACGCTTGTACTCTTGTTTCGGGTTTTTCTGAGCATAGCCACGTAAATGGATACCTTGACGAAGATGATCCATCGCCGCTAAGTGCTCTTTCCACAAACCATCAAGCGTTTGTAGCATAACTGCTTTTTCAAAGTTACGCAGTACTGACTCACCAACAGACTCTTCTTTGTCTTTATAAACTTGAATCGCTGTTTCAATCACTTTTTCACGTAAATTATCTTCATGAAGTTTATCATCGCTATCTAACCATTCTTGAATCGGAATATCCAAATCAAAATCAGCACGTAGACGTGTTGTTAACCCTTCAACATCCCACATTTCTTCTAATGACTGTGCTGGAATATATTGACCAAATAGCCCTTCAAGAACATCTTGACGGTTATAAGCAATCATCTCGCTAATATCATCGACATTCATCAGCTCATCGCGCAGCTCATAAACGACTTTACGTTGATCATTGGCAACATCATCGTATTCAAGCAATTGCTTACGAATGTCGAAGTTACGACCTTCAACTTTACGTTGTGCATTTTCAATCGCTTTTGTTACCCAAGGGTGTTCAATTGCCTCGCCCTCTTCCATACCTAGCTTCTTCATCATGTTAGATACACGATCCGAAGCAAAGATACGCATTAGAGCATCTTCCATTGATAGGTAAAAACGTGAAGAACCCGCGTCACCTTGACGACCAGCACGACCACGTAGTTGGTTATCAATACGACGTGATTCATGACGCTCTGTACCAATAATATGAAGGCCACCAGCAGCAAGTACTGCATCGTGAGCTTCTTTCCATTTAGCTTTTGCTTCTTGGATTTGTGCATCAGTTGGCTCGTTTATTTTAGCAAGCTCTGCCTGCCAGCTGCCACCAAGAACGATATCCGTACCACGGCCTGCCATGTTAGTTGCAATAGTTACCGCACTTGTTGTACCTGCATTAGCAACGATATCTGCTTCTTTTTCATGGAATTTTGCATTAAGTACGTTGTGCTTAATTTTTGCTTTTTTTAATGCATTTGAAAGCAGCTCTGATTTTTCAATCGAAACGGTACCAACCAATACTGGCTGACCACGTTCAGAACAACCTTTAATGTCTTCAATGATAGCTGCAAATTTTTCTGCTTCTGTCATGTAGACTAAATCACCCATATCATTACGAGTCATTGGACGGTTAGTTGGAATTACTACCGTATCAAGACCATAAATAGATTGAAATTCAAAAGCTTCCGTATCCGCTGTACCTGTCATACCTGACAGTTTGTCATATAGACGGAAGAAGTTTTGGAAAGTGATTGATGCTAATGTTTGGTTTTCGTTCTGAATTTTAACACCTTCTTTTGCTTCAACAGCTTGGTGTAGACCTTCAGACCAACGACGACCTGGCATTGTACGACCAGTATGCTCATCAACAATGATAACTTCATCGTCTTTTACAATGTAGTCCACGTCTTTTTCAAACAATACATGTGCACGTAGTGCTGCATTGATGTGATGAAGTAAGCTGATGTTAGCTGGAGAATACAAGGTATCATCCGCTTCCATTAAGCCTTCATCTTTTAGTAGCTGTTCAACAAACTCTTGACCGTTTTCAGTCAGGTGCGTTTGTTTTCCTTTTTCATCTAATGTGTAGTGACCTTCACCGCGATACTCTTCGCTGTCTTCTTCATCTTGTTTCACAAGTTGAGGGATAAGTGTATTAATTCGCGTATAAAGCGCAGAGCTATCTTCCGCAGGACCTGAAATGATAAGAGGGGTACGAGCTTCATCGATTAAGATTGAATCCACTTCATCGATTACTGCGAAATAGCGTTCACGTTGAACACGATCTTCAGCACGGAAAGCCATGTTGTCACGTAGATAGTCAAAACCAAATTCGTTATTTGTGCCATATAAAATATCGCATAAATACGCTTGTTTTTTCTCTTGAGGTGGCATATTTGGCACGTTGATACCAACAGTCATGCCTAAGAATTCAAATAACTCTCGGTTAGTTTCAGCATCACGCTTTGCAAGGTAGTCATTCACCGTTACGACGTGAACGCCTTTACCGGTTAATGCATTTAAATAACATGGTAGTGTTGCTGTTAATGTTTTACCTTCACCAGTGCGCATTTCTGCAATTTGGCTATCGTTCAGAACCATGCCGCCAATCATTTGAACGTCAAAGTGGCGCATACCATACAGACGCTTAGATGCTTCACGTACCGTCGCAAACGCTTCTGGCAGTAAACTATCTAAATCTTCACCTTGCTCTAAACGTGCACGGAACTCGATTGTTTTCGCTTTTAATTCTTCGTCTTGTAATGATTCGAATTGTGGTTCGATCTTATTAATTTGATCTACGATTTTACGTAGCTTACGTAATGTACGATCATTACGGCTACCAATAACTTTTGTTAGAATTTTAGAAAACATGATTCCGTTGCTTCTCTTATCTCTATGATCATTTCTGATCGGTTTATCTGAAATGTGAATCAATCACCTAGAGAAATTACTCTAAGAAAAAAACTTCTTTATATACTTATCTTATGGGGATTCAACTTTGATTTTTCAAGGCCTATCATGATAGTTGTGTTGCTAGTCATCATAAGTAATAATTAGGAAAGTATAAGCGATAATGTAAAGCAATCCTAAGCTAAATCCGTAGAGTTTGATTTCAATTCTGAAAAATTCAGATCTAATTGGCATTTATGACTTTTTCTTTGGTGTTAGCCTATTAAATAGCACTCTATATATGAGAATTACTAACGATGCGAGACCACAGACCCCAGCCTGCGAATGATTTTTTTAATAATACTCGCTTTAAAGATATTCAAGAAAAAGCGATTATTCTGTCTAAATTATCACATGTACTAAAAGATGCGTTACCCACTGGCTGTGAAGACCATTGCCGCGTGGCAAATTACCGCCAAGGATCTTTAGTGATCGAAGTCTCAGGCAGCGTTTGGGCAACACGAATAAACTATGAAAGATTAACTATATTATCTGCTTTTCGCCGCCATGGATTACCTGGGTTATCTAATTTAGAAATCAAGATCAACCCAGATCTCGCCCGATCTTTTGTTGGGGAAAAACCGGCGGTGTACAAAACAGAAAAACAAGCAAAGCGAGAATTATCCGCAGCAGCAGCAAGTGCATTAGAAATGGTCGCAGAAACCGCATCACCAAAACTTAAAAAGCGATTAGAGAGCTTAGCTGCATTAGCAAATAAGAAATAGAAATAGAAATAGAAATAGAAATAGAAATATTACAGACAAAAAAAAGCCAAGCATAATGCTTGGCTTTTTAATTTTATGACGGATTAAGCAAGTACCATTCCTGGCTGCATAAATGCAACTGGTGATTCTTGTTCATCTTCAATGGTTGTCCACTCCCATGCTTCTTGATCGGCAAGAACAGCACGAAGTAACTGATTATTCAGAGCATGACCTGATTTATAAGCACTTATTTGCCCCAAGATACTATGACCACACATATATAGGTCACCAACAGCATCGAGAACTTTGTGCGTTACAAATTCATTATCAAAACGTAATCCGTCTTCATTTAGAATACGGTAATCATCTAGTACGATTGCACAATCAAAGCTACCACCTAAACATAGGTTTTGCGATTGTAAGTACTCGATATCACGCATAAACCCGAAAGTACGAGCTCGTGAGATATCTTTGATGAACGATTGGCTTGAAAAATCAAACACTAACTTTTGGTCATCAGAGTCAATTGCTGGGTGATTGAAGTCAATAGTGAAATCTAAACGAAAGCCGTTATAAGGACGAATTTCTGCCCACTTATCACCATCTTCAATGCGAACAGGTTTTTTAATACGAATGAATTTCTTCGCTGTATTAAGCTCTTCAATACCCGCTGACTGCAAAAGATATACAAAAGGACTTGCACTGCCATCCATAATTGGAATTTCAGGTGCATCAACTTCGATAACTACGTTATCAATGCCCATGCCTGCCAATGCAGCATTTAAGTGTTCAACCGTTGAGATTCTTACGCCTTCATCATTAACTAACGCTGTACATAGCATTGTATCGCGTACTGACTCTGGGTCCGCAGGGAAATCAACAGGTGGATTAAGGTCGGTACGACGATAAATAACACCGGTGTTTGCTGCTGCTGGACGAAGAGTAAGCGTAACTTTACGGCCTGAGTGCAAACCCACGCCTGTCATTTGTACGATACTTTTCAGTGTACGTTGTCTGATCATATGCTCATCTCAACTATAAATATGCTTGATATCAAACCAATTCTAAGAACTGGCTTGATATTCTAGCACACAATTTTCTATAAAACCAAATCGTTTGATGATTAATTAGTCAGCTTGACGTCGTAAAAACGCAGGGATATCTAAATAATCTTCTTTCTGATCTGGCTTAGCTTGCGCTGCACCAGCATTCTGAACACCTGCCGCTGGCGACGTTGATGGTGTAGTTTGTGGTGCTGCTGATTTAGTTACCTGCACATTTTGTGCCGCTTTTTCAACCGTTGGTTCAACAACTGGCGCTTTCGCTTGAACAGATGCTTGAACTACAGGTTGTGCTGCAGGAGCTGACTGAGCCGGAGCCGTCGTTGTTTTATTTGTTACTAACGTAATTTCTGGTTTCTTTTCAGAACCAATACCCGTAGCAACAACGGTTACTCGAATTTCATCGGTCATATCAGGGTCAAGAGAAGTACCAATAACCACTGTTGCATTATCAGATGCAAACGCTTTTACTGTATTACCAACAGTTTCAAACTCATCAAGGCGCATATCAAGGCCAGCGGTAATGTTAACAAGAACACCACGAGCACCAGCAAGATCGATATCTTCAAGTAATGGACTTGAGATCGCTTCTTCTGCAGCTTGTTCAGCTCGGTCTTCACCGACTGCGATACCACTACCCATCATTGCATGTCCCATTTCAGACATAACCGTACGAACATCGGCGAAATCGACGTTGATCATACCTGGGCGAGTGATCAGCTCAGCAATACCTTGAACGGCATTACGAAGAACATCATTTGCTTTTGCAAATGCTTCTAATAATGTAATTCCACGACCAAGTACTTTTAACAATTTCTCGTTTGGAATCGTAATTAATGAGTCAACGTGTTTTGATAACTCTTCAATACCTTGCTCAGCAAAAGCAAGACGTTTACGTCCTTCAAAACTAAACGGTTTTGTTACAACAGCAACCGTCAGAATATTTAATTCTTTTGTAACTTCAGCAATAATTGGCGCAGCACCTGTACCAGTACCTCCCCCCATACCAGCTGCGATAAATACCATATCGGCACCAGCTAATACTTCTTTAATTGCTTCACGATCTTCTAGCGCAGCATCACGACCAACTTGCGGGTTTGCACCTGCACCTAAGCCTTTTGTGATGTCTCCTCCAATTTGAATAACTGTATTTACACTAGTCTTACGAAGTGCTTGTGCATCAGTATTTACACTAATGAATTCAACACCTTCAATTGACTCACGTACCATGTGCTCGATAGCATTACCGCCACCGCCACCTACACCGACTACTTTAATTACTGCTTCGTCGGACATTTCCATCATCGGCTCAAACATCTGTTCTCTCCGTTTCTTCCTGTTCGCTCAGGTTAAAACTCTTTTAGTATCCAATTTTTAAACTTCTTCATTACAGTTGTAAAAGATTGCTGCTTATTCGGCACATAATCTTCATCGTCATGTAATTGACTTTCTTTACCGTAATGCAAAAGCCCTACCGCTGTTGCTTGATAAGGCTCTTTTACGTAATCGGTTAGACCTGTTACCTCTAAAGGCTGGCCTATTCTAGCTTGGGTCTGGAACACGCGCTCAGCACAATCAACCAACCCATTAATTTGCGATCCGCCCCCCGTTAATACAATACCGGCGGCAAGATGGTGCTTTGTACCTTCAGCGCGTAATTTATCTTGAATAGCAAGAACACGCTGATTTACAAGCCCGAGTAGCTCAGAATACCTTGGTTCAATCACTTCTGCTAGCATTCTTCGCTGTAAACTTCTAGACGGTCGACCGCCAACACTCGGTACGTTAACCGTTTCATCACGATTAATGTGTTCACTAATAGCACTACCATATTTTACTTTTAATTTTTCAGCATCGTTAAATGGTGTACCAAAAGCGTAAGCAATGTCACTTGTTACTGCATTTCCAGCATAAGGGAGCACCTCAGCATGACGTAATGAGCCATCGGTCCAAATTGCAATATCCATCGTTCCGGCGCCGATATCAACGACACAAACACCAAGATCTCGCTCATCTTCTGTAATCACGGCATTGCTTGATGCTAAACCAGAAAAGATGATGTGTTCAACTTTTAAGCCACAACGCTCTACCGCTTTTATTATATTACGTGCCATATCATTATGACAGGTAATAAGATGAACACTCACTTCCATTCTCATACCCGATAACCCAATTGGATTACGAATACCTTTTTGAACATCAATAGAGAATTCTTGAGGGATCACATGCAGTGTACGTTGTTCATCGCCAATCTTAACCGATTTAGCAGTATGAATAACACTATCCATATCATCTTGGGTTACTTCTTCTTCAGAAATAGACCCCATACCTTTCTCTATTTGACTAGCAATGTGTTTACCCGATAAAGAAATAAACACAGAGGTAATGGTGCACTCTGCCATCAATTCAGCTTGGTCAATCGCTCTTTGAACCGATTTAACTACCGATTCTAAATCGTTAACGCCACCTTTATCCATTCCGCGAGAGGGACATGAACCAGAGCCAATAACGCTCACTTGGCCATCAGGTAAAACTTCGCCTACAAGTGCTGAGACCTTGTTTGTACCTATGTCTAAACCAACAATAATACTGCCTTCTGGCGTTTTACTCATGTCAATTCTCTTCTTTAATCGTCTACATTATCAGGCTTCCACCCAACAGCAGCGCCAGTATCATAACGAAGATCTATATAATCTATCGAATTCTTTTTATCATCTAATTGCTTATATAAAGCAATGAAACGCTGTACTCTTTCTTCTCGAGCATCACGACCAAGCTCTAGTCGAATGCCATTATCTAATACGACCTGCCACGATAAACGTTCAGTTAATGCAACACTATGCACAGTTGTATTTATTACGGTAAATTGAGCCTGTAACTGATGCCAAAAATCGAGCACCTCTTTACTATTTGCTTCAGGGCCAAATAACGCAGGTTTAGGCTCTAATAAATCACTCATTGGTGCATTAAAAATCACACCTTCAGGATTAACAATGACTTTGTTATTCCATGTTGCTTCTGGTTGATTTTCTACCACAAACACTTTTATCGTTTCTGGCCATTGCTTACGAACAGAAACCTGAGCGATCCAAGGCAACGTCAGTAAGGCATCTTGCAACTTATTAACATCCTGCGTCATGAAGGTCCCAATAGAATCCATTGAGTCTATCGCGTCACGAATATCATCTGCCGTAATATGTTTCAACTGCCCTTGGATAATCATATGAGATAAGGGCAATCTATCTTCATCTGTCATCCAACTTATCGTTGAGACAATCAACCATAATGAAATCATCACAACCAAAGAAAGAAAAAGCGCACCTGGCAGGTGTTTTCTTATTTTTTCTTTATCAAATGAAGTATTCATTTTGACCGTCTTAATCATATTATTTTCACAATCGAGCCAAAAATATCGCCATCACTTTTATATTAAATAAAATGACCGCTATTTAATGGCATTAAAATAAATTCATCTAATAACGATAGGTTGAAAAAAACCTATCCTAGTTTCTGATAGGATATTATTAATACAATGAGGATTCTATCTCATTATTCGTGTTTTTATTAGAAGTTCTAACTAATTAAACAATTATTATCCTAATGTTTTCATTGTTTCAATATTTAACTCTAATGAAGCTAACTGTTTTGCTAGTTTACCAACGTCACCAGCCCCTTGTGTCAGGACTAAATCACCTTCTTGAAGAATATTAGCCAATACTGGTGGTAATGCTTCTATATTTGGCACAAAAATAGGATCAATTTTTCCACGACCACGAATAGTTCGGCATAATGCTCGCCCATCGGCACCTACAATTGGCGTTTCACCCGCAGAGTACACATCAAGCATGATAAGCACGTCTACATTATCCAGAACATTGGCAAAGTCATCATATAAGTCACGAGTTCGACTATAACGATGCGGTTGGAAGATCATAACTAAACGCTTATCAGCCCAACCTGCACGAGCTGCTTTTATCGTTACATCAACTTCGGTTGGATGATGACCATAATCATCCACCAACATTGCAGAACCATTACCCGTTTCAAATTCACCTAATTGGTCAAAACGACGACCTGCGCCTTCAAAATTCAACAGTGCAGATAGAATAGCTTCATCTTCTACCTCCTCCTCTGTTGCCACTGCAATCGCAGCAGTTGCATTCAAGGCGTTATGCTTTCCTGGGATATTAAGAACAATATCTAAATCAGTACGATCTTTTCTTTGTACTGTGAAGAAGCTTTGCTGAGCTACTTGACGATAGTTAACTAAACGAACATCCGCATCTTCTGCAAAACCATACGTAATAACCTGACGACTGACTCGAGGTAATAACTCTCTTACCACATCATCATCAATACACATTACCGCTTGACCATAAAATGGTAGATTGTGAAGAAAATCAATAAACGTTTGTTTTAATACTTCAAAGTCACCGCCATAGGTATCCATGTGGTCAGCTTCGATATTAGTAACAATACTAACCATTGGTTGAAGGTGCAAAAATGAAGCATCACTTTCATCAGCTTCTGCAATAAGAAAACGACTAGAGCCTAAACGTGCATTTGTACCTGCATTTTTAACCAAACCACCATTAACAAACGTTGGATCCAAACCTGCTTCTGAGTAGATTTGAGTCGTTAGTGCTGTAGTCGTTGTTTTACCGTGAGTTCCTGCAACTGCAATACCATGACGGTAACGCATCAACTCGGCCAACATTTCTGCACGGCGGATAACTGGAATACGGTTTTCTTTCGCAGCGACAATTTCAGGATTCATTGGATCAATCGCGGTAGATACCACCACAACGCTGGCTTTTTCTACATTGCTTGCCTGATGACCAAAAAAGATCGTTGCGCCTTTTTGAGCTAAACGAACAGTGACTGTATTTTCAGCCATATCTGAACCACTGATGTTATAGCCTTCGTTTAAAAGTACTTCGGCAATACCACTCATGCCTGCGCCACCAATACCAACAAAATGAATGCATTCTACACGGCGCATTTCTGGGATCATGGTTCTAATTTCAGCTAATTGCAGTTTCTGATCTTTTATCATTCTAAATCTCAATTCTTCTATTTTGCGAGGTCTTTAATCGCACTGGCAACACGTATATCAGCATCAATAATGGCTGCCTTACGAGCATTACATGCCATTTCTAATAATTCTTTTCGCTCTAAACCATTCAGTGTATCAACCAAACCCTGAACTGTTAAATCTTGTTGTTCAATCATTTGCGCTGCGCCACACTGTACAAGGTGATCCGCATTTAATGCTTGTTGACGATCTTTGTGCATAAAGGGAATAAATACAGAGCCAACACCAGCAGCTGAAACTTCAGATACCGTTAGCGCACCTGAACGGCATACCAATAAATCAGCCCATGCATAAGCCGCAGCAACATCATCAATAAACTCTGTTACGTTCGCGTCTGTCATTCCATTATCACAATATGCTTGATGAACCGTTTCTTGATTGCCTTTACCTGCTTGATGCCAAATTTCAACAGCGTGATTCAGTTTTGGCAATGCTTCTGGCAATGTCGTATTAAGAATACGGGCACCTTGACTGCCCCCCATGATTAATACACGAATAGGGCCACTACGTTCAGCAAATCGTTCGCTTGGGTGAGGCAATTGGCATACATCTTCCCTTACTGGGTTACCAACGACGTCCGCATTTGGAAAAGCACCCGGAAATGCTTGAAATACACGTTTAGCAATTTTAGATAACCATTGATTAGTTAAGCCAGCAACCGCATTTTGTTCATGCAATACAACCGGGATACCAGATAACCAAGCAGCAATACCACCAGGGCCACTTACGTAGCCACCCATACCAAGTACAACATCAGGCTGCCATGCTTTGATATGCTTTTTAGCTTGAGAAATCGCACCTAATATTTGAAATGGTGCAGCAAGCAACTTTTTAAAACCTTGGCCGCGTAAGCCTTTTACTTTGATAAAATCTATTTCAATACCATGTTTGGGTACTAAATCCGCTTCCATTCTATCTTCTGTACCTAACCAACGAATTTCCCACCCTTCACTTTGTAGCTGTTTTGCTACTGCTAACCCAGGAAATACATGACCGCCAGTACCACCAGCCATCACTAATAAACGTTTATTTTTGTTCTTCATTTTCGCTCCGTGGAGGCTCGTTTTCTAAAAAGACACGACATTCATGATCAATACGAATAAGCAGGGATACTGCTACTGACATAATGATTAAACTGGAACCACCGTAACTGATAAGAGGTAACGTTAATCCTTTCGTTGGTACAATACCCGCAGCCGCACCAACATTAACTAACGTTTGAAACGCAAACCAAATGCCGATACCAAAAGCTAAAAAACCACCAAAACGCTGATCGTATTGTAGACACGTACGTCCAATAAGCAGTGCTTTTAACACTAAAGAAAAAATCAACGCAAGGACGAGAGTTACACCAATAAATCCTAACTCTTCAGCTACTACCGCAAATACAAAATCGGTATGAGCTTCTGGCAGATACTCTAACTTTTGAATTGAATTACCTAGTCCCTCACCAAACCAGCTGCCTCGACCAAATGCCATTAGCGATTGAGTTAGCTGATAACCACTGCCAAACGGGTCTTGCCATGGGTCTAAGAAGGAAGTGACACGACGCATACGATAAGGTTCTGCCACGATCAGTACGATAACTAATGAGATACCACTCATCACTAATGCTATAAATTGCCACAACTTAGCGCCTGCAATAAATAGCATACCGATAGTGGTAACAAACATTACGATGGTTGTCCCTAGATCAGGCTGTAGCAGTAAGAAAAAAGCAAGGCCTATCAGAACAACTAACGGTTTTACAAATCCTTTAAAACTGTCTCTCACCTCACCATGGCGACGAACAAGATAACCAGAAATAAAGACAAATAAAGAGAGTTTAGCAACCTCTGCAGGTTGTAAGTTAAAGATCCCTAATGGCAACCAACGTGCTGCACCATTAACAGATTTACCCACCACTAAAACAGCAGCCAATAACAAAAAAGAAATCAATAATAGGTGACTACTGTACTTCAACCAGTCATCTAATTTAATCCGTAATACTATTGATGATGCACCCAACGCCAAACATACAAATAACATATGTCGCATCATAAAATGAAATGGCTGACCTGTTAAGCGAGTACTAATAGGGAATGACGCAGAGCCGACCATAACAAGGCCGGTCAACATCAAAGCAAGAGCAATCCAAATCAACTGACGATCAAACATCACTTTAGGTGACGGGGTTAAACACCACTCTTGAACAGGAGACGTCCATTGTTTAATACGATCAATTATCAAAATTAACTCTCAGTTGAATACTGTTTTGCTAGTTGAGTGAACGCGTCACCTCTAGCCATAAAATTTGCGTACTGATCAAAACTCGCACATGCTGGAGATAACATCACCATGTCACCAGTTTTTAACGTAGGAAATAGTGTTTCAATTGCTTCATCCATTGTGTTACATAAACAAGAACGAGGATCTAACGGAATGAATTGATTTCCATCTTCCCCAAAGCAATACATCATTACATTTAATGCTTTTAATGCTGGTGCTAGCTCTGAAAAATCAGCCCCCTTACCAACACCACCAACCAACAGATGTAATTTGCCATCAATTTTCAAACCAGACAATGCGGCTAATGTACTTGCCACATTCGTTGCTTTAGAGTCATTGACCCAGCGAATATCTTGATTATCAGCGACAACTTGGCATCGATGTGTCAATCCATTGTAAGTTATTAATGTTTCTAGGGTTAAATCAAGATTAATTCCAACCGCATCCAATAAAGCAATCGCAACTAAGCTATTGGCTATATTGTGCTTACCCACTAAACCCAATTCATTGGTTGCAAGAATTTTTGTTGAACCTTTTGCTAAGTAATGGGTTTTATTTACGTCGATACAACCATAATCACCTTGATCAAAGCCAACGCTTTTAACGGTTTTATCTGGTGCATCTGGATAGGTCGCTCTGTCATCACGATTCACAATACACACTTCTGCGTGATCAAAAATACGTAACTTAGCTTGACGATAATCGGCCATTCCTTGATATCTATCCATATGATCTTCAGATAGATTTAAGAATGCTGCCGCTTTTAGTTTTAATGATGAAGTCGTTTCGAGTTGAAAACTGGATAACTCTAGAACATAAAGATCGGCGTCTTGCTCTAAAAGATCCAGAGCAGCAAAACCAATGTTACCACCCACTGCCGTTTTAACACCGGCAGCATTCGCCATTTCACCGGTTAAATCTGTGACGGTACTTTTACCATTTGAGCCCGTAATGGCAATCACTGGTGCCGTAACCGCCCAAGCGAACAACTCAATATCACCAACCACACGCGTGCCTTGCTCTATCGCAGGTTGTAATGGTGGTGAGGCAAGTGCGATACCAGGGTTAGCGACAATAAGATCGGCTTCTAAAAGCCACTCTTGCTGCCAACCACCGGCGTGTAACTCAACCTGTTCAGGCAATTGCTCTTGGCCTGGCGGTGTATCACGAGTATCAATAACCTTTATTGTTAACGCTTCAGGCTGTCGTAGTAGGTGCTTAACAACAGATAGACCTGTCATACCTAAGCCAACAACGACAACATTTTTAACACCACCAAAACCTGTCATATTAACGTACCTTCAATGTCGCTAATGCAATAAGAACCAATAACATAGAGATAATCCAGAAACGTACAATAACACGTGGCTCTGGCCATCCTTTCAGTTCGTAATGGTGATGTATTGGGGCCATACGGAAAATACGCTGACCACGTAGTTTATATGATCCTACTTGAAGAATTACCGATAAGGTTTCAACAACAAAGACACCACCCATAATAACTAATAAGAACTCTTGACGAACAAGAACAGCAATCGTACCTAATGCGCCACCTAGTGCTAACGAACCTACATCGCCCATAAATACTTGTGCTGGGTAAGTGTTAAACCATAGGAAACCAAAACCAGCACCAACGATTGCGGCACAAACAACCACTAATTCACTTGCTTGTGGAATGTGTGGAATGTGTAAGTAATTCGCAAACTGTACATTACCCGTTGCCCATGCAATAAAGGCAAAGCCTGCTGCAACAAATACCGTAGGCATAATCGCTAAGCCATCAAGACCATCGGTTAAGTTAACCGCATTACTTGTTCCGACAATAACAAAGTAGGTTAGTAGGATATAAGTTAAGCCAAGCTGTGGCATGATGTCCTTAAAGAAAGGAACAACAAGCTGAGTTGCCGTGGTATCTTTACCATAAGCATACAATGCAAAAGCAACCACAAGCGCGATTGCAGATTGCCAAAAATATTTCCAACGAGCGATAAGCCCATCGGTATTTTTACGTACCACTTTGCGATAATCATCAACAAAACCGACAGCGCCATAGCCTAATAACACAAACATAACCGCCCATACATAAGGGTTGGTAAGATCTGCCCATAAGAAAACCGTTACCGAAATGGCGGTTAAAATCATGATACCGCCCATTGTTGGCGTACCACGTTTACTGAAATGAGACTCTGGTCCATCATCACGAACCACTTGACCAATTTGCAGGTTCTGTAACCATCGGATGAGTTTCGGTCCCATCCATAATGAAATAGATAATGCCGTGATAATACTTAAAATAGCTCGGAAGCTAAGGTATTCAAATAAACGAAAAAACGGGAAATATTGCTCTAGAAAGTTTGATAACCAGATGATCATTACTGACACTCCTTAAGAGCAGAAACCACTTCGCTCATACGTGAACTATTGGCACCTTTTACTAACACGGTAACCTCATTATGTTTAATTAATTGTAATTGTTGCAGTACATAGCTATTTAATGCATCACGAGACTTAAAGTGACGCCCCTCACATAACTCACTAATTACCTTAGTGTCATCACCAAAAGTAAGTACTTGCTCAAATTGATATGGGGCAGCATATTCCCCAACTTCACGATGAAGTGCAAGGCTTTCTTCACCAAGCTCTGCCATATTCCCCAAAATAAGCCAACGATTGCCGCTAAATCCACCTAATAAATCCACTGCCGCTTTCATCGCTGGAACACTGGCATTGTATGTATCATCAATCACTTTAAGTCCTGACGGTAAGATCTCAACGGCGACTCTGCCTTTAACATTTCCTAGCGCTTGTAAACCTTGCTGAATATCATCTAATGTACATTTTGCTTGAATTGCTAATGCTGCAGCGGCAACGGCATTGGCAACATTATGTTTTCCAATAATTGCTAAAGAAACACTGACACTGCCAATTGGAGTATTTAAGTTGAATGACGGTTCTCCTAGCTCATTCACCTCTATACTACTGGCATAAAAATCTGCTTGGTGATTATCTTGAGAAAAACTAAATACCGTTTTACCATCAAATAAAGCGTTCCAATTAGGTAAGCCATTACTATCTAGATTATAAATAGCCGTACCGTTCTCTTTTAGCCCTTCAAAGATCTCACCTTTTGCTTTGGCTACCCCTTCTATCGATCCAAAACCTTCTAGATGTGCCGCCGCGATATTATTAACCAATGCTATATTCGGTTGAACAAGCTGCGTGGTATAGGCTATTTCATTTTGATGATTAGCTCCTAATTCAATAACAGCAAAATCATTACTTGGTTGAGAGCGCAATAAGGTTAGTGGAACACCAATCTCATTATTAAAATTACCCGCCGTCGCTACGACTTCTCCTGAGAGCTTCAAGATAGAGGCTAACATCTCTTTTACGGTTGTTTTTCCACAACTTCCTGTTAGCGCCAGTGTAAATGTATTGCACTGCTGATGAACGTATTTTCCTAATAAGCCTAATGCTTTTTCAGTATCATCAACGACGACTTGAGGTAATAGAGAGTCAACTTCACGCGAAACTAATAGCGCAACGGCGCCTTGTTCTTGAGCAACAGAAATAAAAGAATGAGCATCGAAACGCTCACCAATAAGTGCAACAAACAGCCCTTTTTCTGCCATATTTCGGCTGTCAGTAGACACACTTAAAATGGTGGTATCAGAGCCAATTAAGTTCCCCTGACACGCTTGAGCAATCTCATTTAATGACATTAACATCATGATTATAATCCTAATAATTGCTGAGCTGTTTCACGATCGGAGTAATGGATAGTCTCATTAGCGAGCACTTGATAATCTTCATGTCCTTTGCCTGCGAGTAAAATAATATCCTTTTCATCCGCTTGAGAAAGTGCGAACTGACAGGCTTCAAAACGGTCATGAATAACATGTGCTAATTCTGGTGTTTTTACCCCTGCTAACATATCATTAGTAATTAAACTTGGATCTTCTGAGCGAGGGTTATCATCACTTAGAATGACCATATCCGCTTGTTGCTCAGCAATACTTGCCATCATTGGTCGTTTGCCCGTATCTCTATCGCCACCGCAACCGAAAATACACCAAAGTTTCCCTTCACAATGAACTCGTAATGCTTGCAATGCTTTATCTAAAGCATCAGGTGTATGCGCATAATCGACAACCACTTTGGCTCTATTATCTGCAGTAAACAACTCCATTCTACCAATGACCGCATTCAACTGAGAGGCTGTTTGAGCTAAGGCTTGAATGTCATAACCAAGAGAAAGAAGTGTTGCGAAAGCAACGAGAATATTGCTTGCGTTAAATGCTCCAATTAAAGGCACTGAAAAAGCAACATCTCCCCAATCAGAAGAAATAGAAAGTTGAATACCTTCGGTTGAATAAACAACCGATGTCGCAAATACCTTCTTACCAGAGTGAAAATAGACGCTTTCTTCATTTAAAGAAACAGCGACGGCATGAGGCATCTCTTTTAGCCATTGGCAACCGACTTGATCATCCGCATTGATGATTGAATGTTTTGGGCAATGAGAAGTAAAAAGTAACTTTTTAGCTTCAGCATAATTTTCCATATCACCATGGTAATCAAGATGGTCACGGCTTAAGTTCGTAAATACGGCAGCATCAAAAGATAGCGCATTAACACGCCCTTGAACCAAACCGTGAGACGACACTTCTAATGCCGTCAGTTTAGCTTCGATATTCTCAAGCTCTGTCAGTGTTTGTTGTATTTCAATTGGACTGCCCGTCGTGTTCACCGCAGGTTTCAAATCTGATAATAATCCGTTACCTGTGGTCCCCATTACGGCGGCAGGTTGTCCTAATAAGGTCGCCCATTGAGCAATGATCTGAGAGATCGTCGTTTTACCATTAGTACCGGTAATCCCCACTAATTGCATTTTTCGTTTATCGGCTTGATAAAAACGCCCTGCAATTGCACTTAGGTGCATAGAAAGAGAATTAAAATAAACAACGATAGTGTGATCAATAATCTTTACCGTACCTGCAATGTTCTCTCCATCAGCGTCGGCGAGAATCGCCACAGCGCCTTGCTCAATAGCCGATGACATAAATAGACGACCATCAACTGCATGGCCTTTGATTGCAACGAATAAACAGCCTGGAGAAACTTGACGGCTGTCCAATGTCATAGATGAAATTGCCACCGATTGATTTAACTCGCACCAAGGCAACAGTAATTCAGATAACTGCATCATCATTTTCCTAATTCAATACATCGATATGTTTTACGGTACTTTCGTCTGGCGCTACATTCAAAATTTGTAGCGCATCTTTCATCACTTGACCAAAGATCGGTGCCGCAACTTGACCAGCATAATACTCATCGCCTTGCGGTTGGTTTACGATAGTGACGAGTGCGATTCTAGGGTTGCTTACTGGTGCGACACCCGCTGTCACCGTTATATATTCATCACTGTAGCCACCACGAACGGCTTTTCGTGAAGTACCTGTTTTGGCAGCAACTCGATAACCAGGTACAGCAGCTCTTGTTGCTGTACCACCTGGTTGAGTTACGGTTTCCATCATCTCTAATACGGCTTTCGCATGTTGACGGTTAACCACTTGCTTACCCGGCGTTGGCCCAGTCGTTTTCAAAATTGAAAGCGGTCTATATTCGCCATAAGCCCCTAACGTTGCATAAGCGTGTGCTAACTGAATTGGCGTAACAGAAAGACCATAGCCAAACGCTAACGTCGCAATTTCAAAATCAGACCAACGACGGCGATCAGGGAAAATACCCGTGGCCTCCCCAATGAGGTTTAAGCCTGATGGATCAGCAAGGCCAACAGCCGCATACTCAGCTAGCAACTCTTGCAAAGGCATTCCTAACGCTAAATGTGCTACACCGATGTTACTTGATTTCTTCAAGATGGTTGTTAGATCAGCTTTACCTACTTTCGAGCTATCACGCACACGACTACCGCCAATACGCATGATGCCATTGCCAGTATCAATGACCGTATCTAAGTTCGCTGTTCCGCCATCTAAAGCGGCTAACACGACAAAAGGTTTTACCGTAGAGCCTGGTTCTAATGTATCGGTAATTACACGGTTACGCATTCTAAAGCTTTGTAACTGTTCACGATTATTCGGGTTGTAAGATGGTGCATTAACCATTGCAAGTACTTCACCCGTTTTAATATCGATCATAATAACTGAGCCAGACATGGCTCTAAAGTCAGATACAGCTTGTTTAATTGCGCGATAAGCTATCGCTTGTAAACGCTGATCAATACTTAGAGTTAATGGTTTACCTTCTTGCTTCTCTTTTAGAGAAATATTTTCAACCACGCGACCATAACGATCTTTACGTACGGTTCTACGACCCGGCTCTCCCGTTAACCAGCCATCATAACTGCGCTCTACCCCTTCCAAACCATGGCTATCAATACCTGTTACACCAATAACATGCGCACTGATCTCACCACTTGGGTAATAACGACGTGATTCTGCTTTTAAGCCAATTCCGGCTAATTTTAATTTACGAATATAGGCAGCAACCGCTGGAGATATTTGACGTTGAAGGTAAATAAAACGACGTTTTTTGTTCTTCTCTATCTTAGTTAATAATTCTTTTCGTTTTAGTCCTAACACATCAGCAAGCGCATACCAGCGATCAACTTCAACTAGACCGCCAGCCTTATAAATGGCAACAGGATCGGCCCAAACGGCATCCACAGGAACACTAACCGCAAGCTGTTCATTATTACGATCAGAGATAATGCCACGAGCAGAAGGAAGAGATTTAACTCGGATTGAACGCATATCACCTTGTTTAATCAAATTATCAGGTTCAATAACTTGAATATAAGCCGCTCGTGCTATCAAAATCGCTAATGCGAGAAAAACGAAGAAAACAATAACGCCAAAGCGCCACTGAATGAGAGTCGGCGGCGCTTTGGTTATGCGTTTATTATTTTTTTTTCTATTTGGTAGTTTCATCGTAGTTTAATTATGACTTCTTTATCTGGTGCTGGGCGTTCCATATTTAACTCTTGAACAGAACGAGACTGAACTCGACTGTGCTCAGCTAATGCGCTCTCTTCTAGAATCAAATTACGCCACTCACCATCTAATATGTCCTTTTCAAGCAACAGATTTTCTCGCTTAACCGCCATTTGACGGGTGCTATGGGTTGCTAGCACCACCCCGATGGCGCTAAAAAAAACACAAAATAACAAAATAGTATGAAGCCGACCTACATTAAAAAGATCTAGGCCAATCATTTTTATTAAATTAGATGGTGGAGAGGTATCTTGACTCATAAGCGCTCAGCAATACGCAAAACAGAACTGCGTGAACGAACATTCACATCAACTTCATTATCAGTCGGTTTAATTGCTTTACCAACCGCTTTCATTTTAGCACTGCCTAACGCACTAATTTGGGCTTCTGTTAGTGGCAGACCGTGAGGAACTTGTGGGCCTCGGCTTTCTTTACGGATAAAGTGCTTAACCATGCGATCTTCTAGCGAATGGAAACTGATCACCGATAAACGGCCTCCTTCAGCAAATACATCTAATGCACCATTCAATGCAGTATCAATCTCATCCAATTCACTATTAATGTAAATACGGAAAGCTTGGAAAGCTCGAGTTGCTGGGTGTTTTTTCTCTTTAAAATTCTTTGGAGCCACATCAGAAATTAACTTAGCTAATTGACCGGTACGCGTTAATGGCTCATTTTCTTCATTTTCACGATAAGCAACAATGCCCTTTGCAATACGCCATGCATGTTTATCTTCACCAAACTCACGGATAACCCAAGTAATGTCTTCAACATCTGCATCTTGCAACCATTGAGAAACGGGCATTCCAGAGGTTGGATCCATTCGCATATCTAAAGGACCGTCTTTCATAAAGCTGAAACCACGATCGGCATCATCTAATTGCGGAGATGACACACCTAAATCTAATAATACACCATCAATTTGTCCAACCAGACCAAGCTCTTCAACGTACCCTTTTAATCCTGAAAAAGGACCATGAATAATAGTAAAGCGTGGGTCAGTAATGGTTTTCGCTTCAGCAATCGCTTGTGGATCACGGTCAATACTGTACAAACGTCCATTTTCACCTAATCGCGATAAAATTTGACGGCTGTGACCACCACGACCAAAAGTACCATCAATGTAGATACCATCAGGTTTAATAGCTAAGCCATCAATAGATTCATTAAGAAGTACAGATACGTGTTGAAATTGTTCAGACATAGTGAGTATTTACTACCGTAATTATGAGAATAAGCGACTGAATTTTAGTATAAATTGTAAACTAAAAATACAGGGATGTGTGTCAAATTAATGATAATTCTAAACCAATGTTGCAGAAAGCACAAAGCCCACCATAACACTACCGAAATAGTACTATGGTGGGCTAAGTTAGGAGCCGACATATAAGCCGGGTTCTGTCCCGCTTGCGCGGTGGTAACCATTCGTCTAGGCCTGCAATCGCTCACAGGCTCAAGCAATCTACCCGCCCCCAAACACGAGCAATGCTATGTGAGGGCCTATTTGATCTTGCTCCGGGTGGAGTTTACCTTGCAACGCACTATTACTAGACGCCCGGTGCGCTCTTACCGCACCCTTTCACCCTTACCTGTGCTTACTTCCTATCCCGAAGAATAAAAGAAGATTAAGCCATCGGCGGTTTTCTCTCTGCTGCACTTGTCGTGGGCTTGCGCCCCCCAGGCGTTACCTGGCACCCTGCTCTATGGAGCCCGGACTTTCCTCCCCTCCATCAGTCTCCCGAAGGACATCAATGAAGCAGCGATTACCGAGTCAGCTCCTGAAGCGAATAATATAAGAGTCAGTAATAAGTTACCACCCCTTTTTTCAATTCTCTTAGTCTAAATGCTCTAAACCCCATTTATATAGGGCATTTTTCTTCACACCATGAATTTCAGCCGCCATTGCCGCTGCTTTTTTGAGCGGAAGTTCTTTTACAAGAATAGAAACCGAACGTGTCGCTTCAAATGGTAGTTCATCTTTTGCTTCACTTCTAAAGCCATGGATCAATAATACCATCTCTCCACGTTTACGATTTGAGTCTTCTTTTATCCACTCAATCAACTCACCAAGTGGCGCTCCATGAATGGTTTCATAAGTTTTAGTTAATTCACGAGCAAGAACAACTTGTCGTTCTGCACCAAGAACCGTTAACATATCGTCTAATGAATCCATAATTCGGTGTGGTGATTCATAAAAAATACACGTACGTTCTGCTTGTGCAATTTCTTCAAATTTATCACGACGCCCTTTACTTTTTGGCGGCAGAAAACCCTCGAAGCTAAAGCGGTCAGAAGGTAAGCCTGCTGCTGACAACGCAGTAATTACCGCACAAGCACCAGGTAATGGCACAACATTGACGTTAGCTTGACGACAACGATTCACTAAATGATACCCTGGGTCACTAATTAACGGCGTTCCAGCATCTGAGACAAGCGCAATAGATTTACCTTGTTGTAATTTACTGATCAACAAGTCTGCTTTATGCTGTTCGTTATGATCATGTAATGCAAATGTTTGACTAGAAATACCAAAATGAGACAATAACTTGCCTGTATGTCGAGTATCTTCAGCAGCAATTAAGTCAACGGATTTTAACACCTCTAAAGCACGTTGCGTTATGTCGCCTAAATTACCGATTGGGGTAGGAACAATGTACAAAGTTGCAGTCTCTACCACAGATAAATTGTGTTCTGTCATTTGTTTACTATCTCTTCTGCGATTAATATAGGGAACATAGATAGACACCACTATAATCAAAATAATATTTTAGCTGTTCGGGTGATTAGCATCCATAGTAAAACAGCCCTTTTAAGTAGGACCAGTATATTACCCATGGCAAATATGACCCTTAGAAAGAACAGTGTAACACGCCTGATAGCTCCTGTAGCCTTAGCACTGACATTAGCAGCATGCTCGAACTCACCCAAAGCGCCTGATCATCTTGATATTACACTATCACCATCAGAAACCAGCAGTGCTTATATTTTAAAAGCAGACCAACAACAAGGCACACTTCAAGCTGATTTCCTGATCATGGCATTAAAAGCTGCTGTGCAAGAACAGAATGGAGATTTAGCAAATAAGCTATTAATACGCTTAGCGAGCATGCAACTCTCTTCTGCTCAAACCGCTGAAATGCAATTAAGCCATGCAAGTATGCTAAAAACACAAAATAAGTATGAAGAGGCACTTCAAGTACTCAACTTTCAAACATGGTGGAAGCTAGAAGACAGCCAATGGGTTCAATACCATAAACTACGTCATGAACTTTACTTATTCAGAGGGGATAATCTTAACTCTGCTCGTGAATTAATTGAATTAGACACCTTCACGCTTAACGATCAAAAAGAACAGCTTTGGGCTCAAGTGTGGACAAATGTGTCTTCATTAAATAGCTCAAATTTGCAAGATGTTAAGTTAGATGAGAATGAAACCAATTTACATGGTTGGGTACAACTAGCGACTTATTTAGATGCGTTAAAACATTCTCCCGCTCGCCTTCAAGAAACACTAAATGAATGGCTACAAGCAAATCCAAGCCATCCAGCAACGATTTATACGCCTCAAGTAATCATTGACATTCTTGCGCTGGAAATTGTACGCCCTGATAATGTCGCACTGCTGCTGCCGCTTACGGGGCGATTTGGTGCTCAAGCAATACTTGTCCGAGATGGCTTTATTAATGCCATGATGGAAGATAAAGAACGTGGCGAATTTACCAAATTTAAAGTCATTGATACAGAAGCGACACCAATGTCTGAAATTATCGCCACATTAAACCAAGAAGATATCCAATTTGTTGTTGGGCCACTTCTACGCAGTAAAATTGAAGAATTTCAATCATTAAATGAATCTGAAATCCCTCAGTTAGCACTAAATATCCCAAGTGTTATTGATGCTGACAAAAACAGCTGTTATTTCACTCTTTCCCCAGAACAAGAAGCTGAACAAGCCGCTATCCACCTCTTTAAATTAGGACATAAGCACCCACTGTTCTTAGCTCCACAAGGAACGATGGGCGAACGTCTTAGCCAAGCATTTAGTGACAAATGGTATCAATTAACAGCCAAGAAACCATCGATCAGTTACTTTGGTAAAAAATCACAATTACAACAGAGAGTGAACAGTGTGTTTGGCCTTGAAAGCAGCCAAGCCCGTATTTATCAAATGAATGCCCTAACAAAAATTGAACTAGAATCTCAACCTCGTAGTCGTCGTGATATTGATTCGGTTTACATGGTTGCAAGAAGCAGTGAATTGGTGCTCTTAAAACCTTTCATTGATGTCGCAATTAATCCAGGAATTACCGTACCAAAATTGTACGCGAGTTCACGTAGTAATAGTGGTCGCCAAACTAAATTGGTCGAAATTCATGGTATTGAATTCAGTGATATTCCACTATTAATCAATGAAGACAATAAGTTTAAAGCACAATATGATGAGCTTTGGCCAAAAAGCAGCAATGGCGAAACTCGACTTCACGCATTAGGGATGGATGCTTACCAATTGATTGCCGAATTACCACAAATGAAAGCCTCAGATGATTATCATATGCAAGGTAAAACCGGTGAGTTGAGTATTAACCAAGAATGCGTTATTCAACGACAAATGAGTTGGTCTATTCATGGAGAAAAAGCAGAATAAGCGAGCAAAAGGGGAATATTATGAGTTGATGGCTCAACGCTATTTAGAACAACATCAACTCATATTCATTGATCGTAATTTCTATTCAAAAACAGGCGAACTCGATCTCATCATGCGAGATCGAGATAGCTTTGTTTTTGTCGAAGTAAAATATCGCGCCACTTCAAATTACGGTTCCGCGCAAGAAATGGTAACATGGCAGAAACAGCGCAAATTACAGCGAACCGCTCTCTTTTGGCTCATGAAAAATGGGCTCTCTGTTGAACATACATCTTTTAGATTTGATGTAGTTGCTATCCACTCCCAAGGTAAGGAAATCAACTGGATCAAAAACGCAATTGTTGAAGGGTAAACAATGCTAGAACATATTAAAGAAAGCTTTACTGAAAGTATTCAAATCCAGATAGCAGCAGCTGAAGCGCTTCCTGACCACATTATGCATGCTTCTCAAGCGATGGTTTCTACCTTATTAAAAGGGAATAAAATTTTATCCTGCGGTAATGGTGGCTCTGCATCTAACGCTCAACAATTTGCATCCTGTCTATTAAATCGTTTTGAAACGGAGCGTCCTAGCTTACCAGCCATGGCTTTAACGGCTGACACTTCAACTCTGACAGCGATTGCCAATGACTATAATTATGATGAAATTTTCTCTAAACAAGTGAGAGCTCTAGGTCAACCTGGGGATATTTTACTTGCCATCTCAACAAGTGGTAATAGCCAAGATATTTTAAAGGCAATGGAAGCAGCAGTGAGTAGAGATATGACCATCATTGCTTTAACGGGAATGGATGGTGGCGTTATGGCTGGCCTATTAGGTGAGTCTGATGTTGAAATTAGAATTCCATCTCATCGTGTTGCCCGCATTCAAGAGGTTCACCTTTTAACCCTGCACTGTATTTGTGATCTTGTTGATCAAGTACTGTTCCCACAACATTCAGAGTAATACGATGAAATTAGTAAAACTAAGTGCTCTTTTACTTTCTGCCATTTTATTGCAAGGCTGTGCTGGTTTGTTCATTGCTGGTGCAGCAACAACCGCCTCTGTTGTGACAGATAACCGTTCAATGAAAGAGCAGTTGTCAGATAAGAATCTATCTTTAGAAGCAACAGGCCTAGTCAATAAAGCGCCTTATCAATATAACATGCGTGTAAATGCTGTTACTTACAACGGTAAAATATTACTAATGGGGCAAGCAAAAGATGCACAACTCAATCAAAAATTTGAACAACAAATTAAAAATATGAGCGGTATAAATACCGTTTATAACCAAATTCAAATTCGTCCTTTATTAACCTTCTCTCAAATTAATAACGATAGCTGGATCACCACAAAAGTGAAGTCTACATTGCTTGCTAAACCAGAGTTAAATGGGATAAAGATCAGTGTGTTCACTGAAGCACAAGAAGTATTCCTTGTTGGTTTTGTCACAAAAGAGCAAGGTAATATAGCCGCAGAAGTCGCACGCAATATTAAAGGCGTTAAAGAAGTGATTAAGGCCTTTGAGTACGGCCAAGGTGGCAATGTAGAAAAATAACCTTATTTCTATGATTTCTATTTAAAAAAAAGCCTGCAATGATATGCAGGCTTTTTTATTATGCTGGATGTAAATAGTATAAACTACTTAACTACTCGTAAACTTGGTCGACCTGTTGGTCGTGGTGGCTCAGGCTTATCATCTGATGATGTTTCATCTTCAGATACAGAAGAAAGTGTCTCTTCAAACACCCCATCGTCCGCAGTCAACTCATAAGCCTCTTCTGGTTCAAACATAGTTCCAGCGCCGTTTTCACGCGCATAGATAGCTTGAATCGCATATAGAGGAAGAATAAGCGAATGTGGTCGACCACCAAAACGGGCATTAAATGTTACCGCTTCATTACCCATTTCTAAATTACCAACAGAATGTGGCGCCACGTTTAAAACGATTTGACCATCTTGAACAAAGTCTTCAGGTACTCGAACACCATTCATAGTTGCATCAACAACAAGATGTGGTGTTAGTTCGTTATCAACGATCCATTCATAAAATGCTCGTAATAAATATGGGCGACGCGGCATCATTGAACTAATATCCATTAGTTTGTTAGACGCAGTTCACGTTCAGCTTCTGTTAACGAAGCTAGGAATGAATCACGTTCAAATACACGAGTCATATAAATTTTAAGTTCTTTAGCACCTGGGCCTGATAATTCAATTCCCATTGATGGCAAACGCCATAGCAGCGGAGCTAAATAACAGTCAACTAGGCTAAACTCATCACTCATGAAGTAAGTGTATTCAGCAAAAATTGGACCTAACATTAGTAAGTCGTTACGCAGTTTTGCACGAGCAGCTTCAGATTCATCAAAAGAACCAGACTCAATAATTTTTGCTAATGAGTACCAGTTAGTTTCGACGCGGTGCATCATTAGACGACTATTACCACGAGCGACAGGGTAAACAGGCATCAATGGAGGATGAGGAAAACGCTCATCTAAATATTCCATAATGATGTTTGAATTGTATAGAGCAAGCTCACGGTCAACTAGCGTTGGTACCGTTTTGTAAGGGTTTAATTCTACAAGTTCTGCAGGCAAGTTAGATGGTTCAACCAATTCAACTTCAACACTTACACCCTTCTCAGCAAGTACAATGCGTACTTGATGACTGTACATGTCAGAAGCGTCTGAAAAAAGCGTCATTACTGAGCGTTTGTTGGCAGCAACAGCCATTGAGCCCTCCGGTATTTATCTAGGAGCAAAAAGCACCATATTGTTGGTGCTTGTCAGCTACCATTCAATCTAAAATAGTAGTGACACAAAAACAATGGAGGCCAAGCCTCCATTGCGTACAATTAACGATCTAGAATATCACGATTAGTGGACATCACGCCAATATTCTTTCTTAAGCAGGTAACAAACAAAGGCAAATATCACTAAAAAGCCCATAACCCACCAACCTAAACGGTGACGCTCAAGTTGTACCGGATCACCTGAATACTCTAAAAAGTTAACTAAATCACGAACTGCCACGTTGTATTCACCCGTACTAAGTTCACCAGTACCATCAGACTCCACACCCACTACTATTTTATGTTCAACACCATCAATGATGGTTGTTTCATAAATAGGAGTAGTTACGCCTTGTAGCTCTTGAAATACATGAGGCATACCAACACTTGGGAACACCATATTATTTACACCAAATGGGCGCGTTGGATCAGCATAGAATGTACGTAAATACGTATACAACCAATCCGTTCCACGAACACGTGCAACAAGAGTTAGATCTGGTGGCGGAGCACCAAACCAGTTCGCAGCTTGTTTTTCAGGAATTGCATTCTCCATCAAATCGCCAATTTTAGCGTTCGGATCAAAAACAAGGTTATCCATCATTAAATCAACAGGGATGCCTAAATCTTCTGCTACTCGACCATAACGTTGGTACTGAGTTGAGTGACAACCTGCACAATAGTTCATAAATAGCTTCGCACCATTTTGCAGCGATGCTTGGTCACGTATATCATTATTTGCTTTATCTAATGGAACGCTAGCCCCAGCAGCCATTGCCATTGATGGCAACAAAACAAAAAGCACTAAAATCAACTTTCTCATTTGAATGTCACCCTTTCTGGTAATGGTTTTGTCACTTCATTTTTACTGTAAACAAACAGAAGAACAAAAAACATAAAGTAAGTTAAGCTGAATATTTGCGCCAGTAACGTATACAACGCCGTTGCTGGTAATGCACCTAAAATACCAAGAGCAATAAAGCTAATAGTGAATTGTGCAATATTCAATAGATGTAACTTACTGCGATAGCGATATGAGCGTACTTTGCAACGATCTAACCATGGTAGAAGAAACAGAACAACAATCGATGCTCCCATTGCTGCAACACCGATTAACTTATCAGGTACCGCACGCAAAATGGCATAGAATGGCGTGAAATACCAAACAGGGGCAATATGCTCTGGTGTTTTCAGTGGATTTGCCGCTTCAAAGTTAGGCCCTTCAAGGAAGTAGCCGCCCATTTCTGGATTAAAGAACAACACATAACAGAAGAAGAATAAGAAACCAGCCACACCGATCATGTCTTTTACCGTCCCATACGGGTGGAAAGGAACAGAATCAATGATGTTATATTTCTTAGTGTAATATTCGTGAAATTTAAACTGGGTTGTATGATCGCCCTTGTCATCTTTTCCTTTTGGTAATTTAGTTTCAATACCATCAGGGTTATTTGACCCAACTTCATGTAAGGCCAGTACATGCAGTACAACCAATAGCAACAATACAATAGGTAAAGCAATAACATGCAGAGCAAAGAAACGGTTTAGCGTCGCACCGGAAATGACATAATCTCCACGGATCCACAGTGTTAAGTCATCACCTATAACCGGTATTGCACCAAACAGTGAAATGATAACTTGAGCCCCCCAGTAAGACATTTGGCCCCATGGTAATAAATACCCCATGAAAGCTTCAGCCATTAACACTAGGAAAATCAACATACCAAACAGCCATAGAAGCTCGCGAGGTTTCTGGTATGACCCATAAATCAAACCACGATACATATGCAGATAAACGACAACAAAGAACGCTGACGCACCAGTGGAGTGCATATAGCGCAACAACCAACCGTAATCGACATCACGCATAATGTACTCAACAGAAGCAAACGCACCCTCGCCTGAAGGAACGTAGTTCATCGTTAGCCAAATACCCGTAATTAGTTGATTAACTAAAACCAACATTGCTAGTGAGCCAAAAAAATACCAAAAGTTAAAGTTTTTCGGCATTGGATATTCTGATAAATGCTTTTTATAAGCATTCATTACAGGTAGACGTTTTTCTACCCAATCAAGTAATGGTTGCATTAGGCTTCCCCTCCTTCATCAACCCCAACAAGGATACGAGTATCACTAAGGTACATATGTTTAGGAACAACAAGGTTTAGTGGTGCAGGTACGCCTTGGAATACTCGACCAGCCATATCAAATTTAGAACCATGACACGGACAAAAGAAACCAGAATTAACCCCTTCAACTTGCTCACTAAAACTGTCAGGTAAATAGGTAGGTGAACAACCAAGGTGGGTACAAATCCCAACGGCTAAAAATATCTCAGGCTTAATTGAACGGTATGCATTTTGAGCATAGTTCGGTTGTTGCTCTTCCCCTGAAGAAGGATCTCGTAGTTGACCATCAATTTCAGTTAACGATTGCAGAAGTGCCTCTGAACGACGTACAACCCATACAGGCTTACCTCGCCACTCAACACGAACCATCTGTCCATCTTCAAGCTTACTGATATCGACTTCAACTGGAGCACCCGCGGCTTTCGCTCTTGCACTCGGGTTCCAAGATTTAATAAAAGGTACGGCCACCGCTGCTGCCCCTAGTCCGCCAACAACTGCCGTTGTTGCGGTTAAGAAACGACGTCGACCATTACTCACTGGCGCATTGCTCATCCAACTTTCTCCCATGTGCTCTTTGATATAGTTTTTATTATGTCCATACATTTTCGAGCTACGGCTAACTTTAAGGTGTGATACAACAGAGTATTGATACCTCAAACTCTAAATAAAGCTAAAGAATTTGTTCATATTTTTAACGCTGTCGTTTTAACCCATAAATGATAAAGAAATCCTTACTTTTTGACAAGATAAAGCTACTTTTTTGCAACATTTGTGAGCTAGATATGCTTTTTAAAGCGAGTGAAGAGAAAGGATAAGAAAAGACAAGGAAATTCAAGCGATGAAGAGTATGCGATATCACAAAAACAAAAAAAGCCCAGCATAAATGCTGAGCTTTTTCCACAATAACCAAAATGACTTTGAAACCAAAGCCACTTGGTAAGCGTAATATTAACGCTTAGAGAATTGTGGTTTCTTACGAGCTTTACGTAGACCAACTTTCTTACGCTCAACGCAACGAGCGTCACGCGTAACATAGCCAGCAGCACGTAGTGCAGGACGTAATGTTTCATCGAATTGCATAAGAGCGCGTGTGATACCGTGACGGATCGCACCAGCTTGACCAGAAATACCACCACCAGAAACAGTGATGTATAGGTCTAGTTTATCAGTCATTTCAACTAGCTCTAGAGGTTGGTTAACAACCATACGTGCTGTTGGACGACCAAAGTAAACGTCAAGGCTACGCTTGTTGATTACGATGTTGCCAGTACCCGGTTTGATAAAAACACGAGCTGCTGAACTTTTACGGCGACCAGTGCCGTAGTATTGATTCTCTGCCATTGCAATGATCCTCGGTTAAATGTCTAGTACTTGTGGTTGTTGAGCAGTGTGGTTATGCTCAGCGCCAGCGTAAACTTTAAGTTTACGGTACATAGCACGACCAAGAGGACCACGTGGAAGCATACCTTTAACAGCTAATTCAATAACCATTTCAGGTTTACGAACGATCAGTTTCTCGAAAGAAATAGATTTTAGTCCGCCTGGGAACTCTGAGTGGCGGTAGTAGATCTTGCCAGCTGCTTTGTTACCAGTTACGCGTACTTTCTCTGCGTTGATAACGATGATGTAATCACCAGTATCTACGTGAGGAGTGTATTCTGCTTTATGCTTGCCACGTAGGCGAGATGCGATTTCAGTTGCGATACGACCAAGAGTTTTACCTTCAGCGTCTACAACATACCAGTCACGCTTTACAGCGGCTGGTTTAGCAACGAAAGTTTTCATGCTAATGATACCCGTTTTAAAATAAATTCACTGATTAGGAGCTTTAGCTCCCACTGTATATTTTCGAGCCCAGTCATCACCCCTTCGAGTGGTTGGCACTCTTGGCTATTAAGCCAGTACAGTAACGGTGGGTCGGAGGATTATAGTGAAGCGTGAAGAAAAAATCACCTTTTTTTTGAAGATATTTCACATATTAGGGAAAAAAGATAAAAAAAATGAATTTTGAACCTCATCACATCAAATAACCCCCTTAAATTATAAAAACAAGGGGAGAATGATTAGGATAAATGTTCTTTTGCTAGGTATTCATGGCTTTGCATTTCAATCAACCGAGACTGACAACGTTTAAATTCAAACGTTAAACGTCCTTTTTCATAAATACAGGCTAAATCCACCTCTGCGGATATAATTAATTTGACGTTTCGCTCATAAAATTCATCAACCATGGCAATAAAACGACGAGCTGCATCATCATTCAATTCCCCCATCACCTTAACATTAGAAAGTAATACGGTATGGTACAAACGAGACAACTCTATATAGTCATGCTGACTCCGTGCACTCTCACATAATGCAGAGAATTCAAAATGAACAACCCCATCACCCTCTGCTTTTACCTGTAATTGACGATGGTTAATTTCAATAACCATCGGCTGATATTCACTTTCAGACGTGAGCTTTTCAAAATATGTTTTCATATTCTGCTCTGCTTTATCATCTAATGGAAAATGAAATATCTCTGCCTGCTCTAATGTTCTTAAGCGATAATCAATACCGCTATCCACATTTACAATGTCACAATGCTCTTCTATAAGGGCAATAGCAGGGAGGAAACGCGCACGCTGTAAACCGTTACGATACAAATCTTGAGGTAGGATATTTGATGTTGCCACCAATGCGATCCCTCTCTCAAATAAAGCCTCTAATAACGTAGCTAAAATCATCGCATCGGTAATGTCAGAGACAAAAAACTCATCAAAACAGATAATGTCCGTTTCTTGTTTAAATTTGTCCGCCACAATTAATAGAGGATCAGCCTGCTGTTGCAATTCCCCTAACTCATCATGAACGCGCTGCATAAAACGATGGAAATGCACTCGCATCTTTCGCTCTGTTGGCAATGCATCATAAAAAGTATCAACTAAATACGTTTTACCTCGCCCTACCCCGCCCCAAAAATACAGACCTTTTTCTGGGGTTAGCTTTTCAGGCGTCGTTTTCTTAAAAAAAGTGCGCCATGATTTTTTCACTTCTGGCTGAGGAACTTTTCGAGTAGATAAGCGTCGATATAATGCATCAAGGTGCTCAACCGCATTTAATTGAGCACTGTCTTGATGAAATCCATTCTGTTGTAGGTCGAGCTGATATTTTTCTAATGGTGTCATCAGTTTTAATCTTTTCTTTTGTTGATTGACTCTCTTCATAGTAGCATGATCTCAATATACCCGATGAGTGGGCTGACTCACACTTATGCCGACTCACTCTACTTAAATGATAAGGAGCACTTCATGGCTTGGACCTATGCCTTAATTGGCCTAGCTATTGGAATTATAATTGGTTTTCTAATTTCTCGCGTTACAGTGCCTGGTATAAAACACCAAAAGACATTGAAACAAGACTTAGAAAAATCAAAATACGAGCTAGAGCAATACCGACAAGAGTTGGTCGACCATTTTGCAACCAGTGCTACCATGCTAGAAGCATTAGCAAAAGACTTTAATAAAATGTACGACCATATGGCATCGACTTCAAAAGAACTCTTGCCAAATCTACCTGAGCAAGATAACCCTTTCTCTGCTCGTTTAGATGAAATGACTCTTTCACCAGAACTGAATAAAAAAGTAGCTCACATTAAAGAAGAAATTGATAGCCAGCCAAAAGATTACGCTAATGGCGCTTCAGGCTTGTTAAAGGATGAACCACTAAGTGATATGAGTGCGAATAAAGAAGAAAAAATCGCATAACCTTACAATCAGCACTCATCAAAGCTTTAATCCTATGAGTGCTGATTTTCAATCTCTACTTTTTATTTACGTTCAATGTTATCCTAACTAACTATTGTTTTATTCATTTAAAGGTTAGGAAGGCAATGCTTTCATTCTTATTGCGCTCAGCTATTATCGGAACAGCGACCGCTGCCGTTCTGCTATTTGCATTCCCTAATCTGCGCTCTTCTATTACTACAGAACAAAATCAAACTATCCAAGGCTCTCAGCAGATCAATAATCAGATCTCATTTAATTATGCGGTTCGCCGAGCCGCTCCTGCCGTTGTGAATATCTATAGCCGTAAATACAATGATAAAGACCGCCTACGATTAGATACCGAAGGTCTTGGTTCTGGCGTTATCGTTAGTGACAAAGGATATATCATCACAAATTACCACGTCGTTGCCGATGCTGACCAAGTCATTGTCGCTCTTCAAGATGGGCGGTTATTTAACTCTCAATTGGTCGGAAAAGACAAACGTACTGATCTTGCTGTACTACAGATAAAGGATACTAATCTCCCTGTGATCCCTTTAAATCCAAATTATCAAGCAGATATTGGTGATGTGGTATTAGCGATTGGCAACCCTTACAATTTGGGACAAACCACCACTTTTGGCATTATTTCAGCAACAGGCCGCGCGGCTTTAAGTGCTGATGGGACACAAGGGTTAATTCAAACTGATGCAGCAATTAACCGTGGTAATTCTGGTGGTGCTTTAGTTAATACTCGTGGTGAATTAGTGGGTATCAATACCGCCTCTTTCCAGCAGGCTACAGAATTAGAAACGTATGGAATTTCTTTTGCTATTCCTTACGATCTCGCCGATAAAATCATGCGCCGCTTAATCGCTGACGGACAAGTTATCCGTGGTTACATTGGCGTTGATGGCCGAGATATTAACCCAGCAATGGCTCGCCTTATGAATGCTGATAACATCAACGGTATCTTAGTATTAGGCGTTGCACCAAATAGTCCCGCAGAAAAGAGTGGGATTGTTTCACAAGATATCATTACAAGTATAAATGGTGAGAGTGTAATTAACCGCCAGAATGTCACTGACATTGTCACAGAGCTTCGCCCGGGAACGGAGGTCGATGTTGATATTATTCGCAAAGGAATAACTCAAACAATTAAAGTTACAATAGACGAAGCTCCAGAAAGTTAATTCTATATTCAATCATTAATAGATAAAAAAATAGCGCATGATGAGTGCGCTATTTTTATATCAGTATCAAGCTCAGAGTTAAGACCAACCCAGATTGACCTTACTCTTTTTCTTCTACTTCAACTGAAGTACTTTCACCGTTAACATCAATACGAGTCACTCGCTGTAAACCTCTAGGCAATAAAGAGCCACGACGGCCTCGTTCACCTCTGAAGTTATCTAAGTCACTTGGTTTCAAGCCTAACTTACGCTTACCTGCATACAAGGTAATAGTTGCCCCTTGTGGTAATGGCAGTAAGTGAGATAAGAACTCTTCACGAGACTTAGAGCGTGCTGCTGGAATGTTGATGATCTTGTTCCCTTTCCCTTTACCTAATTGTGGTAAATCTTTAATTGGGAACAGCAGCATTCTACCTTCATTTGTAATCGCTAAAATTTCATCATTCTCTAAATCAGAAACAGGCTCAGGATTCATCACTAGCGAATTTTCAGGAAGCGTCAATAACGTCTTACCATTCTTATTCTTCGATAGTAAATCACTTCCCTTACAAACAAAGCCATAGCCCGCATCAGAACTGATTAACCAGGCTTGATCTTCTTCACCCATAACAACATGAGTAATTTGACTGCCTGCTGTTATATTTAATCGGCCTGTAATTGGCTCACCTTGGCTTCTTGCTGAAGGTAACGTATGTGATTCTAATGCGTAACTGCGACCGTTGCTGCCCATAAAGACGGCAGGAGCATTACTCTTACCACGCGCATGAGCTAGATATTTATCACCCGATTTGTAGTTTAGCGTTGTTGGGTCAACGTCATGCCCTTTCGCGTGACGGATCCAACCTTTATCAGAAAGAACGACAGTAATGGTTTCGCTTGGAATTAAATCACGCTCTGTTAATGCTTTAGCTTCTTCACGCTCAACCAGAGGAGAGCGACGAGCATCACCAAATTTCTCTGCATCCGCTAAGATTTCTTTCTTAATTAATGTACTTAAACGACGCTCTGAACCTAATAGCTTCTCAAGCTGATCACGCTCTTTCGCTAACTCATCTTGCTCACCACGGATCTTAATCTCTTCCAGTTTTGCTAACTGGCGAAGTTTAATCTCTAAGATGGCTTCCGCTTGAATTTCAGTTAAATCAAAGCGTGTCATTAATTCGTGTTTTGGATCATCTTCGGTACGAATGATTTCGATAACTTCATCGATATTCAAATACGCAGCCAATAGACCATCTAAAATATGCAAGCGCGCTAAGATTTTATCAAGACGATGTTGCAAACGCTTACGAACGGTCGTGCGACGAAATTCAATCCACTCATTAAGAATGCTAACTAAGCCTTTAACTTGTGGACGTAAATCCAAACCAATCATATTTAGGTTCACACGGAAGCTTTTTTCAAGATCCGTAGAAGCAAATAAATGATTCATTAACGGTTCAGCATCAATACGATTTGAGCGCGGAACAATCACGATACGAGTCGGATTTTCATGATCTGACTCATCACGAAGATCGTCTACCATTGGTAGTTTCTTCGCTCGCATTTGGCTTGCAATTTGTTCTAATAATTTACTGCCTGACACTTGATGTGGTAATGCAGTAATAACGATATCACTGCCTTCTTTATGCCACACGGCACGCATTTTAATGCTGCCACGACCAGTACGGTAGATCTTCTTAATATCGGTACGAGATGAAATAATTTCAGCTTCAGTTGGGTAATCAGGCCCCTGAATGAAATCCATCACTTGATCTAAATCTGCTTTTGGATTATCCAATAAATGCACCGTCGCATTCGCAACTTCACGTACGTTATGAGGAGGAATATCCGTCGCCATACCAACCGCGATACCCATGATGCCATTCAGCAATATATGAGGAAGACGAGCAGGTAAAATCTTAGGCTCTTTCATCGTACCATCAAAGTTTGGCTGCCATTCAACCGTACCTTGGCTTATCTCACCAAGTAAGACATCAGCAAACTTCGATAATTTTGATTCGGTATAACGCATTGCGGCGAACGATTTCGGATCATCCGGCGCACCCCAGTTACCCTGACCATCTACCAATGGGTATCGGTAAGAGAAAGGCTGAGCCATTAGTACCATCGCTTCATAACAAGCAGAGTCACCGTGTGGGTGGTATTTACCTAATACATCACCAACCGTACGTGCCGACTTTTTGTATTTTGCATTCGCAGATAAACCAAGCTCTGACATCGCATAAATAATACGACGTTGAACGGGTTTCAAGCCATCACCAATATAAGGTAATGCGCGATCCATGATTACGTACATGGAGTAATTTAGATAAGCGTCTTCTGTAAACTTGCGCAGTGGCAGCTGCTCAACACCTTCCAAGGACATTTCTGAACTCATATCTTATACCTCTGCCTGATCGCCGTTAGATTGTAGCCAAGCACGACGATCGTCTGCACGTTTTTTGCCTAAAAGCATATCCATCATTTCATTGGTCTTTTCATCATCATCAATGGTTAATTGCACCAAGCGACGAGTATTTGGATCCATCGTTGTTTCACGAAGTTGAAGTGGGTTCATCTCACCCAATCCTTTAAATCGTTGCACGTTAATTTTTGCACGCTTGTTACTTAGACGATCTAATACGCCTTCTTTTTCTGCTTCATCAAGGGCATAAAAGACCTCTTTACCACAGTCAATACGATACAGCGGTGGCATTGCCACATAGACGTGTCCAGCACGAACTAAAGAAGAGAAGTGTTTTAGATATAAAGCGCATAGTAACGTTGCGATATGAAGACCATCTGAATCGGCATCGGCAAGGATACATACTTTACCGTAACGTAAGCCTGATAAATCATCTGAGTCAGGGTCAATGCCTAACGCCACAGAAATATTGTGAACTTCTTGAGAGGCTAATACTTGATCTGCTGATACTTCCCACGTATTTAGAATTTTACCGCGCAGTGGCATTACTGCTTGGAATTCACGATCACGCGCTTGTTTCGCAGAACCACCCGCCGAGTCCCCTTCCACTAAGAAAAGTTCGGTACGTGCTAAATCTTGAATTGAACAGTCGGTCAATTTACCAGGTAATGTAGGGCCTGATGCAATCTTCTTACGAACGACTTTCTTAGCGGCTCGCATACGACGGTGTGCATTGGCAATACAGGCTTCAGCAATCAGTTCTGCGATTTGTGGTTTTTCATTCAACCATAAACTAAAGGCATCTTTTACAACACCAGAAACAAATGCGGCACATTGACGTGAAGATAAACGCTCTTTAGTTTGGCCTGCAAATTGAGGATCTTGCATTTTAACCGACAACACGTAAGCACAACGATCCCAAATATCATCCGCAGTTAATTTTACACCACGAGGAAGTAAGTTTCGGAACTCACAGAATTCACGCATTGCATCTAAAAGGCCTTGGCGCATACCATTGACGTGCGTACCACCTTGAGCGGTAGGGATCAGGTTTACATAGCTTTCAGAAACAAGTTCTCCGCCTTCAGGTAACCAAGTAACGGCCCAATCTGCGGCTTCGCCTTTACCTAAGAATGCCCCCGTAAATGGGTCTTCTGGTAATAATGTATAACCCGCAACACCTTCTAAAAGGTAATCTTTAAGACCATCTTCATAACACCATTGATGCTCTTTATCATTTACTTTGTCTTTAAAAACAATTTCTAAGCCTGGGCATAATACCGCTTTCGCTTTTAGATTATTAATAAGACGAGTCACAGAGAATTTTGCTGAATCAAAATAACTTGTATCGGGCCAAAAATGTACGCTAGTACCACGATTACGACGACCACAGGTGCCTACAACCGTTAAATCAGAAACCTTCTCACCATGCTCAAACGCAATTTCGTAGATCTCACCATCACGACGAACCGTGACTTCTACACGCTTTGATAAGGCATTTACTACCGAGATACCAACCCCGTGCAAACCACCTGAGAATTCATAGTTTTTACCTGAGAATTTACCACCAGCATGTAACTTACAAAGGATAAGTTCAACACCTGATACTTTCTCTACTGGATGGATATCTACAGGCATACCACGCCCATCATCAATCACTTCAAGAGATTGATCAGCGTGTAAAATCACTTCAACTTTTTTCGCGTGTCCGGCTAAGGCTTCATCGACACTGTTATCTATAACTTCTTGCCCTAAATGGTTTGGGCGAGTGGTGTCGGTATACATACCAGGACGGCGACGAACGGGCTCAAGGCCATTTAGAACCTCTATGGCTCCTGCATTATATTGTTCAGTCATATCTCGGAAGGCTTCTTAAAATTTGTCACATAGTCTGAAAGGGAAGCAGGAAAGTCAAGTAAACGGCCCTATTCCACTCTAAATATGTGGCTTTGTATTAAAGATTGTATAGATACTGTGTCTCTAGCGTAGAGAAAGCGTAACTATAAATTTAGAAATTGAATAATTTGTTCAGGGTAACGCTCAAAATCAACAAAACTGTGGTCACCCTCTTTTTCTATTGTTTGTTTACAGGCTGAATACTTGTCTACTGCTTGTCGATAATCAAGCACTTCATCGCCTTCTTGCTGTAATAACCATAAAGAACTCGGGGTATCGATCGTATCAACACGCAACGAATAGAGCTCTTTCATGTGCTTTTCTTCAAGGAAGTACTCTTCTTGTGTGTACGGATTTACTTGAGTTCCCAAATAGTCCGCAAGTAAATCATAAGGCTTCACTGCAGGATTAACTAACACAGCTTTAAACCCATAATAGTGATTTAACCATGTTGATAAATACCCTCCTAGCGAACTGCCAACTAAGCCTATTTGATAGTCAATTTTATATTTTTCAACAAGTTGAATTAAATGTTGAGCAGCGTCTTCTGGATAAGAAGGCAATCGAGGTGTTATCACTTTAATGTCTGGTCGTTGCGCTTCACAATAACGTGTCATGACTTGCGCTTTATGAGATAACGGCGAACTGTTAAATCCATGAATATATAAGAGTAGACTTGGTTTTTTCACTTAATAGCCTCCAGCATCACTGTCAGCAGTAAAATCACAATTCTCTAAACGGTATACTTGCGTCTCAATTTCCCCATCAGGCAATAAGTCCAACGTTCTCCAACCTGGAGCTTGTGAATCTAGAGCAAAATCATCTGAATCTGGAAGAAATTGTACACAAGTTGAAGGCGTAGCAAGTAATCGGACACCATTAATCATACGATCAAGTTCTTGATGAATATGACCACAAACAATGCCATTGACATTGTTATGCTGACCAACAACAGCCCAAAACTCACCATTATTTTTTAGCTGATGCTGATCAAGCCACGCGCTACCAGCAGGCAGTGGATGATGATGCAATAGTACTAATGAGTGACGTTCTGGGTGTTGAGATAACGCGCTATCAAGTAAGTCTAATTGCTGTTGTGACAAAGCACCATGAGGCACGCCTACCACTTGGCTGTCCAAAATAATTAATTGCCAATGCTGACCGATAAATAAATGTTCACAAGCTTGGATTTGAGAGGACGGCAGTACCCCACCCATACTAGGTTTATAGTCATGATTGCCAGGTAACCAATAACATGGTTTAACCAATGGTTTAATTCCATCAACAAAATGCTGATATGACGGCACTGTATGATCTTGAGATATGTCGCCCGTTGCGATAATCGCATCAAAACTTGGCGTACGTTGCAGTACCTGTTCAACAACAGTTTGAAAACTTTTTAATGTAGGTACACCAAGAAGCGCCCCATTTTCAGGCGCAAACAAATGCGTATCTGTTATCTGTAACAACCGAACTGGGCCGTTTTCGTTATTTAATAATGTTTCCGAGAGCAAAATAGCTACAACCTTTTAATTCTTTTCTAAAAAAATGGGCTCTTGGCTAATCCCATTTTTCAAACAAAACGTTAGCCAGTCACTTAAAAACTGGTTTAATTGATGTTTTTCATCTTTTTGAAGCATCTTCCCATTCGGGTAATCATATGTCGCTTTAATATATGCTAGCTGCTGGCTTGCACACACTTCCGCTACTCTGGCATCGTGATAAAGTCGAACCGTTAACTTTGGTAGTGGGTATATTGGTTGTTCATCTATCTGATAAACTTCAACTAATGTCGTATATACCGTCACCTCAAGTACCTTAATCTGATACTGCTGCTTACATACTTTATAATTTGCAAGTTCGCCAATTATTTCATTTCTTGGCAAAAGTGAAACTAATTTCGCGTAATTAGTTTCATATATACGCATCAATCTCGATAAATCGACGTGATATTTACGCATGTTATAGTGAATTCCACTGTGATCGTAAGCGCGAAACATTCAATTCTAACCATTGAAGCGCAATAATTGAGGCCGCATTCTCAATTATGCCACGAGTGACTAGCTCATAGGCTTTCTCTCTTGTCACAACGTGTACTTTAATATCCTCGCCCTCTTCTTCTAAACCATGAATACCTGTTGCTTTAGAAGCGTCAATACAACCAACAAACACATCTAACTGTTCTGAACACCCGCCAGATGAAGGGTAAAAATGCGAGATTTTTTCCACACAAGACACGCTAATGCCTGCCTCTTCACTCGCCTCTCGAATAGCAACTTGCTCGGCCGTTTGGTCTTTATCTATCATCCCAGCCACGATTTCATATTGCCAAGGAAAATCAGAGCCTAAGGCACCAACGCGAATCTGTTCGATCAAAACCACTTGGTCTGTAATAGGGTCATAAGGCAATAAAGCCACAGCATGACCTCGTTCAAAAAGCTCTCGCTCTATCACTTCGCTCCAGCCACCACGAAACAGTCGATGACGAAAAGCGATATTAGTCATTTTAAAAAAACCGTTATACAAGGATTCTTTCGACAAAACATCAACATCATCAGCGGTAAATTGATTTGATAGTGCGATATTCGATGATGTTTTCATTCTTATTCCCTAAATCTTCTGTTCCGTTTTATCACCCATCATACAGAGCAACAATTTTTTAACTCGTTTTTTTTAATTATGCTTACATTTTTTTTAGAGGCTTTCCACAATATTTAGATGATACTAATCGTACAAACGTAAAAAAACGTAATCTTTACAGCCAGAGTCTAGAGAGATAAGGTACACTCTATAGACTATATTATATAAAACAATTTTGCGGGACAAACCACTATGAGAAAACTGCTTCCACTCTTTATTGGAATGGCGTTAGGTAGTTTCAGCTCTTTAGCTGCTGCCGATGACCTTGCGCAAGTATACAATCAAGCTAAAGAAAACGATCCTCAATTACTAAGAGCTGCTGCGACTAAAGATGCCGCTTTTGAAGCAGTGAATTCATCTCAAAGTTCGTTATTACCACAAATTAATTTAACTGCGGGTTACAACATCTTACGTAGTGATGAAGATCGCCGTGATAATGATCGCCTAACAGCAGGTATTAATTTATCTCAAGAGCTATACCAACAATCAAGCTGGGTTAGTTTAGACATTGCAGAAAAAAGTGCTCGTCAAGCCGATTCTGCTTATGCTGCAGAACAACAAGGTGTAATTTTACGAGTTGCTCAAGCCTACTTTGATGTATTACGCGCTAACGATAGCCTTGAATTTGTACGTGCCGAAAAAGCGGCGGTTGGTCGTCAACTAGAACAAACTAAACAACGTTTTGATGTGGGTTTGTCTGCAATTACCGATGTTCATGATGCTCAAGCACAGTACGACAGCGTATTAGCTAACGAAGTATTAACTGAAAACCAATTGGTTAATAGCTATGAAGATCTGCGTGTGATTACAGGTCAAGGCCACACAAAGCTAAGTGTATTAGATACCAAACGATTCTCTGCAAGCCCATCAGAACAATCATCAGACAGCCTAATTGACGAAGCGCAGCAGAAAAACTTAAGCCTATTGGCGGCTCGTATCAGTGCGGATGTTGCAAAAGATAATATCTCTCTAGCAAGCTCTGGTCACATGCCATCTCTGACTTTCGATGCTGGTTACAATTACACAGATCAGAGTGGTACTTACAATGGTACACAAGATGATAGCTACGGCGATATCAACGCAGGTATTAACTTGAATATTCCTCTGTATTCAGGTGGCAACACAAATTCATTAACGAGCCAAGCTGAATTCCAATACGTTGCAGCAAGCCAAGATTTAGAAGCGACTTACCGTGATGTAACTAAAAACGTTCGCGCTTACAACAACAACATCAATGCCTCTATTGGTGCATTAAAAGCGTACGAGCAAACGGTAATCTCTGCAAAATCAGCATTAGAAGCAACAGAAGCTGGTTTTGATGTTGGCACACGTACTATTGTTGATGTATTAGATTCAACGCGTCGTTTATATGATGCAAACCGTAATCTAGCAAACGCTCGTTACGACTACATCTTAAGTGTCCTTCAACTAAAACAAGCGGTTGGTACACTAAGTGAGCAAGATATCATGGATATCAATGCTGGCTTAAAAACAAATAAAACAACTCAAGCAAAATAAGCTTATGTCATCTATCTTCTTAGTAAGGTAAATGACAATAGAAACAAAAAAGCCACATTAATCACTTAATGTGGCTTTTCTTTTAAGGCCTAGTAGAGGTTAACCTCTACCGCCTTTAATCGCTTCAATAATACCTGTGGTTGAGCAGCCATCTTCAAAGTTCAATACTTTTACTTCGCCACCTGCGGCAATCACCTCTGCACCGCCTGCAATATCTTCAATCGCATAATCGCCACCTTTCACCAACATGGTTGGTAATACCGCTGAGATTAAGCGTTGCGGTGTGTCTTCAGAGAAAGGAACAACCCAATCAACCGCACCTAAACCAGCCAATACCGCCATACGACGATCCGTTGGATTAATAGGGCGACCAGGGCCTTTTAAGCGCTGTACTGATTCATTGGTATTAACGGCAACAATTAAGCGGTCACCTAACTCTGCAGCATGGTTCAAATAAGAAACATGACCGGCATGCAATATATCAAAACAACCATTTGTCATGACAACTCGCTCACCACGCTCACGCGCTTGTTTTACCGCATTGATTAATTGGTCTTCACTGATAATTCCAAAACCAGAATCTTGGCTACCGTGAATCGCTTCTGCAAGTTCAATGGTTGATAATGTCGATGTACCCAGTTTACCAACCACTACACCTGCTGCTGCATTGGCTAATGCACACGCTTCATCAAGTGGTTTACCAGTAGATACCGAAGCGGCTAATACCGAAATAACCGTATCACCCGCACCTGTAACATCAAACACTTCACGTGCTTGCGTAGGTAAATGCAATGGTTCCATATCACGGCGAAGCAAGGTCATACCGTGTTCACTGCGTGTGACTAATAGCGCTTCAAAATCAAACTCTTCAATAATTTGTTGGCCTTTAGCGACCAAATCATCTTCGTCTTTTACTTTGCCAACAACCGTTTCAAACTCAAGCATGTTTGGTGTTAATAACGTCGCACCACGGTAGCGTTCAAAATCAGCCCCTTTTGGATCGATAAATACAGGTATATTGACTTTGCGTGCTTCTTGGATCATTAACTGAACGTGCTCTAATGCCCCTTTTGCATAATCAGACAATACAACCGCTTTTACTTTTGATAGCGTTGCTTGCATACGGCTGATTAATGGCTCAGCAGGTACGTCATGGAAACTTTCTTCAAAATCCAGACGAATAAGCTGTTGACCACGGCTCATTACTCGTAATTTTGTAATCGTTGGAAACTCAGGAAGCGCCACAAAATCACAATGTACTTTTAATGAAGCTAATGTCGCTGTTAGTGCTTTGGCTGGCTCATCATCACCAACAAGACCAACAAGATGAGCATTACCGCCTAACGCTGCAATATTCATCGCTACGTTCGCTGCGCCACCTGGGCGCTCTTCAATATTATTAACTTTAACCACAGGCACTGGAGCTTCTGGTGAAATACGAGTTGTTGGTCCGCCCCAATAGCGGTCAAGCATTACATCACCAACAATCAATACACCGGATTGATCGTAATTAGGAAGTGTTGGTTTCATTCTTTTCTCCGGGTAATAAACAGCAAATCATCTACCATTATTGGTTTGTGCTATCTATCAAAATCATCTGTTATAAATGGTAGCATTTACGCAAGTTCTGCGCCAACTTAGAAATAATAAACTCAAGGTTAAGTAATATTTACTCACCAAACCATTGATGCCAAGCGGTAACGACTGCTTGTCGCTCTTCGATAAAACTGGCATCAACAACATCGGCATCGAAACCTAATAAGTTGCGATGATGGATCTCATTTCTCATCACACAATACGCGTGGATCAAGGATAAAGATAACTCCTCACTCATCACACCCTGCTCAGCAAAACTTTCAAAAATACGGACATTGTCAGACCATCGGGTTAGTTTTGGCGCTTGGTGAGCGTGATTTAACACTAAGTATTGGGCTAAAAACTCAATATCTGTAATACCACCCACATCTTGCTTCAACATAAAGCGTCCCATTTTCTTTCCGCCTAAATGCTCTCGCATTTTTTCACGCATTTCGACAACATCTTGCTGTAGTTTCTTTTCATCTCGTACTAAACAGAGGATCTCATGTCTCGTTGCATTAAATGCAGACTGCAACGTCATATCCCCATAAATCATGCGAGCACGAACCAAAGCTTGATGTTCCCATGTCCATGCATCTTCTCGTTGGTACTCATCAAAGGCTTCGCTAGTACTGACTAACAGACCTGATGCCCCTGATGGGCGTAAACGTGTATCGACTTCATACAAAATACCAGAAGAAGTACGCACAGAGAAAATATGAATAATGCGTTGCGCTAATCGCAAGTAGAACTGACGCCCATCGATCTCTTTTTTACCATTGGTATAGGTATTCACATCGCAATCGTGCATAAATACGATATCAAGATCGGAGTTATAACCTAGCTCCCAGCCGCCAACTTTACCGTAGCCAATCACCGCAAAACCTTTACTGTCTCGGCCCTCAAGATGGGTTGGTTCACCAAACTTTTCAGTCACTTGTAACCAAGCTTGATTAACCACCGCTTCAACAATCGCTTCTGATAAGTAAGTTAAGTGGTCACTTACTTTCATTAAAGAGAGTCCCCCAGCAATATCTGAGGCGGCTATTCTTAATAAACAGACTTGCTTAAATTGACGTAAAGCCTCCATCTGCTGTTCCATATCATCTTCTGGAATACGGGCAAGAAACTCATTTAATTCAATTTTATATTGGCTCAACTCGATTGGATTATAGAGTTGATTTATATCCAACAATTCATCCAATAGGATAGGATAACGAGTCAGTTGTTCTGCCACCATAGGGCTTGCTGCACACAAACGAACTAGATGTTGCAACGCCCCATTGTGCTCATCAAGCAATTCTAAATAGGTGGTTCTAGTCGCAATCGCCTGAATCAATTTCGTTAATCGAGGTAAGGTATCACTGGCGTCTTCTCGGCTAATCACAATACTGAACAATTTAGGCATTAAGTGAGTGATCGCTTCACGCCCTCTTGGTCCTAATGTTTTCTTCTTAAGATCACCTTTGAATTCAATAACATGGCGAGTCAGTTGTTCTGCTTGGTCAGCGTTCAATTCTTGTAAAATATTCTCAAGCACTTCAGGGTTATGCGCCATATCCCATAGCTCTACATAAGACTTATCAATGCTGTTTTCGGACTCTTCTTCATCATGGCCAATTAAATCTTCAAACACCGCATGTATGCTATTCATTTGTGTTTGAATGGCATCATATAGCTCATTCCAATCAGCCATTCCCATTGCAAAAGCAAGGCGTGATTGGTCTCGCTCATCCATTGGCAATGTCTGAGTTTGCTTATCTCCAATCGCTTGCAGTAAGTTTTCTAAACGACGTAAGAAGCAATAACCCGCGGTTAAATCATCGACCTCTTGGGCTGATAACTGCCCTAATTCTTTAATTGCTATTAGTGTTTCTAATAATCCACGCCCACGTAAAGATGGCTCTCGGCCACCACGAATAAGTTGGAATACTTGAGCAATAAATTCAACTTCTCGAATTCCACCTGAGCCAAGTTTAATATTATCGTTCAATCCTCGACGACGAACCTCAGTGGTGATCATCGACTTCATACGACGCAACGCTTGAATGGCACCAAAATCAATATAACGGCGAAAAACAAATGGGCGTAACATTTGACGAAGTTCTTGATAATGACTGTAAGTCTCTTTACCCATCACGCGTGCTTTGATCATCGCGTAACGTTCCCAGTCTCGACCTTGCTCTTGGTAATAATCCTCTAACGCCGCATAGCTCATTACTAATGGCCCACTCTCACCAAATGGACGCAAACGTAAATCAACGCGATAACAGAAACCATCCAATGTCACTTGATCTAATGCTTTAATGATCTTTTGACCTAAACGAGTAAAAAATTGCGCATTAGCAAGGCTTCGACGAGCGCCCTCAGTCTCACCATTTTCTGGATAAGTGAAAATCAAATCAATATCAGACGAGAAGTTGAGCTCACCACCACCCAATTTACCCATACCAATAATAAGCATAGGTTGATCTTCACCTTGAGCGTTCTTCGGTGTCCCCCATTCAATACACGCTTGCTTATAAAGCCATTGATACGACTCTACAATCAAGGCTTCTGCCAATAAAGAAAGATGAGACAAACTGATTTCTAAAGACCAATCACTTGCAGGGATATGAGCAAAGGTAAAATCACGCCATGCAATATAAGCCATTTCATGTCGTCGAAAATAGCGAAGCTCTCGCATCAACGCGTTTTCATCATTGCATTGCGATAAGCGATGTTGTAATCGAGAGCGATACTCTTCACTGCGATCAATGACTTCAAACATTGATGGGAAGCTTTGGCATAACACTTCATCTTGCTGAAATGCCTCGTGCAAAAAATCACTACAACTTAAAGTTATTGATAGCTGATCCTGCAATGAATTAGGCCACTGCTCAATATGAGAAAGATGAGTTAACTCTTGTTGACGACGTTCTGCTAATGACGCTAGTGAGGATGGCAAAGACATGATATTCCTTATCGAAAATTCCTTATGATCGCTAAGTACGATCAAACTCTTGATACTGTGCCAAAAATTGGTTTTCGCCGCAAACAAAAACGCCTACAACTGAGTGTAGGCGTCAATTAAAATCAAGCGAGAGGATTTAAATTTTGAAGACTTTCATCTTCGCTTCTAACTCTTCTGCATTTTTTTGCATCTCTTCTGAGGTTTCTGTCAATTCGGTCATTACGACCACAGAAGCCTCAACCAACTCTCTTACATTGGTTAGATTCTGGTCCATCTCTTCTGCCACCGAGCTTTGTTGTTCAGCAGCGCTTGCGATTTGGAAGTTCATTTCATTAATATGATTCACTTGATTTACAATGCTGTCTAGCTCAGAACCGGCATTAGTGACAAGCTCTACGCCTTCTGCCGCCTCAACAACACTTTTTTCCATTAGCTCAACCGCTTGATTCGCACTGTTTTGTAACTGAGTGATCATCTCTTGAATTTCAACCGTTGCCCCTTGTGTACTCTGTGCTAAGTTTCTTACTTCATCGGCAACAACCGCAAAACCTCGCCCAGCCTCCCCGGCACGAGCGGCTTCAATCGCCGCATTCAACGCAAGTAAATTTGTTTGCTCAGAAATACCGCGAATCGTTTCAACAACTGAACTGATCGACATGACTCTTTCTTCAACTTGATTTACCACTTCAGCAGACGCCGCAATATCACCTGATAGCGCTTGGATCTTCACGATAGTTCCTTCAACAAACTCTTGACCAACTTTCGCTTGTACTTGAGCCTGTTCAGTTCCCGTTGATGCATTACGAGCATTATCCGCTACATTTTGCACGGTTGAATTCATTTCGCTCATCGCTGTTGCTAATTGATCAATTTCAGCAAACTCTTCTTGAGCCGCTTCTTTTGTGCCTTCCATACTGATCGTCATCACTTCAGTTAAACTAGCTAACTCTTGAGATGCTGATAATTGAGTTTCCACCACCGATTTAAGCTGAAGGCGAGTTTTATTTAGCTCTCTTGCTAAATCACCAAATTCATCTTTACAGTTCATTTCAACAGGTTCAGAAAGGTTTTGAGCGGCTATCTGTTTCATTGAAGTGTTTAAATACTTCATTTGACGCAACATAATGCTTGAAGCACCTAATAAAATAACCATGAAAGCGACAATCATGACTATCGTCTGCCAAATCACTTGATATAGGTAATCTTGATAATACTGCTCTGCACCGTCTGAGCTTTGAGAGGCAACCACCACCCAGTTATGATTAGGCACTTTCACTGCAAATTCATAACGAGAATTATCATTCATCGAATACGCTTGCTGAGAAGATAAGCTACCAATAAGCTGTTTTAATGAAGCTCCGCCATCCAGAGATCCCGTAAGTGAAGATAGGGACTGACTTGATTTATGACCGAATACTTGGCCACTATCACGATCAATCACATAGATATAATTGCCTTGAGACCACGCTTTTGATTGAACACTGATGGCTTCACCAGCCAATTCTTTACCATTAGGCTTATGATTTAAAATTCCATTAATCACTTCTGCATTAGCAATGGCGGACTCTTGAGCTTTTTCTTTCTGAATAGCAATGACTGATTGGTAAAAGGTATTTGCATCCCACAACTGCTTGGTTACTAACAGTGCTGTACTAAATACCATTAAAATGACCAATTTTGGCACTAATTTAATATCAGTGACTAGCCTTTCCCATGGCCTAAACGTTATTGCTGACATAGTCTTTCCCCACTACCTTTCAGAATCGATTTTTTTAGTGCATGATTGATGATTAATAGCTGCAATCATTATCTAAACACTCTTCAATATTATATCAACGGATACCCATAAATAATTAGTATGAATCATAACAAAATTGACCTTAACCCCATGAGCTTAATGTCGCTGATACTGTCCTTTTTATCACTAATTGTGATCTCAAGCCTATTGTTTGTACCGCTAGATCACGCCAGTCGTACCATGTTAATCACACTCGACACCATTATCTGTGCTCTCTTTCTCTTTCAGCTCAGCCTTGATCTGTTTCGTAGTAAGCACCGTCCCCAATATTTAAAAGAACACTGGATCGATTTCGTAGCAAGCATTCCAATCATTGAACCCATTCGTTATGCTCGCATTTTTCATATTTTACGTATTTTTCGCTTACTTCGTTCTAGTCAGTCTGTATTAAAGCAGATCCAATCCAATCGAAAAGAAGCCACTATTGCCTCTATTTTAGTTTTAATGGTGACTTTAATTTCTTTAGGCTCTGTTTTTATGCTGATGTTTGAAGGTTCAAATCCTGATGCCAACATACATACCGCAGGAGATGCAATATGGTGGGCCTTTGTCACTATATCAACCGTTGGTTATGGCGATCACTATCCTGTCACTGTTGCAGGCAAAGTTTTAGCGGTGTTGATTATTTTATCTGGCGTGGGGATTTTCGGTATGATCTCAGGCTTGATAACCTCAATTATTACCGAGCCAGCAAAAAATGAAGAGCGCAAGAACAAGCAAAAAGAAAAACAGCGTCGAGATGAGAAATTAAACTTACTTTTACAGCAGCAAAGTGAGATCCTAAAAAGATTAGAATCCATTGAGAATAAAAAAGAGAAGTAATTACACCAAAATAGTTCAATCACTTCTCTTTTATTATCTAAAGTAATGCTGGCAGTATGAACAACTATTGCCAGTAAGGGGGGTATTCTAATCCCGCTTGGCGAGTTTGCTCCATTGCATGTAAAATTGAACGTTCTTGCCTTAGTAACCAGCGCTCTAACTGCTCTCGCTCTTCAGCATCATCGAGTAACTGAACACGAGTTCGTACAGGCTCTAAACTCATTAAATCATCAATGCCTTGCAAAAGATCAAGCCAAGGTAAGCGGAAACCTTTTCTTCGAACGTTATCATAAATAAGCGCAAAGCAGGTTCCTGTCATTAAATTACGACGTAAACGCATTTTTAATTTAAAGTAATCAGTCGGTAATAGCTGATTGGATACAGAGAAGGCCTCATCTAACGCTTCCCAAGTTCGGTCCAGTAATACACCAGAGTGACCGTCTATTGGTTCTTGTAATTGCTGGCGCTTTTTATCATCCAAAAAAGGCTGCCAATCTCGCGTTAAAATCCAACGACTCAAATCAAGCAGCAGTCCACAGTAACGAGATGAGACTAATAACATCATCATCTCTTCTGTATTCGGCAGTGATTTCTCACTTTCTTTCAGACTGGCTACCAAGAATTTACGCGCATCTAGCTTTCGTAATACATGCCCTTTTTCTTCAATTAAATAAGCTAAGTGGTCTGATTCATCAAGCCAATGCAACTCTTCTTCTAACCATTTAAGCTCTTGACGTAGTCGTTCACTCGCACGCTTTGGTACCATTTCGCCAAAAACTAAAAATATTTGACGTAAAAATGCGATCGCGATACGAATTTCTTGTAGCGCTAATTGGTTTTGAGTATCGATGTAAATTTGTTCATGATAATGCCAATGAGAAAGCGCATATTCCAACGAATTAACAAAACATGTCTCTACACTATCTGTCGACTCTGTTTTTACCAATGAGAGTGGTTTTACTTTATCTGCAGGTGCGTTCATTGCTAAACGGTAACCTTTTGCAGCTTTACTTTGGTTACCTAAACGCATCCCACCAGAGCTACATAAATCCCTAGCCAGAGTAAATAACGCATCTGTTTGGCCTGATTTTAATTCTAACTCAACTTCACAGATCGGCGTCGTACGATCGCCTGCAATGACTTCTCCTTGATCAAATGCCAATTCAATTTCACTGCCATCAGGCATTTCAATTAGCCATTGCTTACGAACAAAATTCGTTGAAAACAAAGGAGCTAGTTGTGATTGAAGGTCCGATAAAGCAATATCACTAGGCCAAGCGTCTTGAGGGTGTAAATAAACATTAGGCACATCACAGTCATGTTCTGCATTGTATTCTGGACGCTGGTGCAATCCTGCTACCACACGACCTGCCGTTTTTAATGTTTGTGTACGTTCATCATTACATCGACGAATGCGCAATCCAGTATCACTCTTTCGAAGATGCTGTTCAGGAGTGTCAAAATAGATGTTTCCTAAATTTAAGCAACTATGCTCAATGACTTTTGCACCTGATATTTTGTCTATAATTATGTCAACAAACTCAGGGAAAACAAAAAATTTTAGTTCGATTTCAGTTTCCATAATGACCTCATAACCGTTGTCTTTCCAAGGATATGGCTTAAACTGTTCGGTATCAAGCTAGAAATAACGCCCAAACCATGATCTAAAGTAGTTTTATTGATAGTGGGATTGGGTTAACATTCGCGCCTTTGTGGCCATCGTCTAACAATTCATCATTAGGTGTTTGTTTTATTAGGTTAAGAAACCATGCCAGTAAATACTATTATGGGGTTATTCGCCAAGTCCCCAATGAAACCTTTGCAGCGTCATGTTGTTTGTGTCAATGAATGCTGCTCACTTCTTGTTCCGTTTTTCGAAACGTGCGCAAAAGGTGACTGGGAAAAAGCGAATGAACTTCGAGCGCAAATTTCTCATTTAGAGAAAGAAGCGGACGTTCTAAAGCGTGAAATTCGTTTAAAACTTCCTCGTGGGTTGTTCATGCCTGTTGATCGTACCGACATGCTCGGTCTGTTAACTCAGCAAGATAAACTCGCAAACCTGGCTAAAGACATCGCAGGTCGCGTTGTTGGTCGTCAACTTGAAATTCCAAGCTCTATGCAGGATGCATTTTTAGCTTATGTTCAACGCTGTTTAGATGCGGCTAATCAAGCGCAAGAAGTAATCAGCGAATTGGATGAGCTATTGGAAACCGGCTTTAAGGGACGAGAAGTCACTTTGGTTGCTGAGATGATCAATAAGTTAGACATCATTGAAGATGATACTGACGAATTGCAAATTCAACTGCGCCAGCAACTCATGAGCATCGAGCACAAGTACAATCCGATCGATGTTATGTTCCTTTATAAAATTCTTGAGTGGGTTGGTGGCATTGCTGACCAAGCACAGCGTGTGGGTTCTCGTTTAGAACTCATGCTATCTCGCTCATAAGTTTCTGATTCAGTAACAGGTAATACAATGGATATTCTTGCTAACTACGGCACGACCCTTATTTTAGTTGCGGCCTTCTTCGGCTTCCTTATGGCGATTGGTATTGGTGCAAATGATGTTGCCAATGCGATGGGCACCTCAGTTGGGTCTAAAGCACTAACAGTAAAACAAGCGATCATCATTGCAATGATCTTCGAATTTGCAGGGGCATACCTTGCAGGTGGTGAAGTTACAGATACAATTCGTAAAGGGGTAATTGATACCTCTCTTTTCGCCCATCAGCCTGAAGTATTAGTGTACGGCATGATGTCTGCACTTCTTGCAGCAGGTACTTGGTTATTACTTGCGTCTTACATGGGCTGGCCGGTATCAACAACTCACTCTATCATCGGTGCAATCATCGGTTTTGCGTGTGTTGCAGTAGGTACTGAAGCGGTTGATTGGAACTCAGTTCAAGGTATCGTAGGGAGCTGGTTAATCACCCCTCTCATATCTGGTATTTTTGCTTACATGATCTTTATCAGTGCTCAACGACTGATATTTGATACTGATAAGCCGCTAATGAATGCTAAGCGTTTTGTTCCAGTATACATGTTCATCACCACTATGGTTATTGCTCTTGTTACTATCAAGAAAGGTCTAAAACACGTTGGTCTACATTTAAGTAATGGCGAAGCATGGGTTGCCTCTGCAGGCGTATCAGCATTAGTAATGATTGGTGGCTATCTGTATATTTCTCGTAAATTTGCAAATACGGTAAACGATGAGAAAGACAGCCGTGGTTTTACTGGCGTAGAAAGTATCTTCAGTACATTAATGGTTATTACCGCGTGTGCTATGGCATTTGCTCATGGTTCTAACGATGTTGCTAATGCGATTGGTCCACTGTCTGCTGTTGTTTCAACGGTTGAACATATGGGTGAAATCACAACGAAAAGTACCATTGCTTGGTGGATCCTTCCTCTAGGTGGTATTGGTATTGTTGTTGGTCTTGCAACATTAGGTCATAAAGTAATGGCTACCGTTGGTACAGGTATTACTGAACTAACACCAAGCCGCGGCTTTGCTGCGCAGTTAGCAACCGCTTCTACTGTGGTATTAGCATCAGGTACTGGTCTTCCAATCTCAACGACACAAACGTTGGTTGGTGCTGTACTAGGTGTAGGTTTTGCTCGTGGTATTGGTGCGCTAAACTTAGGTGTTGTACGTAATATCGTGGCATCTTGGGTTGTGACCCTACCAGCAGGTGCATTGCTAGCCGTAGTTTTCTACTACGCAATGCAAGCAATCTTCGGTATTGGCATTAGCGCATAAGCTTAATCAATTTTGAAACAATTGCACAAAGAGGAGAGTAAAATCTCCTCTTTTCTTGCATCTGGACCCAAATATTTTTAGTATCTATACTTTCGTTTGAATCGATGATAATGCATAAATTAATGTGTAACGGTTCAGGATCCATTTTTCAAAGGAATATTATTGTGAAGCATTTTATTAGCCTAATTTTACTCGCTTGGGCTATTGCTGCGCCAGCGCAAGCCCAAACTCGTTATATTTCTGATAACCTGTTTACGTACATGCACTCAGGTCCAAGTAATCAATACAAAATCATTGGCAGTGTAAACGCGGGTGAGCGCATTACTTTATTAAGCAGCAGCAAAAACTCTAGTTTCACACAAATTGTTGATACTAAAGGTCGTAAGGGCTGGGTTGAAAGTAAATTTATTTCTCGCCAAGCTGGTCTAGGTGAGCGTTTACCAAAAGTTGAGGCTGAACTTACTTCAGTGAAAACACAACTGGCTAATGCTCGTAAAGCAGCGAATGATGAGAAAGCAGGGTTAGCAAATAGCCTGACTCAACGTAACCAACAAATGCAAGATTTAGAGCAAAGCTACAGCGATGTAAATAATCAATTGGTTAGCTCTCAGTCTGAAATTCGTGAATTACGCGCTAAACTAGATACACAAAAAGAAGATTTATTGCTGAAGTACTTCATGTACGGCGGTGGTGTTGCTGGTATTGGTCTACTATTTGGCCTTCTACTTCCTCACATGATCCCAAGCCGTAAAAAGAAACAAAACGGTTGGTCTTAATCATTATTGATGGCTAATCAATAAACCATATATACAAAAAAGCTCAGACTTATCTGAGCTTTTTTTATACCGATTAAAAATAGTGATTACCCTTTCCATTCATACAGAGCCGGGATCCCTATCTTTTGGCCTTTGAAGTCAATCACTACATTTCTTGGGTTTATTTCTAATAATGTAATTCCATTTGAAATATGCCCACCAAGATTCACTTCTTTACCATTCACTTTTACCCAGCGGAGACTTGGTTTGGACGTGTAATTATGAGTTTGAAAATTAAGCGCGGGTAACTGTCCTGAAAATTGAGTGCCTTTTTTATCTAACTCAACATAAGGGGAATCGCCATACTTAGCGGACTCATTCTCGTACTGTTCTTCAATCTCTGACGGCTCATTTAAAATAGATGTAAATCGCGCAGCCAGTTCCGGTGATAAACCTGATAAATCTAAATTATCAATATCTAGAGGCTCTTGGTTTTGTTCAGCGGTAAGTTTCTCAATGTCATTGTTATCTTTTGAATTCGAAACGCCTCCAAACTCCTCTATTGAATTCATATTTTCCGCAGGCTCTTTCAAACGATTTAAAGACAACTCTGTCGCATGTAGCGGTAATTTCTTTGTATCTAGAGTTGGTAATGATAATACCGTATAGGTCGGCTTATAAGGTTCTAACTCTTGTTGAGACGCCTTGTAGTAAGGCAATGAAAGATAGCTAGATACCACCAAGGGAGGAAGTACTACGATTGAGCCTAACACCCATAAAGGTAAGCGAGAAGACGACATTTACTTATCTCCTTGAAGCAAAGGCGCATCAATATTAACCACACTGTCTAACCACATTAAGGTACTTGATCCGACAACGCCATCGGTAGCTAACCCAAATATTTCTTGGAATTCTTTCACTTGTTGTTCTGTCTCTTGATTAAATTTGTCTGAATCACTAAACGGTTGTTCCAATGCAAAAGACAGTAAACGATTCAACTCTAGGATCGCTTTTCCTTTATCACCACGCTTCATCGCTCGTTCAGTAATGATTGGTTTTTTCCATAACTGGATATAAGCGCCATTCCAATACTGCTCAAACCATTGATGAGAAACTTCAACATGTTGAGACGGTAAAAGTAACTCCACTCCTTTAGAGTGAACACGATAAACGAGTGCTAGTAAGTCCTCACCCGTTTGTTGTTGTAACCAAACCACCGCAGGTCTATTAATCGCTAATAAATCACTCAAGCTGCCATTACTATCTAAACAATATAGTTGCGCCCTTTTTGCATTAGTACAATTTGCTTGGAATTCATTTACCGAATAACCCCATACCGATAATAACGACTGAAAAGCCTCTGATTGCGAGGAAAAACCCTCTAATGGCATCTCAATAGTCGGCTCTATAATTGGATAGTGAGCATCTAAATATCGAGGTAAAACATGATAACTTCCCACACTCAACACCAACGATAGCCCTATCGCAATCATCGTTGGAGCCCATAATGCAGGCTTTTTATCTCTTACCCCGTCGGTTTCAACCTGCCACTCTAGCACTAATTCACAAGCTCGAACGACAGCTTGATTGCCTACACTCGGTTTACCCTTTTGGTAGCTAATCCACAACGCTTTATCACACAGTAGATTAATCACACGAGGGATACCGCTAGAATGGAGAGCAATCTTCTTTATCACAGAAGACGGGAACAGTGACAGCTCTCCGCCTGCAATCGTCAAACGGTGCTGTATATAGGATTCAATCTCTTGAGGCGTTAAAGGTAATAAATGATATCGTGCCGTAATACGTTGTGCGAGCTGACGTAAATTCGTTTGCTGTAACTTTTGTTGTAACTCAGGTTGGCCAATCAATAACACTTTTAATAACTTATCACTGTCTGTTTCAAAGTTAGTCAGTAATCGTAATTGCTCTAAAACATCCGGCCCCAAATGTTGCGCTTCATCAATAGCAACAATAGTCTGAAAACCTTTCTCTCGCTCTGCTTTAAGAAAATGAACAATATTGTCTGTTAGCTGTTTTAACGATGCATTTTCAGAATAAGAAACCTCAAATTCATCACAGATCGCCTCCAATAACTCTTGAGCACTGAACATAGGATTCAAAATTAAAGCAAGATGCACATTACTTTCTAATTGAGAGAATAGTGCGCGTGATACGGTCGTCTTACCCGTACCTACCTCTCCGGTTAATAATGCAAACCCACCGCCTTCTCCTAATCCCGACAATAAATAATTAAGCGCCTCTTTATGACGTTCGCTCAAATAAAGAAAACGCGCATTAGGTGTCATTGAAAACGGGAGCTCATTAAAGCCAAAAAAATCTTGGTACATAAGAATTCTGTTTGTCCTATCAGGGGAATTCCAAGAATAAATATGGAATAAAAAGTCGAAAAGCTATGATTGCACGGTATCATTGGTACTAAGAAAGTAAAGAAAGTTCTCTTTATCTTGGCTACGAGTAGGGCAAAACGTGAATATTTATTTAGTTGGTGGTGCAGTTCGAGATTCACTTCTCAATATTGATGTAAAAGATAAAGACTGGGTTGTCGTTGGATCTACCCCTAACGAGATGGGCTCACTTGGTTATCAAGCCGTTGGTCAAGATTTTCCTGTCTTTCTACACCCAAAAACTAAAGAAGAATATGCACTAGCAAGAACAGAGCGCAAAAGTGGTCAAGGTTATAAAGGATTTACCTGTTATGCCGAGCCAGATGTCACTTTAGAAGAGGACTTACTGCGCCGTGACCTTACCATTAATGCTATTGCCCAATCCAATAATGGTGAATTGATTGACCCTTATAATGGGCAAGATGATGTAAATAATCGCCTACTACGCCACGTATCTAATGCCTTTGTCGAAGACCCATTACGCGTACTACGTGTCGCTCGATTTGCCGCTCGTTTTCATTATCTTGATTTTACTATTGCACCTGAAACAATGACATTAATGAAAACCTTAGTAGAAAGCGGAGAGTTGGCTCACCTAACACCAGAGCGCGTATGGCAAGAATGGGAAAAATCTCTATCTAGTCAGCATCCTGAGATTTTTCTTTCAATATTAAAAGAGTGTGGCGCCTTAGCTGTTGTATTACCAGAGTTGGATGCATTGTTCGGTGTACCACAACCAGAAAAATGGCATCCTGAAATTGATACCGGGATCCACACTCTAATGGTTACTCAACAGGCCGCATTATTAAGCCACGATTTGCCTATTCGTTTTGCCGCTCAAGTACACGATCTAGGAAAAGGCATTACACCAGAATCAGAGTGGCCAAGTCATAAAATGCATTGTCATACCGGTATTAAACTCATTAAAACGCTCTGTGCACGAGTTAAAGTACCCAACGAGTACCGAGACTTAGCGTTACTGGTTTGTGAGCACCACACTAACATCCATCGAGCACCTGAGCTTCGTGCTCAAACCTTTATTAAAATACTCGATAAAATGGATGTATGGCGTAAACCAGAGCGCTTAGAACCTATCTTACTCTGCTGCCAAGCGGATCATGCGGGCCGATTAGGATTAGAGTCCATTCCATACCCACAAAAAGCACGTTTTAAAATGGCGTTTGATGCAGCAAAAAGTGTGGAAGTAAAAGAAGTGGTTGCTGCTGGATTTAAAGGGGCTGAGATTAGAGAAGAGTTGAGTAAAAGACGAGTTGAAGCAGTGAAGAGTAAGTTAGATATCAAATAAGCTATACGCTAACTAGAACGCTTCGCTCTAGAAACTATAAAAGCAAAAGCTAAGGTTTCAGGTTTCAGGTTTCAGGAAGATCAAAACCGAGTACACCTGAAACCTGTAAGCGTAGCGTCCTGAAGCCTAGAAAATTGCCACTCTAGCCATACTGCTCTTATCGTTTCTAGTTTCTAGTTTCTAGTTTCTAAGCAAAGCTTAACCACATAAGTAAACTCGTACCTAATAGTAAGCGATAGATAACAAACGGCGTCATTCCCATACTTGAAATTAGCTTCAAGAAAAAATGAATACAGATATAAGCACTAATAAAAGAAACCACAATACCGGTACTTAATAGACCTAAGTTAATAGCAATACCACTCAGTGCTAATTTAAGGCCAAGGTAAGAACCTGCAAGAATAATGATGGGGATCGACATTAGAAACGAAAAACGAGCCGCCGCTTCACGAGTAAAACCTAGATAAAGAGCAGCAGTAATCGTAATACCAGAACGAGAAGTGCCTGGGATCATCGCCATTGCTTGAGCTACACCTAAAAATAACGCCTTTTTCCACGTCATCTCATATTCACCTTTCACTCGTTCTGAGTTTTTATCAACCCACCAAAGCAATAAGCCAAATACGATCGTTGTCGTTGCAATAACCCATGCACTACGTAAATAGATCTCAATAAAATCTTTAAGCAACAGGCCACAAAGTGCTGCTGGAATGGTTGCTAATATAATCAACCAAGCCAGTTTAGATTCTTTATTGTGTTCTTTTTTAGTAATCGAGCCTACCCACGCCGTTAATAACGTCACGACTTCTTTTCTAAAATAGATAATAACCGCCGCTAATGTTCCAACATGAACAGCGACATCAAAGGCTAAGCCTTGATCAGACCATCCAAGAACTGCCGAAGGAAGTATAAGGTGGGCAGAACTTGAAATAGGTAAAAACTCAGTAAACCCTTGCAACAAAGCAAGAAAAAAAGCGTCAAAGTACGTCATGATAGTCCATTAGAATGTTAAATTTAATAAAGCAGGTTTTAGCGATTGAGAATAAGGGAACTCTGCCCATATTTCACTGATGGTACGTTGTGTGCTGGGAATAATAAGATCTGGATTCAATTCCACCATAGGTAAAATAGCAAACGCGAACTTAAAAAGATCCTCTCTCGGTAACTGAGGATCTGATCCCGAAACTAAATCGCCGTACAAAAGAATATCCAGATCTAATGTTCGATCTTGATTCTTCTGTGCATTAGGCTCTCTGCCCCATTTAATTTCGATTGCACGCAATAGTGAACCTAATTCAGTCAATGAATGAGCAACGTTTAATTCCACCACTAAATTAAAAAAATTATGGCTTGAAAATCCAACAGGCTCCGCTTCATAAACCGTCGAAATCTTGGTAACGTCACCTAAAGATTTTAATTCATCAATTGCTATTTTTACGTGTTTTTCAGGGGCAATATTGGAACCAACGCCAATATAGGTGGTGATCATTTGCTTCCTCGCTCAATCACAACCCCAACACTGTGTGCATTTACCACTGCACCTGGTTTAGATAAATGAATGCGGATCCAAGGCACTGAAAAACGAGTCATAATAAGCTCTGCGATCTCTTCTGCAACACGCTCAACCAATAAGAAGCGACCGTTTTGAATATGAGCCGTCACCGCCTCACTCACGTCTGCATAATTTAAACAATGTTGAACATCATCAGATGCCGCTGCGGGTTGATTGTCATGAGCCATATCAATATCTAATACGAGCTTTTGTTTAATGCCCTGTTCCCACTCATAAACGCCAATGGTTGTAATAACTTCAAGCTGTTTTATAAATACTAAATCCATCTTTGATCACACTTTTTATTAAGAGGTCGGATACCCATTAAAAGAAAAACAACGTAATATTGATATTACCTTGCTCAATATGCTGAGCAATATACTATAAAAATGATTTTTGATCGCTTCTGTTCACCTAAATAAAGGCTCATTCATGACCCCTCTTGCACTAATTATGATCATCATCGCCTATCTTCTAGGATCGATCTCTAGTGCGGTTTTAATTTGTCGATTAAAAGGCTTACCCGACCCAAGAAATTCAGGCTCCCATAACCCTGGGGCGACCAATGTCTTTCGTCTTGGTGGTAAAGGAGCGGCAGGGTTAGTTCTACTTTGCGATATTTTAAAAGGAATGTTACCAGTATGGGGAGGCTACTTTCTTGAAATTAATCCTCTACTATTAGGCATCATTGCAATTTCAGCCTGCTTAGGTCACATGTACCCGCTATTTTTTCACTTTAAAGGTGGAAAAGGGGTGGCAACCGCTCTTGGGGCTTTAGCTCCGATAGGGTTAGATTTAACTGGAATGTTATTTGGTAGTTGGGTTATCACAGTATTGGTGACTGGGTATTCTTCTTTAGCATCAATGATTACCGCTCTACTTGCTCCTTTATTCACTTGGTTAGTAAAGCCCCAATACACCCTTCCTGTTGCTATGCTTTCTTGCTTAATCGTCCTAAAACATCACGAGAATATTCGTCGATTTTTTGCAGGTAAAGAGAAGAAAATTTGGCAAAGAAAAAGGGACTAATTTAGTCCCTTTTATTTAATAAATAAGCCAAAATCATTGACGATCTTGGTTAATCACGGTTATTTTGCAATCGGTTTAAGCTGATCGATAGGCCAACGTGGCTTAGCTTGAACCGCTAAATCGGTTGTCTCACCATTCTTCAAACGTTGCATACCAGCATAAGCAATCATGGCACCGTTGTCGGTACAAAATTCAGTTCGAGGATAAAACACCTCACCACCAATTTTTTTCATCATCGTTTCTAGCTCTTGACGAAGGTAAGTATTCGCACTTACCCCACCCGCCATCACTAAACGTTTCATACCCGTTTGCTTTAATGCACGACGACATTTAATTGCTAAGGTATCCGCCACCGCTTCTTGGAAAGCAAACGCAATATCTGCACGAGTTTGCAAATCATCATCGTTAGCACGAATGGTGTTTGCGGCAAATGTTTTGAGACCAGAGAAGCTAAAATCTAAACCAGGACGATCCGTCATTGGACGAGGGAATTTAAAACGACCTTTAGTGCCACTCTCTGCTAATTTTGATAGCAAAGGACCACCAGGATAATCAAGCCCCATTAATTTAGCTGTTTTATCAAATGCTTCACCAGCGGCATCATCTACAGATTCACCAAGAATTTGATATTCACCAATGCCTTTTACTTCAACCATCATGGTGTGGCCGCCTGATACAAGTAGCGCTACAAACGGAAATGCAGGTGGCTCATCTTCAAGCATTGGCGCAAGTAAATGGCCTTCCATGTGATGAACAGGAATCGCAGGAACATCCCACGCATACGCAATACTGCGGCCAATCGTTGAACCTACTAATAATGCACCAACTAAACCTGGGCCTGCCGTATAAGCAATGCCGTCGATATCGTCTTTAGTCATGCCCGCATCATTTAACGCTGCTTGGATTAATGGAATTGTCTTTTTAACATGGTCACGAGAGGCCAATTCAGGGACAACACCACCGTAATCTGCGTGCAGTTTTACTTGGCTATAAAGTTGATGAGCTAATAGCCCTTTTTCATCATCATAAATCGCAACACCCGTTTCATCACACGAGGTTTCAATGCCTAAAATTCGCATATTTTTCTCAGTTACCTGTTAATTTAACGCCATATTACCTACATCACTAAGCTACCTCAAGCGACGTGATGACTAGAGAAGCTAAAATAAACAAAGAAATTACTCAATTCTTAATCAAGAATGCTTTACAAAACGCCTCTATCGGATTAAAATTCGGCACCAATTTGAATAATAGCTGGTTAATTATAACTACCAGCGAATTGACTAACACCTGAGGTGAAAGGCATATGCCAGTAGTTAAAGTACGTGAAAACGAACCGTTCGACGTTGCACTACGTCGTTTCAAGCGCTCTTGCGAAAAAGCAGGTATTCTTTCTGAAGTTCGCCGTCGTGAGCATTACGAAAAACCTACTACAGTACGTAAACGCGCTAAAGCAGCAGCTCAAAAGCGTCACGCTAAGAAGTTGTCTCGCGAAAACGCACGTCGCGTTCGCCTGTACTAATAACTTACCTAATTTAGGACTAAGTTATGGCTCTAATTGAAAAACTCAAAGACGAGCAAAAGTTAGCGATGAAAGCCAAGGATAAAATACGCCTTGGCACAATTCGTTTAGCTCTATCTGAAATTAAACAACGTGAAATCGATGGTCATACTACTTTGTCTGACGATGATATCATTGCTGTTTTAACAAAGATGGTTAAACAACGTCGTGATTCAGTATCGCAGTTCACTGCTGCTGGTCGTGATGATCTTGCTGATAAAGAGAGTGCTGAAATTTTAGTGCTTGATGACTTTATGCCGCAAGCACTAACTGATGAAGAAGTTGCTAAGTTATTAGACGAAGCAATTATTGAATCTGGTGCTGCTGGAATGCAAGATATGGGCAAGGTGATGGGCGTGTTAAAACCTCAAATCCAAGGCCGCGCTGACATGGGTAAAGTAAGCCAATTAGTTAAATCTAAACTGGCTTAATAATACTCTATTTATAAAACAAGCCGTGCTATCTTTGATATGCACGGCTTGTTTGTATCTACAGGAAAAGAAAAAAGATGTCTGGACATATCCCTCGCAGTTTTATTGATGAGCTTTTAAATCGACACGATATTGTCGATATCATTGACACAAGAGTAAAACTGAAAAAACAAGGGAAGAACTACGGCGCTTGCTGTCCATTCCATAATGAAAAATCCCCTTCTTTTTCTGTTAGCCAAGAAAAACAGTTTTATCACTGCTTTGGCTGTGGTGTTCATGGTAATGCCATTGACTTCCTCATGGAGTTTGACCGTTTAGAATTCGTCGAAGCCATTGAAGAACTCGCCTCTATGCTTGGTCTTGATGTTCCTCGAGAACAACGTAGTGGCTTTAACGCTCCTTCAGGTCCAACGGCCAATTCAGAACAGAAACGAAGCCTATATGATTTAATGGGCGGTATTAGTCAATTTTATTGCTCCCAATTAAAATCAGCCGCAAATATCCATGCTATCAACTACCTTAAAGATCGTGGCCTTTCTGGAGAAATAGTTCAGAAATTTGGTATCGGTTATGTGGCTGATGAGTGGGAATTAGTCAAAAATAACTTTGGCCGAGACAAAACATCACAAGATGCTTTAGTCAACGGTGGGATGTTAATTGAAAGCGATAATGGCCGTCGTTATGACCGTTTTCGTGGTCGAGTCATGTTCCCTATTAGAGATCGTCGAGGTCGCGTTATCGGCTTTGGTGGCCGCGTAATTGGTGAAGGCACTCCCAAATATTTAAATTCACCTGAAACTCCTATTTTCCATAAAGGCAAAGAGCTTTATGGTTTATATGAAGCACTGCAAGCATATAAAGATTTACCCCAAGCTCTCGTTGTTGAAGGCTATATGGATGTCGTGGCTTTAGCGCAGTTTGGCGTAGATTACGCTGTTGCCTCTCTAGGTACAGCAACGACAGGCGATCATATGCAACTTCTCTTTCGCCAAACAAGCACCGTCGTGTGTTGTTATGATGGTGACCGAGCAGGTCGAGAGGCTGCATGGCGAGCAATGGAACAAGCACTGCCATACCTAAATGATGGTCGACAATTAAAATTCATGTTTTTACCTGACGGTGAAGATCCTGACACCTACATTCGCCAGCACGGTAAAGTGGCCTTTGAGCAAGCCGTAACTCAAGCAGAATCATTAATTGATTTTATGTTTAGAACGTTGGTCGATCAGATAGATACGAGCAGTCGAGAAGGAAAAGCGAAGTTAACAACACTTGCCGTTCCTCTAATCGATAAAGTGCCAGGTGGGACTCTACGTCTTTATTTACGTGAGCAACTTGGCAAAACGCTCGGAATTATGGATGAAAGCCAATTACAACAACTAATATCTAAGCAAGGTGCTTCAGAAACAAAACGCCAAGCTCAACCAGAGATGAAGCGTACAGCCATGCGTGAAGTGATCACCTTACTGTTACAAAATCCAAATTTGGCGCAATTAGTCCCAGATTTAAGCAGTGTTCAAGACATTCCACTGCCTGGCTTAAGTTTATTTCTACAATTACTTGAAAATTGCAGACATAATCCCCATATCTCTACAGGCCAATTATTAGAATATTGGCGTGGGGATAAAAGTGAAAAACTATTATCGCGCTTGGCAGTATGGGAATTACCCATAGATCAAGACAATACCCAAGATGTATTTATGGATTCACTGGACAATGTTTTGGCTCAGTGTATCAATCAACAAATTGAAAGTTTACAGACGAGAGAAAGAACGCTTGGCTTATCAGTCGAAGAAAAGCGGGAGCTGCTAGCCTTAATGCTAGAATTAAAAGCATAGAATCCCTGCATCGTCATCAACACATAAATTTGTTATTATTAATGGTTTGCATTTCGCATACTAATTCCTTCACACAGACCAGAAGTAGGATACCGTCTATGGATCAAAATCCGCAGTCACAGCTAAAATTACTTGTAATCAAAGGCAAGGAACAAGGCTATCTGACCTACGCAGAAGTTAACGATCACCTACCAGAAGAAATTGTAGATTCTGAGCAGGTTGAAGATATTATCCAAATGATCAATGACATGGGCATCAAAGTGGTAGAAACCGCACCTGATGCTGATGATATGTCATTGAATGATGATGATGCCGTAACTGATGAAGATGCAGCAGAAGCAGCTGCAGCCGCACTATCAAGTGTAGAAAGTGAAATTGGCCGTACAACGGATCCTGTTCGCATGTATATGCGTGAAATGGGTACTGTTGAACTTCTTACCCGTGAAGGCGAAATTGACATCGCTAAACGTATTGAAGAAGGTATTAATGAAGTTCAGTGTTCTGTTGCTGAATTCCCTGGCGCAATTTCATACCTATTAGAACAGTTTGATAAAGTTCAAGCCGAAGAGATCCGACTTACTGATATCATTTCTGGTTTTGTTGATCCTAATGATGATGGTTCAGCAGCACCAACAGCGACTCACATCGGCTCTGAACTGAGCGAATCTGATCTTGAAGATGAAGACGAAGATACTGAAGATGATGAAGACGAGGAAGAAGAAGATGTAGGTATTGACCCAGAGCTTGCTTTGGAGAAATTCACAGAGCTTCGTACGTCTTACCACAACATGCAACTTGCTTTTGAAGAACATGGTCGTGATAACGCAAAAGCACGCGTAGCGATTGGCGAGTTAACGGATGTATTCCGTGAATTTAAACTGATCCCTAAACAGTTTGATTACCTAGTTCGTGAAATGCGCGGCAGCATGGATCGTGTTCGTACACAAGAACGTTTAATTATGCGTATGTGTGTTGAATACGGAAAAATGCCTAAAAAATCATTCATTTCTCTTTTCTCTGGTAATGAATCTTCTGATGAATGGTTCAACGAAATCATCGCCTCTGACAAACCATACGTGGAGCGTCTAAAGCGTTACGAAGAAGATATCCGCCGTTCAATTAAAAAAATTGACAGCATTGAGAAAGAAACAGGATTACCCGTTCTAAATATCAAAGACATCAGCCGTCGCATGTCTATCGGTGAAGCAAAAGCTCGTCGTGCGAAAAAAGAAATGGTTGAAGCAAACTTACGTCTTGTTATCTCTATTGCTAAAAAATACACCAACCGTGGTCTACAATTCTTGGATCTTATTCAGGAAGGTAACATCGGTCTGATGAAAGCTGTAGATAAATTTGAATACCGTCGTGGTTACAAATTCTCTACTTATGCGACATGGTGGATCCGTCAAGCGATCACTCGTTCAATTGCCGACCAAGCACGTACAATCCGTATTCCAGTTCACATGATCGAAACGATCAACAAACTGAATCGTATTTCGCGTCAAATGCTACAAGAAATGGGCCGTGAACCATTACCAGAAGAACTTGCTGAACGCATGCAAATGCCAGAAGACAAGATCCGTAAGGTTCTGAAAATCGCTAAAGAGCCTATTTCAATGGAAACTCCTATCGGTGATGATGAAGATTCGCACCTAGGTGATTTCATCGAGGATAATACCCTTGAACTTCCAGTTGACTCTGCAACTTCAACAAGCTTGAAATTTGCAACTAACGACGTTCTTGCTGGCCTAACGCCTCGTGAAGCAAAAGTACTTCGTATGCGTTTTGGTATTGATATGAATACCGACCATACTCTTGAAGAAGTGGGTAAACAATTTGACGTAACGCGTGAACGTATTCGTCAAATCGAAGCAAAAGCACTTCGTAAACTGCGTCACCCAAGTCGTTCAGAAGTATTACGTAGCTTCTTAGACGAATAATTAAACATAATTATTTGTTAATAGAATCAAAAAGGTGAGCTTAAGCTCACCTTTTTTCGATCTATATGCATATTTTCAATCAAGTGATTAAAAAGCAAACGCCTTATGGCTAGACACTGTTTTCATCTTCCCCTATAATCACCACCTACAACGGCCCCTTAGCTCAGTGGTTAGAGCGCACGACTCATAATCGTTCGGTCCCCAGTTCAAATCTGGGAGGGGCCACCAAATTAGAAAAGGCTGATAAGTATTTTACTTATCAGCCTTTTTGCTTTCTACTCTTTCTTCTTTCTTTTCACGATCAACACATAGCCAATCAATAGTAAGAAGAGAGATAACTCAATCATCGCCCTCATCAAACCAGAGGTAAAGATTGCAGCCATGATAAGCACAATAACGACACCCAGCACTCCTTGCTTACTCATCTTTCTCATCCTAAAAATGCAATAGATAACCAATTATCCCTGATCACTTTTCAATTGAAAAATAGCCAATTCCTCTATAAAAGAACCAAACGCACTAATCATTATGATCTTAGTCATTATTGATATTTTAGTTACGTAAAAAACGATAAAAAAGTGACTCTACTACTCTTATTGTTAATAAATGAGTAAAATCTTTTTTTCCTTTCAGATTTTATCGCTTTCTTGATATACACTTCTCTTGTATCCAACATTCACTAATAACAATAAAGGTTATCTATGTATAATTTAGCCAATAATCTTGAGCGTAACGCAACTTTTCGTCCTAATAATATTGCCCTCATCTTTCAAGATCAGAAAATTACTTACCAAGAATTAAATCAAAAAGTAAACGCCATTGCTGATCACTTGAGTCAACTCAATATAAAACCTGATGAGAAAATTGCTCTATCTTGTCCTAACACGCCTGAATTTGTTATTGCTTATTATGCCATTCAAAAAATTGGAGCGGTCGTTGTTCCTCTGAATATAATGCTAAAAGGTGAAGAAGTTGCTTATCACCTAAAAGATTCTGATGCGGTAGCCCTGATTTCATACCAAGGTTCGGATGCAATGCCTATCGGTCAGTTTGGCTATGAGGGCTACAGTAAAGCGGACTTTTGTGAACACTTCATCCTAATTGAAACAACACCTAACTCTCAAGAAGCAGCCGTCGCTCACTCATTTACTCAATGGTTAGAAAGCGGAAGAACGTCTTTTGAAACAGTCTATCGTTCAGCAGAAGATAGTTGTGTCATTCTATATACTTCAGGGACTACTGGTGCAGCCAAAGGGGCTGAATTAAGTCAAAGTAACATGCTGTGTAACGCACAAGCGTGTCAATCATTGACGAATCAAAAAGGGACCGATGTAAGTATTGCGATACTTCCACTATTTCATACCTTTGGCCAATCTCTGATCATGAACACTTCAATTCTTGCTGGTAGTGCGCTTGTTCTTATTTCTCGCTTCGTACCAAAAACCGTTCTTCAGCAAGTTTATGAACACAAAGTGTCTCATCTTGCGGGTGTTCCAACTATGTTCATTGGTTTACTGGCTTATGCTGAAAAACACCCAGGAGAGCACCTAAAAGAGATTGCAAAAAATCTTAAAGTCGCGATTTCAGGTGGCGCATCAATGCCAGTTGAAGTGCTAAAACAATTCGAAGAAAAACTGCAAGTTCCAGTTATTGAGGGCTATGGATTATCTGAATCGTCCCCTGTCGCCGCATTCAACCATTTAGAATTTGAAAGAAAGCCAGGAAGTATTGGGCAGCCTTTACCAGGTGTCACAATGAAAGTGGTAGACAAAAATGGACATGAACTGCCAATAGGACAAGAAGGTGAGCTTGTCATTCGTGGTCACAATGTAATGAAAGGCTATTACAAAAAACCACAAGAGACCGCAAAAACAATTGTAGATGGTTGGCTTCATACGGGAGATATTGTTCGCTTCGACGAGGAGGGCTATATCTATGTCGTTGATCGTCTAAAAGAACTGATTATTAGTGGCGGCTATAATGTCTACCCACGCGAAGTAGAAGAAGTGTATATGAAGCATCCTTCAGTGCACTTAGTTGCTGTTATTGGTGTTGAGCATCCGCGTTTTGGTGAAGAAGTAAAAGCCTTTATTATACTAAAAGAAGGTCACTCTATTTCAGAAAAAGAACTGATTAAATGGAGTAAACAATACCTAGCTGACTATAAATGTCCTAAACATCTAGATATTGTAGAAGCATTACCAATGACAGCGACAGGAAAAATTTTAAAGCGAATGCTAAAAGCATAAAGGTAGAGTCTACCTTCTATAATTGCAGGTATATTCCCATATAAAAAATAGGTATATACTTATGTATCACTCCCTGATGGATACCTACTATGTCAAACAAAACAAATAAAGGCATTTGGTTTGCCTATATTGCTAGCCTACTTACCCCTTTAACCTTAATGGTATCGGGCATCATAGCCATTATTTTTGCAGGTTATCAGATGAATAAAGGCACAAATGATGAAGTAGTCGATAGCCACTACTATGCGATCATAAAAAGTTTCTTTCTCTTTCTTACTTTTTTCGTTGTTTTGGCTGTTACCGCCGCAACGATGAGCGGCATGGTTGCAGGCCTAGAGTATTGGGTCCACAGCTCTATACTTGATAAAATCTATTCCGCTATACCGGTTATCGGCGCTGTCATTTCATTACTTGCTATTGGTACCTGGTTTATAAAACTGGCCAAAGGAATGCAAAAACTTAAAGCATATCAAGCAATTGAAAATCAATAATATAAAGGCACTTTAAGTGCCTTTTTTATTTCGAGTAACAAAATAAACATTTAATAAATATCATCACAACAAGAAAGTGATCTTCATTAGTTTTACTGTTAGAATTTGCCACCAAAAGCGATAGAAACTTACAAAAAGATCCGACTGAAACGATGTTGAGTAATGTAAATTTGTTTTTAATATTGTAATTAAAGTGCAAATTGTTTACCTGAATCAATAATCCATTACACTTTTCAGTCTAAACTACAGGTAATTAATAAATTTATATGCTTAGCCATAAAGATTTTGAAGATAAACTGTTGTTATATTTCAACACTTCATCCCATTTAGGCTGAGCATTACTGCGTTTATCATTTTAAATATACTCATCTGGAGAGATTTCTCACATGAAAAAGACCAAAATCGTTTGTACGATTGGCCCAAAAACTGAGTCAGTAGAAAAACTAACTGAACTTGCAAATGCTGGCATGAACGTAATGCGCCTTAACTTCTCACACGGCGATTTCGCAGAGCACGGCAACCGTATCGATAATCTTCGTCAAGTAATGAAGAACACAGATAAGCAACTTGCTATCCTTCTTGATACTAAGGGTCCTGAAATCCGTACTATCAAACTAGAAAACGGCGATGACGTTGCTCTAGTTGCTGGTCAAGACTTCACATTCACAACTGATATTTCAGTTGTTGGTAACAAAGACATTGTTGCTGTTACTTACCCAGGTTTTGCTAAAGATCTTGAAGCAGGTAACACTATCCTTGTTGATGATGGTCTAATCGAAATGGAAGTTGTTGCAACAACTGAAACTGAAGTTAAGTGTAAAGTTCTTAATAACGGTGACCTAGGCGAAAACAAAGGTGTTAACCTTCCTGGCGTTTCAGTTAAGCTTCCAGCTCTTTCTGAAAAAGATAAAGCTGACCTTAAATTTGGTTGTGAGCAAGGCGTTGATTTCGTTGCTGCTTCTTTCATCCGTAAAGAAGAAGATGTTAAAGAAATCCGTGAACTACTTGTTGCTAATGGCGGCGAGAACATTCAAATCATCTCTAAGATTGAAAACCAAGAAGGTGTTGATAACTTCGATTCAATCCTAGAAGCTTCTGACGGTATCATGGTTGCTCGTGGCGATCTTGGTGTTGAAATCCCAGTTGAAGAAGTAATCTTTGCTCAGAAGATGATGATCGAGAAATGTAACCGTGCACGTAAAGTTGTAATCACTGCAACTCAAATGCTTGATTCTATGATCAAAAACCCACGTCCAACACGCGCAGAAGCGGGTGATGTTGCTAACGCAATCATGGATGGTACTGATGCAGTAATGCTTTCTGGTGAATCTGCTAAAGGTAAATACCCTGTTGAAGCGGTAACTATCATGGCTCAAATCTGTGCTCGTACAGATAGAGCTCTTAAAGCAGAGCTAGGTTCTCGTCTAGACAGCCCACGTCTACGTATCACTGAAGCGGTATGTAAAGGCGCTGTTGATACAGCTGAGAAACTAAACGCTCCTGTAATCGTTGTAGCAACTGAAGCTGGTAAATCTGCTCGTTCTATTCGTAAGTACTTCCCAACAGCTAAAATCATCGCTGTAACGACTAATACTAAGACTGCTGCACAGCTTTGTCTTTCTAAAGGTGTTACTCCAATGGTTGTTGATGCTATCGACAGCACTGACGCATTCTACCTACGCGGTAAAGAGCTAGCTCTTGAGTCTGGTATTGGCGCGAAAGGCGATATCGTTGTTATGGTTTCTGGTGCTCTAGTTCCATCAGGCACAACAAACACAGCATCTGTACACGTTCTATAATTCATAAACGAGTATAGCTAATTAATAAAAAGAGGGCTTAGCCCTCTTTTTTTATGGCAGATTACCATCCAAAAAACTCTTTATTATGAGTACTTATCAACAATACCATTAATAAAAAATAAATTGCGCTTAGTTTGAAACCTAAAATGGCTAAACTGCCTACGGTGAGCCTTACTAAAAAATCAGTAAACATATCAACCTCACATCATTTTCAGTCCTTTCCCATCACCCTACTGCCTGAGTAATGCTCTCTATAGACTTATGTATCTGTAGCCATAAGTATAGACAAGGTTAGACTTTAGTCTAATAACCATTATCCAGACAAAATAAAACCCTCACAAGGAAGGCTTTATAGTTAAGATTAAAAAGCTACAAGTAATAAGCAAGTTATACTTTTAACGCCTTTTCTCCACGAGCAATGCCTACGACACCGCTTCTTGCTACCTCAACGACTTCAGTCACTTCTGCTACCGCTGTAATAAACGCGTCAAGTTTTTCAGAAGTACCTGCTAATTGAATCGTATATAATGAGCTTGTTACATCAACGATCTGACCTCTAAAAATATCAGCCGTACGTTTAACTTCTGCTCTTGCAAAGCCACTTGCTTTCACTTTAATCAATAGCAATTCACGTTCAACATGTTCTGTCTCAGTCACTTCTTGAACTTTAATGACATCAATTAATTTATGTAACTGCTTCTGGATCTGCTCAAGCTCCATCGCATCACTCGCCGTTGTAATATTTAAACGAGAAAGCGTTGGATCTTCTGTTGGTGATACCGTTAGTGATTCAATGTTGTAACCACGTTGAGAAAACAAGCCAACCACACGAGATAATGACCCTGATTCATTCTCTAGTAATAGTGAAATAATATGTCTCATTAGGTTCTCTCCGTTTTACTTAACCACATTTTATCCATTGCTTCCCCTTTGATCTGCATAGGGTAAACGTGCTCTGTTTCATCAACATTAATATCAACAAAAACCAAACGGTCTGTTAATGATAGGGCTTTTTCTAATCCAGCCTCTAATTCATCAGGGTGATTAATCCGAATACCTACATGCCCATAAGCTTCTGCAATCGCCGCAAAATCAGGCACTGACGTCATATAGGAATTAGAGTGGCGACCTTGATAAATAATATCTTGCCACTGCTTAACCATTCCTAAAAAACGGTTATTCAGATTGATAATTTTAACGGGGATATCATATTGTAGAGCGGTTGATAGCTCTTGAATATTCATTTGAATACTGCCATCACCTGTAATACAAACAACAACCTCATCAGGGTGAGTAAACTTCACCCCAAGTGCTGCTGGAAAACCAAAGCCCATGGTGCCAAGACCACCAGAGTTGATCCAACGTCGCGGTTTATTAAACGGATAATACAATGCCGCAAACATTTGGTGCTGACCTACATCAGAGGCAACATAAGCATCACCATTGGTTAGTCGATGAAGAGTTTCAATTACTTGCTGAGGTTTAATTCGATCTGGAGATGTATCATAAGATAGACACTTACGATCCTGCCACACTGAAATATCTTTCCACCATGCATCTAAAGCCACTTCATCATTGCGATCATCTTGATCAGAAAGCAACTTAAGCATTGATTCTAGTACTACTTCTGCAGAGCCCACAATAGGTACATCAACTCGTACATTTTTAGATATTGATGATGGGTCAATATCAATATGCATGATGGTCGCATCTGGACAATATTTTTCTAAATTATTGGTGGTACGATCATCAAAACGCACCCCAACACCAAAAATAAGATCGGCATTATGCATCGCCATATTAGCTTCATAAGTACCATGCATCCCTAACATACCTAATGCATTTTTATGAGTACCAGGAAAAGCACCTAAGCCCATAAGCGTACTGACTACCGGTAAATTAAGTGATTCAGCTAATTTAATAACGTGTTGCTCGGCTGATGAGATAACAGCGCCACCACCAATATAAAGCACTGGTTTTTTTGCAGCCAAAAGAGTTTTAAGGCCTTTTTTAATCTGACCTTTATGCCCTGTTGTCGTTGGATTATACGATCGCAATGACATTGACGTAGGATATTGATAAGGGAATTTAAACGCCGGGCTCATGACATCCTTTGGGATATCAATAACAACAGGTCCAGGACGACCTGTAGAAGCGATATAAAATGCTTTTTTTATAATTTCAGGAATGTCTTCGGCTTTTCTAACTAAAAAGCTATGTTTAACTATCGGGCGAGAAACACCTACCATATCACATTCTTGAAAGGCATCAGTGCCTATCATGTTGTTTGGGACATTTCCAGAAAGCACAATCATCGGGATAGAATCCATATAGGCGGTTGCTATTCCAGTAATTGTATTTGTAGCTCCAGGGCCTGAACAAACAAGAACCACACCGGGTTTACCTGTTGCTCGAGCAAATCCATCAGCCATATGTGTTGCCGCTTGTTCATGCCTCACTAGCACATGCTGAATATCATCAGCTTTCATGTGTAGTGCATCATAAATATCCAACACAGAGCCACCAGGGTAGCCAAATATGTGTTCAACACCTTCATCAATCAGAGATTGTACAATCATCTCTGCGCCAGATAACATTTCCATATTTATCTCCAGACATAAAACCCTTAAATTAACGAAATGAATTATCGCTAAATTAGTGGTTTACATAGTTAGGGCTTATTTTTAGCCTAAACCGACATTAATCAGATTAAAATCCTATGTAGATATTGATTATTATTAGTAACAAAAATCAACATTAAGAAACAACCTTAACCTTTTATTAGCACCTTGGTCTAGAGGTCATTTATTGAAACCGATAATACGTTCAATTTTAAAAGATGAAGCAGTGATTTACTCTCATTTCGAATCACAAATAAAGGATTAACAGCTAATATTAGGCAAATAATAAAAGATAATAAATTGTTACCCAGAACATAATTAGGTGCTTTAGATCTCACTTTAAAGGCATAAAAAAACCAGCCTATATAAAGACTGGTTTTCTGCTTATTTAAAAAGATAGAAACGTATGATTATTTCTCTTTTTTCTCTTTTGTTTCTTTTTTATCGTCATACATCTCTTCAATCTCGTCTTGATAACGCTCATTGATCACTTTACGACGTAATTTTTGTGTTGGGGTTAATTCGCCTTTATCCATCGAAAATTCTTTAGACAGTAAAGTGAATTTTTTAACTTGTTCAAAACGAGCGAGCTCTTTTTGTAGATTCGCGACACGCTTCTCAAGCATCTCAACGATTTCGCTGTTTTTCACCAGCTCCATACGGTCATGATAAGCAATGTTCAACTCTTTCGCGTACTCTTCTAGTGCATCGTAACAAGGTACGATAAGTGCCGATACGAATTTTCTAGTATCTGCAATAACAGCAATTTGCTCAATAAAATGGTCTTTACCGATAGCGCCTTCAATGACTTGTGGAGCGATGTATTTACCACCAGAGGTTTTCATTAACTCTTTAATGCGGTCGGTTATATATAAGTTACCTTCTGCATCAAACTCACCCGCATCACCTGTTTTTAAGAAACCATCTTCTGTAAAGCTCAATGCCGTTTCTTCTGGTTTATTGTAGTAGCCTTTCATAACCATTGGACCACGTACAAGGATTTCGCTGCTTTCACCAATCTTAACTTCAGCACCTGGCATTAATGTGCCAATAGAGTCCGGATGGAATTTACCATCTTCCCAGCATGAGATCGTTGCTGTGGTTTCTGTCATGCCATAACCTAATTTTACATTAACACCTAAGGCATGGAAAAATCGCCCAATAGTCACATCAAGTTTGGCACCACCACATGGCATAAAATTAATATTACCACCTAGGATCATTCGAAGCTTTGACAGCACTAATTTATCTGCCACTTTGTGTGACTGTTTAAGTAACCACGATGGAGCACGCTGCTCTTGGTGACATGCTGACATTTTTGCCCCCATGTTTACCGCCCAAGTAAACATCACTTTACGATGCGCAGGAGCACGAGATACTTTTTCATGTACGGTAGAGAAAATCTTTTCATAGAAACGAGGTACGGCACACATCACCGTTGGTTTTACTTCGGTTAGCGCTTCTTTAATTAGGTTTGTATTTGGTAGGTAGCAGTTTGTCGCCCCTTTATACAAGACATAAAAGGTCCATGCGCGTTCAAATACGTGCGATAACGGTAAAAAACACAATGACACGTCTTTTTCTGTTAATGCTAAATTAGTGTTGTGCCCCTCTACCTGCGAGCCAACATTAAGATAATCTAACATGACGCCTTTTGGCTCTCCCGTTGTACCAGAGGTATAAATCAACGTGAGTAGGTCGTCCATTTCTGCACTATCCAGACGAGCTTGCAACTCACCTTTGTGCATGTCATCGGCTTTAGCAATGAAATCATTCCAAGAGATACCCGCTTGGTGATCATTTAAGTCAATATCATCACTTAATGCCACAATATGAGTCAGCTGAGGGCATTGATCAAAAATAACCACAGCAGCATTGTACTGCGCCTGCTCACCAACAAATAAAATACGAATATCAGCATCATTAAGAATATAAGCAGCTTGCTTTGGCGTATTGGTTGGATAGATAGGCACAGGAACTGAACGCAATTGCATAGTAGCAAAATCGGCGATTGTCCAGCGAGGCATGTTATTTGAGAATATACCCACCTTTTCTTGCACATTTAACCCAATAGCTAATAGCGCTAATGATAGCGTATCCATCTGCTCTCCAAATTCACCCCAGGTAATGTCACTCCATGCTGCGCACTGAGTGTCACTCCAAGCACCACATTTACGTTCACGTAATGCAGTTACATTGGGTTTATTTGCGATATGTTTGCGGATCTCTTTTACAATATGTAGGTTTTGAATAGTCATCTCGAATTCACCTTTAGGCTTACACTTGTAAGCTATAATCTGCACAAAGTGTACAAGTGGCAGTAAAAAAGGCAACTATTTCTCTGTATAAAATGTAAGTATTGTTGTGTAAAACCCATTTCCGCCTGCTCTATTAACAAATTGATTATTTAAAATATACATTTTGTTTATATCGTACAACTACCCACAAAAAAGGCAGCGTCAATTCGCTGCCTTGGCATTATTACGTTTATTCTGGCTCTAAAACATCATACCTTTACTTGAAGCTACAACTTCTTCACCACAAATAAGCATTAGTTGGTCTCTCATCCAAATATGCCCTTTGTCTTTTTGGTATGAATCATGCCAACTTAAATACCCACTGATGCTTTTTGATTCAATCGGTAATGGAAGGATCGCAAGTTGATCACGATTAGGCATTGAATTCACCAACCATTTCGGCGCGACGGTAATCAATTCAGATTGAGAAACAACATACAAAATATTACTAATACTTGCGCCTTTATACGCTTGCTCATACAGTGAATCCATATAAATATGATCAGCAAATCCTTTCGTATTTTCAAGACGAGCTGGCACTGCATGTTTTTCATTTGCCAATTGATCTTTAGTAATAGAACCTTGAATACGAGGGTGATTAACTGAAGTTACGACAACAAGCTCATCCGTAAATAACTCAGTACTCATATAGCCAGGTTCATCAAAGCGTACATAATCAATAACGAAATCGACTTCTTGATAACGCAATTTTTGAGCAATCTCTGGATCATGCTCACCTGATAATTTCAGATTAATGTATGGCGATTTTTGTTGAATATCTCGCATGATGCGTGGTGCAAAACGAATATCTGATGGACTACAAATTGATAGTTTAAATTGCCTTGCTGATGTTTCCGGAGAAAAAGTAGAGCTTGGTAATTCGTTCTTCACTAACTGCAGAGCTTGTCGCATTGGAGCAAACAACTGACGCGCTCTCTGAGTTGGCTGAATACCTCTTCCATGACGAATAAATAATTCATCATTGAACATCACTTTCAAGCGAGAAACCGCATTGCTTACCGCAGGTTGCGACATCCCTAAATTTTGCGCTGCACGAGTAATGTTTTGCTCCTGCATTACGGCATCAAAAACAGTTAATAAATTTAAATCAACACTACGTAACACTTGCTCTGAACTTGCTATAGGTGAAGGCATAATAGGACTAGATTCTGACATACTCATTTAATGACTCTCTCAATCGGTCAATTGGTAATTTTATTCAAATTAATAGTTAATCATGGCTACATATTTTTATTCTTATTTCGAGGTATTTACCTCATATATGTTAACCAATTCTTAATCATCATTACTGAATAGATTCACAAAATCCATAGCACCTACCGAATTTTAATTTTAATTTATGCTTAATCAAATTAAATAATAAAATAAAACTTATAGATCAACTAATTAGCAATAAATGTAAATTTATCTAAAGCTATATTTAATCCATTTTTTCCTACAAACCAAAAAAAACCATGCAATATGGCATGGTTTAATAATAAGAAATATCAATCGATTATGTTAGAAAAGTGACGAAATTCGATTCAAGTCAGATTGGATTGCCCCTGCGGTTACTTCTCTTCCTGCTCCCGGCCCTCGAATAACTAATGGGTTATCTTTATACCATTTACTTTCAATGGCAAAGATATTATCACAAGGAAGTAAATTGGCTAATGCATGGTGCTCAGCAAGTGCTTCGATACTCACAGTGGCACTTCCATCTTTGTTTAACCGTGCAACATAACGTAACACTTTTTGCTCTTTTTGTGCTTTCTCTAAGCGCTCAAGCAATGCGAGATTAATTAGTTCACCCTTTGCAAGAAAGTCATCCAAGCTAATGTCTTTTAGCTCAGCAGGAACTAAAGACTCAACTTTGACTTGCGTTGGTTCTATCTTCAACCCTGCTTCGCGCGCTAAAATTACTAATTTCCTCATGACATCTGAGCCATCTAAATCATTACGAGGATCCGGTTCGGTGAGACCTTGTTGCCAAGCAAGATCGACTAATTCAGTAAAAGGGACATCACCAGTATACTGTTGGAATAACCATGATAAGGTTCCAGAGAAAATGCCTGATAGTGCAACAATTTCATCACCACTTTCTCGTAAATCTCTGACGGTGTGATTGATAGGGAGACCAGCGCCAACGGTTGCATTATATAACCAGTGGCGCCCTGTCTTTGCAAACGCATCAACCACCGCTTGATATTCTTCACTCGGAGCCGAACCCGCTACCTTGTTTGCAGAAATAAGATGAATCCCCTGCTCTGCAATTTTCGTATATTGCTGTGACAGCTCGGCACTTGCAGTTACATCAAGTACGACAACATCATCGTAGCCTTGAACTAATCCAAGCTTTTCTATCCAATCAAAATTCTGATATGAGATCGCTTCATCATCAAACTTTCCAATGACAGACGTGGGATCTAATCCATCGAAATCTAGCCAATGACGATGGCGGCCAATGATTCCGACAAGTGAAAACTGCATACCATGACGTTTTTCAAGATTACGTTTTTGCTCAGTAAAAAGAGACAACCATTGAGAGCCAATATTGCCATGCCCACATAGCACAAGCGCAACACGTTTTTGAGCTTGGAATAAGTGAGTATGAATACTATTAATTACTGGCGTTGTATCCACTTTACGTAATATTGCAACTAAGCTTAAACCAGATTCTGATTCACACACAAACTCTAATGGACAGTTCTTTAATTGATGATAAAAACCATGGCTATGAATCGCATTACTCGTCACGCCAGCACCAACCGCCGCAATCATCGAGTAACCCTCTTTAAGCTTAATTTCAGCATGAACCGCTGAGTTCTGTAACCGTTCTAAGGCTTCATGGACGACTTCTGAAGTATAAGCAAGTAATAGCGTAAACTGATCAGCCTGTGCTTCTAATGCCAAAGGTTGAAGTTGAGAGCGAGTAAGAAGAGAAAGAACCTCTTGTTTCGCACGTTCAAAATCTTGTCCTCGGCCAAAGCCTAATTGGATCAAATACACATCTTCTAATGAGGTGACAATTTTCGCACCACGTCCAGAAGCCAATACACGTTCAATGCGAGTCGAGCCAGATTCTGGCTGATAACTACAACGTAAACTTAAATCCAATGCACTTTGAGCGACAGGTTGTAAGGTTCGGCTGTGTAATACTGGCGCCGCTAATCGAGCCAACTCACTCGCTTCATCTAAGCGAAGCAAAGGCAATAAACAAGCATCTTCCACTTTTCGAGGATCGGCACTAAATACCCCTGCGACATCACTCCAAATAGTAACGCGAGAGACCTCAGCTAATGCTCCGATCATAGTCGCTGAATAGTCAGAGCCATTACGACCCAGTAATACGGTTTCTCCTTTTTTATCACGAGCCATAAAGCCGGTGATCACGATGCGCCCATGAGGATGCTGAGCAATTTGCTCTTTAAATAGTGGCCACGACAGTGAACGGTCTACTTCAGGTTGAGCAGCTCTCTCCGCACGTAAAAAAGTTCGAGAGTCGAGTGGCGCTGCCTGTAAGTCAATTTGATTTAAATACGCAGAAAGCAGTCGAGATGACCATACTTCACCATGCCCAAGCACATCAGCCTGTTGAACTTCTGTTAAGGGCGCGTGCAATTGACCAATAGCAATCAGTTCTTTATGCAGTAGCTCAAGTAATGGTTCCGCATTTTCAGCACTAAGTAATTCTGAAATCAGCTCTTGTTGGTACTTGCGTAAAGACTCCAAGACTTCATGTGCTAATCGGCCATCTTTTAATAAACCATCAAACCATTCTAAAATTCGGTTTGTGGTGTTGCCCGCAGCAGACACGACAACTAGATCATGCTCACTTGAATACTCTTTTAAAATAGTCGCGACACGTCGATAGCATTCTGGATCGGCAAGGCTACTACCACCGAACTTATGTAACTGACGTGGTACTAATCCTGTCATTACTTCACCTCTGCTGCGATAACGAAGGCTTGTTTCAGATCCGCGATAAGATCACGACTGTCTTCTAATCCAACCGAAATGCGTAGCAGCGTTGGAACTAAACCCGCTTCGGCTTGTGCTTGATCTGACATTGCTCGATGAGTCATTGTGCCAGGGTGAGCAATCAAACTTTCTACACCACCAAGAGATTCTGCTAAAGAGAAATATTTTAGCTCTTTCACAAACACTTTCAGCTGTTCTAGTGAGCCATTTAGCTCAAAACTTAACATCGCACCAAACCCTGCTTGCTGGCGCTTTGCAATCTCATGACCTGGATGATCAGGTAAGCTTGGATGATAAATCGTTCCAACTAAAGCTTCTTCTTGAAGGTACTTAAGCACCTCCATTGCATTCTCTTCATGCACTCGCATACGAGCACTAAGAGTACGAATTCCACGTAGGGTTAAATAGCTATCAAAAGCCGTTCCTGTCGCACCAATACAGTTTCCCCACCATGCTAGTTCATTTGCGTGTTCTTGCGTTTTTGAGATTAATACACCGCCGACGACATCTGAATGACCGTTAATGTATTTGGTTGTAGAGTGCAAAACAAAATCAGCACCCAATGTTAGAGGTTGCTGTAATACAGGAGAAAGGAAGGTGTTGTCGACAGCGACTAAAGCGCCGACTTTTGCGGCTTTTTGACAAATCTCAGCAATATCAACCACTCTAACTAATGGATTAGATGGCGTCTCTAATAAAATAAGTTTTGGCTTTTTAGCAATCGCAGCATCAAGTGCGTCGCTATCAGATTGGTCGACAAATAAAGTTTGGAAGTCACCTTTATTGGCACGAGTATTAAATAAACGATACGTACCGCCATAACAGTCATGAGGTGCAATAATAAGATCATCAGGACCAAGCAGAGCTGAAACCATTAAGTTAAGTGCAGAAGTTCCGCAGTTAGTAACAACGGCACCAGCGCCACACTCTAAATCAGATAACGTGGTTTCGAGTTGAGTTCGAGTTGGGTTACCTGAGCGAGCATAATCGTATTTTGGTACATCACCAAATTCAGGGAAGCTGTAGTTAGTTGATAAGTAGATAGGAGGTACAACCGCATTGTGTTGTGAGTCAGTCTCAATACCGGTACGAACAGCAATAGTTGCAGGTTTTCTCTCGCTCATAATTTCCCTTCCAAACTGCTAGGCAGTGGTCTAATAGCAATCACCTTAATGAGATATAAAGCGGTAATTTTCTACTCATCTATCTCAGATGACTGATATAATCTAATCCATAAGTTATATTCTTCTACTTTACCATTACAAAATGAGACGTCAATACTTCCAGACGTCTATATATCTTTGCTTATGGAAGTAAATATCGCTAGAATTAGCCTATCGTATTTTAAACAACAATAACCCAGAACGAAGGTGAACAATGGCTGATTGGAATGGTGACTATTTAAGTCCTTATGCCGAACACGGTAAGAAAAGCGAACAAGTAAAAAAAATTACTGTTTCTATTCCAACAAAGGTACTACAAATCCTTACTGATGAACGTACGCGTCGCCAAGTAAGTAACCTACGTCACGCAACGAACAGCGAATTATTATGTGAAGCATTTCTTCATGCTTACACAGGCCAACCTTTACCAACAGATGAAGACTTACGTAAAGATCGCCCAGATGATATTCCAGCAGAAGCTAAAGCCTTAATGACTGCAATGGGTATTGAGTTCGAAGCATTTGATGACGAGTAAATATTGACTTTTTTCTAACCAACAGACTCTACTGTTGGTTAGCTCACACTTCTGATTATTCCTTATTTTCTTTATCTTCTCCATTTTTGCATTAATTTCAATTTCAAAATATCTTCCTACGTGAGCCTTATCTCATAAATCTATTCAATCACTCCTACTAAATGTGATTATCGTCAATAGACGACCTGTACCCAAATTTTCTCCTCCCTAGCTCTACGCCCTATTCTTTATAAAAGAAGGATGAGTTCAATATTGTGATTTATTTTTAATCTATTTCTCGTCAACTGAATTGAATGCTTATTAAACCGCCCTACACTGCCTTGGTTAAGTAAACATTCTTAAATAAAAATATCCTGTTAAAGGAAGAGGGATTTAAGATGAAAATGAACAAATACACTTTGCTTGCTGCAACAATCTCTGCTGCCCTACTTGCTCCAACCGTTTCTGCTGTTGATTTTAATGGTTACATGCGTGCTGGTACGGGCATCAGTGGTAATGGTGATGGTGATCTGTCATTTGAAAAAAATAAAGTCGGTCGTTTAGGTAATGAAAATGATAACTACTCTGAATTTGGTTTTGCACAAGATCTAGAAACTGGTGAGCAAACGTGGCGCTTAGAATCAATGATTGCATCTGGCGTTGATGGCTCTAATGGCTGGGAAGATGGCGATTTCAATGTTGCTCAGTTTGCAATAAAAGCGAAAGGCGTTTTAGAATTTGATAAAGAGGCTACGCTTTGGGCTGGTAAAACTTACTATCAACGTAAAGATATTCATATCACCGATTTCTACTTCTTAAACACATCAGGCACTGGTGGCGGTGTTGAAAACATCTCTGTAGGTGATCAAAAATTCTCGATTGCATTAATGCAAGATAATGGTTCTCAAAAAAGTGACACCAATAAAGAATGGGTACTAAAACCAGGAGGTAACCCTGGAAATCAAGCTGATTATGAAGAAAAATATAAATCAGAAGACGTAAATGCCTACATTCTTGATATGCGCTTAGCCAATATAAACCTTTGGGCTGACGCTTCTTTAGAAGTGGCTGCCGCATATAATTTTGCAACCGCTGGTGATAACCAAAACCTAAAAGCCGATGATGGCGTTTTGCTATCTGCAATCTTACAACAAGGGTTAAGCAATGGCTTTAACCAAACGGTTGTTCAATTTGGTACCAGCTCTTACGGCGCTCAAATGGCCAGCCTAGGTGCTGGTGGATATTTTGACCGTTCTGGTGATAATAATCATGTCACAGGTTACCGCTTAATTAACTGGGGTGTAATGAACGTTGGTCAATCGTGGGAAATGGGACACCAAGCGCTATATGCAAGTTCTGATTATGATCAAGGTACTCACTCATTAGCCTCTGTTGTTGTTCGTCCTATGTACAAATGGAACGACACAATGCGCACTATTTTTGAAGCCGGTTACTTCACAGAAACACTCACTGATGATACAGATAAAGCGGGTAGTAAATTAACGGTAGCACAAGCTTGGGCAATGGGAGATAGCTTCTGGGCTCGTCCTGAAATCCGTGTTTACGGCTCATACATTACAGATGACGAAGGTACAACCTTTGGTGAAAAGGGCGATGGTGAATATGTTGCTGGTATCCAAGTTGAAGCTTGGTGGTAATGACACCTTATAACTAAACCCTAAACAAAAAGGCTTCCTCATCAATGATGTAGGGAGCCTTTTTATGCGTTAAAGAGATAGGAAAACGAATTACGCTTCCATGTAACCTTCTGGCATTTCAATACGTGCCACACCTGAATCAACCGCTGCTTGTGCTACCGCTTTAGCAACACGAGGAAGCAAACGAGGATCCATTGGCTTAGGAATGATGTAGCCTTTACCAAACTCTAGAGCATCAACCCCTGCGGCTTTTAATACTTCAGCAGGTACTGGCTCTTTTGTTAACTGACGAATCGCTTCAACTGCTGCTAACTTCATCTCATCGTTAATCACGCTTGCACGAACATCTAGTGCGCCACGGAAAATGAATGGGAAACACAGCACATTGTTTACTTGGTTTGGATAATCTGAACGCCCCGTGCCCATGATTAAATCATCGCGAACCTCATGAGCAAGTTCAGGTTTAATTTCTGGATCAGGGTTTGAACATGCAAAGACAACTGGCTTGTCAGCCATTAATTTTAAGGCTTCAGGTGGTAATAGGTTTGGACCTGATACCCCTAAGAATAAATCTGCACCTTCAATAACATCTTCAAGCGTGCGCTTATCAGTGTTATTAGCAAAACGTTGTTTGTATTCATTAATATCATCACGACGAGTGTGAATTACACCTTTACGATCCAACATGTAGATCTTCTCACGCACTGCGCCACACTTGATCAGTTGCTCCATACACGCAACGGCAGCAGCACCAGCACCAAGACAAACAATGATTGCATCTTCTAGCTTTTTACCTTGCAGCTCAATCGCATTCAACATGCCCGCAGCGGTTACAATCGCAGTGCCATGTTGATCATCATGGAATACAGGTACATCACAACGTTCTAATCAGGCGACGTTCAATCTCAAAACAGTCAGGGGCTTTGATATCTTCTAGGTTGATACCACCAAAAGTATCTGCAATGTTCGCAACCGTATCAACAAACTCATCGATAGTGCGGTGTTTTACTTCAATATCAATAGAATCCAAACCAGCAAAGCGTTTGAAAAGTAATGATTTACCTTCCATAACAGGCTTTGAAGCCAAAGGGCCTAAGTTACCTAAACCAAGAATAGCGGTGCCGTTTGAAATAACTGCAACCATGTTGCCTTTTGATGTGTACTTATAAACATCATCTGGGTTCTTTGCGATTTCACGTACTGGCTCAGCAACACCAGGGCTGTAGGCTAGCGCTAAGTCTTCTGCTGTATTTGCAGGCTTAGTCAGTGCTATTTCAATTTTACCCGGCGTTGGGTAAGCGTGATAATGGAGAGCTTGTTCGCGAAAATCGTCAGACATGGTGTTTTCCTGAATGCTAATAATTATAAGAGGATTGTTTTAAAACAATGAATTGTATAATAGTTGATCTATCTCAAACTTCATAGCCTTGGTATACACATCGTACCAACAATAATGAGGGATAAAATGGTCAAAATCTGTTTTTTAGGCATAAAAAAAGGAGCCCTATAGGACTCCTCTTTTATCGGAAATTGGTAATTATTTCTTAGAACCAATTGCACCGAAACGTTTGTTGAAACGATCAACACGGCCGCCAGTATCTACGATACGTTGCTTACCAGTGTAGAACGGGTGACATTCGCCACATACGTCTAGGTGGATTGTGTCTTTGCCTAGCGCAGATTTGAATTCAAATTCGTTGCCGCAAGAACAAGTAGCTTGAACAGCTTTGTATTCTGGGTGGATACCTACTTTCATGGGGAAAACCTTATAGTTTAGGCCGTGTCGCCATCCGAATCTAAGCCGAACACCACACGTAGTTTAACAAAAATAGTAGGCGTAAACAGATTACACCTACTTAAGGTCGCGTATAATAATGAATCCGGAGCGATCAATCAACTAATCTGTTACTTTTTTCACCGATTATTTTACTCCGTTGCGATATTCTTATCTAAGAGTAGACTATTCCTCATCTTATTCCTTACTGATGTTATCCATGCTGTATTCAATCGCCCACATTGCACTGCCTGTTCCTCTTGACCGCACCTTTGATTATTTAATCAAACCGGGTCAAACACCTGTCATTGGTGGTCGTGTAAAGGTGCCTTTTGGTCGTCAACGTTTAATTGGCATCGTTGTAAACCTCAGTAATGAATCTGAATTTTCTCGTGAAAAGTTAAAAGGCATTGATGCCGTACTTGATAACAGCTCATTGTGGCCTCCTCATCTTTATAAGCTGCTTAATTGGAGTAGTACCTATTATCAGTATCCTTTAGGTGAAACCTTGGCTAATGCAATGCCTGCGTGGCTACGTAAAGGCCGAGAAGCCAGTTTTTCTGCATTAAAAGCATGGCAAGTGACTGAACTAGGAAAAAATCAAGATCTCAATAAATTAACTCGTGCTCCTAAGCAAGCGAAAGCTCTCAATTTAGTACGCCATCAGCAATGCAGCCATGAGCAAATGCTTGAAGAAGATATAAACCCTGCCACGTTAAAAGCAGTCGCAGATAAAGGTTGGATAGAAGAGATATCTCTTGCTCCAAAACCGAGCTATTGGCAACGCAATGTTGAGGTAACTCAAGAGAAACCACAACTCAATGAAGAACAAGCCATTGCGATTGCAACCGTCAATGCAAGTCCTGGCTTCGGCTGTTATTTGCTAGATGGCGTAACAGGCTCAGGAAAAACCGAAGTGTATTTGCAATTATTAGAGCCCATTCTGAAAGCAGGCCGCCAAGCTCTGGTTTTGGTTCCTGAAATTGGCTTAACCCCACAAACGATTAATCGCTTTAAGCGTCGCTTCAATGTTCCTGTCGATGTTATTCACTCAGGTCTAAATGACACCGAACGTTTAAATTCATGGTTAGCAGCACGAGACAATCACGCAGGTATTATCATAGGTACTCGCTCAGCCCTTTTCACCCCATTTAATGATCTTGGCATCATCATTGTTGATGAAGAGCATGACGTCTCTTATAAACAGCAAGACAGCATGAGATATCACGCTCGTGATCTTGCCGTGATGCGTGCCAATTTAGATAACATCCCTATTATTTTAGGCTCAGCAACACCCGCACTAGAGACACTACACAACGCTAAGGTTGGAAAATATCATCACTTAACGCTAACGAAACGTGCAGGTACAGCGATTCCAGCTCGGCATGGGGTATTAGATGTAAAAGGTCTATATTTAAACAGCGGTTTATCTGCACCTTTAATTGCTCAAATGAGAAAGCACTTATCTGAAGGCAATCAGGTAATGTTATTTTTAAACCGTCGAGGCTTCTCTCCAGCCTTAATGTGCCACGAATGTGGTTGGATGGCGGAATGTAAACGTTGCGATGCTTTCTACACATTCCACCAACACAGTAGCGAGATCCGTTGTCACCATTGCGGCTCACAACAACCGATCATGCATCAATGTGGTGGATGTGGCTCAACTCAGCTGATCTCGGTTGGAGTAGGTACAGAACAACTTGAAACTCAGTTAATGAACTTATTTCCTGAATACAAGACTGTACGTATTGATAGGGACAGTACTCGTCGAAAAGGCAGCCTAGAGAATTATTTAGACGCGATCAAAAATAATGAATATCAAATTCTAATTGGTACTCAAATGTTAGCAAAAGGCCACCACTTTCCCAATGTTACCTTAGTCGGATTAATTGATGTCGATAGCTCGCTATTTAGTAGTGATTTTCGAGCACCAGAGCGCCTAGCTCAGTTATTTATTCAAGTGGCAGGACGTGCAGGACGCGCGAGTAAGCCGGGGGAAGTGATTTTACAAACCCACCACCCTGAACATTCCCTATTACAGAGCTTATTACATCAAGGCTATGGGCACTTTGCTGAGTATGCTTTACAAGAGCGTAAATTTGCACAATTACCACCTTACAGCCACTTATCTCTGTTTAGAGCAGAATCAAATAACAATGAAAATGTTGAGCAGTTTCTACGCCAAGTACGTGATATTTTAGAAAGTCACCCACAATTTCATGATGCAACTCCGGTACTCGGCCCAATCCCTGCACCATTAGCACGACGCGCAGGAAAATACCGCTGGCAACTGCTTTTTCAGGCTCCGAATAGAACCGTGATGCAATCCATGTTACGTGGTGCAAAAACAGCGATTGAATTGCTTCCACTCGCCAAGAAAATTCGTTGGACGTTAGATATAGAACCACAAGACCTTAGTTAAGGTAAGGGTTTATATGGCGATTGTTTTTGCACAAAAAGAAAACAATCGACCTCCATGTGAGTCAAGTCACAATATAGATGTAATTTTTGTTAAATAACCCGTATTTAAATCTTTATTTTGCACATAAAATATCTCTTAAAATAATTAAGCAATCGTTTACTTTAGATTTGATTTTGGTTGGGAGAGGAATATTATGGCGACAATGAAGGACGTTGCTTTATCGGCAGGAGTATCAACAGCTACCGTATCACGAGCATTAATGACTCCAGAGAAGGTTTCACTATCGACTCGTAAGCGTGTTAATGATGCAATATCAGAAACAGGTTATTCTCCAACGACATTAACACGTACGTTGCGCCGTAATGAATCAAAAACGATTGTCACCATTGTCCCTGATATTTGTGACCCTTACTTCAGTGAAATCCTACGAGGTATTGAAGACGCAGCAGTAGAGAATGGTTATGTCATTTTAGTTGGTGATAGCAGCCAACAACAAAAACGTGAGCAGTCTTTTGTAAATCTTGTTTACACTAAACAAGTGGATGGAATGGTATTGCTAGGATCAGATCTTCCTTTTAATGCCAGTCGTCAAGAACAAAAGAACTTACCTCCTCTTGTAATGGCATGTGAATATGCGCCAGAACTTGAACTGCCAACCGTACATATTGACAACCTAACAGCTGCATTTGAAGCGGTAAACTACCTAACCAAATTAGGTCACAAACGGGTGGCTGAATTATCAGGACCAGAAAGTTCTTCACTATGTCAGTTTAGACATCAAGGCTACCAACAAGCCTTACGCCGCGCTGGTATCGCAATGAATAATGCCTATATTCATTATGGTAACTTTACTTTTGAAGCAGGCGCAGCAGCAATAACTCAACTCCTCTCTCTCTCTTCACCACCAACAGCTGTTTTTTGTCACAATGACATCATGGCCATTGGCGCAATTCAAAAAGCAAAACAGATGGGTTTTCGTGTTCCACAAGATATTTCAATTATGGGTTTTGATGATATTGAATTCTCACAATACTGCGACCCACCATTAACCACTATTTCGCAGCCTCGCTATGAAATTGGTCGTCAATCCATGCTCATGCTACTAGAGCTATTAAAAGGCAATGATGTTCGCTCAGGATCACGATTATTAGAATCATCTTTAGTTATCAGAGAGAGTACCGCACCACCAAAAAATCGTTAAACTTAATATTAAAACGATAAATAATGAGAATAATTCATTAGAAATTGCTCTTTAAAGTAATCTATTTGTCTAAATAGTGACTTTTTGCGTACTTTTTTACACAAGTACTGGTATGAATTCATACAACTGATTACCATGAACGACTCTCTTTAAAATCTAGTAAAGTAAAGAACTGTGGCTAATAAAGATTACGTAAAACGTGGACGCTCTCCTAAGAAAGCGACAAAAAAAACAACCAAGAAAAAAGGCGCTAAGCTACCTGAATCTACAGGTTCAACGCCATGGAAAGCTGCGGCTGTGGCTGGGCTCTTAGTTGCTGTTTTTGGCTATGCCCTTTACTTTTTAAACGACGCCCCAACACCAGAGAAAAAAACAACGGTAACGGAAGTCACCCCAGTTAAAACAGAAAAGAAAACCAATAGCGAAGATATCCCTCCTATGCCAGAAGAGCAATGGAGCTATATGGATGAGCTGCCAAATAAAGAAATTGAAGTCGTACAAAAAGATCTGAAAGTATCAGAGGTCCCTTACATTATGCAATGTGGAGCCTATAAATCTAACGCACAAGCTGAAGAACGTAAAATGAACATCGCTTTTCAAGGCTTAAGCTCAACAGTACGAAAAAAATCAGGGAGCAGCTGGTATCGTGTCGTTCTTGGTCCATACAAATTTAAACGTGATGCCGAAAAAGATCGCCATAAATTACAACGCGCTAAAATTGAGCCTTGTGCAATTTGGAAAGATCAGTAATCACGCAGCATAAGAACGCGATTAAAATCGCCCATAGCACCACACATTTAAAAAGGAGCGCATTGAGTGCTCCTTTTTTCTATCTATTCAACTTGAAAACCCTTCTCCTTCCCCCCATTACAATAGTAATAATCATGAAGATGATGCCATGCTTTAATTAATGACATCATCGAATAAGAGGTTTTACTCGTGACTACAATTGTTTCTGTACGCCGTGAAGGCAAAGTCGTGGTTGCTGGCGATGGCCAAGCATCTCAAGGTGATATGATCGCGAAAGGTAACGTTAAAAAAGTACGTCGCCTATACAATGATTCAGTACTTGTTGGCTTTGCCGGCAGCACTGCCGATGCCTTTATTCTGTTCGACCTGTGTGAACGAAAACTAGAAATGCATCAAGGCAACCTAACTAAAGCTGCGGTTGAGTTAGCAAAAGAGTGGCGCAGTGACCGCACTCTACGTCGTCTTGAAGCAATGTTAATCGTTGCTGATAAAACGACCTCTTTAATCATCAGCGGTACGGGTGATTTAATCAATGCCGATAATGATCTATTAACCATTGGTTCTGGTGGTTACTTTGCTCGCTCTGCAGCGACGGCATTACTCGAAAATACTGATTTAGATGCACGTGAAATTGCGACAAAAGCACTAACGATTGCGGGCGATATTGACGTCTACACTAACCATAATCATACCGTTGAAGAACTGAACGTTTAACGACAAATAATAAGGAATACCCATGTCTGAGATGACTCCTCGTGAAATTGTACACGAATTAGATAGCCATATTATTGGTCAAGATAAAGCAAAACGTTCAGTCGCGATCGCACTACGTAACCGCTGGCGTCGTATGCAACTTAATCCAGAGTTGCGTGCAGAAGTAACCCCTAAGAATATTTTGATGATAGGTCCAACAGGTGTTGGTAAAACTGAGATTGCCCGCCGTTTAGCTAAATTAGCAAACGCACCTTTCATTAAAGTTGAAGCGACTAAGTTCACCGAAGTTGGCTATGTTGGTAAAGAAGTCGACAGTATTATTCGTGACTTAACTGATGTGGCAATGAAAATGACTCATCAGCAAGCGGTAGAGAAAGTAAAATTCCGCGCTGAAGAGCAAGCAGAAGATCGCATCCTTGATATTTTATTACCACCCGCACGCGATGCATGGGGTAAAAATGAAGAAGGTGATAATAACTCAGGCACTCGCCAATCTTTCCGTAAAAAATTACGTGAAGGCAAACTAGATGACAAGGAAATTGAAGTTGATGTTGCCGCCCCTCAAGTTGGCGTAGAGATCATGGCTCCTCCTGGTATGGAAGAGATGACAAACCAACTTCAAGACATGTTCCAAAACCTTTCCGGTGGCAGCACCACTAAAAAGCGTAAAATGAAGATTAAAGATGCGCTTAAAGCACTGACTGAAGAAGAAGGTGTAAAGCTGGTTAATCCTGAAGAACTAAAAGAACAAGCCATCTTTAACGTAGAAAACCATGGCATCGTCTTTATCGATGAAATTGATAAGATCTGTAAAGGTTCAAACTCTCAATCTGGTGATGTTTCTCGTGAAGGTGTGCAACGCGATTTACTTCCGTTAGTTGAAGGCAGCACCGTAAGCACTAAGCACGGCATGGTAAAAACAGACCACATGCTATTTATCACATCAGGTGCTTTCCAAATGGCAAAACCATCTGATTTGATCCCAGAGCTACAAGGTCGTTTACCGATCCGAGTTGAGCTTGAAGCACTTACGGCTAATGACTTTAAGCGCATCCTAACAGAACCAAATGCATCGCTAACAGAGCAATACATTGCTTTATTGGCGACAGAGAATGTGAATATTGAATTTACTGAAGATGGGATTAGCCGTATTGCTGAATCCGCATTCCAAGTTAACGAAAGCACAGAAAACATTGGGGCGCGTCGTCTGCATACCGTGATGGAACGTCTGATGGAAGAGATCTCTTACGACGCATCAGAAAAAGACGGTGAAAGTCTTGTGGTTGATGCCGATTATGTCACTTTGCGTCTAGGTAAATTAATTGCTGATGAAGATTTAAGCCGCTTTATCCTGTAATAAATAATTACCATACCAAAAATAAAGCCTTACTCGATCAAACGAGTAAGGCTTTTTTATTCGTTGTAATTTAACCCATAATAATGAACAGATAATTACTGTCATTGGTATAATGATTACAGGAATAACGATTAAGCTAAAATCTCCCACGAATGTGTCATTTCAATGCCTTCCCCCAGCATTAAACAGACAGAACAATACTTTTGTAATGAATCCGCAGTCACCTTCTCAACAATTGCCTTATCAAGATCATGCCCTGATACTTCGAAGTGAATATTTACATGAGTAAATATTTTTGGTGCCGTTGCTCTGCGCTCACTTGATACTTTTGCGATACAAGCTGTGACCGCTTGACCTGCTGATTTCAAACCATCAACCACATCAACGGAACTGCAACCACCCGCAGCCATTAACACTAATTCCATTGGGCTTGGCGCTTTTTCTCCACCATTACCATCCATGACAATGGAGTGACCAGATTGAGATTGACCTAAGAAAGTAAATCCATCAATCCATTTAACTTCAGCGTTCATAAAAGCCTCTTTACTACATAAAAGGAAAACTCGTGATCCATTTCACGAAATTGTGCCCTTGGTCGCACATTTCATACGATCAAAGTCAAGAAATCAACGGCGAAACAGGGTATGATTTTATCAATTATCTCAACGAACATGCAGCCTTGTTCCGATAACCATATTGTATAGGCCAAACTGATATTTGGCTCAGTTATTTTAAAATGGACATCGCCTACTTGGCAAACGCAGAGGAAGTATAAAGTATGGTTCTAGGTAAACCTCAGACAGATCCAACATTAGAGTGGTTCTTATCTCATTGTCACATTCATAAGTATCCTTCAAAAAGTACTTTGATCCACGCTGGTGAAAAAGCTGAGACACTTTACTACATCGTAAAAGGTTCTGTTGCTGTGCTAATTAAAGATGAAGAAGGAAAGGAAATGATCCTTTCTTACCTTAATCAAGGTGACTTCATTGGTGAGCTTGGCTTGTTTGAAGAAGGTCAAGAACGTTCAGCATGGGTTCGAGCAAAAAGTCCTTGTGAAGTTGCTGAAATTTCATTTAAGAAATTCCGTCAACTTATCCAAGTAAACCCAGATATTCTGATGCGTCTTTCTGCTCAAATGGCAACTCGTCTACAAATCACTAGCCAAAAAGTAGGTGATTTAGCATTCCTAGACGTGACAGGCCGTATCGCTCAGACTCTATTGAATCTAGCTAAACAACCAGATGCAATGACTCACCCAGATGGCATGCAAATTAAGATCACTCGTCAAGAGATCGGTCAAATTGTAGGTTGTTCACGTGAAACTGTTGGCCGTATCTTGAAGATGCTTGAAGAGCAGAACTTGATCTCCGCACACGGTAAAACAATCGTAGTTTACGGTACTCGTTAATTTAACGCTTATCTTAAACGAATAAAAACGCAGCCCTTGAGCTGCGTTTTTTTATGCCTAAATTTTAGAATTAACTGTCTGTGCTTTCAAAAATTTTGTCCGCGGACGCTGCGACAAACCCAGTATATATTTTCCCGTTTGGCAGTGTATAGCGCTTAGCAAATTCATAAAACCCACCAGGGATCTCAAACTCCCCCTCAGTAAAGCTCACTTTCACTTTATCGGCCATGGTTGATGACTGCTCTAAGTAAACCTCAGGAGAACCTTTTACTTCACCACCTACTTCGTTCATGGCAAAACCGGCATCACGTAAGTGTTGGTTCACATCAACCACTTCAGTAAACGCTTCAAGCTGATTAACGTAAACCGTAAAGTGATTAGCGCCATAACCATGAGCCGCTAACCAAGAAGCGTACTCACTTTCTTTTGCTAATATTTGGTACTCTTCAAAGCTTAGCGACCAAGGACGGCCGGATGAAAGAAAATCACTGGTGGCAAAATAATGCGTAGGAACTTGCTCAACCAAGGCATGAATGATCGTCTGAGTCTCAAGTGATAACTCTTCAACTAAAATCTCACTAATAAACACGAGTGGCGCATTAGGATCTGGGTGCTCAAAATGCTGCGCTTTGAGTTTTTTCGCTTCAAAATCATATGTCTCACACGCTTTATAGCCTATTGCTAAAAATGGCGTAGCAAGAGTCTGTAGTCCAACTTTAGGTAAATTAAACGTACGTAGCGCAATATGATCGTTAATCAGTTCATCATTATTAGACAATAATTGATGCACCTTCCCAGCCGATGGGGATAAGCGCGCAATATAATCTTGCCACAATGACGAAAATAAAGAATTTACGTTATTCATGCCTATCACCTCTTATAGAGTTAAACCCGGAGAGAGTTGAGCGGGGATTTCACATGTATCCCCTTCCATTGATGCCATTGGGTAGGCACAGTAATCCGCCGCGTAATACGCACTTGGTTTCATGTTTCCTGATGCCCCCGGACCACCAAATGGCGCGTCACCGCTCGCTCCCGTTAATTGACGATTTCGATTCACAATCCCTGCACGAATATGTTCTACAAAATATTCCCACTCACTGTCATCCGTTGAAACAAGGCCTGCAGATAATCCATAGCGAGTGTCATTGGCAAGCTCTATCGCTTTTTCTAATGTCTCATAACGCACCACTTGCAGTAGTGGTCCAAAGTATTCTTCATCCGGTAATTCAACAATCTTAGTCGCATCGATAATGCCCGGAGAAACGAAGGCATGCCCTAAGCTTTTGGCTTCAAGCAAAGACTCTCCACCCATATTTTGTAAATTCTTCTGGGCGTTTAGAATACATTCTGCCGCCGCGACTGATATTTGCGGTCCCATGAATGGCGCGTTATCAGCAAAAGGTTGGTCAACCACAATGCTTTTTGCTACCTCAACAAGGCGAACTAATAGATCATCGCCTGCTTTTCCAATAGGAACATACAAACGACGAGCGCAAGTACAACGTTGACCCGCACTAATGAATGCCGATTGAATAATGGTATAAACCGTCGCTTCTTGATCACCAAAATCTTTTGAAATCACCATCGGGTTATTGCCGCCCATTTCTAGAGCCAGCATTTTTCCTGTGTCTCCTGAAAATTGGCGATGCAGAATATGTCCAGTATTCGCACTACCGGTAAATAACAGGCCATCAATACCTTTCGCCCCCGCTAGCGCTTCACCTGTTGCACGAGCGCCTTGCACTAAGTTGATTACACCATTTGGCAAACCTGCTTGCTGCCACAGCCGCATAATGACTTCACTGGTCCATGGCGTCTGCTCTGAAGGTTTTAAGACCACGGTATTACCCGCAAGCAACGCAGGAACGATATGACCGTTTGGTAGGTGTCCTGGGAAGTTATACGGGCCAAAGACAGCCATAACACCTAAAGGTCGATGTCTTAGTACAATTTTATTTCCTGCCGCTTCACGCTCTTTATAGGGCGTTCTTTCATGATAAGCACGAATAGAAATCGCGATTTTCCCAACCATCGCACCGGCTTCGGTTTTGGTTTCCCAGAAAGGTTTACCTGTCTCTTTAGCAATCACTTCTGCTATCTGATCTGCATTTTCTTTTACTAACTCAGCAAAACGCTCAATGATCACTTGGCGCGCTTCAAAAGGCTGTTTTTTCCACTCAATAAAGGCATGCCGTGCCGCACTAACAGCTGACTCAACCTGCTCTTTGGTTGCGCTGTTCCCTTCCCACACCACGTCACTGTTGTACGGGCTTATTGATTGTATGGTTTCACCATTACCTGAAACCCAATCCCCTGCAATCCAATGTGTCATATCCTTTGTCCTCTATTGAGCTAATAAACGTACGTAATCATCAACATCTACTTGCAGTGCCGTTGCCGCTTCTTGCGTTAAATGAACGGTATCGGTCGCTTTATCATAAGCGGCGGTGGTTGCTGTTGCTCTGAAATTCTCAAACGATGTATTTGAAATTAAATACTGCTGCGAGCTGTTATGCTCTGTGATGATAACTTTAGCTTTAAATGAATTTCGCACTGATTCTATGCTACGTAAATCACATTCAACCGTCGGCCCTGCATCAAAAATATCGACATAACCTCGACAGCGAAAACCTTCATTTTCTAATAGTCTTAGAGCAGGTTTAGTATTGTCATGAACCTTACCAATAACCGCCTGAGCCTCTTTACTTAATAAGCTAACGTAGATCGGCAACTTAGGCATAAGATCAGCAATGAATCCTTTATATCCAATACCCGTTAGATAATCCGCTTCGGTAAAATCAATCGAGAAAAAATGCTTCTGTAGCCACTTCCAGAATGGAGACTCTCCTTCTGCATCAGAAACACCACGCATTTCAGCAAAGATGGTGTCAGAGAAACGGTGCGGGTGCTCCGCCATCATTAAAAAACGCGCTTTAGACATCAATCGTCCATTAAGACCTTCACGAAATTCAGGGCGTAAGAAAAGCGTACATATTTCAGTGCTACCCGTGTAATTACTGCCAAAAGTCAGTACCTTCACGACATTATTAACATTGAGCTTACGTGAGAAATGAACCACTTTACTGATGTGATAATTATAGAAAGGTGAATCTAAACCAACGGCGGCTTCTACCCCTGTGGTACCCGTAACCTCACCGGTGACCGAATCTTCCCCAACCATGAGGTAACCTTCTGTACTAGGGGATTGAACTTCTTTTTGAAAGCTCTCAATAGAGTGATCAATTCGATTTCGTAATTGCTCTTCATTGACAGGTAATGAGGTAAAGCCATGGCCAGATTCTACGGCACACTGATGAAGCGCAGGATAATCTTCCTGAGTGATAGGACGAATAACAAGCATCAATATTCCCTCCGATGCGATGTTTCATAGACAGTGCTAAGTCCAATAGATAAAACGTCAAGGCTATCTATTGGAATGAACACCTAGGTTTTAAATCTAAATAAAAAGAGGGCTCCCCAAACTCCGGAGTTGCCCAAATTTCTATATGAATCTATTTATTTAATGACGCAAGTGCCTTATCTAAACGAGTAAAACCAAGCTCAACGTCTTCTTTTGTGATCACTAGCGATGGTGTAAAGCGAACTACATTCACGCCAGCCACAAGTACCATTAGCCCTTGCTCTCCTGCGGCAACAAGAACATCACGAGCACGACCTTGCCATGTGTCATTTAATGCGGCGCCAAGTAGTAACCCTTTGCCGCGGATCTCTGCGAACATATCGTATTTTGTATTTAACGCTTCTAGTCCATCGCGGAACCATTGCTCACGCTCTTTTACGCCAGCCAATGTTTCTGGTTTGGAGACTTCTTCAACTACAGCCTCAGCCACTGCACACGCTAATGGATTACCACCATACGTTGAACCGTGAGTACCCACTTTTAAGTGTTGAGCCAACTCTGTTGTTGTTAGCATGGCACCAATAGGGAAACCGCCACCTAACGATTTTGCTGTACTTAAGATATCAGGTGTCACACCTAAACCTTGATAAGCATAAAAGTCACCAGTACGACCATTACCTGTTTGTACTTCATCAAAAATAAGCAGTGCGTTGTATTTATCACACAGCGATCTAACGCCTTCTACAAATTCTGATGTAGGAGAAATTAATCCACCTTCACCTTGCAATGGTTCCATCATAATTGCACAGGTTTTTTCTGACATGTGCGCTTCAAGCTCTGCAAGATTATTGTATTCAAGATGAGATATATCACCCGGCTTAGGGCCAAACCCATCAGAATACGCCGCTTGGCCACCGACTGTTACGGTAAAGAAAGTTCGACCATGGAAGCCTTGTTTAAATGCGATGATTTCACTTTTCTCTTCTCCATGAACATCTACTGCCCAGCGTCGAGCTAACTTAAGTGCGGCTTCGTTCGCTTCTGCACCAGAGTTCGCAAAAAATACTTTTTCTGCAAATGACACTTCGGTTAATTTTTTCGCTAAACGAATAGCTGGTTCATTGGTCATCACATTACTAAGATGCCACAGCTTCTGTGATTGCTCTTGCAACGCGTTAACCATCACAGGGTGACAATGACCTAAACAACTTACGGCGATGCCTCCAGCAAAATCAATGTACTCTTTTCCTGCTTGATCCCATACACGAGCACCTTCCCCTTTAACTGGAATAATTTCCATTGGGTTATAACAAGGTACCATTACATCATTAAAATCTTTACGTTCGACGTTTGAATTGGTCGTCATCACACTTTCCTTCTGCGTATGCCGTTTTTCAGCATAGTATTTACAAACCATTAACCTTTTCAATAGCACAAAATTCTTTTTTTGAACTAAAAAAGTTCCATTTTATATCGACAAATGACTGAAGAGTCAGTTTATTAGAATAGTTATAATTCCAAGCTATAGTAGGCAACTAGATAAGTAAACGAATTTATAAGAATAGATGGCATTGCTCTTATGCATAAATCATCAAATAAAAAATGCACTGAAGAGACAAAAGAAAAAGCAAGAAGGGTGAACTGGATCGCTCTAGGGAATTGAGGTGATATTAATTATTTATTAAAAAAATTAGCAAGAATGTCGTGACCTTGCTCTGTCATTATCGATTCAGGGTGAAATTGTACCGCTTCTATCGGTAATGTTTTGTGGCAAAAACCCATGACTTCATCCATCTCTCCTACTTCATTTTCCGTCCATGCCGTGATTTCAAAGCAGCTAGGTAAGGTCTCAGCTTTAACAACAAGAGAGTGATACCGAGTAACAGTAAGCGGATTATTCAACCCTTGAAATACACTTCGATTGGTATGAATAATTGGGGAGGTTTTTCCATGCATCACTTTTTTAGCACGTACCACATCACCACCAAATACTTGAGCAATAGCTTGATGGCCTAAACACACGCCAAGAATTGGTAATTTCCCTGCGAAATATTCAATGGCTTGCAAAGAAATGCCAGCCTCGTTAGGAGTACAAGGGCCTGGAGAGATAACCAAGTGAGATGGGTTAAGCGCTTCAATGCCTGCAATGTCAATTTCATCATTACGAACCACTTTTACCTCAGCACCTAACTCACAGAAATACTGATATAAGTTATAGGTAAACGAATCATAATTGTCGATCATTAACAGCATAAAAAACTACTTAGGAAGATGAATAAGAAATAAAAATTGCCCGCAAGGAAACCCTACGAGCAATCTATTTTATCAGAGCGACAGACTATGGGCGAGTAACAAAACCAACCGCTTCAAACGCTTTTTTCAATGTAACAGCTGCGCGCTCAGAGGCTTTCTCTGCACCCGCTTTCATAACAGAATCCATGTAGGCACGATCGTCACGAATACGCTTGTATTCAGATTGAATCGGCTCAAGCATAGTCACAATGGCTTCACCAACGTCTTTCTTGAATGGACCGTACATTTCAACACCTTGGTATTGCGCTTCGATCTCTTCAAACGTTTTACCTGATGCCGCAGAGTATAGACCCATAAGGTTTGATATACCTGCTTTATTTTCCCAATCATGAGCTATACGCGGTGGCATTTCTGCATCTGTTTGTGCTTTATTAATCTTCTTAAGAATTGACTTAGGATCTTCTAGCAGCGTAATAACGTTTTTACGGTTATCATCTGATTTAGACATTTTTTTCGTCGCGTCTTGCAGGCTCATTACACGCGCATTCACTTGTGGAATGTACGGTTCTGGCACGGTAAATAATGGCGCTTCAGGGCTGTAGATATTGTTAAAACGATTGGCAATATCACGCGCTAATTCTAAGTGTTGCTTTTGATCGCTACCTACAGGCACTTGATGTGCACCATAAAGAAGAATATCTGCCGCCATTAATACTGGGTAATCAAACAAACCTACGTTAATGTCATTTGCATAACGCTTTGATTTATCTTTGAATTGAGTCATACGATTCAATTCACCCATTTGAGTGTAACAGTTAAGAAGCCAACCAAGTTGAGCATGCTCTGGTACGTGCGACTGAACAAATAGCGTGCTCTTCTTTGGATCAACACCAACCGCTAGACAAATTGCCAGTGCATCGAGAGTTGCTTCATGCAGCGCTTTAGGATCTTGGCGAACCGTAATGGCGTGAAGGTCTACTACACAGTACTGACAATCATAATCGTCTTGCATCTGTTGCCATTGACGTAGAGCACCCAAGTAGTTACCGATACTTAGTTCACCTGATGGTTGAACACCACTTAATACGATGGGCTTGCTCATGGTTATGATTCCTTGTTTAACTGTAAAAATTAAATGATCCACGATGGGATCATTTAATGGTTATTCTGTTTGTTTTGATAAGGCCAAAAATTATATTTAGCTGTACTTATCAATGAATACTATCTTGCCACACTCATCACGGCTAATAAATAATTAAATTCATCACTGACTACATCTGGCTTACTGTCTGCTATTGGTTCGCCATGGTTATAGCCATAAGTCAAACCAAAGCTATAACAACCCGCCGCTTGTGCCGCTTGAATATCATTTCTTGAGTCGCCCACCATCAACATCTCAGAAGCGGTTAATTGATGCTTATCGAGTAGCCAATTTAGCGCAAATGGGTTTGGTTTCTTCTCAACGAAGGTATCGCCACCAATGACATCAACAAAAAGGTGATCTAGTTGATGCTGCTCAAGCAACTCTGGAACAAATTGAGCAGGTTTATTCGTGACTAAAGCTAAGGTGTATCCTTGCTGATGCAGCGCTTCTAGCGTCTCTTTTACTTTTGGGTATAAGTGACTTAACTCATGCCCACCATCATGGTAGTGATGATCTAAACGAGCACGAGCCTGCTTAATCAATTCAGGGTCTAGTCCTTCTTGAACGGTAACACTTTGGCTTAATGCACGAGAAACAAGCACATCAGCACCGTTGCCAATCCAATGAGACGCTTGTTCTAGCGTTACTCTTGGATAACCAACATCTTGCATTGCAAGGTCAACTGCACGAGCTAAATCTGGAACACTATCAAGCAGCGTTCCATCTAAATCAAAAGCGATCAGTTTGATGTTTTCAAACATGGTTCTTAATTACCTTTCACTTTTGCTAATTCAGCACGCATTTCATCAATCACTTCTTTGTAGTTTGGTTGATTAAAAATAGCAGAGCCTGCTACGAACATATCCGCACCCGCTTCAGCAATTTCACGAATGTTATCAACCTTCACACCGCCATCAATTTCAAGACGTATATTACGGCCAGATTCATCGATAAGTTTACGAACTGCACGCAGTTTATCTAGGGTATGAGGAATGAATGATTGACCACCAAACCCTGGGTTTACAGACATAAGTAAGATCATATCTACTTTATCCATAATGTAATCAAGGCAAGATAATGGCGTTGCTGGGTTTAATACCACACCAGCCTGACAGCCGTTTTCTTTAATTAATTGAAGCGTGCGATCAATGTGTTCTGATGCTTCTACATGAAAAGTGATCATCGTTGCGCCTGCTTTAGCGAACTCAGGAACCAGGCTATCTACTGGCTTAACCATTAAATGAACATCGATAGGAGCAGTAATGCCGTAGTCACGCAGCGCTTTACAGATTGGCGCGCCAAACGTTAGGTTTGGTACATAGTGGTTATCCATTACGTCGAAGTGAACGACATCGGCACCTGATGCTAATACTTTCTCAACATCTTCACCAAGACGAGCAAAATCAGCAGAGAGAATAGATGGTGCGATCAAAAAATCTTTCATATTGAGCCTCAGGTTAATCATTATTTAAGTACCGCTATAACGATATAGCGCAATCGATTAAATCGACGGCGCAATTCTACCTGATAATTACAAACCTGTCTTAGGCTCTGTTAACCTTTTGAACGGAATTTTGAAGGGGGATGTTCTATTTACTCAGTACATTTAGGCGCATAAAACAGAGCCATTAGCTCATCCACTTTATTTCTACTGCCACCATTTCGACTAATAGTGCGCTTTACCTTAATCGTACTCAAGGTTGCACCATGGTACAAACGTCGTGTGAGTGTTGTATCGTGGTTAGAAACAAGAACGGGGATATCACGTTCAAATGCTGCTTTTTCAGCGATATCAGCCAATGCGGCCTGATCATCTAATGAAAAACCATTACCCGCATAAGAGGTAAAATTCGCGGTTGTTGATAGGGGTGCATAAGGGGGATCACAATAAATCACGCACCCTTTACGAGCACGCTTAAATGTTTCTACGTACCCCTCACAAACAAACGTTGCTTTCTTAGCTTTTTCAGCAAAAAAGTACATCTCTTTTTCAGGGAAATACGGCTTCTTATACGAACCAAAAGGCACATTAAAACCGCCTTTTTTGTTATAACGGCATAAACCATTAAAACCATGACGATTCATGTATAGGAAAAGTAACGATCGACGATAGGTATCTGTGCATTGATTAAATTCAATACGTAGATCTAGATACACTTCTTTTTGATTGTATTCTGGTTGGAATAACGCACGAGCGTCTTCAACAAAATGTTCGGGGTCATCTTTAAGGTGATTATAAAGATTAATCAAATCAGGATTGATATCGGCAAGAAGGTATTGATCATAGTCAGTATTCAAAAAAACTGAGCCCGCACCGACAAAAGGTTCGATCAGTTTTCTAGCATCGGGAAGATGGCGTTGAATTTCTTCTACTAGGCTATATTTACCGCCAGCCCACTTGAGAAATGCACGATGCTTTTTCATACGTCTTTTACGCCCTATTACCTTGATCCAGAAAGCGGGGGATTGTACCCTATTTTTTCACTATGGTCTGTTTATCTTAGTGCTTATTTTACAGAATCAATCTCTCGATGCACCTGCACTAAAGATTTAGCCCAAGGCCCTAAGCTTTGTACTGAACTTGGTAATGTTTGTACTGCACCACGCGCCGCTGAGATTGAAGCATAATCACCAAAAGTAACGATGTACCAAATAGAACCATTACGCAATGCTTGATAGATACGAGCCGATTTATCAATCTGATGTTCAGTCAGGAACTCTTGTACCGCTTCTTCATTAGTTAATGCCGCTAACTGCAAGACATAACGTTTTTGAGAAATACCTTTTAACTCGCTATTCGCCAAGCTAAATGTGATGTTTGAACTGGCTTCCTGCTTAACTTCAGGCTCAGTTATTGGTTCTTCTTTTACTACTTCAACAGCCACGTCGCTAGGCTCTTCTTTTACTACTTCAACCGTCACGTCACTAGGCTCTTCTTTCACCGCCACGTCTTGTTGTTCTAATGCACCTTCTGAATCACTAACTAAAGAGTCAACTAACTCTGAAGGAACAACAACACGTTTACCCTCTTCAACAGTCGTCTCTGCAATAATAGCGGTATCAATCACATCAGGAGGAATAGTATGAGTATCATCTTCTGGCTGGTTAACACTTGTTAAGTCGGTATTATTAATCGCACCGCTAATTTTATTATCGAGATCAACCGCTAATTTTGTCTCGTGTTCTAGGGCGGTATCTACCACAGAAGAGACTGGAACTGTGGTTGCTTGATTTAGCCACCAATAGCTACCTGCGGCAGCCAAAAATAGCCCCCCAGCCACGCCTAAAATACCAATAGGAGAGTGCGTCACAGATCGAATAATAACTCGGCGTCCTTTTTTCTTGTCACCTAATACAATCAGCTCTGCAGGAAGACGATTACTTTTATCCACCAAATTACGAATACGACGCTTCTCTTCGCCATTTGCTTTAAAGCGAACCACCAACATTTCAGTAAACGTTGCGGCTTCTTCAGCACTCAATAATTCAATATCAATATCAATGGGTTTATTATCTTGCCCATAAGACATTCTTGCTAATGCAGGCGTTAACTTTCCAGCCTCTGAAAATAACAGGACGTTGATTTGCCAATTTGGTGTTGATTGCGCTTTTTGTACTAAAAGCCACAATTCACTGAGTAATTCAGTAGAAAGTAAGTGAGCGTCATCAATAACCAACAATAAATTGCACGCTTCGCCGGCTAACATACGGCCAATACTGTCAACAACAGTATCAAACTCATTAAAAAGCGGATCTCGGACCACTTGCTTTAAGATGATCCCACGTTGCTGTTGAATTGATTGATTTTTGTGGCACATAAGCAGAGCTTGATTGGCATCATCACTCCACTTTTCAAGATAACGCTGAGCAAGCCATGACTTTCCAGAGCCTTTTACCCCTTCAATATGTACTAAATTAGAACCAAAACGAGATACAAATTGAATGCGTGATAACACATCAATTTGGCTTTCTAATTCCAACACAGTTAAATCATGACCAATACTCATATTTTACGCCTTACATTGCTCAATTACATCAGCAAGCACATCTTCAGAAACACCAGTCACGACTTCAGAACTGCCAATTGATGTTGGCAATACCAAACGTAACTTACCTGACAACACTTTCTTGTCACGCATCATGTGCTTCATAAATGCATCTACTGTCATCTCTTTGGGTGCTTTAAGTGGCAACTTCGCTTTTTCTAATAGAGCACAAATACGCTCTACATCATTTTGCGAAATTAACCCTTCTTTTTGAGCTGTCACTGCCGCCATTACTGTGCCTGCAGAAACCGCTTCACCGTGAAGCCAATTACCGTAACCCATTTCAGCTTCAATCGCATGACCAAAAGTATGACCTAGGTTCAAGAGTGCACGCATCCCTGATTCTTTTTCATCTTTTGCTACAACATCAGCCTTAATTTGACAACAACGTGAGATAGCATAAACCAACGCATCATGATCCAATGCATACAGTTTATCCATGTTCTCATCAAGCCACTCAAAGAATTCACGGTCAATAATAATGCCGTATTTAATCACCTCAGCCATCCCTGCTGCGAATTCACGCTCAGGTAATGTTTTAAGACAATTAATATCGATAATAACGGCTTTGGGTTGATAAAATGCACCCACCATATTCTTACCAAGCGGATGATTTATTGCGGTTTTACCACCAACAGATGAATCAACTTGAGAAAGAAGTGTTGTCGGTATCTGAATAAAATCAACGCCACGTTGATAACATGCGGAAGCAAAACCAACCACATCACCAACAACTCCGCCTCCTAAGGCAACAATCGTTACGTCACGACTGTGATTTTCCTCAAGCAGAAAAGTTAAGATCTTATTGAAGGTGTCTAAATTCTTATATTGCTCACCATCGTCTAATTCCAACAATGATACTTGGCATTCAAGCGTGTTTAATGTCTCAATGACTTGTTGAGCATACAACGGTGCAACCGTTACATTACTGATAACGACAACACGTTTATTGGCAGGTATTACTGATGAAAAATACGCCGGGTTGCAAAACAACTCGGCGCCGATAGAGATGGGATAGCTACGTTCTGCTAAATCTACATGAATCGTTTCCATGATTCGTTCCCAGTATCTGTCTTAGTAAATAACTTGAATTAACGCTCTTCAAGCATTTGGATGATTTGATTTGCAACTACTTTTGCACTTTGATCATCGGTGCGAACAACGTAATCAGACACTTCTTCATAAAGTGCATTACGCTCTTTCGCTAGTGCTTCTAACACTTCACGAGGTTCATCAGTTTGAAGCAACGGACGTTTTTTATCGCGTTGTGTGCGAGCTAATTGCTTCTCAATTGTAGTTTCAAGATATACAACAACACCACGAGCAGATAAACGATTGCGACTCTCTTTACTAATTACAGAGCCACCACCCGTCGCAAGTACAATGCCTTGCTCTTGAGTTAAATCGTTAATTACACCTTCTTCACGTACACGGAATCCTTCTTCACCTTCCACGTCGAATACCCAAGCAATATCTGCGCCTGTGCGTTCTTCGATTACTGTGTCAGAATCAAGAAACTCCATATGAAGTTGCTGTGCTAAGTGTCTACCAATTGTACTTTTGCCGGCGCCCATTGGGCCAACAAGGAAAATATTTCGTTTTTCAGCCATTTTTTAGAAATTATGCAAAGTTCATTAACGACATTGCCAACAGTTGTCTCTTCTAGACATGCTTCTGTGGCACCATATTCCTCACAGATATTTTGTGATCAGACTAAAAATTATCTCAGTTAATAGCTAGTGATTGCAATAGCTAGATGAAAAGTTCAGCATAATAATTTTTTTTACCCCTTATTTCAATAATATTTCACACCTTAAAATAACGCTATCTTATTACTGTATAACAACTTTTGGGGTAACGAAGATTAATAATTCTTTTTTACCTATATTTTCTGAGCTACGACGAAATAGTGCTCCTAGCAAAGGAAGATCTCCTAATAAAGGAACTTTTTCTACACTATTTGATAATGAATGCTGATAGATACCGCCTAAAACAACGGTCTCACCATTATCGACTAACACTTGAGTTCCTATTCGCTGAGTATCAATTGCTACCGCCTCACCGGTCCCTGTTTTAACGACCTGACCCGGTCTATCTTGCGTTACAATCAAATCCAGAACCAAGCGATTATCTGGGGTTATTTGTGGTGTCACCATCAAACTTAACACGGCTTTTCTAAAAGAGACCGATGCCGCTCCACCCGAAGAGGCTTCTAAGTATGGGATCTCCGTTCCTTGCTCAATATAAGCTGACTTTTTGTTGGTAGTAATCAGTCGAGGGCTAGAAATTATTTCAGCCTTAGACTCCGCTTGCAGCGCCGAAAGTTCCAGATCCAACAATAAGTTAGAACCTAATTTAGCGACCTGAAAAGCAATGCTCGATGCTGCTGGATTGACTAAACCAAGATTTACATTTAAAAAATCATCAACAGGAAGTCCCGATTCCCCACCATCATATAACCCAATCGTCGCTAAATTGTTTTCAATTGAGCCGCCAACAGTGGTGCTGCCATTAATATTAGTAACCCCCCAGCGAACGCCAAGTTCATCTAAATGGCCTTCATTAATAGTAACAATTCTTGCTTCAATCTGAACTTGTTTGATAGGTACATCTAAGGTTTCAATAATATCTTTAATAACCGCAATACTTTCTGGTAAGTCACGCAGTAATAGTGAGTTGGTTCGCTCATCAACAGTGATACTTCCGCGCTGAGAGAGCATAGTTACCTCACCATCTCCAGTGAAAAGTTCGGCAATATCGGAGGCTTTCGCATAACTAATTGGAAGAATGACAGAAGAAAGTACTGTTAATTCCGAGGCCATTTTGTCTTGTTCTAAACTTTTTTTCTTTTGTATATCAAACTCTGATTTAGGAGCTACCAAGACCACATTACCTTCAACGCGCTTGTCTAAATGCTTAGCTTTTAGAATGATATCTAAAACTTGTTGCCACGGCACATCATCTAAACGCAGCGTTAAATTGCCTTCAACCGAGTCTGATACCACTAAATTAAAATCATTATAATCCGCGATCAACTGCAATACATGCCGCACTGATATATCTTGGAAGTTAATCGAAATCGGTTTTTTTTTATGATTATTTAATAAGATAGTATCTGAGCCCGTTGATTTTTTGGACTTAGAAACGATAACCGTCACTTGTTTATCTATTACATCGTAATCGTATTGATAGGCGTCATTCACCTCCACTGATAGTCTTGTGCTACTCCGATCTCTAAAGGTTTCAATTCGAGAAACTATGGTAGAAAAATCTTCGACATCCAAGATAACTAACTTATCATCGCTGATCTTAGTATCATGCAACTCAATAATTAATTTACGATTTTCTTTTTTTAAATCAATCAAAGCCGATGAAGAGGCGAGATCAATGATGATCACTCCCTCTTTTTTCTGACCCAATTTAAAATCGACATTCAACAGTTGATTCGTCACTATTTGATTCGCCTGAGCCGCTAAACTCACCCAACTGACAATAAAAATGACACTACATTGAATACTGAACAGTTTGATATTTTCCCTGCATCCTTGCAACATGCCTAATCCCTATTTTTGTTCCGCACTTATTTTAATACCAAGGCGAACTTTCTTTTTTTCCAGCAACCTAAACCATCACTTAAGATCTCTTTAATAATGATTTTATTTGATTGAATACTGATGAGTTTTCCATTATTACGTCCTATATATTGGCCTTTACGGACATTAACCACATTGCCATTTGGGATTTCTATTAAGGCAATAACATCAGACTTAACCCCTATCATTCCTTTCAATCTCAACCGTTTCAAAGAGTAGTGTTCCAGTGGATCTTTTTTCTTTCTACTCCGTGGCTGCCAACAGTTTTTTGTCTCTAGCGGTTGTGAGGTTATCTCTGTTGGATGTGGTAATGAAAAAGGAGAGCGGAGGTTAACTTTAGTGTATGGCTCAACTTCAAAAGAGCGCGCGGGAGATAAGCCTTCTATTTCAGCACCACCCTTTTGCTTTGCTTCACTATAAAAGAGATTCAAAGGTTCTTTATTCGCTTTGCAACCAATAAGAGTGAGCATAAAAATAATAGTGATTATTAACCTAAATCGATTATTCATAAGCGCTCTTAAGCTGATAGGTATTTGCCATCACTCGAAAGTGCAACATATCACTCTCTAGCGTGATTCTTTGAATATCCACCACATCTAAGCTAATCATCCGCGGCAGATCAGCAATCGCTTCTGAGAATGCACCTATGTCATGGTACTTGCCTGTTGCTTCAATATTCAATGGTAGCTTATAAAAGAAAGGTTGTTCCTCTCTCTCACCCCAATCAATTCGTGTAAAGCTTAATTGATGATTAATGCCACTCTGATTAATAGACGAAAGCACACTTGCTAACTCTTTTTGTGCTGGCAATTGCCGCGCTAAAAAATAATAGCGTAAGTTCAGCTCACTAAGTTGACGATCTATTTGAGGCACCACTGCAATTTGCTTATATTTATATTCAACCGTACTTCTTAACGAGAGTTCTTCTGCTTTCATCTGCTCAATATCATCAATAAGGGGCTGCAGAAAAAACCAATATCCGGCACTTTTAACCACAAGACATAAAAGTAAAATAACCACTATTTTTGGCAGCAGTGGCCACTCTGCTATTTCATCCAAATCCAACGCTAACCAGTCAGTCATCATCCCTCAAAGCCCACGAAAGGAAGCAGCGTAAATGACACATCAAAACGGTTAACCTCGCTATTAAATACCGCTCGTTCAGAAACAATAGAGTGGATTTTCACTGATGTTATAGCTTGAGATTGTTCTAATTTATCTAACATACTGGCAAGGTGAGCATGGCTGTCACTCACCCCACTGAGTTCCACTTTCCTTTCATGGATACGAACTTTATTAAGATAGATACCCTCTGTAATAATCTCAGGTAACGTATTCAGCAATTGAGTGGTTTTATTTTTATTCTGTTGCAGTTCTTCCACCGCAGTTAAGCGCTGTAGCCTCTCTTGATACTGTTTTTTGATGGTGTTTAATTGTATTAATTCTCGATCCAGCGTCTCTATATGCGCTTCTAAGGAGCTATTTCTCTTCGCTTGTTGCGAGTACTGGCTGTGCAAATAATTAAAACCACTCCATTGGGACACTGCGACTAAGACAATGACAAAAAGCAGCACCAATACAAATCGATTCTTATGCTTGGTACGCTCTCTCTCCCTCCAAGCTAATAAGTTTATTTGGTAAGCCATTCAATTCCTCTTAATCCTAAACCTAAAGCGGAGGCATATTGATTAATAGATGTCTCAACATAAGGCGGTGTCTTACTTGATGCTTGAAATAAAGAGAGAAGATTAAACGCCAAAGTAGGCAATGATATTTCATCACTCAATAAATAAGCTAAGTCTGGATATAGGGAGCCACCACCGGTAATCCACACACCTTCTACTTTGTGATCATGAATTGAAGAATACAAAGTGATTTGACGACGGATATGTTCAGATAATTGAGTGATGTATTGTTCTCTATTATTTGTATTTTGAACTATTGATGCACCAAAAGTAACTTGCTTGCTGTATAAGTGCTGGTTAGGAGAGGTGATGCAAAATATTAGCTGTTGATATCCAATATCGACCAATATCCAATTATTTTTATCTGGATAGACAGCTACTCCTCGCTGCCATAACGCTAGTAATGAGTGCGAATGAATGTCTGCAAGTACCGTCAGGAAACCTGCACTTTCTATACACTTCTGACGAGAGTGAACAATCTCTTTACGGGTAGCGAATACTTGATAATTCTTTATTTTTAAATCATCACTTTCCAACGGTTTTATCATAGAGAAATCGATATTTAATTCAGCAGAAGAGAGTGATGTTTGTTTTTCAAATGCATGAGTAAGAGTAAATTCTATTTCTTTGTCATCCAATTGGCTGTCTATCTGAATTAACTTACTCATTATGTGATGATCGGGAATAGAAAAAGCGACCCGTTTTTGATTTGATTTTACTCTTCTTTTTAATTGAGATAACTGTAGTTTTACACTTTCATTTAATAATCGCCCCCCCTCTACAAACACTGGCGCCGATAAAGGCATTTCATGGCAGCTCATCCATTCTAATTGACCTCTTTTTAACCTTACAGAGGCGACTTTAATGCTATGATGCCCTATATCTAAACCGGTAATGGTGGGATAGTTCATCTTGAGTTAACTCCAGGTAATAAATAAATATCTCAAATTTAAGCGTTTATTTGCGTTATCTTTTGTTGTGTTATATTTATACTACTCAGTTACGGGTTAGAAACGACAATACAGATTAAAGTAAACGGGAATTATCAGGTGAAGTTCATAAAGGCACTGCTTATAGCTACATTGGTTTGCATTATTCTTGGGGTCACAACAATTTTTGGTTTTTACCAATATGTGAAACCAGAATTACCAGACGTGGCAACATTGAAAGATGTACAACTACAAACACCAATGCAGGTATATAGCCGCGATGGTAAATTAATTGCTCAATTTGGCGAAAAGCGTCGTATTCCGCTTAAATTAGAAGAGATGCCTCCTCATTTACTTGAAGCGATTATTGCGACCGAAGACAGTCGCTTTTATAGCCATTATGGGTTTGACCCAATCGGTATTACTCGTGCTGCTTTTGCTGTTGTAGCTTCAGGCTCAGCAAAACAAGGGGCAAGTACCATTACTCAACAACTTGCGCGTAATTTCTTCTTATCTAATGAGAAGAAAATCATGCGTAAAATTAAAGAGATTTTTATTGCCGTTCATATCGAGCAATTGCTAACAAAACAAGAAATCTTAGAACTCTATCTAAATAAAATTTATCTTGGTTACCGCTCTTATGGCGTTGGCGCAGCAGCTCATGTTTATTTTGGTAAAGAAATTGGACAACTTACTTTAGGTGAAGTTGCCATTATTGCAGGCCTACCAAAAGCACCATCGACAATGAATCCTATCTATTCAGTTGATCGTTCAACGACTCGTCGCAATGTTGTTTTAGCTCGCATGCTTGATGAAAATTACATTACTAAGCAAGAATTTGACGATGCTAAAGCCGAAGTCATTATCTCTAAATACCATGGTGCAGAGATTGAACTACAAGCGCCTTATATTGCAGAAATCGCTCGTGCTTGGATGGTTAATAAGTACGGTGAAGAAGCCGCTTATACTTCTGGTATGAATATCTACACGACTGTCGATTCAAAAATGCAAGCGGAAGCAAACAAAGCATCAATTGATAACCTGCTGGCTTATGACGAACGTCATGGCTTCCGTGGTGCGGTGAAAACAGTGTGGGAACCAAAAGCGACACCACTTGATGAAAAAGCAATCGCTAAACACCTTAGAAATGAACCTTCTTATGGTGAGCTAATGCCAGCGGTTGTTTTATCTATTAAAGGAAAAACGGCAACCGTTGATATTAAAAACAACGGTATCGCTACCATTCCATGGGATGGCTTAAAATGGGCTCGTCGCTTTAAAACTGACAAACGTCAAGGTCCAGCACCTCGTCGTGCAGCAGATATTTTAGCGGTAGGAGAGCAAGTTTATGTTCGCCCATTAAGCCAAGAAACCCAAGATGATGTAACAACGACGGTGTGGAAGCTAAGCCAAGTGCCTGCTGCCAATACCGCTTTTGTTGCCATGGACCCAACAGATGGCGCAATAACGTCATTAGTTGGTGGTTTCAACTTTGTTCATAATAAATTTAACCGTGCAACACAATCTGTGCGTCAGGTTGGTTCTAGTATTAAGCCATTTATCTACTCTGCTGCTCTTTACCATGGAAAAACACTCGCAAGCTTGGTAAATGATGCTCCGATCAATACTTGGGATCAGAGTCAAGGTACTGCATGGCGACCTAAAAATTCGCCACCAACTTATGTTGGCCCTGCTCGCCTACGTATTGGTTTAGCTCAATCTAAAAACGTAATGGCGGTTCGTGTATTACGTGACGTCGGTTTAGATGAAACCATTGATTACCTAACTCGCTTTGGCTTTAAAAAGGAAGACATTCCACACTCTGAAACCATTGCACTAGGTGCCGGTAGTTTAACGCCAGTACAAATGGCACAAGGCTTTGCTGTATTTGCCAATAATGGTTACTACGTAGAGCCTTACTACATCGACCACATTAATGACCCATTTGGTGATGAGGTGTATAAAGCGACACCAAAAACCATTTGCCAAACAAATTGTTCGAATCAAAATGATGAAGACTCGCCTTATGCGAAGAAAGTGATTTCTGCACAAAATGCATTCTTAACTAAGGAAATGATGTACAGCAATATTTGGGGCGGTGGTAGCTGGCGTAAAGGTACAGGCTGGAACGGCACTGGCTGGCGAGCACAAGTATTAAAACGTCGTGATATTGGTGGTAAAACAGGGACAACCAATGACTCTGTTGATGCTTGGTATAACGGCTATGGACCAAATGTAGTAGCAACAGCATGGGTTGGTTTTGATAACCCATCACACCGATTAGGTTACACCACAAAAAATGACAACATGACCAAAGAAGAAATGTCCTTTGGTGGTGAAGCGGGTGGCAAAACAGCTATCTATGCGTGGATAAACTTTATGAAAGTGGCGCTTGAAGGTGTACCAGAAGAGCAACAACGCCTTCCAGCAAACATCATTAAAGTCAAAATAGACCGTGAAACAGGCCTATTGACCAATAAAAATGATGAGACCAGTATGTGGGAATATTTTGCCGGAGGAACAGAACCGACAGAATACGTAAAACAAGATTTCCAAGATACGCTTTATTCATCCGGTGATGCTGATGGTGATGGAATGGAAGACGAAAGTCTCTTCTAACCTCGTTATCATCAAGCCATAAAAAAGGACGCTAATTTAGCGTCCTTTTTGTTTCTTATCGCTCAATAGAATTGATACCAATGTAACTAATTAGATGATCTATTTATTGGAATTGGTATTAGCAAATAACCTCTGTCATTTTCTTTTCGATCTCTTTAGCTAAATCTTCATAACGAGATCGCAATGGTGAGCCGGGGCGATAAGCCAATACGATTTGTCGATGCGGTACAGGATCTTTCGCTGGTAAATAGCAGACTCCATCACGTACTTTCTCTTTAGGTACTGAAAGATATGGCATTAATGTAATTCCACTGCCCGCAGCAACCATATTACGTAATGTTTCTAAGCTGGTGGCTTTGAAATGGTCATCATCCTTAGCTCCAGCAGCAAAACAAAATCCTAATGCTTGATCTCGTAAACAATGCCCATCCCCTAGCATTAAAACTGACTCACCACTTAATCGAGACATGTCTATTGTCCCTTCATTCGCCCATTTATGATCGGTTGGCACCGCCAGCACCATTGGCTCGTCATAAACTGCTATTTCAATAAATGCGCTGGTTTCATCAACAGAGGCCAATATCATGCAGTCAATCTTGCCCTCTTCTAACATTTTAACTAATTGATGCGTTTGAGCCTCATGCAGGTACAGATTTAAGTCTGGAAATCTTTCTTTTAATGTTGGCACAATCCAAGGTAAAACATAAGGTCCGACTGTAGGTATAAAACCAAGATGTAATGGTCCCGTCATTTCCTTACCTTGTTGGTTAGCAAGTTCAGAGAAACGTTTGACCTCAATTAGGATCCGCTTAGCCTGCTCTACTAACTGTAAGCCTGCATCAGTAAATAACACCTTACGGCTAGTTCTTTCCAATAAGGTTAATCCCACTTCTTCTTCTAGCTTCTTGATCTGCCCACTTAGTGTCGGCTGACTAACAAAACAAGACTCTGCCGCCTTACGAAAATGTTTATGCTCAGCAAGTGCGACCAAGTACTCAAAATCACGGATATTCATGTATTACACTCCTGACAGCTTTGATTCATAATATGCCAACAAATTTGATAGCTTTTAACGATTGAAACGATAACACCAAACGATTAGAACTATCAAGAAGGCTTTTGCATAATAGCTACATCAACCGGGCAGACCCCGAATAAAAAATTTAAAATTAATTAAAATTTAAAGGACATCATTATGTTTACATCTAAAGAAGGTCAATCAGTTCCTCAAGTTACATTTCCAACACGTAAAGGTGATGCTTGGGTTAACGTAACAACAGAAGAACTATTTAAAGACAAAACCGTTATCGTATTTAGCCTTCCTGGTGCATTTACTCCAACGTGTTCTTCAAGCCACCTACCTCGTTACAACGAATTACATTCTGTATTTAAAGAGAATGGTGTAGATGACATCTTATGTGTATCTGTAAACGATACGTTTGTAATGAACGCATGGAAATCAGACCAAGAAGCAGAAAACATCACCTTCATTCCAGATGGTAACGGCGAATTCACAGATGGCATGGGCATGCTAGTTGAGAAAAATGACCTTGGATTTGGTAAGCGTTCATGGCGTTACAGCATGCTAGTTAAAAATGGCGTAGTTGAAAAAATGTTTATCGAAGAAGACGTTGCAGGCGACCCGTTCAACGTATCTGATGCCGATACTATGCTGAACTACCTAGCGCCTGAACACAAAGAGCAAGAGTCAATCACAGTATTCACTAAACCAGGCTGTCCTTTCTGTATGAAAGCGAAACAGAACCTAATCGACAAAGGCCTAAATTATGAAGAAGTGGTTCTAGGCAAAGACGCGACAACCGTTAGCCTACGTGCAATTACGGGTCGTGCTACCGTTCCTCAAGTATTCATCGGTGGCAAACACATCGGTGGTAGCGAAGAGCTAGAAACGTTCCTAGGTTAATCTATTAAGATAGACCATCGACTAGCCCACCACTTTGTGGGCTAGTTGAGCATTTCAAAGATTAGAAAACACAGCAACGCTAAACAATCAAACCAACCTATTATTCTGACTGGCTTAAAAAACATAATAAAAGTCGGAAGGGTTCGTTCATTCAAAATAAAGCGATTACGAGAGAATTATTATGAAACAAGTCAATGTAGATGTAGCTGTTATCGGTGGTGGTACAGCAGGTTTGGGCTCTTACCGTGCAGCAAAAGAACATACTGACAGTGTTGTTATGATTGAAGGCGGACCTTATGGTACCACTTGTGCTCGCGTTGGTTGCATGCCATCAAAACTGTTAATTGCAGCAGCAGAAAGCGTTCATCAAATTGAAAAAGCGCCTCAATTTGGTATTCACCCTCAAGGTGAGATCGTAATTAACGGCCGTGAAGTCATGGAGCGAGTGAAATTTGAACGTGACCGTTTTGTTGGTTTTGTTTTAGAAGGCGTTGATGAAATACCAGCCGAAGATAAGATCTCTGGCTACGCTAAGTTTTTAGATGACAATACATTACAAGTTGACGACCACACTATCGTCACTGCAAAACGCATTGTTATCGCTACAGGCTCTCGCCCTGCTTACCCTGCAGTTTGGAATGAACTGGGTGATCGTTTGATCATCAATGATGATGTATTTAATTGGGATGATTTACCAAAATCAGTCGCGGTATTTGGCCCTGGTGTTATTGGCCTTGAGCTTGGTCAATCGCTTCACCGTTTAGGTGTTGATACTAAACTGTTTGGTTTAGGTGGCCAAGTTGGTCCGGTAACCGACCCTGAAGTAATGGCTTATGCAAACAAAGCCTTTAATGAAGAATTCTATCTTGATGCTGATGTTAAAATTGAAAGCATGAAGCGCATCACCACTGAATCTGGTGAAGATCGTGTTGAGATTATATTCATCAATAAGCAAGGTGAACTAGAAACTAATCTTGTTGAATATGTATTAGCAGCAACAGGTCGTCGCCCAAATACCGATAAATTAGGTCTAGAGAATACATCCATTGAACTAGATGAACGTGGCGTTCCAACGGCAGACCATTACACGCTACAAACATCACTATCAACCGTATTTATTGCAGGTGATGCAAGTAACCAACTGCCACTATTGCACGAAGCAGCAGACCAAGCACGTATAGCGGGTGATAATGCAGGTCGCTTCCCTGAGATCCGTGCAGGCCTTCGCCGTTCGAAAATCTCTGCGGTATTCTCTGACCCACAAATTGCGATGGTTGGTGAAACCTATAAAGAAATTACAACACGCTTAGGCACTTGTGGTTGTTTCGCAACCGGTGAGGTCTCTTTTGAAAACCAAGGTCGCTCACGAGTGATGCTACGTAACAAAGGTATTCTTCATGTATACGGAGAGCAAGGAACTGGTCGCTTCCTAGGTGCTGAAATGATGGGGCCAAATGCAGAGCACTTAGCACACCTATTAGCTTGGGCACATCAAAATAAGATGACGATCTCAGACATGCTCGATATGCCTTTCTACCACCCAGTGATTGAAGAAGGCGTTCGTACTGCCCTTCGTGATTTAAATGCTAAATTACATTTAGGCCCAGAAACGATCAAACATTGTATGGATTGTGGCCCAGGTTGTTAATCTGATTAAACAATATTAAAAAAATAAAAGACCAATGTTTGCGCATTGGTCTTTTTGCATTTAAAGTTCAGAGCATTGCGTATTAGCCTAAGAATCTATCATCATGTCCTGTAAAACTTGTCGTTCAGACATCTTTAAACAAAAGCTCGGTCGTTGCTCTCGTTGCATGAAACAGCTGACTTTTCTCTCTATCGGTGGCTGGGTCACATGGCTAGAGTTCTTTCAACCAACCCCCTATCAAATAGAAGCAATTGCTACTTTTATGATAAGTAGTACTTTTACCAGTTTACTTACTCTGCATCTATTAATGATGCTCTACTATCGATTAACATCAAAAAATACGATGGCGTACAAAAAATAAAGCCCCGATATCAAAATAGATATCGGGGCCTCTTAGAATCTGTCTAAGAAAAAGCAGTTATTAATAAGACTAGTATCTAATTAAAAAGTTCACCACATTTTCTTTTTTATTTTGAGTATTTAGTTAACTGTCTCGCATAACTATTGTAATACTCATTAAGCAACACTGGTTTTAATGATCACGTGCTCTTGGAGGTTAACTTCAAGTGCAACTTCATCACACGCGTGTTGACGAGGACACTGATCGCAATCTTTCAACACTTTCTCTGGCAGTAACGAACGAGAGGTTGGAATGAAATCTTGTTTCATAAAGAACTCAGGAACACGAGTTAATACAAAGACTTTCTTAATCGCCATTTCACGAGCTTTCTCAACTAAGTGTTGAACAATCGCTTTTCCTTGGCCTTGACTCTGCCAACCCGCTTCAACGCCTAGCGAACGAATCTCCGCTAAGCCAGAATCGTATACGTATAAAGAGGCACACCCTGTAACCTCACCGTGATGCTCTGATACAGCAAACGAACCGATATCACGCACTAGTTCGTTACGATTACGAGGTAAGTTCTCACCAAGGCCAGCCCAATACGCGACCATACCTTCTAGCGCATCTAAATCAGTCAAACGGGCGGGACGTACTTTCACGCCAATTGAATCGCGCTCATCTAAACGTTTACCTGCTTGCTCGACAGCATAAGCGACCTGCTCAGGTGCAACGCCACCAAGTGCACAACGTTTAGCTAAACAAGATTCAATGGTTAAGATCTCATATACATCGTCTTCTATTACATCAGAGAATACTTTTAACTCTGTAATAGAAAGCTCCTCTAGTGCACACCCTTTCTCAATCGCTCCGACTACAGCCACACCGACAATATGGTGCGCTTCACGGAATGGGATACCCTTTGCTACTAAATAATCCGCTAACTCTGTTGAGTTTGCATAACCTTGTTTTGCCGCTTCAAGTGTACGCTCACCATTAATTTTGATGCCTTCAAAACATAAAGCGGCCATTTCGATACAATCAGACCAGCTGTCTAGTGCATCAAATAAGCCTTCTTTATCTTCTTGCATATCCTTGTTATAAGCCAGCGGTAGCGCTTTTACTGTCATCATCATGCCAGCCAATGCCCCGTAGACACGGCCACATTTACCACGAATAAGCTCTAATGCATCTGGGTTTTTCTTTTGTGGCATTAACGATGAACCTGACGTTACCGTATCCGCCAACTCAATGAAGTTTGATTCACCTGAGTTATAAAAAATCATATCTTCTGCAAGACGCGATAAATGAACCATTGAGATTGAAGCAATCGACATTAGCTCCATCACATGATCACGATCCGATACCGAATCTAAACTGTTACGCGTTGCACGTTGGAAGCCAAGATTACGAGCTAGTTTCTCACGATCCATCGGATAAGCCGTACCCGCTAGCGCACCTGAACCTAATGGACAAGTATCTAAACGATTAATCGCATCTTCAAGACGAGAGTGATCACGCTCAATCATTTCAACGTAAGCTAAACACCAATGAGCAAATGTCACAGGTTGTGCACGCTGTAAGTGCGTATAGCCTGGCAGTACCGTTGCTTGATGTTCCGATGCTACATTAACTAGCTGATTAAGAAGTAAATCAAGAGTACGAAGTAATTGATGACCTTGTTGGCGACACCACAGTTTTAAATCCGTCGCTACTTGGTCGTTACGCGAACGACCTGTATGTAGTTTTTTACCTAAATCACCCACCTTACCAATCAGTTGTGTTTCTACCCAACTATGAATATCTTCAGCATCAGAAAGTAATATTTGCTCAGGATCTTCCATCACTTCCAGCTTTAATTCATTTAAAGCTAATTCAAGTTTTTGCTGCTCAAGCTCTGAAATTACATTAACCGAAAGTAGTGCTTTAGACCATGCAATAGAGCCAACAATATCTTGCTCTGCAAGGCGATAATCGATACGAAGTGAATCGTTAAATTGTTTAAATCTTGTGTCTGCCGCTTGACTAAAACGTCCGCCCCATAATGCCATGGTGTCTCTCCTAAATGCACAGTGCTCACTGCTTTTTGCAAATATTAATTCTGATTCAATTCAGTATTTTTCTTGATGATTCAAACTTACGGCAATTCCAGACAAAGATAAAGAATTAAATTCATTATTTTTACATATCTATTCAAAACCACTCTATTATAATTCATCAAGGCAAAAAAAATCGAAGTCCATTTTATTATTAAATGAACTTCGATTAGTGTAAATCAAATTGTTTAACAGTTGTTATTAATTATATGTAGCCACCAATATATGCGAGTCATTCACTTGAAGCTACTTACTGTTTAGCGCACGAATACGGCTTGATAGTGAATAAAGACGAATAAAGCCTTCAGCATGGCTTTGGTCATACACTTCATCTGCACCAAACGTGGCAAACTCTTCTGAATATAAGCTGTTATCGGAACGCTTTTGAGTGACTGTTGCTTGACCTTTATACAGCTTAATCACTACTTCACCATTTACGTCTTGTGCCAACTCTTCTGTTGCAGCTAGGATAGACTTACACAGCGGCGTAAACCAACGCCCATCATAAACAAGATGAGACGCTTTAATGCCTAGCTCTTCACGGAACTCAAATGACGCTTTATCTAAAACAAGTTGTTCTACTGCACGCAATGCTTCATTAATGATGGTACCGCCAGGGGTTTCATAACAACCACGAGACTTCATCCCTACCAAACGGTTCTCAACAATATCAATACGACCAACACCGTGCTTAATACCTTTCTCATTTAGGTAAACAACCACTTCATAAGGAGTCATCGCTTTACCATCAACAGCAACAACCGCGCCTTTTTCTACTTTAATTAACACTGTTTCTGATTCATTTGGTGCTTGTTCTGGATCTACCGTCCATGCCCAGCAATCATCATTTGGCGCATTCCATGTATCTTCAAGAACACCTCCTTCTGTAGAGATATGCCATGCATTCGCATCACGAGAATAAATCTTAGTTAATGATGCAGAACAAGGGATATTACGCTCAGCAAGGTAATCAAGACACTCTTCACGACTCACTAAATCCCACTCACGCCATGGCGCTATTACGTGTAGATCTGGTGCCAATGCAGCAAAGGCGCCTTCAAAACGAATTTGGTCATTACCTTTACCTGTACAGCCATGACACAATGCATCGGCTCCCACATTACGTGCGACTTCAACTTGTGCTTTAGCAATAATAGGACGTGCCATTGATGTGCCTAGTAGATATTTACCTTCGTACAAAGCACCTGTTTTAAGCGTTGGATAAATGTATTCAGCGACCATTTCTTCTTTTAGATCAGCGATATAACATTCAGTCGCCCCTGATGCGATGGCTTTTGCTTCAATGCCTTCTAGCTCTTCAGCACCTTGGCCAACATCAGCGACAAATGCGATAACTTCACAGTGGTAGTTTTCTTTTAGCCATGGGATGATCACAGAGGTATCTAGGCCACCTGAGTATGCAACAACAACCTTGTTTACTTTTATTTTCTTGCTCATTCTATTCTCCTTGCTCCGCATACTCGCGGCGACTGTATTCTATAAACTAAAAATTAAAACTCATTGCCTACTTAGGCTGAAACTGAGTACCGATGCTGTTTCCAATAAACAAATCAGCTAATTTTTCTGGAGAGCGCCATGAAGCCACTTCTATCGCTCTACCTAATTCTTGTGCTGCTTCTAGTGCCGCACGAACTTTCACAATCATGCCATCAGTAATGACATCTTGTTGGATCAATAACTCAGCTTGCTCTGAATCCAAATGGGTGATCAGCTGCTTTTCACTATCCAAGACACCAGCCACATCCGAAAGTAAGACTAAATCAGCATCTAATGCTGCCGCAACAGCGACTGCAGCTTGATCGGCATTAACATTCATTAACTCACCTTGAGCTGTAATACCAATAGAGCTAATAATAGGAGTAACTCGCGTCGCTAAAATAGCATTTAACACGGTAGCATCACCTGCAGTCGCTAAACCTACATTACCTAGTTCAGGATTAAGTTGTGTGATATGACATAAACCGCCATCAGCCAAACTTAACCCCATCGCATTCACACCATTCTTCATTGCTTGACCTTGCAGCATTTTATTGGCCGTACCAGCCAGAGCACCGGTGATATAGCCAATTTGGTCTTTTGGCGTAACGCGTAATCCTTCTTTTTTAACCGTTTCAAGTTGTAACTTAGCCATCAACTCATCAACTAGGTAACCACCACCATGCACAATAACTAACGATCGCTGAGCTTGTTGTTGATAGTTTGAAACGGTTTTAAATAATTGTGTTAACGTTTCGGTCGATGATAATACTGCACCACCTAACTTAATCACCAATGGACGCTGGTTCATACTAAACTCCATACTCTATATTAATGCCGTTAACATAGGAAAACCAAAACGAATATTAATGCATTGCATTGCTTGGCTTGACGCCCCTTTTAATAAGTTATCAATCGCCGAAACAACAATCAGATGTTCACCTTGTACTTTCCAGCCTATATCGCAGAAAGGCGTTTTTTCAACAGATTGAATTTTTGGCATCTCATTTCCAAGTAAACGAACCACGGGTGTTTCTGCATAGGCGCTATTAAATGCCTTTTGAATGTCCGCTTCTGTTACCCCTTTCTCTAACTTGGTTGTGATCGTCGCTAAAATGCCACGTTTGAAATTACCAAGATGAGGCGTAAAGATAACATCACAGCCTAAATGCGCTGCAATTTCAGGTTGATGACGGTGATTAAAGACACCATAAGGCTGAAGGCTAACCTCACAAAAGCTGCTGGTTAAACTCGCTTTACGTCCAGCGCCAGTAACACCACTCGTCGCGTTAATTACCGGCCATTGATTCTTATCTAATAAGTTAGATTTAACTAATGGTTTTAATGCTAATTGCGACGCAGTTGGATAACAACCCGGAACCGCAACCAATTGAGCTTGAGCAATCGCTTCAGCATTCCACTCAGCCAACCCATAAACTGCTTTATCCAACCACTCTTCATATTGATGCTCAAAACCATAATACTCAGAATAGAACCCCTCTTGCTTTACACGGAATGCGCCAGATAAATCAAAAACGACGCAATCATGCTCTAAAAACGTCGCCGCTAAGTCGTGACTAACTTCATGAGCAGTCGCAAGTAACACAACATCCGATTCTTTAGCAACTTGAGTAATATCCAACAACGGCTGCAGGGCGTCATCGACAATCCCCTTTAGTGAACCATAAAGATCACTGATCGCTTTGCCTTTATCTAAGCTATTTTCTGATACGTACAAACCCGCTAAAGAAAGGTGTGGGTGCTTAAATATCATCAGTGCTAATTCTGCACCAGTGTATCCGCTTGCTCCGATGATGGTTGTTTTCAACATAATACGTCCGTTTATCTCTTCATCTATTGAAGGAAAATGCCATTCAGGGTAACTTGAACGTTACACATATTTGATACTGACTTTCCTTTTTATAATTTAGTTTATTCATTAAAATTAAACTAAACTGTATTTCTATTCACTTTATGTGATTTAATATGTGTTTTACAGGGTTCTATCTTTTGTGTCAACAGTGGATGTATGAATAAATGAAATTACCAGAATTTAAAGAGTATTATCAGCAACTCATTTCGACCTCATCAATTAGCTCAACTGACTCAAGTTGGGATGAAGGCAATGCCGAAGTCATCCATAAATTAGCGCAGTGGTGTGAAGATTTAGGGTGTGAAGTCGAAATTGAAGAGATTGAAAAAGGCAAACTCAATCTATTGGCGAAATTAGGTTCAGGCGAAGGCGGGTTATTACTCGCAGGACATACAGATACCGTACCTTATGACCAAGGACGTTGGAACTATGAGCCTCATGCATTAACCGAAGCTAACGACCGATTCTATGGCCTTGGCACCGCTGATATGAAAGGCTTTTTTGCTTTCATCTTAGAGGCGATTAAAAATATCAATTGGAAAGACCAATCTAAACCACTTTATATTCTAGCAACCTGCGATGAAGAAACGACCATGCTAGGAGCTCGCCACTTTGCTTCAAACACTCAAATCAAACCGGATTACTGCATCATTGGTGAACCGACGAGCTTAAAACCTATCCGCGGACATAAAGGTCATGTCGCTAATGCCGTTCGAGTTACAGGAAAATCGGGCCACTCTTCTGATCCTGCTCATGGGGTCAACGCCTTAGAGATCATGAATGAGATCATGTTTGCCTTAATGAACTTAAAAAATAAACTGGTGAAGGAATACCACAATCCCGGTTTTTCTATTCCATACCCAACATTAAACCTTGGTCATATCCATGGTGGCGATAGTCCTAACCGTATCTGTGGCTGTTGTGAGTTACATTATGATGTGCGTCCATTACCAGGGATCAGCCTTGATGGACTCGACAATATGCTGCGTGACGCACTAAAGGAAATTGCAGCAAAATGGCCAGGGCGCATTGATATCACCCCTCTTCACGAACCTATTCCAGGTTACGAATGTAACGCAGATAGCCCAATTGTGACCAGTACTGCTGAGATTTGTGGCCAAGAAGTAGAAACAGTGAACTATTGTACCGAAGCGCCTTTCTTACAAGAACTGTGTCCAACGCTCGTTTTAGGTCCTGGTTCAATTGAACAAGCGCACCAACCTGATGAATTTTTAGCGTTTTCTTTTATTGACCCAACCATCAATGTATTAAGCAAATTAATGCACAAACATTGTTTTTAAGTGAAATAAATTTACAAAAACCGTCAATATCAAAATGAATATTCGATGATCTACGGCAAGATATTGTTTAAAAAGCCATCGTTTATTGCTCAGGATTTGACGAAGCGCCGTAAATTCGGATAGATTGGTGGTAGAAAAAACTTAGGATGTAACAAAATTACAGTATAGGAAGTATGTATGAATGAAAAGTACGCTGCTTTAAAAAGCAATGTCAGCATGTTGGGTCACTTACTTGGAAACACGATTCGAGACGCACATGGTGAAGAGCTATTAGCAAAAGTTGAAACCATTCGTAAGCTGTCTAAAACAGCACGCGCAGGAAGCGACGATGACCGAAATGCACTGATTGAAGAAATTAAAAGTCTTCCTGATGATCAACTGACTCCAGTTGCTCGTGCATTCAGTCAATTCCTAAATTTAACTAATATGGCAGAGCAGTACCATACGATTTCACGTCATTGTGAAGCTCATGTATGTGAACCTGATGCCATTAGCACCCTATTCTCTAAACTAAGCCAAAATGATGTTAGTAAGTTGGATACAGCACAAGCGGTTCGTGAATTAAACATTGAGCTTGTTTTAACGGCACATCCGACCGAAATTGCACGTCGCACCATGATCAACAAGTTGGTAAAAATCAACGAATGTTTATCAAAACTTGAGCTGGGTGATATCTCTTTCTCTGAGCGTGATAAAACAGAACGTCGCCTTGAGCAACTGATTGCACAAGCGTGGCACTCTGATGTTATCCGTCAAGAACGCCCAACACCATTAGACGAAGCAAAATGGGGCTTTGCCGTTGTTGAAAACTCATTATGGCAAGGTATTCCGGATTTCTTACGTGAATTAGACCAACGTTTAGAAGGTCACTTAGGTGAAGGCCTTCCAATCGATGCGCGTCCCGTTCACATGTCATCTTGGATGGGTGGAGACCGTGATGGTAACCCATTTGTAACGCACAAAATTACTCGCGAAGTGATGCTTCTTTCTCGCTGGAAAGCCGCCGATCTGTATTTAAAAGACATTAACGAGCTGATCAGTGAACTTTCAATGGTGAAATGTTCTGATGAAGTTCGTGAACTAGCAGGTGATCAACACGAACCTTACCGTGCGATCCTAAAACAGCTTCGTGTACTATTAGGCGACACACTTGAAAGCCTTGATGCACAAATGAAAGGTGAACGAGCGCCGAATAAAACGATTCTTTCCGATGCTGATCAATTATGGGCACCACTGTATGCGTGTTATCAATCACTGCATGCTTGTGGTATGGGTATCATTGCTGAAGGCTCACTACTAGACACGTTACGTCGTGTGAAAGCGTTTGGTGCACACCTTGTACGTTTAGATATTCGTCAAGAAAGCACACGTCACTCAAATGTACTATCAGAGCTGACTCGTTATTTAGGCATTGGTGATTACGACCAATGGAGCGAGCAAGACAAAATCTCCTTCCTTGTGAATGAGCTAAGCTCTAAGCGACCTCTTTTACCTCGTAATTGGGAGCCATCTCCTGATGTTCAAGAAGTTATCGATACCTGCAAAGTCGTTGCAGAGCAATCTAAAGAAGCATTAGGGTCTTATGTTATTTCAATGGCTCGCACTGCATCTGATGTATTAGCGGTTCATTTATTACTTCAAGAAGCTGGCTGTCCATTCCGTATGGATGTGTGCCCATTGTTTGAAACTCTGGACGATTTGAATCGTTCAAAAGAGGTCATGGAACAGCTATTCTCTATTGATTGGTACCGTGGCTTTATCCAGAACCACCAAATGGTAATGATCGGTTATTCTGACTCTGCAAAAGATGCTGGTGTAATGTCAGCAGGTTGGGCGCAATACAGCGCGATGGAAGCACTGGTTGAAGTGTGTGAGAAAGAGAGTATTGAGCTTACTTTATTCCACGGCCGTGGCGGTACTATTGGCCGTGGCGGCGCTCCAGCACATGCAGCCCTTCTGTCTCAGCCACCGAAAAGTTTAAAAGGCGGTTTACGCGTAACAGAACAAGGGGAAATGATCCGCTTTAAATTGGGTCTACCTGAAGTTGCTGTAAACAGCTTTAACCTATACGCAAGTGCGATCCTTGAAGCTAATCTTCTGCCACCACCAGAGCCAAAACAAGATTGGCGTGATCTGATGGAAGTGCTGTCTGAAGTGTCATGTGAAGCCTACCGTAATGTGGTTCGTGGCGAAAAAGACTTTGTTCCTTACTTCCGTGCAGCAACACCGGAGTTGGAACTAGGTAAACTTCCGCTAGGATCTCGCCCTGCTAAGCGTAACCCAAATGGTGGTGTTGAAAGCTTGCGTGCAATTCCATGGATCTTCTCATGGAGTCAAAACCGTTTGGTTCTTCCTGCGTGGCTAGGTGCTGGTGAAGCGATTCAATATTCAATTGATAAGGGTCACCAAGAGCTATTAGAAGAGATGTGTCGTGAATGGCCATTCTTCTCTACACGCCTTGGTATGCTTGAAATGGTTTACACCAAGTGTAATCCACAGATGTCTGAATACTATGATCAACGTTTAACAGATAAGTCTCTATGGCCTCTAGGTGAGCGTCTACGTAATCAATTACAAGCGGATATTAAAGCGGTATTGAACGTAGAGAACAGCGATCACTTAATGGAAAGTGACCCATGGGGTTCAGAGTCAATTAAACTACGTAATATTTATGTTGATCCACTAAACATGCTACAAGCTGAGCTTCTATTCCGAACTCGTCAACAAGAAGAGACATCACCAGAGCTTGAAGAAGCGCTAATGGTTACGATTGCAGGCATTTCTGCAGGTATGCGTAACACGGGTTAAACCTAAACGTTACCCCCCCTTCCTATTATTCAAAGGTCACTTCGGTGGCCTTTTCTTTTATCTTTTATCTTTTATCTTTTATCTTTTATCTTTTAAATGAATTCCGACACAAAAAAACCGCTACTGTGAGCGGTTCTTTATAAATAATGCTTAGGAGTCTCTTAACCTTAAGGACGAACACCTAGTGTATGACAGAGTGCATAAGTATGCTCTGCACGATTTAGTGTATAAAAATGGAAGTCTTTCACACCTTCACGACTTAGAATACGCGTCATATCAATCGCATGACTTGCACCAACCATTTGACGAGTCACTGGATCATCATCCAAGCCTTCAAACTGCTGTGCCATCCAACCTGGGATCTTCACATTGTTCATTTTCGCAAAGCGAGAAGCTTGTTTGAAGTTCGAGACCGGCAAAATACCAGGAATGATCTCAACATCAATGCCAGCAGACACACAACGGTCACGAAAACGCAGGTAACTTTCTACATCAAAGAAGAATTGAGTAATCGCACGATTCGCTCCCGCATCTACTTTACGCTTTAAATTAAGTAGATCTGCCTGTGCACTTTTCGCTTCAGGATGAACCTCAGGAAATGCTGCGACTGAAATATCAAAGTCATGTTGAGACTTTAACAACTCAACCAAATCTGATGCATACATTTCTGGAGCACCGCCACCAGCTGGAATATCACCACGCAGTGCAACAATATCTTTAATGCCATTTGCCCAATAATCATTAGCGATATCAACAAGCTCTGAACGACTTGCATCAATACAGGTTAAATGCGGCGCCGCAATAAGACCTGTTTGTTCTTTGATTTCTTTAATGATTGAGTGTGTACGATCACGCTCGCCAGAGTTCGCACCATAAGTAACAGAGACAAATTTTGGTTTCAATGTTTTTAAGCGGTGAATGGAATTCCACAATGTTTCTTCCATCTTCTCCGAACTTGGCGGAAAAAACTCAAAAGAGACATTAATACTACCATCAAGCTCAGCAATATTTTGATTTAGTGATTCTAGGTGGCTTGCGTGTGAATAGGCCATATTTTGCTCTCCCTGCTGCAATACTAAACATAGCATTGCAAAAATACATCATCCGTGCCGACATCATTTAGACGTCTATATGTCTATATGTCTATATGTCTATATGTCTATATGTCTATATGTCTATATGTCTATATGTCTATATGTCTATATGTCTATATGTCTATATGTCTACAGAATGTATGTTATGGAGTTCAATGTCAAGTGGGGGATTATGAATTATTCTCAAGTTGTTATTGAGTTATTTTCAAGATAGAAAAAAGTGTTCGGAAGAATCGAAAGGATATATGAATATAATTGAAAGACAAAAAAAACGCCAGCACGAAGGCTGGCGTTTAAATTATAAGTTAGCTAGTGATTACTCAGCAGCAGTAACTTCTAATTTCAATGTAGCAAATACTTCAGAGTGAAGTTGGATGCTAACTTCGAAAGAACCAGTTGTACGTAGAGCGCCTTCAGGAAGACGAACTTCGCTTTTCGCGATTGCAACGCCAGCAGCTGTAGCAGCGTCAGCGATGTCACGAGTACCGATTGAACCGAATAGTTTACCTTCGTCACCAGATTTTGATGCGATTGTAACTTCTAGAGCGTTAACAGACTCAGCACGAGCTTCTGCAGCAGCTAGTTGCTTAGCAACGTTAGCTTCTAGTTCAGCACGACGAGTTTCAAACATCTCTACGTTAGCTTTAGTTGCCATAACAGCCTTACCTTGTGGGATAAGGAAGTTACGTGCGTAACCAGCTTTAACGTTAACTTGGTCGCCAAGGCTACCTAGGTTACCGATTTTATCAAGTAGAATAACTTGCATTATCTTAGTCCTCTATAAACTTATTAAACCGCTATCGACTTACAGATGCTTATCTGTGTACGGTAGAAGTGCAAGGTAACGAGAACGCTTGATAGCGCGAGCTAGCTGACGTTGGTATTTAGCACGAGTACCAGTGATACGGCTAGGTACAATTTTACCAGCTTCAGTGATGTAGTTTTTTAGAGTTGCTACGTCTTTGTAGTCAATCTCTTGTACGCCTTCTGCTGTAAAACGGCAGAATTTACGACGACGGAAGAAACGAGCCATGGGCTATCTCCAGATCTAAATTAATTTAATATGCTCAGCATGTAACACTACTCTCGCCACGCCATTTCGGCCTGTCTGATAAGTGATAAAACCACCTACCGTAACGTTACTGCTTTGAGCTAAGTTTGCAGTTAAAGCTTGAGACCCTTGTCCACTCACTACCACGTTCATTCTGCAATAGACTTCACGTGATAAGCCAGCTTCCTGTTTAATCGAACGATGCTCAATGACAAAATGACAATGAGGTATGCCCGCAGGACTAAGACTTCGAACCGGAGCCTTGGCGATAATACCGCTTAACTCCAATCGATTGGTCATCAAATCAATTACTCAGCAGCAGCTTCTTCAGCGCGTGGTGCAGCGTCTTCACGCTTAGCAGAACGCTCTTCTTTAGCTTTCATCATTACTGATGGCTCAGTGATCGCAGCTTTAGTACGCATGATCATGTTACGTAGAACAGCATCGTTGTAACGGAATGCAGTTTCTAGTTCATCAATAACAGCTTGCTCAGACTCAACGTTCATAAGAACGTAGTGTGCTTTGTGCAGTTTGTTGATTGGGTAAGCCATTTGACGACGACCCCAATCTTCTAGACGGTGGATAGTACCACCAGCTTCTGTGATTGAACCTGTGTAACGCTCGATCATGCCAGCAACTTGCTCGCTTTGATCAGGATGCACCATGAATACGATTTCATAATGACGCATTGGTTGCTCCTTACGGATTATTCAGCTTCCACGATTGGCTCAGTCATCCAAGGGAAGCAAGGAACTAAAAAAAAGACTGAGAATTAAGAACGGCGGATAGTATAGAAAAACAGCGTTATTGGCAAGAAAAAGATACCTAAATCACAAAAATATTTTCTTTGATCCAGTTAAAAAAAAGAAGGCAACGAAATACTCATCACCCTCACTCTTAGCCACTGGTTTTTATAGACTATTTAGCCTTGTAGCGAACGTTGACGTACCGCTTCAAATAAACAGACACCTGACGCTACAGAAACATTTAAACTGCTTACAGAGCCTGCCATTGGAATTTTAATTAGGTCATCACAGGTCTCGCGAGTTAGGCGACGCATACCGTCCCCTTCTGCGCCCATAACGATAGCTAATGGGCCTGTTAACTTAGCTTGGTATACATCATGTGTCGCTTCACCAGCAGTACCCACAAACCATACGCCTTTCTCTTGCAGAGCACGCATAGTTCGAGCTAAGTTAGTTACACGAACCAAAGGAACCACTTCCGCAGCACCACACGCGACTTTACTTACCGTTGCTGTCATTGATGCCGACTTATCTTTAGGAACGATAACCGCAGCTACACCAGCACCGTCTGCATTACGTAGACAAGCGCCTAAGTTATGAGGGTCAGTAACCCCATCAAGCACTAGGAACAACGGGTTCTCAGTCTTGTTGATGATGTCATCTAAGTCATGCTCATTAAGCTGCTTAGCAGGAGTAACACGAGCAATAATACCTTGGTGATTCGCACCATTTGCTTTGTCATCCAACGTTTTACGTGGAAGCTCTTGGATTTTAAACCCAAGATCAGTCAGTTCCTTGATGATCGGTAGCAAACGATCATCTTCACGACCTTTTAATACAAATATTTCAATAAAACGGGCCGGATCACGCTCTAGTACTGCTTTGGTTGCGTGGATACCAAAAAGAAATTCATTACTCATGTTATCGCTTCTTTCTATTACAAATTAGTGGTTCTAATGAGGCTGGTTTGCCTCATTATCGAAGGGTTGCTTATTCCGCTTTTGGCTTAGGTTTTCTTGCGCGCACTTTTTTCTTGTGCTTAGGTTTTGGCTTTCTTTTTGCCTTAACCTCTTCAGCAGAACCGTCTGGGCGTTTTGTTGGTTCAACCATGGCTTGAGCTTTTGATTTCACTTTGCCCTTACCTTTGGATTTACGTTCGCCTAATTGACCACGACCTTTTGGCTCTGCTTTATCCCCTTTTTTCTTCGCTTTGAAGTTTGGATCACGGCGAGGTTCTTTTTTGCCATCGCGTTTCTTCGCATTGTCTTTAGCCGTTTTACCGTGACCACGCGCTTTACGCATTGAACTTGTGCATTCAAAGTCAATATTGCGATCATCAAGATTTACCGCAACCACTTTAACCGTGACTTGATCACCAAGACGGAAAACTTGACCCGAGCTTTCACCCGTTAAACGTTGGCCAGCAGCATCAAACTGATAGTAATCATTTGCTAACGATGAAATATGAACCAAGCCATCGATATGCAAATCATTTAATCGCACAAAGAAACCAAAACCGGTGACATTGGCAATCACACCTTCTAGCTCTTCACCAATATGATCTTGCATGTATTCACATTTAAGCCAATCAGCAACATCACGTGTAGCATCATCAGCACGACGCTCAGTCATTGAACATTGCTCACCAAATACATCCATATCATCGAATGAATAGTGGTAACCACCTGTTGGGGTCCAACGATCGTTGTTTTGGCCTTTCTCTTTGGCAATTAGATATTTAATTGCACGATGTAACAGTAGATCTGGGTAACGACGAATTGGCGACGTAAAGTGTGCATAACGCTTCAATGCTAGACCAAAGTGGCCTTGATTATCTGCGTTGTATACTGCTTGCTTCATTGAACGCAGTAGCATCGTTTGAATCAATTCTTTGTCAGGACGATCGGCAATCAAGTGTACCAATTGACCATAGTCTGTTGGTGATGGTGTTAAGCCACCTGATAAGCTTAGACCAAGCTCGCCTAAGAAATCACGGAAACCTTGCAGACGTTCTTCACCTGGAGACTCATGTACACGGTACAGCGCAGGCTCTTTGGCTTTTTCTACAAAGCTTGCCGATGCGATATTAGCTAAGATCATACATTCTTCAATGATCTTATGTGCGTCGTTACGAATAACCGGTTCAATACGATCAATTTTACGATCAGCATTAAAAATGAATTTGGTTTCAATGGTTTCAAATTCAATTGCACCGCGTGCTTCACGTGCCGTTTTTAGCACCTGATACATGTTGTGTAACTCTTTAAGATGCGGCACTAATGGCTCATAACGTTGAGTCAGTTCTTCATCACCATCTAGAATGTCACTTACTTTGTTGTAAGTTAGACGAGCGTGTGAGTTCATTACTGCTTCGTAATGCTTAAAGCCTGACAATTTACCAGATGCTGAGATGGTCATCTCACACACCATACATAAACGGTCAACTTGTGGATTCAATGAACACAGGCCATTCGATAATACTTCTGGCAACATTGGAACCACTTGCGCAGGGAAATAAACCGAGTTACCACGCTGAATCGCTTCTTTATCCAATGCATTGTCTGGGCGAACGTAATAGCTTACATCAGCAATCGCAACCCATAAACGCCAGCCACCAGAGGCTTTAGCTTGACAGAATACCGCATCATCAAAATCTCGAGCATCTTCACCATCAATGGTTACTAATGGTAATTCACGAAGATCAACACGGCCTACTTTTGCTTCTTCTGGTACTTCTTCTGCCAGACCTTCAACTTGTTTTTCCACTGCTGTAGGCCATACATGAGGAATGTTGTGAGTACGCAGTGCAATATCGATCTCCATTCCTGGCGCCATATTCTCACCAAGAACTTCAATAACCTGACCTGACATGCCACGAGCACGGCCACCACGGTCCGTGATATTAATCACAACGACATTCCCCATGCGAGCACCCATTTTGTGCTCATTAGGGATGAAGATATCTTGATTAATACGTGAATCATCAGGCACTACAAAACCTTGACCATCTTCAATAAAGAATCGACCAACAATGCCGTCATTGTGAGGTTCTAATACTCGAACTACGCGGCCCTCTTTACGGCCTCGCTTATCAGTACCTGTTGGCTGAGCTAGTATCACATCACCATGAATGAGTTTCTTCATTTGGTGGAAAGGTAAAAGCACATCGTTGTCTTTACCAACGCTGCCTTCTGGACGGATCCAACCGAACCCATCACGGTGTCCAAGTACCACACCTTTTAATACTTCAATGCGTTCTGGTAATGCATAACACTGACGACGAGTGAAAACTAATTGTCCGTCACGCTCCATCGCTCTTAAACGACGACGTAAGCCTTCATAGTTATCTTCACCAGATAAACCTAGGGCTTCGAATAAGTCATTACGATTTAAAGGCGCTTCTGCTTTTTGGAAAAATTCAAGAATGCACTCACGGCTTGGAATTGGATTCTCGTATTTTTCTGCTTCTCGATCTTTGAAAGGATCGTTTTGAATAATCTTAGACATAGGCTGACCTGCTTAGTCGGAGGAGATAATAAGGTAATTGTACCTGAGTATAGAAACAACAGATAGGAAAGGATCTTGAATTACAAGCTTAAACTCGCTTTAACAAAATCAGTAATTCGCTGTTATCTGTAAGCATATCTTGAATCGTATAGTTATCTAACTCATCCAAAAACGCTTTCTTGGCTTTAGCAAGGGCACTCTTCAATCGACATGCTGATGTAATATGACAAAAATCAGGAGCACAATTAACGACTTGTAATGGTTCAATCGAACGAATAACGTCACCAATAATGATCTGTTGAGCAGGCTTACCTAAGCAAATTCCCCCATTCTTTCCTCGAACGGTTTTTACGTAACCTTCTTGACCCAGTTTATTGATAATCTTCACCATGTGGTTACGCGACACATCAAATGTTTCAGTCACTCTTGTAATGCTAGTCAATTCATCTTTCGGTAATGATGCTAGGTATATCAAGGCTCTCAAGCCAAAATCAGTAAAATTTGTAAGTTGCATATCCTCTCCCTATCTCTTTTTTATTGTAATTCTTCTCTTGACTAAAAGATATATTTTAGATACAACTTATAACATATATAATAAATACATCTTTAAAGGTAACAACTATGCTCAACAAAAATACTATCGACATTATCAAATCAACGATTCCATTACTTGCACAAACTGGTCCTGCATTAACGGCTCATTTCTATGATCGTATGTTTACTCATAACCCTGAGTTAAAAGATATTTTCAATATGAGTAATCAGCGTAATGGCGATCAACGAGAAGCGCTATTCAATGCGATCTGTGCTTATGCGGGTAATATTGAAAACCTAGCCGTTTTACTGCCTGCGGTTGAAAAAATAGCACACAAACACACGAGCTTTATGATCACCGCCGAGCAATACAATATTGTTGGCGGCCACTTAATTGCGACGCTTGATGAGATGTTTTCTCCAGGTCAAGAAGTATTAGATGCATGGGGCGAGGCTTATGGCGTACTTGCTAATGTATTCATTCAACGTGAAGAGCAGATCTATCAAGATAACAACGCTCTTGATGGCGGTTGGCGTGGACTGCGCGAGTTTGAATTAGTCGCTAAAGAAAAAGAGAGTGAACACATCACTAGCTTCACGTTTATGCCGACAGATGATCAACCTGTTTCACACTTCAAACCAGGTCAATACATAGGTATCTACTTAAATCCAGAAGAGTTTGAAAACCAAGAAGTTCGCCAATACAGCCTATCTTCCGCACCACAAGAAAAAACATATCGTATTTCAGTAAAACGAGAAGACGGCGGTAAAGCATCAAATTACCTACATGCATCTCTGAATATTGGCGATAAAGTAAACCTTACAGCCCCTGCTGGAGATTTCTTCTTAGAAGTTGAAGCATCAACTCCTGTTACGCTTATTTCTGCTGGTGTTGGCTTAACTCCGACTCTTTCGATGCTAGAAACACTTACCCAACATGAAGAAAAAGTAACGTGGTTATACGCAACGGAAAATGGCTCCCAACATGCATTTAAACAACACATTGCTGCTTTAGCTGAAAAGCATGAACATATCTCTGCGTATACTTGGTATAACCAAGCACAGGAAACAGATACGCTAAATCAAGACTTCCAGTTTAACGGTTTAATTAATTTAACCGAGGTTAAACAAGAGATCGTTTCTGATAATACTCACTACTACTTCTGTGGTCCTGTTGGCTTTATGCAATATGTCGCGAAGCAATTGATTGAACTGGGTGTTACTGAAGATCGTATTCATTATGAGTGCTTTGGCCCTCATAAAGTTCTATAAATTAATAACGTCTTAAATGCAAAAACGCCCAGCGATAATTTATCGCTGGGCGTTTTTTTGAGCTGATGAAATTACATACTTAACAATAACAGTTAACTATTAACACTTAAATTCTACCAGAAGGTATCTCGTCTTTTTGCTCTCGCAATTACATTGCCAGGCATACGCATTTCTAAACCATCCCTTAGGTTAGCAATCCGTTTATGTTTACGTCCATCGGCAGTAACTGTGTTATATAACCATCGATACGCATCTTCGTAATCTAGCGGGCTACCGTAATCACTCAGAAGTAACTCAGCGAGATGAATACGAGCGTTTACATTTCCCATTCCTGCAGCTTCGCGCAAGTATGGAATTGCTCGCTCTCTGTCTTGTTGCACTAATGTACCCTTGGCATAATATCGACCAATTTGCTCAAGTGCCGCTGGCAAGCCTTGCCTTGCTGCATTTTCCATATAGTAAAGCCCTAGCTCTACATCACGGTCCACACATACTCCCCACGCTAACATGTCTCCATAAAGGAACTCATAAGCAGGAGAATCAATTTTAGTTGCTCGTGCAACGATATCTTCAACTAATTGACAATTATCTACGTTCTTCACACGAGTTAACTGTGAATTAGTATCAAACAACCGGAATAATTGGTTTTCGGTATAAATTGGGATCGGTTCCCCGATCTCTTCGCTAGAAGCATGCATGGGAGCAAGGGCTACCATACAAGCTGCTATGAGATGTCGTAGTTTCATAATTCATCAACTCTTTATAACTGTATTTATTGTATCGACGTCAGCGGCAAGTTCTTTAGACAAAATTTGCCCTAAGTGGCAATTTTTTGCCCATACTTTATAAGTTGTTGATTACATGAAATTTAGAAGCTTAATGGGGAAGAGGCAAAGTCTAGGGTCTAGACATTAGAAACCAAAACAACAGATATAAAAAAACCAGCTACATGAGCTGGTTTTTCTTCATTCGCTAAGCGATTACGCTTGGAATGGGTGTACTTTGATGATTGTCTCGTTACGGTCAGGACCAGTAGAGATAATATCAATAGGCACGCCTGTTAACTCTTCGATACGCTTAACGTAATTTAAAGCCGCTTGTGGAAGCGCTTCAATTGTTTTCGCACCAAATGTGTTTTCAGACCAACCAGGCATAGTTTCGTATACTGGTGTTGCTTCTTCAAATGCTTCAGCAGCCATTGGAGAAACGTCTAGTACAGAACCGTCATTCATCTTGTAACCAGTACAGATTTTAAGTTCTTCTAGACCATCTAATACGTCTAGCTTAGTTAGACACATACCAGAAAGTGAGTTGATTTGAATTGCACGACGCATAGCAACGGCATCGAACCAACCAGTACGGCGTAAACGACCAGTCGTTGCACCAAACTCGTGACCAACTGTACCTAGGTGTTTACCAATTGGATCTTGCTTCTCTAAACCATCATATAGCTCAGTAGGGAATGGACCAGAACCTACACGAGTACAGTATGCTTTAGTAATACCTAGGATGTAACCTAAGTGACGAGGACCAAAACCAGAACCTGCAGCAACGCCACCAGCGGTAGTATTAGAAGAGGTTACGTAAGGGTAAGTACCGTGGTCGATGTCTAGAAGTGTACCTTGAGCACCTTCAAACATGATCTTGTCGCCGCGCTTGCGTGCTGCATCAAGAGTATCAGTTACATCGATAACCATTGAAGTTAGTAGATCAGCATAGCTCATTGCTTGCTCAAGAACTTCTTCATAGCTTACTGCATCTACTTTATAGTAGTTAACTAATGCAAAGTTATGGTATTCCATTACTTCTTTTAGTTTCTCAGCGAAAGCAACTTTATCAAATAGATCGCCAACACGTAGGCCACGACGAGATACTTTATCTTCGTACGCTGGACCGATACCACGACCTGTTGTACCAATTGCTTTGTTACCACGTGCGATTTCACGCGCTTGGTCTAGCGCTACGTGATAAGGAAGAATTAGAGGACAAGCTTCAGAAATGAATAGGCGTTCACGAACTGGAATACCACGCGCTTCAAGTGGCGCCATTTCTTTTAGTAAAGCATCAGGTGAAAGCACTACGCCATTACCGATAATGCATTCAACATTATCACGTAAAATACCTGATGGAATTAAGTGTAGAACGGTTTTTTCACCGTCGATAACTAGAGTGTGGCCTGCATTGTGACCGCCTTGATAGCGAACCACATACTTTGCATCTTCAGTTAAAAGGTCTACGATTTTACCTTTACCTTCGTCACCCCATTGGGTGCCCAGAACGACAACGTTATTTCCCATCTTTCCAAGTCTGCTTGTTAGTTAAAAATGGATTCTAGCATTGATAGAAAAATCTTTCAGGTATTTTTAGTTAAAATCTCATTTTCATAATAAAGCGCTATCAATATAAACAAGGTTGTGATTTATTTTTCTAATAAAATCAAAAATAAAGACACAATCCTATATTTTCAGCGAATATTAGAGCATCACACTGCAAATAACGACACCAGCAACCACTAAGCAACCACCGATACGACGCAAAGTATTGTCAGGTTGTTCACTTAATTGCGCCACCATATTACGCCACCCATTAGGCGCAATTAATGGACCTAGCCCTTCCACAATGAGTACACCACCAATGGCTAACCAAATCGCATTGCTCATACAGACCTCTTAATAAACTTAATCATGTGCAGAAACAAAACAAGGCCCCGTAGGACCTTGTTAATTAAAGCGGATCAAAATCTAGAGTTAGATTTATTTTCCACCCTTTGGATCATTCATGTATTTGAAGAAGTCTGTCTTAGGATCAAGTACTAAGATGTCGTTCTTGCTATTAAATGATCTCTCATAGGCTTTCAATGAACGGATAAAGCTAAAGAACTCAGGCTCTTTATTAAACGTGTCTGCATACAGTTTTGCAACTTTTGCATCGGCATCACCACGAGTAATTTGTGCTGTTTTATCCGCTTCAGCAATGATCGTTGCGACTTCAAGTTCTGATTGAGCACGAATTACTTCTGCTTTTTCACGACCTTGAGAACGTAGTTTACGAGCAACCGCTTCACGCTCTGCGCGCATACGACGGTAAATCGATTCAGAGATTTCTTCTGGTAGGTTGATTTTCTTGATTCGTAAATCAATCACTTCAATACCTAAGTCACCTGTGCCTTCTTGAGAATCTAGAAGTACCGTTGCCATTACTTGTTCACGTTTCTCAGAAACGATCTCTTTCACCGTTTTACTACCAATTTCAGCTCGCAAGCCATCAGAAACACGACGCTGTAATAGTGACTCTGCTGTTAAAATATTACCACCGCCAGTCGCTAAGTAGAATTGACCAAAGTCTTTGATCTTCCATTTCACGTATGAATCGATAATAACGTCTTTTTTCTCAGAAGTTACGAAACGGTCTGATTGATCATCCATTGTTTGAATACGAGCATCTAACGTATTAACGCGATCGAACATTGGCATTTTAAAATGCAAACCAGGTTCGTAGATACGTGTAATTTCGTTATTGTCTTTAATCAAACGACCAAATCGAGTAACAATACCGCGCTCGCCTTCTGGGATCACAAACAGTGACATTAAGAAAATAGCGATAACAACGATAAGCGTTGGGATCATTAACTTACGCATGATTAATATCTCCCTTCACGAGTTGAGTTACGACCAGTAGTATTAGTCTTTGAATCTGGCTGTCCATTCTTCTCTAACTCAAAATCATAATTCTTAGATGATGATGTTGATGTTTTAGGAGATGACTTCACTGAACCTTGTTGATTACCTGTAATTTTATCTAGTGGAAGATATAACAAGTTACCATTTGATTCAGAATCAATCAGAACCTTACTTGTATTACCGTATACTCGTTCCATTGTATCTAGGTACAAACGAGTACGAGTCACTTCAGGTGCTCTATTGTATTCAGGCAATAGTTTTTCAAACTGTGCAATCTGACCAATAGCTTCGTTGACGGTACGCTCGGTATAACCTTGAGCCTCTTTCTTCAAACGTTCAGCACGACCTGTTGCTTTTGGAAGAATATCATTGCTGTAGGCCTCTGCTTCACGAATGAAACGCTCTTCATCTTCTCGAGCTGCAATCGCATCATCAAATGAAGCTTTTACTTGCTCTGGCGGACGAGCCAGTTGGAAGTTGACATCAACAACTAATAAACCCATATCGTACTTATCAATAATACGATTCAGAGTTTCTTGCGTACGTTGACGGATAACTTGACGACCACTGGTCAAAATATCATCCATCTTCGCATCACCAATAACGGCACGTAGTGCAGAATCAGTTGCTTGGCGCAAGCTGTCATCAGCATTAGTTACTGTGTATAGATATTTATGAGCATCAGCAACACGGTACTGAACTCCCATCTCAACCGTTACTACGTTTTCATCTTTTGTTAGCATTAAGCCTTTTGAGTTTAATGAACGAATTGATTGAATGTTAACGGGTGTCACTTGGTCAATAAAGGTTGGTTTCCAGTTTAAACCAGGATCAACCATACGATCGTATTGCCCAAAGCGTAATACTACACCTCGGTCACTTTCACCAATAGTGTAGAAGCCAGAGAATACCCAAATACCAATAGCCACTACAGCAATAAGACCTAAGCCTATTGCACCACCATTGCCAAATGAAGGTAAACCGCCACCACCATTATTATTTCCGCCTTTATTGCCACCACCGAACTTACCGCTCAGTTTTTGGCTTAGCTTATTAAACACTTCATCAAGATCTGGTGGACCTTGATCACGACCGCCACGATTTTTATTACCCCAAGGGTCTTTATTATCGCCGCCGCCATTATTATTGTTGTTATTTCCAGGCTCATTCCACGCCATTAGAAAACTCCAAAGTAATTATGAAGACAAAGAATTCTGTGAACTCTCATTAGTAATAATAAAATTACTTAATGGAGTCTCTTCACGTTTTTCTAACTTAGACCAATCAACTTGCTGCATACGTACATCAATCAACAAGCTGCCATCATCCTGATATTCTTCTTTTACAATGCTTTGCATTTGAAAGAACTTACTTCGAAGACGCCCAACCGATTCTGGAGGTAACTGCAATGTATGCATTACCATTTGTCCAGCTAATCGCTCTGTTAATGCGTGAAAAAGCAACTCAATGCCTTGGCCTTCCATTGCTGAAACCCAAACACACCTAGGTATGCCTTCCTCATCACGATCGATTCGTGGTTGTTGATCTTCTAAGTTATCAATTTTATTCATTACGAGAAGATAAGGCACCTCATGGGCATCAATCTCTTCAAGAACTATATCTACTGCTTCAATATTCTCACGAAAACGCTCATCACTAGCATCAACAACATGTAACAAGATATTTGCTTCTTGCGTTTCTTGTAATGTCGCCTTAAAAGCAGCAACAAGATCATGTGGTAAATGACGAATGAACCCTACAGTATCTGCAAGTATTGAAGTACCAACATCAGCGACATCAATCTTACGTAATGTAGGATCGAGTGTTGCAAATAATTGGTCAGCGGCGTAAACCCCAGCTTCGGTAATTCGATTAAATAACGTAGATTTCCCTGCGTTGGTGTATCCGACTAACGAAATGGTTGGAATTTCAGCTCGGAGCCTTGCTCGGCGACCTTGCTCTCGCTGCTTTGCTACTTTACCTAATCGACGTAGAATTGCTTTGATACGATCTCGCAATAATCGTCTATCGGTTTCTAATTGAGTTTCACCGGGACCACGTAAACCAATCCCGCCTTTTTGACGTTCAAGGTGTGTCCATCCGCGGATCAACCGAGTAGATATATGACGTAATTGTGCTAATTCAACCTGCAACTTACCTTCATAGGTTCGCGCACGTTGAGCAAATATATCCAGTATTAGTCCTGTACGATCTATTACTCGGCACTGACATATTTGTTCTAAATTTCGCTCTTGAGCAGGGGACAGTGCATGATTAAAAATCACGATATCCGCATTATTCGCTCGAACAGCATCGGCAATTTCTAGTGCCTTACCCTCACCTACATAATATTTAGGGAGTGGGGATTGACGAGTTCCCGTCACAACACTTAGTGTGTTTACCCCTGCAGAAGATACCAACATTTTACATTCATCGAGATCTTCTAACTCCCCTTCATAAGTGAAGTTAATATGCACAAGAATAGCCTGTTCACCGGATTCATAACGGTCAAACAAGCATTAACTCCTTAATAGCCCCTCTATTCAATAATAGAATAGGACTATTCTTCCGTTGTTTCTTGTGGACGCTCGCCTTGTGGGCGATCACTTGCAGTGTGATGGCTTACAGCACGAGCGGGAACTACAGTCGAGATCGCATGCTTATATACCATCTGATTTACTGTATTCTTCAATAGGATAACAAATTGATCAAATGATTCGATTTGTCCCTGTAATTTAATCCCATTCACTAAATAGATAGACACTGGAATCCTTTCTCGACGCAGCGCATTCAAAAATGGGTCTTGCAAAGATTGCCCTTTAGCCATTTTTTTTCCTTTTTGGTTTGTAATTGTAATTTTATTTAGCTATTAGTCTTTAGCTTATGACTAAATGCTCTGAAGTTAAACAACATTGATACGTTTTTGTGCTTATTTTTTCTCCAAACGATCAGAGATCATATGTAGGGCACCATCAATGTCATCACTATCCAGCCAAGTTAATTCTTTCCAGCTACGTAGCCAGGTTATTTGTCGCTTGGCTAATTGACGAGTAGCGCACACGCCACGGAAGATCGCGTCATCTAATGTACCCTCCCCATCAAAATAGTCCCACATTTGTCGATAACCTACGCAACGAATAGAAGGAAGGTCAGCATGAAGATCATCGCGTTCATACAAGGTACGAGCCTCTGCTTCAAAACCGGCGTCCATCATCATCTTGAAACGTAGTTCAATTCGACGGTGAATTTCCGCTCTCTCTTTCGGTGCTATCGCAAATTGATGCACTTCATAAGGTAGGGGGTCACCTTTAATCTGGGTTAATTCGGTTAACGTTTTACCCGAAATTCGAAATACTTCCAACGCTCGGGAAAGTCGTTGTGGATCATTTGGATGAATTCTCTCTGCTGATACAGGATCAATCGTTTTTAATTGTTCATGCATTGCTTCCCATCCAAATTGCACCGCTTCTTGCTCAATTTGAGCTCTAATATCAGCATCCGCTGCTGGTAATGGTGAAAGACCTTCAAGTAGCGCTTTGTAGTACAGCATGGTACCACCAACCAATAAAGGTATCTTTCCTTGAGCAACAATGTCATCCATCTCTTTCAGGGCATCACGACGAAAGTCAGCCACTGAATAGCTCTCTTTTGGGTCAAGAATATCAATAAGACGATGAGGAGCCTGTAAAAGTTCCTCTTCATTTGGTTTTGCCGTACCAATATCCATTCCCTTATAGATAAGGGCTGAGTCTACGCTTATCAACTCTACAGGAAAACGTTTTCGCAATTCAATTGCTAAGTTTGTCTTTCCTGATGCTGTTGGTCCCATCAAAAAGATGGCTTGAGGTAATGCTTTATTCATGACTAAATGCTTGTACCGCTTGAGTAATATCGATATTTTTTAACAGTTTTTTATTAAACTTGGGTAGTTCACTTCCCCATAACTGTTCTAATTCCATCACTAGCTGTATCGCCTGAGCGGTACTGTAACTGGCTTCTTCATGCTGAATTTGATGAGAAAGCCAAATTATCACCTGTTCAAGTGATGGATTAATGCTATCTAGATACCTTAACAGATTCGGGATCAATTGTTGTAAATTCTGCTGTCTAATCGGCTGACAAACCGCCATAACGATTATATTTGTCTTGTTTTTTACTTTAAGATCAATACCAAGAGGTTTCAAGAATAAAGCATAATCCAATACTTTATTACAAATTTCTTCTTCGATACCAATAGAGATAGGGATTAATAACGGTTGAGGCTTCAAAGGTTCAAAATGAACACTGTTCAACTGACCATAACTTTTTACAAATTCAGCATATCGCAAGTCCAATAATTGCAATTGCCCATCTTGCTGTAGCAAGGCAAAGACCTTCTCAACAATTGTTAATACTTTACCAAGAGGGACCGCTTCATTTGAAGTAGCCGAAACCATAGGTACACACTTCTCAACACTCTCTGGCACAACTTGATTTAAACGAGCTTCTTTTACTTGATTATATGACGAGGCTTTGCCTTCATTCGCAGGGCTTAATAATGCCTTATACGTGTTCAGCGCTTTTTGAGAAGGCTTATTAGAAACCCAAGAATCTGATGGGGCTTTATTTGGGTAGCTTGGTGTCGAATCTACCGCCTTTCTTAATTGTTCCGTTTTATCAACACGTTCTTGATACGGTTGACGAACGTATTCTTTCATTGGTGGAAAATACGTTTCTTTGCTGTCAGATATAACGATTTCAGATTCGACGTCATGATCATAAGTCAATTCACTCATTGGCATATTCGACAAGCTTGCACTTTGCTGCAATGCACCATAAATCGCTTGATAGATAAAATCATGCACTAAGCGAGCTTGATGAAAACGCACTTCATGTTTAGCCGGATGAACATTCACATCGACATCATGAGGACTAATCTCAATAAATAGAATATATGCCGCATATTGATTGGCCAGTAGAGACGATTCATAACCTTGTCGAATAGCATGATTGATTAATTTATCTTTCATCATACGGCCATTCACATAACAGTATTGGATATCACCTTGTGCTCGCGCTCCTTCTGGTGCAGAAATCCAACCATGAAATTTAAGTTCACCATGCTCTAGCTCAACCTCTAATGCATGCTGTAGAAAATTAGAACCACATACCGCAGCAAGGCGCTTTTCAACTTGAACTTTCGTTTGGGCCGCTCGATATTGACGAATTTGTTTGCCGTTATGACGTAGATTGATCGTAATATCCAATCGACTCAAGGCGATTCGCTTTAATAGCTCATCAATATGAGTGAATTCAGTTTTTTCTGTTCGAAGGAATTTTCGACGAGCTGGAGTATTGAAGAAAAGATCAACCACATCGATAGTCGTACCAATTGGGTGAGCCGCTGGTTTTAACTTTACCGTCATATCTCGACCTTCAGCATACGCTGACCATGCTTCTTCTTGAGCAACGGTTCGAGAGGTTAATGTTAGGCGAGAAACTGAGCTGATCGAAGCAAGCGCTTCGCCACGAAAACCAAGACTAACAATGGCTTCTAGATCATCAAGAGTGGTTATTTTTGAGGTCGCATGTCGACTTAAAGCGAGGGTTAATTCATCTTTTGCGATACCAAACCCGTTATCACGAATACGAATTAACTTACTGCCGCCTTTTTCAATCTCAATATCGATGCGAGTTGCCCCCGCATCGATACTGTTTTCGACAAGCTCTTTTACAACAGAAGCAGGGCGCTCTACAACCTCACCCGCCGCAATTTGGTTGGCTAATCGAGCTGGTAAGATTTGAATTGGCATAACCCTGTCCTTTAACTGGTTGGTATAACGAGTACCTGTCCGATTGCCAATTCATCTGAACGTAATTTATTGGCCTTTCTAAGACTGGATACAGACACTCCATATTTAGTCGCAATTTTACCTAAGAAATCACCACGTTTCACCGTATGTTTCTTCACAGGGGCAACCATGCTTACTTTCAATTTTTGACCGACAAATAAGGTATCTGACTTCAATCTATTTAATGATCGAATGCTACTGGTTGATACTTTATATCTAGATGCTATTTTTCCTAAATATTCACCAGGACCTACTTTATGAGTGATAATCCTACGTGCTTGCGTTGAACTTGATGTCGTCGTTTTTGGAGCAACATACACCGGTTTATTACTTGGTATAATCAGTACTTGCCCTACCGCTAAACTCGTGCTCTTAAGCTTATTTGCACTTTTTAGCTTAGTTGTCGTAGTGCCGTACTTTTTCGCGACAACTGACAGTGATTCACCAGAGCGTACTTTGTGTTTCTGCTGGTGTCCTTTTGCTGCTAGTAAAGTACCTTGCGGTGGATTATCTTTAAAGTAACGAGTAATAGCCCTTGAGATCGCTCGAGCAATTTTATCCTGATGAGCACGCTGGAACAGTTGCTTCTCTTCAGTAGGGTTCGACATAAAACCAGTTTCAATTAAAATAGATGGAATATCTGGTGATTTCAATACTGCCAAACTTGCATGTGCAGGTTTAGATTTATGCAGTTTAATCACTTTACCCATTTCAGAAAGTACATTTACCGCTAATTTATAGCCTTCTTCCGTTGAGTTTTGAAACTGCATATCTAAAATAGTTTGGCTTACATTTCTGTCTTTATTATTTTTAGATAGCACATCTCCTGCGCCTCCTAAAAGCTCTGATTGCTTCTCATGCTTCTCTACCCAGCGACCTATTTCGGTATTCGCACGACGTGTATTTAACACAAAAACAGAGCCTCCTCGTGGCTTTGGAGAGCTAAAGCTATCGGCATGGATCGACACTAAAAAGTGAGCTCTATTTTTTCTAGCTAATTCAGTTCGTTGATTTAAATTAACAAAGTAATCACCACTACGAGTAAGTATTGCTCTCATGCCCGGTTGAGCATTTATTTGCGCGACCACTTTCTTCGATATTGCAAGGGTTGCATGCTTCTCATATTTCCTTGTCGGTCCAATGGAACCAGGGTCTTCCCCGCCATGTCCTGCATCAATGGCAATAATAATCTCACCACTTCCAATAATTTGATTGTCTTGGGAGTGAATAATTGGTTTTGAAGATGCCGCAGGTTTACTTTGAACCGGTTTTGAATTTCCTTTAGATTTATGAGGTAAATCCATCACTAAACGATGTCCGTACTGGCCACCAGGGGTCGGTGATAATTTAAAAATATCTGCAGTAACAGAGTGTTTTAATTCAAAAACAAGTCGAGTCGTCCCTTTTGATGGCGCAGAGCTCTCTCTTATTTTTGATAACACCTTACTATCACTAACGCTAAGTGGTAGCTTTGCTTTTACATTGGTATTTTTAAGATCAACCACTAAACGATAAGGGCTACTAAGCGTGAAATAGCTATAGTTAGCTTCTGAGTTTAGATCTATAACTATGCGAGTTTCATCTGGCGATGGCCAAACTCGAATCCCCTCTAAGGTATTAGCAGACACAAAAAAGCTACTTGTTGTTAAAACCACAAATAGCGCATACCAAATAACTCGAAAATATTTACCGATTAACACAAATTCAACCGCTGTACTAAACTACATCCATACTCATTATTACCCGTGATCACAACATGACGAGCTTCGCCATCGTAGCGAATATCAATATCAATATCAGGACTTGGTAATAACCCTTCCCCTCTTTCTGGCCACTCAACTAAACAAATAGCATCATCAGTAAAGTAATCACGGATACCCATAAACTCTAGCTCTTCAGGATCAGCCAAACGATACAGATCAAAATGATACACTTGCCATTTATCCAGTTCATAAGGTTCAACTAACGTATATGTTGGGCTTTTTACATTACCAACATGACCTAATGAACGAATAAATCCTCGGCTAAAGGTTGTTTTACCTGCGCCAAGATCACCATGTAAATAGATGGTGGTTTGTTGAGTACAAGCTTGAGAGAGCTGTCTACCAAATTCAACCGTGTCGTCTTCAGTAGCTAAATTAAATTCAAAGCGTTCCATTATTCACTAATTTCACTATTTTAATTGTCTAAATTGATGGACTTGGTATCAAATTCACAATTTATTTGCTGAATTTTCACACACAAGCTCGCATAGATTGCGTTGATTCAATGTCTTTTGAGTGCATTGAAGTACGTCTTATCAATCCTATATGATAAACTTTTACTTATAATACTGTAATAAAAAAATGTACTCTCTCTGTGAATATCGATTATCAAGCACTCGCAAATAACATCAAACTATGGGCACAAGAACTCGGCTTTCAAAAAGCTGGGATCTGTGACGTTGATTTATCTCAGCACGAGGCTGCTTTAGAGCAATGGCTTAATGCTGGCTATCATGGCTCTATGGACTGGATGGCTCGTCATGGCGTAATGAGAGCAAGACCCAATGAACTTCATCCTGGCACAATTAGAGTCATCAGTGCCCGTATGGATTATTTACCTCCTCAAGCTGGTTTTGCAAGTAATTTAAGCGATCCTACACAAGCTTATATCAGTCGATACGCGCTCGGTCGTGATTACCACAAACTCATTCGTAATCAACTTAAAAAACTAGGTCAAAAAATCGAAGCCGAAGTTGAGCAACTTGGTTATCGTCCCTTTGTTGATTCTGCACCAATTTTAGAAAGACCTTTAGCAGAAAAAGCGGGACTTGGTTGGACAGGAAAACATTCGCTTCTACTTGATAAAGACGCCGGATCTTGGTTTTTCTTAGGCGAGCTTTTAATTGACATCCCACTGCCGGTTGATTCTCCTGTTGAGAACCAATGTGGTAAATGTACCGCCTGTGTCACATCATGCCCAACAAATGCGATATTAGAAAATGGAGTGATTGACGCCCGTCGTTGTATTTCTTATTTAACCATAGAAAACAGCGAGGTTATTCCTGAAGAGTTTCGTTCGTTAATGGGAAATCGAATTTATGGCTGTGATGACTGCCAACTCGTTTGTCCTTGGAACCGTGAAGCAGATATAACACAGCAAAATGACTTTCATCGTAGAGAGTCTCTAGACAACGCTAACTTACTCTCTCTTTTTGCATGGGATGAGTCTACCTTTTTAAAAAATATGGAAGGCTCTGCAATCCGTCGTATTGGTCATTACCAATGGCTGCGTAACATCGCAATCGCAATGGGTAATGCGCCACACTCTGAAATGATCATATCAGCATTACATCAACGTCTTGGGCTCAATGATAATCTCGATATTCACCTTCTTTGGGCAATAGAGCAGCAACAATCTCAACAAATAAATACCAATAGAAAAGAGCAACGTCTCATCCGAATTATCGAAAAAGGTTTACCTAGAGATGCATAAATGAAGCATAAAGCCTTGTGTTACGGTTCATTAAGTCAATAAAGTTGAAGTGTATCGAAAAAAAATGTGGAAAAGATTATTAGACAGGGTAAACAATAGGAATAATCGAAAAGTTAAACACAAGACAGGAATATGATTAGGATCAAAGAAGTCAAGCAAAAAGATCTTTCAAATCACTAAAAACAATGCATATAAAACAATATTTCCTTATTTATCATAAGGATACAGTTACATGAAAGTATCTTCGATCATAAAATAGAAACAAGATCTTTATTTAAACTCTTTTTTGGAAGATGATTTCCAAACAACTAACAGAGTTATCCACAAAAAATAATATGTGGATAACTCTGTTAGTTATATGGTAATTAACAGATATAACTGTTCCTCTGCGACTGTATCTAATTAAAGAGACAATAATATATGCAGATAAATAGACGGTTCGATTCTTTAATTTATAGGAATCAGAATATTCTAAAGAGCAGGGATTTTTTTGTGGGGTTAATGCTTCACAGCATTAATTTTAAAGAAAATAAAAGCGCTGAATATAATTCAGCGCTTTTATTTTGT
>NZ_JARACO010000049.1 GCF_028765575.1 Aliivibrio sp. S3MY1 | reverse complement strand
AGGTGATACATTGACTGAAACATTTGAAGTTACAGTCACAGATTCTTACGGTGAAACATCCACAGAAACAGTAACCGTTGTGATTGATGGCTCAAATCTACCACCTGAGTTTAATATTGACCCTGATGCACCAGAGTTTGTGGTCGAGCTAAAAGAAGATGAGTTAGTAACAGATTCTCGAACCTTAACGATTAATGATCCAAATCCAGGAGATACGGTTACTTTTGACGCAAAAACATTAACGGGTACTTACGGTACTTTTACTGTCGATGCTAATGGCGTTTGGACCTATACACTCGATAACGATGCTGCTCACATTCAAGGACTCAATGAAGGTGAAGTTGTATCAGAGGTATTCACTGTATTTGCTGTTGATGAGCATGGCGCAAAAATATCTCAACAAGTGACGGTTAATATTACCGGCACAAACGATATCCCTAAGATTTCGGGTATGGAGACAGGTTCAGTAGAAGAAGCGGATAGTAGCTCAACATCAGGAAGTTTCGCTACATCAGATGTTGATGTGGGTGATATTGTTACGGTATCTACTGGAACTCAAGGCTCTTATGGTAGTGTATCTGTTGATAACGCAACGGGTAAATGGACTTATACGGTTGATGGCACAAATCCTACAGTGGATAGCTTATCAAAAGGCGAAACCCTTACCGATACCGTCACGATTATTGCAACCGATGAACTTGGTGCAAACTCTGAAATGACGATTACAATTACCATTAATGGTGAGAATGATGCACCAAATCTAGTTGTTACGACACCTCCCGAATTAACTGAAGATAGTGGTGCAACAGCACCTGCAACTATTGAAGTGACAGGTAATTGGGATGATGGAGATCCAGATGCATCTGATACCCACTCATGGCAAGTCTTGAATGGTGATGCTTTAGGCACATTAACCTTTGATCCAAATGGCGATTATAAATTAGTTGTTGATAATACCGCGTTAGAGATCCAACAGCTTGGTGTTGATGAGTCTTTAGAGTTAACTTATAGCGTCAAAGTAACAGATGAACATGGCCTAAGTAGTACAGAAAATATTACTTTCACTGTAAATGGGAGCAATGATAATCCAGAAGTTGTTAACACCAGTATTCTTTCAGTGGATGTTGAAGAAGATGGGACTTTAACTCAATCAGGTCAGTTAGATATTACTGATATTGATATTACAGATACAACATTTGCGTTTGATGTAATTACTTCACCTACGGATGCTTACGGTGCAGTAACCGTTGATGATAATGGGAAATGGACTTACGTATTAGATAACGATAAAGCACAAGATATTGGTGATGAAACCATCATAGAGACTTTCACTATACAGATTGACGATGGTAATGGTGGGGTAATTACACAAGATGTAACGGTGAATATTACTGGTACAGATGACGATCCGATTATAGATACAACAGTCACTCAAGTGACAGAAGGTACGGCAGTAGAAGATGGAGTACTGACAGCTACTGGTCAAATTGCTTATGTTGATCCTGAAGGGGATGTCATTGATTATAATGTAATTAATTCACCTACCTCACCGTATGGAACCTTTAGTGTAGATACGAATGGCGTATGGACGTATGAATTAAATAATACGCTAGCTCAAGACATTGGGATATCTGGTACTCAAGAAACTTACACCATTGAGGTTACTGACCAAGCTGGTGGAGCAATACAACAGATTATCACTATTAATATTTCTGGAGAAAATGATTCTCCAGTGATAGCAGGAACAAGCACAGCTGACGTAAAAGAGGGCGTGCTTGAAACGGCCAGTGGTCAATTAACAGCAACCGATGCTGAAAATGATTCAATAAACTGGCAACTTGCTTCTACGTCTTCAACAACAGGTGCTTATGGAACACTAAGCATTAATGCTGCTGGATTGTGGACATATATGTTGCTTGAAGACAGTACATTAGGGCTGGCAGCTGATACAACAGATGAGTTTATCGTAGAAGCATCAGATGGAAAGGGAGGGATTACTCAACAAGTGATCACCGTCGCTGTTGCTGCCCCTACCATAATTCAAGGCGTTAGTGGTTCAGATATTTTAACGGGAACGACCAATGATGAATTGTTATTTGGTAATCCATTAGACTTATCTGATGTAGGTACAGCAGATACATTTACTTGGACTAATGCTTCTATTGGTGGTGACTTAGCCCGTGATGTGATCAAAGACTTTGATCTTGATAGTGATAAAATTGATTTAAGTGATATTGCTAATATTACCTCTGTTTGGGATTCAGCAACGCTAGCTTCTCAAATTCAAGTATCAGAAGTGGATGGCAGCACGGAAATTTACATTAATGAAGCGGGTGGCACAGTACAAACCATTGTTATTGATGGAATTACTCTTGATGAGCTAGCAGGAGAGTCTACCGCAGGGATGACGGATGCTGAAAAGTTGAACTCATTAACTAACTCTGGTCATTTAGTGGTTTCAGATAGCTTTGGTAATGAAGATGACAATACCCTATATGCATCTGGTCAAAATGATATTTTAACCGGTGGTGCTGGTAATGATGTCTTTTATTTTGCTGAAGACATTGCAGGAGATCTTATTAATCCAGCTGAAACTCAAGTTGAAGATTTTGCCCTTGATGGTGTTGCTGCAAATAATGAAGCAGACATTTTGAATTTAGCCGATTTACTACCGGATAGCGTGACATCAACATCAACTATTGACGATATGTTACAGCACATAGAAGTTAACATTGATGACGGTAATACTCAGACGGTTTTATCGATTACTGATGATCAAGGCAGTCAAACTAATATCACCTTAAAAGGCGTAGATAGTGGTGCGCTAGGGATTAGTGATTTAGGCAGTATTAGCGATCATGATGTTCTAGATAAACTTTATAATGAGTTCAATGCATTTAAAGTCGACTAACAGAGCGACTGCGTTATGAAACAAAAAAGGCGAGAGGGGTTACCTTCTCGCCTTTTTTATTTTAAGTGCTTGTTTATCAAGTTCTTATTTTGGTATTAAATAAGAACTATACAACGCGACAAGCAAAGCCTTTTAAGTAGAAACCTTCAGGGTAAGCAGAATCAAGAGGGTGATCCGCTGCTTGCTCAAAACGCTCAATAAACTGAACCGTACGCTTAGCATCAAGAGCTGCATCAGCAACGATTTTTTGGAATAAGCCCGCGTCCATTAAGCCAGAGCAAGAGTACGTTAATAGCGTACCGCCTGGATTTAGGATCTGCATAGCAAGCATATTGATGTCTTTATAACCGCGACATGCGCCAGTAAGCTGGTTTTTAGATTCAGCAAATTTTGGAGGATCCATGATCACAACATCAAATTTAGTGCCGTTGTCACGGTATTCACGCAATAGCTTAAATACATCAGCGTTTAAGAATTCAGCTTTAGATAAATCGAATCCATTAATTTCAGTGTTGTTTTTCGCGTTATCCAACGCCAGTTGAGAAACATCAGCATTGATAACATGTTTTGCACCACCTTTAAGAGAGTACAAACCAAAACCACCGGTATAAGAGAAACAGTTAAGTACTGTTTTATCTTTTACGTATTTGCATGAACGCTCACGGCTATCACGTTGATCAAGATAGAAACCTGTTTTATGACCATTGACGATATCAACGCTAATTTTAACGCCGTTCTCTTCAATGATTACTGACTCTGGTGGCTCTTCACCATGTAGAACGCCAGTGCGTTGCTTTAGGCCTTCTTTTTTACGAACAGAAACGTCAGAACGCTCGTAAATATTACAGTCTGGGTAACACTCGATTAATGCTTCTACTAGCATATCTTTAGTTGCTTCAGCGCCAGCACTTAAAAGCTGACACACAAAATAATTTTGGTAACGGTCAATCGTGATACCTGGTAAGCCATCAGATTCAGCAGCGATTAAGCGATAGCCAGTTAAGCCTTCACGCTCAGCAAGAACATCGCGTAGGCCTTGTGCTTGATTCAGTTTACGAACAAAAAAGTCTTTATCAATTGTTTCGTTTTTATCAAACGTCCAAACACGAGCGCGGATTTGAGATTGTGGAGAAAATGCACCACGAGCCAGCCATTCACCGCTGTTTGAATAGATCTCAACTGTTTCACCTAGCTCTGCTTTCCCATCAATGCGGTCAATACCGCGAGAGAAGATCCAAGGGTGACGACGACGCAATGCTTTATCGCGTCCTTTTACTAAATAGATTGAAACAGTCATGTTTGATGCTCGATTACGAAAAATAGAGGGCTATTCTCTTTGAACTATCTTATAAAAGCAATGAATAATAAGAGAGGGCAAGGAAAGTATACTGAAAAGAAGAAACTGAATTGGCAGAAAAATGGAGAGGGGTTCGCCTCTCCATGTTAAGTGAGTTATTTGTGATTAATTAACCGTAAAGATCTCAAGTTGAGAGCGTTGCTTCTCTGCTAACTCAGATAAGAAGTTCGACGCTTTACTCGATTCCTCAATTCCGATCACGTTTTGATTAATAATATCTTTGATACCCACAACCGTACTGCTGATTTCTTCAACTGCATTAGATTGTTGTAATGCAGCAGATGCCATCTCAGTCGAGTTACTATAAATAGACTGAATTGCAGTATTAATATCAGTTAAATGTTCATAAGATTGAATTGACGTTTCACGAGTTACTGTAATGGTATCCAAGCATAAATCTACTTTTTTAGTTGCATCTAAGGAGTGTGCTTGCAGTTCTGAAATAATTTTCTGTATGTGAACTGTAGATTGCTGTGTTTTACCCGCCAGATTTCTTACTTCATCAGCCACAACAGCAAAGCCTCGGCCCATTTCACCCGCGCGCGCCGCTTCAATCGCTGCATTTAATGCTAATAAATTAGTTTGTTCTGAAATATTATTAATTACAGTAGCGACTTCTTCAATGCTTACACAATGAGTTCGTAGATTTTCAACAACCAGAGAGGTTTCTGTTAATTGCTCGGTTAAATCATCAGCACGACTCTTATTTTGCTCTGCAATATCCTGCCCTAATTGGCATAGTGACGCCGCATCGGTTGCTTGCATTTCAGTGTTTTTAGCAGAACTTGCCACTAAGTTTGAAGAGGCAGACAGCTCTGTTACTGCAGCGGCAATTTGTTCAATTTGAGCACTTTGCTCTTCTGCATTACTTGAACTTTGTGTCATAACACAAGCAAGCTCTGTTGATGAGGAAGCTACATCATTACTCTGATCTCTGACCGAGCCAACCATCTTGGCCATGTTTTTGATCGAAGTATCTAAATTTGTAGCAAGCACAGCAAGTTCATTTGTACCTGACAAATTAGTTAATGTGGTCAAGTTCTGTTTGGCCATTGCTGCAATGGTTTTTGAAATAGCCGCTAAAATATTATTAATATTACGGGCAAGTAATAAAGCGATAAACGTAGAAAGTAAGGCTGCACCAAACCACGACCAAATTTGAGTGTTTTGAACGTTTTGACTTGCATCTAGAGATCGTTGATTTAGCGTTTGGGTGAACTCCATTTGGCGTGCATTCACAGTAGTAATCACATTAGTAATATTTTTAACCATATTTGTACGTGATTTAGCTTGTTCTGAGTTTGCTTTTAAGGCAATAATACTTTCGTGATAAAGAGATAAATATGAACCAAATATGTTGTCAGAGAAAGATTTTACTTCAGAAAATTGATTGTATTTATTTAAAAAAGATGTAATTGAAGTAAGGTATTGTTCAGCTGTTTTTTGTTCACTTAAATCTCTACTACTTACCATTCTATTTAAGCTGTCATAAAAACGCTCAACATTAGTCGTAAAAGTAATACGCTCTTTTTCCCATTCAGATTCAGGGCCAGTATATACGGAATCAATAAAAGTCAGCATTTCAACCGTAGGTTGCCAAAAAATGGGAGTGGTGATCTGAGTATCATATAAATCAATTAATATTTGAACAGAAGTATTAATGCTTTTTTCGTAATCGAGTAAGACTTTTTGTAAATTCCTCATGTCTGATTTACCTGTATCACTCAATACATTTGATGCAAGAATACCCTCATTAATATGGGTATTTATTGAGACAAATGCCTTTTGTAATTCTTTATGTTGCTCTTGCATTGCTTGTCCGTTTTCAGACATTGTATCTCGATTTGCTACACGAATTTCTTGCCAGTTATAACGAAGTTGCATAATTTCAGAACCCAGTGCGGCTCGTTCGCCTGTCTGAATAATATTATTTTTTACTTCATTGTTACGACCATCTATTAAAAAAGCGACGCTAGCGAATAGAATTAATGAAATGAAAACAGGGGTAAGGAGTAATGTAAGTAATGGTTTGTTAAGCGATATTTTAACTAAAAATGATTGGTTCACGTTGTCTCTCCTGAT
>NZ_JARACO010000048.1 GCF_028765575.1 Aliivibrio sp. S3MY1 | reverse complement strand
GAGTTAGCAGAGTAATCGTCAATAAATGGATCAAAGCATATCTCGATAATGCTCTTGAAGGGCTTCAAGATAAACAATATTCTGGTAGATCCCACCGCCTAACAGATAGCAAAAATTACAACTCAATATGTTATCGAACATGCCGTAAATGAGAATGGCGGTCGTCTTCAAGCGAGAGATATTGGACTTTATATAGAAAGCAATTTCAATACATTATATAAAAAGTCGGCGCTCTATCAGTTATTACATAACATAGGTTTGAGTTGGATTACTACTCGCTCTAAACATCCTAAGCAGTCAGTTGAAGCTCAAGAAGCTTTTATGGTCAATGCAATACAACAACGCGAATATGGGCAGAGAAAGGTACGCGACCTAGAGTAGTACAACAACAGCAATTTGAGTATGCATACCTTTTTGGAACAGTATGTGTCACAACAGGATAAGCTGAAGCGATAGTGGTTTCCCTGAGCAATATGGAAGCAATAAAAGATCAACTCAGATTTATTTCTCAAGCCACGCCAGTTGGCACCAGAGCTATCTTACCGATGAATTAAATAACCTCACCGTAATCCATATCCCACCTTATTCTCGAGAGTTTAACCCTATAGAACCGGTATGGAGTTGGCTCCGTAAAAATGAAGTAGCAAACAGGTGTTTCGAAAACTATGACGATATTGTAGAGACATCATGTGGAGCGTGGAATCGGATAAAAGTAAAATGATGCAGAATAGATATTGTGAAGTGGGAGTTCCCGAGGTTAGGTTTTTTATTGGAGAGCTTATTGAAGAGTCATAGTGGAGCATTAGGAGTTCTGTTCTTCCGTCACTATCGTGAAAAATAGTGTTAGATAAAATGGATATTCATTTAAGATCGGGGTAAAGGTAGTGAAAATAGCATGAGTTCTTTCAAACTCACGCTAAGAAGCAATTAATTATAAGATTTGATTTAAGATATGATCAGCTTTGATTCGTTTGATTCGTTTGATCAAACGTTTAACTTCTAGCGGATAACTATCTAATTTATCGACTTGCTTATAAGTAGCTATAAGTTGAGTATGTTTTAAGATAACTTCAAGTTCGGCTTGTTTTTCACTAAGCAATAGCTGTTCAGGATCTTGTAGCAATAATCCATTTTCTAGATCTAACTTCCAAGCTCTTGGATTTAAATTACTACCAGTAATCAACGTAAATTCGTTATCAACCCAGACTCCTTTTAAATGGAAACTATTATTTTCATGCTTCCAAAGGCGAAGAGATAACTGTCTATTTGCTATGTAGGTTTCATTCGTTTTAGCAAAATTTCGAAGGTTGATCTCATATAAATAAGGTAAACCAGCAATGGTTTTAAACTCTTCTTCTGGAGCTATGTAGAAGTCATTAGCTGTTTTATCACCAACAATAACGGTTACCTTCACACCTCTGCGTAAGGCTTTCTTAAGCTCTTTAGCAATGGGTTTAGGGAAATTAAAATATGGAGTACAAATCGTTATTTCTGATACAGCAGAAGCCAATAGAAGAAGGATATGACTGTTAAGCTTATTGCCTTTTCTACCCAGACCAATAAGTGGGGTTATGCCTATTTCTCCTGACTTTCGCATCTGAGGAGTAAATTGGTAATTAACTACACTTAGTTGTTTGCGAAGTTCTTTGATCGCAGGTTTTAAGGATTTGGTATTTGGTCTATTTTGTTGAGATAAACTATTTACAGCAGGACTCGCTATCAATGTTTTTTTGATTAACGAAACCATGGAGTTTGCTAGAAATTGATTATTCAATAAATGGTATCTATCGCAGCGGTATTTCTCTTTATAAGCCAAATAAACATCATTTAAGCTAGCTCCGCTATACACCACCGTATCATCAAAAATAAAACCTTTAAGGTGTAGCACCCCGAACACTTCTTTATTACGGACAGGGACACCTAAAACATTAATTGAGTGTTTGTATTTCTCTGAAAATTCTCTATAAAGAGCAGCGTTACCATCGCTAGATTCAGCACCAATAAGCCCTCGCTGTGCTCTATGCCAATCAACTAAGACATTTATATCAAGTGTCGGCTGCTTCTGTTTTGCTTCATATAATGCGGTAAAAATTTCGCGGCCAGCATCATCATTTTCTAAATAAAGCGCAACAATATAGATCCGTTGTTTGGCATTCTCAATTTGCTTTAATAGCTCATAGCGAAAATCTTCTGCAGTATGAAGAGTCTTTAAACTCTCAGGATTTTGAGACAACATTGGAAGCATAGATAGCTGTTCTTTACTTTCTAGAGGTTTTGTATTCATAACAAGTCATTAAATTATCAATATAAGATCAATCATTTTAGCAAAATAAAGTGATATTGCCGAGAGTAATATCAAAGAGTCAGCTTTGATATACTAAAATGTCTAAGAGTTTTCCATCTTTTGTATAACGTTCATATTTGTTTTTTACAATATATGGAACTTCAGAGCTGTTAGCGTAGTTAAATTTATTTTTAATGTAAAATGGAGTTAGGCTAGGTTCACATAGGCAGTAAGCTGAATCTAAAGTTAAGAATTGAGGTAAGTTTTTTAATAATATGCTGCCATAATTTTGTTGTCTTTTTTCATTTATAATCATCATACCAGTCAAGAAGTGGCAGTCATCATAAGTTTTTATTCGGATCGATCCGATTATTTTTTTATCTTCTTCTAGAATGATTATGTCTTCTTTCCCTTTTGGTTTGCCTGAGGGGTAGTTATCTTTATATAGCTTATGCAGGAGGGGGAGACGTAATTTCTCTAGGTAAGACACAGTAAGATTCATGGGGTTTTCTATATAGTTTTTTAATATTAAGTTAGAATGTACTTAATTTAGTCTTTTAAATATAGTCGATATGAAAATTTTACCTACAAAAATGTTAAAGCCATATAACAGTTTTTCGATAGATGAAAATGCTGAACTGATCATTGAAGCTGAAACGACTCAAGATTTAATTGATATTTGGTCATCAGAACAGTATTCAACATCAGTAAAGCTTCCTCTAGGGCGTGGAAGTAATACTCTCTTTTGTGGACCATTTGAAGGGATTGTTGTTCTTAATCGTCTTTTAGGAAAAGAGGTTGAAGAAAAGGGTAATGATTATTTAATCACGGTTGCAAGTGGTGAAGATTGGCCTAGTTTCGTTGAATGGTGCGTTGAGCATAATTACTACGGCATCGAAAATTTGGCAATGATTCCTGGCTGTGTTGGTTCATCACCGATTCAAAATATTGGTGCTTATGGATTAGAGTTAAAAGACATTTGTGAATCTGTCGAATATTTAGACCTTAATACATTAACAATTAAAAAACTTGAGCATTCTGAATGTCTATTTGGTTATCGAGATTCAATTTTCAAGCAAGAGCTTAAAGACCAAGTAATAATCACTGCTGTAACATTACGGTTATCTAAAGTATGGCAACCCCTTCTATCGTATGGACCACTCTCTCAATTTAATGCTACGAGTAATACAGCAAAAGATATTTTTTTGAAAGTTTGTGAGATTAGGTCTAGTAAATTACCGGATCCTAGATTGCTAGGGAATGCAGGAAGTTTTTTTAAAAATCCTATTATTTCAAGTGATCATTATTGTCTTTTGAAGGATAAATACCCAGAGCTTCCTGCGTATGAGTTTGGGGAGAATAAGAAAGTTGCGGCAGGTTGGCTTATAGATAATGCGGGATTAAAAGGATTTCAAATTAATGATGCATCTGTTCATAAAGAGCAGGCACTTGTTATTGTTAATAATGGTAATGCGACCTCGAGCGATATATTAAGTTTAGCGAATCATATTAAATCGAAAGTATACGATCTGTATCAAATTGATTTGGAGCATGAAGTTAGATTCTATTCCGGTTCAAAAGAGACGTCTTTAGCGGAGTTATTTTAAGTGAAAGAACACGTAAAGAAACTTGCGATACTTCGTCAGCTTAGTGATGGGCGTTTTCATTCAGGTGAAGACCTGGGTATGAGTCTCAATATTTCACGCTCTGCAATCAGCAAGCACATTTCTGCTCTGCAAGAGTGGGGATTAGTCATATATAAAATAAAAGGTAAGGGCTATTCGCTATCTGAGCCCCTTGAATTATTATCCTCTGATAAGGTAAGTCATGAAAAATTACCGGCACCTATTTTATTAGGTGTTACTGACTCTACTAACCAGTATTTACTCGACGAAATGAAGACGCTGGAATCGGGGCAGTCTTGTTTTGCTGAATATCAGACATCAGGAAGAGGACGCCGCGGTCGTACTTGGGTTTCGCCATTTGGAAGTAATATATATTTTTCTTTATATTGGAAGCTTGAAAGCGGATTAGCCGTCGCAATGGGTTTGAGCCTTGCTGTCGGGATTGCTGTAGTTAATGCATTAGAATCTCTTGGCTGCCAAGATTTAAAACTTAAATGGCCTAATGATATCTATTGGAATGGAAAAAAATTAGCGGGAGTACTTATTGAATTATCGGCTCAGTCAGGCGGAGCTGCGCATGTTGTTATTGGTGTTGGAATAAACGTAGATCTTGATGCTCGTTTTAATTCTGAGATAGATCAACCATGGACTGATTTGAAGGAAGTCCTTAATAAAGAAAAGCAACGAAATAAGCTTGCAAATACGTTATTAAAATCAATGTGCCAAGTTATGGAAGAGTTTCAAATGTCTGGGTTACGTCCATTTATTGAAAGATGGAAAAAGCTGGATAACTTTATGGATAAAAAAATCACTTTACAAACCGGCAGTAATGGAGTGACCGGTATTTGCAAAGGGATTGATGAACAAGGCGCAATATTGGTTGAAATTAATGGAGAGATAATATCGTTCATTGGTGGTGAGATATCGATTAAGAAAGAGTAACTATTTTTTTATTGAGACCTGATTGATTGAATGGTTTTTAGTTTTTGATAATATCAAACTAGCACGCATTTTTGTGGGTAGTATATTTTCTCTTAAATTTAAACCATTAATCGTATCCCAAATATGCTCTGCTTTTTCTTTTGATTTATCAATAGACAGTTCAGTATAGTGCGAAAAATAAGCACCTTTTTGTCTAAAGGCACTGGTTCTTAGTTTTAAAAAACGCTCGGTATACCAAAGTTTTAACTGTTCTTGGGTGGCATCAACATAAATAGAAAAGTCTAAGAAATCAGAAACGAATTGGTTATGTTGCTGACCTGGATAGTCATAATTATTTTGCAAAACATTTAATCCTTCAATAATTAAAATATCAGGATTTGAAATGATGTTCTTCTCATCTGTAATATCATAAGTTAAATGTGAATAAATGGGAGCTTCAACAGAACTTCTCCCCATTTTCACGTCAGCGACAAATGAAACAAGTGATCTCATATCATATGATTCAGGAAAGCCTTTCTTGTGCATGATACCTTTATCATTCAGTACTCGGTTTGGATATAAAAAGCCGTCAGTAGTAACTAATTGTGTGCTTAATGTTGGTAATAATTGACGTAATAACGTTTGAATGATTCTTGCGGTTGTACTTTTCCCAACAGCAACACTACCAGCGATTCCAATAATGAATGGTGAGTTAATGGTATTGTTTAATAAGAAGTTTTCTAAAATGATGTTTTTTTCTTTATGGCTTTCTATATGAAGTTGAAGTAATCGAATTAATGGCAAGTAAATTTCTTCTACTTCCATAATATTGATATTCTCATTTATCCCACGCAGGCTAGTTAATTCTTGTTCGCTTAATGTCAAAGGCGTTGAATTGCGCAATTCAGCCCATTCTTTACGAGAAAAAGTTAAGTAAGTGCTCACATTGTATACCAGAGGGATGTAATGAAAGGCAAACAATACAATAAGGAAGTATAAGAAAAAAGAGTAGTTGCTCTTTTTCAGTCATAGAACTGATTAGAATTCGCTAAATTGGAGTGAAAAGGTAAAAAAAGTCATTTTATTTGATTTTTCGGTTGCATGATATTTAGAGATTAACTAGAATGCGCACCAATTGTGCCGACTTAGCTCAGTAGGTAGAGCAACTGACTTGTAATCAGTAGGTCACCAGTTCGACTCCGGTAGTCGGCACCATTCTATTTTTAAATTATATTAAAGAATAGATATAAAATTTGGAGGGGTTCCCGAGTGGCCAAAGGGAGCAGACTGTAAATCTGCCGCGAAAGCTTCGATGGTTCGAATCCGTCCCCCTCCACCATTTTCAAGGTAAAATAGCTCTGTCGAGTTACATTGCGTGCATCGTATAATGGCTATTACCTCAGCCTTCCAAGCTGATGATGCGGGTTCGATTCCCGCTGCACGCTCCATCTCCTATTTTCCTTATATTTCAAATATATTTTTTTGGTTACGTGGTCATTTATAACCACCAATGCCGTACCTAGAGGGACTATCA
>NZ_JARACO010000047.1 GCF_028765575.1 Aliivibrio sp. S3MY1 | reverse complement strand
ACGTGTTATTGCGGCGTTAGCTGTTTTGTGGTCAATAATTATTAAGGTGCCTTAAATGAGAATATTGGTAACTGGCTCTGCGGGTAGGGTTGGGCGAGCAATTTATATTAAGTTAATGCGAACACATGACGTAGTCGGCATTGATAAAGTACCTTGCTCAACAGTCGATTACGTTGGTGATATTCGTGATAGTTCACTGATTGATAAGGCTCTTAAAAATATTGACGTTATCATTCATACAGCGGCAGTTCATGCACCTCATGTTGGTTTAGTTTCTGATTCGGAATTTCAATCAATCAACGTAGATGCGACTGAGAGATTGGCTTTAGCTGGTATAAAAGCAGGTATTAAGCACTTTGTTTTTACCAGTACAACTGCGTTGTACGGCTATGCTTCGACGCCAAAAAGTATTGCTGGCTGGATTGATGAGGACGTTACCCCGCAACCAAAATCGATTTATCATAAAAGTAAAATTGCGGCTGAAACTAAGCTTGAAGAAATTTCAATCTTGTTTCAGCTTCCAGTGACAGTGCTGCAAATGTCGAGATGCTTTCCTGAGCCTGCGGACTTAATGGCAGTTTTTCGCCTTACTCGTGGTATTGATGCTCGTGATGTAGCAAGTGCTCATTTATGTGCTGTGGAAAAACGTTTAAGCGGTTTTAATCGTTTTATAATCTCAGGTGTAACACCTTTTCATCTTTCTGATTGTGAAGCTCTATATACTGAAGCTGAAACAGTTATTAAGCGTAAGTGCCCTGAAATTGCGCTAGCATTTAAACAAAGGGATTGGCAGTTACCTCAAAGCTTAGATCGCGTATATAATTCATCGTCTGCACGAGAGAAATTAGGTTGGTCACCTTTACATGGTTTTGAAAGCGTTTTAGATATGCTAGATACTGAAACAGCAGAAGTATTACCAATTTTGAAACACAGCTAACAAATGCATCAACACGATTTGCTACACTCGGCGTTGTCAGTTTGCCTTTAGTTTCAGTGATTAAGGCGTTAAAATTCAGCTAGGTCTGTATGGTAGCAAACGTGTTATGCAGGCGTTATAAGCAAAGAGGTGTTATGAGAAGTATCGTTATTATTATAGTTCTATTATCAGTTGTCTTGTTTCAAGGTGTTTTAGTGGTTATTTCTGGACTTTCTTCCGTATTTGGTGAACTGAGTAATGGCTTTAATATTTTCGTTGATAACATGGCTAAGCTATCGACTGTGGCTGTATTTTTTTGGGCTTTATATCTATTTCAGGAACAGCGCCGACAAAAAGAAGAAGATACTAGCTTGCTCCGATTAAAGGATTTAAGTTTTCGTTTAATAGACTATGTTGGAGATTCGAAGTTTTCATTTAATCAGGGGACTGCAAATATTTTAATTACATACCTCAGTGCTCTTAAGCAAGAAGCTGATGGTAAAAACTCATCTCAAACTCATTTGAAAGAATATAAACTAGCTTTAGATATTGTCAACGAGTCTTTAAAACATACCGAATTAAAGGATATTATTGGGGTAAAAAGCGAAGGTAAATATAATAATGTTTTAGAGGCTCTGTCTGAACAGTATTTATCCATAGATAGTTTGACGATATTTGACCCAGAGATAATTGAACGTATCAAAAGAGAGAATGGTTCGGGTGTTCATTATGGGATCAGTGTACCTCGTGGCGGAGTTAGGCTGTATCAAATAGAAAAAATAATGGCTTACTTGCAAGAAGTAGATGAAGAAGTTGTTATCGAACATTTGAAGCGTAAGCCGTATGAATTGGGAGATAAACACCATCTCTTTCCAGTTATATATGCATATTATTATTTTTATACAAATAGCTATTTAAAGTTAAGTAATGATATGTGGTTTAAGCATGTTATAAAGTAGGCTAATTTCCAAATTTGCTTATAACAAATGCATCAACACGATTTGCTACATTCGGCGTTGTCAGTTTGCCTTTAGTTTCAGTGATTAAGGCAGTAAAATTCAGGTAAGTCTGCATGGTAGCAAACGTGTTATGCAGGCGTTAAACGCTTCTTTGTAAATTCACAACTTGTGAACCTTGTTTGAAGGTGCTATATTCACATATAGTGAACTTAGAGGTGTTTATGCACGTAATATCAAGAAAACCATTTAGTGATGCGGCGAAAAAGTACCCGAATGATGCTGCGGCCATTGATGCATTATATAAATCATTAAAAAATAATAACTTTTCAAATCCGCTGGAAATGAAAAATGTTTACCCAAGCTTAGATAACTTTAAGTATAAAGATAAATGGTATGTTCTGGATATCGGTGGGAATAATTTACGATTAATGACTTTTATCGAATTTCGAGATAATAGAATGTTTGTTAAGCATATTGTTCCTCACGCAGAATATGACAAATTATGTGCAAAATACGCAAAGGAGTCGAAATGAAAAATTTTAATCAAGTTAAATCAACAGCATTACAATTATTTTCAATGGCTAGTTTTGTCGGTCATATTTCAACGGAAGAAGAATACGCTGAAGCCTTGGAGTTAATGGAAGATCTTATTGAAGAATATGATATCTACAAACCATTAATTGAGGTTTTAGAAGTATCTATCGAACGTTGGGAAGATAGAGCAGATGAATTTGCAGAGTTTAATGCTCGTATTGAGAACTTAGATGATGGTGTGGCAACACTACGTGTATTAATGGATCAGTATCAACTTAAAGCTGATGATTTAAAAGATGTCATTGGAGGTAAAAGTTTAGTTTCAATGATCCTTAATGGTTCTCGTAAGCTAACGAAAGAGCATATTCAAGCTATTTCATCTAAGTATAATATCAGCCCAGCATTGTTTTTTGGCTGCGTTTAACAAATGCATCAACACGATTTGCTACACTCGGCGTTGTCAGTTTGCCTTTGGTTTCAGTGATTAAGGTAGTAAAATTCAGCTAAGTCTGTATCGTAGCAAACGTGTTATGCAGGCGTTATGCCGCTTTTGAAAGGCTTGCATTAATAATTACCGCATTCTATTTTGCTATGGTAATATAATTCTTTTTATTGAGAGTAATACTAAATGAGTAAGCTTAAAGGATTAATCGCTACTTCTCTTCTGCTTTTGAGTGCATCTTCTTACGCTAATGTTAATGAACACGTTAAAAAATCTGGTAATCAATTTTATATTGGTGCTGATTTATCGATGGCTAATAATGTTGAGCTTGAAGTAGGAAGTGGGTCAGCAGAAGAATCAAGTGATTTAGGTTACAACTTTGTCGCAGGTTATGAATTTGATACGCATCGAGTGGTAAAAACTAGTATTGAAGCAGAATATCGAACATTTGGTGAAATTGATAATAGCGGCTCTTTAAGCTCTGATGGGGATGCTTTTTTTATTAACGCTAAGGCTAAATTATTTGTTCTTTATGATTTTGGCAATATCTATTTTGCGCCAATGATAGGTGTTGGCCAAATAGATATTAATGTTAAAGACAGCGCTAATCAAAATTATTCAAAAACAGAAACGGGTTATCAGTTGGGAGCTGAAATTGGAACTCGATTACCGCAAGGTGTGGATTTGAATTTAGGGTATCGAGCAGCATTTACTGAAATAGAAGAAGCCAACTTAACATTAACAGGCTTTTATTTAGGTGCTCGTTATTTCTTCTAAAATCAGCGGCATAACAAATGCATCAACACGATTTACTACACTCGGCATTGTCAGTTTGCCTTTAGTTTCAGTGATTAAGGCGTTAAAATTCAGTTAGGTCTGTATCGTAGCAAACGTGTTATGCAGGCGTTATACGAACTCTGAGAATGCAGTTTTTTGGTTCAGTTCAGCGATTGAACCATTAGCTTTTTAGGTGTGAAAGTAGGGTGGTTTATCTTTTTCTTTGTTGCCTTTTGGTGTTCATTTCATCAGATTCGGCAATTGACCATTATTGCCAAAAGTTCATGGATTTCAGAAACTAATTCACGCTTCAATTGTTCATGGTTTTGCCTCATTTTATTCTGAATCAGTGTTTTCCTCGCAGCATTTTCAATCCCAATTGTGGTTAGGATATTTGGTTTATCAGTTCCAAGCTGGCTGAAACCAAACCGTACAAATGGTGCTAGAAAAAGGATTGTTTCGTTTCACAGTTATTGCTGTTGAAATGATATTTTGCTCGCTTAATTGAGCCTGTCTAATTAAAATCGTTTTACAGCAAATCTTGGTAAATCAGTTCATTACCAAGTTTATCGAAGCGAAAGCAAGACTCGTATAACAAAGCAATCAACACGATGCTATTTACATTCGGCATTCGCGGTTTAGAGTATAATTGGTTTTGTTAGTCAGTCTTTCGCACGTGTTATTGCGGCGTTATATGCCAGAGTGAAAATGGAGTAAATATGTTATTAGATTGGTTAAATGATATGGTTGGCACTGATTGGGCTACATACGTGGGAGTTTTTCTTACTGTCATTGGATTACTTGTTGGTTCAAAAACTATAAAAAAAATAAAACAGAAACAGGCCATCAAAAATGGGACAGGTATACAATCAGGCGGCGATGTAAATATAACAATTGTAGGTAAGGATAAGTAATGCTTGGAGATAAGCAAGTTCAAAAAGTAGATGGTAGTGGAACCGCAATTCAGGCCGGAGGTAATATAAATATTTCCCACTCGAACGGACTCTCATATATGGAGGTTAAAGAGCTTTGTTTGCTTTTCTTACGTGATAACTTTCCAGCATTGCGAGATGAAGCTATTCAAGCAGCTGAAGAAAATGTATCTAAATTTGCAGCGGATCTAGAGAAAAAAATAATTGAAAAATCAGAATTTATTGATGTTAATCGTTTTAAAGATCCTGATGTACAAGCTGCAATAAATGATGCGGTTCAAGCGAGTGCTAGACGAGGAGAAAAAGCTAATCCAGAAACTCTGATTAATCTTCTTACTGAAAAGATATCTAATAGTTCTAACGAATTACTAGATATTGTTCTATCTGAAGCTATTATTGTTGCATCTAAAATGACAAAGGAACAAATAGCATATCTAACATTTATTCATTTTATGACTAATATTGGTGTTAATGATCTACAGCACATTTCACAAATAGAGCGCTATGCGGTATTGGTGGGTAAGTTAAGCAACTCTGGGTCAATAATATCAGACGCTCAAAAACAATATTTGGTTTACACTGGTGTTTGCACAATAGATAACATATCTTCAATTGATATATACAAAGGTTGGATGGAAACATTTTACGCGTATTTTAACTACGCTGATATGGAGGCTTTTAAAGCAGACCTTACGAAGTTTTGTCCTACTTCAAAGCTAATGCTAGATAATTTTGATGCAGACAGTGGTAATGGACAAGTGTCATTAACAACTGTAGGAAAGGCAATTGCTATTGCAAATATTAGTCGAAAATGGCTTTTAGATTATACCATTTGGATCAAGTGAGTTGGCATATAACAAATGCATCAACACGATTTACTACACTCGGCATCTCAGGTTGTCGGGTGTTTCTCATTTTAGGGCGTAAATTTTAAGTATAATTGCTTAGTAGTAAACGTGTTATGCAGGCGTTATGTCAAAGGAGGAAAAATGGACAGTTTAGATGCTAAATTTATAGATAAACAATTAGAAGTTCGGGACTATGTTATTCTGCCAGATAGCTCGGATGATGAGTTTGACTATCTAAATCCTTGCACGGCGGATCTAAAGAAAATTTTTAAACTAAAGTCAAACATTGAGGTAGATATCGTTTCGAATAAAAAGATTCGTCATATTGGACTATATAGTTCAGATATCATTTTACCAGTAATCATCGGAGTATCGGCAAATGTTATTGCTGGAGTAATTCTGTTTTATGTAAACAGGTACTTAAAAGACAGTGACAATGTGCAATGTAAGGTAGTATTTAAAGATAATAAAAAGGGGTATGACAGCGTAGATTTTAAAGGGAGTTGTTCAGACCTCAAAGAAATTTTGCAGGAAATGACTTCCGATGATTGAACTTTATATATTGAAGAGAGATGATTTCAAGGATCAAGTCATAGTGTGGAGAAAGCAAGCTGATGAAATCGTAAACCGTGGATTGAACTTAGCCACAGAGCATGAATTAAGGGAAGTTTTAGAACTATATGAAAAGTGTTTTTGGTTTTATCCTGAACAGAGATACACATTATCGCGATTAATGCATGATATAGGTAAATATCTCAGAGAACGCTATGGGTGCGCTCTCAAGTATTGCGAAGATAGAGAATTATACTACTCTAATTGCCCTAATCATTTAATTCAGTTTGATTTTGGTTTCAGCTTACGAACCATTGAGGAACATGTTTGCTCAATATGCGGAATGCCGCCTATTGAATGCGATCATTTAACTGGTGAAATTTATGATGGCGTCGAGGCTAAAACTCGTTGTAAGCTTGTCGATATGATTACAGCTGACTGGGTTAAGGAGCCGGAAATGCCCTTTGCCAGACTTCGTGAAATGTTAATACTTAGAGTGCAAATTGAAAAAGTCTTAGGTACAGATCCGATTATAAAAAACCTCTTGTATGGTAATGTAATATTAAACTGCGATCATTGTTTACAAAACCAACGCAGTATAATCAACAAATGACATAACAAATGCATCAACACGATTTACTACACTCGGCAATCTCAGTTTGCCGGGTGTTTATCGTTTTAAGGCGTCAATATTAAGTATAATTGCATAGTAGTAAACGTGTTATGCAGGCGTTGTGCGTACTGAGTCCGAAATTTTTTGCACTGTTCGTCAATAGAACCGAGGCTTTTGTAGTTTCGGCTTAGTAAGCGTTCCTTTCTTCTTTGTTGCCTTTTGGTTTTCGTATTATCAGGTTCGGCAAATCAGCCCTTATTTCCCTAAATTCAGGCGTTTCAGAGACATTTTTACGCTTCAATTGTTCTTTGGTTATGCCTCATTTTAGCCTGTATCAGTGTTTTCCTCGTAGCATTTTCAATCCCAATTGTGGTTAGGGTATTTGGTTTATCAGCCGAAAACTGGCTGAAACCAAGCCGTTCAAATGACGTAAAAAATGTATCTGTTTTCCATTCACTTTATCTCGCAATTTAAGAACATTTTGTTCGCTTAATTACTACCGGTAAATTAGAATCAGGGCATAGAAAATCTTGGCAGGGCAGTTCTTTACCAAGCTGGCCAAGCCGAAAGTAAGCACGCACAACAATCGCATCAACACGATTTATTACACTCGGCGTTCTGGGTTTGCCTTGGGTTTTGTGATTAAGGCGGTTAATTCAGGTTGGTTTGCATAGTAATAAACGTGTTATGCCA
>NZ_JARACO010000046.1 GCF_028765575.1 Aliivibrio sp. S3MY1 | reverse complement strand
GCGTTATATTTCCAAGATGTTAACGGTTAACCGTAACAAAAGGTAATTATAGGTTTGTTTTTTTAATTTTAACATATAGAATTACCCCCAATGATTTATCACCACAGCTATGAGGGTTTTTACTATGAGTTCATTAGTCAGTCAAATATCCTCAATTTATTTCAATTATCTTCCTCAGGTTCAAGCTGTAGCAATATATCTCCCCAATAAATAGTATTTTAAAAAGATAGCTCAAGATATCAGGATTACTTTGAGTGCATTATCTTAATTTTACTCATTAAATTTTCTATTTGTTGATGGAGGACTTATGTCCTTTTTTATTATTTCTCAGATATTGGTAGGTTTAGCTGCTTTATTCGATATCGCATCATTTCAATTTACAAATCGTAAGACACTTTTATTAGCACTAAGTATTTCAGCGTTATTAATTGCTGCCCATTTTGCCTTACTAGAAGAGTGGACCGCTGCATGCTTACTTGTGATTGGTGCAGGGTAAGAGCGTGAGTTGAAATTTTGTTGAGAATGTAATTCTTTGTCAATTTGTAACGTTATTATTAAGTAAAATTTAATAGTATCTCAACTCTATTGAACTCGGTTACTTATGCAAAACGTCAGGTTAATATTTTAATGAACAAAAGTTAGCCATTCACGCTCTCGCCCTGGTGATTGGTGCATCTCGTTACTTTGCAGGGATCTTTATATCGGATCCAAGAATGAAATGGTTGTTTTATTTTGTGACAGTATTAGGCACTATTTTAACGTTCAATGGCATCACTAGTGTACTAAGTTGTATTGCTTCGTTATTTCATACTAAAGCCTCATTCATGCATAACGATAAACTTATGCGCTGGCTAATGGTTTTTGGGACAGTAGTTTGGGGAGCTCATGACATCATTGTTGGCTCGCCAGTGGCAGTGTTAATAGACATTTTATTTATAATAAGTAGTGCTATTGGTTATTATCGTATTTATATAAAGAGCACAGTGCTGATAGGGCAATAATCAAGTAGATTTAGAAATATAACAAATGCATCAACACGATTTGCTACATTCGGCATTCTAGGTTTCTTTGAGTTTACCGTATTAAGTGGTAAATTTGGATTTAATCTGCATGGTAGCAAACGTGTTATGCAGGCGTTATATTATAAGTGTAAAATATAGGATTACAAATATGTATAAAAATAAAAAGCTTTGGTGTTATTTGAACATTAGTAATCCAATAGTTGCTTGGGAAGTCGCGATTGGAAGAATATCGTCAATTGACAGCTCACCAGATATAGAAGAAAAATATAGGCGTTCATTTTTATCTCTATGGCAATACTCTAAGTTAAAAAACTCACAAAAACATTCCGATTGGAGTTATTTTGAACAAGAAATGAGAATAGACATTATTAGGCATCGTGATTTTCCACAGAAAGTATCTAGATTACGAGGGTGTTACTTTTTTGAGAGCAAAGAAATGGCAATCAATGTAGTGAAATACTTTAATTGGAAAGGATTTAATAAGGACTTTTTGTCTGAAATCGATTTTGTTTACGAATCTGAAAATGATATCTCGACTTATGATTCTGCTTGGATTAGTGACAATATGACTGATGATGAGATAAGATCTTATCTTAATGGCGATACCAAATATGAATCTCCAGCATCAGAATTAATTTGTTACGGACGAGGGCTAGTTTTAAATCACCTTGTAATAAGTAAAGCTGATGAAATTGCTAGGAAGGCATTTCCAAAATCAACTTTATTATTAGATAGTGCTAAATTTATTTTTAATGATCGTTTTCTTGGACGATTTAATGCAACTAAAGTTTTTGATTGGGACGCATATCATGCAGCACAAATATCACCTTTTTTACTTACTGCAGATAAAGATAATTTAAAGGTAGAAATCATAGGGAGTCAAAATGCTTATTCTCGATATGGCGTGCTGAAAACTGATGATGATATTGAAGTTTGTCAACCAGACTTTACAGATTATACATTTATAATCCCAAAAAAAGTATTCTTTAAATCATATCGTAAATTATCAATAATATAACAATCGCATCAACACGATTTGCTACACTCGGCGTTGTCAGTTTGCCTTTAGTTTCAGTGATTAAGGCGTTAAAATTCAACTAAGTCTGTATCGTAGCAAACGTGTTATGCAGGCGTTAGTTGTAATCAGTTGGCAGGAATGAAGTAATAATAATGAAAATAAGATTCGTAACAACAAATCCATTAAAGGCAAAAGAAGTTGAGACTATTATTGGTGATATAGGAGTCTCTATTGTTCATGCGCCTATCAAAATTCATGAAATTCAAACTGAGAATATCGAAGATATAGTTAGGGATAAAGTACTTAAGGCTTTTCAGCAAATTGGTCGTCCAGTATTTATTGAACATACAGGGTTATACATAGAAAGCCTTTCAGGCTTTCCTGGCGGGTTAACTCAGGTCTTTTGGGATAAATTAGGACCAGATAAGTTTTCTTCGTTATTTGGTAAATTAGAAAACACAGCGCTCAAAGCTAAAACTGTTATTGCTTATTGTGATGCGAAAAATATTAAGTTATTTGAGGGTGAAATAAACGGAAATATTTCACCTGAACCTAGAGGCAATCAGGAGTTTCAATGGGATTGCATTTTCATTCCCGAAGGTCATGATCTTACTTTTGCTGAATTAGGTGAAAAAAAGAATGATATGTCTATGAGAAAAAAGGCCTTTGAAAAATTTTCTAAATATTTAGTGGAGAATGTACTTTAATGGATGATTTAATTCGGTCGTACAAAGAAGGTAACGTAATTCTATTTGTTGGCGCAGGTGTATCTAAAAACCTCGGTTTGCCAACATGGTCTGAATTGATTAATAAAATAGCAACAGAGCTTGGTTATGATCCTGATATTTATAAAACATTTGGTGAAAGCTTAGCTTTAGCTGAATATTATCGTATAAAAAAAGGGACAATAGGACCACTAAGAAGCTGGATGGACACAAATTGGCATTCAAGTGATGTGGATTTACCATCATCTGAGATTCATAAATCAATCGCTAATGCTAAATTTCCAATTATATATACAACGAATTACGATCGTTGGATTGAACGATCTTTAGAGTTATATCAAAAAGATTATACGAAAATCGCTAGCGTATCTGATATACCACAAATAAAAGATGGTGTAACACAAGTAATCAAATTTCATGGCGATTTTGATAACGATGAGTCAATTGTTCTCGATGAGTCAAGCTATTATGAAAGACTGGAGTTTGAATCCCCTCTAGATATAAAACTGAGATCTGATGTGCTCGGCAAATCTGTCTTATTTGTGGGTTATAGTTTAGCGGATGTAAATTTACGCTTCTTATTTTATAAATTAGCAAAGCTGTGGAGTTCAAATAAATGCGGAGGGACTCAGCCTAAGTCTTATGTATTTACTCATCGACCTAACCCGGTTCAAGAAGCAATATTAGAACAATGGGGCATTAAAATGATCACATCTCACGAAGATGACCCTCAAAAGGCACTTTTGGAGTTCCTTACTAAATTTAAGTAATTACAACTAACAAATGCATCAACACGATTTGCTACACTCGGCGTTGTCAGTTTGCCTTTAGTTTCAGTGATTAAGGCGCTAAAATTCAGCTAGGTTTGCATAGTAGCAAACGTGTTATGCAGGCGTTACACGAACTAAAGATAGCAGTTTTTTGGCTCAGTTCAGCGATAGAACCATTCGATTTTTAGATGTAAAAGTAGGGTGGTTTTCCTTCTTCTTTGTTTCCTTTTGGTGTTTGTTTCATCAGGTTCGGCAATTGACCATTATTGCCAAAAGTTCATGGATTTCAGAAACTAATTCACGCTTCAATTGTTCATAGTTTTGCCTCATTTTATTCTGAATCAGTGTTTTCCTCGCAGCATTTTCAATCCCAATTGTGGCAAGGATATTTGGTTTATTAGCTCCAAACTGGCTGAAAGCAATTCGTACAAATGGTGTAAGAAAAAGGGATTGTTTCGTTTCACAGTTATTGCCGTTGAAATGATATTTTGCTCGCTAAATTGAACCAGTCTAATTAAACTCAGTTTACAGTAAATCTTGGTAAATCAGTTCTTTACCAATTAAAGCGAAGCGTTGACAAAGATCGTGTAACAAAGCAATCAACACGATGCTAATTACACTCGGCGTTTGTGGTTTGGAGTGTAATTGGTTTTGAAAGTCGGTCGTTTGCACGTGTTATTGCGGCGTTACACGAACTCTAAGATTGCAGTTTTTTTGCTCAGTTCAGCGATTGAGCCGTTAGTTTTTTAGGCGTGAAAGTAGGGTGGGTTTCCTTTTTCTTTGTTGCCTTTTAATATTCGTTTTATCAGGTTCGGCAATTAACTATTATTGCCAAAAATTCATGGGTTTCAGAAACCAATTCAGGCTTCAATTGTTCATGGTTTTGCCTCATTTTATCCTGCGTCAGTGTTTTCCTTGCAGCATTTTTAATCCCAATTGTGGTAAGGATATTTGGTTTATCAGCTTAAAACTTGCTGAAACCAGATCGTACAAATAGCGTAAGAAAAAGGGATTGTTTCGTTTCACCGTTATTGCCGTTGAAATGATATTTTGCTCGCTAAATTGAGCCAGTCTAATTAAACTTAGTTTCCAGTAAATCTTGGTAAATCAGTTCTTTACCAATTAAAGCGAAGCGTTGACAAAGATCGTGTAACAAATGCATCAACACGATTTGCTACATTCGGCGTTGTCAGTTTGCCTTTAGTTTTAGTGATTAAGGCAGTAAAATTCAGCTAAGTCTGTATCGTAGCAAACGTGTTATGCAGGCGTTATGGCACCGGTTATTAAAAAGGTTTGGTGGTTAAATGAAAAAAATAATGGCAGCTTGTTCTTCAGAAATTAGTGTGGTTATTGATGTATTTTCAATGATTAAAAAAGCTAAATTTGATTTCCAACAATTTAGAGTTAAAAGTTTTTTAACTGGTGTGCAATTAAATACTGAGAGAATGACGGAAAAAGAAAGAGTTGAGTTTAAAAATAAATGTTTAAGTGAAGCAGGACAAAAATTAGCTGCTGATTTTGCCTTAGCAGTAACTGAGACACCAAGTGAAATTATATTAGGAGCTTATGCATTACTTTTTTCATCTGATCCTGACTTTTCATTTACAGATGCACAGATTGAGCGCTTTGTATTATGCACTAAAGGTTTAAGTGACCGAAAAATAAAACTTTTTATGAAACTATGTGCCTTGAAGCCGATTGATTGTGAATTAGTTTATCCTTTATATACTATTGGAAGTCATAATTACACTGAGGTTAATTTAGACTTCGAGGTCGATGAAATTAATGCATATGCCCAAGAGTTCTTCAATCGTGGTTTATTATTACAGGATCCTCAAGTTGACTTTGGTGTTAGCTACATGGCAGATGTCCCATCAAAAGACTCGTGGTTAATTAGGTTTGGTATTAGTGATACGTTAAAGAGGTATTCTTCATTACTAAATAAAGTAGAATATCTGCTCAATGAGTAGTGCCATAACAATCGCATCAACACGATTTGCTACATTCGGCATTCTAGGTTTTCTTTGAGTTTACCGTATTGAGTGGTAAATTTGAGCTTGAACTGTATGGTAGCAAACGTGTTATGCAGGCGTTAGGCCACTAAGCGTAAGTATTTAAGTTAAGGGATAAATAATTGATTTTAAATGAATGTGTAAATGATATTCCTTGGGTTGATATCTTATCAGGAGTATCGTCTATAGCAACAGTACTCGCAACGATTGTCGCTTATCGAGCATTGAATACTTGGAAAAAAGGTGCATTACTGGAAAAGCGTATAGATAGCCTTGATCATGTCAGTGAAACGATATTCATATTATATCGAAATTTGTGCGAAGTCTTAATCGAGGTTGAAGTTCAGAATATTTCTATCGAGCTGTCTAATGATGATCTATCATCCGAAGGGAAAGAGTCGGAAATTAAAAACTATTTGGTTCACTTAGCTTATCTAGACTCTAAAAAGTTGAGAGAGCTGTTGAATAAAGTTGAACCACATATTGATGAGCTGGAATTGAGTTTTTCCAAGCTAAATCGCCTAGATGGACGAAAGCAAAAAGGGTTACATAAATCATTTGATACAATAAAGAATATTTACCACAAGCTTGTATTGCGAACTCAAGTACTCAGTTACGCTTCAACTTGTGAAATAAATGATAAGTTAATTGCTAGAGTACATGCTGTTTTAGAGCAAAATATAACTGAATTACAAGAAGAACTTAATACATCAAAGGCTAACATGACGCATTATATTGAAGTTTTATATAAAATATTGATTTCGTAGCCTAACAATTGCATCAACACGATTTGCTACATTCGGCATTCTAGGCTTCTTTGAATTTAGCGAGTTAAGTGGTAAATTTGAGCTTAATCTGCATGGTAGCAAACGTGTTATGCAGGCGTTATGTGTTTTTTTGAGATTATTGCAATAACCAGTATTCAGGCTTAAAGTAAGTAATCCATTTTCAGAGGTAAATCTTATGATAAGTTGCAATGAATATGATTATATTGAAATCGTCTGCTTATGCCGATATCCAGTTAGGTTAACGATGAAAGTGGGTGAGTCTATCAAAGGCGTTGCTCTTGATACATCACGTAATGAAAGTAAGAATGAATGTATCAAACTCAATACTAATGAAACTGAAATTCTAGTTGAATTAGATGGTATCTCTAAACTGGAAGTTTTAGTTGATAATCCACATTTTTCTGAGGTTATCTTTAAATAATATCTAAATATTCATAATATTTCTGTGAGTCGGTTTATTTGGGTAATCTACTTTTTAGTATTACAGCGCTCCCTTTGAGAGGGAAAAATTTGGCTTATAAGAACACACATAACAAATGCATCAACACGATTTGCTACACTCGGCGTTGTCAGTTTGCCTTTAGTTTCAGTGATTAAGGCGTTAAAATTCAGCTAGGTCTGTATAGTAGCAAACGTGTTATGCAGGCGTTATAAGTACAAATTTGCATCAATACTTGATAATAGGTTTGAACCTATATAATATGTGGCCTATATTAAGGTTGTAGGGAATTATTATGTGGGAAGTTATTACTACGGATACATTTGATGAATGGTTTGATTCACTAAACGATTCAGAACGTGCAAATGTGATCGCAGGTATGTTGTTACTTCAAAATAAAGGTCCGCACCTTTCTAGGCCTTACGCTGATACTGTTTATGGCTCGAAGTTTACAAATATGAAAGAGCTTCGTGTTCAAAGTAACGGTGACCCATTGAGAGCATTTTTTGCTTTCGATCCTGAGCGTAAAGGTATTTTATTATGTGCTGGTAACAAAGGCGGTAATGAAAAACGTTTTTACAAACAGATGATCCCAATAGCAGATCAAGAATTTCAAGCTCATTTGAATAATAGAGGGTAATAATATGGCTCGTACACTTCAAGAAATAATGGCGAATGAAAAGCCAGAAGTTGTTGCTCAAGCTCAAGAGTTGGCAACAGAAATTTTATTAAACATTCATTTAGCAGAGTTACGTGAAAGGGCTGCTTTAACTCAGAATGAATTAGCTCTAGCTATGGGTGTAAAACAACCGACTATTTCTGGTATGGAAAAAGTAGGGCAAGATATTAAATTGTCATCACTTAAAAAATATATTGAAGCAACGGGTGGCAAGTTACGTCTTGATGTTGAAATGTCAGATGGTAGTCACTTTGGTTTTGCGGTGTGATGTACTTATAACAAATGCATCAACACGATTTACTACACTCGGCAATCTCAGTTTGCCGGGTGTTTCTCGTTTTAAGGCGTCAATTTTAAGTATAATCGCATAGTAGT
>NZ_JARACO010000045.1 GCF_028765575.1 Aliivibrio sp. S3MY1 | reverse complement strand
TTACCAACGGCATCATTAGGCAAAAAAGCCTGAATATCATTGATATATACTTTTTTATTCATTCTAACGTCCTGACGGTTTTTCGTAATAGGTAATGCTTTCTTCTACGGCTTTCTTTCTAAAAGGTGAAATAAGTTTCTTCACTAATAAGTTTATCGGTACCAAAGTTAATACCATTAGCGCCAAAAATACGGCATATATAGTAATCACTATTTTACGAGGAAAAGAACCAGGCTTACCTGATTTTTGAATTAGCTTTCCCCATACCATAAACGAGCGTGTGGCGATTTTTTCAGAACCGATCAGTTTTCCATTGACGGTTACAGCATTCAAGTTTTTAAGTAATGGTGCTTTTTTCTTTTCTAAATCTTGTTTTAGTGCCGATACCAAACGGTGGCCAAAACGCTCACTCTCTTGCAAATCTTTTTCAGAAACGCCAGCGGCTGGGAATATCCAAAATGGATCTTTTTTGCCGGTTAACAACCAACGAGGTGTGGTAATAAACGCATAAATAGCCCCCCCTTGATCGGTTAAGACCGCATTATCAATCAAGGTTCCACCTACGTCTGCAATGACAGTTTTCATTTTCTCTTGAGCCATTACCCACATATCACGACACGCGATAAAGGTAATAACAGGCTTACCGTTAATCAATGACTTCGCTTGTTCTGTCTGAAGAAATCCAGTCATTGGAATTGAAGGTGATAAAAACCAAACGGTATAACCTAAGATAATTAAGTCGTACTCATCCTCTAAATTCTCCGCAGGCTTTACCTCGCAACCATTCATATAAATCGCTTCAGGAAAAGCATCAAAGAAAGGATAAAATGACCAAGGATATGGGTATTTATTGACGGGCTCTACGCAATGATAATCAATTTTCACTTCGTCACTTTGACGTAACGGCGCAGTTGCTAACTCAACAAATTTTGCAAGCTGACCACTTTGGGAGTGAGAGATAACTAGAACTTTTTTCATAGGAAGAGTAAACATTGCCATAAATAATTTATTTACAACTATTTTATAGCATTCATGATTAATATAAATAGCTAATCACTATTTTTAACAACGTCACTATGAGCTTAAGTTATTTTTAGTAAAGCATAATTAAAAACTTGCGAGCGATATTGTAGTTCTATAATTAAAAATATTAACGCTATTATTTTTCAAAACCGAATAAAAAACGCAAATTATCACTCTACGACTTGAACAAAAGAAGCTCACGTATTATTACTATGTTATCCAACTTACTCATTTTGTTAATCATAATGACTTAATCTATAGAGGCGTTTTATGAACAAACTTGTTTTAATTATTTTATGCGTATTACTTCCACCGCTAGGTGTTTTCTTTGCTAAAGGGGTAGGAAAAGATCTTTTAATTAATATCGTATTAACTATTTTCTTCTGGGTACCAGGAATGATTCATGCGTTATGGGTCACAACTCGTTAAAAAAGAAACTTATTAAATTAAACTGTAAAATAAAAAAGCGAAACCCTAAATGAAGGCGTTTCGCTTTTATTTGGTTCCACGTAAATCAACGTTATTAACCAGTAATATTAGTTATTCTTATCTAAGCTGCGTTAACTTGCCACTTCTTACGCAGTGTTTTCGCCGCTTTTACCATGTTTTCAAGCGCTGCTTCTGTTTCTTCCCAATTACGGGTTTTCAAACCACAATCTGGGTTCACCCATAAACGCTCAACAGGCACTTTTGCTGCTGCGGTTTCAATTAAATCAACAATCCACTCTTCATTTGGAATATTTGGCGAGTGAATATCATAAACACCCGGTCCAATCTCATTTGGATAATTAAAGTCTTCAAATGCTTTCAATAATTCCATGTTTGAACGAGAGGTTTCAATGGTGATCACATCTGCATCTAACGCCGCCACTGATTCGATAATCTCATTGAACTCGCTGTAACACATGTGAGTATGAATTTGAGTTTCTGATTTCGCACTTGCTGCTGAGATCTTAAACGCTTCTACTGCCCACTCTAAATACGCTTTTTGATCGCTCTTTTTAATTGGTAAGCCTTCACGAATTGCAGGCTCATCAATTTGAATTATATTAATGCCCGCTTGCTGAAGATCAGAAACCTCATCACGTAATACCAGAGCTAGCTGCTGTGCGATCTCTTTACGCGTAATATCTTCACGTGGGAACGTCCAACCAAGAATCGTTACTGGGCCTGTTAGCATGCCTTTCATTTGTTTGGTTGTTAGGGACTGTGCGTACTGAGTCCAATTGACTGTAATTGGTGCTTCACGCTCAATATCTGCCACCACGATAGCGGGTTTAACACAACGAGAGCCATAGCTTTGAACCCAACCAAATCGTGTTGCTTGAAAACCATTTAGATTCTCCGCAAAGTATTCAACCATGTCATTACGTTCTGCTTCACCATGCACTAATACATCCAAATCTAAACGTTCTTGACGCTCTACCGCATCAGCAATATGACCTTTCATTGCCGCCACATAATCTTGTTCATTCAATTTACCAGCACGATACGCGCTGCGCTGTTGACGAATATCTGAGGTTTGTGGAAATGAACCAATCGTCGTTGTTGGCAGTAATGGTAAACCTAACTTTTCAGCTTGGTGCTGTGCTCGAACTGAATACACATCTGCTCGCTCAGCTAACGCAGGAGTAATCGCCGCTAAACGTTGCTGTACCGCAGGCTTATTAATGTGATCTGCCGTTTCACGCTCACGCAGTGGTTGACTGTATTGATGACACGCTAAGATTGCATTTTGATTACCATCTAAAGCGCCCGCTAACAAAGTCACCTCTTTTAGTTTTTGTTTTGCAAAGGCAAACCATTGAGTCGTTTCTTGTGATAATTCGGTTTCTTGCTCTAAATCTACTGGGCTATGCAGTAATGAACATGAGCTTGCAATCCACAACTTATCACCCAATTTAGCTTTCACAGGTTGCAATCTTTCATGCAAACGCTCTAAATCTGCACGCCATACATTACGGCCATTAATTGCACCAACAGACAATACCCACTCTTTTGGTAATCCATCGACAATCGTATCTAATTGTTTAGGGTCTGCTGATATATCAATATGTAAACCATTTACCGCTAATTCGGTGATCTTATCTAAATGATGTTCGACGCCATCAAAATACGTTGTTAATAGTAACTTCACATCACTTTGGATTACTTGATAAGCCAATTTGAATGAATTTGCCCATGCCTTTGGTAGTTCAAGCGCTAGAATTGGCTCATCAATTTGCACCCATTCAACACCAAGCGCAGATAACTTCGAAAAAATGGTCTGATAAGCAGTAAGTAAGCGAGGAAGAAGCGCTAAACGATCAAACCCTTGCGCTACTTCTTCATCATTCACTTCTTTACCTAGCCACAAATAACTTAATGGACCAAGAAGTACCGGTTTAACAATATGCCCCTGCTTTTGCGCTCCTGTTATTTCATCAAATAGCTGCGACCAACTAACGTTAAATTTATCGTCTTTAGAAAATTCCGGCACGATATAGTGATAATTAGTATTAAACCACTTAGTCATGTCTGATGCCGCTTCACCACAACCACAGCTGTTTTGAGATTGACCACGACCCACTTTAAATAAGGTATCTAAATCAGGAAAACCGTTATTGTGACGAGCTGGTACATGACCTAATAGAAGACTTGTCGTTAATACATGATCGTACCAAGCAAAATCACCCGCAGTAACGAAATCAAGGCCAGATGTGGTTTGATCTTTCCAATGACGTTGGCGTAATTCACTGCCAACGGCTAATAATTCTTTTTGCTCTATCTCGCCACGCCAATATTTTTCTTGTGCAAATTTTAACTCTCGTTGAGCACCTACTCGTGGGTAGCCTAAAATATGAGTAACTGTTTTTCCTACTGTATTGTTTAATTTTGTTGTCATTTGTCTAATTCCTTTAGCCGTTTGGATGGCTAAATAATGACCTTTTTTCTAACTGTCTACAACGTCGAATTCTTCATTTTGATTATGAATTTATTTCAACTAAGTGTTCGCTTAATTTAAATGTATTAATTTCATTTAGCCGTCTAGATGTTTACTTTCTACTGTTTTCACTTTACTGTGAAGGTTACTAAGCTTACTCAAACGGAACTTGAGGTACAGTAATGATTGAATTAAAACACCTAAAAACCTTAACTACATTACGTGACACTGGCTCATTAACCGCAACGGCGAATGCGCTCCATTTAACCCAGTCGGCCCTTTCTCACCAACTGAAGGATTTTGAAGCACGCCTTGGGAACCATGTTTTTTTACGTAAAACACGCCCGGTAAAATTCACCTCAGAAGGTGAGATCTTATTAAAACTAGCAGATGAGGTTTTGCCGAAAATGGCCAGAGCTGAATATGATATTGCTAGCCTAAAAGAAGATTTACATGGTCGACTACACATGGCGATTGAATGCCACTCTTGCTTTCAATGGTTAATGCCTGCGATTAAAGAATATCAAGTTGTTTGGCCTGAAGTTGAATTGGATTTTTCATCAGGCTTTGGTTTTGAGCCTTTACCTGCATTAGTAAATGGTGATCTAGATTTAGTGATCACCTCTGACATTCAACCCCGTGGTGAGATACATTACGAACCATTGTTTGATTTTGAAATGCGTCTTGTCATGGCAACAAACCACCCTCTCGCGGATAAAGAATACATAGATCCCGAAGATTTGCTCGATCAAACCATGCTAACTTATCCCGTCCAAAAACAGCGTTTAGATGTTGTAAAGCATTTTCTATCGCCAAGTCATGTTGAGCCAGCCAAATGGAAGCAAGCAGAAAATACATTAATGTTGATACAAATGGTGTCGGCAGGTTTAGGTGTTGCAGCATTACCTAATTGGGCAATCAGTGAATTTTCAAGACAAGGATTAATTGAAAGTAAACCATTAGGGAAAGGATTATGGCGAAGATTGTTCGCTGCCGTTAGGGACAGCGAACATGATAAAAGATATGTACAAGCATTTTTCTCTACTGCGAAACAGCAGAGTCAGAGTCATTTAGATGGAATTAAAATGACTTAAATAGAGGTATTTTCTATTGCGTTAATTTAAAACTTATTTATTTTTAAATTGATTCGTTAATGGGTCATATTGATAACCCAAGCCACTGAGCTTGTCTTGAACTCCTTGTGTATCAAGCTCATACACGCTGGACAATTCTTCTAGACTGTGACATTCCAATCGCAATTTTTCATTAATGATGCCGAGTAGAATTCCACTTTCTAGTCCGTGAGCATTACTTAAATCCAATCTTCACCCTCCATGTTGCTTAAGAGACACATCAAGATTAGATCAGTTTTTAAAAGTAATGCGTGCCCTAGATCACAAAAAACAACTGAAATTGATAATAACCAGAAATAGCCATAATTACGCTTGCTATTGCTAGATTTGGCCATTTCACGGCTTGCTGTTTAAATAAGTGAAAGATCCAAAAACCAATACTTACTAACATCAAACTTAATGCAATACCGAGCTTAACAGCCATTCGATCCAAAAATATCTCATGAATACTTAACGTTTGACATAACAAAATAACCGACATAATTATTCCACTTACCACACCACAAATTGGTAATAGTTTATGGAATGTTTGTAAACGAGTTCGTGCCAACGTTAATAGTAAATGGGTTAACAATGCTCCAAATAAGAACGGACCTGTCATTGCAAAAAATAACTGGGTAAATGAACCTGAACCCAAGGCTAAATTAACAAAGCTTGCCGCAGCAAAACCATTCGCTAATGCCATCACAATTAATGGCCCTTTATCACGAGTTTTTCCTGTTTTTACACTCAGATAAAAACCAGCAATGGCAATCGCAGGTACAAAATTAATTGCAAAAATAGAAGCATAAGTCATACCGATACCAGCAATGACACACCAACCTAAGATCAATACTGGTAGCCATTTATGAATACGGCCACGTTGACCTGGGCAAATATCCCCTTTATGCAGAATGATCGTTAATAATATTTGTGCACCTAAGAGTGCAGGAATAAGAATATATTGTAAGGTTTGAAAAAACATAACTACGCCACCTAATTAGAATGACGCTAGTATAAACCCTAATTTCACTTCGTCTAGTGACGATTAAAAAACAATCAACTCCTATTGAGTTCTCAAAATTATAGGTAACACGTTTCAACTTATTATCCTTTCACAACAACAAGAATAACAGTCATGCATCGTTTTATTAACACAACTGTTTTTTATTTGTTTTAGATCATGATGAGGTTAAGTAGCAGATGTGCTACAGGTGAAAATTAGGTAAGTTTCTATTACGAAATGTGTAAGAATATGTGTAAAAGTTACACGTTTTTTTGTATTTTTAAATCTTAAGGGGAAAATTCCATGTTGGAGTTAATGATTGGTTTTGTGATCACCGTATTGGTCGGTTACTTTATCGTAAAAGGATATAAGGCGGCAGGGGTACTACTAACTGCTGGTTTAGCATTACTTATTATTGCAGGCTTATTAGGGCATACCGTTTTACCTGCAAAAGTTACTGCTACAGGTAATTTATTAACAGATGCACTAGAATACGTAAAATACATGCTGCAATATCGTGGGGGCGGCCTAGGTATGCAAATCATGCTACTTTGTGGTTTTGCTTCTTACATGACTCACATTGGTGCAAACAATGTGGTTGTAAAACAATTCTCTAAACCATTAGCTTTTATTAAATCACCTTATGTTTTACTTGTAGCGGCTTATATCGTGGCGTGTTTAATGTCACTTGCGGTAAGTTCTGCAACAGGTCTTGGTGTACTGTTAATGGCGACACTTTTCCCAATGATGACAGCAATGGGTATCTCTCGCCCTGCAGCTGTTGCCGTTTGTGCATCTCCAGCAGCCATCATTCTTTCGCCAACTTCTGGTGACGTTATCGTTGCTGCAGAAAAATCAGGTCTTCCTCTACATACGTTCGCGGTTGAGACGGTATTACCTGTTTCTATCTGTGCCATTATTGTTATGGCAGCAGCGGCTTTCTTCTGGAATAAATACCTAGATAAGAAAGAAAATACGCCAATGGAAAAAGTTGATATTTCAGCAATGGAAGTTAACGCACCTTCTTACTATGCGATTTTACCTTTCTTACCAATCGTTGGTGTCTTTGTCTTCAATGGCGAAACTATCCCAGGCTTGTCTTTAGATATTTATACTATTGTTGTTGCTTCCATCTTTATTGGTGCTGTCATTAACTTTATTACTAATAAACTAGACGGCAGAGCAACGCTAGAAGATTTAGAATCTTGTTATGCAGGTATGGCTGATGCCTTTAAAGGCGTAGTAATGCTATTGGTTGCTGCGGGTGTATTTGCGCAAGGCCTAATGTCTGTTGGTGCGATTGATAACCTACTTCATCTTGCAGACTCTGCGGGGGCGGGTGGTATTGCATTAATGCTACTTCTAACTGGCTTAACCGTAGCAGCAGCAATTGCAACAGGTTCTGGTAACGCGCCTTTCTATGCATTCGTAGAATTAGCACCACAATTGGCGGGCAAAATGGGGCTTAGTCCTGCGTTCCTTATCATTCCAATGCTTCAAGCCTCTAACCTAGGCCGCACAATTTCTCCAGTGTCTGGTGTTATCGTTGCGACATCTGGTATGGCTAAAATCAGTCCCTTTGAAGTTGTGAAACGTACTTCTGTGCCTGTTATTTGTGGCTTAATCACTGTCATTGTAGGAACTATGGTACTTGTTCCAATGTATGCGTAACTAAGTTAGATAGATAGATAATGATTCTTAAACGCCAGTGGTTAATACGACTGGCGTTTTTTTGATTCTATTTATTTTATTTTGTGATGCTCCCGTAAATCTTATGGAATAAAGCTACATTTAACTTAAAAACACACATAACAAAAGCACTCATAACCATCATGATCAAAGATACGACTATTATTTTTACCCTATCCTTTCTGGCGATTTCTATCGCCTACCAATGTCGTTTATAGATCTAGTTCTATCTTGCTATTAGACGTCCCTACTT
>NZ_JARACO010000044.1 GCF_028765575.1 Aliivibrio sp. S3MY1 | reverse complement strand
ACTGCTTCTTTGTTACCTGTGCAATATATTGTACATTTCGTTTTTATGAATTATACTTGTTCAATATTAGGTACAACTCAACCAAGAGGTAATTATGCGTATAGTTTCTTTTACTGAAGCCAGAAATGGTCTTAAATCTGTTCTTGATGGCGTTGTTAATGATGCAGACTGCACAGTTATCACTCGTCGAGATTCTGAAGATGCGGTTGTAATGTCTATGGATTATTACAATAGTTTAATGGAAACGATATATTTATCTCGTTCTCCTGCAAATGCAGCTCATTTAAATAAATCAATTGCTCAATACAATGCTGGCCAAACTACGGAAAGAGGCTTGCTTGAATGAGTCGAATGTTAGCTTGGACTGATGAAGCGTGGGATGATTATTTATATTGGCAAGGACAGGATAAGAAAACCCTCAAACGTATTAATAAGTTAATCACAGATGCAAAGCGTTCACCGTTTGAAGGCATTGGCAAACCTGAGCCATTGAAAGAGAACTTAGCTGGTTTTTGGTCACGCAGGATTGATGATACAAATAGACTGGTTTATGCCGTTAATGATTCACATTTGACGATAATTTCTTGTCGTTATCACTACTAATTGAATCGCAGTTAACAAATGCATCAACACGATTTACTACACTCGGCATCTCAGGTTGTCGGGTGTTTCTCGTTTTAGGGCGTCAATGTTAAGTATAATTGCATAGTAGTAAACGTGTTATGCAGGCGTTAGTTGCTTCTCTGAAGAGGTGAGTTATGAGTAACATCTATAGTTGGAAAGAAAAATCACCGTTGCCGGAAGCTTTTGGGCAAAAGTATATTGCCTATGAAGATAATGTAGATACCTTGATTGAGTTATTTATTAATACATACTCAGCCGTAAGAACTTACCATTTATGTAGACCGGTGAACGAAGATAGCTATATAAATCGGGGCATTAAGGTTGGTAATGCAGAGCTATTAATTAATAATGCTAGCGAGATATTAACTGAATTAAATAAAAGCATATCTAAAAATACAATTGCTAATGTTTTAAATGGACTCGATTATAGTTCGGGGTGTCTTTACTTAGCATTAGATGATGAATTTATGCTCGAATTCGCAGGCCATTATGCAATTTATGGTAGTGAGAGGCTAATCGCGGTATTTGAACGTTTAGGTGTTTCTAAAGAACAGTTAGCAAGTGTTGGCCGACCGACAATTATTAATATTAACCTGCCAATTGAAGCGATCAATTTTGATGATTTACATAATTTTATTATCGATATAAATAATGCAATAATTGATGGCGACCAGATGATTGATTTTGCTTTTTTGCAAGAGAGATGCATTTCAGCTGACTTGATTTGTCAGTTAGAGTACCCAACAGAAATAGTAAATAGGCATGATGCAGGTAGAATCCATCGGGTATGCAACTAACAAATGCATCAACACGATTTACTACACTCGGCAATCTCAGTTTGCCGGGTGTTTCTCGTTTTAAGGCGTCAATATTAAGTATAATTGCATAGTAGCAAACGTGTTATGCAGGCGTTATACGAACTCTGAGAATGCAATTTTTTGGTTCAGTTCAGCGATTGAACCATTAGCTTTTTAGGTGTGAAAGTAGGGTGGCTTTCCTTTTTCTTTGTTGCCTTTTGGTATTCGTTTCATCAAGTTCGGCATTTAACTATTATTGCCCCAAATTCAGGCGTTTCAGAAGCTAATTTACGCTTCAATTGTTCTTTGGTTATGCCTCATTTTAGCCTGCATCAGTGTTTTATTCTCAGCATTTTCAATCCCAGTTGTGGTTAGGATATTTGGTTTATAAGCACCAAATTGGCTGAAACCAAGTCGTATAAATAGTGTAAGAAAAAAGGATTGTTTCGTTTCACAGTTATTGCCGTTGATTGGATATTTTGCTCGCTTAATTGAGTCAGTCTAATTAAAATCGTTTAACAGCAAATCTTGGTAAATCAGTTCTTTACCAAGTTTATCGGAGCGAAAGCAAGGCTCGTATAACAAAGCAATCAACACGATGCTATTTACATTCGGCATTCGCGGTTTGGAGTGTAATTGGTTTTTGTAAGTCGGTCTTTCGCACGTGTTATTGCGGCGTTATACATATGAGAGATAATAGTGAGTAATGAGATAATAGTAAGTTCAATTCCTGAATACCTTAAAGTTGTTTTAGATTTAAGTCACGAATGGAATTTGTCCCACGGCGATATTTGGTTTAGAGGGATAGCAAGAGAAAATATGATGCTATTACCTGGGATTAAGTGGAGAGAAATAAATGAAGGTGTTGAGGAATCGATGATTTCTTCATTTATCATACATGGCAAATCCCTGATTAATGAAGATATTAATTGTTCTTGGCAATTTTATTCATTGATGCAACATTATGGTTTGCCAACTAGGTTGCTAGATTGGACGAAGAGCCCATTAATTGCAGCATATTTTGCATTGGAAGCCGATAATAATGAAGACAGAATTGTTTGGTCTATGGATCCTTACGAACTAAATAAACTTACGATGGATATAAATCAAGTATTTGTACCATCTGTTCATATAAGTGAGGAAACAAATATTGACGGTTGCTTACCTAAAGTATTAAGAAAAAATAAAGCTATCAATTCTCAAGTATATCCTATTGCGATTGAGCCTCCTTATACGAATAAAAGAGTGCTTGCACAACAAGGTTGCTTTACTGTTCATGGTTCAAAAAATGAACCGATTAATAGTATATTTGAAAAAAATGGAAGTGATAGAATTAAAAAAATTAGATTTAATTCAGATAATGTAGCTCAGCTAAGAGCTGAGATTAAAACTTTTGGTATTACTGTTAATTCTATTTATCAAGATTTAAATAGCTTGTCTAAAGGTATTATTTCACATTATGCATGAATATGTATAACAAATGCATCAACACGATTTACTACACTCGGCATCTCAGGTTGTCGGGTGTTTCTCGTTTTAAGGCGTCAATATTAAGTATAATTGCATAGTAGTAAACGTGTTATGCAGGCGTTATGTGTTGGAGTGGGGTTATAGTTCGACAGGGTACAGAAGTTTTATGCTGATTGAATCTTCTTCTATTAGCTTAAAAACTTTTGGTCGGATATTAGTTATCCACCAATCATTATATGTATCTTCATAAATACGTGTACGAGAGTCTTCATCTTCGAATTCTCTCAACCATACAAAGAAGTCAACTCCTTCATGTGTTCGTAGATATGTATCAATAATCACCATTCCTTTAGAACGCTGATATGGCAGAAGTTCTTCACGCATCCAATTGAGCCATTTGTCAGTTTGTCCTGGTTTAATTTGGTATTCGCGCAATTCTATAATTTTCAAATTATTACTCGCTTACATTAATTTAAATATCATGAGATTAAATTGATCATTTTATTTACTGTCAAGTGAATTATAATGCATAGCGTAAGCTATATACAGGTTTGCTATATCAATATAATATCTCAACAAACAAAACACATAACAAATGCATCAACACGATTTGCTACATTCGGCGTTGTCAGTTTGCCTTTAGTTTCAGTGATTAAGGTATTAAAATTCAGCTAAGTCTGTATCGTAGCAAACGTGTTATGCAGGCGTTATATTTTTTATTGAAACTTGCGTCACAATGCGCAACGCGCTACACTCTTCGTATGATTAAAACATTTAAGCACAAAGGTCTTAAAAAGTTTTTTGAGACTGGCAGTAAAGCGGGTATTCAAGCGAAACATGATCGCAAATTGAGAATGCAATTAGCCGCGATAGACACTGCAACCATTATTGATGATGTTGATTTGCCGGGTTTCAAACTTCATCCTCTGAAAGGGGATAGAGATGGAATTTGGTCAATTACAGTAAATGGTAACTGGCGTGTTACTTTCGAGTTTGTCGATGGTAATGCTTACATTTTAAATTACGAGGATTACCATTAATGGCTATGTACAATCCCCCACATCCAGGTGAGTTTATCCATGACGTTTATATGGAACCATTTGGCTATAGTTGTCGCTTTGTTGCTAAACAACTTGATGTTGCTGCTTCAACTCTAAATCGAGTGATAAAGGGTAAGAGCTCAATTTCACCTGAAATGGCATTACGTCTTTCAAAGTCACTCGGTCGTACGCCTGAAAGTTGGCTAACAATGCAAGACAATTACGATCTCTGGCAAGCAAAACAAAATGTGAATTTAACTAAGGTGCACACGATCAATTTTGCTATGGCGTAGTAAAATATAACAATCGCATCAACACGATTTACTACACTCGGCATCTCAGGTTGTCGGGTGTTTCTCGTTTTAAGGCGTCAATTTTAAGTATTATTGTATAGTAGTAAACGTGTTATGCAGGCGTTGTGCGTACTGAGTCCGAAATTTTTTGCACGGTTCATCAAAAGGATCGCGGCTTTCGTAGTTTCGGCTTAGTAAGCGTTCTTTTCTTCTTTGTTTTCTTTTGGTTTTCGTATCATTAGGTTCGGCAAATTAGCCCTTATCTCCCTAAGTTCAGGCGTTTCAGAGGCTAATTTACGCTTCAATTGTTCTTTGATTATGCCTCATTTTATTCTTCATCAGTGTTTTGCTCGCAGTATTTTCAATCCCAGCTGTGGCAAGGATATTTGGTTTATCAGTTCCAAATCTGCTGAAACCAAGTCGTTCAAATGGTGTGAAAATTGTATCTGTTTTCCATTTACTTTATCTCGCAATTTAAGAACATTTTGTTCGCTTAATTGCCATCGGTAAATTAGAATCTAGGCTTAGAAAATCTTGGCAGGGCAGTTCTTTACCAAGTTGGCCAAGCCGAAAGTAAGCACGCACAACAATCGCATCAACACGATTTATTACATTCGGCGTTCTGGGTTTGTCTTTGGTTTTGTGATTAAGGCGGTTAATTCAGGTTGGTTTGCATAGTAATAAACGTGTTATGCCAGCGTTATACGAACTCTGAGAATGCAGTTTTTTGGTTCAGTTCAGCGATTGAACCATTAGCTTTTTAGGTGTGAAAGTAGGGTGGTTTTCCTTTTTCTTTGCTGCCTTTTGGTGTTCGTTTCATCAGGTTCGGCATTGAACTATTATTGCCCTAAATTCAGGCGTTTCAGCGGCTCATTTACGCTTCAATTGTTCTTTGGTTATGCCTCATTTTATCCTGCATCAGTGTTTTGCTCTCAGCATTTTCAATCCCAATTGTGGCAAGGGTATTTGGTTTATCAGCTCCAAACTTGCTGAAACCAATTCGTACAAATGATGTAAGAAAAAGGGATTGTTTCGTTTCACAGTTATTGCCGTTGAAATGATATTTTGCTCGCTTAATTGAGTTAGTCTAATTAAAATCGTTTTACAGCAAATCTTGGTAAATCAGTTCTTTATCAAGTTAATTGGAGCGAAAGCAAGGCTCGTATAACAAAGCAATCAACACGATGCTATTTACATTCGGCATTCGCGGTTTGGAGTGTAATTGGTTTTGTAAGTCAGTCTTTCGCACGTGTTATTGCGGCGTTAGCATCACTTTTTCAAGTTTACGGAAATGGAAGTTATAAAATGTATATGGGAAGTTATTTATTACCTAATTCAGATCTGTATGAATCTTTTCTCTCGCTAGTTGATGATGGTTATTTTTGTATCCATCCATATCGTTGGTTGAAAAACCAACTTAATCGTTCATCTTTTATGTGTAATATTGATAATGTTATCTATAATCATACAATTTTAATTAATGGGTATCATTGTGAACAATCTCATGCTCATCGAGTCATTAATCGTAAAATGTGTCAACGGTTCGATGATTTAGGCATTTATATTTGCGATGAGCGACTTAAATTTAACTATGAAAATGAAATGAAAGAGTTAGGTGTGACAGAGGAAACAATACAGCATACATTTTCAGCGCTGCATCTAAACTCTATTTGTGAATTCAATTGTGGCTTTCAGAATGAAAGAGTAGATATCAAATATATAGAAAACTTGGTTGAGATAAAAAATATCAGAAGTTGGAAGCATGGCTTAGGCCAAATGCTTGCATATAAATACTTGCAGCCTAATTATAATCACATTTTAATGTTATTTGGAAATCAACCAACGAAAAAGAAGTTAAGCTACATCTTTAATGTATGTGATAATTATGGGATTAAAGTTGTTTTTATTAACTCAACAGATAACAATAACAATCAAGTTCGGAATCTATCCATACTCAGAAAGCAATGCTAACAATCGCATCAACACGATTTGCTACATTCGGCATTCTAGGTTTCTTTGAGTTTACCGTATTAAGTGGTAAATTTAGGCTTAATCTGCATGGTAGCAAACGTGTTATGCAGGCGTTGTGCGTACTGAGTCCGAAATTTTTTTCACGGTTCATCAATAGGATCGCGGCTTTCGTAATTTTGGCTTAGTAAGCGTTCCTTTCTTCTTTGCTGCCTTTTGGTTTTCGTTATTATCAGGTTCGGCAAATCAGCCCTTATTTCCCTAAGTTCAGGCGTTTCAGAAGCTAATTTACGCTTCAATTATTCTTTGGTTATGCCTCATTTTAGTTTGCATCAGTGTTTTGCTCGCAGCATTTTTAATCCCAATTGTGGTTAGGATATTTGGTTTATAAGTTCCAAACTAGCTGAAACCAAGTCGTTCAAATGGCGTAAGAAATGTATCTATTTTCCTTTTACTTTATCTCGCAGTTTAATGATATTTTGTTCGCTTAATTGGCATCGGTAAATTAGAATCTAGGCTTAGAATATCTTGGCAGGGCAGTTCTTTACCAAATTGGCCAAGCCGAAAGGAAGTCCGCACAACAATCGCATCAACACGATTTATTACACTCGGCGTTCTGGGTTTGCCTTGGGTTTTGTGATTAAGGCGGTTAATTAAGGTTGGTTTGCATAGTAATAAACGTGTTATGCCAGCGTTATGTGTTTTTACGGAAATGATAGGTTTAATGGAGTAATTATGGTTTTAATTCAAACGGTTGAAAGTAACTCAACGTATTTAACTGAATTGTATCAATGGTTTGAAAGTGAGTGGGATGATGTTGAACCACTATCTACAACAAAAGATGGAAAAGTAATCCCAAATCCTATTATTGCATTAGAAAATGGTGAATTAATTGGTGGTTTAGTTTTTACTCGTTTTCTATCTCCAATTACTCAAGAGCAGGCAGTTTGGGTTAATGCTGTCTTTATTAAACCTGAAAATCGTAAGCAAGGAATTAGCTCACAATTGATTAATCATGCTGAAAAAATGGTTAGTGAAATGGCTGAACCAGAGTTGCTGGTTTTTACTCATATTCCTGCATTGTATTCAAATCTAAAATGGACAGTAATTGAAACGGTCGATGATCATTTCGTACTTAGAAGTTCATTGGTTCAATAAAAACACACATAACAATTGCATCAACACGATTTTCTACACTCGGCGTTGTCAGTTTGCCTTTAGTTTCAGTGATTAAGGCAGTAAAATTCAGCTAAGTCTGTATCGTAGCAAACGTGTTATGCAGGCGTTACACGAACTCTAAGAACGCAGTTTTTTGGCTCAGTTCAGCGATTGAGCCATTAGTTTTTTAGTCGTGAAAGTAAGGTGGATTTCCTTTTTCTTTGGTGCCTTTTAATATTCGTTTCATCTGGTTCGGCAATTGACCATTATTGCCAAAAGTTCATGGATTTCAGAAACCAATTCACGCTTCAATTGTTCATGGCCTTGCCTCATTTTAGTCTGCATCAGTGTTTTCCTCTTAGCATTTTCAATCCCAATTGGTGTTGGGATATTTGGTTTATCAGCTCCAAACTTGCTGAAACCAAATCGTACAAATGGTGCTAGAAAAAGGATTGTTTCGTTTCGCAGTTTTTGTAGTTGAACGGTTCTTTTGTTCGCTAAATTAGCTTTTGTAATTTAGAATTGGTTTTTAAATATTATTGGTAAATCAGTTCTTTACCAATTAAAGCGAAGCGTTGACAAAGATCGTGTAACAAATGCATCAACACGATTTGCTACATTCGGCGTTGTCAGTTTGCCTTTAGTTTTGGTGATTAAGGCAGTAAAATTCAGCTTGGTTTGCATAGTAGC
>NZ_JARACO010000043.1 GCF_028765575.1 Aliivibrio sp. S3MY1 | reverse complement strand
TTGGCTCTCGTGATATGAGCCGAGCGCTTGTTGCTGCCTACAAAATGAAAGGGAACGGTGACAATTCAACACACAATTCAAAAAGTGCTTTCAATGATTTTGCAAAACACATGAAAGAAGAATTTGAGATAAAGGATCTACGAAAAATAGAAAAATCTCACGTTCAGTCTTATGCAGGATCCTTAAATCAGCGTTTTGAAGAAGAAAAAATGAGTGCTTCAACTGCTCAAAATTACTTATCTAAAATTAATGTCGCGCTATCTCATGCTCGATGTGATCACCAGCTTCATATCAATCCTGTAAAAGATGCCGGCTTACCGAATCGAACAGGGATCGCGATCAGTAACCACAGCGTCACACTGGCAGAGCACAATCATGCTGTAAATAACGTGTCTGAGCGACTAGGAGCCATTATAACGCTTGAAAGAGAGTTTGGCCTACGATTCAAAGAGTCGTGTCTTATTGACGCAAAGAGCGCTCTTCAGGAAGCGATTAACAAGCAAGTGATCACGGTTGAGTTTGGAACAAAAGGCGGAAAAGAAAGAACTATCCCAATTTCATCTCATACTCAAATATCTGCACTAGAAAGAGCTGCAGGTATTCAAAAAGATGAACACTCGATGATCCCTGCAGAGCAAAAGTGGTCACAATTTCAAAATCAATCTTATCGAGAGATCTATTCACTTGGTTTTACATTCCATTCCGAACGACATCATTTTGCCAATCATCGATACGAACAATTAACCGGTGCATTAAGCCCTGTGTCAGCAAACGTATCTCATTCAGCCCATCACCAATACCTGGCAACAACGTTAAATATCTCAAAACAAGACGCACGACAGTTAGATCATCAAGCCCGATTACAGATATCAAAAGAACTTGGCCACGAACGTATATCAATAACGAACAACTATTTGGGATAAAGCATGCATCCACAAACCCACTTTGAAATAAGACAAACCCTGATCGTTTACAGTACCAAAGGAAAAAAATCGGCGTACAAAAAGAAACAAATGAAACGATTAATTGCCATCATTGACGATATTTTCAAACACGAACCAATCTCATCCTTAGAAAGCATAGGGAAAAGACAAATTATTGGTTATTGGAAACGACATGAAAATGAATCAGTGAAAACAAGAAGAGAAAAATACTCAATCTTAGTTCATTTTTTTAGAGTATCTAATCCTCAAGTTACTGTACCAGAGCCTAAGCCATAACAAGGGTATTAGAAATTACGCAGGTTGCGTTATGCAACTTGCGTAATTTAGAGCTCGCTGCGCATTTCCTTTCTTGCTAGACCATAGCGAAGCGATAAGAACTACCCCATTTCTTTTAGAGTGTGATTCATCTTCCTGTCGAATGACAAAAAGCACTTTCAGCGCGTATGACTGACCACATCAAAGAATTAATTGATTTTGTAAGGGGTTAATTTGCCCTTTAATTTTTAATGAAGAACTAAAGGAATCTGAGGTTTTAAATAAAAATTAATGGGAGGTATCTAATGCTCTGCTCTTTTATCAACAAGTATTGGTGGAATTAGATATTTTTGAATTAGATAAGAAAAGAATATTAGCAGGGCTTAGAAAGGGGCTATATCTGAATTAAGAAAGGGCTATTCCGACATTAATGTATAACTAATAGGGAACCAATGAAAAAGGATCCGTATAACGATGAAAAAGATCCTTTTTTATCACCTCCCCTGCTCACTTATTGAACAATTTAAACTCTAGGCGTGACGAGTTCCACTCAGCTAAGAGCGTGACAAGGTCACTTAATTTAAGGTATTGGAGGGGCGAATTCCGATTTTTTAACCGATAGTCCCATTCTACGAAGTAGATTGTTGGCCATCTTGGTGATGTTGTCTTTTTCGGTACTAATTGACCACTCTTTCGCTTTGATACGCTCAAGTAGCTTACGAGAAATATAAGCCAGGCGAGTCATTGGGGCCATATCAGCCAATTTAATCTTATAACTCGAGGTTGATTGAGTATGTCGATATTCCCATACACGCAGAATATTACTGTGACAATAGGTTTTCAGCGCGATTTCTGCGTCGTATTTTTCTTGTCTTTTTGCATACTCAATTTCACGTCGCTTAATCTCAATGGAGCGCAAACGATCTAACTCATTCTGATTGATACCAAACATTTCATAGAACAACGGTGTGGTGCATAGCGTTCTTGGCAATCGGCCATCATGCAGAATATCTTGTATGGATTGACCACTGTGCTCAGGCTCGTACAACAAGCCCATGATAACCAATTCTTTCATGATCACTGAAATAGTCGAGCTCGATACCCCGATCTCTTTACCAATCTCGATACACAAATGCGTGACGTTAATACAACCGGTAACCGCATCTGAATGGTAGGAAATCCAACGCAACGTATTTTCAATATTACACTTATGTACTTCTTTAAATGAGAGGTTACGCTTACGCATACCGACCTCAACCAACTTATGAACTAAGAAAGGCCATTGCGAATTTACCCACGCGCCATACTTCTCAAGTGTGTTGAATAACTTTCGATTTAAGGTTGGGATGTGTTTTTTCTTGCGATCACGAAACGGAATAACTTCAAATTCAGAACTTAAAGATTCTAGGGGATGCCATGTATTTAGGGTAGTGAGGGGTAGTCTGTTTTTCATTTCTTGCCTCTTATACGTTGTATTCTGTGAATACGGCTGTATAATTAGCAGTACATCACAAGTATGGTTTGTTGGTGTCGCGTTTGTTAGTGTTGGTAGCACTGAACAAGCACCCATTAAATACGAAAGCCCTAATCGTGTCAAACGATTGGGGCTTTTGTGTATCTTAAAGGTAAAAAACGACTAGGAAGAAGATACAAATCGAGTAGATAGTGCTAAACAAAATGGCAGAATATAGGGATAAATTTATGCACTGTTTAGGTAAATATCTAACGGTAGAAATATATCGTATAATTTATAAAATAAAAAACTAGCTACCTACTAAGCTGCTAGTTTTGATTAAATAACTATTAACGCTCAAAATACCAAGTAATAAATGAATTAAAATCATTCCATTTATATTTAGGATTCCCATCACGGAATTCAACTAAAGACTCACCAAGTTCCAAAAAAACAACCGATTTATCTTTTATATTATAAAAGTAAGTACCGTTTGAAATATCATTCAATGGGATATAATCCTCAGATAAATCAAAAGTACTACGAGCTGCCATAGTTGTTAAAAGATAATCAGTATTTATAATAAACCAACAAAGCTGATATATTTCTTGGCTTCGATTATAAAATGTAACACCATCTTCTACATGAAGGTAAAATTTAGAAATATCATCATTAAGATTCAAACCAATTGATGTTAAAGCGTGCTTGTAATCTTCACTTACATCATCAAACCACCATGAATTACTTTTAAAAAAATTCACCAAATTTAAATCCAACATAACTTACCTCTTTTTGATCTCATTATTCCCTCTCTCAATCCAATAAGCGTCACGATCCACATTAAATATATCTCTATCGACTGGATTTATAGGGTGCTTGCTTGGAAGGTAAGGGTGCAAACTATTACTTCCATAGTATTTTTGATGCGTTTTAGCCGATAACTCAAACAAAGCCCCTCTAGAGTTCTGCTTTGAATGATGGAGATTTATCTGAGAGTATTTTCCATCTTTAATAACAAACGGAGATCTACCATTTTGCACTAACTCTAAATTAGTTTTAACACCACTCCTAGTATTAACGTTTAAATCCCAATCAATATCTTGCTGGTAAACTTTTTGTGATATTCCTGAAGGTGCTTTAAATTCATATGACGAAAATATTTTTTTAACAGGTAATTCATCCAAAACTTTATCCGCATATTTACCCGGAATAGCAGTTACAGCAATTGCAGCAACACCACCCAACGACGGATTAGCTATAAAGTTTTTACCCTCATCAATCAAATCAATAACAGTTTCCATGGCCATTGATACAGGATCGATATTTACAGATTTAACTCCGTCTAACTCTGGATTTTTTAAGGCATCATCAAGATCAAAGCTAGGCACTTCAATCTTCTTCCGTTCAGAAAGCACTCTTGCTCGATTCCTAGCCCATCGTTGCTCATCACTTGTTGTATATGTTAATTCAGCTCTACGAGCTTGACGATGGCGAGCGGCTCGCTCCCTTGCTGTTTCTTGTTCTTCTTCTTCTTTTTTTTCAAAACCTCCTTCAACGGGCTTATACCCTGCTTGAACAAATCTCGTCGGTTTTGGAATGTTTAGTGGCATATAATAAACTCCAATAAAAAGAGTTAAATATTACCTGATAGTTGAAAATCAAAATGCCTGAATAGAACCGTCAAAAATACTATTTCATTAGGAAAAACGATTGCACGTTAAGTTAAATCTGCTCAGAACGCACTTAATCATGTAACTTCCAGAAACTAAAAAGGCAGCCTTACTTAGGCTGCCTTTTTAAATTCTAGATAGTCGAAAGCCCAGTTATTAACTGGGCTTTCTAAGTCCCTCAAAGGGGATTGAAATCTTTAAGTGCCTCAAAGGGCTACGAACTGATTATAGCACTTCCATTATAATTAACACTAGCGTTAATTAATAAAGTAATGAAACGAACTAAATAAATTTTACTTTAGTAACGATTTTGCATTTACCGCAGCGATAATACCGCGCTGAACTAATTCAACCATTTCCCGAGGTAATTTCTGTTCAAAACGTTCCCCATTATCAATCATTTTAAATAAACGGTATTTACTAACTAATTGAAGAGCTTCACATTTTGCCCAGCGTTCTCGTTTATCATAAAAATTAGTCACTCGAAAATAATCAGAAGTAATCTCAACATGAGTTCCATTATTTATCGATGCTATATTCTTTGTGGAAGAAATAGGCACAACTAAATGACACCCTCCCCCAACTTTAGGATTGATAACCATAACCATTCTACGCTTAATCATTTCATTCGGTATTCGGCCATCATAATTACGCTCATCATACCCTTGTTCAATTATCTTAAAGTTTCCAAAATCACACTCAAGGATATCTCCAACTTTAGGAATATATGTAATTGCCATATTAATTATGATCCTTAACTAAAAAACCAGGAGCTAGCAAACCATTACAACCATCAATACTTAAAACGTCTAAATTAACTAAGGCTAAATGATACTGTTTAGGATCTAGTTGATAATCATTCGAACAATCAACATTCCACTGTTGTAGCCAATATTGAGCGAGGGCTAAGCGCACTGATACTACTTTCGTCTCACCGTCAAATTTCAATTCATGTTTAATAGTCTCAGGGTGCTCAATTTTAGGGTGAGGTTTAATCTCTAAATTAACAAATTTATTCCAACAAAAATCAATACATTGAAGGTTACTATCTTTGGCATCACCAATAGCTTCAACGACTTCAATAATTCTATCTACAACTAGCTCTAAAAATTTTTCATATTTAAAACAATAACACCTAACGTATAGCTTTGAACCACTGTCAAATATAGAATGAGGCGCAATAGTCTTTACCCCTCCTGACGAACCGCTACCAATAGAAAAATACCTTATAGTAATCACATTCTTATTTACAATAGCTCGAGAGATTGGCGCTATTACATTCAAATTTGGCTCAGATATTCGAGGGGAAGATTCTATTCCAACAGAACCGAAACCAATAATATTGGACATCTTACTATTTTTTAAATTCGATATTATCGTTGTTATATTTTTTATGTAAATTGGTTTAAATGTATCTTCTTTAAGTTCATATCGACGAAGACTATTATTAAAAACCAAATTATTTCCGAACTCATCAAGTTTTCTATATTTAGCTATATCTCTAGTAGCTGCAGCTTCTTTTATATCAAATCGACACATTAAATCACGACGAGTAAACCACCCTTTAAGAAGTAATAATTGCTCGATAAAATCCATTCTAAGGTCAACTAAACTTTCACAATGAGTCATGTATCCTCCAACAAATACGAATAAAAAGAAAACAAACAGAACAAAACTTGATCTAATCAAAATGATTTGCGATACTAATGATTAGTGTATACTTATAGACGATAAAAAACACTTTTTATTAAGTACATGTAAGAGATATGCGAAAAAAGAAGGAGAGTTAAGAAGATTGCACTCAACTTAACTCATTGAAATTAAACGTAACGACAATATATCACAGATGAATTTCATAGCTATCCTACATAATAGCAATAAAAATAACAATTCTGTGATGGTGCGATTAAAAATTAAGGTCACAAAATGATCAATACAACTGAAGAACAAGAATATATTTTCCGTCCTTACATCACAGTAAAGGGAAAGCGAATAACTAGACCGAATGGTGGTATGTTTAAAATTCCAGTAAATAATAATAAAGGTGAATAATATGGCTGACAGAAGACCAATAAATCCAAATGTAAATGTTCCTAAACCTGGCGGTGGTGAACAACCAAGAGATCGCAATAACGATGGTAGTATTCGAAAAAAACGTTCGGATGCTGGAAAACCACGAAAATAAATTAAAGACCGTTTATAAAAGAACGGTCTATTTATTACAATGTAGTGAATAATTAATAAGGAAAAAAAATGGCTTTAGATACTTTCAAAATCGGTGATATCGTTCAATTAAAAAGTGGCGGTCCAATTATGACTATACATGGAGAACACATGTATGGAGGAGCGATCTGCCAATGGTTTAATAAAAATGAAGAAATAAAAACAGAAAGATTTGCAGAAGAATCGTTAAAAGCTCATATTGAAAGAACAACAACCGTTAAGCTTATTTAATACCTCCACGTAATTACAAAGGCCGCCAGAGGCGACCCAATTATTAATGTTCGTTTATTGATAAGATTCCAATACACCATTTAAATAACCTCTAGCAAAAGCAGCTTGAACGCTTTTGTGTCGAACAGTCCCTGCTTGACTATTTGGCAATGATTCAAAATCAATAGTAATGGATGATGCTTTTAATCGACCTGATTCCATTCCTTTTTCATATGCACAACCTGCACATTTATGACGTCCATTAAATTTACTTTGGTCATTTGGGAGCCCTTCAAATTCAGGGCTGTAACGATGCTGTAATTCACATCTCATAGTTTGTTACTCCTAGCTTATGCAGACCAAGGCGGTCTGTATGAATTATTTTAACCTTTTTATTAACAGCCCTAATTTTTTGACCTAAATTTTGTTAGTCCAAATCCGATGCGCGATATGCCCTTTATGTTAAATCCGTAAGTTAGCCTATAAAAACCATGCTTTCGCAGCCTGAAAACCTCATAGAGCCGATTTTTAGATATAAACCACACCGATATACCCCAAAACACGTTTGAAAGTTTATGACGCTTTCAGAGCGATTTACAGGGCTATAAAATCTCGAACCGGTTTACTCAATAATCAGCCTGTAACGCCTATTTTTAGTCATTTAGCATTAAGGTAAATTTGAATTCATTAAAATTCATCAAGGTTTAATGAATTCTATATATGAGCAATACAAATATAGAAAACTGTTTTAAATATATAGAAATCTGTTTCTAGCAAAAGCTTACGTTTGACAACATTACACTGCAGTGAGATGATCACTCTATCAATTTACAGTTGAGTCGTTTTGGCTGTAAGCTCTTCTGAGTAACGACAACTTTCTTCCATGCGCTTTGCTGCGCATGTACCACACACCCACCGGTGTGGCCCGAATCGTCGGGAGTGGATACCTATAGCTATTTCTTAGCTACATACCAATTGATTATTTCCAACTTATGCAAGATGTCTTGCAGCTGCTTGGCTACGTCAAATTTAATCACCTTATGATTTACTCATAACCTACTCTCATCGCGTCTAATTTTTTTATAAAAATTAGACGCGGAATACCGCTATTTGCTGAAAACCCTTTCGCCATAAGCCTTAAACACAATAATCTATTGTTGCCTTCAATCAAATGGCCGGAAGTTTTGGAAAGTACATAGTGAAAAATCTCAATGTTGAGGTATCGAAATACGAAATTATGTTCGTATTTAATGCAAACGATACGGCACTGAGAAAGAGAGCAAAAAACAACAGCGTATCGCTGTGTTCTCACAATAGATCAGAGTCTGCAAAATGACGTTCAAGAAGCACAACTTGCTGATCTTAAAAAATAAATGTGCGTAATCTCTTAACTAAACATCAATGATGAGCATCTGTGAGAATACAAAATACTAGGCGTAAAAATACATAATTCAAGAAAGGAAATTACATAACTAGACGGGAAATTACATGGATAGAAAACTGCATGTAAGAAATTTTGGAC
>NZ_JARACO010000042.1 GCF_028765575.1 Aliivibrio sp. S3MY1 | reverse complement strand
TGTCATCACCTAAAATATGATTGGCAAAAATAAAATGGCAAATATGATATTTGCCATTTAAAAAATAACGGTAGCAATTATGCCACCTTTTTATGTTTTGAAGAATTAGTTAAGTGTATTACCCACTTCGAACCATTCTTTACGAGAATTCAAAATATCTTGAACCCCCATCGCTTTTTTTCCAGGAACTTGCAGTTGTTCAAATACAATCGCGTTTGAACCCGTTGCCACATAGATCCCTGTTTTATCTGCTTGAATAATAGAGCCTGGCGTTGCGTTTCCTGTGTAGGTTTCTACACGAGATTGCCATACTTTAATCGCTTTATCTTCAACAGAGAAATGGCTCATTGGCCAAGGATTAAAAGCACGAACACAACGTTCAATGGTGTCTGCATCCATAGTCCAATCAATCTTAGCTTCTTCTTTGCTCAGTTTCTTCGCGTAATTAGCCAGTTCATCGTTTTGCTTTTGTGCAACCGCTGTGCCATTCGCAATCGTAGATAAACAATCAACTAAAGCAACTGGACCAAGTTCAGCTAGCTTGTTGTACATTGATGCGCTGGTATCTGTAGCTTCAATTGGCAGCGTCGCAATACTTAGCATGTCACCAGTATCTAAACCGATATCCATTTGCATAATGGTTACGCCAGTTTCGGCATCGCCAGCCCAAATTGAGCGTTGAATTGGAGCAGCACCACGCCAGCGAGGTAAAATTGAACCATGAACGTTAATACAACCTAATTTAGGGGTATCAAGAACCGCTTGTGGTAATAGCAGCCCATAAGCAACCACAACCATTAAATCTGCATTTTGATCGGCAAGTTCTTGCTTTGCTTCGTCAGTTTTAAAGTTTTCTGGTTGGAACACGGGAATATTGTGTTCAAGAGCCAGCTCTTTTACTGGGCTCGCCGTCAGCTTTTTACCACGGCCCGCAGGGCGATCTGGTTGAGTATATACGCCTATCACTTCATGGTGAGAGTCGATAAGTGCTGATAAATGGCGAGCGGCAAAATCGGGCGTGCCCGCAAAAATAATGCGTAATGGTTTATTCAAGTTGACCTCGGTATCTCTAATATCAATCCAAATAAGTAACGTAAGTAATTATTTGGATTGTTATGGCTAGTTTTTAGCGTTGAATTTTTTGATCTTCTCTAGCTTTTCTTTGATGCGCTTACGCTTTAATGGCGATAAGTAATCAACAAAAAGTTTACCATTAAGGTGATCTAATTCGTGCTGAACGCAGATAGCTAATAAGTCATCAGCATCAAAGCTAAATTCTTTACCATCGCGATCAAGAGCCGTTACTGATACTTCAGCAGAGCGAGGAACCATCCCTTTTGCGCCAGGAACAGATAAACAACCTTCTTCAATACCATCATCGCCACTTTTTTGTGTGATAACAGGGTTGATTAATACCATTGGTTCGTCACGAGTGTCAGACACATCGATCACAACAATACGTTGATGAAAATCTACTTGCGTAGCAGCAAGGCCAATGCCTTCTTCGTCGTACATGGTTTCAATCATGTCAGCGATGAATTTTTGGATTTCAGGTGTTACTGCTTCTACCGGTTTTGCTACGGTACGTAGACGATCGTCCGGAAACGTTAATACTTCTAATAAAGCCATAATTACTCTAAATGTTGAACTGCGCCGAAAACGGCATGAACCTAATAGTTCCAATTCTAGACATTTTATTAGGCAAATGACAGCATCGGTTTAAATGTCTGACAAGGAAAGCGGACCGTGTTTAAAAAATTACTCTTATTTAGCTCGTTATTGAGTTTTATTACCTATCCGTCAACGTCTCTTTCATCTGACGATAAGTTGATGTTAAAAAAGGATTCCCTAACCAATAATGATCTCAAACCATTAAAAAAACTGTCGCCTAAAATCCATATTATCGTTAAAGAACCTACCCCAGCAGTCACCGCTAGTTTGGTCGCTCATTATTTGCAATCAGATAGATTAATTGACGAAGAGGATTATTTTCATGCATATCGAGTGCTTGGTACAAGTGATGGAAGGCAGTTTTTGAGTCGTAATGAACGAGTCTATGTGGATGCTAAATTAATAGATAAAGAATGGGGTATTTATCGGGCCGTGAAGGTATTTTCTAGACATGGCCATAAAAAAAAGGCTCACGCACTTCGATTGATCGCCGTTGCTGAACTTGCTGAAAATAATGACAAAATAAGTGGTTTAAGAGTGATTAAACAGCAACAAGAAATAGTAATGAATGACGTTGTTCTTCCTATCTCTAACGATGATCTTAATGACAAGCTTAAAACTACATTTTATCCGCAGCCTGGGCCAGTAGACATGAATATATCAATACTGGGCTCGATTGATGGTGGAGATTATCTCGCAGTGAATCAAGTGACGATTATTGATAGAGGAAGTGATGATGGCTTACAGCAAGGAAGTCGGTATCTTTTAAAAGAAGAAGGACGCGAGGTTAATGGTCATCGGGGGGAGTATTACTATGATTCTAATAATATTGAAAAAGAAGGATTTCAATTACCAAAAATAGAGATCGGGGAACTGATAGTTATTAGACCTTATAAGCAATTTAGCTTGGCATTGATTACTCGAGGTGAAAGGCCAATAAATAAAAATACGTTGGTGATCTCACCAAGAAAAGGAATCGATTATGAATAACTCTGAAGCGCATTTGTCTGCTTGGTTAACGCTCTGTTTTTGTCCTCGAGTCGGAGGGAAAATTATGACCCGCCTACTCGCTGTTGATTCTCCTGAAAATATACTGCTATACAGCACTGATAAACTTCGCTCTCTTGGTTTATCTTTAGCACAAGTGACTTATCTACAACAGCCAATGAATGCAGAGGTTGAAAAGTGTTTAGCGTGGCAAAATGAAAGTGATATTAATATCATCTTGCCACTAACTAGTTCTTTGTATCCCAAGCTACTTTCAGAAATAAGCGCCCCACCGCCGGTACTATTTGTGAAAGGAGATCCGCTTACGTTATCAGAGCCTCAAGTTGCTATTGTTGGTAGTCGCAATGCCAGTTTGGAGGCGCTTGATTGTGCTAAGCAGTTTGCTGGCGCGATTGTTCAGCATAATTATGTGGTGACGAGTGGTTTGGCATTAGGTGTTGATGGGTATGCGCACCATGGAGCCATTGAAGCGAAAGGAAAGACAATTGCAGTGCTGGGTTCCGGATTGGAGAAGCTCTATCCTGCTAAACATCGCTCTCTTGCTCATCGAGTGATAGATAACGGTGCTTTAGTTTCTGAGTTTCGACCAAATGCCCCGCCAAGAGCGGATAACTTTCCAAGACGAAATCGTATTATTAGTGGGTTATCGACTGGGGTTCTTGTTGTTGAAGCGGCGGAGCGATCAGGGTCTTTGATTACAGCAAGATATGCAAATGAACAAGGGAGAGAAGTTTTTGCGCTTCCTGGCTCGATACAAAATCCGACGGCGAAAGGAACAAATGGGTTAATAAAGGCGGGAGCAAAGTTAGTCTCTTCACCTGATGATATTTTTGATGAAATAGGAGCCCTAACGGAGTGTGCAATATCTCATCAACCATCGTTATTTGAGCAAGAAGTTATCACAGAACAATTGCCATTTCCCGAAGTGTTCGCTACCGTAGGCAGTGAGGCGACGCCTGTTGATATAATCGCAGAGCGATGTCAGACGCCTGTACATGAAATCATGATGCAATTGCTTGAATTAGAGTTGCAAGGTTTCATCGCTGCAGTCCCAGGGGGTTACATTAAAAAGCGGAGGGGCTAGCCATGATGGATGTTCTTATGTATTTATTTGAAACATATATCCATAGTGATGTTGAACTGAGTGTAGACCAAGAGAAATTAGAAGACGAATTACTTAAAGCTGGCTTTCATCAAGATGCGGTATATAAAGCATTAGATTGGCTGGAAGATTTAGCACGCTTACAAGAAGATGATTCTTATACGCACGTAGAGCAAAGTACATCAACGTCAATGCGTATATATACGCAACAAGAAATTAATGGGATCGATACTGATTGCCGTGGTTTTTTACTTTTCTTAGAGCAAATTAAAGTATTGACGAGTGAAACTCGAGAAATGGTTATCGAGCAAGTGATGGCCTTAGAAACGGAAGAATTATCATTAGATGACCTGAAATGGGTTGTGCTGATGGTGTTATTTAACGTTCCTGGTCAAGAGAGTGCTTATACACAGATGGAAGAATTACTTTATACTACAGATGCTGGTATAACGCATTAAGGTCTCATTGAATGTCTGGGAAAATTGATAAACAATTATTTAAAGCTCATGAACATGCTTTAGAACATGAAAACTGTCCTCAATGCAGTGGTGAATTAACGATTCGCTATGGCAAAAGAGGTCCGTTTTTAGGCTGTCAAAATTATCCAACATGCGACTATATTCGACCATTAAAAAGTAATGACGGGCACATTGTCAAAGAATTAGGGGTCCCTTGTCCTGAGTGTGAAAATGAATTAGTACTAAGACAAGGCCGTTATGGAATGTTTATTGGTTGTTCCTCTTACCCTGAATGTTCACATATTGAATCTTTAGAGCAAAAAAAAGAAGACGCATCGAAAGAATTAATTGAGTGCCCTAGCTGTAAAAAAGGCTTATTGCATGAGAAAAAATCACGTTTTGGGAAGGTTTTTTATGCGTGTGATGGCTACCCTATTTGCCGGTTTGCTGTTAATCAAGAACCAATAAAAGGGAACTGTCAGAAATGTGATTTTTCTTTATTACTAAAAAAAGAAATGGCTTTAGGCACCAAGATTGTTTGTGCGGATAAAAAGTGTGGTGCAACACAAGATACTAAAGAGTAACTCGAACTCGATTCATTAAAATAGAGAGAGTTACTCTTTAAATTTACACTCTTATGAAAGAGCTCGAAAAACCTCACTATCTAATAGGTTAGATAGTTTGATTAGTTCTTTTTGTAACTCCTCAGGAGATGAGGCACACACATTAATGTGGCCCATTTTTCTGCCTGCTCTTTTTTCTTTTCCGTACCAATGAATATGGCAGTTAGGCATGGTTAATAGTTCAGAAGGCAAAGTGTCCTCACCTAAGATATTAATCATTGCCGTAGAGCGCAATAATGTCGATCCTATCAAGGGAAGATTACAAACTGCACGAATATGCATTTCGAATTGACATACATCTGTACCTTGTTGTGTCCAGTGGCCTGAATTATGAACGCGCGGAGCAATTTCATTAACCAGCAACTTACCTTCGACGTCGAAAAACTCAATAGCCAACACACCGATATAATCTAACTCATCAGCAATTGCTGAAAACATGCGATCAGCTTGTTCTTGTAACTCACTGGTGCCTTCCAATGCAGTAGAGAGTGCAAGTACGCCATCAACATGAACGTTTTCAGTTAGAGGATAAGTTACAAGTTCCCCATTTTCATTGCGTGCGCCAATGAGAGACACTTCACGATTAAAAGGAATAAATTGTTCAGCCACCATAGCTTGATTTGGCGTGCTTTGGATTAATTCATTCATTTCTTCCCAAATTTGTTCTATTTGAGATTGATCTTTTAAGCGCCATTGCCCTTTGCCATCGTAACCACCGAGTGCACTTTTTAATACCATTGGGATCCCAACAGTATCTATTGCATCTAGGAAATCTTGTTTTGAATTTATGATGTGGTATTTCGCATTGCTTACTTCTGCATTATCTAACAGAGACTTCTCTAATCGGCGATCTCCCCCTGCTTTAATTGCATTAGGGTTTGGTTGGAACTTACCACTTTGACTGCATGTATTTAAAATATCATATGGGATGTGTTCGAACTCAGCAGTAATGACATCAACGTCGTTAATCGCTTGTTCTAATGATAAATCAATGACCTGCTGAGTTAGAGGGTGAACAATTTGTTTGTTATTCACATCATAAGCAATAATATCAATATTTAATGGTGCGCTAGCCAGTGACATCATTCGAGCTAATTGTCCTGAGCCTAAAACAAGAACTTTCATGATTAATCCTCTGATGGATCTGGATTTTCTAATACCATTTCAGTCTGTTCTTTACGGAACGCTTCTACTGCTGTCATGACATCGGCATTGTATGTACCAAGAATTTGAGCAGCAAGAATACCTGCATTTGCAGCGCCCGCTTCTCCGATAGCAAGTGTACCAACAGCAATACCTTTTGGCATTTGTACAATTGAAAGCAGTGAATCCATACCTTTTAAAGCGCGAGATTGCACTGGAACACCAAGAACAGGAATACTGGTAAATGCTGCCGCCATTCCAGGAAGATGAGCCGCCCCGCCAGCGCCTGCAATAATTACTTTAATACCACGATCTTTTGCTTGTGTAGCATAGTCAGCAAGCAGCTGTGGAGTTCTGTGAGCCGAAACCACTTTTGTTTCATAAGGAACATTAAAGCGATCAAGCATCTCTGCGGCTAGTTTCATTGTAGGCCAGTCTGATTTTGAACCCATGATAATACCGACTTTCATTGTGAACTCCTTGGATAAAGATATTGGCAATATAGAAAAAGTTGTAGGCATTATACGGTTATTTTTTGTTAAGGAAAACGTTTGCGTCGGTTAATATACAAGTTATTCATGATTGTTGACAATTCAAAAAAGGAAAGCAGTTGTTTGATTTGAGTAGATCAATAGAATAGAAGCTATATAGATAGAAGGGTGGTGTAAATGTGAAGAATCTAAATCAAGTCGTAGAAGCTCTAAAACGTGGTGATGTGATTGCTTATCCTACTGAAGGCGTTTTTGGGGTCGGTTGTGATCCAGATAATGAGCAAGCTCTTTTAAAGTTATTAGAGGTAAAAAAGAGGCCACAAGAAAAAGGGTTGATTTTAATTGCAGGATCTATGGATCAACTTGAGCCATATATAGAGCTAGGTGATCTTAGTTTAGAGCAAGTGAATGCAATTAAAGAATCATGGCCGGGGCCGGTTACTTGGATTGTCCCTGTTAGCTCTAAAACTTTACCTTTAGTGACGGGACAATTTAATAGCATTGCTGTGCGAGTAACAAATCATCCGCAAGTAAAGGCGATTTGTTCTGCTTTTGGAAAGCCAATCACCTCAACCAGTGCAAATTTATCCGGACTTGAACCTTGCCGTAGTGTTGATGAAGTGGAATATCAATTAGGTGATAGCGGAGTTGTTATTTTTCAAGGTGAGGTTGGTAATAGAACTCAACCAACAGAAATTCGAGATGCAAAAACAGGTAATACCTTGCGTCAAGGCTAATGCATCAACTCTTTCTTTAAGGTAAGGTGAAATTAATTTTTACTTTCGTCATTATTTAATAGGGAATTGCGACATGGATAAGTATGCGGTTTTTGGTAACCCGATAAAGCACAGTAAATCTCCATTTATTCATACCTTATTTGCTCGTCAAACAATGCAAAACTTAGAGTATGAAGCCATTGAAGCACCAGTTGATGATTTTGTTGAGACTGTTATTGCCTTTTTCTCCCACCAAGGAAAAGGATGCAATGTTACTGTGCCTTTTAAAGAAGAGGCATTTCGTTTTGCCGATCAGCTTACAGAAAGAGCTAAATTGGCAGGCGCTGTTAATACACTAAAAAAACTGGATGATGGAATTATCCTAGGCGATAACACCGATGGCGAAGGGTTAGTTCAAGACTTACTGCAATACCAAGTATTACTTAAAGATAAGCGAATTTTACTTTTAGGTGCTGGTGGGGCTGCTCGAGGCGTCATTCTTCCTTTATTAAAGCAAAATCCTGCATCTATTATTGTCGTTAACCGTACTTATGAAAAAGCTCAAGAGCTTGCTGAGTTATTCTCTCCTTATGGTGAGATAGAAGCGATGATGATGAGTGAGGTTAATTGCTCATTTGATATTGTTATTAATTCCACATCAGCGAGTCTTGCTGGTCAGCTTCCTTTAATCAGCCCAAGTATCTTTTCTAATAATACGATTAGCTATGACATGATGTATGGTTCAGGAAAAACGGTCTTTAGTCAGTGGGCATTGGATAATAATGCATACCAGGCTTATGACGGTTTAGGTATGTTAGTTGGTCAAGCTGCAGAGAGCTTTGCTGTTTGGAGAGGATTGCGCCCTGGAAGTAAGCAAATCTTACGAGAATTAAGAAAGAACTTAGAAGGTATGTAATGAATCAATCTATTATTTTCTCTGATGACTTATTGGTAGAGCAAGAAAAGCAGCAAGTTGTTTTTTCTGCTCAGCAAATGGGAAGTCTAATTAAGTGCTCGGTATCTTTCCTGTGGCTAGCAGAAGAAAGGGGAGAGACAGTAAGTACAAGCCAGCAAGCAGAAGAGGCATTTCTTCAATTGCGTTTTGATATAGAAGATAAAGCAGAAGCATTAATAGAAGATGAAGAGTTCAATGCTTCTGGTGGTATAGATATCAGATAGTTTCTTCTTCTATATAGTCATTCTTAAATGAGACATAATTCATTGCTGATTTTTTAAGTGATGCTATTTCTTCTATAGATAGAGGGCGAACCTGTTTTACTGGGCTGCCTATATAAAGGTAGCCCTTTTTTAATGTTTTATTTGGTGGAACTAAGCTACCGGCCCCAATCATGACATCCTCTTCAATTCGTACGTTGTCTAAAATGATACTTCCCATTCCGACTAATACGCGATCTCCAATGATGCAGCCATGAAGCATAACCTTGTGACCGATAGTGACATCATTGCCAATGATTAAAGGCGCACCCTTTGGATTGTCTGTATTTTTGTGAGTAACATGAAGAATAGAGCCATCTTGAATATTTGTTCTGTTACCAATTGAAATATGATTAACATCTCCCCTAGCGACAACTAACGGCCAAACACTTGAATCCTCACCAATGGTAATGTCACCAATTAAAACACTCGATGAATCTATATAAACATTAGAACTAATAGCAGGAAAGGTCGATTTATAGCGACGTAATGACGATTTCATATGATCTCACTTAAAAATGATAAGTTACTGTTAATAGAATGAGCCTAAAAAGCTAATTTAGCATCGATTTGTACGTACTTTAACCATAAAAACATAAATATCAAATAATCTTAAAAAAGAGCTTGCCAATGTGATCGAACTCTCTATAATGCGAACTCACTGACACGGAGAGCCCATCCCATAAGGGGTTAGCAATCAGAGTTAGT
>NZ_JARACO010000041.1 GCF_028765575.1 Aliivibrio sp. S3MY1 | reverse complement strand
GGTCGTCTACTTACTAGAAAATACGCCAGAGACAATAAGACTCATAGGGAAAAAGTTGATGATATATGATTATCCTGATGGAACGATAGATATCAAACATTGCGGAAAATCCTTTAAGTGCACAGTATTTGATAAATTAAGAACAGTAAATGAAGCAGCCATTACGGATAACAAACGTTTAGGAGGAGTCCTTAAGTTTGCTAAGGTTAGTCAAGATAGCGATGCTGCGCATCGAGCGAGGCCGCGTTAAATTATGTATTCAACATTCATTCAATTAACGCTATGATCTCTACATCCTTTCTTATCTCGAATTACTCACCTCTTGCCACGCAACTACAGACGCCGACGTCATGCCCAAAAAGAATTTATCCCTCGAGCTACTAAGCTGCTTTTTGAAAAAGACAATGCTTGGGAAAAGGCGCTATGGAAACACGCTCATACCTTTAGTCTGTGGCAAATCACTTGTATAGAAAGAATGCTTGCATGCGGTACCAATGCGATGGGAGCTAAGCACTACGGTTGTGAAAAATCAAACTGTTACGGCACGAAAGTAATATGTCAGAGTTGTAAAACGAAGGCATGCAGCTCTTGTGGTACAAAATCTACAGAGCAATGGATATCCACGCAGCTGGAAGTGATGCCAGATTGCGAGCATCAGCACATCACGTTCACTATGCCTAGTGAGCTCTGGCCAATATTCGACGCAAACCCAGAGCTCTTAAATGACTTATTTTCTCTTGCTGCAAATACCTTGTTAAATTGGGCAAAAAAAATGGGCCTTGAAGTCGGTATATTTGGGGCTTTACATACCTATGGCAGAGGCCTCAATTGGCATCCACATATTCATTTATCCGTAACACGAGGCGGGTTAGATGAAAATGATAACTGGCAGCCTATCTATTTCAAAAAGAAGCATGTGGAGTATCACTAGCGTCGAAGCTTAATTGATTTACTCAGACGAAAGTACGATGAGCTAAATTTATCAACAGGGAGCACAGAGCACATCCAGGATTACCGTCAGTGGAATTTTTTCTTAGAGCGCCAATATCAAAGATATTGGAACATCCATTTTACAAAGAAGACTAAGCTGTTAAAGCAAACCGTAAATTATTTAGGCCGCTACCTAAAGCGCCCACCGATATCTGCCTCAAGACTGCGTCATTATAGCGGAGGAACGGTGGTATTTAAGTATTTAGACCATAGAGATGGGGAGCACAAAACAATGACTCTAACGCAAGAAGAGATGATTTTGCGTTACGTAAACCATATCCCTCAAAAGCATCTAAAGATGGTGCGCTACTACGGTTTTCTCTCTAATAGTAAACGAGGTCGTTTACTTCCGTTAGTTTATGCGGCTTTAGAAAGTACAAAGCCAGAGCAGACAGATAAATTAACGTACGCCAAACAATACAAAGGGTTTACAGGTAACGATCCATACAAATGCACACTTTGTGGAAACAGGATGATATTTACAGGTTTTACAAAAGGCCCAAAGAATGACGAATTACTGGATTCACGTCGCTTTAGTATGAGATAAGATAAGCGATTAAGGAGCGCGGCGTAGGATACCTACGTCTAAATCGCATAAATTTGAGCAGAAACCATACAAAAACGGTGTTTTTGCATGAAGATAGGCGTTAAAAAATAATAAGTCGAAGACTCTGATAAGAAAAAATGAGGCATTTTATCTTGATGGTTAGGATTGAAATTCCTAACCATCAATTAAAAATCAACGATGTCACCAAATTTATCAACAGCTCGGTAGTAATACCACCATTCACCTTTAATTTTGATATAGGTTTCATTCATACGCCATGATGGGGAGACTTTACGTTTTAATTGACGTGCGTTTTGCTCTAGCATAGGTGCAAAAGTAATAACCCAACGATTTACAGTGGAATGGTCAATAGCACTGCCACGCTCAGTGAAAATCTCTTCAATATCACGAGTGCTGAGTTTATATGATACGTAATAACGTACAACTTGAATAATTATATCTGAAGGGTATTGGTAGCAAGAAAAATCCATGTAACGCTCTAGTTAAGATTAAATACATAACTTTGAGCATTACATGCCTGTTTAGTTCTTTTTCATGCGACAGAACCAGAATTTGTGATATTTAGTCATCAATACGATTAATATTCTACCCAAACTCTTTCTCTTGTGTATCATTTACGAGATTTTAATTAAACGATACGAAGTGCGTGGTAATAAATTACGCAAAAAAGAATAAAGATAAAATAAATACTTCCGCTGAGATTTTCAGCCAAGTTAGTGTGTTTTTAATACAAATTAAAGGAATAAAAATGAAACCAACTTTATTGTCAGTTATGCTGGCCGCTTCTTTTTGCTCATCAGCATTAGCAACAAGTACAGAACAAAACTACTTCAAATCTAGTTACCAAGACATATATGAAAATATTGGAATGACATTAGAGTCTTTACGTCAACTTGCTGACATACCTAAAAATATTGTCATTGAAGGCTTGGATCGATATCTGTTGGTAAATGGGGAAAAGTACCTTTTAAATAATGATAATTACATTCTTTTTGATTTCCCTATACCATTTAATGACGAAAGTGCATTTCGTAACGTGTTTAATTTCATTGGTAATGAATGGGAGTTAACATGGTATGACAACGGTTTGGTGGTCACTAATAAATACTTTGGAAATTATGAATATGGTGATGGTTGTTTACTTGAATATTATCCTAATGGTGTAATTAAAAATGGCCAGATAGAACGTATTGTCCTAGAAACGTCATCATGCTCATTGAATAATTTTAATACGAATATCGAGTACTTTGAACGCGGAAAAACAATTTCTGCAAATGATATGGGCTTAGAGAATTTAAATATTACTGCGGTTGAACGTTATCAAGATCGCCTCTATGTTACTCACGATACAGATCCTGGTACGGTCGTGATTTTAGATGTTGATACTGGTCAGGTGTTGAGCGAAATTAAAGGTTTTGAGGCTAATGACGTATTTTATCCTTTTCGCCGTTTGAATGAGTTATATATCCAAGGTAACTTATTGTATGTAGCATCACTTAATTCAAATCGTGTCGATATTTTTAATTTAGATAATCAACACCAACATGTTACGACTCTAGGTGGTAGTGGGCCAACCGCATTATTCCGCCCTCAGGCGACAGTATCTAATAAAGATTATGTTATTGTTGCTGGTGCATCTGAAAAAATATCAGTTTATCGTCAACAAGATGTAACCGCCGAAAACCACTTAAAAGCGCCAATACACGCAGTTTTACAATTCGAAGGGCAATATACTCATCGTAAAGTACAAATGCATGTATTGGAACACTACCTTATGGTGGTTACAGCGAACAAAAATTATTATATCTACGACTTAAATGATGTTGAATCCGCAGTCAGCTCGGGCGAAGCATTGATACCTAAAAAGATCATCAATACAAAATTGCAAAAAGTTGATAAGTCGGGTGATCAATTGGTGGTGAATCATGCGGGTCGCCTTGAATGGCACAATATTGTTGATGTTATTGCTAATGACTTTGTCTTCAGCGATCCAACGCGTATTATCACTCATCTTGACGCGAATCTGGTCAATAATCTTTATGACGTGCATTATAACGACGGCGAGTTAGTTACGGCGACGCAAAGCGAAATCCGATTTGATCAATTGCGAAGCTACGAAGTTCCGTTTATCGCCGATCAGCAAGTTGAAACGACTAAAATCCTATTCGATCAATTGATGCCGACCTCGGTTAATGAGGTGCTGTCTCTTGATGAACCACACTCTCTGGTTACAAACCCAGCGCTGCGTTCTGTCAATGTTAACTCGTTGATTAAAACTGAGTTTATTGATACTGATACGGTGCAGATCACCAACTATGCCGCCGTGGAGTTAAAAGATCTCACGGTGGAGCTTAAATTAGCGGGTATCGAAAAATGGTTTGTATTAACTAACATTGATCGCTTGCCTGCTTATGCTCAAATCACTTTGCCATTATCTGCATTCGGCCAAGGGCAGTTTAATAGTAGTAATGATGATGGTTATTTCGATTTGGCTGACTTATTTTCGAGCACCATGAACTATAGCAAACAGTTTGAGCATCGCTTTAATTCAGATACCGATCTATTTGCAAAAAAATTGGCACGCCTGAAACCGACATGGGAAATTCGTTTTGCATCAAACCATACCGGTAACTGGCGCATGATGAATGCCCTTTATGCACGTGAATGGTTGATCATATTAACCAACTTGGCATACATCGTTTCAGAAGATGAATTTGAACACGTTTGGTTCAATTTCAAAAATATTTTTGGTTACGATATGCACGCTAACGCGGGCCCAGTGGATGCACCAGGAGGATTCTTCACCGAGCAAGATTACCGATATTGGTATAATGGCTTAATGAATCGTGCCTACGTGAATGGGGGGGTAACCTCTATTGGCGGTGGTCTTGGTGGTGCTGGCATCACTGGGGTTGATACGTGGATGTTTTATACTCACTACTATGGAACGTGGGGCGTCATTGCCCACGAATTCGGCCACGGTTTTGATGGAAAAGCAACCTATGGTCACCATACTAGTTTTGCTAATGGCAGTAATGGCTGGCATCCATTAATTACGGCACTGGCAAACTATCATATTCGCAAAGGCGATCTGCCTTATACGGACGATAGTATTAACGGCTTCTATAAACCGGAATATCAGCAATATCGTCATAACGGTATCGATAACAATAAACGTAAGCATCGCTCGGATACTCATATGTATCTGATTGATGATTATTTCATGACCTACTCTAATATAGCCAAAAATTGGGCGACTAATGGTGAGCAGACTAATGTTCAAACGGTTGCCGCAATGAATAATCAAGAGCGAATTTTGATGGCTAAATCAGCAATGGGTTCAGAGAAACCTTACCTATGTCGATTCACCTTTGAAGATGGTGAGCAATATTACGGTTATGTGATGCAAGATAATAAAGAGGTCAGTTGTCGTTCAGGCGATGATATAAACTATCGTCAATCCAATGGGTCTCATGTTGCACTACAATCAAAAGCTAATGAATTTGATTGGTTGTCTCTCTACAACCCAGAGCAGAAAGGTGAGCTGGTATTACACCAAAATGGTCAACCATTGTGCCAAATTGATAATCCGCCGTTCTACGGGACCGGTTTTGTAAATGAAAAAAATCAGTGTGCCCAGTTACCGAATGTTTACTGGTCAAATGGTAATCGTTGGGCTTTTAGCAGTGGATGGACAACCCTAGAGTATAAATAAAAACAATGCCTCACACATTTTTGTGTGAGGCATTGTTAGGGGGGTGAGCACCAATGGAACAGAAAACAACTATAAGGACTTCCTCCCGTTGTCAATAGGCATTTATTTCGCAGCTACAATGAAAATTAAGATGCAGTACTATAAACGGTCATGCTGGAATATTTGGTTCTGTCGCATGAAAAAGAACTAAACAGGCATGTAATGCTCAAAGTTATGTATTTAATCTTAACTAGAGCGTTACATGGATTTTTCTTGCTACCAATACCCTTCAGATATAATTATTCAAGATAGCGATGCTGCGCATCGAGCGAGGCCGCGTTAAATTATGTATTCAACATTCATTCAATTAACGCTATGATCTCTACATCCTTTCTTATCTCGAATTACTCACCTCTTGCCACGCAACTACAGACGCCGACGTCATGCCCAAAAAGAATTTATCCCTCGAGCTACTAAGCTTCTTTTTGAAAAAGACAATGCTTGGGAAAAGGCGCTATGGAAACACGCTCATACCTTTAGTCTGTGGCAAATCACTTGTATAGAAAGAATGCTTGCATGCGGTACCAATGCGATGGGAGCTAAGCACTACGGTTGTGAAAAATCAAACTGTTACGGCACGAAAGTAATATGTCAGAGTTGTAAAACGAAGGCATGCAGCTCTTGTGGTACAAAATCTACAGAGCAATGGATAGCCACGCAGCTGGAAGTGATGCCAGATTGCGAGCATCAGCACATCACGTTCACTATGCCTAGTGAGCTCTGGCCAATATTCGACGCAAACCCAGAGCTCTTAAATGACTTATTTTCTCTTGCTGCAAATACCTTGTTAAATTGGGCAAAAAAAATGGGCCTTGAAGTCGGTATATTTGGGGCTTTACATACCTATGGCAGAGGCCTCAATTGGCATCCACATATTCATTTATCCGTAACACGAGGCGGGTTAGATGAAAATGATAACTGGCAGCCTATCTATTTCAAAAAGAAGCATGTGGAGTATCACTAGCGTCGAAGCTTAATTGATTTACTCAGACGAAAGTACGATGAGCTAAATTTATCAACAGGGAGCACAGAGCACATCCAGGATTACCGTCAGTGGAATTTTTTCTTAGAGCGCCAATATCAAAGATATTGGAACATCCATTTTACAAAGAAGACTAAGCTGTTAAAGCAAACCGTAAATTATTTAGGTCGCTACCTAAAGCGCCCACCGATATCTGCCTCAAGACTGCGTCATTATAGCGGAGGAACGGTGGTGTTTAAGTATTTAGGCCATAGAGATGGGGAGCACAAAACAATGACTCTAACGCAAGAAGAGATGATTTTGCGTTACGTAAACCATATCCCTCAAAAGCATCTAAAGATGGTGCGCTACTACGGTTTTCTCTCCAATAGTAAACGAGGTCGTTTACTTCCGTTAGTTTATGCGGCTTTAGAAAGTACAAAGCCAGAGCAGACAGATAAATTAACGTACGCCAAACAATACAAAGGGTTTACAGGTAACGATCCATACAAATGCACACTTTGTGGAAACAGGATGATATTTACAGGTTTTACAAAAGGCCCAAAGAATGACGAATTACTGGATTCACGTCGCTTTAGTATGAGATAAGATAAGCGATTAAGGAGCGCGGCGTAGGATACCTACGTCTAAATCGCATAAATTTGAGCAGAAACCATACAAAAACGGTGTTTTTGCATGAAGATAGGCGTTAAAAAATAATAAGTCGAAGACTCTGATAAGAAAAAATGAGGCATTTTATCTTGATGGTTAGGATTGAAATTCCTAACCATCAAGTGGCAGTATTTCTCCTCGTGGTTGGCTAGATGGACATGAATTGGGTCACAACTTGCAAACGGGTCGTTTACGTGTGGGTTATGCTACAGAAGACAACCGAAATACATGGAGTCAATACAGTAACCGTTCAGGTGAGAACTCAAATAACATCTTCCCTTATTATGTAATGTGGAACGGACATACGGTTATTGATGGGGAAACAACACCATTAAATGATCCTCATATGAATGGTAAAGAAACGTTTTTTGCACTGCAATCTGATTATGCAAATGTAACTGACGCCGAGGGTAATCGTGTTGTTTACACGCCTACATGTGGCATTTTAGATACAGGCAAGACATCACGCCATGAAGCAATCTGGTCACATGGTGGATATGCTGCTATCAATGGCATTCGTATGTCTTTCTATACGCAAATGGCATTACAAATGCATGGTAAAACGCTTGCGGATGATTCAGTACTAAAAAGCGGCTGGGGCATCTATTCTATGCTTTACTTACATGAGCGCATCTACGGTAAGTATGCAACAGATGAAGCAACGTGGAACGTAAATCGTGAACGTTTAGGTTTTGCTATGTTTGATTGGACAAATACACACGGCACAATGAACGCCATTCAAGGTAATGACTTTATGCTGGTTTCGTTATCTTACTGAACAGGCATGGATTGGAATTCTTATTTTGAAATGTATGGCCTGCGTAATTCCGATACCGCAAAAGCACAAGCTCGTACTCATGGTGTGAAAGGAGCTGTGCCAGTAGGTATGTATGTTCACGAACAAGATTTACCGCCAGTAAATATGTCAGAAGGTATGACGTGGTTACCACTTGGTGATGCTGAGACTGTTTGGACTCGTGATAATAGTACTCCTGCTAACTGTATAAAATGGGCTTGTTGCAAATAATCTGAATAGATAAATGAGTCCTACAATGGGCTCATTATCATTGTAGAATGACCTCAATATTAAAGAGACGATTAATGAAGGTGGCTCTCTCCCGTACTATTGTTTTTCGTCTATCGTTACGCAGCCAAAAATCAAATTGTCCCTTATTCAACATTCGTAAAGGGCGCGAATGAACTTTGTTAATCTGATGTAAACAGAACAGAGACTCTGTAATCTTTATTCCATGCAAGCTTTATTCATATTTCTTGGTACTGACAAATTCCCTTAGGATTTCCTAAACAACTTTCTAACAAAGCATCTACAGCAAGCCATATTTAATACTAAATTTCCAGCATAAATACGTTGCTCATTTTCCTTGAAAATAACATCCAACGCCCAGTGCTGCTGGTTCTCTATGTGCCAGTGTTTTCTGGTTGCTTGGGAGGCTAGCTCTAAGGATAAATGGTCTGTGCAAATATAGTATGAAGTTTCATAACTTCCTTCCCTTTGATAGTTCTATCTTTCACCACTGCAACAATACTTTTAACGACAGACCACTTTTATCTGAGTACTTCACTGAAGGCAGCTGGGAGAACATAAGCCTCACGGTTCTCTTTTCTGCCATGCCCTTTATCTTCAATAATGTACGACTCTTGTTTATCTTCAGGAAAATACCAATAATCTTTGAATTGTGTAGATTCAGTTTGACTTGCACTAAGAAATCACCACCTTTATTTACTACTTTATTCAGAGTTTCAACCTGACAATGCAGGGCATCGCTGTTAATAAACATCCTTTTATATCTAAAGGATCTAACAGTTTTCTTATCGCTGTTAGCTCCATTCCTTTGCCTTCACAGGGTTGATGTGGAGAGTCAAACCCTCGTCAACATCGAACGCTGAGACCATATAAAGAGGGTTATCTTGCTTATTCGCTTTAGCTCCTTTCAGAACCTTTCCATCAACACTGATGATGGGCTGAGCATGCCTCTCCCTATGCAAATTAACCCAGCCCACCATCCCATCTAAGAGCGTTTCAGGAACAACAGTCCTCATAATGGCTGCAATATTATGTCGGGTAGGAAGGCCATTTTTGTAGGGGAAATACTCACGTAACCAGTCGATATTTCCTTCACCAAAATCCTTGATATCCGTCCATTTATTTTGACTACACAGAATGGCTGTTATGACAACAAAAGCGACTTCCATAACAGGGTAGACTTGGTTGATGTGCGAATGGGTATCTTTCACTTTTTTTAGCTGTTCAATGATAATTGAACGAGTTTCTCATTTTTTTACTTCATGATCTGATCGTAACTATCAGAAAAAGTTCCAATCGAAAATAAAGTTATTTAAATTGAGTCATTGAGATGGTAGCTTAATTAAAAGAGAGGGGATTTTCGGTTAGAAATGAATTTTTTCAACAACCTCACAACCCCAGTTGGCAGATGATGAGCTAAAATTAATTTAAGCTCATCATTGAGATAAATTAAACCGATCTGAGGTTATTTAATAAATAATGGTGAGTATTTCGCTGGATTAAGAGACGGATTTATCATCCATAAATTACCGCTATTTACGGGTTCTTTTGCTAAGCTGCTTTTATCAATACATCGTTTAAATTGAAAATCCACAATTGAATCACCTCGACCTAAACATTGTTGGTTACCAATAGACTTTAATTGAACAGCACCAGATGTTGAAGGAATAAGTGTGAACATCATAGACTTATCGTTACTGCATGAGTTTAAAATCAATTGATTATTATCATCCACCGTTAAACATTCGTCAGCATCTGGATTTTTAAATTTAACCCAACCACTAGGATCTATAAGTAAAGTTTTTTTAGTTGTTTCAACTTCTATTATCTCCCAATTATTATGATTAAATCCTTTACCATTCCAATTCGCAATAATACCGCCAGTATATACATTTCGAACATTAAATTTCATTGTATCAGAAGTAGACTGCAATACTTCGTTACTACTACAACCAGATATTACTAAGAGCAATCCGCAAGTGCATAAAAATCTTTTCATTGGTTATCTCCTAAAAAAACCAACTGGAAAATGATCGGACGCAAATTGTCCTCTCATATTACCAAATAATAATGAAGCCCTTAATAGCGAAGGAATGAAACTTACAGAATTCCCAATAACGGCATAGTCCAAAGTCCCCCCGCTTGCTTGAGTTGGATCAACAGGGGCGACAATCTGAGTATGCCTTTGAGCAGGTATATCTAAACTATTTTGCAAGTCAACAGGGGATCGATTAAAATCACCAGCAATCATCCAATTAGCGGCCTGTCGAATGGGGTCTGTTTGACGATCAAAATACTGTAGAACACTGTTGACAATAGCAGGAGCATCAACGCCTCTATTAGCTAAAGCATGTGTAGAGAAAAAAACATCATTTCCCAGACGGATACCTATAATGGGACGCGATGCAACAGTTGGAGGAGGTAACACTATAACTTCATCAGCTCGCTGCGAAGATACAATAGCTAAATTAACGCGATTAGCACCAACATCTACCCTAGAAAAGTAAATAAACATAGTTTGCGGACGACTATTAGTACCAAGATTCCATTCATATTCATTCATGGGAATACCTGGTGTATAGAATTCTCTTGGAGTCAATACGGCTGAAGATGGAACACTTCCGGCTTCCTGAAGCATTAATATATCACTAGACCTAGCGCCAGAAATTAATTGGCGAACATTATTATTCCATTTATTTTCTGTTAACGACGACGACCCCTGTAGATTCCATGTAGAAACGTTATAATCATCGATGGCCGCCCATGATAATAGAGGAAGTATACTAAGAATAAACGCAAAACTTTTCATCGAATTGAATCCTTATGTACAATAGGCTCAAGTTTTTTAACCGGTAATGGTGGAACTAATGTTGGTATAATAATATTAGCTAATGACGATTGAATTGGAGGAGAAATAATCCACTGTTGTTCAAACACTTCATTATTCATATCTGTACATTGCTCCATAAAAATTGAGAACGCATAAGGAGAACGTATCGTTCGGTCAAGAAATTCAGCTCTTAAGCACTGAGATGTGTCAACATTCTTTATTGATACAGCGCCATTCATTAATGGAATCAATTCAAATTCTTGTGATAACTTTCCACTTACACATGTATTATGAATGACACCATTTTTATAAGCCTCGATACATGAGCCTTGCTCACTATTTACGAATTTATAACGCCCTTCTGTCACTCCATCAATGATTTTCCAATTTCTATTGTTGCCAAAATCAGAAGAATCGAAAGGTGTATAACCCCATAACCAGTTACCTACAGGCCTTGCCCAAACCGTTAATACCGCGCCTCCGGCACTTAACAAAGATACATCTATAGAAGCTGTATTATTAGGTGAAAAAAATTGCACGTTTTTTTCATTTACAATTTTCCCAGCCTCACCGACTAATTCCATTTTAGAATGCGGAAACTCTGGATAATCACCAATTCCTGATGACGAACATCCGGTTACTATAGGTAATACAATAAATACTAATTTTTTTATCATGCTAATAACTCTCATAAAATAAATAGTAATTTTATATATCAAAAACACGCAAAAACAACTCTAATCTATCACGGTTACTACATACATCTCAAAATATTGCGGTAAATA
>NZ_JARACO010000040.1 GCF_028765575.1 Aliivibrio sp. S3MY1 | reverse complement strand
TGTGCAAAGGAAATTTATGTCAGAATTAGAGTATTTAAGTAAGCTTAAGCAAGTTCCAATTCTTTTTGATAATGTATCAATTACTCCAGATGCAGGGTCGAGACTTGATTGGTCATTTGAGGTTAATCCTAGTGAATATATATCGTTTGCTAAGCGTGATTTTAGAGAAGGTAGCAAGCGAGGGTTAATTAACTCGCTTGGAAATTCTAAAAGAGCAATTGATTGTCAAATCGACAGAATCTTCAGAGCTCTGGGATATGATCCCAAAAATTATCCTAAAAATTTAAATGAGTTCAGCGAGTTCTTTGGTGATGAAGACTCGATAAAATTGCCTGCAAAATTAAAAGTAATTGTAGGTTTTGGCATAGCACCTTGTGGCTTGGTATCAGAAATTCGAACCCTAAGAAATAAAATTGAACATGATTTTATAGTTCCTGATAGCATTGATGTAAGGCGTGCATTTGAAACTGCTGAGTTATTCGTAGCGGCTACTGAGCGCAAATTAATTGATTACTGGGAATTTGAATTAATGTGTTTAGATAGCAAATATGGTTTTTATCTACATCGAATGTTCGATAAGCCAGAATTTGAATGCTGGGTAAGGGAACCTAATCCAGTTAACGAACTTAAAAAGGTTAGTATTCCAAGAGATACATTGCTTCATCATTGTATTTTGCGTATGACTTTATCCATGGAACAGGAGCTGGAATTTGGCCGCTCGCTTCAATTATTGTCAAAAATACTAGAAAAGTCTTTTAATATCGAAACGGCAAAAATTGAGTTTAGTTACGGGTGAGGCACATAACAAATGCATCAACACGATTTGCTACACTCGGCGTTGTCAGTTTGCCTTTAGTTTCAGTGATTAAGGCGTTAAAATTCAGCTTGGTTTGCATAGTAGCAAACGTGTTATGCAGGCGTTATACGAACTCTGAAAATGCAGTTTTTTGGTTCAGTTCAGCGATTGAGCCATTAGCTTTTTAGGTGTGAAAGTAGGGTGGTTTTCCTTTTTCATTGTTGCCTTTTGGTTTCCATTTCATCAGGTTCGGCATTGAACTATTATTGCCCTAAATTCAGGCGTTTCAGAAACAAATTCACGCTTCAATTGTTCTTTGGTTATGCCTCATTTTAACCTGCATCAGTGTTTTCCTCTTAGCATTTTCAATCCCAATTGTGGTTAGGATATTTGGTTTATCAGTTCCAAACTTGTTGAAACCAATTCGTACAAATGGCGTAAGAAAAAAGGATTGTTTCGTTTCACAGTTATTGTCGTTGATTGGATATTTTGCTCGCTTAATTGAGCCAGTCTAATTAAACTCAATTTACAGTAAATCTTGGTAAATCAGTTCTTTACCAAGTTAATTGGAGCGAAAGCAAGGCTCGTATAACAAAGCAATCAACACGATGCTATTTACATTCGGCATTCGCGGTTTGGAGTGTAATTGGTTTTGTAAGTCGGTCTTTCGCACGTGTTATTGCGGCGTTATGTGATTAAGGAATTCAAGTGTCGTATAAAATAAATGATTGGAAAAATAGATATTCTGAGCGTTCTGATTTATCTACTGGCTTGGTTCATCTAACAAGAGCTAATACTAATTCCGCCGTAGCTGAGCTTATGTTTAAAGTGTTAAGTGAGCGTAAATTAATTGGAAGTTCAACTGCTCAAGGTTTTATTGTAGGTCAAAATACAGCAGTATGTTTTCAAGATGCGCCCCTGAGTTCAGTTTGTCAAAATACATGGTTCGAACAAAAACTCAGATCTAGCGGGCATTCAAACAAAGTAAGATATAATCCTTGTGGCTTTATGCTGCCAAAACAAAGTGTATATGAAGCTGGCGGACGTCCTGTTATTTATGATAAGACCGCGGATGCTAAAAAATATCTACCAAAGAGCGAATGGTGGCGTATCGTAAATTTTGATTTATCTAACCCTAATAAAATAATTGATTGGACTCATGAAAGAGAGTGGCGTGTTAAAGGTGATTTTGAATTTTCGGTAAGTGATGTAACTCTTCTTTTTACAAAAACGTCTATATATAAAACATTTATTGATTTATGCGATAAAAATGAGGAACCTTTTTATAAAGAGGTTGCTGGCATCATTAATATGCAAAATATATTGTTTTAGCAAGCATCACATAACAAATGCATCAACACGATTTGCTACACTCGGCGTTGTCAGTTTGCCTTTGGTTTCAGTGATTAAGGCGTTAAAATTCAACTAAGCCTGTATCGTAGCAAACGTGTTATGCAGGCGTTATGTGTTTTTTTAGCATTACTATTATAAGCTTGATTCTAAGTCTTTATACGAGCATCATGAATTGGAATGTATTTATGGAGAGAAAGAGATGTTTGTAGTTTCGTTGACGTATATTTGTGAAATGAGCGACGTTGAAAAGTATCTGGATGAACATATTAAATATCTAGATAATCAATATAAATTAGGACACTTTATTGCTTCTGGTCGAAAAGTCCCAAGAGTTGGTGGTGTAATTTTAGCAACCGTAGATAGTGTGGATATACTAAATAAAATCTTAGCTGATGACCCGTTTAATAAACACGGTTTAGCGGAATATGATGTAATCGAGTTCATTCCTACAAAAACGGCAAAAGAATTAGATTTTCTTCGTTAAAAAATCAGTCCTACAGTAATCAATATTTTTGGGTCCATTAGAAGTGAAATATTTGATTCATGAGTACACACATAACAAATGCATCAACACGATTTGCTACACTCGGCGTTGTCAGTTTGCCTTTAGTTTCAGTGATTAAGGCGTTAAAATTCAGCTAAGTCTGCATAGTAGCAAACGTGTTATGCAGGCGTTACACGAACTCTAAGATCGCAGTTTTTTGGCTCAGTTCAGCGATTGAGCCATTAGTTTTTTAGTCGTGAAAGTAAGGTGAATTTCCTTTTTCTTTGTTGTCTTTTAATATTCGTATTATCAGGTTCGGCAATTGATCATTATTGCCAAAAGTTCATGGATTTCAGAAACAAATTCAGGCTTCAATTGTTCATGGCCTTGCCTCATTTTAGTCTGCATCAGTGTTTTCCTCTTAGCATTTTCAATCCCAATTGTGGCTAGGATATTTGGTTTATCAGTTCCAAATTAGCTGAAACCAAGCTGTACAAATGGTGTAAGACAAAAGGATTGTTTCGTTTCACAGTTATTGCCGTTGAAGTGATATTTTGCTCGCTTAATTGAGTCAGTCTAATTAAACTCAGTTTACAGTAAATCTTGGTAAATCAATTCTTTACCAATTAAAGCGAAGCGTTGACAAAGATCGTGTAACAAATGCATCAACACGATTTTCTACACTCGGCGTTGTCAGTTTGCCTTTAGTTTTAGTGATTAAGGCAGTAAAATTCAGCTAAGTCTGTATCGTAGCAAACGTGTTATGCAGGCGTTATACAGTTTTTCGCTAAATATCGTACCCAATATCAATAAAGTATTGCAATTAATTATTATTTTTCTTTTTGAGCATTGATTTATTTGGTAGTCTCTTGTTTTATTTAAGAATAGTTGTTTGTATGAAACGTTTAGTTTTGGTGTTTTGCTTAGTTTTAGCTGGATGCGCAAATCCGGGTGTTGTAGAAATATCTCCTGATACTTATGTTATATTTCGAGATGATCATGGTGGTATTTTTGGTAATGCTGGCGCGTTAAGAGCTGAAGTTATTCATGATGCGAACGAATTTGCTAAATCTAAAGGTAAGGTCGCAATACCAGTATCTTCAAATTATACTCCCTTAGGTAATGGTCCAGGTGAGTGGGCATCATTTGAATATCAGTTCCGTGTTGTAAATAAATCAGATGAAGAGGTTGTCAGAACTTCATTGCGAAAACAAGCTGATTACGTTGTTGATAAAAATATAAAAGTTGAATCGACTATAACTAATGGTTCTAACTCAGATATTTACAATGAATTAATTAAAGCACATCAGCTTTTTGAAAGTGGTGTTTTAACAGAAGCAGAATATAAGCAGATGAAAGCTAAAATATTAAGTAAATCATAGGCTTTTAGAAACTGTATAACAAATGCATCAACACGATTTACTACACTCGGCAATCTCAGTTTGCCGGGTGTTTCTCGTTTTAAGGCGTCAATATTAAGTATAATTGCATAGTAGTAAACGTGTTATGCAGGCGTTACACGAACTCTAAGATCGCAGTTTTTTGGCTCAGTTCAGCGATTGAGCCATTAGTTTTTTAGTCGTGAAAGTAAGGTGGATTTCCTTTTTCTTTGTTGCCTTTTAATATTCGTTTTATCAGGTTCGGCAATTGACCATTATTGCCAAAAGTTCATGGATTTCAGAAACCAATTCAGGCTTCAATTGTTCATGGCCTTGCCTCATTTTAGTCTGCATCAGTGTTTTCCTCTTAGCATTTTCAATCCCAATTGGTGTTGGGATATTTGGTTTATCAGCTCCAAACTTGCTGAAACCAAATCGTACAAATGGTGTAAGAAAAAGGGATTGTTTCGTTTCACAGTTATTATCGTTGAAATGATATTTTGCTCGCTTAATTGAGCCAGTCTAATTAAAATCGTTTTACAGCAAATCTTGGTAAATCAATTCTTTACCAAGTTAATAGAAGCGTTGACAAAGATCGTGTAACAAATGCATCAACACGATTTGCTACATTCGGCGTTGTCAGTTTGCCTTTAGTTTCAGTGATTAAGGCAGTAAAATTCAGCTAGGTCTGTATCGTAGCAAACGTGTTATGCAGGCGTTATGTTTATTTATGGTAGTTAGGGTGTATGGAAATTTTAAAAGAAATCGCTTTACCAGTGTTGTTATCAACAATATCTGCTTACTTAGCTACGAAAGCGGCTTTTCGAAAGTATAAAAATGAAAAACGTTGGGATGATAAAAGAGAAAAGTATGCTGCGGTTATAGAGTCAGTTGAGTATATTGAAGCTTGGTATAACAGTTTGCATTATTCTTTAGGAATTGGCTCAAGGTTTAATAATTTCAGTAATGATACGAGTGAATTAGATCGTTCTACTCGAATTGTTCAAAAGTATGCAACAATTGGGAAATTATATTTTTCGCAAGAATTTTCGAAAATATTAACGGTATTATATAAGGATCTTGAAAGGTTAACTAATGAATATGGAGAGGCTGTAGAATTCGCAGATGGCGATCGTCAATCTGAATTTTCAGCTCAAATTGAATATTATTCATCTATAGAAAAACATTCAAATAAAGCTCTTAAAAGTATGTTAAAAATAGCTGAAATCGATCTAATAAAGAAATAAACATAACAAATGCATCAACACGATTTGCTACATTCGGCATTCTAGGTTTCTTTGAGTTTACTGTATTAAGTGGTAAGTTTGAGCTTAATCTGCATGGTAGCAAACGTGTTATGCAGGCGTTACACGAACTCTAAGATTGCAGTTTTTTTGCTCAGTTCAGCGATTGAGCCATTAGTTTTTTAGGCGTGAAAGTAGGGTGGATTTCCTTTTTCTTTGTTGCCTTTTAATATTCGTTTCATCTGGTTCGGCAATTGGCCATTATTGCCAAAAGTTCATGGATTTCAGAAACCAATTCACGCTTCAATTGTTCAGGGTTTTGCCTCATTTTAGTCAGCATCAGTGTTTTGCTCGCAGTATTTTCAATCCCAATTGTGGTTAGGATATTTGGTTTATAAGCTAAAAAATTGTTGAAGACAAATCGTACAAATGGTGCAAGAAAAAGGGATTGTTTCGTTTCACAGTTATTGTCGTTGAAATGATATTTTGCTCGCTTAATTGAGCCAGTCTAATTAAACTCAGTTTACAGTAAATCTTGGTAAATCAATTCTTTACCAAGTTAATAGAAGCGTTGACAAAGATCGTGTAACAAATGCATCAACACGATTTGCTACACTCGGCGTTGTCAGTTTGTCTTTAGTTTCAGTGATTAAGGCAGTAAAATTCAGCTAAGTCTGTATCGTAGCAAACGTGTTATGCAGGCGTTATGTGTTTTTTTGAGATTATTGCAATAACCAGTATTCAGGCTTAAAGTAAGTAATCCATTTTCGGAGGTAAATCTTATGATAAGTTGCAATGAATATGATTATATTGAAATAGTCTGCTTATACCGATATCCAGTTAAGTTAACGATGAAAGTGGGTGAGTCTATCAAAGGCGTTGCTCTTGATACATCACGTAATGAAAGTAAGAATGAATGTATCAAACTCAATACTAATGAAACTGAAATTCTAGTTGAATTAGATGGTATCTCTAAACTGGAAGTTTTAGTTGATAATCCACATTTTTCTAAGGTTATCTTTAAATAATCTCTAGATATTCATAATATTTCTGTGAGTCTATTTATTTGAGTCATCTACTTTTTAGTATTACAGCGCTCCCTTTGAGATGGAAAAATTTGGCTTATAAGAACACACATAACAAATGCATCAACACGATTTGCTACACTCGGCGTTGTCAGTTTGCCTTTAGTTTCAGTGATTAAGCCGGTAAAATTCAGTTAGGTCTGTATGGTAGCAAACGTGTTATGCAGGCGTTATACGAACTCTGAGAATGCAGTTTTTTGGTTCAGTTCAGCGATTGAGCCATTAGCTTTTTAGGTGTGAAAGTAGGGTGGTTTTCCTTTTTCATTGTTGCCTTTTGGTTTCCATTTCATCAGGTTCGGCAATTGACCATTATTGCCAAAAGTTCATGGATTTCAGAAGCCAATTCACGCTTCAATTGTTCTTTGGTTATGCCTCATTTTAGTTTGCATTAGTGTTTTGCTCGCAGCATTTTCAATCCCAATTGTTGTTGGGATATTTGGTTTATCAGCTCAAAACTGGCTGAAACCAAATCGTACAAATGGCGTAAGAAAAAGGGATTGTTTCGTTTCACAGTTATTGCCGTTGAAATGATATTTTGCTCGCTTAATTGAGCCAGTCTAATTAAACTCAGTTTACAGTAAATCTTGGTAAATCAATTCTTTACCAATTAAAGCGAAGCGTTGACAAAGATCGTGTAACAAATGCATCAACACGATTTGCTACACTCGGCGTTGTCAGTTTGCCTTTAGTTTCAGTAATTAAGGCAGTAAAATTCAGCTTGGTTTGCATAGTAGCAAACGTGTTATGCAGGCGTTATACATTCAGAGGAATTTTTATGTTCATAGTAACTCGTAAGGAAGGAGAAATTCAGTTTTCTGATACTGATTTTCATTACTTACAAGGTGTTTTAAATTCTCTTGATAGCTCACTATCTGATATAAATGAGAAAATTAAAAATTCAGATGTTTGTGATGTAAGTGGCCTATGTGATCATGGTGAATATCTCATTGGATTAGGTTTCTGTGCTATGCAGCGCTATTTTTTTAGTACGCTTCAAGATATTGAAATAGAGGCTCATGTTGCTCGGGATTTAGGGTCTAAAAGTGTATTGGACAAGCCTGTAGCGAAATTAATTCATGCGGCTGCAAACTATTGGAAACATGAACCAGAATGGCATATATGGTTAGCTGAATTAAAGCCTAGGTCGCAAAAAACTATAGATGAAATACTTCATGGTCGAGAGTTTGCTGATTACCCATTATCAGAACTTCTAGCTGATTTATGCGGTGAAAAAGAATTACTATTATCAAATTGCTTGCCTTATTTAATTGAATGGCGCAAAGCAGTTTGGTTGTACACGACAGAGAATGTATAACAAAGCAATCAACACGATTTACTACATTCGGCATTGTAGGTTTGCCTTTAGTTTCAGTGATTAAGGCGGTAAAATTCAGTTAAGTCTATGTCGTAGTAAACGTGTTATTGCGGCGTTAACACTCACAATATATAGTTGGCAAAACTAGGTTAATAATATGAAATTAAAAGAGTTAAAGATTAAGAATTTTCGTTGCTATCGGGAAGAAATCTCAATTAGTTTTGATGATCTGACTGCAATTATAGCGCGGAATGATATTGGAAAATCGACGATATTAGAGGCATTAGATGCTTTTTTTAATGCAGATAAACTTGACAGTGGTGATCGCTCAACGGGATTGAGTAACTCTGAACCAGTTGAGATTAGATGTATATTTAAAGATATTCCTGACGAGATTATAATCGATACGGATAACTTGATTTCACCTGTACATGAGTATTTGGTAAATCAAGATGGGCATCTTGAACTTTGTAAAATCTACAAAGGCGCAACTTTAAAATGTGAAGAGGTGACGTTGAATGCGTTGCATCCAACAGCTGCAAATTATGATGACCTTTTAAACCTTTCGATTACCCAGTTGAGAAAAAGAGCGACTGATTTGAGTATTGATTTACAATCAACAAATCAAGCAATTAAATCAGCTATTAGACATGCTATTTGGGCTAATATAAGTGATGTGGAACTAAATAAACAGCTTGTTAACTTAGATATTAAATCTAATGTATGGAAACAAATTCAAAATATATTGCCTTTATTCCAGTTATTTAAAGCTGATAGACCAAGCTCAGATCAAGATGCAGAAGCTCAAGACCCGATAAAGTTTGCGATAAAAGAAGCATTGAAGGACAAAGCTGATGAACTTGCATTATTGGAAACTTATGTTCGTGAGCAAGTTGAAAGTGTTACAAGTAAAACGATTGAAAAACTCCGAGAAATGGATCCTGATTTAGCAAATCAGCTAGATCCGAAATTTTCTTCTTTTAATTGGAGTAAAGTTTTCTCTGTGTCATTAACAAATGAAGATCAAATTCCTTTAAATAAACGTGGTAGTGGTGTTAGACGTTTATTTTTAATAAACTTCTTTAGAGCGAAAGCTGAACAATTAGCTTCAATAAGAGATGTTCAAGATGTAATTTTTGCTATTGAGGAACCAGAAAATTCACAGCATCCTAATAACCAACTTTTATTATTAGACGCCCTTACTGAGCTATCTTTAGATCCTCAGCATCAAGTACTGTTTACCACTCATAACCCTGTTCTGGCGGGGCGTATTGACCACAATCGTATTCGATTTATTAATAAAAGTGATGATGGTACTCGTTTTATAGCTCAAAATGATGACACTACTTTTGCGCAAATTAAAGATAGTTTGGGAATGTTTGCAAACCATAATGTAAAAATATTTGTGGGTGTTGAAGGCCCCAACGATATCGAATATTTGAAACGAATTTCAGCTGTTCTTGCACCTAACGAAACAGATATTGCAAATTTAGCAGATGCGGAATCAACTGGTAAATTAGTCTTCATTCCTATGGGAGGCTCAACATTAGAACTATGGACAAGTAGACTAGAAGGTTTAGATTTACCAGAGGTGCATATTCTTGACCGAGACGTTGAACCACCAGGAAGTGCTAAATATCAAAGTGCTGCTGATAGGGTTAATGCTCGCGGTCAGCGCTCATTTATTACTAACGCGCGTGAAATGGAAAACTATGTACACTACGAAGCTATAAATGAAGTTTTTGAACTTTCTCTAACTGAAAATTATTCTAGTTTTGATGATGTTCCAACTCTTGTAGCAATCGCGGTTCATAATGCTTCTGAATCAACAAATGAATGGCATGAGGTAAATGATAAAAAACGTAGTCAAAAAGAAAGCAAAGCTAAGAAAAAACTCAATAGAGAAGCTATTAGTTGTATGACATCAGATCGTTTAACAAACGTGGACCCTACGGATGATGTTAGAACATGGTTGCGTGAGATTAGTCAATACGTACAGTAAGTGTTAACAAATGCATCAACACGATTTACTACACTCGGCATCTCAGGTTGTCGGGTGTTTCTCGTTTTAAGGTGCCAATTTTAAGTATAATTGCATAGTAGTAAACGTGTTATGCAGGCGTTATACGAACTCTGAGAATGCAGTTTTTTGGTTCAGTTCAGCGATTGAACCATTAGCTTTTTAGGTGTGAAAGTAGGGTGGTTTTCCTTTTTCTTTGTTGCCTTTTGGTTTCCATTTCATCAGGTTCGGCATTGAACTATTATTGCCCCAAATTCAGGCGTTCCAGCGGCTAATTCACGCTTCAATTGTTCTTTGGTTATGCCTCATTTTAACCTGCCTCAGTGTTTTCCTCTTAGCATTTTCAATCCCAATTGTGGTTAGGATATTTGGTTTATAAGCACCAAACTTTCTGAAACCAAGTCGTACAAATGGTGTAAGAAAAAAGGATTGTTTCGTTTCACAATTATTGCTGTTGATTGGATATTTTGCTCGCTTAATTGAGCCAGTCTAATTAAACTCAGTTTACAGTAAATCTTGGTAAATCAGTTCTTTACCAAGTTTATCGGAGCGAAAGCAAGGCTCGTATAACAAAGCAATCAACACGATGCTAATTACACTCGGCATTCGTGGTTTGAAGTGTAATTGGTTTGGAAAGTAAGGCGTTCGCACGTGTTATTGCGGCGTTATATTTTTGAGGTGATTAATGAATAAGGTAAAAGTAGCACTAATATTGGCGTTGTTAATAGTGCCAATAATTGGTTTTTTGAAATTAAATGCAATCATTACTTTTTTGGATGTCGATGAAAAACAATTTCTTGAATTGTTTAAACTTATTATTCCTTTGAACTTTTCAATTGTTATATTAATTATTAATACCATTATTTCTGGCCACAAGGATAAAATTGAGATTAGAAATGGGATGGTTATTAAGTATAATAAAGAAATTAGCAATTATAATTCTGCAATATTGAGTTTAAAAAAGAACTATCACTTAACACTTGTTGGATTTATGCATTTTCATTACATATTCGAACATTTTAAGAATGTGGCATTACTTGATCAACTACCTTCAGGTTGGAATGAAATTGCTAAGTCTAAAGGTGATGTAAGTAATGACCCTGATTTTAGAGAAAAAGTAAGAGATATATCTAACGAAATGTTTAGATTTCATAAAAGCAATGGAGTTTGTGATAATATATTTGAGTATATATCAAGTTCAAAGTTGAAAAATGTCAAAATTAAATTACTTGATGAAAATAAAGAGATTTTCATGACTAATTTTGCTTCAGATGTGATTGTGAATGGTAGGGCTAAGTCGATCATTCATTTAGCAAGTGAAATTGCTTCAGCTGGTTCTGATAGTTATTGGTCTCTTGAATCATATAACGATAAAATTGATCAATTTAGACATGATTTCGTCATTAATAATGAAAAAACTAATGTATCTTTATCAAGTGCAATCTATGATATGTTTTTTATGTATGAGGTTTTTATTTTCGAGCTATTCATTTATGAAAATGCGATCTTAATACTTAGTGATGAATTTACAAAATATGTAAATAATTTAGAAGTCCTTTATCCTGAGTTAGATCGAGCAATTAAGATTGTTGAACTTGAAACTCCCGTTGAATTGGCTGATAAATATGATTTGAAAATTGTTTCAGATCGATACGCACTATAAATATAACAAATGCATCAACACGATTTGCTACACTCGGCGTTGTCAGTTTGCCTTTAGTTTCAGTGATTAAGGCAGTAAAATTCAGTTAGGCCTGTATCGTAGCAAACGTGTTATGCAGGCGTTATGTGGCCGACTGCTGAAAATTCGGCTTATCAAAAGGAATTAATATTGAAAATTCAAAGTGGAAACAGTGCTAGATTTGGTTACGCGCTGGAAGATTTGTGTAAAGATATTTTGAGTGCAAATAAATGGCATGTAGAAAATCAAGACCCTATGATTAATGCCGGAGTTGACATAATTGCGAAAGAACCAGATTCTAAAAGCAAAGTCGTATTTGAAGTAAAATATACACGAAATAAGGTATATCCAACATCAGGATTAAAAGTATCAGCTGAAAGACTCGTCAATTCAGCTCGAGTAATGCACATAGATAAAGCTGTGTTGATAGTTGCAGCAGGCATCAAGCCAGAAATACAAAAGAGAGTTGAAGATGAGTACAATATCCAAATAATTAATTTGGATGGATTATTATCTCTAGCTAGTGCTGACTTAGAGTTGTTAGGAAGATTGGTTAAATTATGCGAAATAGATTTATCTGAAAGAACAATAGATAGCGATTTATCCAATATATTGCATCCTGAAATGATTAACTTCTCGTTAAAAAATAGTGATCTTTCAAAGAATGAAATTGAAGGTACTAAGTTTAAAGAACAGTTGAAATTAATTCAGTATGGTAGAGAAGGGTGCTATGTTTATGAAGACACCATGAGTGAAATCCTACAGTATCTTTTTGATGGTGATCTGAAAGGTTGGCATAAACAGGAAAGAACAACTGATGATCTACATCGCTATGATTTAATATGCCGAGTTGTAGATAAATCTACCGTGTGGGAGTTTATTTCATCAAATTTAGATTCTAGATATGTGTTATTTGAATTTAAAAATTATAAAGACCAAATTACTCAATCTCAAGTCTACTCAACAGAAAAATACCTTTTTGAAAAAGCCAAACGAAAGGTTTGTTTTTTAATTTCTAGGAAAGGCCCATCAGATAACGCTGTAATAGCGTGTCAGGGAGCGATGAGAGAACATGGGAAATTAATAATAAATCTAGATGATGAAGCCATTATTGGTTTAATCGATAGTAAAATATCTGGAGATGACCCTAATGAAATTCTATTTGAGAAAGTGGATGATTTCTTAATGAAGTTACCGAGATAAAGCCACATAACAAATGCATCAACACGATTTGCTACACTCGGCGTTGTCAGTTTGCCTTTAGTTTCAGTGATTAAGGCGTTAAAATTCAGCTAGGTCTGTATAGTAGCAAACGTGTTATGCAGGCGTTATGTGCAATTTTATATAAGGAGTTAATCTTGAGTTTTAAATCTTGGAATAGTTATTGGGAGTTTAGCCATTCAGTTCATACTAAGTTGCGTTATATCTTAGATGATGAATCTCAGGGTTTCTTGAATTCAATAATAGAAACTTGTGAGGGACGAACTAAAACATTGAAAAAAGGTTCGTTTGTAATGAGAGCGCAAAATGGGTATGACCTTCGTCCATATTATCAAGAAGACCCAGATACTGGAGAACAAATTCATGTTGATGATTTTGAAAGCCCTTATTCATTTAAACGGATGAAACCATTAGAAAATAGTGCTTCTGAAGGTAGAGCTAATCCAAAAGGTATTCCGTGTTTGTATGTAGCGACCGACAAAGAAACTGCTATGTCTGAGGTAAGACCGTGGCTTGGTTCTGTGATGTCAGTAGGTACGTTCAAATTAGTAAAGGATTTACGAGTTATAGTTTTTGCAACAGATAGCGAAGAGAGCATCCACGAACATTCTTATTATTTCTCTGAACCGTCAGAAGAGGAAATTATAAAATCCGTTTGGTTTCATATTGATAACGCGTTTTCAAAGCCAACTAAAACGTCTGATTTGAAATCAGATTATGCTCCAACACAAATAATATCAGAGTTTATTAAATCAAAAGGATATGACGGTATAGCTTACAGAAGCTCTTTAGGTGGGGGGCATAATATAGCTTTATTTGATCTTGAGTCAGCTGATATTATTTCATGTTCTCTTTTTCAGGCTTCAAAAATTAACTTCGAGTTTGAAAGCGTTCGAGAATTCATATAAGTCAATTGATTGCACATAACAAATGCATCAACACGATTTGCTACATTCGGCATTCTAGGTTTCTTTAAGTTTGCCGTGTTAAGTGGTAAATTTGGGCTTAATCTGCATGGTAGCAAACGTGTTATGCAGGCGTTAT
>NZ_JARACO010000004.1 GCF_028765575.1 Aliivibrio sp. S3MY1 | reverse complement strand
TACTCATTTAAATTGATACCAATTAAAGATAAATAATAATGATGAAATCTATTTTATACGTACGCTCTTTTATTCTGCTTAGCTTAGTTTCTTTGTTTTCTGCATCAGTGATGTCGGCAACAAAACCTTTGGTGATAGGCATTACCTTACAGCCTTATTACAGCTATGTGAAAGCGGTCGTGGGTGATAAAGCAGAAATCCTTCCTTTGGTTGATGCAGGGTTTAATCCCCACAATTATTTACCTCAACCAAACGATTTAAAACGTTTAAATAAAATGGATGTGATTGTTGTTAATGGTATTGGTCACGATGATTTTGCGTTAAAAGTAATTTCGGCGGCAAACAACAGCGAGTTAATGGTGTTAGAAGCCAATAAAGACGTTCCGTTGTTGCCCGCGATGGGGCAGTCTGTCGGTAAAGGGGCGGTGAACCCTCACACATTTGTTGGTTTATCTACGACGATTCAAAAGGTTTACACCATTGCTAATGAGCTCTCTCGAATTGATCCTGAAAATGCCTCGTTCTATCGTAAAAATGCACGTAAATATGCGAAAAAATTCCGATTAATGAAGCGTGATGCCATGTTGTCTCTTGGCGAATTAGATACGGCAGGCATGAAAGTCGCAACAACGCATAATGCGTATGGTTATATTCTTCAAGAGTTTGGTGTTGATGTTGTTGCCGTCATTGAACCCGCTCACGGCGTAGAGCCAAGTGCAAGTCAACTGCAAGGCACGATTGAAAAGATCCGTGAGTCTGACATTGATGTTTTATTTTATGAATTGAACATGCCCAACCGTTTTGTCGATACGATTGAAGAGGCAACAGGCGTTCAGTTATACCGTTTTTCTCATATGACACATGGCTCTTATCAAGACAACAAAGTTGAAATTGAAATGAAATCAAATTTAGACACCTTAATCGAAGCCATGAAATTCGCCGCTGATAAGGATGCTAAATAATGTCAGGACCTGCAATTTCGTTAACCAATGTTGGGCTCACTTATGGTGAAAATACAATATTAGAAGGGGTTAACCAACGCTTTGAAGCCGGTCAATGCCATGTAGTTATGGGGCCTAATGGCGGTGGTAAAACCTCATTATTGCGTTCAATTTTAGGATTAACCGCGTTTCAGGGTGAAATTAATATTGAGTGGCCAGAGCAGAAAGGGGTGATTGGTTATGTACCACAAAAAGCCGTTTTTGAATCTAGCCTGCCGCTAACCGTAAAAGACTTCATTTTATTGAATCAAACCCGAGTACCTCTGTTTTTAAGTGCGTTATGGCGTAAAAAAAGCAGCCAAGAAGCATTTGCAATGGCGCAGTTAGAGCGTGTTGGTATGTCTAATCGCGCCGATCGTCGCATGGGGCAGCTTTCTGGTGGCGAGCAACAGCGTGTGTTATTCGCACAAGCGTTATTGGATAATCCTGATCTACTCGTTCTTGATGAACCAACCACAGGCATGGATGAACATGGGGTTCGTTATCTTGAATCTTTAATGCATGAATTTATCGCGCAAGGTAAGACGGTATTAGCCGTTCACCACGATGTCACCGCTGTTCGCCGTCTTAAAGCACATGTTCATGTTATCAATCGTAATTTGGTTGATTCTGGTTGTTATTCAGAAGTATTAAAACCTGAGAAAATTGAGCGTTTATTCAATCATTATACCGGTGCAAGTGCTCAGTACGATGCATCAAAAACTAACAATGGAGAGGCTGCATAATGGAACTGTTTCGTCAGTGGGCGTTATATGGCGTCGAACAAGGCTTTTTAAGTGACAGTTTTTCGTATGCCTTTATGGTCAATGCTATTGTTGCCGCTATCCTTTTAGGGCCATTGTTAGGTGGCTTAGGGACCTTAGTCATTGCCAAGCGTTTGGCCTTTTTCTCTGAAGCCGTTGGTCATGCCGCCTTAACGGGTATTGCATTAGGCGTGTTATTGGGAGAGCCCGCAGAGAACCCAATCATCGGCTTATTTAGTTTTTGTATGATCTTTGCTTTGTTACTGCATTTTGTAAGAAACCGAACTAACGTGCCTTACGATACGCTAGTTGGGGTGTTCCTTGCCTTAGCATTGGCGGTAGGAGCGGCATTACTGATGTACGTAGCGCGTAAAATTAATATTCACATGCTAGAGAACGTTTTATTTGGTTCTATCCTAACGGTGACGGACCAAGACATTGCGATTTTAGCGGGTAGTTGTTTATTGATTGTAGTGGTATTACTTCCGACGTTTAATCGTATTTTATTAACTTGTATTAGCCCTGATATTGCCAGAGTTCGTGGTTATAAAACCAATTTTTATGATTATCTGTTTGTGATGATGATTACCCTTGTGACGATTGCATCGGTAAAAATTGTCGGTGCGGTTTTAGTTGGCGCGTTATTACTCATACCTGGTGCGACGGCTCGCTTATTAACTAAGAACATGGGCAGTTTTGTCTTGATGTCTGCGCTATTAGCGACAATATCGTGCTTGATTGGCACCGTATTACCGATGGAATTAGAAATGCCTGTGCCTTCTGGGGCCGCGATTATTATCGTTTCAGCTTTCTTCTTTTTACTTGCGACGAGCTACCGAATTATTCGTAAGAATTAGTAAAGTAGAACTCAATAATAATCGAAGAATATGGGTATAAATAGGATAAGAAATGAAACAGAATTTAATGAAATGGATAGCGATTGTTAGCCTATGTGCAGCATCGTTATTTAACATGAAAGCAGTAATAGCAGCCGATGTATTAACGACAACGCCGGTGACGTATATGCTATCAAGCGAGCTATTAAAAGAAACCTCATTAACGACAAAATATTTACCACCAAATCGTTATGGGATTGAGCGTTTACCCAATTGGTTTGCCAATAAAGGGGCGAAAATTGTTCAAGACTCAGCAAAAACAGCCCAAGCGGTTGTGACGATTGGGGCGGTGTGGGCAGAAGACCCTCTGTATGTGAATGCAAGATACAGCAATATTCAGATTATTGAAGTCGATGCTTCTCAAGCCATTACTCCTCGCGCACAAGGGGTGGCAGCATTACGTTTGTCTGATGGAACGACGTCAAAATACGCATGGTTAAACCCAACAAATTTAATCCGAATGGTCGCGATTGTTAGTGATGATTTTCAACGTATCTGGCCTGATAAATCAGAGCAGATCCAAAAAAACCAAGAGCAATTTATGTTGTCGGTACGTCAATTAATCAACCAGCAGCAAAAAGTGATTTTAGAGAATGATATTGATTCGGTTATTTTGTTGTCTGAGCAGTTAGAAGACTTTGCCTCTGGCAATCAATTGTTTGTGGTTGATCGTTTAACAAAACCTGCTCTTGAATGGACAGAAGATGATAAAGCACAGTTGAAAGACTTAATTGAAGAAGATGATTCAGTGTGGATTATCACAACTCAAAAACCAAACAAGCAGATGCAAGCATTGCTGCCAATGGAGCGCGTATTAGTTGTCGATGCGGTTGATCGTTGGGGCAGAGCAGGAATAAACAGTACAGCACCATTACAGAGATGGCAATTGGCGTTATAGCCTTATCTAAATTTGGCGTGTTGTTGCTATTTTACGATTCATTCCAAGAAAGGCTCGCCATTAATTTAACGTGTATTTCAATTAATGAATGGGCTTTCTTATTCCATGTGGATTGATCTTGTTGTTGATTACAAAACTCCAAGCTGAGTACCGTGAGGTGTTGTAATCGTTTTAAGCACCAATCTTTAATATCAATATCCGTTGCAGAGTTAAAGGCGGCCACTTCTAACTTTGCATTGGCGTATTGCAACATTTGGTACGCTTTCTTTTTGTCATGATACTTGGTGTATTCAAATGCTCTTAAACACCCATCTAACCAACAGGCTATCGCTTTACTTTGAGCCTCAGTCAATGTTGGGCCCCACACCGAATTAGGCGCAGAATATAAGAGAGTTTCAAGCGTTTCTATTTGGTCATATTGCTTTGCTTCATACCAATTAGAAATTGAAATTAACCAAGTCTCTAATGTCATTATGCTGCCTCATCCCAATGTTTAACAAAATGGTTATCGCCAACCGGTTTACATCCTTCTATTACAATACTGCTGCGTTTTTTCATTTCATCAGCGTCTATAGAATAGTTTGGCTCACTTTCGATTAAATTGCCAAACGGTAAATGTTACTTTTTTGGCTACATTTCCTGATATGAACTCGTCTCAATGGTGAGACAGTGCGTAAGGTATCTATTTTAGAGTATTGACTTTAAATTTTATCTGAATTTGTTACAGTAGGTTGAAAGGATAAATGTAAACGGATGTAAATAAATACAATAATTATAAATAAGGAATGCTGTATGAACAAATTAACAGCGCTACTCGTATTTTGCTTGATTACTCCAGCTTTGGCTACAGCGCAAGATGATGTATCTAAGCGTGCTTTAGCGCAGGAGTTAAGCCGTGCTTTCCCACAATTAGAAAACAATTTAAAAAGTACCATTAATCAGTATCAAATGAGCGCTTCATTATCTGATTTATCAACTCAAACTAAGCCCCAACCGCAGGTTCGAACTTTTATGGCAGCAATGACCACGGCGAATAAAAGTGAGATCCAAGCACGCGGTTTAGAAAAATATACTGATGAACTGCTTGAGCTACGTTTAGCTGATCCAAGTATGTTGGCTCGTTGGCAAGCAGGACAAAGCCCATTATTTGCTTTTGAACCTGAAGGCGCTGAGAGCGAATGGCAATACATCGAAGCGTATGATATCGATGGTAATCTTCACTATTTAGATATTTATGATATTCCAGAGCGCCCAGTATTAGTGGTTGATACTAATAACCGTGAAGAACTAAAAGCGGGTTTAGCATTAATGCGTGATGAGTTTAAAGCGTTGCAATCTAGTGAGCCAAGTGAAAATGCGAAGCCTGCTCCTTATGCGATGTTAAGAGCTGCTGCGGAACCAACTGAAATTAATACCACTATCTTAAAGAAAATTCAGTTAAAAGATGATCATGAACCTTGGATCTCGGGTAAGGCTGAGATATATGCCATTGTGTCTGGTGTTAGTCCAAAAAGAGACGAACCAACAATTGATGTGATCGAGATGCCTTATTTGGATTACGCAGAACAATCATACCCTGCAAATCAGATCATGGTTTTTTGGGACCGTTATCGCTGGGGCGCTGCAGATATTATTTTGATGGAGCAAGATGATAAAACGGATTATAAGCAATTAGCGCAAACCATTTTAAAAGCAGCCAGTGACTTTTTAGCAACAATACCAGATAAAGAAGCACAAGCGTATTTAATCATTCCTCAAATGACGAGTGCAATTATTGCATTACTTCCTGATGATTTATTCGTTAACGATGATGATTTTGTTGATGTGTTTTATACCATAATGAAAGACACAGAATACACCGATCATTCAGGTGCAGGGAACAACGCTATTGCCGATTTTTCGCCTCTGATTATTCAGAAAACAGACTAAATTAATGATGTGACTTAAGGGTATTTTTATTCTTTAAGTCACTTCTATTTTCGCTAGTGCTCAATATAAACTGGCTGCCGCAACAGCCAGTATTATTATCAACGAATAACAATCTTTCTAGGAATTAACTCAATTCCTGCTTGATAACGCTTTGCTGACGCATTCAGGCCTAACGCTAAGGCACTATCAGCAATCAGTTCGAATTGCTGTGGTAGAGAGTTTACCTTAATAGGTAAGAAATCTAATAAGCGATTATCACCAAAGGTGCCCAGTTTTATTCTGGTCATCAATTCAGGCTTTTCAATCAATACATCCAAAATACCTTCAAGTAGGATATAAGAGGTTGTAATTATCGCATCTGGAATCGTCTCTTCTTTTATCCATTGCTCAAAAATAGCTTTGCCTGATTCACTGTTAAAGTGTTCGCCATAGCCTGCGATGCTTGCTAAACCTTTCTCTTTGGCTTTAGCGTCAAACCCCAATTGACGCTGACGAGATATATTCAGTTCAGGTAAAGCACCAATTAAGCCAATTGATTTTACGTTCTGGTTAACTACTGATTTGGTTAGCTCGTAAGCCGCATCAAAATCTTCGCTAATAACACAGCCAAAGTGCTCATCATCCAAAGAGCGGTCAATCGCGATAATTGGCGTGCCTTTTTCTTGAATCGTTAAATAGTACTCACTGCCATCGGGCAAACAGCTTGCAACAAATAGTGCGTCGATGCGACGACTGATTAAAGCATGGGCGACGTTCTTTTCGGTTTCAGGATCGTCATCAGAGCAACCAATTAAGATCTGATAACCCGCTTTACGAGAGTTGTATTCTAAAAGTTTAGCTAGCTTGGCGTAACTGGTGTTTTCAAGATCAGGGATGATTAAACCAAACGAACGGCTGCTGCCTGCCCGCAATGCTGAAGCCGCATGATCTGGGTGATAATTATGTTCATCAACCACCGCCATGACTTTTAATTGGGTCTTTTCACTGATGCGATATTTTTGTGCTTTACCATTAATGACATAGCTTGCAGTGGTTTTAGAGACGCCAGCAAGTTTGGCTACTTCATCTAATGTCATGGTTAAGATCCTTAAATTCTGTGGGTCGGATCATATAAATTTAGATCCAATCAGTTTATGAGTTGAATTATATGCTGAATCGTTTCAGTATAAAAGCTGAAAGGATTCAGCAAATTTGAAAAACGTGATTACTGCGTTATTTTCACTCTTTAAGCCACTATTTTTGAGTAGAAAGCATTTGCTGAACTTTTTTTACCTATTTTGCTGAATCGATTAAGCTTTAATTAAGCAAGCTTTAAATCGTGATTCAGTAAGGCATAAATTACAAATACAGAGCGAGAGGCTAAGACCCATGCTGACATTGACAAAAAATGACATTACGTTGCAACAAGTAGCAACGGATAAGACAACAGCCATTAAAGCGATTGCAAAGCAACTGACAGAAAAAGGTTTAGTTGCCGAGAAGTACGTAGATGGAATGCTAAATCGTGAGCAACAAAACTCAACGTTTTTAGGTAATGGTATTGCAATTCCTCATGGTACAACAGACACCCGTGATTTAGTCAATAACACCGGCGTTGCTGTTCATCATTTCTCTCAAGGTGTTAACTGGGGGGATGGTAATGTGGTCTATATAGCCATTGGTATTGCGGCTAAATCAGATGAACACCTAGGTATTTTAAAACAACTGACTAAAGTCCTTTCTGCTGATGGTGTAGAAGAGAAGCTAAAACAAGCAAAAACAGAAGCAGACATCATTGCATTACTTAACGGTGAAGTGCAGTTTGAAGCCGATTTCGATGCATCACTTATCCAATTATTATTCCCTGCAAGCGATATGATCCAAATGAGTGCGGTTGCGGGTGGTTTACTAAAAAACAGTGGTAATGCAGAAAGCCAATTTGTTGCAGAGTTAGTCACTAAAGAGCCTACGCATCTAGGTAAAGGTTTATGGTTGGTAAGTACTGACAAAGGCGTTAAACGCTCTGGTATGTCTATCGTAACGACAGCAAATGGCTGTGAGTTTAATGGCTTTCCTGTTAAAGGTTTGATTGCAATTGCTTCTTGTAACGCTTCTCATAAATCGTTCTTAACGACGATCACTAAAGCCGTCGCTGAGCAACAACAAGACTCGATTCTATCAGCAACGTCTGAACAGTTACTTGCGATGTTCTCTACTTCTGTTGAAGAAACAGCAGTAAGCGTTGATGCGGATAATACCGCAACCTTTAAAATTAAAAATGCGCATGGTTTACACGCTCGTCCGGGGGCAATGCTTGTTGCTGAAGCGAAAAAATACGAATCAAAAATCACCGTTCTCAACGTAAATGGTGATGGAAAATCAGTGAATGCGAAAAGCTTAATGAAGGTGATTGCGCTTGGCGTTAAACACGGTCACGAGCTGCAATTTACGGCCGATGGCGCAGATGCTAAAGAAGCGTTAGTGGGTATTGGTGCTGCGATTGCTTCTGGTTTAGGTGAGGGGTAATTAATGAGCATTAATCAAAAAAGCAAAGTAGTTACTATCACTCTGAACCCCGCTTTAGATTTAACGGGCAGTTTAGATGCGTTATCGGTTGGCTCTGTGAGTTTAGTTAGTAAAGGCTCACTTCATGCGGCAGGTAAAGGTGTTAACGTTGCTAAAGTGTTGTCTGATTTAGGCGCTGAAGTGACGGTTACCGGTTTTTTAGGCCGTGATAATGAAGAGCTGTTCTGTCAATTATTTGAAGAGATGAACGCTAACGATGAGTTTATCCGCGTTGATGGTGCTACTCGCATTAATGTGAAATTAGTAGAACAAGATGGGAGAGTTAGTGATATCAACTTCCCTGGCGTTAACGTCTCTGAACAAGCTATAGCCGAGTTTGAAGTTCGTTTATTTGACTTAGCTAAAACGCATGAATTTTTCGTATTGGCAGGCAGTTTACCAAAAGGTATTTCTCCTGAGCGTTGTGCTGAGTGGATTGAAAAACTGCATCAAATGGGTAAAAAAGTCCTATTTGATAGCAGCCGTGCGGCATTAGCAGCAGGTTTAGAGGCCCACCCTTGGTTAATTAAACCAAACGATGAAGAGCTATCTGAATTTGTGGGTCATGAATTAGAAACGCCAGATGCGTGTCAGCAAGCGGCTCAAGATCTTGCCCAAAAAGGCATTGAAAATATCGTCGTGTCATTAGGCTCTAAAGGCGTAATGTGGCTTGGTAAAAATAACCAACAACAAGCTGAATGGATCTATTCGCAACCACCTAAAATGAACGTGGTAAGTACGGTAGGTGCTGGTGATACGTTAGTGGCTGGCCTTTGTTGGGGTCACATGCAGCAAGATTGGGATCGTTCACACATCTTATCTTTTGCTACCGCTTTATCTGCTTTAGCTGTATCGCAGGTTGGCGTTGGCGTACCAAATATTGAAGACGTAAAAGAATTACAACAACAAGTAACCCTACATAACCCAATTTCTACCAACGTGCAGTAATGCGTTTAGACTTAGTTTAAGGACAGATTATGAAAAATATAGCTATCGTTACGGCATGCCCAAGTGGTGTAGCAAACAGCATCATTGCTGCAGGTTTATTAGAGCAAGCAGCAACCAAACTAAATTGGAAAGCGACGATTGAATGTCAATCAAGCGTGTTACCTGTAGAGATGTTAACTCAAGAAGTCATTGATACGGCGGAGGCAATTGTTATTGCCGCAAATTCGGTGGTTGATACATCTCGCTTTGTTGGTAAAAAAGTACACCAAGGTTCCATTTCTGAATGTGCAATTAACTCGGAAGTTTGGCTAGAAAATGCAGTAAATAATGCCAAAGAACTCACCGCGTCTGAAGTGACGGTTTCAGAGACTGTGGCGTCGGCTGATGCGACAGGACCTAAGAAAATCGTAGCGATTACGGCCTGTCCAACCGGTGTTGCGCATACTTTCATGGCAGCTGAAGCGCTAGAGGAAGAAGGTAAACGCCAAGGCCACATGATTAAAGTAGAAACTCGTGGCTCTGTGGGGGCAAAAAATCAGTTAACTGACCAAGAAATTGCCGAGGCTGATTTGGTTATTATCGCTGCGGATATCGAAGTTGCACTTGATCGCTTTAATGGTAAACGTCTGTACAAAACAAGCACAGGTTTAGCACTGAAGAAAACAGAACAAGAGATGAATAAAGCTTTCTCAGATGCGACGGTTTTCCAATCATCAGGTAAAACGCAATCTTCTCAAACCGAAGAAAATAAAGGCATGTACAAACACCTAATGACAGGGGTATCACACATGCTTCCTGTTGTTATCGCGGGTGGTTTATTGATTGCATTGTCATTTGTCTTTGGTATCGAAGCATTTAAAGAGCCGGGCACACTTGCAGCCACGTTGATGGATATTGGTGGTGGAGCCGCATTTGCATTAATGATCCCGGTTCTTGCTGGTTTCATTGCATTCTCAATTGCTGACCGTCCTGGTTTAGCGCCAGGGTTAATTGGTGGTATGTTGGCGAGCTCAACGGGAGCGGGCTTCCTTGGTGGTATCGCGGCAGGTTTCATTGCGGGGTATTCTGCAAAATTCATCGCAGATAAAGTGTCTCTTCCTCAATCAATGGAAGCACTTAAACCAATCCTAATTATTCCATTTGTGGCGAGTTTGTTCACAGGTTTGGTCATGGTTTACATTGTTGGTGGCCCAGTTGCTGGCATCATGTCTGCACTGACTGAGTTCCTAAACAACATGGGTTCAACTAACGCTGTATTATTGGGTGTGATTCTTGGTTGTATGATGTGTTTCGACTTAGGTGGTCCAGTAAACAAAGCAGCATATACATTTGGTGTTGGTCTTCTGGCTTCACAAACGTACGGCCCAATGGCGGCTATCATGGCGGCAGGTATGGTTCCTGCGTTAGGTATGGGGCTGGCGACATTCCTTGCTAAGAACAAGTTTGAAGCGGGTGAGCGTGAAGCAGGTAAAGCATCATTTGTGCTTGGCTTATGCTTTATCTCTGAAGGGGCGATTCCATTTGCAGCGAAAGACCCAATGCGTGTTATCCCAAGCTGTATGGCGGGTGGTGCATTAACGGGGGGTCTATCTATGTTATTTGGCGCTCAATTGCTTGCTCCACACGGTGGTCTGTTTGTTCTTCTTATTCCAAATGCGATTACGCCAGTGTTTATGTACTTGGTAGCCATTGCTGCGGGTACAGTAGTGACGGGTTTCAGTTACGCTTTCTTGAAAAATAAAGCGGATCAGAAAGAAGCCGTAGCTGCGTAATAAGCAGATAACTTAAAATAAAATGGGCGCTTCCAAGTGTATTGGAAGCGCCCATTTTTTATGCTTTTTTAAAGCTAGAACATAAAGTTCACACCCGCACCAATAGATGAAATGTAATCATCTGAAGCCAACGGAATGTATTGATATTCAATATTGAAGGTGGTGGAAGGAAACAGTCTCATTATAGTACCTACCGAAAGATAGGGCTTAGTTGATACCGCCTCTTGTTTCAACGTTTGATTATTCACGTTATATTGATAGTCAACATTAGTGCGGTTTAAACCGAATTTCCCATAGAAAGAACCGTAGTAAGACATCGGGAAATACAATTTTGCAGCAATAGTAGTACCTGTAGCGGATGCTTTATCATTATTGTGTACGATATCATTGATTGATGCTGTCATGTAATAACTTAGATCCATCGCAAGCATTGGCGCGAAGTGATAGTTATAACCCACTTGAGTCATTAAAGCGCTACCATGGGAACCGTCAATTTTTAGGTTTGCAAGACTTGGCTGAATATAGATTTGGTGTAAAGTGTTTGTTGCTTGCGCTGATGCAGTTGCCCCTAGCAACAAAAGTGGTAGTAACCTTTTCATTATAAACTCGTCTATTTAACCGAATGTGCGATTTTATTGTGAATGAGACAATGTTGTAAAGAGGAATTAAAGACGAAATGAGATTAACTATTTGGTTTTCATTATTACTGATGCTTTATGGTATATCAGTATTAGTTATTTACTGTCGGCTCCTAAGATTGTAGATAAACTAAGATCTCAAGCTAAATGGATTGATCGCCTCTCTGGTGTCGTGCTTATTCTTCTTGCTGTTCGAGTGGTATTTTCTGCGTAGTCAGTTACTCTAAAGTTTTTATTTTGTTTAATTTAAAAGAAAAAGTGGGCTTAGTCGTGGATTGAAAAGAAGAGTTCACTTTTTTATCCAATAGTTTTGGCTTAGTATGAGCATTATCAAACGTATAGCATGGTCATTTTATACGTAAAGTCTTCTATTTTTGTTATTACTACATAAGGTTTCTCATGACATTTCAAGCTGCAATTTTCGATATGGATGGACTGCTATTAGACACAGAACGTGTATGTATGGGGATCTTTAAAGAGGCGTGCGAAGCTCAAAATGTTCCATTTATTGAAGAGCTGTATCTTTCTATTATTGGGTGTAATGCAAAACGTATTGAACAGCTTTTCCGTGAAGGTTATGGCCCAAGTGTAGATTATCCTGCATTAAATCAAGAGTGGCGCGTGCGTTATACTGCTGTAGTTAAGCACCAAGCAATCCCAGTCAAAGAAGGGGTGATTGAGTTACTAGAGTGGCTAAAAGCAAATGAAATCCCAATGGCGGTTGCGACATCTACGCAGCATGATATTGCGGTTAAAAAACTGGAATTAGCAGGCCTTGATGGCTACTTTGATGTACTGACAACAGGCTGTGAAGTTGAGCATGGTAAACCACACCCAGAGATCTACTTCTTAGCGGCAGAACGTTTAGGTATTGCTGCTGATGCTTGTCTTGCGTTTGAAGATTCAAATAACGGAACACATGCCGCAGTAGCCGCAAATATGATCACCTATCAAATTCCAGATTTAGTCGAGCCAAGTGCAGAGGTGATTAAACTTGGTCATCAAATATTGCCTTCAATGATTGATGTGTTGGTTGATTTAAAAAAACGCAAAGTTTAGTTCGTTTTGGGTTAAATAAGTAGCAGTAAAAAAAGGCGGATCACTCTATTGTGTCCGCCTTCATCTTCTATAATTTTTCAAACGTATGTTCAATCTCATCAAGCATCCATGCCATGACATTTCCCATGCCACTGTCACGACGCTTTACAACTCCGATCTCAATTTGTAATGCGTCTGGGATATGAAAAGCCGATAGTCGAGTCGTTTGGTTACGATACCAGTCGGATTCTAAAACATGCTCAGGAACCAACGCCCACCCAACATTGCGGATCACTAAGGCCGTAATGTAGTAATAACTGTCTATATACCAATGATTGGCTGAGATGGCTTTTTCATGTGAGTGGCCGACGCGATCTCGAATAACCAATTGACGGTGTTGATTTAATTGAACCAGTGTTGGTTTTTCAATTTTAGCTAATGGGTGTTGCGGTGACACGATAAGCGCTTGGTTAAAAAAGCCAAGAGACCGGTATTCTAAAGAATCAGATAAGGTATTTACGCGAAATAGAAAGCCAAGATCTGCTTTTTTATCATCGACCCATTCCGCAATATCCGCTTGAGAGCCATTAATGATCGTCAGCTTTAATAATGGAAATTTCAGAGATAACTTTTGAAAGAAATCTTCAAATACATCAATAGGTACTGCTTCATCGAGAGCAACGGTTAATGCTATCTCTTCACCCGTCGCAACGGTATCAGCTCGGGCTTGTAGGCGTTCGCATTGCTCAAGAATTGCCTGAGCCTCAATAAACATGTCTTCGCCATCTTGTGTTAAAACCGGTAAGCGCGCACTTCTATCAAAGAGGTCAAATCCAAGATCTGCCTCTAGATTGGCAATTGCGGTACTTATTCGAGACTGAGCCTTCCCCATTTTCCGTGCTGCTGCTGAAAATGAACCGCATTTAACAGAGGCAACAAAGGCATTGAGTTGATCTAAAGTCCAATTCATTTTTTCTCCCCTTTTTGTAAACGTATATGGCGGTTAGAGCAATTAGGTGATGGTTTAGGGGTAACGGTTCTTTTTTCAGATAGCAAATGGCGGATAGCTAAAATGGGGTGCTTTAATAGCATTCTAGGGCCAGAAAAACGCATTACTAATCTCATCAGTTCTTTAGGTTCAGGCTTATAACAATGAATAGGGCAAGTATTGCAGGTGGGTTTGTTTTCGCCGTAAGGACAACGATCTAAGCGAACTTCAGCATAATCAATTAAGCTTTGGCATTCTTCACATAGTGATTGAGAGTGATGGTTTTTTTTACAATAAATCTCAATCATTGCTGATAAGGTTTTGAACTCAGTATTAAGTTTACCAAGTAGGATATTACCGCTTTTCATGTCTACCCCATACGTTTTGAATTCTAATCAAAGCAGTATAAAGGGGAAATGATATTGGGTGAAGTTTTCACTTTTTCATAAATGAAATATGGCTTAGTATTTACTTATCCCCCAAAGCATATTGCTCCTAAGTGTATGCGCCAAAAGCCATTTAGTTTAGTGCTAAGTGGCTTTTTCTTTGGTTCTATAAAAAGGGGGCTAAGTAAATCACAATTCACAAAGAAACATAAAGTATCAAAAATAATTAATGTTAACCAATATTTGATACTTTATGGTAATTCATTAAGTGTGGATGTACTAATATTGTTCCTGTACTTATTAAGAACCCCTATAAACAGTAAAGGAAATTATTATGAACAAAGCATTATTAGTATTACTGACTCTTGCCTCATTCTCTAGCCAGGCTTTTGAAGTATCGAGTACCGATATTCACGAAGGTCAATTGATGAATAGCAAATTTACCTTCTCCGGCATGGGTTGTACGGGTGACAATATTTCACCACAACTAAGCTGGAAAGATGCACCAGAGGGAACAAAAAGCTTTGCCATTACGGTGTTTGATCCAGATGCCCCAACAGGCAGTGGTTGGTGGCATTGGTTAGCGTTAAATATACCTGCGAATGTACATAGCATAGAGCAAGGTTCATCAATGAAAAATATTTTACAAACCAAGAATGATTTCGGCACTATGAGCTATGGTGGTGCTTGTCCTCCAGAAGGTGATGGCATGCACAGATACCAATATACAGTGTGGGCGTTACCACAAGAGAAAATTGATTTACCAGCAGATATCTCACCTGCGGTAGTCGGTTATACATTAAATAGCATGGCACTAGACAAAGCCGTATTAACAGCGACATATGTACGCTAATTAGCAGTTAAATATAAAAATATAGGGGTATAAAATGGATAAAGTGATGTTGAACGAACCCATATTTCGAGTTCAAACCTATTCAGGCAAGAGCGATCAACATTTACGTAATGTTCATATTTATGCCCCGAGTATTATTTGGGTTAAGTCTGGTGTAAAAACCGTCTTTCAAGAGAGTGAGCAATTTGATGTTGATGCACACTCTTGGCTGCTTACGTCTGCCAACCAAGGGTTAAACTTTATTAATAAAACGACAAAGGATAATTTTTATTCTGTTCAGATCTGCTTTTTTTTAGCCCCCCCTAAGGAGATGCTAGAAGAAAGTCAAAGTAACGAAAGTACTCGCTTACATACCCATGCGGTTACAGTATCCCCATTGTTGGCTTATGGATTCACATTCTTAACTGATACGAATACTCAAAAGCTAAGTTCTAAAACACAGCAATTTCATTTGCTCGCGTTATATCAGCAATTGGCAGAATTGGGGGTGCTGCATGTTTTATTCTCACCCTCGTTCGCTTCTTTTCAAAATGAGCTGAGTGCGTATTTTTCTAAGAACCCCGCTGAACCTTATCAGCTAGAAACCGTATGTGATGATTTTTCGATGAGTCGTGCAACGCTGATCCGTCGATTACAGCGAGACGGCACCAATTTTAGAACGGTATTATCGAATGTTCGAATGAGTCACGCGTTAGGATTAATGCAAGAAAAGAAACAAAGCCAGTTAGATTTAGCATTGCAGTGTGGTTATCAATCAGAAAGTCGATTCAGTCAGCGTTTTCACCAGCAGTTTGGTATGACGCCAAAGCAGTATATGAAGACTGTGGTGTATTGATTTAATTCTAAAAAAACAGCGAGCACCTAGGCTCGCTGTTTTTATTTTCAATCCTAATAAGTCGGATTCTACTTAGCCAATTTTGTCAGCACACTCATCAATAATTTAATGCGTGGCTCTATTGATTCAAGCAGTAAGTACTCATCAGCGCTGTGGAAGCCAGCACCGATAGGGCCTAAACCATCTAACGTTGGAACGCCTAAGATTGCCGTGTTGTTAGCATCAGAGCCGCCGCCCACTTCTTGCCAGTTAATGCTGATTTCAAGCTCTTGTGCTGATTCTTCAACCATCGCCATTAATGCTTCAGTTTGTACTGATGGCACCATTGATGGTTTGTATGCTTCACGTTCTACCTTGATAGATACACCATCAACAAACGGCGTTTGAATCATGCCATTTAATGTCGTGTCGACAAGATCATATTCTGCGTTATCCCAGAAACGAACATCAATCACAGCGGTTGCTGAATCAGGAACGATGTTAGCGCCAGCACCACCAGCAACAACACCTACGTTCAATGTCGTGCCTGACTCAAAGTTCGTCATTGCATTAGCGGCTAAGATCCAGTTGGCCATTTCAGTGATAGCACTGCGGCCATTTTCTGGTTCATTACCTGCGTGAGCTGCTTTACCACTGAAGGTTACTTTGTAGTTCGCCATGCCTTTACGTGCTTTAACTAAGCCACCATTAGCGCGAGCTGCTTCTGCAACCAATACGTTTTTCGCTTTTTTTGCCGTTTCTTGGATCCAATCAACCGAATCTAGCGATCCTGTCTCTTCATCTGGGTTCATGCATACACAGATAGACAACTTATCTAATACTGCTTGGTCTAGGTTACGCAGTGCATAAACTACGTTTAATAGACCTGATTTCATATCAGATACGCCCGGGCCATAGGCTTTTTCAGCATCCAAAGACATTGGGCGCTCTGCTGCGGTGCCTACAGGAAAAACCGTATCCATGTGACCAATCATCATCACATCAATGTGTTCAGCCTCTGGCTTGTTACGAACTTCAAGACCAACGCCCGCTTTGCCACAATCAATGCGCTTAACAGACCAGCCGTTCATGGCTTCGTATTTAGCTGCCATTTTACTTGCAATAAATTCGATACCATCAAGCGTGTAAGTACCGCAATCCACATCAATCAGTGGGCGTAGCTCTTCTAAGTAATCGTTTAGAGAAAAATTCATCTTAAATCCTTATAGAATCATGTTCATAACAAACATTGCACCGAATGCGTTTAATACTGAGATTGCAATCATTACTGGAAGGTATCGACCTTCAGTGCCGATAGGACCCATGATACGACCCATGTATTGCACTTGTGAACCCATTAGGTAAATAGCAGGAGCAAGAATGGCAATGTGAGCACCATTAAGAATACCTTGGTCAAACAGAGTGATAACCACACCAACCGCGCCACCCATTGACATCCAAGCACCAATTAATACTGCAGCAGCTTCACCAGGAAGACCAAAGATAGCCATGATAGGAGAGAACAGGGTTCCCATTAAATCAAGTGCACCCGTAATTTGAAGAGCCTTGATAATTACAAACGCCATTAGTACGTTAGGAACGGTTGAAGTAGTGGCAATAACCCAGCCTTTTTTAGCGCCTTCAACGAAGATGTCTGTCACCATTGGTTTTTTTACTTTAACGTCGCTCATTATGCTGTCTCCTCAGTCATTTTCTTGTCTTGTTTGTCATTGTCTTGGCCTTCTTTACCTTCAGTAATATTTAGGTAAATACGGAATAAGTTTGCGCCAACAAATTTGAAAGCAAACATAACAACAACAGCTAGGCCAATAGAAGAAGGAACGGCTAAAGAACCATCAGGATTGGTTAATGTAAATAGCACCGCACCAGACGAGAAGAAGTTTACAATTGCAGCACCAGCAGTGAATTGGAACATTGTGAAGATGTCTGTTTCGCGCTTGGTTAAATGCTTTTCATCTTTTAATTGACGAGTCATTGCAGCACCCGCATCAGTACTTTGTAATGACGCAATCAATGCAAGACCAGAGTTACCAGGAATACCCATTAAAGGACGTAGAAGAGGAGTAAGCAGTTTACGAGCCGCATTAAGTGCGCCGTAATGCTCAAGAACGTTGATCATACCTAATGCAAACATAACGGTAGGGATAAGAGTTAATGCAAAGATAAAACCGTCACGAGCACCGCTGCCGCCTTTACCACGGAAAGAAGTCGTTGCTGCTTGAACGCCATCTACTGTTTCAGTAACAGAATACGCGACACTACCAAAAGAACCATTTAGTGTAGTGAAGTCGAGTACGCCGTACCATTCATTAGATTGCATTAAGCCAGAAAAGAACACAACAGCAAAGGCGAGAGCCACGTAGCTGCCAATACCGACTTTAGAATCTTTGTCCGTCGATTGAGTCATAATTACCTCGTTTTAAAGTTAAGATTAGAAATTGTAAGTGGTTAACTATTTAGTGGTATTGTGCGTTAATCTGGCTTGTAGGATTTGATACGTATCAATAACTATTTCTAAAAGTAAAATTCTATATATTAAGATTATTATTTTGTGATCTATCTGAAATTGTAGAATTTTATGTTGATTTGTTGTTTAAAGTTGTATTTTGTTATTTTTAATAGATTAATTATTTGTTGAGCCTTTTTTATCTAGACAGTGTTGTTCATCTTCTATTCAGAAATGAGCTGATAGAGTGAGACTTCATTTATAGAGAGAGTAAAAATATGAAACAGTTATTTGCAACAATCGTCGCTTTGTTTGTTGGTTTTTTTGTTCTTATTTCAGGTCTGTTTTTTGCTATTGGATTGAGCATTGTTGGTTTTATTATGTCAAAAACACAGAGCCAAAAAATGGATTGTTCGAAAGACAAAAAATCAAAAATTATTGAAGGAGAATACTCCGACGTGACGAATTATTAGCCAATCGAGGTGGAGTTGTTAGGGTAAAGTGAATTAAGTTCGAGGAAATAGAGCAATAAGGATGAAATTCTCGCTAACCTATGGGATATTTACCGTTGATTTAAGAAAGCAGCGGTAAATAATAGAAGAGGTAGACGTGGATAGACTGTTATTAGTCATAGATTTTTTATTAACACATAAAATGATTTTTAGTGTGTTGATTATTAGCTTTATCTTTTTATTGCGTCATTATGCGGTTAAGAGAATTAGAGGTGATATTCATTTTTTAACCGAAGATCAGCGAAAATGGATCTCCCGAACAAAGAATGGCTCATTCACTCTCATTGTTATTATTTTATTTATTCTTTGGCAATCAGAGATTAATGAATTTGCTTTATCAGTTACGGCGATTGCTGTTGCGCTAGTTGTTGCCTCTAAAGAGATTATTCTTTGTTTTACCGGTTCAATTCAACGTGCGAGTTCGCGTTCATTTAGGATCGGTGATTGGATAGAAGTTGGAACATTGTGTGGTGAAGTCATTGAACACAATATGATGGCAACCGTTATTCAAGAGATCGACTTGCATCATGGGCAATATGGTTACACCGGAAAAACAGCCACTCTTCCCAATAGTATGTTCTTTACTTTCCCGGTAAAAAATCTCAACTTCATGAAGCGTTATGTTTATCATAAGTTTTCTATCTGTGTGAGAGAGTTTGACAACTTATATCCAATGTTACCAGATTTATTAGCTAAGATAGACGCCCATTGTGAGGAGTTTATTGATGTAGCAAGGCGCTATAACAGTGTAATAGAAAAGCATGCAGGGGTCGATCTTCCTGGTTCAGAGCCCCATATTCATATCTCAACGACGTCGTTGGGTGATCAAAAAATGCATTACATGATATTTTGTCCGACCGAAAAAGCATCGCATTTAGAGCAATTAATTCGACAAGACTTTATGGAACTTTATCACGAACGCTTTCCAAAAGAAGTCGATAAAAAAGCGTAGTGAGATAACATATTCTCTCTTGATTGTTATCACTGTAATCAAGAGAGAATATGTTAATACGTTAGATTATTTCAGTTCGTCCAATGGCAACCATGTCACCTCGACACCAGCTTGAGCAAACATATCTTGGCTTATTTGGATCTTCTCACCCCAACGAGATAAAAAATCTTCGGTCTGCTCAGGGCAATATACTTTTGAAATATCGGTTTGAATGATTTTCGCTGCGCAATTAGGGCAAGGAAAATGAGTAACCCAAATATCACAGCCTTCTAAATCTCGCTTAGCAAACAAAATTGCATTCTCTTCAGCGTGAAGTGTTTTTAAGTATTTAAGTTCTCGCTCATCAGTATCAGCACTGTCAGATACCCCGTGTGGATAGCCATTAAACCCAACTGACACAATACGGTTGTGTTTGGTTATGACGGCACCAACTTGTGTTGATGGGTCTTTACTCCACGAACCGACTAATTCTGCCATTTGGAAAAATCGTTTTGCCCATTTAGAAACCATAATACTGCCCTTTGTTACTGAATATATCGAATAATTATATCTATTTCATAAGCTTATAACACCATTTGTGAGAGTCAATAAGCGTAAAGCAATAATCCGTTCTAATCACGGCCAATCTATCTCAAAAACGGATAGATACTAACTATTTCAATCATTATTTCTGCTATATACTCGCCGCAATTCTTTGTTGTTACCGAGGTAAATTATGACAACATTTCATGCAGATTCATCCATCACACGTACTTTTTGGCGTTATGCCATCCCTTCTATCGCAGCAATGGTGGTGAGTGGACTGTATCAAATTATCGACGGGATCTTTGTTGGTCACTATATTGGCTTTGAAGGTCTTGCGGGCATAAACATGGCATGGCCTGCTATTTGTGTGTTAGGCGCAATAGGCGTCATGATAGGCATGGGCACAGGCAGTGTTATGTCTATTTATCGTGGTGAAAATAAGTTAGAAAAAACAAAAGTAGCGCTTACTACGGGTTTTTGGCTATTAGCTATTTTAAGTGCGATAGCTATCTTCTTTATCGTTTTATTCGCTAAAGATATTTTGTCTGCACAAGGCGCTGAAGGCCAGAATTTTGCTTATGCAATGGATTACATCAATGTACTAATCTTTGGTGGTTTTTTTACAGCCTGTGCGACAGCGTTGCCGATGTTAGTCAGAAATGATGAATCACCAAATGTGGCAACTTTTCTATTAGTTGTCGGTGCATTAATAAATATAGTACTAGATTATGTGTTTATTGGTGTCATGGGGTTAGGTTTATCAGGAGCGGCTTTAGCAACACTTCTTGCTCAAGCTGTTGTGACGATACTTGGTATCAGTTATTTCTTTACTAAGCGCTCAAGCATTCAATTATCTTTTAAAGAAGTCCTGTTCTCGCGTAATAAAGCAAAGCAGTCTTTAGCGCTAGGCTCATCGGCATTAGTGATGTATATGTATGGTAGCTTTGTAGTGGCAATGCATAATGCGTTAATGATGCATTATGGTTCGGCGACGACTGTTGGTGCTTATGCCATTGTAGGCTACTTATTTATGCTGTATTACCTTCTTGCTCAAGGTATAGCGGAAGGTGCTCAGCCACCGATTAGTTATTATTTTGGTGCGAAAGAAAATAAGAAGGTATATCAAATCTTTAAATTGGCACTTAAATGGGTGACGATAACAGGGGTTGGATGGGTTGCGATATTAAATATTTCACCAGAATTAACAACTGCTTTATTTACCAATGGTGATCAATCGTTAATTGCAGAAACCATTGTGGGTATTCGTTATCACCTGTTTGCTATGTTCTTAGACGGAATTATTGTACTGGTTACTATCTACTTCTTATCGGTGAATGAAGGTAAAAAAGCAATGGTGATCTCGATGAGTAATATTATTATTCAATTGCCTTTCTTACTGATACTTCCAAAATGGTTTGGAATTGATGGCGTTTGGCTAGCGATGCCTATCTCTAATATTGCTTTGATTATTTGTATTACCCCAATGGTATGGGGCCATTTGAAAGCTCAGAAGTTGATAAAACCATTACCGATAGCATCGACATCAGTAATGAGCCATTAAAACCCATGCATTCAAGCTTTATCTAACGAAAAGATGAAACAGTTTGTAAGCATGTATTTATTTATTAACATTTGGTTTAGATTGGGAAAATATAGCTATTGACGTATTTATAAATCAGGCATATAAGAGTATTTAATAGCAGCGCATGTGTGCTGCTTTTTATTATTTTATTAATTCGAGGTTTACATTGGATATTGCCATTTTACTTTTTTTAATTGTGATTAATGGTGTGTTTGCTATGTCTGAAATTGCACTCATGACAGCAAAAAAGAGTCGATTACAAAAATTAGCGGCAGAAGGCAGTTCATCTGCGGCTAAAGCAATAAAACTGGCTGAAGAGCCAACACAGTTTCTATCTACTGTGCAGATAGGTATTACCGTCATTGGTATTCTTAATGGTATTTTAGGCGAAGCTGCACTCGCTGGGCCAATATCAGAATTGATCATATCACTAGGTGTTCCTGTAACGATAGCGCCAACCATATCAACGATCTCTACAGTTGTTGTCATTACGTACGTTTCTATTGTTGTTGGTGAATTAGTACCAAAACGTATAGCACAATTCCATGCTGAGCGTATATCTACACTTATTGCACCGTTAATTAGTGTGTTAGCGTCTATTTCTAGACCTTTTGTTTTCTTACTTTCGATCTCTACGGATGCTTTGCTGCGCTTGCTTGGGCGCTCAAATCAAGATGGAACGTCTATTACGGAAGATGATATCCATGCACTGTTACATGAAGGTTCTGAGCAAGGGGTGATTGAGAAAAAAGAACACATAATGGTGCGTAATATTTTCCAATTAGATGATCGAAAAGTCGCATCCTTAATGACGCCAAGAAGTGAACTTGTTTATTTTGATACTGAACAATCATGGGATGAAAATTTACCCAAATTATTACGTTCAGATTATTCAATTTATCCAGTGACTCGTGGTGGAATGGATAATGTTCTTGGGTTTACAACGGCTCGATTCTTATTGAAAGCGGCACATCAAGAGCATAGAACTAAATGGTTAATGCGTAATTTATTACCATGCGTAACGATCTTAGAAAATAAATTTGGTAGTGAACTGCTTGAGTTGTTGAAAACGACGGGTGATGAGATTGTGCTGGTTGTTGATGAATACGGTGACGCTCAAGGTATCGTGACTCAAAAAGATTTACTTGAGGCATTAGCCGGAGAATTTAAATCTGAAAACCCAAATAATTCGTGGACTGAAAAAGTATCTGAAACGGAATGGTTACTTGATGGTTCTATCCCGACGACTGTTTTGAAAGATACCTTAAATTTAGACTCTTTACCTGAAGAAAAAGAAGCGGATTATCAAACGCTAACAGGAATGTTCATGTGGTTAACAACGAATGTCCCTATGGTAGGCGACTCTGTTCAGTACCAAGATTGGAATTTTGAAGTTCTTTCAATTGATAATAACAAGGCAAGTAAAGTGCGAGTTATTCAAGCTGAGTCGTAATTCTTATTAAGAGTTAATGTCATATAAAAAAGGAGATCATAAGATCTCCTTTTTATTTTATGAGGGAAAGAAACGTTACTTATTAAACAACCAACGTGGGTTTAGCGATTGCCAAGATATCTCAGTAGTTCGATACAAAGAGATACTAATAAACAATGAAATAGCACCAAGTAAACTATATAAACTTAAGAATCCAATCCCTGCTTGTGAAAAACTCATCAAAGGATCTGAAGAGAGTAAAATTGTGGTTGGGATCTTATACATATGAGTGAGAAATACGGCAATACCATCCCAGTTTAGTACCCAAGTTGACAGCAGTTTCAATGCATAACCGCCTAATAGTAAGATGATTAAAGGTGAATTACTGACTTGAGATACCGCTAAAACTAACCCTGCAATAGGCAACATAACCACGCTAACCAGTAGCATTCTTCCCATAAATTGTAGCCAATTGGTAATCACTGACATAAAGGAGGTGTGTTCATGAAGCATCACTAATACAGTGTCACTTGATAGGCTAATAATCCAAAAGAATAGATTGGCGATAAGTACCAATGCAGAAAAAATCAATGGAATTACCATTAAGCCAAAAGCCAGTTTTACCGCGTGCGTATATTGGCTTGAGATTGGCATGCTGCGCCAAAATGCAGAGCTGCCTTCATTACGCTCTTTTCGTAATGTTTTTGAAAGATAAGTTGTTGTGAGAGCTAATGATAAAATACCAACCATAAAGCTTAATGCGAGCTGTAGATCGTTTGAAAACTCAGCGCTAAATGGGGTGAAGTCCCCCTGAGTCTCGACGGAAATAAATACATTATCTTGTAGGCTAGTATTCATTATTAAGCTAATGAAAAGTACCGCACCACAAAGAAGAATAAACAGAGGAACACGAGTAATCGTTTTGTGTTCAATAAGCTCTTTTTCAAGCATATATAATGATGGACGCATTAAATAGATTCCTTTTGAAGGGCAATAAAGAGTTTAGCTAATGTGCCTTGAGGTATGTTATTCATGGTCTCTTTCTTTACACATTTACCGTGTTTTAAGATCAATACATCCGTCAATAGATGCTCAATTTCAGCCACTTCATGACTTGCGATAATTAAACAGCGCTCTCCTGCATTAAACCAAGTTGTTAAGTGCTGATAAAACGTATCACGATATAATAAATCTAACCCTAAGGTAGGCTCATCTAAGATCAGAACGTTAGTATTGGTTGCGATGACTATCGATAGATGGACTTGTACCTTCATGCCTTTTGATAGTGAGCTTATTTTGCTATTTAATTTGATATTGGTGTTACTTAATACAGAAGCCGCTTTATTACTATCAAAGCTTGGGTGAACTCCTGAGGTATAGTTTAAAAGTTGTTTTACACTCATCCATTCAGGTAACACATTGACATCAGAAATGTAGGCTAAATGCTGCATTAATTTGGCGTGTTGATCGATAGGGTGCAGACCATTCACTCTGATCTCTCCCTCATAACGATGAGCACCCAACAGAGCATTTATCAGTGTCGATTTTCCCGCACCGTTATGCCCAAGTAAGCCGAGAACTTGTCCTGCTTTTAAATCAAAACTGATATCACTTAATGCTTGTTGGTTTTTATTTGAGTCTGAATAGTGTTTTGAGACATTTCTTACATGAACAAGAGAAGTCATTCTGTGCCTTACATTATTGAATTACTTAGTACTATTGAGTAGAAATACCATGATAAGTTCCATAAAGAAAGAAAATGGAAGAGAGGCCTTAGTAAGTATCGTTGCAAAACAATGTAAAGGTACTGTTTAGTTACTCGATGTACGTAATTAATAGCATCTTAGCGTGAGATACGTTAGATTCAGTGCTTGTTAGCACCATCAAATCAGAGGTTACCATGTTCAGTCAACGCCCTGTAAAGCCAGCAAAAACGATTGATAATGTCTACGGCAGTGCTTTTTATCATCTTGAAGCCAAAGATCGGACCATTGATGAATTAAGAAAGAAGCTGGTCGCTAAAACAGATAACCAAGAGTGGATTGATACGGTTCTCAATGACTTAATTGAGCGTGGTTATTTAAAATCAGACAAAAATTTTGCCATTAACTTTGTTGAAATGGCGTTTAGTGGCGAGAAGGGCAGTCAATTTATTCTGTCTAAATTGAGAGAGAAAGGCATTAATGAATCCATTGTTAATGAAGCGATTGCCTATGTATCTAATCGCGATGAAGTGTGTGAAATAACGTTATTGAATAACCGATTAGCGAATATGAATTTAGGCTCATTATCGAGTGATAAACTTTATGCCACGCTCACTAAATATGGTTTTAAATCATCAGATGTTCGTGAGGCAATCAAATCTCACCCTGTTGCTTCTGCACTGCCTTCTAAAATGCAAATCAAAGCCGATAAAGCGGATCTCGTTAAAGAGATTGAAAAGCTTGCTCGCAAGTTAAAAGGTAAGTCGGTGATCAAGCGAGAGCTACAACAAAAGCTGATCGATATTTCTACTTTTGATGAAGAAATTGAAAAACTAGAAATGGACGGTTCGATTGATTTTTATGAAAACTGCCAATTACGATTAGACAAAAAGCGCTTTGATTTAAGTAATTCAAAAGACAAAAGCAAAGCTTATGCTTATTTGTATTCTCATGGTTTTAGTTCAGATGAAATTAAAGAGACATTGAATTAATTACAGCGGATTTTCAGATAAGTTGACGACGAAAAAAGCAGAAGTATAAAAAAGCCCCATAGTTCGAGAAAGTGAACTGTAGGGCTAAAATATCTAATACCATTCTGGATAAGTCGTTGTTCAGATAATTGCTTATGTAGATTGGTATAAATGATTACAATGAATAAAAGAAGTAAATTTGCGATTTCATACGGATAATAATCCCGCGAATAACATCTAAGAAAGCCATAAAGCCAATTGGTTTTTCACCAGAGATCCACGCTAAACCTACTGAACCCACAGGAATATCATAACCTTGATCTTCTTGCAGTTTTAAACGCACAAAGTGGTGTTTGTTATTGACGTTTAAACCAGTGGTTTGGCGTACATTAGTTTCTCGACCTAATAGATTACCTTGTGCTTCACCTGTCGCTTCAACAATACCTTCCACTTCTGCAATAAATACTTTTCCAGGGTAAACCGCACTAGAGAACTCAGCAGGGCGACCAATCGTTACATTACGTATTGCTTGGTGGTTTACTCGCATCAATACGTACTTCTCATTGGTATACATTTGCATACGAGGAACCGTACCAATATATTGACCTTCACGCAGAATAAAGTTGGTCACGTAGCCATCCGCAGGGGCATAGACTTTGGTGTTGTCTAAGTTCCATTGTGCTTGAGCGACAGTTTCTTTTGCACTTGCGAGCTCACTTTCTTTGGCTTTTACACCTAACTTTGCATTATCAAAATCAAGCAGTGCTTTCTCATGAGCAAGTTTCGCTTTATCAAGCTGAGCAACTGCACTTGCCACTTCGATTTCACCAATTGATACCAAGGTGCCTTGCTCATCTAAGGTACTTTGCGTAATGGTATTTTTTACTTTACTGTTTTGCTTAATATAGCGTTGCAGTGTGAGTTTTTTGTATTTCAAATCTTGGTTTTTTGCTTCAATTTGTTTTTGGCTAACCACGATATCGCTTTCTGATGCGGTAATAGCTTGGTGTGCCAATTTCACATTTTGCACTGCAACTTCAAGGGCGACCTGACTTGCTTCTAAAGAGGCCTCTGCTTTATTTAGTGCTATTTGATACAGTTCGTCGTCAATTTCATATACTAATTGGCCCTTTGTGATCTCTTGGTTTGGTTTAACGTGGATCTTAGTCACAACGCCTTTAATTTGAGTACTGGCAGGGCGAAGTTGAATGTGTGGAGATTGCACCACAGAGCCGCCTGAAAGATCCATTGGCGTGAAATTAAGTAAACCAGCCCATACAAACAGCAACCAAGATCCGCCACCAATATAAGCAAACCCTTGAGTAAACTTATTCCAAGGCATTCCAATCAGACGAAGAAGATAAATAAACAGAGCCCATACCGCTAATCCCTCAAGCATTGTGATTCTCCTCTTGAGTTGATGCTATTGTGCCAGTTTCTGTTATTGGCGTTTGCGCTTGTGTCTGTAATGGTGAAGTAGGTTGATGCCAAATATCACGAATTTTAATTAATGCTTTTTCTGCATCAACAAAAGCACAAATCACGGCTAAAACCCAGACCCAATGCCAAACAAATCCTATCCAGGTGAGGGCAGTAATCAGTCCTATTTGTTGGTGTTGTTTACTGTGTGCTTTGTTGATTGGTAGCTCATGAAGTTTCCAGAAACCATAAGCGAGAGCGACAATACTTCCTATCATGACGACGCTCGCAGCAATATGCAGCCCAAGATCCTGACCTGATCCAACGAAGGGCATGCTGACTAAACTCATAAATGATTTACCTTAAATAATAATGAGCAGTAAGCATGAAGGGTAACGGAGTGATATGTCGATTAAATGTATTTATATATATCAAGTAATGGTAAAAACTGATGTGTTTGACTGTTTTGTTTAGATTTTAAAGCAGTGTTTTTCTGTATTGTACAGGGGTAACACCATACATACGTTTAAACGCAACAGAAAATGAAGCCGTAGTTTTATAGCCAACTCGTTGTGAAATTTTTTGCATTGATAACTCACTGCCCATTAATGCAATCGCCTCATCACAAATGCTGTGGTGGACAATATCGGTAAAGGCAATGCTTTGATCTTGTAAGCGACGTTGAAGAGTCAGTGGCTTCATCCCCATTTTTTGAGCGACGAACTCAAGTGTAGGATAACCAAAAAACAAGGCATATTTAGTGAGTTCAAACACCACTTTTAACGTATCTTGAGGCTGTGGAATAAGCATATAACTCATGGCTTGTTCTACAGTAAATGCTTTCACTTGTGGTGTTGGTAGCTCAAAGCGACGAGGGCAAGTGATGTCTTTAACAGGAAACCAGACTTGAGTATTTGGGCTGTTCCACACGATAGGGCAGTTAAAGATAGCCTCGATTTCTTCTGTTTTACCTATCATGTTACCTGATAAGTGAATGGCGACAGGTTGATAATCATCGCCATGAAACAGTTTTAATAATCGAACGAATGATCCCGCCGCCAAAATACTCTCATGGATGCGAGCTTGGGGTAGCATTGTTGGGGTTAAAATTCGCCATTTTGCAATCGAGCCGCTAAGTAGCATATTGACCTGCACCCCAGACTGAAGTGCATTGTGTATGGTATTCATTCGCTTGATTGCCATACCCAAATTGGTCGAGCTTGCTAATAGCTGCACAAAAGGGCCAAACTGCTTCAAACTGTCTGATTGTGTTAGTTTTGCTGTGTAGGCTGGATCTTGGGTTAATAATTCAATTTTACAGAGTAAAGCTTCGAGATCGCTTAATGGCATCAATTTTAGCTGATAATCAAATAGGTGAGGCGGCATATCAAAATCGGCATAGGTTAGACCATAATATTTCATCGCATGGTCTATCAGCATTTTTGCACTATGCACTCGCACGAGATAAGTTGCGTTTGGTTTCGCCATGAAGCCTCATTAAAAGTCACGTTTAAACAGCATTATATCTTACCGATATCAATATCTCATGCTACTATTTTTGACTTCATAATCGATATCATTGAGAGGCTATTTTGTTTAAAGGTAAATGGAGTGACGATATTCAAGGGGCTGCATTACACCCTGTTATCATTGAGATTATTCAGAAAGTAAAAGAGCAAACAGCCAACAATACAGAGGTTGGGAATTACCCATTATCTTATGATGAGTCGGTGTATTTTATTGTTGATGATAAAACCGAGTTAAGAGAAAAACGTCGCTCTGAAATTCATCATAAATACCTTGATGTACAATTGATATTAGAAGGGTCTGAAACTTTTGGATACAGTGACTATCCATTACTGTCGATTGAAGATGACTATCTTGCAGAGAAAGACATTGCTTTTAGCAACGACGTCAAAGATGAGCAATTTGTCACATTAACGGCTGGCGAGTTTATTATCTTCAATCCTAAGCAACCACATCGCCCATTGGTTGCGGTTGATGATAAGCCAGCAGCAGTGAAGAAGCTGATCATTAAAGTGAATAGTGCGTTGTTGGTGTAGTTAACCAGTACTGTGTTCATAAAAAAAAGCCCACGCCCTATGCTAAATATAGGGCGTGGGCTTTTTTATTACGCATTATTTTGTTGGGTATTCAGACCATGTTGAGCCATCAAGAGAAACATAGGGCTTGTTATTATATTCCATTACTGTTGTCCCTGAATTCTGAGCAACCATTTTAGTTTTTGGTAATCCCTGAGTTAAGGCTTTAGGATCAAACGTTTTTTGGCTGTAAATATCTTGCTCTAAAATTCGACTAACTAATGCTGAAACAGCTAAGTAACTTGATTCTGCATTAATATGAACCGTATCTCCTGTACGAGTGATATTTTCACCAAAGATCTTCATACCAACAGGAGTATGCACTATGGTAGATGATGGGATTTCACGCATACCTGCAATTTGTATTTTATCACCACGCATACCAGCACCATGTTCAGGAACAAGCATGACGACAACATTACGTTTTGAGGCTTTAAGCGTTTGGAAGACGTCATATAAATCGTCCAATAGATTTTTCAACCTCAGCTTATAACTGACTAAGCCGACTTTACCACTGGCTCCAATAATGCGATTACCATCGTGTAATGAAATCGTATTATAAAGTGCGACAACAGAACTATCCTGTTCGTTTTCTCTATTTCCTAACCAGCGAGTAAGCACTTCTTTATCTCGATAAATGGGTGACCCATCAAAAGCAGATTGATATTGCTCTAACCCTGCTTGAGACATTAATGGTGCTTGTAAATCACCGCCTTCTTTAAGTAACCCTAAGAAGTCATCAAATTTACCATCGTGATTTAATAATAGATTTTCTTGGAAACCAAGTTTAGCTAGATCATCAAACAAGAAACATTGTTTAGATGATGGTGCGGAAAATAATTCTTGGTGTGTTTCTTGTCCACAACTCGCTCTTAATAATCGAATAACCGCAGGGCCACTATAAGAGGTCGCAGCACTGAAGTTATCAAAAATAACATCAAATTCTTTAAACAGAGGATGATGTTCCAAGCCTGCAATTTCAATATCATCCCATGCGACAGAACAAATACTTAAGAACAGAAGATCAAATTTAGTTGATGGTGCAGCACTTGGAAAAGTAACTCTTCGTTGGGCTTCATTGTTAAAGAATAACTCTTTTGCTTGGTTAAGTACCGCATCGTTAACAGGACCGCTTTCATCAATAGATTGCTGTGAAGGCGTTGTCGTTTGGGTGATGGTTGGTTGTTGAGCGATAACCGTTTCTTTTGCTTGAGAGTTAAATATGCTTTGAGGTAGGCTGATGTAAATCAGAGCAAGTATAACGAAAACAGAAATACGGAATACTTGGTTTAAAAAGTAATAAGCAAAAATTAACACAAATAAAGCAAGAAATGCTTGTGGAGAAATAAAGCGACCAGCAAGCTCAACAAGATAGCTAAGATCAAATTGTAATAACTGTCCTATTTGGCCCCATAAGCGATTTAGAGGCGGCAAAAAAGAATCGAAATGCATTAGCCATAATCCAATAGGTACAGCAATACATTGTCGTATAATTTTAAGGGCCCTTGGTTTTAATGGCAGCAATAAAAAAGCGACAAAGGCAAAGTTCTCAAGTGGATGAAAACTAATCATATCCTGAGTAAATAGGCCAATCTTAATGATGAAATAAATATTCCACCAACCAAGCCCATAGAGAGGTTGTTGTAGTGTATGCGTCTTCATTTATCTACATTTCCATTATCTTCAAAACGGTATTTAGCTAAGTATTTTGGTTTACGGATATAGGAATTATAAAGGCGCAGTATCACGATGGAAATATCTCGTAAAAAGTAACCAATAATTATTCCTGAAAACCCACTGAATAAGACGGTAAGTATAAAATCTTCAATATTCATAATGCTAAAAATCCAATGGTTTATGTTTTGCGAGAATAACAGGAGCAGAAGAATCGTAAGCAGAGTGAGTGCGGCCCTCTTCTTGAGCTGAGTTATTCTCAATAATGACAGCATGCTGTGTTATATTTGGCAGTTCTCGTTCTACATTTCCTAATGTTGTAAAGTTTGTTTGACTAGCAAATATATCCCTAATTGGTAGCGTAAAAATATTGTGCAATGCCACAGGAAGATCGGTCATACGAACACCTTGTAAGAATAGATAAATAGTACTTGTACACACAGTCATAACATCGCCCTCTCTTTGGATATTGCACATATCAAAATAAGCTTCAGGCCTAATGTTAGGGAGAAGTTCTAATTTTATTAGGGCAAATTCGGTTTGGGATATATCTAGATGTAGTAAGGATTCACTGGTGTAATGAACAAAGCGTTCATTGGTGGTATAACCTTTTATTTTCACGCTCTGTGAGTAAAAATTAAGTAATTCTTCAGTGGAACTAGGGAGTGGGCGGGTGAGTATTTGACCACGTAAAATTTCAATTGAACTAAGCATGCTTGAGAATCGAGTCCCGAAATGAATGATCAAATTGATGCCCGATTGTAGTAAGTACATTTCATCGGAATAGCGTAAACAGGGCTGCATTTCTCTAACGATAATCTTAATATTTTGTCCAAAACTTTTACGTAGCCTGTAGATACTGACCCCTAATAGTCGCACTTCATTTTGCGTTGAACAGCTTAATACTATTGTTGCTCGGGATAATATTGTTAGGCTTTTTTCTAAGCTTTCATTATTCGCTGAACAAATCATGGCATCTGAAGTTTTTTGATTTTTTTCAATCGCAGTATCTGAAATATAGATTGCACTTTCATCGTCGATATTCAGAGGAGAAGCGGTCTGATCATTGCCTATTTTTGATTGTGGTGTCAGTGAATGATCCTCATTAAGAGTAAGATAGGTTTCACTTTCACCTCGCATGCCAGTATTCAATCCCCAATAATAAACATGATATAAAAAGGTTTTTTTATCTATACTTTGTAGGCTTGAGTAACCAACGCATAAGTTAGGATGTTGGCTGAGCATTTTTTTTATTAAATGTATATCTCTGCCATAGATTAATACATTTATAGTAAGTAATTTGTCAATAGCTAGAGCTTGAAGTTTTTCAAAGAATGCTATTTCACGTTTAACTGTTTTTGAGGTGAATATATTGTCTGGAATAACGATAATAATGGATGAATTATTTTTTATCTGAGTTTTATTTATATCGTTATACAAATGTTTAAGTGAATTACATGCATCATTGTTATTAAAATATATGTTTGGACAATATGAATTTAAACTCTGTTTTAATGCGAATGTATTTGAGTCACTCAATGATTTTGTGAATGAATTTAGTGTTGTTGAGCATATAAATGTATTTATAGTCTCACTTTTTACTAATTTAGATACGTGATTTACGATCGGTGTTTTAGTGCTGAACGTCGTTATATAAACACTCGATTTTAATTTTTTACTTTTATTTTCAAACGTATGTGAATTTTTCAGCATGTGTATCACTCTGCTACATTAATTATTTTAGATGTATTTACGTTGCTTGTTATCTTACTGAGTTCATTTTCTAGCTTTTTAAGCTAGTTTATATGTTTTTTCTAAATGTGCATCTGATATATAAATTATCATATGTGTACATTAACCATAGTCTCACTTATGATACACTTATTAAGTGTTACATTAGTACTAATTTGTAATAGAATCTCCCTTACATTAAATCTATTACATTACTCATTAAGGTCACTGCTTTATGGCTAGAGAAGTTAGTCAAGATATAACGGTTTTATTTTCTGCTTTTGATATAAAAGAACGTTCATATAATGAGTTATGTGAAGTTGAACGTTATAATAAAGTTAAGAAATCATGGAATGCATTAGACCTGTTATCTAAAAGTAAAGAAAGTGAAAATAATGCGCCAGATCTGCATTGTGAGCATTTTATTAATAAAAAAGAACCTGAATGATGAAAAGAATAATTATAACGGGGTTACGTGGTGGTGTTGGATCAACAACTATCGCTGCAAATTTAATTCAGGCATTAGTGCAACTTGAAGAAAGTGTTCATGTTATTGATGTTCGCTCTGAAAATCTTATGAGTTTGCATTTTGCATTAGATTTTTCAGTTAAAGATGGTTGGTCTAAACGCGTGCTATCTGGAGAGTCATGGAAAAAAGCCGCTTATGTAAGTAACAGTAATTTATCTTTTGTGCCTTATGGACTATTAACGATAGATGAGCTTAAAACGATTAAACAAGAGGTGGCTTCTTTACCTCATGGTTTATTGAATATATTTCTAAATCAGCCAGAGATAGAGAATGAATGGCAATTGATGCTATTGCCGAGTATTCATGAACTTGATAATACTCATACAGCATTGCTTGATAACGCAGATATGGTTTTGTGTGTGATTAATGCAGATATTCAAAATTATACTTATTTTCAACAGGATGCTTCTTTTCATTGCTTTAATCAACGCCATCATCCTTATTTTCTCATTAATCGGTACCAACCTCTTAGTGAAAATAGTGTAGATCTTTCGTTGGTATTTAAACAAGAGTTAGCAGAGCAATGCTTACCTATGCTATTACACCATGATACCTCAGTGCCAGATGCTTGCTCGCAATTAAGTAACGTCCTTAAATATGCACCACACAGTCAGTTTTCTAAAGGACTGAATGAACTTGCATTTTGGCTTTTAGCACACTTTTCGGCGAAAACGATGGAAGGCATATAGCACTATGTTTGGTTGGTTATCGTTATTTTTTCAACCTAGGCTTATGGTTGAATTTCGTAAGCAATTGCATTTTTATACGCAAGATAAATCACCTTCTTATATCAGTCAGTTAATTCTTTCTGTGTGGTTTGTAGTCTGTTTTTGTTTTTTCAAATCAAAGATAGCAGGGATTGAGAGTTGGAAGTTACCTTATTATTGGTATCCACAAATTGATTTCTCGCGCTTTAAGTTTTTTGACCCTTTTAGAATGTTGATCCAAACATTATGGATCCTTTTTATTGTGCAACCAAGAAGGCTCACTGAGAGGGTTTCTCTTCGCCAAATTATCACCATGGTGTGGAAGCAAATTAGTCGCTTATTTTATTTACCATTAAAAGGATTAACTTCAATTGTTGTATGGTTAGAAGGGTATTCAAGTCATTACGCAATTGATTCGAAACAAAAGAAAAAGAAAGCATCTTCATTATCGAGTCACTTTCTCAATATCGCTATCGGTACTGTTGTTGTTGTTCTCGCGGTACTATGTTTTACCATTCCATTTAGTTTGACAGCTCAAGCGTTCTTTATTGTGGCATTATGGTCACTGGGCATGATGTTCAGACGTATGCCTGGACGCTTCCCGACCATTTTACTTGTCACTTTATCTGTAACGGTGTCTTGTCGTTATATTTGGTGGCGCTATACCTCTTCTTTAAATTGGGATGATCCTCTTGCTCTGTTTCTTGGCTGTGTTTTATTAATGGCAGAAACGTATGCGTGGATCGTACTTATACTAGGGTATTTTCAAAATATTTGGCCGTTAAATAGAAAACCCGTTTCTTTACCTGATGATCAATCAACGTGGCCTACGATTGATATGATGATCCCTACCTATAATGAAGATTTAGATGTTGTAAGAGCGACGGTTTATTCTGCGTTAGGCATTGATTGGCCAAAAGAAAAGCTGAATATTTATATCTTAGATGATGGTAAAAGAGATTCATTTAAAGAGTTTGCAGAAGAGATTGGCGTGGGGTATATCCGTCGTCCAACCAATGAACATGCAAAAGCCGGTAATATTAATTACGCTTTAAAGCAGACGTCCAGTGAATATGTTGCCATTTTTGATTGCGACCATATTCCGATCCGTGCTTTTTTCCAAATGACAATGGGGTGGTTTTTAAGTGATGAAAAGTTGGGATTAATTCAAACCCCACACCATTTTTTCTCACCTGACCCATTTGAAAGAAACTTATCTAATTTTGGGGATGTTCCGAATGAAGGCAGCTTGTTTTATGGCTTAATTCAAGATGGTAATGACTTGTGGGATGCCTCTTTCTTCTGTGGTTCGTGTGCTGTTTTACGTCGTGAACCATTAGAAGAAGTGGGTGGAATAGCCGTTGAGACAGTAACAGAAGACGCACATACCTCATTACGAATGCATCGTTTGGGTTATCGCTCTGCGTATTTAAGAAAGCCATTGTCTGCAGGTTTGGCTACAGAGACATTGTCTGCTCATATTGGTCAACGTATTCGTTGGGCAAGAGGCATGGCTCAAATATTTCGTGTTGATAATCCGTTATTAGGTAAAGGGCTTAAGTGGCAACAACGCTTGTGTTATGCCAATGCCATGTTGCACTTTTTATCGGGTATTCCACGTATTATCTTTTTGCTGGCACCATTAGTTTTCTTACTTATGCATACATATATTATTTATGCTCCTGTCGCGGCGATTATTTTATATGTATTACCGCATATGGTACATGCCAGCATCACTAACTCTCGAATGCAGGGAGAATATCGTTATTCATTTTGGGGGGAAGTGTATGAAACGGTGTTGTCTTGGTATATTGCAAGGCCAACAACTGTTGCTTTATTTGCACCTCATAAAGGAACGTTTAATGTCACAGCAAAAGGTGGATTGATTGAAGATAAGCATTACGATTGGACGATCTCTAAACCCTATTGGTTATTGGTGATCTTAAATGTTTTTGGTATTGGTTTTGGTCTATATCGCTTAGGTTGGGGCCCAGATGACGAACTTGGAAGTGTGGTTGTTAATTTACTTTGGGTTTTTTATAACCTTCTTATTCTTGGTGGTGCGGTTGCTGTTGCCGAAGAATCAAAGCAAGTGCGAAAAGATCACCGAGTAGTCGTTAATATTCCAATGTCGATTCATTTGCCATCTGGCCACAAAATACGATGCGATATTAAAGATTTTTCATTGGGTGGGTTGAGAGTCGAACTGCCCACGTCGGTTGAGCTGTTTTATGGACACTCTTTAGACATTATTTTGCAGCGCGGTGAGCATCACTTTGTCTTCCCTGCAAAAGTGACTTATAGCCGAGGAAAAGCGTTAGGTTTACAGCTTGAGCCACTGACGAAACAACAAAATATTGATTACGTACAATGTACGTTTGCGCGTGCTGATGTATGGACAAAATGGCAAAACAGTTATCAGAGTGACAAGCCTTTAATGAGTATGCTTAGCGTATTTAAAATAGGTGCAAGAGGCTACAGAAACACAATCGCTTATAGCCCGAAATGGGTCAAAATGATTGCGCAATTAATAACAATAATAAGTGAGTTTGTGCTCACGTTTAAACCTATAAAAGTTAACCTTCAGAGTGCGAAGTTATGTGGATGAAAACTAAAATAAATGCCATAGCGATGGCGATAGGCTTGATCAGTTTTACGGCGAGTGCGGTAACGCCGCTTATGGCTAATAAAAGTAATAACTCAACACAAGTGACCAGTGGAGAAATGGTCACTTCGCATGTATCCCCTATTGTCACTAAAAATACATTCAGTTTTAGTGACCTTGGTTATGGCCATTCGATTCAATTACAGGGCAGTGAAAGTACGGCTTATGTTGGCTTTGGTTCTCGTTTAGATGAAGTGGTTTCACAAGCATCACTGCGTTTTGATCTAATCCCATCGCCAGCATTACTCTCTTTGGTCTCCCATATTAAAGTGTATTTCAATAACGAACTTGTGGGTGTTGTTACTATTGATGATGGGATGCAAGGTAAGTCTTCTTCTGTAGAGTTGAATTTAGACCCTCGTTTATTTACCGATTATAACCAACTTAAATTTGAGTTAGTCGGAAATGTTTCAATGTCATGCAGTAATCCAAATGCCAGCAGTATTTGGGCAGAAATTAGTTCAAAGAGTACTATCACTTTATTAACTCAAAAAACAAAGATAAATAACGACTTAAGTTTATTACCCGCGCCATTTTTTGATTCAAGAGATATGGGAGACTTGACGTTACCGATGGTGTTTAGTGACAAACTTGATATCAATGAAATCAAAGCTGCAGGCATAGCATCATCATACTTTGGTTCATTATCTGAATGGCGCGGTTCAGATTTTCCAATGATTGATAATGCACTACCCACTCGTAATGCAATTGTTTTTATTACGAATGACAGTAAGCCTGATTTTTTAAGGAACTTTCCGGATGTTGATGGGCCTAGAATTCAAATGATTTCTCATCCCACAGATCCTTATGTCAAATTATTGCTTGTTATTGGTCGTGATACGAAAGATTTAGTGACTGCAGCTAAAGGTCTCGCCCTAGGAAAAAATTTATTTACTGGGCCATCAGCAAAAATCAATAAGGCAGAACAACTGGTACCACGTAAACCTTATGATGCTCCTAACTGGATAGATACAGATAGAGCGGTAGCACTCTCTGATTTACTGCCAGAAAGTGCATTATTACAGGTAGAGGGGCAGACTCCTCCTCCTATTTCAGTACACTTCCGTTTACCGCCAGATTTATTTACTTGGCAAAGTCGTGGTATTCCATTTGATTTGAATTATCGCTACACCCCGCCATTGATGGATAACTCTGGTTCTCGCATGACTTTAAGTGTGAACAACCAATTCGTAAAAGCGTTTAACTTAAATACATCTGGTGAGTCAACTGACAATACGCGTATACGATTACCTCTGCTAGATGATGATTTATTAGGTGGAGGTGACGTAGTTCGTATCCCTGCTTTTCAAGTCGGTAGTAAGAATGAAGTGAAGTTTGAGTTTGGTTTTGCATCATCTGTAGGTGGGAAAGAACAATGCCAAACGACGCAACCAAGTAAAAATTATGCGGTGATTGGTGAGGACTCTACCATTGATTTCTCAGGTTTTTTACATTATATCGAAATGCCAAATATGCGTGCGTTTGCTAATTCAGGCTATCCATTTACAAGAATGGCAGACTTATCGGATACCGTTGTTGTTATTCCTCAACATGCATCAAATGAAGAAATTCAAACGTTTGTGAATATGATGGGCGTATTTGGTTCAAACTCAGGGTACCCAGTCTTAAACGTTACGGTTACCGATAATTGGAACAAAGAAACATTAGAAAATAAAGACATCCTAACGATTGGAGTCATGCCTGAACTGGCCTCTGTTGATAAAAAAGACATAGAGCATATTCAATTAATCTCCTCTGAGCGCGTACTTAATTTACCAAGTAAAAATGAATCGCAACGAGGAAAAAATTGGGTAGATCCAGCAAGTGATAATCAACAAGTTGCCGATTCTATTAGTATTCATACCACGGGAAATTTTGCCGCAATTACCAGTGTTGAATCACCTTATACGGCGCAGCGCACTATGGTGAGTTTACTTGCACAAACACCAGAGTCATTTGCATTGATTAATCAAGCATTAAACGACAGTGGAAAAATATCGTCTATGTTTGGTTCAGTCATTACTTTGCGTGATGATGAAGTCGCCAGCTTTAATGTGGGTGAGCGTTATTATGTGGGTGAACTGCCTATATCACAATTGATTTGGTATCATTTTTCTAAATATCCATTATTGATCGCTTTCTTTGCGACGTTATTGGTCGTCATGGTTACCATCATTTTATATCGAGTACTTCGTCACATTGCACAACGTCGTTTAAGTACAGAAGAGGATGAACTATGAAAACACGACTGACATTATTGAGTGTTTTTATTGGTTCATTACTAACAACGCCGATGATAACAGCACAAGAGATGGGTCTTTCGCCTCGAGTTAAATCGCAAGTGGAAATGACAAAAGAAAATCAATGCCAATGGGCACTTTGGAATAGCTTTAAGCAAAATTACATTAAGAATGGAAGAGTGATTGATACTAGCGATCCTCGCTTAATTACGACGTCAGAGGGGCAATCGTATGGGTTGTTTTTTGCACTAATCGCGAATGATCAAGCAATGTTTAATTCGTTACTTAATTGGACTGAAAAAAACTTAGCAGGAGGCGATCTCACGGCTCAACTCCCCGCGTGGTTGTGGGGAACAAGACCAAATGGTAGTACCGGTGTGCTAGATGCAAACTCTGCTTCAGATTCGGATTTGTGGATTGCTTATAGCCTAATGGAAGCGGGTCGTTTATGGGATAACTTCTATTATCAATCTTTAGGTCATTTGCTTGCGAGCCGTATTTTGCGAGAAGAAACCGCGGTGGTATCAGGTCTTGGTACGGTCTTATTGCCTGGCAAGCAAGGGTTTATTTATGGTGATAACCATGTTCGTTTAAATCCTAGTTATGTACCATTGCAATTACTTACTCGCATGGATACGTTGTTTCCAAATTATCAATGGGCAGAGTTATATCAATCAAGCGCGCGATTGATTAAAGATACCATGCCTAAAGGGTCTAGCCCTGATTGGGTTGAGTGGAAAAAGGGTCAATTTCAAAACGACAAAAAAACCAAATCCGTTGGAAGTTATAACGCAATTCGTACTTACTTATGGGCAGGAATGCTACCTAACAGTGATAAGAACAAAGCGGCTATTTTAAATAGAATGCATCCAGTTGTGCTTGAGTTAAAAAAAGGTAAAGGAATGCCTGAGATATTTAATACTCGAACGGGAAAAACAAAAAATATAGGTGGGGTTGGTATTAATGCCTCAGCACTTCCGCTGTTAGATGCCGTTGATTTAACATCTCTCGCAGATGAGTATGCTCAAGGCATTGAGGCATCATTATCAACTATTGAGAAAGATCGTTACTATAACAGCGTATTAACCTTGTTTGGGTTAGGTTGGCATAAAGGGGTTTATCAATTTGGTAATGATGGTCGTGTTATTCCTAGTTGGACTCATGTATGCCAATAGAACGCTTTGCTGCTAATAAAATAACGCGATTACTTTCTATTGCAGTGATAGGAGTATTTTGTTCATCATCGATTATGGCGGCGACGGCTAAATCAGAATTACCGATGATGAAGCCTATTGTCTTTCAGAGTGATGTATCTAATGTTGATTCGACTAAACAGTTAGTGGAACAGTTAAGATATGCACAATTACTCCATCGCCCCGATATTACAGAAACAACACTCAAACGTTTATTTGCGGTTGACCCTAATAATGCCAAAGGGCTGAGTTTTCAAGCTCAGCATTTGGCTAAATTGGGGCAGGTTGATCAAGCCATGGGTATTTTAAAAAAATTAGAAGCGACTCAACCTAATTCAGTAACCATCAAGCAGCTTAGAGATAGCTTATCTATTTATGGTGATAATAAAGCGGCCTATCAGAAAATTATTTTACTGTCCCGTTCTGGTCGTAATAAAGAAGCACTACAGGCATTCAATAAATTATTCCCTAATGGTATGCCGACGCCAGTACTACAATTAACCTACCTGAATATAGAGTCTGGTGTTAAAGGGCATGAAAGAAAGGTATTAATTGGACTTAAAAAATTAAATACAGAGCACCCTGGAGTACCTGATTTTCAATTAGCCTATGCGAAGCATATTTCAAAAGGAGCCCCATCAAACCCTATTGCTATGAGGTTATTACAACGCCTTTCATTAGAAACATCGGTTTCAGGCAGTGCTGCGTCATTATGGATCTCTCGCTTAAATGACAGTTACATAACAAAAGAGGTTGTTCAGCAATACGCGATACTTTCCAGTTATTACCCTTCAAATACAAGCTACAGAAAAGCATTAATTGATGCGAATAAGCGTTTTGAACAAGAAACTGAGTTGAGAAAAGACCCTAAATACCTAGCTAAGTTAACCGGATTAAAAGAACTTGAATCAGGGCATATTATGAATGCTCGACAACAATTATTGGTTGCCTTACAAGCTCGGCCTAATGATCCTGAAATTTTGGGTGGGTTAGGTATGGTTTATCTACGACTAGGTCAACAAGAAGTGGCTTTATCTTATTTTAAAAAAGCAAAAAAATACGATAAAGATCTTCGTAATGTCGATAAATGGACTGGTTATATCAACTCTTCAAGTTATTGGGCTTACCTCGAACACGGTGAGAAAATGATGCAAAGAGGGGATTTTGATGGTGCCAATAGAAAATACCATCAAGCAATAAAATATGAGCCAGATGACCCATATGCATATAATTATCTTGCTGAATTAGCTTTAGTTCAAAGGGATGAAGAGCAAGCTTTAGATTATTACACTACCGCATTAAGCAAAAATCGGTTAGATGAAACGGCATTAAGAGGTTGGTTTAATTTGCAACTCTCTTTCTATGGGGGCGAGAAAGCGTTAGAGAAAGGACATAACTTATCTTCACGTCAACAGCGTATTTTGGCGGAACGATTTCATGAAGTTGAGATCTCTTTATTAATGACAAAGCTTACTGTCGCGATTAATAAAGGGGATATTGAACACACTAAAACGATCTTGGATAAGCTGGTGATAGATCCTCCCGTCTCTCCTTGGCAGCGTAGTGAGGTAGCCGATTCTTTACGATCAACGGGGCAAGCTCAACGTGCTGATAAATTGATGTCGACGTGGTCAAAAAATGGAACGCCGGAGATGTCATTTGCGTATGCTTTGTATTTGGCTCGCTATGGTCAAACGGTTGAAGCTATTGCCCAATTGACGGCAGTAGCTGAAAGTGATCGTAGTGAAGCAATGAACTCAAACTTAAATCGCTTAGAACAAAATCAAATGTTTAGTGCATTATTTATTCTTGCTAAAAATGATCCAGAAGCTGCAAAGAAAGAGATTAGACGATTAGAAATCGAATATAATTCAGATCCTGATGCAATATTATTGTTAATTGATGCTCAGTTTCAGCTTGGGTTTACAAAGCAAGCGTTTATTAAACTACAGAGCATTAAACCGACAGATAAATGGAACATGGAAACGCAGTTACGTTATGGCGGGTTATTGTATACATTTGAAGAACATGAAAAATTTAAAGAATGGAAAAATCATTTAGAAGGTAACAGTGAGCATATTGTTCTTTCGTTTGATCAAAAGATCCGTCGCGATTTACTTTTTGCTGAGTATGCATTTCGAAATGAAGAGTATGCAGACGCTAAAATATACTATTCATCGGCAAGTCAATTAAATTCGCAATATCAATATAGTGCTTTACTTGGGCTGCTGAAAACTCAACAAGCACTTGGTGAAGACGATGATGCACAGCAATTGGCGCTGTATGTATACTCAGAAAAAAAGGCGTTAAGTAGCCGTCAGAGCATGGAATTAGCTCTAATTTTGATGGCGTATGGTTACCAATCAGAAGCCATTGCTTTAGTTGAAATGCTGAAACAAAAGCAAGACAGTGACGCCATTGATTATCGCGATGGAATGGCGGTTGCAGTGGAAGCTAAAGAGTGGAACCTTGCTACAAGCATGGCACATTATGCATTAGTAGAAGAGGCCATTCCCGCTCAAAACGATGCGACTATCGCTGAGTATACTAATGATGACGTACTTGACCTTGAGCTAAGTGAAGAGCCCAAAGACGAAAATTTGCGTGAGTTATACAATAATGCGGATGACAACTGGCTTACTCGAAATGTGAAATCTGATTTAGATAGTATTCAGGCTAGGGATCAAGGTTACGTCTCTTTTGGGATAGATTACAGTGCAAGAGATGGTGCGAATAAATCAGTACAAGTACCGATTGAAGCCATTATACCAATGCCTGAGTACGATGGGCATTTACAACTTCGTGCTGATGTCGTTCATCTTAATTCTGGTGATATTGATTACGATAATACAGAAACAAGAATGAATGAGAAAGAGACGGGTAGCGCTTTCGGTATTGGCTGGCTAGCTGATTCATGGAGTGCGGATATTGGAACAACGCCTGTGGGATTTGACCAACAAAATATTGTTGGTGGTTTGAATCTTTCTGGCGATTTAGGCGATATTGGATGGAAAGCGACATTATCTCGCCGCTCAGAAACCAGCAGTACTCTTTCTTATGCTGGTATGACGGTGCCCGATACCGCTTCAAATCATCAAGGTGATGAATGGGGCGGAGTGATGAAAACCGGTGTTAAGCTTGGTGGTAGTTACGATTTAGGTGGTGACGTTGGTTATTGGGCAAGTGCTCAATTTCATAAAATGACGGGCAAATCAGTAGAGGATAATACTCGTTTAGGCTTATTGGGCGGTACATATTGGAAAATAATCAACGAAAACGATAAACGTTTCAGTTTAGGCTTAAATTTAATGTATCTAAATTATGATAAGAATTTGAGTGAATATGCTTACGGATATGGTGGTTATTATAGCCCTCAGGATTATATATCTGTATCTATTCCTGTGAATTATTATGAGCGTATTAATAATGGTCTTTCATATTTAGTCAGTGGCTCAATTTCAAATTCGTGGACAAAAGAAGATGATCCATATGTTGAAGGGACAAGGCTTGATTCAAGCCGTGGCGGTGGTTTTGGTTTTTCTTTAGAGGCGGCAGTAGAGCAAAGAATCAGTAAGCGTTGGTATTTAGGGGCATCGGTTGATATTCAACGGTCTGACTTCTATAAACCAAACCACTTACTCTTTTATGCGAAATATACGTTTACCGACCGTTGGCAACCAGTATCAATACCGGTTGACCCATTAACTTTGTATGGTGACTTTGACTAGCGGAGTTTAATCTCATTATAAGAACCAAATACTTAAAAAGCCGATGAATTAATACGTCATCGGCTTTTATTATTTGTTGTAAAAATTTCTCCTGTGTGGTGATGATTTGTGTAAGAAGTAAGTCGCATTTTACGTTTATTCTTCCCAATTATATGGCTTAAATTAAGCACGCTTAAAATAAATAATCTAAACTTATTTACTATTATTGAACCAAAAGGGTTTTAAATATGAATAAATGGTTTGTCGTTTATTTTGCTGTTTTATTTAGTGGTTTTCTTTCTGCTGAAGAGTTAAATCAATTTGAGATTGGAAAACAAAAAGCCAAAGTATGTATGACTTGTCATGGTGCAGATGGCATTGCATTGATTGACCCCTATCCAAATTTACGAGGCCAGCGCGCTTCTTACCTTGTGTCTGCACTAAAAGATTATAAATCTCGCGAGAGAACCAGTGGGTTAGCCATTCTAATGCAACAGCAAGCTGATACTTTATCTAATCAAGACATGAAGGACATTGCCTATTATTACTCGATGTTAGGTTCTGAGTCTCAAGATAAAATGGAGTAAAGGCGATGACAGATATCAGGGATTACGATACCAAAGTTGTACGCTATTTTATTATTGCCGCGGTTATTTGGGCGGTTATTGGCATGAGCGTTGGTGTCATGCTCGCCGCCCAGCTTTATTGGCCATCACTCAATTTTGATTCACAATATTTTCAGTTTGGACGGTTGAGACCACTGCATACCTCGGGGGTTATTTTGGGTTTCGTCGTCAATATATTAATGGGGACCTCGCTGTATATTGTTCAACGAACAAGTAAGATTGAGTTATTTAATAAAAGCCTGTCTTGGATGGTGTTCTGGGGATGGCAGTTTATTTTAATTCTCGCCTTGATAACCCTGCCATTAGGATACACAACGACGAAAGAATACGCCGAATTAGAGTGGCCAATCGATATATTAATCGCCTTAGTTTGGGTGCTTTATGCCATCCTGTTCTTCGGTACTATTGCGAAACGAACCGTCAGCCATATCTTTGTCGCCAATTGGTTTTTCGGGGCATTTATTCTCGTTATCGCGATGATTTTCATTATTAATAATTTGGCATTGCCCGTGTCGATGTGGAAATCTTATTCTGTCTATGCCGGTGCGCAAGATGCCATTGTTCAGTGGTGGTGGGGTCACAATGCAGTAGGTTTCTTGTTAACTGCGGGCATTATTGCCATGAACTACTACTTCATTCCTAAAGTGTCAGAACGTCCTATTTATTCTTACCGTCTATCTATCATTCATTTTTGGGGATTAGTGGGCTTTTATACATGGGCGGGAACGCATCATCTGATCTATTCCTCAGTACCAGAGTGGGTGCAAAATATTGGTATCGTGATGTCGCTGATTTTGTGGATCCCATCATGGGCAGGCGCATTTAATAGTGCAATGACGCTGCTCTCTAACAAAAGCAAACTGAAAAAAGACTACATTATGTTGTTCTTCTTCTCGGCCATTCTTTATTACTGTCTCGCCACGTTTGAGGGACCATTACTGGCGATCCGTTGGTTTAATATGGTCGCTCATAATACCGAATGGATCATTGGTCATGTGCATTCTGCGGCCTTAGGTTGGGTTGGTATGTCTGCCATTGCTGTATTTTATTACTTTATTCCTCGTTTATGGGGAAAAGAAGAGCTGTGGTCACTCCGTTTATTAAAATGGCATTTCTGGTTCGCTCATATTGGCGTTGCTCTTTATGCTATCGCCCTTTGGGTTGCAGGGATTGGTGAAGGCTATATGTGGCTTACCCAGCTTGATAATGGTTCACTTGCTTATAGTTTTGTGGAGGCGATGGACTTTAAAGCGCCATGGCTGTTTGTTCGATTCCTTGGTGGTGTGTTCTTTGTGGTCGGTTTATTGATGATGGTCTTTAATTTGTATAAAACGGTTACCTCAAATTCGATTCCCACAACAGCAGTGGAGGGTAAATCATGATCTTAAGTAAAGATTTTACCCAATCGGTGTTCATTTTAATTCTCTCAACGGTCATTGTTGCCTCTTTTTCGTTATTAGTTTGGGTTGTACCGAATGTATTTATGGCTTCTGATTTAAAAAAAATATCTTTAGCTAAACCGCTTACTGCACTAGAACTTGCGGGACGAGACATTTATATCAGCGAAGGGTGTCATGTTTGTCACACCCAAATGGTGCGTCCATTAGAAGCAGAAATACTGCGTAATGGTCGTGCCAATAAAGAAGCCGATGATATTTATGAGTTTCCAAATTTATGGGGCTCAAAACGTACCGGACCTGATTTGACGAACATGGGACGTAAGTATACCGATCAATGGCATGTTATTCATTTAATGAACCCTAGAAGTGTGGTGCCAACTTCTATCATGCCAAGCTATCCATGGCTGTTTGAGCAAACACTCGATGGGGAAGCGATTTCCGATAAAATGCGAGCGCTCCGTACGCTTGGTGTACCTTATACGGACGCAGACATTGATGGTGCTCGACTTCAAGTCATTGGGAAAACCCAAGGGGAAGCGTTAATCCGTTACTTGCAGAGTTTGGGTGTTGATACTATGCAAGATCAGGGAGAATAATTATGACTGGATTTTGGAACGTATGGGTCATTAGTCTTACTGTTATCTTCTTAGCGCTAATGGTCTATGTGGTGATCAAATATTGGCGTATCAATCACCTTGCCGATAAAAACAAAACCATTGATTCATTTGATGATATTGATGAAAACGACGGACCACCGCCACGCATTATGTTTGTGGGCTATTTTGTCGCTTTTGCTTGTTCTTTGGTGTTCCTCGTTTTATATCCGGGGCTAGGTAACTGGCAAGGACTGTTAGGGTGGCAGCAAAGTGATGATACGGTTCAGGAGCACAATCAGTCTTTAGATCAACAAATAGCTCAATTGGGTAAGATTGATTTTACGGCACTTGCTGCTGAACCAAACATTGTAGCTTCTGGCAAAGGGTTGTTTCAAACTCACTGTGCTGCTTGTCATCGAGCTAATGGGCAAGGACAAAAACACTTCCCAAATTTAATTGATAATGTGTGGTTATATGGCGGCTCAGATGAAGCCATTTTGCATTCAATTAAAAAGGGACGTTACGGAGCAATGGCTGGGTGGATAAATATTCTTCCTAAAGAGGATATTCAGAACATCTCTTACTATCTTGCTTCTTTGCAACAGCGCCCACTAAACGCACCCTCAGTCAAAATAGACCTTGGTAAAACGGCATTTATGAAAAGTTGTATTGCGTGCCACGGTGCCGATGCAAAAGGGAACCAAGCGCTTGGGGCACCAAATCTATCTGATAATGTGTGGCTGCACGGTGGGAGTATTGAAGAAATACAACACACTATTAATTATGGTTTGAATAACATCATGCCCGCGTTTGAAGATCAATTAAGTGACAACGATATTTTAGCGTTAGGTGCATTTATTACGTCTCAGCGTATTACTTACGATGAAAAAATGGCCGCTATTCCACAAGAGGAATTAACTCAAGGTGAATACCTCGCTTATGCAGGGGATTGTGTTGCTTGTCATAGTGCTGAAGGCGGCGAACCCTTTGCTGGTGGTTTGCCATTTGTTACACCATTTGGAACCGTGTATTCAACCAATATAACCCCTCATTATACTGAAGGGATTGGGGATTACAGCTATGAAGAATTCAAAGCAGCACTTTACGATGGTAAAGGAAAGCATGGCTACCTGTATCCTGCAATGCCTTATACGTCTTACCAATATGTAACAGAAGAAGATGTAAAAATATTGTGGGATTACTTGCAATCCATCCCTGCGGTTTCACGTCGTAATGATGAAAATAGCATGATGTTTCCATCAAATATTCGTTTAGGGCTATTAGGCTGGAATATCGTATTTATGGATAGAGAGCCGTTAGATTTAACGACTAATGCTCCAGAAGATAACGCTGATATTTGGGCTCGTGGTAAATATTTAGTGGCAGGGCTTGGACATTGTTCAGAGTGCCATACGCCACGAAATATTGCTCAGGCATTAGAAACGGATAAGATTTTCCAAGGTAATATTATTGATGGTTGGAATGCGCCAGATATTTCATCACGAGAGTTATATCAAGATCGTTGGGATATTAAATCACTGACGGATTTCTTACATACAGGGCACTCAGATAAAGGGTCTGCGTTTGGTGGTATGGCTGATGTGGTCAAAAATAGCACCAGTTTTATGACTCGTAAAGATGTGGAGGCAATGGCGACGTATCTATTAGTGGGGGATGAAAATAATACCATTCCGCCAAATACGAAGCAGTTGCAACCGACAGGATTTACTGAAGAAGCCAAACAATCTGATATGTATCCTTTATTCGTTTCAACCTGTGGTGCTTGCCATGGTGAAGATGGTAAAGGGCGAGATCCAATAGCGCCGACGCTGTTAAATAACGGTATTATCATGCACCGAGATCCATACAATACGATCGCCGTGACTATTCGAGGGTTAGAGCCAAGCTACCTTAATGAAGAAAGAAACTTTATGCCGATGGTGAGCTTCCAAAATATATTAACGGATACGCAGTTGTCTGAATTGATTTCGTTTATTCGTGACTATCTTGGCGATCGAACGGAAGTGGTGACAACAGAAGATGTAAAAGCGGTACGAGAAAAGCTTCAACAAGCAGGTTATGCGGGCAATTTCCATACTACGCCTGATATGTACGATAAACGAGACCGTAATATCAATGTCGATTAATGAATGTAGTTGGTATATAAAATAGGTCGTTGATAGAGAATATCAGCGACCCATTTTAAGGCTGTTAGTTAACTCAGAATTAAGCCGTTTTTTCTTCTGATTTATCTTTCATTCTCAAAGCCACATTAACTAAAGCGATTAACACTGGTACTTCGATTAGAGGGCCAGTGGAATATTGGTTGTACCGACCGACATCGATTCATTCCATTGTGTCACTTGAGGGAACTGAACCCCAAGTAATACACCAATAGCCATAGTGATAAAAATCCACACGAAGCTTCTTTATTACAAAGCTTAAAGTGCTTAGTTTATTTAACTGCTGTTAGAAAATAAATAATAAGTAAAGGCAGCAAAAAAGAGTGAGGTACATCAAAAAATCAAATCAATAGGCAATAAACATTCGCAAGTTTTCTACTTGATGACCGATATAATTTATAGGCGGTTAATTATTCATCAAAGGACAGAGTAATGATAAGTGGCGTTTCTTCATATCAAAATGCAATGACATACAGTAAAACGGTGCCTTCTACTGTCATGGCTGCTAGTCCAAGTGTGAAGGTCTCTTCAATGGGAAATTCGATAGCGGTCAGTGGTAACCAAGTCAGCTTATCAAGTGAAGGAAAGGCCTTATTGTATGCACTTCAAGATATAGAAAAAGAAAGCCAACTAAACCGTGATTCAAACAAAGGCATGGGGGACGACGTTGAGTCTTTTGCTCATGGCGCTTTAGGGATGGATCATCCAGATAAAATCGAAGAAGAAAATGACTCCTCTTATTCTGCGGGGCAATACTTATCTGCAGCATTAACCGTGGGGGGCGTATTATTAGCACTGGTTTGATAATCTAAACTTGTTATTGTGTATTCTTATCTAAACTTAGGTTATCGTTAAGAAAATATACAATAGGTATGATTATGTTAGCTCGATTAGGAATAGCAATACAGGCGTTATTAGCGATCTCAATTTTTTATTTGGGGTATACCATTTACGCGTTTACTAACTCAGTAAATACGGTTGTTGAGAAATACCCTGAACTAATGGCTGAAGTAAATAAAACGGCTGATAAATTGGAAATTGATCAATGGCTATTATTAGCTCAGCACATTGAAGATCTCACCCCTCAAATATTAACCTTAGTCAGTGAAGTGAAAGATACGGTAAAGGATGTAAATCAAACCGTTGCTTCTGTTGATAATAAAATTCCGCTTATTCTTGATGAAGTTAAGTCTATTCGTACAGAATCGCTGCCTAAAGTGATCACAATAATGAATGCTGTTAATACAGAGACAGTGCCTAATACACTGGTTGAGTTGAAGAATTATCGCGAACAGGTTTTCCCTAAAGCCTTTGTCGAAAGTAAGGGTTATCGAGTAACAACCATTCCTGCTGTGATTAAAGAATCGGAGAGATTGCGTAAAGAAGTGCCACCAATCATGGCAAAAGTCGATCAAATTATCGATAAAACGGAAGAGCTATCACAGCAAGCTACTCAAGGGGCCGTGAAAGGGGTAATAATGTCACCGTTTAACTTATTGAGAGAAGCAGGGACTGAGATCCAGTCCAAAGTACAGTAGTAGCATTATATCAATTGTAGTAAATAGCTGATCATCTTAGCTTGCTAAAATGCTATTTCTGACTGTGATTGGTATTATCTTAAATAAAAACGCCGTAGAGTATTATCTGCGGCGTTTTTTAGTATTTACAGCAAAGATTATAGCTTATCGACGGTAGCCCAAATAGCAGATAGCGTGTCTTGACCAAAGGCGATGCTTCGCTCTGGAGACCAACCATACAGTTCATCAGCGTGGCTAATGTGATCTTTAAATGGCATCTCAACCGTATAAGAAAGGCATTTGAATTGCTCACCAACCCAGTTAGAAGCAACGGTTAAGTTTGCTGTACCGGGTTCATTTTTGTCGTAACCAATCTCGTCTTGAAACTCTGGAGTAATCGTTAGTAGCGCTTGTTTAAAGGTAGTCTCTAACTCAGCAATACGCTCATTGTAAGAAGGAAGACCTTCACTACCAGCAACGAAGTTGTATGGAATCGCTTCATCGCCGTGAATATCTAAGAACATATCAACGCCGGTTGCTAGCATACGCTCACGAACTAAGAATACCTCAGGTGATCTTTCCATTGATGGTGTTTGCCATTCACGGTTTAAGTTAACACCAATCGCATTGGTACGTAAGTGACCACGGATACTGCCATCAGGATTCATGTTAGGTACGATATGGAAAACAGCGCTATCAAGTAGGGCACGACCAACGGTGTCAGTTTCATCTAATAGGCGTGATAATAAGCCTTCAATGAACCATTCCGCCATTGTCTCCCCCGGGTGTTGACGACCAGTGATCCAGATATTTTTCTTAGTTTCGGCAGGCTCACCAATGGTTAGAATGCTGATATCGTTATTATCTAATGTAACACCAAGCGTTTCTAACTGGCAGCGGTGGTATGTTTGTGCACCGTGAAGTAGGTCTTGGTGGCGGTCGTACGAGTAAGGTGCAAAGTACGCAAAATACATTGAACGGTACTCTGGCATCACATTAAAGCTAAGCGTATCGCCATCAAATTCAGCTGGAATGCGAAACCACTCTTCACGGTCATAAGACGCAACTACATCGTAATCTTGCCAACCTTCAGGATAAGCAGATTTAGCCAACCCTAAAATTTTAAATGAATGCTGCTGTTGAGGCTGGCTTTCTAAGCGAAAGTGAAACCATTGAGCGATCTCAGTTTGGTTATCCGCAGGGATAGTTAACTGAATATCATCAGGCGTATTCGCTGCAACGACATGAATGTTACCACTTTCAAAATTACTGAATATTTTCATTTATATACCACTTAAATTATAAATTTTATGATGATTATCGTTATCGCTTCACCGAATTAGCTTAACGCTTCATTCAATACTTTCGTTAAACGATCTACCGCTTCAACTAACTCTTCTGGGTTTGCATTAGTAAAGTTTAAACGTAGTGCAGAGGGGGCGCCTTCTGGTTTTGGGTAAAATACAGGGCTTGGTACTACAGCAACACCGTTAGCAATTAATGTTTTAGCCAGAGCGAAAGTGTCGCAATCTGGTAGCGATAACCAAATGAACATGCCGCCATCAACAGGGGTTAGCACGCAAGTGTCAGGTAATTGTTTTTTCAGTTCTGCGAATAACACATCATAACGCGTTTTATACAGTGCTTGAATTTGTTCCATGTGCAGACCAAAATCAGCGTGCTTTAATAGGCCAACCAGTAGGGCTTGCATTGGTACGCTTGAGTGTAAATCAGCCCCTTGTTTTACTTTGATCAGAGGTTCTAAATAACTTTTCTTGCCCGTTACTGCACCGATACGTAAACCCGGAGAGGCAATTTTAGAAAATGAACGCAGCACAATAGAATCGTCAGGGCAAAAAGTGGAGACCATTGGCAGCGCTTCACCGGTAAAGCGCAGCTCACGATATGGTGCATCTTCAATGAAAGCGACTTTGTATTTAATACACAACTCAGCCACTTTTTTACGTGTTTCTAATGACCAACATACGCCAGTAGGGTTATGGAAATCAGGCACGGCATAGAACATTTTGGGTGAATCTTGAATAAAGCATTGCTCTAACTCTTCAAGATTAGGACCAAAATCTGTTTGTGATACGGTCGTGATATTGGCTTGAACTAAACCAAAAACTTGCATTGCACCAAGGTAGCTCGGTGCTTCCATTACCACGGTATCATTTGGGTTAATGTAAGCTCGCGCAATAAGGTCCAGCCCTTGCTGAGAACCAGTACAGATCATTGGTATGTGCGTTTCTGGCAATTGGTACATTTCTGTCAGTAGTTCTAAAAGAGGACCGTAACCTGCCGTCGCGCCGTATTGAAAGACTTCTGGCATATCAGACAGGCTTTCTAGTGTCGGTTTCATTAAATCAATTGGGAACGTTTTCTCATCAGGTAATCCTCCTGCGAGAGAGATAACATTCTTGTCTGTTGCTGCCGCTAAGATCTCTCTGATATAAGATGATTGGATCTGTTGCAGTGAGTGAGCTATTTCCATATGTGTTCCCATCATTATCTTATTTATTTTATTCTTTGATAGTACAAGGCGTTGCACAACTATGTTTGTCCGTTTATGCTTATAAATATGCCCATTTATGCTATTTTGAGTTTATGACCCAACAACACATATCAAGAATCAATGATGTTCTGTTTTATATACATAAAGACATCAGCAAAGAACTTACGGCAAAAGAGCTTTCTGAGGTAGCAGCGTATTCTGAGCAGCATTTTCATCGCATCTTTAAACAAGTGGTGGGAGAGTCGATTCATCAGTATATTCGTCGAACTCGTATGGAATATGCAGCAAATCAACTGATGTTTGATACTAAGTCGACCGTTTTAGATATTGCCAATACGTGTGGCTTTAGCTCACTATCATCGTTTAGTCGTGCATTTAAGTCGACTTTTGATATGTCCCCGGGGGAATGGCGTAAGCACGATTTACAGATATCAGATAAACCATATTTGAAAGATCCTGAAATTGCAGAGGGATATTTAAGCGTGGCTGATAGAGTGTTACCTCAACCAAAAATCATCGAAGTTTCAGAGCTGTTGGCGGCCTATGTGAGACACGATGGCTATAACCGTTCTATTCGTAATGCGTGGTTAGTATTAAAAGCATGGGCAAATACAGAGGATCGTGATTTCTCTACTCAATTTGGCTTACACCATTCAAATCCTGCATGGGTTGAGCTTAATAAGTGCCGTTATGTTGCTTGTATTGCGATTGATAAGCCATTGAAATACCGTGGCGTGGTAAATCAAATGGTGATCCCTGGCGGGTTACATGCGGTGTTTCGATTGCATGGTATTTATGGGCAACTACTGCCACAAATCAGTACAGTATTGGAGAAATGGTTGCCGGCATCAGGCTTTAAATTAAGATCGACACCGGCGTACGTACGCTACCACAAAAACCACTTTTTAAATGAAAGCGAAGAATTTGAATTGGATTTTTATCTTCCAATCAGCTTTTATTAGTAAGATTCGGTTTATTTGGCTTCTTCATTTTTATGTTAGCAATCATGATAGAGATAATGACCAATATCAACGCGCACTTTTGACCGCTAGAAATAGGCTCATGATAAATCCATATAGCTAAGGCGAGATGCAAAGTCGGTTCAATATATTGAAGTAAGCTTATCTTGCTGAGTGGTGTTTTGAGGATCGAAATGCTCAATAATAAAATCGAGACGAGCTGTAATGGTGCCGCTCCCATTAAGGTTGCCCAGTTAAGTGCAGAAAGTTCATCAGAGTGAGTGATGATGTACCACAAGGCAATAGGCGCAAACAGGATATGCTCAAAGAAAATAGCCCCAAAGGTGTTTAATTTTATTAGCTTTTTGATGGCAATATAGCTAGCAAAAGAGAGTGAAATAGCCAAACTTAACACAGGCAATTGTTGGTCTAAATAGACATAACTCACAATGGCCAATACCATCATAAATAGAGCAATTTTTTGTGGTGATTTTAGATCTTCTTTAAAAAAGACAAAGCCGATAAAAAACACAAAAACAGGCGTAATATAAAAGGCTAATGATGCTGCCATGATGTTATTGGAGATGGTTGCGTATACAAATCCTAACCACGATAAATTCATCATGATCCCTGCCATAAACGCAATTGAGACATTTCTAACTGTGCATTGTTTTTTGTCTATTAGGTTGGGTTTAAAGCAAAAAACAGCAATTAGAATTACCGCCGACCAAAAGATACGATTAGATAGAATTAATGCAGGGCTGAAGCCTTCCAGTTGATGGAAGTAAACAGGAACTAATCCCCATATAATAAAAGCCAAAGCCCCAAAAAATGTATACATAACGAACCTTTTAATAATCTACATCAGCACGACAGTAGCGCGCTATTTGAAGGAGATTGATTCTATGCCCTTCTTTGATGTTTTGCTATTAAGTAATGCATCCCATATGATGAAAGTAATTATTTAAAAGGAATTAAATTATGTCAGAGGAAAAAGCGATACTTTATTACGTCTATGATCCAATGTGTTCATGGTGTTGGGGCTATAAACCAGTATGGGATAAGGTGAAAAAAGCCGTTTTTAATGATGTCGATATTGTCTATGTTCTTGGTGGGTTAGCGCCTGACTCAGAAGAGCCTATGTCGCAAGAGATGCAGATCCAAATAGCATCGTACTGGCAAAAAATAGAAAATTACCTAGGTACTTCTTTTAATCATGACTTTTGGGAGAATAATACCCCGCGCCGCTCTACATATCCCTCTTGTCGTGCCATTCTTGCTGCTCGATCTCAAGGTGCAGAACTTGCCATGCTTGAGGCAATTCAAAGCGCTTATTATTTAAAAGCGATGAACCCGAGTGATAATGAGGTTCTACTAGATTGTGCCAGAAGTATTGGTTTAGATATGGTTAAATTTGAGTTGGATTTATTCTCTCCAGAGACGCACCAAGCATTGTTAGATGAAATTGCATTTTCTCGCTCAATTAGTAAAAGTGGATTCCCTTCTTTATTTTTTAAAACAGAAGATGAGCTGATTGAGTTCCCTATTGATTATGAAAAATCAGAAGGAACCATAGCACTGTTAAAAAGTCGTCTATATTAATTAATGCAAAAGGCGACAGCATAATACTGTCGCCTTTTTCATTCGCATTCATCTGATCACTAACTTATTTTGGTTATTGTTACGATCTAGCAACAAGTTACATCTCAAATAAGAAGTAATAACCATAACCAACCACAAAGGCTGGAACTGCCGAGTAGAAGGTCGCAACCATTGCTGCTTTTGGTGCTAATGCAATTGCTGGAAATAGCGCGTCACCATCGTTTGATATTGCATTTGAAAGCTGTGCTGACATTGGCATCGCCCCTGATAAATATAGGCTCGTCACTAGAATCTGAGGACCACAACCCGGAAGTAAACCAATCGCCAAGCCAATCAGTGGCATCCACATTCCATAACCTAAGAATACCGTGTGTAAATCGATGCCAGAGAAGTAGGTGGTTAGTTCAAAAATTAAGAAAGCGACAATTACCCAAGCAGAGACAAAATTGGTGTCTTGCGCCGCCTTTTGCATTGGATGAGAACTTACACACTTGTTATCTTCTGAAACTGTTGATTGATAATCACTGATTTCTTTGGTTAACGACCATAACATCATGCTGCCAATCGCTAATATGGCGCCAATCCATTCAATGCTGTGTTGTGGTAAATGAAACAGTTGATTGATATCTACTTGGAACGAACCGAGTAGGGCAATCACTGTTGCAGGAATTAATACCCATTTCCAAAATACACCCTGTAAGTTGATCGCTTTTACTTGTAAGCATGATGTGTTTTGTTCTGAATTTTCAGCTTTCTGATCTTGTTGTTTATCTTGAGCCTCAGGGCGTAAAAAATCGTCTTTATGTAATGCATTTACAACCATACCTGAGATGGCACCAACCACAACACCTAATGCCATTACGCCAAATCCCACTTTAGGCTGTGCTGCAATTAATAAGAAAGCGGCATCACCCATGGTAGCCGTTAATACCGCAACGACAGAGCCAAAACCAACTTTACCGCTGATGTATTGAGTGGTAACGACAATGGCACCACCACAGCCAGGCAGAGCACCAAGTAAAGATGAAAACACCACTTGGTTGGTACGAGATTTATTATAAAGCGCAGTAATACGGTTGGTTTTACCCATTATATTCGATAGGTAATGGTAAATAACCAATGTGAAAGCTACGTAGGTAGATACTGCCCAAAAAGCATCAGATAACGTTGTGACGGTGATTTCTCGTGTTGTCTCTGCACCTACTAAAGCTAATAAAGTGATAGGCAATAATAGACGTTTGTGTTGCAGTGAAAACTGCGAAAGTGAGAATGAGTGTGAAAATGTATGAGTAGTCATCATAATAATAAAGCCATAGGTAAATGCGAATAGTTATCAGTATATGCAAATGAGAATTATTATCAACTATCATTTCAATAGTTTTTACCGATTGATAAGTAAATTTTATGCAAAAAGAATAATTAGAATAAAAATCTGCATAGTTATTTGATAGCAGAGAATAGTTAATTAAAAGCTATTGTATGTTAAGTTAAAGTTGTGATTATGTGCTTATTAGGTAAAGTTAAATGCTACTGACTTAGTTTAATTTGTTACTATCAGGCCAATAAATAGATTAAGCCACAGTGCTTAATTAGCGCTAGAGAACAGTTATGAGGGAATATATGAAAGCAGTTGAAGCGAATTTTGATGGTCTTGTTGGACCTACACATAACTACAGCGGTTTATCGGTAGGGAACATCGCCTCTAAAAGTAACAAATCTGGAGCATCGAATCCAAAACAAGCCGTAAAGCAAGGCCTAGAAAAAATGAAGGCTCTGTATGATATGGGCTTTGTTCAAGGAGTATTAGCACCACAAGAGCGTCCAGATATCCATACACTACGTCGTTTAGGGTTTTCTGGCTCAGACGCTGAGGTGTTACAGAAATCTCATCAATATTCACCACAACTACTCGCTGCGTGTAGTTCGGCCTCAAGTATGTGGACAGCAAACGCAGGTACGGTTTCTCCAAGTGCTGATACCTCTGATGGTAAAATCCATTTTACTCCGGCTAACTTAATTAATAAATTTCATCGCTCAATTGAAGATGAAGTGACAGGCAATGTCTTAAAAGCCACGTTTGCGGATGAAAAGCATTTTGTTCATCATGAAGCGTTGCCGCACAGTGATTATTTTGGTGATGAAGGGGCGGCAAACCACACTCGTTTTTGTAATGAATATGGCGAACAAGGCGTTGAGTTCTTTGTCTTTGGGAAAAGTGCGTTTGATGAGAGCTACCTTGCTCCGAAAAAATACCCTGCACGCCAGACATTAGAAGCCAGTGAAGCGATTGCACGAACGCATGGTTTACGCGATCAATTTACGGTGTTTGCACAGCAGAACCCTGATGTTATTGACCAAGGGGTATTCCATAATGATGTTATTGCTGTCGGTAATAAAAACACCTTATTTTGTCATCAACAAGCATTTTTTAATCAAGAACAAGTGAAGTTAGAACTAAGTGCTGCTTATGGTTCTGGCTTTAATGTTATTGAGGTGCCAACAGATAAAGTATCGGTGCAAGATGCGGTTGAAACGTATCTTTTTAACAGCCAGCTAATCACCAAGTCAGATGGAACTACCTTGATCATTCTTCCACAACATTGTCGTGAGAATCCAAGAGTATGGGCGTATTTAAATCAGCTAGTAGAGAAAAAATGCGGCATTGATGAGTTGCATACCTTTGATTTAAAACAGAGCATGCAAAATGGCGGTGGGCCAGCGTGTTTACGTCTCCGTGTCGTGTTAAATGAAGCAGAGAAAAAAGCCGTCAATCAACAGACCTTGATGAACGATCAGCTGTTTACAACATTAAATCTGTGGGCTGATAAGCATTATCGTGATCGTATTGCAGACAAAGATCTTGCGGATCCACTGCTGTTATTAGAATCACGTGCAGCATTAGATGAGTTAACACAAATCATGCAGCTAGGTTCCGTGTATCCGTTCCAAAGGTAAGTGATTATTAGGCAAGGCTGGCTGTTTTTAGCGGTTTTATTTTTAAATCTCCTAATATCGATGACTTGCTTATAGCCTAATCAGTGGAATGTCATAGCTTAACGTCATATCAATTGCTTATAAGGTATTTAAAGAAAATACTCAATTAACGATAAGCGCACATTATTTAATTCAATATAAAATGCGCTTTCGTTTAATTTAGGTTATTTAGCGAACTTCCTTTCTGCAAATTATCAATATACTGTTATCAGTTTGCGTCTCAAAAAGATAATGCACAGTTCTTATTTTGATTCTATTTATCAAAATATACAAAAAACTTTTTTATATTAAGCACTTAAAAACATGGTATGGGTTGTGCTCTTCTTCATTATACGCTAGGTATAAATGAGGGAATATTATGAAAAAGAGCAGATTACTTTCTTGTATCGTTACATTAAGTCTTACTGTTGGAGTCAATGGTCAAGTGCAAGCTGTAATTCCATTTGCTTCCTGTCCAGGGCAAGCCTTTATGATACAAAACCCTTCTGGATCTCCGGTGGCTTATGGCATTAACTTAGATGTCGGTAGCTATAGTACTTTATCTTGGGAGGTTGGAAGCGGAAAAATTAATGCTATTGGCTATAGCGTTCATGATGATTACATTTATGGGTGGGATTATAGTGCAAAAACCTTAACTAAAATTGGTGCTGATTTTGTATCAACGCCATTATCGGTTTCTAATCTCAATGTTGGTCCTACGTCAATTTATGTTGGCGATGTATCAACTATTGAAAATGCTTGGTATGGATACCGAATGAATCAAGGGCTTTTTAGAGTTGGCTTAGATGACTTGATTATGACTAAAGTTGCCAACTCTGGCACGGTTGGTAATTGGCGTATTCTTGATATGGCTTTTCATCCAGATGATGGAATTATCTATAGTGTTGATAATTATGGTTATCTTTATAAAATAGATCCGAATACAGGAGTAAGTACTCAATTAAATCAAGTGATTAGCAGAAATAGTATAGGCCATAGTTTAGCTTTTGGTGCTCAATATTTTGATGTCGATGGAAACCTTTATCTCAGTAATAATGGTAATGGGTATATTTATATTATTAATATTGATGACACCAATTCGACGTCAGCCTTTTTTGCTTATGGGCCATCAAGTAATTCAAATGATGGTGCTCGCTGTGCATTTGCAGCAGTAGGACAAAATGATAATAGTGATTATGGGGATGCGCCTGATACTTACGGCACGTTATATGATTCATTTGGCGCTCGTCATGGTATTTCTGATTTAAAACTAGGTCTGATTGTTGATGGAGAAAGTGAAGCTTATGTGTTTCCACTTTCAGATGACACATCAGATTCAAGTAATGATGATGATGGTATCTCATTCCCTGTACCGCTTGAAATTGAGGAAACAAGCTTCATTTATGCAGATGTTGAAGGTGCTGAAGGTGAGGGGGTACTTAGTGCTTGGATTGATTGGGACCAAGATGGTGTGTTTAATGACGATGAAATGATTCTGAACAGTGAATGGGTAGATGATGGTCAAAATCAACTCTATTTTGAAGTGCCAAGTTGGGCTTTAGCAGGAGATACCTGGGCCCGTTTTCGTTTAAGTCATACCTATGATGTTAGCCCAAATGGAGGGGTAAGCGCAGGTGAAGTCGAGGATTACCAAGTTACTGTTACCGATCAAGGTGTATCTGTTGAACTTTACCCAGTAGGGTCTGGCTACACAACTTTCGCTTATGAGGACCAATTTCCTAAAGTCGGTGATTATGATATGAATGACGTCCTTATGAACGTCAAATACACTGAATTTAGCCATAACAATCAAGTAATTCAACTTAAAATTGAAGGGCAAGTTGCCGCTCTTGGTGGAACTTATCACTCTGGTTTTGCTATTCGTTTACCTAATATAAGTCCAGATAGAATAAAGGCTGATTCAGTTAAGCTATTTATTAATGAAGAATTACAAAATACGACAGTATTAGAGAGCGGTACTTTAGATGCTGTTTTGATTATTCATGAAGATCTGTGGTCGCTGACTGAAGCAGGTGAGGAAGAGGGGTGTAGTATGTTCCGAACTGAACCAGGTTGTGGGACTCAATATCGTCCTAGCTGGTCACTAACAATCCCGTTTGAATCCCCTATTTCTCAAGCGCAAATGCCTGATTTACCTTATGACCCATTCATTTTTGCGACCTCTGGTTATTACTATGGGGAGGATGGATTGCAAGTGAGTGGTGGGCATCCTGGACGTAATCTAGAAGTACATCTGAAAAACAAAAAGCCGACCTCTAAGTTTGATTATGGCTACATTGGCAGAAGTGATGATGCGACCAATACTGCTAATAATACTTATTTCCATACAGATAACGGCCTTCCATGGGCAATTGAAATACCTCTTAACTGGGAACATCCAAATGAGTCAGTAAGCATTCTTGAAGCGTATCCTCAGTTTGCAGACTTCTCTCAAGATGCAACAGGGCAAACTGCTTCGGATTGGTATACCACGCCTAGCGCTGGAAAAACTTATATAGATTAAGGAAATATGTTATGAATAGTATCGTGAATAAAATGTATTTATTACTTTTTGTTGCTAGTTTTAGTCTACTTACTGCTTGTAATAGTGATAGTTCTGGTGGCTCAAATGATTCAGGTACAGGTACAGGTACAGGTACAGGATCATCTTCGAATGCTCAAGTATCTATCTTAGATTTGAAAATCAATGTAGATAATAACCTTGATTCAATATACAGCCTTGATGTTGATGTTGATATTTCAGAGCGTTCCACTAAGCGCGCATTTATATCTATTTGTGATAATAGCCAAGCACAAGGTGATTTATCTAAAGTAGATTTTGATATGTGTTTACTTAAAGGTCGTTTAGAGCAAGGTGTTGGTGAATTTGATCTTCGTGTTGCGAACCATTGTGAAGAGCTAATTACCATCATTTGGATAATGGAAAAAGATCGGGATCCTCTTATCTATACTTTTGCACATAATAACCAAAAAGAGCGTTATTGGTTAATTAATTAAAACCGTTATAGGTTATTTGTAAACCGCCTTGATAGAAGGCGGTTTATTATATTTATTTAGTACCAATACTCATTAAATCATCGATAAAATGCTTAAGCGCTCGCTCTTCAATAATCCTAATTTTTTGCTGTTGAGAGTCATTTAGCATGTGGTACATACTTGCGGCACCAAAGTCGCCAAAGATAATATTTGCGTCAGTATCAAATAAGGTGTTATGCGCATACAAATCACCATGACACACTTGATTATCATGTAGGTGATCAAACACATTACGCATTTCAGCCGTCATTTTATTAATGTGCTCTAGTGATAGTGTGAAACCATCAGGAAAAGTATCACGTGTGCAGCTTTCTAAACTTGGTGGTAAACCTAAGTTTTTGTAATGTGCAGGGATTAGATTCATTATTAATGCTAAGTGGTTATCTTCACTTACTTGCGCCAATGATTGCACCAAACTTGGGTGATTACCTACTTTTAAACACGCTTGCAACTCATCTTCAGGGTAACCATCACTAGTCACTTCACCTTTAAATACTTTAACGGCAATTTCTTGTGGGAAATCCGTTTGTTTTTTATTCCAACGAGCTTTAGAAATGACACCTGATGCGCCTTGGCCTAATACTTCTTCTAATGTGTAATCTGATGAGGCGATACTCGGAACGGATTTCACTTTCACATCGGATTTACAGAATGGATTACCCGCAAAGGCAAACCAAGCCAGTTTGGGTAAATTCAGTAGTTGCTCTGGGCATTCAATCAATTGGTTTGCTGAAATACGCAGTAATTCCAAGTTGTGTAACTGAGATAGGTTACTTGGTAATTCTGTCAGTTTGTTGCCAGCGAGTGCCAATTTTTGCATTAAGTGGCAATTACCTAGTGAGTTAGGTAATGCTTCAACTTGGTTATCGGTTAAGATCAACCAACGCAATTTGGGTGGGAAGGCCTCTTCAGGAATATGCTGAATTTGACACGATTTAAATCCAATCATCTCAAGGTTTTGACACTGCGCCAGAACATCAGGGAACACAGTGAATGGGTTGTTTGATGCAAAGAAGATCTTCAATTTAGATAATTGATCGATCTCACTTGGTAGCGTAGTTAATTGATTACTCGATAAATCTAAGATTTCTAATGAATCCGCAAGCGATAAGATCTCAAGTGGAAACTCTGTTAATCCTTCACTTAATTGTAATCGAGTAATACCTTGTAATTCACCGGATTGTAACTGCGCTAATGTATGCAAACTAATCTACCTATGTTGTTTGTATTTTCCGCCGATTGTACGGTGTTTCAGTATGAAAATCTAATATACCAATTTGGTTATAATAGCTATAACGGATGGGTAATTGGCTCATGAATTGTCATCATATTGATAAAATAAGTGATCTTTTTTACGTTAATTTACCGTAATATTAAACAGAGGCAGTTAAGGGAGCTAACGATGATACAACGTATAACAAAAATAGGTTTCATAGGAACAGTATTAATGATTTTAAGCGGTTGCTTAGGGATGCCAAAGGGCGTTGACCCCGTATCAGGCTTTGAATTAAATCGCTATTTAGGCAAATGGTATGAAGTGGCGCGATTAAATCATTCTTTTGAAGAAGGGTTGAGTAAAGTCAGCGCCGAGTACCGCATTAATGAGGATGGAAGCGTTAAGGTCATTAATCGAGGCTATTCAAAAGAAGAACAAGAGTGGAATGAAGCAGAAGGGAAAGCGAAATTCATTGGGGCAGAAGATAAAGGGTATCTTAAAGTCTCGTTCTTTGGCCCTTTCTACGGTTCATACGTGGTGTTTGAATTAGATAAAGAAAATTACCAATATGCGTTTGTATCAGGCCCTGATCTTGATTACTTATGGCTACTATCTCGAACCAAAAAAGTGGACCAAGAAGTGATTGAGCGTTTTGTATCAACGGCTCAATCACTCGGTTTTAAAACCAATGAACTTATCTTTGTTGAGCAATAATTAAATTGACGCGTTAGTTAACGGATATTCTTGGGTTCTAAAGGATATCCCTGTCGATTAACTAGCGCGCTAACTTATGATGCGCTCGAGAGAAATGCCCAGCACAGAAAGCACCAACAATCGATAACTCTCCCGCTAAACACAACGCTGCGCACACTTCTGCTAACGCTTGTGATTTTCCTGTGCCGTGCAGTCCCATCAATTCTAAACAGGCTTTTTGGCTCGGTAATCCAGTACCACCACCAACCGTACCCAGCATTAAATTTGGCAAGGTTACACTTGCGTATAAATCGCCATTTTTATCCACTTCAATTCGTGTCATACCAATAGCTGATTCGGCCACGCACGCAGCATCTTGACCGCACGCAATATAAAGAGCAGCAAGGGCATTCGCATAATGAGCATTAATGCCTATAGTTCCGCTGAGCGTTGCACCCACGGTACTCATTTGCGTAAATTGCATCATTTTTTCAGGGGTGGTGTGTAGGTATTTTTTCACTAATTCAGCAGGAATATGCGCTTCGGCAGTGACTTTTTTACCACGAACACTGCGAAGAGACTGGCTACTGGCTTTTTTATCCCCTGATAAGTTTCCATCTAAATACGCATTTTCAGGCGCAATAGGGGAGTTATCCACGATATAGCTAAACACGGCATTAGTGGCGATGGTTACCATGTTCTGTCCAGAAGCATCACCAGTTAAAAACTCGAATACCAAATAAACATGATTGCCTTCAATACTGATATTAATGTCGCTGAGTTTACCGTGTGAAGTAGTCGCTTCTGCTAATTGTTTAAAGGTGTCGTATTGGGTAACAGCCCATGCAACAAATTGTCCGGCCTCAGCTAAACCATAGAATGCAAAAGCAGGAGTACGAGTAACCCCTTCATTTAATAGCATAGCACTTGCACCACCACTTGCCGTTAGCAGCTGTGCTCCACGATTATAAGAGGCCACTAAAGCCGCTTCTGTAGTGGCAAGAGGTACCAAGTAATCATCATTGGCAAATAAGCCATTCACACGTAATGGGCCTGCAAGACCAACAGGTAATTTCACCGTGCCAATAAAATGCTCGATGTTTTTCTCGTACACATGGCTTTGGGCTTGAGTGTGCGGATCGAGTAATTCTGATTGAAGTTCAGGCTTTGCTAGCTTATTCCAACGACGAGTGAGGTTTTTTTCTGTTAGATAAGGGCTAGGGGTGATTTTATTGGTTGGTCTTTCAAAATGAGGATTGAGCGATTGCTCTAATTTATCTGCAGAGATATCGCCTCCTAAGATTGATACATAGTCACGACGGTGCAGATTCAGTTTTGGCATAAGAACATATTAATTTACAGCAAATGTTGAGGGGGATTTTACTGAGTAATGAGGGATAAACAAGAGGTAGATATAAACGGTTACAGTTTGTTTATATTTTAGGGGGTTGTTAGGGCTAGATAAGTGTATAAAACAACCTTATAAAGGTCACATTTATCGACAAGTTTTTTTGATTATCACGATAAATATTCATTATTGGACTACCTTTTAATTATGTTAGTTAATGCCGTTAACGCATCGTTAGTTTACGATGTTTGTTAGGTTATACCTCGATATTCCAACGAGGTATTTTCTGTTGATGGCCCTATTGTGTGAGGTCTCTAGATTTGGAACATTCGGTTAATTTGGAACGCATCCGTGCTGAGTATAATGTAAAGCATTGGAGCCAAGGTTTTTACGGTATTGATGATAATGGTGAAGTGTATGTATCACCACGTAGTGAATCAGATCATCAAGTCCCATTAAGTCATATTGTGGATCAATTAGAGCAGCGAAATATTGGATTGCCTGCGTTGGTTCGTTTTCCTCAAATCGTACATCAGCGTGTGCATAATATTTGTAACGCATTTAACCAAGCGATTGAAGAATACCAATATGAAAACCATTATCTTCTTGTTTACCCTATTAAAGTAAACCAACAAAAAGAAGTGGTTGATGAAATTCTTGCAAGTCAGGCGCAATTAGAGCAAAAGCAATTAGGCTTAGAAGCGGGCAGTAAGCCTGAGCTATTAGCCGTATTAGCATTAGCTCAAAAAGCGAGCTCTGTGATTGTATGTAATGGTTATAAAGACCGTGAATACGTTCGCTTAGCACTGATTGGTGAGAAACTTGGTCACAGTGTTTTTATCGTTCTAGAAAAATTATCGGAATTAGATTTAGTTCTATCTGAAGCAAAGGCATTAGGTGTCAAACCTCGCCTTGGTTTGCGTATTCGTCTTGCCTCTCAAGGTGCAGGGAAATGGCAAGCAAGTGGTGGTGAAAAATCGAAATTTGGACTATCTGCCTCTCAAGTATTGACGGTAATCAATCGTCTAAAAGCAGAAGATCAATTAGATATTTTAGAGCTTGTGCATTTCCATCTTGGTTCACAAATGGCGAACATTCGTGATGTGCGTAACGGCGTAAGTGAAGCGGCACGATTTTATTGTGAGTTACGTGATATTGGCGCAAAACTCAAATACCTAGATGTGGGTGGCGGTTTAGCGGTAGATTACGATGGAACTCGTAGTCAATCATCTAATTCTATGAACTACGGCTTGACGGAATACGCACGTAATATCGTGATGACCATTGGTGATATCTGTCAGCTTTACTCACAACCAATGCCAGTGATTATTTCAGAATCAGGTCGTTCATTGACGGCGCACCACGCCGTGTTAATTACTAACGTGATTGGTACTGAAAGTTATACGCCGGAAGCGATTGAAAAACCGCATGCTGATGATCCGTTGTTACTACACAATATGTGGCGTAATTTGGAGGAGTTAGAGAATGGCGGCGACGATCGCGCATTAATTGAGATTTATAACGATACTCAATGTGACGTAGCAGAAGCGCACAATCAGTTTGCGACAGGCATGATTAACCTTCAGCATCGTGCATGGGCAGAGCAAATATCACTACGTATTAACTATGAGTTAAGCGTAAAAATGAGTACAAAGAACCGCTACCACCGTCCAATCTTGGATGAGTTAAGTGAGCGTTTAGCGGATAAATTCTTTGTGAACTTCTCTCTGTTCCAATCATTACCAGATGCATGGGGTATTGATCAGGTGTTCCCTGTAATGCCATTAAGTGGTCTTGATAATGCGGACGAACATCGCGCAGTTGTACTGGATATTACGTGTGATTCTGATGGTACGATTGATCAATATGTTGATGGCCAAGGTATTGAAACCACACTGCCAGTACCGGCTTGGAATCCAGATGAGCCTTATTTGATGGGCTTCTTCTTAGTGGGCGCATACCAAGAGATCTTGGGTGATATGCATAACCTATTTGGTGATACTCACAGCGTTGTTGTTAATGTTGATGAAAACGGCGAAGCAAATATTGATTACATCAATGAAGGCGATACCGTTGAAGATATGATGCGTTATGTACATATCGATGTGGATTTGATCCGTCAAAACTACAAAGACATGGTAACAGCGAAAGTTGCAAAAGAAGAACAACAAAGCGTGCTTGAAGAGTTAGAGCAAGGCTTAATGGGTTACACCTATTTGGAAGATTTTTAATGAACGATTTATTCACCAAAAAAGATTATTCATTGTACTCAAATGCAATGACATTTATGCGTCGTCCATTGGTACAAAACCCAATTGATAACGATGCAGATATCGTCGTTCTAGGTGCGCCATTAGATATGGCTACATCAGGTCGTCCTGGTGCGCGTTTAGGTCCTGATGCAATTCGCCGTGCATCAGTGAATCTTGCGTGGGAAGGCAAAAAATTCCCATGGGATTTCAATGTATTTGATCATACAAAAGTCATTGATTCTGGCGATTTAGTGTTTGATACCGGTGATGCAGAAGACTTCACTGTACGTCTAGAAGCGGCGGCTGATGCGATACTAGATAGTGGTAAAACGCTGTTAGGTTTAGGCGGCGATCACTTTATCACGCTTCCATTACTTCGTTCTTACGCGAAAAAATACGGTGAAATGGCATTGATCCATTTTGATGCTCACACTGATACTTATAGCCATGGCAGCCGTTACGATCACGGTACCATGTTCTATCATGCACCAAACGAAGGCTTGATCTCACCAGAACACTCTGTTCAGATTGGTATTCGTACTGAGTATGACCAAAAAGATCACGGCTTTAATGTGATTAACGCAATGCAAGCCAATGACATGAGTGTTGATGCAATTATCGAACAAGTAAAAGGCATTGTTGGTGATAAACCAGTCTACCTAACGTTTGATATTGATTGTCTTGATCCTGCGTTTGCTCCGGGTACAGGAACTCCTGTGTGTGGTGGTTTGAATTCAGATAAGATCTTAAAAATCATCCGTGGTTTGCAAGGTATCAACATGGTTGGTATGGATGTGGTAGAAGTATCACCTGCGTATGACCAAAGTGATATCACGGCACTGGCTGGTGCGACGATAGCTCTTGAGTTGTTATATGTTTGGACGGCGAACCGTTTAAACAAATAAGCATGATAAAAGCTAAGTAAGATATATAAACCCGCTGAATGAGAGTTCAGCGGGTTTATTCTTTTCAGGATTCAGGATTTTTATTTAAAACAGCGAGATTGTGAAACTTGTGCTTTCTTGTTTATCGCTTGCATAACCGCATTAGGGGTGGCTTTATATAAACGATTTAAAGAGGTCGTTGTTTTTAATTCTGTTTGCAAATATGAGGTGTAATCTTTGAATGTATTCATCTGCTTAGAACCGTAATTTTGTTGGCATGATTGAACCCAATCAACATAATGGTTAAAAAATATTGAGGCATCTTTGGTCGGCATCGCCGTCATCAAATACGCCATATCTCGGCTAGTTTGAAAGTGCTGAAAATCAATTGGCGTATCCCAATAGCCACCCCAGTAGATGAATCCATTTTTAGCAAAAATATTGATGACTTCTTCTGCAAACCCCTTCCTGTCATCTTTTCCTAAACGTTGTAACATTCGATTTGAATATTCGTGGCCTTTTAATGGTTTAAATGTTGCGGTTCCCCATGAGGTAAATTCAACAAATGGATTTTGTAATGGGTTGATATCAATAGCAACGCCATAGGCATGTAAAGAAAGCGATGATTTCCCTGCAATCGGTCGGTAGTTAAATGCTGAGGTGTTATTGGCATCCATGGATTTAACATCATTCCCCGCGTAATACTCGATAGGTTTGGCTTGATCTATTGGGAAGCCTTGCTGATACAAGATATCAAAAATACGGTTAACATGAGGAGCTACAGCATCCAATACAACCAGTTTACCTGTCGTTGTTTTTCCATCAAACGTGTAATGTTTAAAGGTGACATTACGTAAACGCTCACATTGAACTGGCGCTTTAGTCGACATAACGCCTTTGCCGATCATGGCTTGGCATTGAGGTGAACTAAGTGGAGTTACACTAGCCCAAAGTGGGGTAGAGAAAACAGTCATCGCCACTGCACTTATTATAGAGATTATTTTCATTTTTTAGAGTACCTAACCATGAACAGGGTAAATTATTTTATCTGTTGATAATAAATGCATAACAGGACTATAGCAGTATTTATTTAGGGATTTAGAGTAAATACAGCACCATTTATAAATGGTGATTTCGCTGCAAAGTTACTTTTGTCGAATTTTGATCATCGATACGAGGAGATTGGTAGACATCAACAAACACTAGGGATAAAATTTTGGAGCTTTACTTAGGGATCATAGGAATAAGTAATTATTCTCATCATTATGCCATTGATGGCTTTTTTAGTTAATCAGGGAAAGATGCGTATCTGGATAAGTTTTAGAGTTAAAGAATATCCAGATGAGTATCTGATCCTTGTCGATATAGACGTAGGAGTATAGAGTCATAATGTCGAACAAATTTAAAACAGCAATAGCCAAGTTTCGTGCTTTCCCGCGACGTATTCGCTGGAGTACGTATGCATTAAGTGCTTATCTTTTATATGCCGCACTGTTTGGTCTACTGGTTCCTTATATTGCTAAACAGCAGATCCCAGAACACCTATCTAAACTCATAGAACGCCCAGTGATGTTAGCTGATGTGACGTTTAACCCTTTTACTCTTCAGTTAGATATAGCTCAGTTTTCTATCCAGGATATTGAGTCTTCAGATTCTTTTGTCAGTTTTGAAAATGCCAGCATCCAAATGATTTTTTGGGAGTCCATTTTAAATGCCGCGATCTCAGTTGAATATATTGCATTAGATAAGCCTTATATTGATATTGAACGCCTAAATAACACACAACAGCGGGTATTTAATTTCAGTGATATTTTAGATGCTGTAAATCGTAATTTGGCTTCACAAGAAAAAACAGAACCATCAATAGAAGAACCCATTGATCGTCATAAAGCGTTATTTCCTGTTTTGATTAAACAAACAAGATTAGCTCAAGGTCATGTCAGATTTTTTGATGGTGCCACAGCAACAGAGTTAGTCTATCCAGACATCAACTTCTCGCTAGGATCATTTTCAACTCAAAGCCTATTAACAGATGCAGAGCAAAAGAATAACTACCGTGTGCAAATTACCGATGCAGATTCGGGCAACGTAGAGCTTAAAGGCCAAGTGCAATTAAAACCGTTAGAAGTGGTTGGCGATGTTAAAGTTCAACGCATTCAGTTACCACGCTTATGGGGATTCATTGAAAAAGACATTATTGCCAAATTAACCTCAGGTAATGTGAATTTTTCATCCAACTATCATCTGGTTCAAACCAGCGGTGATACCGAAAGTGATGATACGATGAGCATTACTACTGATAAGGGCATGTTCTCTGTTAATGATTTGAATTTTAATGCCGAGGGAAAATCGATTGTCTCTTTGCCTGATTTTTCAGTGAGTGGCATAGCGACGAATGTAGAGAAGCAAACCGTTAATATGGTTTCTGTGACTTCTCATGGCTTAAATGTGTCAGCAAAAGTAGACGATAAAGGGGTCGATCTTGTTACCTTATTTACCCCTAAATTTCTTACAGAAGAGTCAAAAGAAAAGAAAGAAGAACCGATAGAAAAAGATCCCAACCCTACCGTGGATTCTTCATGGTTAGTGACACTGGATGGCGTAGAAATTAAAGACTACCAGCTAAACGTCGAAGAGAAAGCCATTACCAAAAAAGCCAATCAATGGCAGATATCTCCAATTAACCTAACCACAAGTCAGATTGTAAGTGATCTCTCTAAACCGATTGATTTTGATTTCTTTACGTCGGTAAATGGTAAAGGTGATATCAGCGTTAAAGGCCAAGCCGATGCCAAACAACAAGCCGTATTGGCTGATATTGATGTGAAATCATTGAAGTTAGCGCAATTCCAACCTTATTTAGCGACCGCAGTAAATGCAACCTTAACCAAAGGGGAAGTGAGCACGCAAGCTAAGTTAGACGCCAATGCAAAAGGTAACGTTGAGGTTAGTGGTGGGGTTCAAGTAAACCATCTTTCAATTCGTGACAATAAACTAAGAAAGCCGTTCGTAAAATGGCGCTCATTGGCGGTCAATAAGTTTGATTTTGATTTACAAAAAAACAAATTAGCAGTCGATACGTTAAGGTTAAGCCAACCTTATGCGCGAGTGGTGATCAATAAAGATCGTACCACCAATATTGGCGACTTAATTGTGACACAGCCGAAAGCCAAAAAGTTGAAAACAACAGCCAAGAAGAAGAATACAAAACCGTTTGATTTGAGAGTTCGAAAAATAGCGTTCAATAATGGTTCGGCATTCTTTGCAGATAACTCCCTTACACCGAATTTCTCTTCAGGCATTGAGCAATTAAAAGGCAATATCGGCCATGTATCGAGTATTCCTGGCACCAAAGCAACGGTTGATATCAGCGGTAATATTGAAAAATACGCACCGGTAAAAGTGAAGGGCGAAATAAATCCATTACTTAAACAGCCTTATTTGGATCTTGATGTCATATTCCAAAGTGTAGAACTAACCACGGTAAACCCTTACTCAGGCACGTACGCAGGCCATTATATTGATAAAGGTCAGTTAACGTTAGCGCTTAATTATAAATTAGAAAATAACCAATTAAAGGGTGAAAATCACGTTATTATCGACCAACTACAGTTAGGTAAAGCCAGTGATAGTGATATCGCGACCTCACTGCCATTAGAGTTGGCGATCGCTTTACTGCAAGATAACGATGGGGTGATTGATTTAGGGGTTGAAGTAACTGGAGATGTAAATGATCCTGAGTTTAGCCTTGGAGCGGTGATTTGGAGCACGATTTCAAACATCATTACTAAAGCCGTCACTGCGCCATTCTCGTTCATTGCGGGCCTTGCGGACTCCGATGAAGAGTTAAATGTGATTGCCTTTGATTTTGGTGCTAATACGTTAACGACTGAAGAGCAAAATAAGTTAAAAACACTGGGTACAGCACTAGAAACTCGTCCGAAGTTAAAGCTAACCGTTGATGGAGCCGTAAATGCCCCAGAAGACAGTAAAGCGTTAGCGCTAGCCCAATTTCATCAACTTCTAGCAGATTCTGCACAGCTCATGATCACCGAGTTACCGACAAACTTGACGGCGAGTACAATGCCGACATCAGGTAAGTTATCGAAAGCTTTACAACAACTGTATAAGCAAGAGTTTAGTGAAAAGGCAAGTGTAGTAGAAGACAGAATAGAAGATGAGGAAGATAAAAAAGGCGAAGAGTTAACCGATGAAGAGTTAGCGAAACGTTGGCATATTACGTTATATAACTTGGTATTAAATAAGCAAGAGGTATCACAAGCACAGTTAGGGCAATTAGCTCAAAAACGCGCTCAAGCAGTAAAAGCATATTTGGTTGATACCGTTAAAGTCGATGCATCTCGTGTGTTTTTACTTGATAGTAGATTCGATATAGAGCAAGACACCAGTAGCGTATTATTATCGTTAGAGGCTAAGTAATCTCTATTCTCTAGGGATTTAAAGAATAAAATGGCGCATCAAGATAGGATGCGCCATTTTTCTATGTAGTGATAACCTACTTCGCTAATTAAAAAGGCATTGGGTACTGTCTAAATACCGCATTAATCTCTGAAATTGCGTCGTCACTTAATGGTTTTGAAAAAGCGTCAATGTCTTCTTTTAATTGCTCTAGAGACGTAGCACCAATAATGGTTGATGTCACGCCATCCACTTGATCACACCATGCTAATGCAAGCTGACAAGGCGTATAACCGTGTTTTTCTGCCACTTGCATATAGGCTCGAACCGCTTCATTTGCCGCTGGCGTATCTCGAAAAATACCATTACGTTGTGAGAACGTCCAACGGCTGCCTTCTGGCATTTTTCCATCTAAGTATTTGCCACTTAACATACCGCCCGCTAACGGTGACCACGGTAAATAAGCCACATTTTCATGAACACAATTTTCAATTAAATATGGCCAATCTTTAGCGTGTAATAAACTGAATTCATTTTGAATTGATACCATTTTTGGTAAATCGTATTTAGCACTCAGTTTAAGGTAAGTGTTAATGCCCCAAGGCGTATCGTCTGATAATCCGATATGGCGGATCTTACCTGCTTTTATGCAAGTATCTAATGCTTGTAAGATCTCAAGCATATCCGCTTCTTCTTTCTTCGCCTCAAAATCACTGAACTTGAATTGGTTAGGAAAATGCTTACCAAAATGTGGAGAAGTACGGTTCGGCCAATGCAACTGGTAAAGATCAATGTAATCGGTTTGTAAACGAGCAAGTGATGCATCAACTGCAGCAATAACGGCGTCACCTGTAATTGGAGCACCCTCACGAACCCAAGGTAAGCCCGGGCCTGCAATTTTAGACGCCAGAATGATATCACTACGACGTTCTAGATTTTCCGCTAACCAATTACCAATAATGGTTTCTGTTTTACCGTAAGTATCAGGCGAGGGAGGCACCGCATACATCTCAGCCGTATCAATGAAGTTAATACCTTGGCTAAGTGCATAGTCAATTTGTTGATTGGCATCCTCTTGATTGTTTTGTTTTCCCCATGTCATGCTTCCTAAGCAGATACGAGAGACAGAGAGATTGCTGCTACCAAGTGTTGAGTATTCCATTTGAGAAGGTTCCTTTATTTAATTTTTTATTAGATTCTTGTTCAAGAATACGCACCAATACTTTCCCTGCTTTAGAACTATTATACTTGAGGGTCAGTAGTGGATTATTTAGCTGGAAAACAAACTCAAGGTATAAACCAATAAAAGCCAGTAGTGCCACCATTCGAAACACGCTAATGCTCAACGGCTGTCTAAGGATCCTTGTATATGTTTTTCCTAAAACGGTTGACTAATGTTATTTGAACATAAAAAAACCGCTGATGTCAGCGGTTTTTTAATGAATGCAGTTAAAATATATTCATTAATTACAGAGTTCGAACCACTCGGAAACCTGTGTAGTTAGCGCTTGTAGATGGGTTAAGTTCTAGAGACTCATAAACTTTTGCTTTTGTTGGTGCAAAACTCCATGCGCCGCCACGAACAACACCTGATTTAGTGTTTGTCCATTCCCAAACATTACCTGCGGTATCATAGATACCATAAGGGTTTGCACCAAAACTACCTACAGGAGAAGTTGACTTGTTTGCCCAAGATGAACCACCCCAGCCCGTGTTTGCATTGCCAGAGCCAATGTCAGAGCCCCACCAGTATGCATCTTTACTGCCAGCACGTGCTGCAACTTCCCACTGTGTTTCAGAAGGAAGAGCGTAAGTAAAGCCTGTTTGTTTTGTCAGCCATTGTGCGTAGGTCTCGGCATCTTTCTTAGAGATACATACAGCTGGTGCATTTTTTGACTGTTCAAAACCAGGTTTACGCCAGTTTTGATTTTGGTGACGTTTAGTTTCGCCACCATTGATTGCATTACAACCAGCGCCTTTTTCTGCTTCAGTGATGTAGCCTGAGCTCGCAACAAACGCATCAAATTGATTTACCGTTACTGGTGTCGCAGCAATAGAGTAGGCGCTTGAGATAGTGACATTTTTTGCAGCATCTTTACCAACGTGGTAATTACCAGAACCAATCACAACCATTTGGGGTGCTTGGTGGTTGTTACTTAAACGGTCAGAAAATTTCTTACCTGGTTTTGGGCGGTTTTCTTGCAATTTTAATTCAGCCCATACCGTCATGTCTTTAGATAGTGACATTTGACGGCTGTATGGTTCAAAACCTGATTTCTCAACCGTAACTTGGTGCTGACCAGCAGGAAGCATAACATCTACAGGCGTGCTGCCGTAGTTTACGCCATTAACGGTTACGTTATCTTCATGGCGGTTAGAGCGAATGGTAATACCAACCCATTTTTTCTCTTTTTTGATTTTATCGTCTGATGACTGCGCTATGCCGTCTTCAATACAGTAACGGTTTTCTAGACCCAATAATTGACATGCAGCCGTTGAATTTGGACGTGCACGTAATGACGCTTGTAATTTAGTTGTGTAGCGGTTGCTTCCATTAAACCCACTGTCAATAATGGCACTGTCTAGTACGTGAATATTTAACGATACATTATCTATGTGTTGTTTTACTGTTTCAGCTTCAGTAAAGCCGTTGATCAACTGCTGCTGAAAGCTGTTAACCGCCTTTTGCATGCTTAGCGTTTTACCTTGACTTGAACATGCGCTTAATGTCATCGACATCTTACAAGTAACAGTATGAACTACATCTAAAGTATCTTGTGCTGCTAATTCTTCTTGCAGACGAAGCACACGCGCTTCCTGACGAGATTCACCAAGAATTTCAAGTTCGTCTAATGCACGTTGTTTTTTAGTGCTGCTTGTTTTTAATACACGAGTTTGTTCTTGAATATCCTGCTGAATGGATAATTTAGCAACTTGGTTCTCTTTTACTTCTTTCCAAGAGTCTTGGTATTGCTTTTGGAAAGGAGTGATATCTAGATCAGGATCATCAATCATTCGATTGTATTGCTCATCTAAATTACGTTGAGCAAGCTTACGTTTAGAATCCAATTGTGTTGCATTTTTATCTAAAGCATCACTTTGATTACGCAATTCACGAAGACGGCTTTGATCATTAACGACAGCATTTTCTAATTGCTTAACTTCATCACGCTTGTGAGTTAATTTAATATCAATTGAAGCAACAGAATCAACACTAACAGTTGTTGATTGAGTGTCGGTATTAGCAAGCGCAACAGAGGTAAAAAGCGCCGGCGATAACAGTAGTGCTAGTGCGGGTAATCCTTTACGGTTCATTATTTTTCTGCTTTTAATATTAGACATAAGATAATTTGTTCTTTTAATTCATTTTTAGTTAACCCTTCGATTATAAGGGTTACTGTATCGCGATACTGATCTGCGTAGCCCATTTTTTAAAATATCCTAGGCAGATGAGTATCCGTGTATTCATAGTTTTGACACTAAATATCGATGCAATTTCTATACCAAAGATAGATGCCACCGAGTGTGTTAGTCAGGGCTTTTCTTGATCATCGTTTCAATATTTAAGAACGATGATCAAGGTTATAAATAAGACAGTGTTTTCTTAAATCTTAATAATTACCCTAATTTACTGTAAATAAAGAGTATTTATATAAAAATCACAGAGTTAAATCGAATGTAATGAGTTGAAACTACATCGACAGTATCATACGTAAACATGATCATGCTTTCGTAGTGATATTTAAAATAGAATGCTACTATGATGTAGCTAACATTTTCACGAAAGACTTTATGTTGATATCGATGGATTTCTTATGAAAAAAAATTGGATTTCACCTGCACAGATTATCATGTTACCCGAAGAGAGGGATCTTCACTCGCATGAATACCATCAATTAGTGATAGGCTTAAAAGGTCACGCTGAGTTTGAAATCAATGGACAAAGCAGTTTGATTTACGCTGCTAAAGTTGGGGTGATACCCGCTAACCAAGAGCATACTTTTTCTAGTTTGTACCAAGCTGAAGTCTTAGTGCTTAATTTTCCTCAGTTTTTTGAAGATCATGAACTGGCTTCAAGAGTCAACGAATTGTTTAGTCAGCCCGGCTATTATCAATTAGATGGTCAGATACAGAATTTAATTCAGTTACTTGTATGTGAAATCCAAGCGAGTGTTAATGATCACCTTTTAAATAAAGCCTGCAGTGACACGATAATTTCCTTGCTTCACCGTCATTTAATTGATGAAAATTCAGAAAAAAAAGTTCAACGATTAAATTCTGATGTGATTGACAACTTTATAACGCAACATATTGGCAGTAAGATCACAATCTCTCAGTTGGCTAGTACCGTTTTCCTCGGTGAGAGTCAATTTTATGCCATTTTTAAGCAAGAATTTGGAACCACCCCGCATCAATATATTATCGTAAAGCGGCTAGAGTTTGCCAAAAAGCTACTCAATCAAAGCCTATTGAGTATTGGTGAAATCGCTCAGCAAGTAGGATTTTCGAATCAGAGTGCGTTTAGTCATGCTTTTGTTAAATATAAAGGAATATCCCCAAGTAAATATCGCCATTTACACTTTATTCGTAATTAAAATTTACCGCTTTTGTTCTCATTTTGTAACCGTATGGATTATTTGGCAATTTAATCGTAGGTTTTGACAAGTAATTTAAGTAAATAAAAAATAGACTCTTTCGCAATTAGCCTTACTAACGAACAGATTAATAAGAGGAACAGATATGTTTCAAGCGAAAGATGTATTGATGCCATCCATTGTTGATCAGCCATTAGCTTCCTTATGGTCAATAATTTCCCCTCTTTACATGGTCGATGAAGCTCAATGGTTAAAAGAGCTTATCCCATTAGCTCAGCCGAGTGAGCAAGAAGCCAAAATGATGAAAGATCAGGCTGGTGAGCTTATTCAACGTGTCCGTAATGATAAACAAGCCGTACAGATGATTGATGCGCTATTGTTAGAGTACAGTTTAGACACTAAAGAAGGCATTTTATTAATGTGTCTTGCTGAGGCGCTAATGCGTATTCCTGATGCAGCAACAGCAGACGCCCTTATTCGTGACAAATTACGCATAGCCGATTGGAAATCTCATTTAAAAAATTCAGATTCAACATTCGTTAACGCTTCTACGTGGGGGTTATTGCTGACCGGAAAAGTCGTTAGCATGGACGTAAAAACCGATGGCTCTCCCTCCAATGCGATTAGCCGTTTAGTGAATAAGTTCTCAGAGCCCGTCATTCGTCAAGTAATGAACCAAGCCATGAAGATCATGGGCCATCAATTTGTATTGGGCAGAACGATTGAAGAAGCGCAAAAGAAAAGCAAGCCAATGCGTGAAAAGGGCTACACCTATTCATTTGACATGCTAGGTGAAGCAGCATTAACACAATCTGATGCGCATAAATATTTCAAAGATTATATTGTTGCAATCGAAAGTGTCGGCAGAGCTACAACGATGGCGGGATCTCCTGATCCAACGGTATCGATTAAGCTATCAGCATTACATCCTCGTTATGAAATGGCGAATAAAGCCCGTGTTATGGGCGAAATGTGTGATTCAGTCTTACAGCTTCTAGAACGTGCTCGTGAGCTTGATGTTGGTATTACGATTGATGCTGAAGAGGCCGATCGTTTAGAACTGTCTTTAATGTTATTTGAGAAATTGTATCGCAGTGACATCGTTAAAGGATGGGGTAAGTTTGGCATCGTTGTTCAGGCATACTCTAAACGAGCACTGCCAGTATTAGTGTGGTTAACTGCGTTAGCAAAAGAACAGGGTGATATGATCCCACTTCGTTTAGTGAAGGGCGCTTATTGGGATACTGAGCTTAAAATATCTCAGCAACTTGGCTTTGCACGTTACCCTGTATTTACTCGAAAAGAAGCGACCGATGTTTCTTATTTAGCGTGTGCACGTTACCTATTAAGTGGGCATGTTAAAGGCCATATTTTCCCACAATTTGCTAGCCATAATGCCCATACGGTTGCCGCTATTTCATCTATGGCTACTCATGGTGAGTTTGAATTTCAACGTCTACATGGGATGGGAGATGCACTCTACGACCATGCGATGGATATGTTTAAACGCAGTGTTCGAATTTATGCGCCTGTTGGCAGTCATAAGGATCTTTTGCCTTATTTAGTGCGCCGTTTACTTGAGAATGGGGCAAACAGCTCATTTGTTCACCGTTTAGTTGATGCAAACTGCCCAATCGAAAGTTTAACAGAGCACCCTGTTGATGCATTATTGGCGTGTCCATCCCTAGATAATCAGTTGATCCCATTACCACCACAGATATTTTCTGATCGTAAAAACTCATACAGTATTAACTTTGATGTAGAGAGTGAAGCACAGCCGTTTGAAGCATTGGTTAAAGAGCAAATGGCTACGTATTGGCAAGGTGGACCAATCGTTAACAATAACCGCTATTACGAAAGCATGATCAAGGATAACGCTGCTGACTTACATAAAATTACGTCGCCATATGACAGAAGCAATAGTGTGGGATCATTAGTATGGAGCTCTGAAGAGTACGTCTCAGATGCATTAACTATTGCTCATGATTACTTTCCAACATGGCAGAGTACGCCAGTATCAGAACGTGCTGAGTATTTAGATTTATTGGCAGATAAACTTGAAGAGAACATGCCAGAGTTGGTTGCTTTGTGTCATAAAGAAGCGGGAAAAACCATTCATGACAGCATTGATGAAGTGCGTGAAGCGGTCGATTTTTGTCGTTACTATGCCGTTCAAGCCAAACTGAATTTCACCAGCCCCGAAACCATTGTTGGTTTTTATGATCTCTCGCATCAAATTGCGCGTCAAGGTCGTGGTGTCTTTGTCTGTATTAGTCCTTGGAATTTCCCATTGGCCATTTTCCTAGGTCAAGTTACGGCAGCACTTGTTGCTGGTAACACCGTGATTGCAAAACCGGCAGAGCAAACATCATTAATTGCGGTTCGAGCGATGGAGATGCTATTAGAGACAGGCATTGCGCCACAAGCGGTTCACTTATTACCTGGGGATGGTAAAACGGTTGGTGCGCCATTAACCTCAGATCATCGTGTAGCAGGGGTTGCCTTTACAGGTTCAACGGAAACCGCGCAATTAATTAATCGCACTTTAGCCAATCGAACCTTTGAAGGTAATGGCGTAGCACCTGTTCCTTTTATCGCAGAAACTGGCGGTCAAAACGCAATGATAGTAGACAGTACAGCACTGCCTGAACAAGTCGTTCGTGATGTTGTTCGCTCAGCCTTTGCATCGGCAGGTCAGCGTTGTTCTGCACTTCGCGTTCTTTTTGTTCAGCAAGACATTGCCGATAGAATTGTGAACTTAATTAAAGGGGCGATGGCAGAGCTAAGAGTTGATTTACCTGAACTGCACAGCACTGATGTCGGCCCAGTTATTGATACGAAAGCAAAAGAAAAATTATTAGCTCACATTGAAAAAATGACCATTGAAGGCAAATTGGTTGCTCAAGCTGAATTGCCAGATTGGGCTGAGAAAGGGGATTTTGTACCACCAAGCGCGTTTGAAATTGACGCCATTAGCCAATTAGAAAATGAGCAATTTGGTCCAATCCTTCATATTGTGCGTTTTAAAGCCAATGAGATTGATAAGGTGGTTTCTGACATCAACTCAACAGGGTTTGGTTTGACCATAGGGATTCATAGCCGTAATGAAGTGACATACACGCGAATTGAGAAAAACATCAAAGTGGGTAACTGCTATATCAATCGTGATCAAGTTGGTGCAGTTGTTGGTGTTCAACCGTTTGGTGGCCAAGGGCTATCGGGTACAGGACCAAAAGCGGGCGGGCCCCGTTATTTATTTAGATACACAAAAGCACAACACATTTTCCCTACGATTGACTCAAAATGAGAAAGGAGAACCTCATGACAACAATAACTCATATTATTGACTCAGCACTTTCTCAAGGACAAATAGAATGGCAAGCGGATTCATTCTCAACGCGCATGGAAAAATTATTGCGTTGGTCAGAGTATTTAGCGGAGCATCCTGATTTTGGCGTTCTGGCAGCAAAAATGGTTCGTTTTCAATGCCAACGTGCGCAGCATTTAATTTCTGAAACGGAACTAATGCCAGGCCCAACAGGGGAGAGTAACGAGCTTTATACCGCAGCAAGAGGTGTTTTTTACATCACATCAGATGAACATTCATCGGTTATTGCATTAGTTGGACAAATAACGGCGGCATTAGTGGCAGGAAACGCTATTATTGTTGCCCTTTCGGATCAGGGTGTGCAACTCACTTCCGTTATTCTTGAGGGGTTGCATCAAGCTAAGGTTCCAAGATTAGCGGCTCAACAGGCAAAGTTTGCAATAACAGACATTAATGATGTTCGTTTAGCGGGTGTCTGCTTTGTTGGTAGCGAGCAAAAGTCGATAGCGCTTAACCAGCAATTAGCCAAACGAGATGGATTATTAGCGCAATTGGTTGCCGAAACCGATCAAGACCACTTACCAGTAATTACAGATCCTCATTTTGTTCTACGTTTTATTACAGAGCGTACACGAACAATTAATGTCACAGCTGTCGGTGGTAATGCCACCTTGCTAGAGCTTGGTGGGGGTAATCACTAATAATTAATATTGATACTAATTTGGATAAAATCTTACCCAAGCTGGTATCAGAAATCAGCGTCGTTATTGTGCCATAACAATAGAGCCTTGATGCTCATACACAGCAGTAACGACGTTAAGCTTACTGCCAATAATATAAAGGAAATATAATGATTGAAAATAATGTTGCCATTACAGGTACGTTTATCGCTTATCTGATAATGATGCTTGCGATTGGGATTTATGCCTATAAGCGAACGAGCAGTTCATCTGATTACTTTTTAGGAGGCCGAACACTAGGGCCTTGGCCAGCGGCGCTATCAGCGGGGGCTTCTGATATGAGTGGTTGGTTGTTACTTGGCCTACCGGGTTATGCTTATGCTGCGGGTTTAGAGTCGTTATGGCTTGCTGGCGGTTTATTGGTAGGTACGTGGTTGAACTGGCTCATTTGTGCTAAACGTTTACGAACTTACAGCATAACTACTGATGACTCATTAACACTGCCAGAGTTTTTATCACGCCGTTTTAATGACAAATCTAAACTTATTCAAACCATTTCAGCGTTGTTTATTTTGCTGTTCTTCCTTTTCTATACGAGTTCTGGTTTGGTTGCTGGTGGTAAATTATTTGAAACGGTATTTGGTCTAGATTACAAAATAGCGGTGGTTATTGGTACGCTTTGTGTTGTGTCTTATACTTTATTTGGTGGTTTCTTAGCGGTAGCTTGGACTGATTTAGTTCAAGGGCTTTTAATGTCTGCGGCATTGTTGATTGTACCCATTGCCGCGATGCAAGGTGGTTTTGGGCAGTTGAGTGCAGATTTAGTTGCGATTAATCCAGAGCTTATGACGTTATGGACCGGAATGGATGGCAATCCACTAAGTGCCATTGCGATTATTTCATTAGTGGCTTGGGGCCTTGGTTACTTTGGTCAGCCACATATCCTAGCGCGTTTTCTTGCTTCTCGCACAAACAGAGAGCTGACTGCTGCTCGTCGAATCGCCGTAGTATGGACAGCGTTATCCATGGTTGGTGCAGTGTTGGTTGGTCTTGTTGGTTTACTTTATGTCAATGGTTCAATGGCAGGTCAAGCGATTGATGGCGAAAAAATCTTCATGCTATTAGTGAATGCGATGTTCCACCCCGTGATTGCTGGCATCTTATTGGCTGCGATCCTTGCTGCCATCATGAGTACTGCAGATTCACAGCTATTAGTTTCTTCTTCAGCATTATCTGAAGATCTATATAAACAACTAGTGAAAAAAGACGCAACCAGTAAAGAGGTCGTCAGCGTAGGACGTATTGCCGTGATAGCGTTATCACTTATCGCATTAGCATTAGCGATGAACCCTGATAGCTCAGTACTTGGTTTAGTGTCTTACGCTTGGGCTGGTTTTGGTGCTGCATTTGGTCCTGCAATTGTACTAAGTCTTTACTGGAAAGGAATGAACCGTAATGGCGCACTTGCTGGTATCGTTGTTGGTGGTATCACGATTGTTGTCTGGAAACAGCTAACAGGCGGTTGGTTTGATGTGTACGAAATTGTCCCTGGGATCATTTTTGCAACAACAGCAATTATTGCTGTGAGTAAGTTGACAGGTAAACCTGAAGAAGCTGTCGCTCAGCAACATCAAAAATTTGAACGTAACTTAATTGAATTCGAATAAGCTAATGTAAAAGTGATTTAATATGAAAGCCCCATTTAGAGTCTCCTCTACTTGGGGCTTTTTTGTAGGTTCACTGAAATGAAACTGTTACAATCTATACACTTCAAAAAGAAATAACAATTATAATCAATTAGATTGCATTACTAGGAGAGTAAACATGAAATTAATTCGTTTCGCGCTTGGAAAAGTCATTTTAGGGTTGAACTGTGTATTTTCGCCATCAGGCGTTAAGCGTGACCCTGTGAAACAAATAGAAATAGACGCAGAAACGGCGAACTACTCACTATACCAATTTGAAGCTTGCCCATTTTGTGTCAAAGTTCGTCGTACAATTAAGCGTCAATCATTGAAGATTGAACTACGTGATGCAAAAAATAATGAAGTCCATAAAGCCGAATTATTAGCTGGTGGCGGACGAGTAAAAGTGCCATGCCTACGTATTGATAAAGATGGCGAAACGACTTGGATGTATGAATCATCAGATATTATGGCCTTCTTAGAGGAAAAATATCCTTAGTATTCACAAGGTTATAACTGCCCATAAAGTAGTAATCAAAGGCGAACTTATTGATAGTTCGCTTTTTTATGTGTTTTTTTTGTAAATTTACAGCTGTTTTATTAATGAGATTTACTTGTTAATAGTTCTATTGTTAGTCGTTTTTGTGACTTTGTGAGACTCAAGTCACAAAACGCTTGGCTTTACGTTAATGCTAGGTTAAACTGCTCTTTGTGACTTGATTCACAAATAAAATAAAAACACATTAGGCTAGTTATTATGGAAAAAATGAGTATGACTCATAAATGGTCAATTAAAAATTGTCCCAAGGATATAGAGAGCCAAGTTTTATCTGTTATTGGATTAATCGATAAGAAAGGTTCAGCATCAGACATGGATCTCTGCAAGATCTTTGGTGAAGTTCTGTGGAGTGATGGGAAATATTTCAATTCTCACGCATTTCGCTTCCTATTTGATCATGAGACTCTTTCATGTGAAGTAACGAAGAGACACTTACACTAAAGCAAACAAGCTATGTATTTTTAAGGTCATTATTGTTCCCCCGATAATGGCCTTTTTTATTGTTATTTTTCCACTTATCAGTTTGTTGATACCAACACCACTAATAATATAATCATTATTATTGTACTTATCTTTCATGTTTACTACGTATAGATAGCTCAAATTAGATTGAGAACTAAATCATAGAAATAATAATCAGAATATCATTTTATTTATAGAGGTGATATTGTGTAAGTAATTGTTTTAAATAAAATATAGATAAGGTTGTTAGTAGTGGAACAGCTCTCTCGTTTATCAATTATTCATAAATTACTTAGCCAATCTAAATACCCAGTACCGAAAAGTACACTTCTAGGAGCATTAGAGTGCTCTGAGTCTACCTTTAAACGCTTGATCCGAAAAATTAATGACGAATTTGATGCCTCTATATCATACGATAGAGATCTAAAAGGTTATTTATATGCTCCTGATAGTCCCCAATTACCATTACCATATCTGAGTTTTACTGATAAAGAATGGTTTGCTTTATTAACCGCAGAAAAGCTGTTTACTGATCTACATATTGGATCATTAAATAAAGAGCTAGAAGGGATCAAACACGTTCTACAAAAGACAAAAAATCGAGCAACAGATTTTGGCATCGCCAATAAAATAGAAATACGCAGTGCGATTAGGACGATTAACCATGCTGATGTCTTCAATCAAATTACAACAGCGCTATGGGCAGAATCAAGCGTTGATATTGAATATCAAGACAGCAGCCAGAACATTACAGTACGCACCCTCTCACCTCAAAAGGTATTTCTATATAAAGACGCATGGTATTTATTAGCTTGGTGCCATTTACGATCTGAAATCCGAATATTTTCTCTTAACCGTTTAAAATCAGCGAAAGAGGGTGATACCCCTTTTACCGCGTTACCTGAAGAATCAGTGCAAGCCTATTTAAAAAATAGTTATGGCCTAATGGTAGGAGAGACTCAGTATCAGGCGATTCTTTGTTTTGAGCAAAGCGTAGCACCTTGGGTTTTAGATCACACTTGGCATAGTGAACAGCAGATAGAAACTCAAGATAATGGAGACTTAATCCTAAGTTTCTTCTTTAGTGACCACCGTGAATTAGTACGTGAAATTATGCGTTTTCAACCAAATGTAACCGTTGTCTCGCCTGCATTTTTGAAAGAATCAGTAGAGCAATGTTTATTAAAAGCGGTAGAAAAAATACAAAAAGATCGCTCAGGGTCAGTATGTGACCTTGCTGTTCAGTAAGATGGCGATATTAATCATTCAAGGATAGTGTCAATGGATAACTTTTCGTCTTCAGATCTAAAAAGCATTCTGCATTCTAAGCGTGCCAATATGTTCTATTTAGAATATTGCCGAGTGATGCAAAAAGACGGTCGTGTTCTGTATCTCACAGAGGCGAAGAATGAGAACCAATACTTCAATATCCCGATTGCAAATACCACCGTACTGCTACTCGGCAATGGTACATCAATTACCCAAGCGGCCATGCGAATGCTCGCTCAAGCTGGCGTTTTAGTTGGCTTTAGTGGCGGTGGTGGAACGCCTCTCTATATGGCGAATGATGCAGAGCAGCCAATTGAATGGTTTACGCCACAAAGTGAATATCGCCCAACCGAGTATTTACAAGGATGGATGTCATTTTGGTTTGATGACCAAAAACGTTTGGCAGCAGCAAAAGTATTTCAGCAAGCAAGGTTGAGTTTTTTACAGAAGATCTGGGCAAAAGACAGAGAGCTAAAACAAGAAGGCTTTGATGTAAAAGAGCCAGGGTTGCAAGCCGCGTTTGAACGGTTTGAAGAACGAACAGAAGCCGCAACAAAGCAGAGCGATTTATTACTGACAGAAGCGCAATTAACCAAACACTTATATAAGTTTGCAGCGAATAACGTTCAGCTACAAGATTTTAAAAGGCAGCATCAATCAACCGATAAAGCCAATGACTTTCTCAATCATGGCAACTATTTAGCTTATGGTTTGGCTGCGACAACATTATGGGTATTAGGTATTCCCCATGGTTTTGCCGTAATGCATGGCAAGACTCGACGTGGGGCATTAGTGTTTGATGTGGCTGATTTAATTAAAGACACCATCGTGCTGCCGTGGGCATTTATATGCGCCAAAGAAAACGACACAGAGCAAGAGTTTCGCCAACAAGTATTGCAAGCCTTTACCGATCATAACGTATTGGATTTTATGTTTGATACCGTTAAAGACGTGGCGTTAATGCATCAACAACCTAAGTCGCTAGATGGCGGAGATCAAGCAAGATGATGGTCACTTTTGTTTCTCAGTGTGAGAAAAATGCGTTAAAGAAAACACGCAGAGTGTTAGATGCCTTTGCAAACCGCATTGGGGATAACACATGGCAGACCATTATTACCGAAGATGGTTTATTAACCGTAAAGAAAATGCTGCGACAAACAGCAAGCAAAAGCACTGCGGTAAGTTGCCATTGGATACGCTCACGCTCTCGCAGCCAGTTTTTATGGGTGGTGGGAAATCGCTTGAAATTTAATACCGAGGGTGTGGTGCCAGTGAATCGAACCAGTTTGAATCTTGATCATAAAGAATGGGAAAACGGTTGGGATAAACTGGAAGTGATCGCCAATGCCACCAGCATTGCAGGCTTGTTTCATGATTTTGGTAAAGCCAATGATTTGTTTCAAGCAAAACTGCAAGGGATAAGTGGAGCAAAAGGAGAACCTTATCGACACGAGTGGATTTCTCTGCGCTTGTTTGAAGCTTTTGTAAAAGGAAAATCAGACCAAGAGTGGTTATCTGAATTAAGTGAAATAAATCGCTTAGGTAATGGCAATCGTATTGAATCCTATGTATTAGACAACTTACATAATGATCACAGTTCAGGTTCATTATCACCATTTAAGTCATTGTCTTCTTTTGCTACGTTAATCGCTTGGTTAATTGTTTCTCATCACCGTTTGCCATTACCTCAAACTAAGCGCACACAAAATGTCGTTAATGAAAATATGCCTCAATGGTTAATTAATGTTTTTAATTGTGATTGGAACTCTAGTAATGCAGAGCAATTAGATCAAATTGGTAGTGAAGTCATCAATAAAAATTGGACTTTCAGCCAAGGGACTCCATTTATTAGTAAAACATGGCAAAAACAAGCGTCTAAATTGGCGTATCGAACATTAAAAAATACAAAACTAAATCATGAGCAACCATGGTTAAAGCAACGTTTTGTTGCTCATTTGTCACGTTTGTCTTTAATGCTTTCGGATCACTATTATTCTTCCTTAGAAGCTGAACGATCTCAATTGGAGTGGCGAGATAACGACTATTTACCAAAAGCTAACACAGATAGAAAAGCGACCCAGCTTGAAGGAAGTGCGGTATTTAAACAGCAATTGGATGAGCATAATATTGGCGTTGCTCACAATGCCATGCACTTTGCATTAAACCTTCCTGCTTTGAAATATGCACTGCCAGCGATAGGGCAACACAAACTATTCAGTCGCAATGCACCGAAAAAATTCGTATGGCAAGATAAAGCTTATAAAGCCGCCAAAGAGTATGCTCGATTAAGTGAAAAGCAAGGATTCTTTGGGATCAATATGGCCTCAACAGGCTGTGGTAAAACCATTGCCAATGCTCGGATCATGTATGCACTTGCTGATGAAAGAGAAGGGTGTCGCTTCTCTGTTGCCGTAGGCTTAAGAACCCTAACATTACAAACAGGTGATAGTTATCGTGATTTACTGAAATTGGGAGATGATGAACTTGCGGTATTAATTGGCTCGCAAGCGGTTAAAACCTTACATCAAGTGAATAAAGAACCAACTAAAGAAAAACAAAGTTCAGGAAGTGAATCAAGCGATGATTTTTTCGAACAACTTTTCATTAGTTATGACGGTCAAATTTATGATGGACGCTTAAAGCACTGGCTACAAGGAAACCCTAAATTAGAGCAATTGATTAGTGCACCTGTCGTGGTTAGCACCATTGATCATTTAATGCCCGCGACAGAAAGCTTGCGTGGTGGCAAACAAATTGCGCCTATGTTGCGTCTATTAACATCAGATTTGATTTTGGATGAGCCAGATGATTTTGGCTTGGAAGATCTATCAGCGTTATGTCGCTTAGTTAACTGGGCAGGCATGCTTGGTTCTCGTGTGTTACTTTCTTCGGCCACCTTACCACCATCACTAATCAATGCGTTATACCACGCCTATTTAGCAGGAAGAAAGCACTTTAATGAAGCCAATTTTCCAGATGGGGAGTTACAAAGTGTGGTTTGTGGATGGTTTGACGAGAATAAAAGCCATGTTACTGAGATAAAATCATCTGATGCTTTTACGGAAGAAAACGATATCTTCGTGCAGAAGCGCATTAAAAAACTGAACGAAAATAAAAAAGTGCTGCGTAAAGGGGAGTTAGTCACAGTTCATATTGATGATGAGTTAAGCGAAAAGAAAGATGATGATCATATTTATCAGTCAGTCGCAGCAACCATTCATAGACTGCTCCATCGATTACATGATAATCATCACGTAAAACACCGCTCAGGACGAAAAGTATCTTGCGGTGTGGTTCGAATAGCAAATATCGACTCAATGATCAATGTGATGAAGTGCCTGTCTGAAATGAGCCCGCAAGAGGATTACAGTATTCATTTTTGTGTGTATCACTCACAGTTTCCATTGGCAGTGAGATCTCACAAGGAAAATCGTTTAGATAATACCCTAACGCGATATGACTCAGAGCAGCTTTGGCAACAACCAGAGATTATAGAAGCGCTCAATAAAACAACGACAGCGAATAATATTTTTGTTGTTATCGGGACGTCGGTTGTCGAGGTAGGACGAGATCACGATTACGATTGGGGCATTGCAGAGCCAAGTTCATTACGTGCGTTAATTCAACTCGCTGGCCGTATTCAACGTCATCGCCAACAAGAGCCGAGCAGTAGCAACTTAATGGTATTGAATAAAAACATCAGAGCATTAAGAGGTGATACCACAGCTTACTGTAAACCGGGTTTTGAAAGTAAAGATTTGCCTTTGTCGACTCATGATTTGAATGAACTATTAAATGGTGAGTTAGAAAGTATCTCTGCAATTTCACGAATAAAAGAGCCGTCTTTTTCTCAGAAAGACTTCTGTTTAGATAAAACATCAAAAAATAAAAAAGCTAAGGGGATTGATAGTTTTTCTGTACAAGAGCATCGTGCGTTAAAGCTAACGCTAGGTTTAGAAAATAAGCTAAATAAAGATATCTTTTTTCAGAAAGATGATGAAGCTTGCTTGTGGTGGAGTAGTGATAATCATGCTGATTGGAATGGTGAGTTTATCAACCAAACTAGGTTCAGAAAGTCAGACTCACAAGAAGAATTCATTTTGTGTAAAGCCGATGAGTGGGATGATTTAGGTTGGCATCAAAAAGACACAACGCAAAAGAAATGGGTATTTACGCCACAAAATCATAGAGTGGTAACACAAAGCATTGAGTTATCAGAGGGTAACTATTGGTGGATGAATACCGATGCAGAAACCATCTATAGTAATTTAGCAGAACAGCTAGAGCAAACAGTAGAAAGTACCGGGCAATATTTTGGCGCTATTAGTTTAAGAGCACCAAAAGAAGATCAAGAATTAATTTGGAATTGGCATGATCAGTTGGGCATTTACCAAACAAAAATAACTAGGAATAATAATGGATAATACATTATCTCAGGCTATTGCTGATTATATTCAGCAACGAAAAGAAGCAAAGTTAGAGCCATTACTAAAGGCACTAAATAAGGTCTTAGAAAAAAGTGAAGATCCTGTTGAAATTGCAAAAGCGAAAGCAGTTTATGCAGAAGAATCAGCACCGATAGAGGCTGAATTTAAAATCAACACATGGTTATCAGATAAAGCGAATAGAGCATCAGAGCTTAGTTTAGCCACACATGGTCCTAAATATACTAATGGAGATGTAAAAAAGGCGACTAGTATTTTTGAAGACGTATATGTGTCAAATGATACATATTTAACAACGAAAAGTATAAAGAATAAGGCTCTTGATTTTGTTGGTAATTCTGCTCGTTTTCCTATAGCGAGTTTACTCAAGCTAGAATGTGATGGTGAAAGTTTAATTACTCAATTACAGCAAGGCCACATCAATGCATTACACCCTTTTGGAAGTGATGAACAGCAATTACAAGAGTGGAAAGAAGGATTTGCACAAGCCCTTGGTGACAGCAAGTTATCTAGCCATACCTTAAGTAAGCAACTGTACTTTCCTTTAATTGGTGAGGATAAAACCTCAGTTGACTACCATTTGTTATGTCCACTTTTTTCATCGGCTCTTGCGCATGAGCTATATCATGAAGTAAGACGCATTCGGTATGGTGACTCAAAAGAGATCCGTGATGCTCATAAAACAGATAAATACCATGAAAAGTTAGATGAACGTTTCTTTAATCTTGCGGTACAAAATTTTGGAGGGTCTAAACCTCAAAATATCTCGCAATTAAATAATGAACGTCATGGAGAAACGTTTTTATTAAATTGTGCGCCACCGCAGTGGAAGAGTATCACCTCACCACCAATAAGCAGCCCAAGCGTATTTGGGCGTGAATTAAGCTTTAAATCGGCTGCATTGATCCGTGATTTCCGTTTATTTCTTGAAAACGTAAGGGAAGATGAGCGAAACGTACATATCCGCCGTCAACGAGATAACGCGTATCTTTTACCAATCATTGATACGGTGTTAAACCACGCTGCGGTCATTCAAATGATGAAAGATCATGCAGGTTGGTCAAATAGTGATGAATGTAAAATGAAGCCTAATCATGCATTGTGGTTAGATGTTTACAACACCGATGAAACATTCCAAAAACACCGTGAAAAAGGGGATTGGTTGGTGCTTATCGCGACGGATTTTGCCAGTTGGTTGACTCATAAATTAAAGAGCAATAAAGAGAAATATATTTTGGGTGATATTGAACACGCTTATTTTTCAACGTTGTTTTTACATCAATTAAAGCATTTTGAACGCTCAACGCCAAAATTAGGGGAGCTGTAACATGAGCCGCTATTTATTATTAAAAGACATCAGCGTACAAAACGCCAATGCCATTGCAGGCTTAACGTATGGTTTCCCTTCCATGACGAATTTTTTGGGATTTGCCCATGCTTTATCACGAAAATTATCTTCTGAATTAGCAATAACATTAGGTGGCGTAGCCGTTATCAGTCATGAAAATATGGTTCACGCAAGGCAACCTAAAGAGTGGGGGGATTATGTCTTTGCCTTAACGCGTAACCCATTAACTCAAAAAGGAACCACAGCTCCAATTAATGAAGAAGGTCGTATGAATATGACGATTTCTCTCTTAATTGAAGTGCACGGTTTGTTGGGTGGTGCCATGTATCAGGAAGATCAACTCGTCAATGAGGTTGAAAATCTAGTGCCTAAACTCAGAATTGCCGGAGGGCAAATAACACAAATTGGTTCTATATCACTGACCAATAAAGAGGAAGATAAAAAAGTATTGCGTCGTTTAATGCCCGGGTTTGTATTGTTAGACCGCAGTGAATATTTAACTGAACACGTTAAAAATATACATGAGCAAGGCGAGCAAATCTCAGTATTTGATGCGTGGTGTGATTTTTACAAAGTTAAATATCAAGCCACGCGCGTAGAAAGTGAGGCAGAAGATCAAGGCGAATTAAGTAATAAAGCCAAGTGGGAGTTTGTGAAGAAACCTCAAATGGGATACTTGGTGCCAATCATGTCAGGTTTTTGTGCTATATCGCCACTGTATGAGGCTGGAAAAGTTGACAATGTGCGAGATACGACCGTTCCTGTTGCGTTTACTGAGGCAGCCTATGGTGTTGGTGAATGGATGAGTCCGCACCGTTTAACAAACATAGATGATGCCATTTGGCGTTATGAGCATTGTGAACCTTGGTATGTCGCTAAAACAAAACCGTTTATAGATCCTATTATCGAACTCTTTATGGATGAGTTTGATGAAAATGCAGCAATGAAATTTTAAAAATAAATAGAGAGAATTAAAATGGCTAAAACAAACTTAAAAACACCGTCAGTCTTGGCGTTTGAAGCAAAACTACTTCCATCTGATGCATTAATGTTTGCGGGTAATTGGGAGAAACAAGAGTGGACACCAATTATGGTGGGTGAAAAAGCGGTACGCGGTACGATCTCAAACCGCTTAAAAACAGCAATGGCAAATGATCCAATAAAACTCGATGCAGAAGTATCAAAGGCTAATTTGCAAACCGTTGATATTGCAGCGTTAAATCATCAAGCGGATACATTAAAAGTGCAATTTACCTTGCGTGTATTAAGTGATTTACAAGTGCCATCGACCTGTAATAATCCTGAGTATCAGGCGGCATTAGCTGAGAAAATTGAGGCTTATAAGCAAGAAGAAGGCTTTACTGAATTAGCCAAACGTTATGCACAAAATATTGCTAATGGTCGTTTCTTGTGGCGTAACCGTGTTGGTGCTGAAAATGTGGTAGTAAAAGTAGCAGCAGAAGGAAAAGAATTTACCTTTAATAGTCATGATTTTAATTTACGTAGCTTTGATAATAATCCATCGGTGGATGAACTAGCCGAGATTATTCAAAAAGGGTTAGTTGAAAATCACTCGTTAATTAAAGTTGAAGCATTCACGCAGTTAGGTGAAGGCCAAGCTGTGTACCCATCACAAGAGCTAGTGATGGGTGGAGGTAAAGGGGATAAGAGTAAATTCTTGTATCAGCTAAATGGTCAAGCGGCAATGCACTCTCAAAAGATTGGTAACGCATTACGTACTATTGATACTTGGCACCCTGCTTTTGAAGAGGTTGGCCCAATTGCGGTTGAACCGTATGGCTCTGTAACCAACCGTGGTGCTGCTTACCGTCAACCAAAAGAAAATAATGACTTCTATAAGTTATTGGATGGTTGGATGTTAAAAGATAAACAACCAGAGAAAGAGCAACAGCATTACATTATGGCAATGCTTATTCGTGGTGGCGTATTTGGTGAATAGGGGTTGTCATGAAATTTTACTGTGATATTAAAGTATTACCCGATCCAGAAGCGTCAGAGCCTGTGCTTATTAGTAACTTAATGGCGAAGCTACATCGAACCTTGGTGGAACTGAAAGACAGTAATATTGGTATTAGCTTTCCTAATGTAGATAAAACGTTAGGAGATACTTTGCGTTTGCATGGTAATGAAAGCGATTTGAAGCAATTATTTGAGATAAATTGGCTGAAAGGCTTACGTGATTATTGCTCTCAAACATCAATTTTATTGGTTCCTGAGGGGTGTCAGTATCGCTGTGTAAAACGCAAACAAGCTAAAAGCGCTAATAATAAACGTAAGCGTTCTATTGCTAAAGGTTGGTTGAGTGAAGAAGAAGCGACATTGAAAATTGGCAATGAACAGCAAAAAATGTTGCGCTTACCCTTTGTTCAATTAAAGAGTACATCCACAGGGCAGGTGATGAAGTTATTCATTGAGCATGGTGGATTGCAAGATAAAGCCGTTGAAGGCCAGTTTAATCGCTATGGATTAAGCTCATCAACAACGGTTCCTTGGTTTTAACCAAAAAATTGCTCTTTAAAAACGAGTCAATAAAATCAGTAAGTTACAATAGGTAGTAAAAATTAGGTAAAAATGGATATTTTTGCTTATCTACTTGTTGTAACTTATTTTTGTGCTGATATTCTATTGTTCACTGCCGCACAGGCAGCTTAGAAACATCGGCTCGAATGGCATCAACGGAGTGGATCGTTCACTGCCGCACAGGCAGCTTAGAAATACTATTTCGCATCAAAAGATGTGGTTTTTAGGTTCACTGCCGCACAGGCAGCTTAGAAATCAAAGATAGACCAAGCTTCAGAGCTTTTCCAGTTCACTGCCGCACAGGCAGCTTAGAAAGACAGAGAAAACTAAAAACTTCATTTATCAACGTTCACTGCCGCACAGGCAGCTTAGAAATCATCATCGTTTTTTCGGTTAACGTTGTGAATGTTCACTGCCGCACAGGCAGCTTAGAAACATCGGTCGAAGATAGTTTTTTCTTTTTCAGTGTTCACTGCCGCACAGGCAGCTTAGAAATTTCTTGAAGATCTCACTAATTTCAAAACCAAGTTCACTGCCGCACAGGCAGCTTAGAAAGTTAAATGGGTAAAAAATTTGCGGTATGTGATGTTCACTGCCGCACAGGCAGCTTAGAAAAGCACAAGAAAAGACTAAAGAGATTAAAGAAAGTTCACTGCCGCACAGGCAGCTTAGAAAGCATAGAGGTGTGCGAAAAGTATTCCAGTACAGTTCACTGCCGCACAGGCAGCTTAGAAATGTGAAGATTGGTCGAAAAATCGAATCTGTGAGTTCACTGCCGCACAGGCAGCTTAGAAAAATAACTGGAGCTGCGCCCTCAACCCATACAGGTTCACTGCCGCACAGGCAGCTTAGAAAACTTACCGCCGTTTCTCAAAATCCCCTCGATGGTTCACTGCCGCACAGGCAGCTTAGAAATCATCAACCCATGAACTCTTATACCCTTCATAGTTCACTGCCGCACAGGCAGCTTAGAAATGTGTCGTGGTTTAACGGTGAGGGCGGCAGCTGTTCACTGCCGCACAGGCAGCTTAGAAAGCAAAGCCTTGCTTTGGTGGCAAAGGTTCAGAGTTCACTGCCGCACAGGCAGCTTAGAAAATCTCTTTACGTTACTCGTGATGTTGATGAATGTTCACTGCCGCACAGGCAGCTTAGAAATGATGCAATGTTGACTCAAGGTGAAACCGCAAGTTCACTGCCGCACAGGCAGCTTAGAAATAGCGCACTCTCAGGAACGCGAACGGCCCATAGTTCACTGCCGCACAGGCAGCTTAGAAATGAAGAAGTCGACTTAAGGGATGATCTTTTTGGTTCACTGCCGCACAGGCAGCTTAGAAAATCAGGGAACGTGGTAAACACTGGAGATATCGGTTCACTGCCGCACAGGCAGCTTAGAAATCAGATGACTTTTGCACCAGATCATAACTAACGTTCACTGCCGCACAGGCAGCTTAGAAATAGATCCAGACCCTTATGGGCACTTAAAATCAGTTCACTGCCGCACAGGCAGCTTAGAAATTGTGAGCTGGGTTATCTGCAACTCCGATATTGTTCACTGCCGCACAGGCAGCTTAGAAATGAGTTGATTGTTAGTTCCGGCGTTTTTCTTAGTTCACTGCCGCACAGGCAGCTTAGAAATTTAGAAATTCCGCCGTCTGAGCAGCTATATAGTTCACTGCCGCACAGGCAGCTTAGAAAATTATCAAGAATGCACAGAACCGGAGTACCTTGTTCACTGCCGCACAGGCAGCTTAGAAAAAACAGCGCGTGAAATGATTTTAAGTGCCCATGTTCACTGCCGCACAGGCAGCTTAGAAACTCCATTTGAACCGCAGTGACAATGCCGAGCGGTTCACTGCCGCACAGGCAGCTTAGAAAATCAATCTAATGAACGCTGCGCTTGGTATTTCGTTCACTGCCGCACAGGCAGCTTAGAAAGTAAGGGCGCTCACTTGATTGATCTCTTACTAGTTCACTGCCGCACAGGCAGCTTAGAAACACATAAGACCAGCCGTTGCTGCCACACCTCCGTTCACTGCCGCACAGGCAGCTTAGAAAAAGTGCGATCACAGAGTGAGATACATCATTCAGTTCACTGCCGCACAGGCAGCTTAGAAAAGCCATTGCAGCAACACCTTTTGTTCCTATGTGTTCACTGCCGCACAGGCAGCTTAGAAAATACTAAAAGGTGGAAGCAACGCCGCGAGTGGGTTCACTGCCGCACAGGCAGCTTAGAAAAACTATTAGAGAGATTAAGTGGTATTTATAATGTTCACTGCCGCACAGGCAGCTTAGAAAACCTATTGGACTCGATTATTTTTTTTAGTCACGTTCACTGCCGCACAGGCAGCTTAGAAATGCCCATGGCGTAGTGTCTGCTTCTTTTAGTAGTTCACTGCCGCACAGGCAGCTTAGAAATACTGAGAAAATGTAGTGTATTGCTCCGTTCCGTTCACTGCCGCACAGGCAGCTTAGAAAACTCAACCAGGTATAACTAAAAAACTACTTGAGTTCACTGCCGCACAGGCAGCTTAGAAAATACTGTCGAATCATCGCATTCATTAACCAGTGTTCACTGCCGCACAGGCAGCTTAGAAAGTTCTCAAAGAAAAACTTCGCTTTTTTAACAAGTTCACTGCCGCACAGGCAGCTTAGAAACTATTGCTATCTGTTCATGCCGCACTGTCTAAGTTCACTGCCGCACAGGCAGCTTAGAAAATCGGCCCCAAAGTCCTGAAGACGGACCGCACGTTCACTGCCGCACAGGCAGCTTAGAAAAACAACGTGGTCCAAGGTGATTTTACCAATGAGTTCACTGCCGCACAGGCAGCTTAGAAAAAGAAAATTAACACCCTGATTTACATTTGTTAGTTCACTGCCGCACAGGCAGCTTAGAAATACCTCAACCGGAGTGTTTACGCCTTGCACTTGTTCACTGCCGCACAGGCAGCTTAGAAACAACGCTCATGCAGTTGTTAAGCGAAGTAACCGTTCACTGCCGCACAGGCAGCTTAGAAATTTATTCAGGTAAATTCAATCGCGCCATAGACGTTCACTGCCGCACAGGCAGCTTAGAAAGTGAATTTAAAGATCTTCAAAAGACCGTTAAAGTTCACTGCCGCACAGGCAGCTTAGAAATTGATGTATTCCGATTTCTCAGAGTATGTGAAGTTCACTGCCGCACAGGCAGCTTAGAAATGATGGAAGCAGACTTAATTCGCTTTTATACAGTTCACTGCCGCACAGGCAGCTTAGAAAACCTGAAATACCAAGCGCAGCGTTCATTAGATGTTCACTGCCGCACAGGCAGCTTAGAAAGTTGCGAGAGTGACAGTAAATCGTGAGCTAATGTTCACTGCCGCACAGGCAGCTTAGAAAACTTGAAACACTTGCAAAAGCAACACGCGCAAGTTCACTGCCGCACAGGCAGCTTAGAAAAAACAATGCATTAGTACCCGGTGTTTATATTGGTTCACTGCCGCACAGGCAGCTTAGAAAATTTGGCGTAACATTAAATTTTTCAGTTACATGTTCACTGCCGCACAGGCAGCTTAGAAAATACCTCGCGAAAACTCTGGACACCACGCCGGGTTCACTGCCGCACAGGCAGCTTAGAAAAAACGGGCGCGGTCGTGGTTGTGGTGCGTGTCGTTCACTGCCGCACAGGCAGCTTAGAAAGTGACGAACCCGAATTGCCCACCAAGCACCCCGTTCACTGCCGCACAGGCAGCTTAGAAATTGTCTCCTGCAAAATTCACAACCTCTGATGCGTTCACTGCCGCACAGGCAGCTTAGAAAAGTGGTAGCCAATGAATAAGGCGCGATAGAGTGTTCACTGCCGCACAGGCAGCTTAGAAAAATGCGTAGTTTGATTAAACGCACCATTATTTGTTCACTGCCGCACAGGCAGCTTAGAAATAACATTTCAGCTTGAGCTTCTAACTCATCACGTTCACTGCCGCACAGGCAGCTTAGAAAACGGCAACGAAGCCGAAATTCAAAACCTACCAGTTCACTGCCGCACAGGCAGCTTAGAAAAAGAGTATCGAGCTGATGCATGGGTTGATATTGTTCACTGCCGCACAGGCAGCTTAGAAATCAACAATGGAATACATCAGTAGTAAACGACAGTTCACTGCCGCACAGGCAGCTTAGAAACTTACCTGCACCAGCTGGTATTTCCTGATAGTGTTCACTGCCGCACAGGCAGCTTAGAAATAACATTTCAGCTTGAGCTTCTAACTCATCACGTTCACTGCCGCACAGGCAGCTTAGAAAAAACCAAGAACTATCCCCTATCGATGAAACACGTTCACTGCCGCACAGGCAGCTTAGAAAAACCGCCGACGTTGTGCGGAATCACCGCTTCCGTTCACTGCCGCACAGGCAGCTTAGAAATGGAGATAAGCTTCCACTTCCAGTGTGTAAGGGTTCACTGCCGCACAGGCAGCTTAGAAAAATTGTGGAGAGCTTTTTCTTCTAAGGTTAAAGTTCACTGCCGCACAGGCAGCTTAGAAAAATTCCATTTGATAGGCTTGGAGTTCAATTACGTTCACTGCCGCACAGGCAGCTTAGAAATCTTCGCGCTGAAGCTATCGACGAAGCGTTACGTTCACTGCCGCACAGGCAGCTTAGAAAATCCAACGCTTTACTTCTTCTGGCTTATCTAAGTTCACTGCCGCACAGGCAGCTTAGAAAATCCAGCGTCTACTTTGGTTTCTTTCTCAATCGTTCACTGCCGCACAGGCAGCTTAGAAAACGGGTACGCCAGGTTCATAAGGTAAGTCACGGTTCACTGCCGCACAGGCAGCTTAGAAAAGTACGCGCCATTTGGTAGGAAAATTCTTGCTGTTCACTGCCGCACAGGCAGCTTAGAAAAGCTCGAATGCTTGAATAATTAACTTGCGTTAGTTCACTGCCGCACAGGCAGCTTAGAAATCCAGAACTACCGCCTCCAGTATCTCCTCCTCGTTCACTGCCGCACAGGCAGCTTAGAAACCCAATGTTTATATCCTAATATTCAGCATTATGTTCACTGCCGCACAGGCAGCTTAGAAAACCGCCCGCAACCAATACACCAACGCCGCCACGTTCACTGCCGCACAGGCAGCTTAGAAATAATGATGAGCAACAAGTGGAAGCGGCTTAATGTTCACTGCCGCACAGGCAGCTTAGAAATGCTTAGGGTATGAAAACGCTTCAGGAGTTTTGTTCACTGCCGCACAGGCAGCTTAGAAATTGAATATCACCTACTATCCTAACCCCAACATGTTCACTGCCGCACAGGCAGCTTAGAAATACGCGTTTTAATGCTAAATAACCTTTACCAAGTTCACTGCCGCACAGGCAGCTTAGAAACATAACGAACATACGACCGTCATTTATTACATGTTCACTGCCGCACAGGCAGCTTAGAAAGTAAGCACCTTTGTGTTTTACGTCACCGTTTTGTTCACTGCCGCACAGGCAGCTTAGAAATTTAAACGTATTTCATGGGGTCGAGCCTATCAGTTCACTGCCGCACAGGCAGCTTAGAAAACAACGACTCCAGCTAGAGCAGTCCGCCAATAGTTCACTGCCGCACAGGCAGCTTAGAAATTGAAGCGAATATTGAGCTGATATCAAAGTCGGTTCACTGCCGCACAGGCAGCTTAGAAAAGGATGATTGTCGTGCGCGTTATAGAGCTCTCGTTCACTGCCGCACAGGCAGCTTAGAAAACGGCTTAACTCTCGCTCCTCCCATTTGGTTAGTTCACTGCCGCACAGGCAGCTTAGAAAAGAAACGTACAGCTTTAAATGTGAAGCATATTGTTCACTGCCGCACAGGCAGCTTAGAAAACAGCCTTTGATAATGCAAAGAATGTCTTTCCGTTCACTGCCGCACAGGCAGCTTAGAAATGATACGGTCATTATCCAGCGTATCGCTAAACGTTCACTGCCGCACAGGCAGCTTAGAAATGCACGAATGCCATAAACCGAACTGCTGAACGGTTCACTGCCGCACAGGCAGCTTAGAAAAAAAGGTGAATGGGTTGCAGTAACATCAGTAAGTTCACTGCCGCACAGGCAGCTTAGAAAGCAGAACGAAGCACAAGCAACGACAAAAGCAAGTTCACTGCCGCACAGGCAGCTTAGAAAAATAGCTCTAGCGTCATTGCCTGATATGTTTTGTTCACTGCCGCACAGGCAGCTTAGAAAATACAGAATAAAAGAGTTAACAGGTTTTGACGGTTCACTGCCGCACAGGGAGCTTAGAAAGTAATCAGAAAACCCAATAGCTTGATCGTGTAGTTCACTGCCGCACAGGCAGCTTAGAAAAAACGTAGTCCATCAACCAAGTGATTATCAAGGTTCACTGCCGCACAGGCAGCTTAGAAAGAAATTTGCTCTTTTGTATAAGTACGCTCATTGTTCACTGCCGCACAGGCAGCTTAGAAAATTACCGCCTGTTCTAATTGTGATCATCGGCTGTTCACTGCCGCACAGGCAGCTTAGAAAACGGCTCGTTGTTCCAGTTCGACGCGCGAGAAGTTCACTGCCGCACAGGCAGCGTATTTGTATCTAAAAGCACCTCTTTGAACGCAATAAACCTTACATTAAGTACGCCTTTACAATCTTTACTTTTTTATTCTGGTGAATACGAATCGTTTTCATTATAGTGGCTTTTAAATACGAACAATTATCACTTGAGTGTAAAGAAGATGAAAAAAAATATCGCTATAATGTTATTTGGTTTACTGGTTTCTGCATCAAGTTATGCTGAAACTATTACCGTTTCTCACCAATTAGGTAAAACAACGCTTGAAACAAAACCTCAACGTGTTGTTGTTATCGGAACGGGAACTTTAGACGCCATTGACTATTTTGGTATCAAACCAGTAGCGGTTACTCAAGCAACCACAATGCCTCCATATCTATTAAAATATAAAGCAAAAGAGTTTGCTTCTTCTGGTAGTTTAAGTGAGCCAGACTTTGAAACCATTTATATGCAAAAACCGGATGTGATCATTATTGGTTCTCGTGCAGTTAAAGCGTATAAAGAGTTATCTGAAATCGCACCAACAATCGTATTTACTGCGGATTCAAAAAGCTATTGGCAGAGTACACAGCAACAATGGCGTATGCTAGGTAATGTATTTGAAATTCAAGATAAAGTTGAAGAGAAAATAGCGAGTGTAGATGCAGAGTTTAAAGCGATTGCTGAGCACAACAAAGAAAACAAAATTGCGGCACTAACAGTAATGAGTGCTGGTGGTAATATCACGACGTTTGGTGCTCACTCACGCTTTTCTTCTATTTATAAAGATTTCGGATTTCAAGAAGCGGTTGACGGAATTAAAGAATCTCGCCATGGCGATTTAGTTTCGTATGAATTTATTCGTGACGTAAACCCATCAAACCTTCTTATTGTTGATAAAGATAAGTTAATTAACAAAGATAAAAGTCGCACACGTGAAGAGTTTGCTAACCCATTAGTGAAAGCTACCGATGCTTATAAGAACGACAGTTTAACTTATCTTGATATTAATGCATGGTATTTAGCTATTGCTGGTGTTACCGCAACAGACCAAATGATTGCTGATGTAAAACAGTCTATTCATCTTTAAGTTTGATCATTATTTATTTTTAATTCCACTGTAGAGCGTGCTATTTCTTTGAGATAGCACGCTTTGTGCAGGCTGAGGTTAGCTTTGAAAAAGTTATTGCTTGTTCTTATTGTGTTGAGCTTTGCTTCGGTATTTATCGGTGTGGCTGACTTATCTTTGTCCGCTATTTTTCGAGGAGATACAGAAGCTCTAGAACTCCTTGTTGTCAGTCGTCTCCCACGTTTATTGGCTATTTTATTATCTGGTGCTGGCCTGAGTATTGCAGGCTTAATCATGCAACAGATCAGCCAAAACCGATTTGCAGCCCCATCAACTTCTGGCACCATCGAGTGTGCAATGTTGGGTTATGTCTTGAGCTTAGTGATCTTTGGGCATGGCGATAACTTATTGCTAATTTTTGCAATGGCGATTGGCGGCACACTTCTTTTTATTCAATTCATTCATCGTATTCAATTTAAAAATGCTATCTATGTGCCATTAATTGGTATTATTTTTGGTAACGTTGTCTCTTCTGCAGCAACGTTCGTGGCTTATAAATATGATGCAGTACAGAACCTTTCGGCATGGACGGTCGCGAATTTCGCCAATATTCTGCAAGGTAACTATGAGTTGCTATATATTGCGGTGCCAATTTCTGTGATCAGCTATTGGTACGCGACTCGCTTATCTGCGGTTGGCATGGGGAAAGATTTTGCGACCAATATTGGGTTGAAGTACAAGAAAATTCTATTTTTAGGCATTATTTTAGTCTCTGTTATGTCAGCAACGGTAGTGATGATTGTTGGTCAATTGCCTTTTCTTGGTTTAATCGTACCAAACTTAGTTGCTCAGTTTTATGGTGATAACTTACGCAGAAACATCCCTCTAACGGCGATTGTTGGCGCGATATTAATTCTTGTGTGTGACGTTGTAGGACGTGTGATTATTTTCCCTTATGAAATCCCAATCTCTATGATCATTAGTATTCTTGGTGGAATGGTGTTTATTTTCTTTATCGTTAAAGGTAAGCAGAATGTCTGATTCAATTAAACTAACGGCATTGGCTTTCATAACCGTTTTATTCACCTTTTTGTTTATTGGTATTGGGCTTGATGCCTCCAATTATGAATACTTTCTATCGCGTCGTGTGCCTAAAGTCTTAGCGATGATCTTAGCCAGTATTGCGATTGCACAGTCATCTTTGGTATTTCAAACCATTACACATAACCGTATTTTAACGCCAAGTATTATGGGGTTTGATGCCTTGTATTTGCTTACTCAAGTATTGGTTGTGGTTATTTTTGGCAGCTTTAGTGTTTTCTTATTAAACCCTTTTGTAAACTTTGCTATGTCAGTGGTGATAATGGTCGGGTTTTCTCTGTTGTTATTTGGTTTTTATTTTAAAAAGAACAACAGTAATGTGATTACTTTATTATTGCTTGGTGTGATCTTTGGTCAGCTTTTTTCAAACGTATCTTCATCTTTTATGATGCTGATTGACCCAAACGACTTTGCTTCGATCCAATCAAGTATGTTTGCTAGTTTTAATAATATTAACAAAGACTTAGTTTATTTTTGTGTTGTCCCATTATTGCTAATTAGTGCTGTGCTATTTCGGATGTCGAACGTGCTTGATGTATTCTGGCTTGATAACGATAACGCGACCAGTCTAGGCGTTGATGTGGGTAAAATAACCAAGCAGGTGCTTATTTTAGTGGCTATCTTAATTTCAGTATCTACTGCGTTAGTTGGCCCTGTGATGTTCTTTGGTTTATTAGTGGCGAATTTAGCAAAAGAGTTTTTCCATACCTATCGTCACCGAACTTTGCTACTGGGAAGCAGCTTAATGGCGATGTCGATGCTGCTTTCAGGGCAATGGGCAATTGAGAATATCTTTAAGTTTGAAACGACATTAAGCGTAGTGATTAATTTTATCGGTGGTTTGTACTTCTTATCGCTGTTAGTTAGACAAAAAATTCAATAGAGAAACGTATGATTTCATTATCTCAACTATCAAAATCATTTGGTCAGCAAAAAGTGGTTGATCAAGCTTCTGCTTCTTTTATTAAAGGTGAAGTGACGTCGATCATTGGGCCTAATGGTGCAGGTAAAAGTACCGTGTTGTCTATGGCAAGCCGTTTATTAACCAAAGACAGTGGCAGTGTGCTCATTGAAAACCAAGAAGTGGTGGATTGGGACACAAAAGCGTTAGCAAAAAAATTAGCAGTACTTCGACAATCAAATAATTTAAACATGCGCTTTACGGTGCGTGAGCTTGTTGCTTTTGGTCGTTTTCCTTATAGCCAAGGTAAGCTAACAAAGCACGATAATGAAGTGATGGATAAGGCAATTCGCTATTTAGATCTTGAGCCTATTCAGAATAAATATTTAGACCAATTAAGTGGCGGCCAGCGTCAATTGGCATTCATTGCCATGGTGGTTGCACAAGATACGGACTATGTCTTTTTAGATGAGCCGTTAAATAACTTAGATATTAAACATTCATTACAGATCATGAAAAACATTAAAACGCTGGCTCATGAACTAGGTAAAGCGGTTGTTATTGTTATTCACGATATTAACTTCGCATCATGTTATTCAGACAATATTGTGGCGCTTAAAAAAGGCAAGGTGGTAGCCAATGGCACCGTTGCTGAAGTGATCAGAAAAGACGTATTATCAGAAATATACGAAACTGAATTTGATATCCATGAAGTTAATGGCCAACGTATTTGTATGTATTACGGACAATAAAGGATTAAGTTATGAGTAATAAACCCTCACCACGAGTATTGACTGTTTTAAAGAGTGTGCAATTTACTTCTAATATGCAGCGTATTACGTTTAAAGCGGATGACTTGTCTGATTTTACGATGGAAACAGAAGGAGGCTACATTAAGCTTCTGTTTAATGAAAATGGCGGAACCGATCTTTCTGAAATAGCAGAAGGGGCTCGTCCAATGATGCGCACTTATACTGTGCGTAATTTGAGAAAAGAGCAGAATGAACTGGATGTGGATTTTGTTCGCCATCACCATGCGAATACAGTGATGAGTGCTGAAACCGGCGGCTTTGCTTCGGCTTGGGCTCAAAATGCCGTTAGTGGTGATACGATCTCAATTGCAGGTCCAGGAAGTATTAAAGGGCTTAATCATAATGCGGATTGGTTCTTTCTAGTGGCAGATATGACAGCGTTACCTGCTTTGTCTGCGAAACTTGAAGTACTCCCTACGACAGCGGTAGGGTATGCCGTTATTGAAATTAACCATCAATCAGATAAACAGGCTTTAGTTAAACCACAAGGCATTGAGTTAGTGTGGGTACTTAAATCGGATGATCAAGATTTAACAGAGACAGTTCGAGCGCAAGAGTGGAAAGCGGGTCGAGTTTCGGCTTGGAGTGCGTGTGAGTTTAATCAAATGAGAGCGCTTCGTACGTATTTCCGTAACGAAAAAGAAATAGATAAAGACGATCTTTATATCAGTAGTTATTGGAAAGAGGGTTGTACTGAAGATGGACATAAAGTAGCGAAGCATGAAGATCAACTCGCTGAGGGCTAATTTCTTGCAGAAAATCCGTGATTAATTTTGTGTGATACGGCACATTTCTTTTGATAGATTGCTCTTATACTGAAGATAATCTGATAGAAAAGGAAGTGCCAATGCTAAATGAAAACCATGCTTTTATCTTAGATTTTCCAGAGCTTAAATTAGACATTGTTCATCTAAATCATGATGATCCTGCATTCAAAGCTGAACTTCAAAAATATCATAAATTGGATTATGACATTCGACAGTTAGAGATTTCTGGTAGCCCAATTGATGATGAGAATATGAATACACTTAAGCATCAGCGTATGGCATTAAAAGACATCCTGTATAAGCAGTTGATTAAGCACCATGAGATGGTGAGTAACTAATCATCATTTAATTATTCAGTAACAACGAACGAATAGCCACAAAAAAGCCGACGTATAAACCGTCGGCTTTCTTATATCATTTTACTATCACGATAATTACGCTTTGATAAGTAAACTTGCTTCTTGCTTGGCTTTTTTTGTTTTCACTTGAGCCAATATAACACCAGAGATGACCATTACTCCTCCCATCAAATGATAGATCTCAATCTTCTCACCTAATAAAACGGCCGCAAGAGAAACTGCGACGACAGGCATTAAATTCATGAACATGGCGCTAGATTCAGCACCAATCACATCAATCGCTTTTACCCACATCCAAGGTGCAGCAATAGAGGCAGCAATAGAGGCATACATAATTAGAGGGATAGAATCTTTTGTTGGTAATAAATTGTCACTGGTTAGCCATAGTGGTGTTAGCATGGCAACGGCAAAGATACCTTGCATGTAAATCATTTGCCAGTTAGTGATTGGCATTTTCCAACGCTTCAGTAATACACAATAGGCAGCATAAGTGATTGCCGCGATTACGATTAAGCCATCACCTTGGGTTATTGGTTGATGCATAAAGAAGGTCATATCACCATGGCCTAACATGAATGTTAAGCCTACTAACGAAATCACAGCGCCAACAATGCTTACTGCTGAGATGCGTTTTCCTAGCAATGGAACACTAAGAAAAACACTGATTAGGGGCACTAAAGAAATAATTAACGACATATTCGAAGCGGTGGTGGTTAACCCTGCGTAGTAACCTAATGATTGATTTATCACCATGCCAAGCAAGGCTAATAATGCGAGTTTAGCTAAATAAGGTCGAATAATATGGCGTGTTCTAATGACCGAAGGCAAACAAAATGGAGTCAATAAAAGCATCGCAAATGCCCAACGATAAAAACTCATCGCACTTGGCTCGATAGCGGAAGCCGCCATCTTATTGATAATTGAATTGCCGCCCCAAATAAGTACGGTGAATAGCGGTAATAGATAATACATGTGATCTGCATCTCGTTAGGGGTTAAGGAGATGCAGTTTGACAGCTACAATTAATTATATATATCTCTAATCGGACACTTTGATTTAGTGGAAAGACATTATGCTACTAAACCAGATCACGGCTACATTTTGTGTTTCATTCCTGCCATTACTTTTTTCACCGGCGCTTTAAATTGCTCTTTATCACCATTGGCAAAATTTAGGGTGACATCAATAAACTCTTCTTCTTTTAGTGGGCCTGTTAATTCAAAAAGCATAATGTGTAATCCACCCGGTTTTAGCTCGGTGTCTGCATTTTTTTTAATGGTCATTGATTCGACTTGACGCATTTTCATCATACCATCTGTTTTTATTACGGTATGAAGCTCAACTTTATTTGCGGCTGAGGTAGTGGCAGATACCAGTGTTTGATCGTTATCGCCGCCATTTTTTATGATCATGAAAATCGCGCTATTTACCGCATTGGGTGGCGTTGCACGTGCGTATGGATTTTCAATGATTAAATTGCTTTGAGCAAAAGCGCTAGCGCTAAGTAAAAGGGCACTTAGAGCAAAGGTGGTTTTTTTCATCGGATATTCCTTTAAGAAGTAATGGTCCCTTAGGGACACGAGTTATTTTTATTGTGAAAGAGATAGCATCGCTCTCACTATTGGATCAGGTGTTACGCTATGAGGCACTTTGGTGATTAATGTTCCATCTGGTTTTAAAAAGTAAAAATAAGAGGAGTGATCAATCGTATACTCTAATGCAGAGTTTTTGAGTTCGGTTTTATGGAAGGTGACGTCGTAACGCTCAGCTAACATATTGACCGTTTGCAATGAACCAGAGCTGCCTTCTATCTTTTTATGAAAGTAATGTGCGTATTCAGCAGCGTGCTCTGGTGAGTCTCTTTGTGGATCAAGCGTGATAAAAACAGGACGAAATTGAGATAATGTGGTGTCGTCTAGTTGGTTGAATGCGCCTGAGAGCATGGCTAATGAGGTCGGGCAAACATCAGGACAATGAGTAAAGCCAAAATAGACAATGCGAATACGTGGATCGTTCAGATCAAACAGAGTAATGGCATTATTGCTTTCACCATAAAGAGACACATCGTCAGTGACGTTTGCTAAGTAGAGCTGTTTTAATGTAAACCCTGAAAATACGATCGCGATAATGAGTAAGAATTTTTTCATTGCTGAGCCTTTAATGAAATAGTGACGTCTAAATTTCCATCAGTCAGGGTTCCTGTCCACATCATGGTATCTTGAGTACAAATAGGTAATAGGATCTCGCCTTCAAACGTATTGTCGTTGGTTTTGGTGAGTTGAAAAATAGGATCCCCCATTTCCATATCAACCGCTTGGAGAGAAATAAGGAGCTTTTCTGAGTGTGTATTTGGCCATTTAACAGTAATAGAGCTAGGTTCTAAAGGCGTAAGAATGTCTTTTTGGAGACGAATATCAACCCCATGTTGTGTGCAAGTCTGGCTGGACAGTTGGCAAGTATCTTCAATCGCAATGCTTGACTTCATTTGGTTTTTGACAATATTCGTCATGTCAGAGAAAAAGAAGCCGATAAGCAATAAGGCAGCAACAAATAATATGTTGAATACAATAGAAAGTATTTTCATACAGACAGCCAGCCATTCAGGAAAAAGTGCGCAAATGGTAGCATAATGATTATATGGAATAGAATACTAGTTGCGGTAGTGTGAGCTTAGTTAACTTGTCTGAGCCAAGAGGTTGTAATTATGAGTAAAAAACGTTGTGATTGGGCAGAGGTTTCTGATTTAGATAGGGATTATCATGACAATGAATGGGGTGTACCAGTTTATTCTGATGATGAATTATTTGAGTATTTAACTTTAGAAGGTGCGCAAGCTGGATTAAGCTGGTCGACTATTTTAAAAAAGCGAGAAGGGTATCGTCTTCTATTTGATCAATTTGATATTGAAAAAATCAGTCAATACGATCAAGACAAAGTAGAAGCCTTAATGTTGGATGCACGAATTATACGCAACCGACTTAAAATTAACTCTACAATTACTAACGCTCATGCTTTTATTGGCATACAAAAAGAGTTCGGCAGTTTTTCTCATTATCTATGGGGTTATGTCAATAAAACACCGATCAACAATCATTGGCAAAGTATGTCTGAGGTGCCTGCAACAACGGAGCTATCAGATAAGCTAAGTAAAGATTTAAAGAAACGTGGTTTTAAGTTTGTTGGTTCAACTATTTGCTATGCCTTTTTGCAAGCAACTGGGGTTGTTAATGATCATTTGGTTAGTTGCCCTTGTTATAATAAACAACAGTAAGGAAAAGTAATGAATAAGAAATCATTGCCTGATGTAGAAGAAAACATTATCGAAACCGTGGATGTTGACGGAACGTATCAAGAAGAGTTACGTAATAAAAAGGAACGTCGAAATTACCCTTCTAAGTCTGTTCTATATGAGAGACGGTTTAAACAAGATCGTCGTCATAAAGATAAGATAGACATCAAAATTTAAATCTTATATTTACTTAATGAGCGTGAACCATGTCACATTTTGTATTTTTTGGAAATAGTTGTAAATTTTCTCAATTTTAATGCTTTCAGACCAGAAAATTGCTTGTACTCGCTACAAAATAGGAGGATTATCCGACATTCCTATTCACTTGTATCAAAATGTTTCTATTATGAACCAGTTCGACTCTTTATTACCGCCACAAATGGCTGAACGCGCTGCTGAAGTTGGCGTAGCAAAAGCAACTAAAGACCCATTCAAATCATTTTTATTAGCGATCACTGCTGGTATTCACATCGGTATTGCTTTTATTTTTTATACCACAGTAACGACGGGTGCTGAGTCAATGCCTTGGGGTATGTCTCATTTTATTGGGGGCCTTGCCTTTAGTCTTGGTCTTATTTTGGTTGTCGTTACTGGTGGTGAACTATTTACGAGTTCAGTATTAACATTGGTTGCCCGTGCAAGTGGTAAAATTAGCTGGAAAAACCTGTGTGCTAACTGGGCTGTTGTTTATGTTGGTAACTTTATTGGTGCTATGCTACTGGTTGGTATCATGCTAGTTGCAAAGCAATACATGAATGATGGTGGCGCGGTTGGTATTAATACCATGAAGATTGCTCAGCATAAACTTCATCACGGCTTTTGGCAGGCGATTGCGCTAGGTCTTATGTGTAATGTTTTAGTGTGTGTTGGTGTGTGGATGACATTCTCTGGCCGTACATTAACAGATAAGATCTTAGTGATGATCCTTCCGGTTGCTATGTTTGTTTCTGCGGGCTTTGAGCACTGTATTGCAAACATGTTCCAAATTCCAATGGCTGTCGGTATTAAAACATTTGCATCTCCTGAGTTCTGGGCGGCAAGTGGTTATTCTGCGTTAGATTTTGCTGACTTAACATTAAGTAATTTTGTTATTAATAACCTTATCCCGGTGACGATTGGTAACATCATTGGTGGTGGTATTTTTGTTGGTATGGGTTACTGGATCATCTATCTACGTGAGCCAAACAATCATTAATTTGATGCGTTAAATTGCTTATGTAAATTTTAGATAGATATTAGATAAAGAAAAGGAGCGTATTGAACGCTCCTTTTTTGTGCCTGTTACTCAGTAGTTTTAACTAGTTACTTATCTTGATCCTAAAGAACATCGCATAAAAGAGTGGGATAACCACTAATGTCAGTATGGTTGCGAACAACAAACCAAACATAATAGTCACTGCCATGCTTTTAAAGAATGGGTCGATAAGTAGGGGAGCAACACCAAGTATGGTTGTTAGTGCTCCGAGTAATACTGGTCTTGCACGACTTAATGAGGCATCAATAATTGCATTATAAGGGGGCTTACCATTTGCTACTTCGACATCCGCTTGGTCAACAAGTACGATAGCATTTTTTACCATCATACCAATAAGACTTAAGAACCCAAGTATTGCCATAAACTCAAACGGTGTTTGGAATATGACTAATCCTATTGATACACCAATGATCGCAAGTGGTGCTGTTAACCAAATAACCAACGGTTGACGTAGCGCGTTGAACATGAAAATAACCGCTAAGATCATCGCTGCAAAACCATAAGGTGCAGAGGTAACTAATCCTTCATTGGCGTCTTTAGAGGCTTTATATTCCCCGTACCAAATTAACTCATACCCTGATGGCAGTTCGATAGCTTCAATTTTGTCTCTTACTTGTTTAAAGGCATCTGCTGTCAGTACGCCCGGAGCTGGGTCCGCTTGTACTAAAATTGTCGGCATTCTATCAATACGGCGTAGAATGGCATCTTCCCAAACTAAGTTTGATGATTCAATCAGCTGGCTTACTGAGATAAAGCTGCCAGTTGTCGGGCTAAAGACCTCTGTATTTTCTATCGCACGTTGATGATTACGCTCTGTTTCTGGTGAGCGAGCCACAATTGGAATTAAGTCATTACCTTCACGATAAACGCCAACGTTTCGTCCAGATAATGTTTGAGCGATGGCTTTATTTATCTCTTGTGTGGTTAATCCAAATTGTTGTGCTTTTTCTTCTGAAAACTGAGGGCGCAACACTGGCACTTGTTGACGCCAATCGTCTTGCACAGCAATCAATTGTGGGTCATTAAGCATAATTGCTTTTGCTTGCTCTGCTAATTGGCGCAGTACATGGCTATCTGGGCCTTTAAATCCGGCTTCAATTTTCTTACCGCCGCCGCGACCTAGCATGAATTTCCATACTTTAATCGATGCATTGGTGTATTTTGTATCCAACTCGGTTTGAAGTTCAACCAACAACGGAGCAATGTTTTTATAGTCATCAATATCAATCAGTAGCTGACCATAACTTGGGTTACGCGCTTCTGGTGAGTAAGTCAACATGAAGCGTAAGCCGCCACCGCCGACAAAACTAGTGATATTGGTGATGCCTTGTTTTTGTTTTACATCTTGCTCTATGGCCGCAATAGTTTGCTCTGTGCGTTTAATGTCTGAACCTTGTGGTAAATAAACATCAACCACAAACTGAGCACGTTGAGACTCTGGCATAAAGCCCGGTGGAATATAACGAACACCATAAATAGAAGTAAATAAAACAACCAGTAAAAGACCTACGCTAATACCGCGATGCGCTAATACCCACGTTAACAATTGACGGTATTGTTGACTAATACGGCTTGGTGGCGCTTGGTTATCGATTGGTTTTACGGTTAGAAAATCGTGGCATAGCATTGGTGTGATGGTAATCGCAAATACCCAACTTAATAGCATTGAGTATAAAATCACCCAAAATAGAGACCCTGCGTATTCGCCCATGTCTGATGGAGAAAGACCGATAGCACTGAAGGCACAAATACCTACAACCGTGCCGCCTAGAAGGGGCCACTTAGTCGCATTAACGATATCTGAAACAATCTTCTCACGGCTGTCATTTGGTGTGGTTTGTAAACGCACTAAAATACCGTCAGTGACCACAATCGCATTGTCTACTAGCATACCCAATGCGATGATCAAGGCACCCAGAGAGATCCTTTGCATTGCGATGTCTTGGATTAACATGATGCATAACGTACCTGCAACCGTCAGTAATAAAACAAAGCCAATGATGATGCCTGAGCGTAGCCCCATAAACAGCAGTAATACGATAAATACAATCACAACAGCGGCAATGAGGTTATCAATAAAGTTAGTTACTGATGCTCGAACCGAATCCGATTGCATAGAGATAACGTTAAGCTCTATCCCTAATGGACGTTGACCTTCTAGCTCTGCAATACGCGCTTTTACGGCATCACCCATATCAACCACGTTACCGCCTGATACGTTTGAAATACCAAAACCGACGGCGCGCTCACCATTGTAACGAACCAGCATAGACGTCGGTTCTTGGTAGCCACGAGTAACCGTTGCAATATCACCTAAACGAAGGACGGTATGATTATTCCCAAGGCTTACTTGCAGGTTATTTAAGTCATCAATTGAGTTAATTCCTGAATTTGGGATCACAGGAATACGCATGGCATCCGTTTCAATACTTCCGGCAACCGTTACGATGTTTTGCTTTTGTAGCACCTGATACACTTTTTCTGCAGACACGCCAAATTGCGCCATGCGCTCGCTCGACATTTCAACGAAAATAGTTTCTTGGCGTTCGCCTAGTGTTGCTGTTTTTGCAACACCAGGGACAAGCACAAGTTCGCGACGCAAATCATCCACATAATCTTGCAGTTGTTTGTCACTAAAGCCTTCGCCTGTTACGGCAAAAAATAGCGAGTACACATCAGAAAAGTCATCATTAACAATCGATGCGCTTGCCCCCGGTGGTAATAGGCGTTGTGCATCCCCAATTTTACGGCGCAGTTTATCCCACACTTGTTGCAAAGCGGCTTGGCCTTGAGCAAATTCAAGTTTGATTTCAACCGTAACTTCAGACATGCCTTGTTTAGAGACGGATTTCACTTCTTTTACTTCTTGAAGTGATTGAACGGCACCTTCAATAATGTCGGTTACTTCATCAGAGACTTCTTGAGCGGTTGCGCCAGAATAAGGGGTGTTGATGACTGCTTGGCGAATGACAAATTCAGGATCTTCAAAACGACCTAGCTTTAAATAGCTTAAGTAACCACCAAATAAGATCAGAGTGATGAGCACCCACACTGAGGTACGCTTAGTAATGGTATAACGTGCAATGTCCATTTCTATTCCCCGTGACTCAGTGCTGATTGTTCAGAATAGGGTTTTACTATCATGTCGGTTTTAATGCTGGTGACACCGGCAATGATAACGCGCTCACTCATTTGCAAACCTTGAGTAATAACCACTCGGTTTGCCAATAATTCACCGCTATTAACCGCGCGTTGCTGTACTTGGTTTTGAGCATCAACCACCCATACAAATTGTCCGCCTTTATTATCAGGAACGATAGCGGTTAAAGGCACGGTAATAAGTGTGTTTTCGTCTGCTGAATCTTTTGGATACACAGGCGTTACTTTTACTGTCATGCCAGGTAATACATTAAAGCCGCTTAATTCTTTAAACGTTAGTACTACTGGGTAGGTTTGAGTTATTGGATCCGCTTGGGTGCCATAAGTACTTAACACAAGAGGGAAGCGCTCATTAGGTACTGCGCTAATTTGAGCTATCGCTTCTGAGCCTTTTAATTCACCTAACATGACACTGTCTGGAATATTGATAAGCACTTCTAAGTTATCAAGATCATGAATGGTGAATACTGGGCTATTAGCTTGTATTTGCATATGATTGTCGATCATCTTACGGCCAACAATGCCATCAAAAGGGGCGGTTAATCGGGTGTACTCTAATTGACGTTTTGCCTCTTCTAGTCGATTTTTAGCTAGGTTATAGCGAGTGCTTAGTGTGTCTAAATCACTTTTAGCAATGGCTTGGCTTTTTTCATAAATCGCTTTGCCACGGTTGTATTCTGCTTGGCTATTTTTATATTCAACGCGGGCTGACTCTAGTGCTGTTTTTACATCACGAGGATCTAATTGCGCCAGTAATTGTCCTTTTGTTACCTGTTGGCCTTCTTCTACAAGCACGTTAATAACACGTCCATTCATTCTAAAAGCCAAATCAGCACGCTCGGCAGATCGTACAACACCGTTAAAACGTAATTGCGCATTAATACTTGGGCGAACTACTTCAATAAGTGCGGGGCGAATAGTGTCGACTTTTGTTGCTTCTAATTGTGTATCGTTTGAATCACACCCAGAAATCATGAGTGTGCCAATCGCAAGGCTTACAGCCAATACGGTTTTCTTCATTAACATAACAGTCGAAATACGTGAGCTCATTGACTCATTCCTCATGAAAAGAGTGGTTGGTTGAAGATAAAATAGTCGAGAAAATCATTTTTTAATTACAAAGTTAACTCGTAAATTTATTTTATGTGTAAAGTTTCATAAAGTAAACTCGCGAGTGTACATTTTTATTTTGAACGAGTAGAATGGCCTAAATTTAGTGATGGAGGGACTATGAAAAAACTGACACGCTCACAGCAAAAGCACCTTGATATTATCAATGCGGCGAAAGAAGAATTTATTGAGAATGGTTTCCTTGCTGCGAATATGGATAGAATTACCTCATCGGCTGAAGTGTCTAAGCGTACCCTTTATCGTCATTTTGAAAGTAAAGAAGTGTTATTTGAATCGGTATTAACGATTATTAATGACTCAGTTAATGAAAATGTTTCTTATCTATTTGATAAAGAGAAAAGTACCGAAGAGCAATTGAATGATATCGCTTATAAAGAGATAGAAATACTTTATCAAACCTATGGTATTTCTCTTGCTCGTACCATCGTAATGGAATTTTTACGCCAGCCGGATATGGCTAAACATTTAATTAAAAATATTTACAGTATTCGAGCGATAACGCAGTGGTTTAATGCGGCTATTGAGGCTGGTCGATTAAAGAATGTCGATTCCAAATTAATGACGGATGTGTATGTGAGTTTGTTTCAAGGGCTGCTATTTTGGCCGCAGGTAATGAATTTAGATACTGAACCGACAAGCGACGCGGTGAAGAGTAAGGTGGATACCGTAACGTCTATTTTTATTCAATCTTATGGCATTAACTAAGTGTTTCCAATTTAGAGGAACCACGAAACAGATAGCCAATAAAAATGGCGGTGAAGATAAGGCGTATTCCCTTTTCTTTCACCGCCATTTTTGTCTCTATAGTTTGTTCAAAAATACGTATTACTTGTTGTTTTTGTTTGCGTACATTTCTAAACCAACCACTAAACCGATACCCAAAACCACCCCAACAACAGCAAAACCAATAAGCGCAGGTTGTTGTGTTACTTGCTCATAGTCAAATGGAGATAGGTTGTGCTCAATTAAAGGGGTTTGTTCACCTTTTGAGTTCACGCGCCATTCAATCACCTCTTTCCAAGGCCAAATTTTACCTAGCGTACCGACCATTAACCCCGTTAAAAAGATTAAGGTAATATCACGGAATTTTCTTAATAAGAAAGATAAAACATGAGAAAAACTTAATAGACCAATGACACAACCTGAGGCAAATAGACCCATTGTGCCTAAATCAAGAGATTTTACTGCATCAAGGACAGGGCTATACATACCAATAAGCAGAAGAATGAAGCTGCCTGAAATCCCCGGTAGAATCATGGCACAAATGGCTATTGAGCCAGCAAGGATATAAGTAAAGGTTGATGGTGTCATTGTCATTGGGTTTAGTACCGTAATGCTATAAGCAAACGCGGCCCCTGCCAATAACATAACAAAGCGATCTAATGACCATTTCTCAATTTGTTTTGCGATATGAATGATTGAGATGATGATCAAACCAAAGAAGAAAGACCACAGTGGAATAGGGTGCGTGTGCAGCATCCATGTGATGAATTTTGCGAGTGTTAAGATGCTCGTCAAAATGCCAGCAAAAAGAGAAATAAGGAAAAAACCATTAATGTGTGCAAATGCTGCTTTAAATCCTTCACGTTTCCATAACCCTAAAATAGAAGGATTAATGCGACGAATGCTTTCTAAAAGCGTGTCATAAATACCAGTAATAAAGGCAATCGTACCACCAGATACACCAGGAACAACATCAGCTGCACCCATTGCCATCCCTTTAAAAAATGTCGTTAAATAGTTCATTTTAGCTCTATATAGATGAAAAAAAACTTATGCATAATGCACGAAGGTACGTGATTATACATAAGTTTTGTATAAAAAATGATTATCGTAAGATCATTAATGAGATAATAGTTAGAGTCATTTATTATTTCATCATACTGACTAGCTCATCTGCCATGGCAATCGCCGCTTTTCTATTCGCTAAATTTAGCTTTTGGTATAAATTGCGAATGTGGGTTTTGATTGTTGTTGGTGCCACATCAAACTCTGCGGCAATTTGCTCATTACTGAAACCTGAGTAAATTAATCCTAATACTTGCCATTCTCTATGAGTAAGAGGGCTTGCTTTGATCAGCTCTGGGATCTCTGGATTATTAATCACTTTTTCAATAAAAGTTTCGTCAAAATGGGCGGAGCGAGAGCGTTCATTATTTGATAATGCTTTTTGTAATTGCTCAATACGATGCTTTTCAAGTTCGGTGATATGTCCTTTTTGTAGCAATTTGGCTAAGGGTTTTAGAATGTCTTTACCCGCCATTAAAAAACTACCAATAATACCCGTTTGATTTGATTGCTTTATCGCAAGATGCATGGCTTCGATTGACTCATTAATTTGCTTATTTTCATAAAGTAAAACGGATTCTATTACGGCATTACGGTTAATATCGGTAATCAATTTATGTTGTTGTGCAACGGTCTGTGACTCTTGTAAGGTGATAATCGCGGCATCTATCTCACCTAAGTGATACTGGGCTCTTGCTATGTTACGCCATTGCAGTTGAGTAAAGTGGTTACAACGGGTCTCTGGCTTTTCTGTCTGAGTTAGCCAATAACGGATAGCATCGATATTGCCTTTGGCTTGCCAATAGAAAAGCTGGGCAGAAGACGCGTTGGCTTTCCAATCGATATGGTAATCAGCTTGGCTCAATAGTTGTTGGCATTTTTCTAGATAGCGCTTCGCTTTGTCTAGTTCACCGCGAGCGACGGCTAATCGAGCTAACATTGAATACCCATGCAGGTGTTTGGTTTCATCAAAGGGGGAAAGAACGTCTAATCCTTTCCAGGTGTATTGCTCTGCTTCATCAAAACGAAACCAGAACCAGTAGATCTGCGCACGTGAACGTAATAAAAATTCATGCAAAGGTAGCTGGCCTAAATCTTGGTCTTCAATCAGCTTGAAACCATTATCCTGTAAATCAAAAGCCGCTTGCATAAAGCCCTGCGCCATTAATATTTCACTTTGTTGTAAAATAGCCCAGAGTGCTTGGTGATAAATACCATAAGTCATGGCCATTTTTTCAGTTTGCTGCATTAAAGCAAGCGCTTGTGCAAGGTTACCTGAAACGTGATGGTATTCGCCAATCACGGATGTGGCGACAATACGGCTGCGGTACTTATTGGTATCTAACTCTTCGAGGGCTTTTTCTGCAAAGACAAGAGCGGCTTCAGGCTCATTTTTGTTGATAGCAACTTGAGCGCGTAAAGCATCGAGTTCACCCTGCATCTGTCTATCTAACGCAATATTACGTGCAGACATCTCTTTTTGCCCTTCAGACAGTAGATCATCTACTTGTAAGTAATTGTGCTGGCTTTGTGCTAACCATGCACGGATGATGACTAATCGTGGAGAAGTAAATAACACCTCGGGATCTAATTGCGTAATCGTTGATTCAAGTAACGTAAGCTCGCCATTATTGAATAGGTGCCAGCCATACTGCGTTAAGATCTCTGCGACTAATTGGTCATCTTTAGCATTTTTAGCGTGGCGAAGTGCGTGATAAATATTCTTTTGTGATAACCAAGCGTGTGCGGCTTTCTGCTGCAGTAGCACTTCTTCCTGTGCTAAGTAGTTTTGGCGTTGATGTGTTAAAAATTCGGCAAATAAATTATGAAATTTATACCAGTCTTCTTTATCACTATCACTATCACTATTAATAAATAGACCGAATCGATTTAGATTTTCAATGAGTAGCTGTGCATCGTTTCGGCCTGTCACACTGACAAGTAACTGAGTACTAAAGTGTTCAAATACCGCACAACGCATTAAAAATTGTTGGGTTTCTTTATCTAAATGATCAAATACTTCTTCAGCAAGATAATCCCATAAATGGGCATGATTAAGTTGAGCCATCGCCTGTGTTGAATTACTTAAAGGCTGATTATGTTGAATACTATGTAGGGCTATGAGCTGCAAGGCTGATGGCCACCCTTCAACGTGTTTACGAATATTGGTAATTGATTCTTGGTCAATTTCACCGTTAAGACGTTGGTTAAAGAAAAGAGAGGTTTCTGATTGATCAAACGCTAAGCTTTGATTATCAATTTCAATTAATAGATCTCGAACTCGCAAATTGGCCGTGTTTAGTGGTGGCTGAGAGCGACTGGTAATAACCAGAGTGAGATTATCAGGCAAGTGCTTAAGGAAGAACTTTAACCCAAGATGAATCGCTTCATTGGTGATTAAGTGATAGTCATCGAGTACGAAATAGGCTTCTTCTTGAAATGGGATCAGTTCAGTAAATACTTGAGAAAATAGACTGGATAAAGAGGCAAATTGACGTTTATCTGTTAATGCTTTGGAGTGAGGAAGATCCAGTCCGGTTGCATTACTAATGGTTTGAATAAAGTACTTAGCAAATTTAAATTCATCATTGTCGCCGTCATCTAGGCTGTACCAACCTGTTGTTTTTTTATCAGAAAGCCACTGTGCAGCCATGGTTGTTTTGCCATAGCCAGCTGGAGATCGAAATAAGACCAGTTTGTAGTGAATGGCATCTGCAAGTGTATTAAGTACACGCTGTCTTATGATGGCGTTATGCAAACGTCTAGGAAAATGTAACTTCGATGGTATTAACATAATTATTGTTCTTCTTAAAAATACTGAGAAGATTATCCATAATATTAGAAAAGAATGTCTCATCTACGCCCCATTAGTGTGATCTATGTTTCTTTTTAGTTACTGTTTGTTTTGTAAATCAATTGGTTCTATTGCGTTGTATGATGTAATTTTTGAAATGTTCTAAATTGTGATCTTGTTATCATTTTGCATTTAATACCGCAAAATTGTGTCAGTTATCACGTCAAACTAGCCTGTCAGCCTACAAAGTTTGAGTTATATCACGCTAAATTATGGTCGTTTTTACTACGCCTTTCTTGATTTTAGTCTCCACCCCCAAAGAGGAGGATGCGCTATTATCTGAAACAGGCAGGATTACTCACAGTTGATTTATGAACCTTTGTGAGAGAGACAAGATGAAAACGAATAACGTCAAAGATTTTGATAAAGTGGCATTTAAAGCTTCTGTAACGCAGCATTTAGTAACAACATTTGGTGCTGATGAAAAAACGGCCACTTCTAAGGTATGGTACTTAGCGATGGGTAAAGCCTTGGCTGAACTGACCACATTTGACCTTGTTGGCACTGAAAATGATGAGAAAATTAAGAACGCACGTAGTGTGAACTACTTATCTTTAGAGTTCTTAATTGGCCGCCTAACCGGTAACAACCTTATTAGTATGGGACTTTACGAAGACATTACCGCTGCTATGGGTGAGTTAGGGCATAACTTAACGGATTTATTAGAAGAAGAACGAGATCCTGCATTAGGCAATGGTGGCCTTGGTCGTCTAGCCGCATGTTTTATGGATTCATTAGCAGCGCAAGAGTTCCCTGCGATTGGTTATGGCCTACATTATGAATATGGCCTGTTCCGTCAATCTTTTGATGATTGTCGCCAACAAGAAGCTCCTGATGCATGGCGTGGAGTAGAAGGTTACCCGTGGGAGATTGCTCGTCCTGATTTTGCACAAAACGTTGGTTTTTACGGTAAAGTTGAAACGTACACTGACAACGGTGAAGAGAAGCGTCGTTGGGTTCCGAGCATGTCAGTTGAAGGTATGCCTTGGGATTTACCAATTGTTGGTTATGAAAGTGAGACGGTTTATCCACTACGCTTGTGGGAATGTCGTGCAAAAGCACCGTTCAGCTTAGCTAGCTTTAACAATGGCGATTACTTTGAAGCGCAGCATGCTCTGATTGATGCGGGTAACGTAACGAAAGTCTTGTACCCTAATGATAACCATGAGAAAGGTAAAACACTGCGTTTAATGCAGCAGTACTTCCACTGTGCATGTTCGATTGCGGATATTTTGCGTCGTCATGATGCGGCGGGGCATAAGATTGACGATCTGCCAAAATACGAAACAATCCAACTAAACGACACACACCCAACGATTGGTATCCCTGAATTAATGCGTATTCTAGTTGATGAGCGTGGCTTAACATGGGATGCAGCGTGGGCCATTTGTTCAAAGACATTTGCTTACACTAATCACACATTACTTCCAGAAGCTCTAGAAACATGGAGCGAATCGTTAATTTCTCGTTTGCTTCCTAGACATATGGAAATCATTTATCAGATTAACTATCTATTCTTAGAAGGCGTAAAACTGAAATGGCCGGGTGATGTAGATAAACTACGTAAGCTATCAATCATCCAAGAAGGTACTCACCGTATGGTGCGCATGGCAAACTTATGTGTGGTTTCTTCTTATGCGGTAAATGGCGTAGCGGCACTTCACTCTGAGTTAGTTAAGCGTGATTTATTCCCTGAGTTTAATGAATATTTTCCGGGCAAATTAACCAATGTGACGAATGGTGTAACACCTCGCCGTTGGTTGAAGTTCTGTAATCCAGGGCTTTCAAATTTAATTTCTGAAAAAATTGGAAACGAGTGGCCAGCAGATTTAGACCAGTTACGTGATATTGCAAAATTTGCCGATGACGCGAAGTTCCAAAAAGACTTTATGGCGGTTAAGAAGCAAAACAAACAACGTCTTGCGGATTGGGTTCAAGAGAACATGGGTATTGAACTCAATACTGATGCGATCTTTGATGTGCAGATTAAACGTCTGCATGAATACAAACGTCAGCATTTAGATCTGTTGAATATTCTTTCTTTATACCACCGTATTTTGAATGAACCTGGTTTTGATATGCACCCACGTGTGTTCTTCTTTGCTGCAAAAGCGGCGCCGGGTTACCACTTAGCAAAAGAGATCATCTTTGCTATTAACAAAGTGGCTGAGAAAGTAAATAACGACCCTCGTGTATCTGACTTCTTAAAAGTGGTTTTCATTCCTGATTACCGTGTAAGTATGGCTGAAATCATCATTCCAGCAGCTGACGTTTCTGAGCAAATATCTACCGCAGGTAAAGAGGCATCAGGTACGGGTAACATGAAGATGGCCCTAAACGGTGCGTTGACTGTCGGTACAATGGATGGCGCAAACGTTGAGATCCGTGAAGAAGTTGGCGACGAAAACATCTTTATCTTCGGTCTTGATGTTGATGAAGTTGAAGCGCTAAAAGCCTCTGGTTACAACCCATATAAATATTATGAAGCCGATTCATTACTGCAAGCGTCATTAGACCTATTGGCAGGTGATGAGTTTACTCCGGGCAAAGTAGGTCTGTTATCTGCGACGCGTGACAACCTGCTTTATGGCGGTGACCCGTACCTAGTACTGGCTGACTTTGCAGATTATGTTCGTGCTCAAAATGACATTGACGCGGCATATCGTGATCAAAAACAGTGGGCGAAAATGGCTATTTTAAACACTGCTCTTGTAGGCAAATTCAGCTCTGACCGTAGTATCCGAGATTATGTAAATAACATCTGGAAACTAGAAGCAGTAAACCGTTAATTAAAAATATAATAATGAGGGCAGTGTTATGCTGCCCTTGGAGATAAGCGATGAAAGATAATAATAATGTACTACATCAGGTCGCAAAGCAGGCTGGGCTAGCAAATAGTTACGTAAGTGCTTGGGGCAATGAAGAAAAAGTCAGTGATGATACCTTAATTCGTTTACTGGCTTCTTTGGGTCATGATACGAAGAATGAAGAAACATTGCAGCGTTCTTCTGAAAAAATGCAGAAGCAAGACGTGTTAGCTCCTGTGTCTGTTATTCGTGATAACGAGCCACTCCAAGTTTCTATGCAGTTAGGTAAAAGTGCTCGCATTAGTGAGTTCAGTTGGAAAGTAACGACTGAAAATGGCGAGATCCTTGAAGGTTATCTGCAATCTCAAATTGTAGCAGATGAGCGTGAAAATGGCGGGGTATTACTATTTTCGTTACCGACTCTACCTTGGGGTTACCACACATTAGAAGTGATTCGTAAGCGTCGTAAAGCACCTTATGTAATGACATTGATCGTGACACCTCAAGCGTGTTTTAAACAAGACGCGATCACTCAAGGCAAAAAAATGTGGGGCCCAAGTGTTCAGCTTTACACGTTAAGAACCGCGCATAACTGGGGTATCGGTGATTTTGGTGATCTTAAGCAATTAGTCGGTGATATTGCAAACCGTGGTGGTGACTTTGTAGGTTTAAACCCGATTCACTCACTATTTCCTGCTAACCCTGAAGGAGCGAGTCCGTATAGCCCATCTTCTCGTCGTTGGTTAAATATTCTTTATATTGACGTGTGTTCAGTACCAGAATTTGCATTGTGTAATCAAGCGCAAGAGTTGGTTGGCAGTGCGGAGTTCCAACAGCGTTTAGTTGAAGCTCGCCAGTCTCATTGGGTAAATTATACTGAAGTCTCTGCGCTAAAAATGAGTGTCCTTCCTTCGTTGTTTGCTGAGTTTAAAACACGTCATTTAGATAAAAACAGCGCTCGCTCTGATGCGTTTCTTGCATTTGTCGAAGAGGGCGGTGAAAGTTTACTTCATCAAGCGGCCTTTGATGCGCTGCATCATTCACTCTATACCAAAGATCAAAGCATTTGGGGCTGGCCTGTATTCCCAAGAGAATTACAGCATTTTGATAATAAGCAGGTGCAGCAATTCATTAAAGATAATCGCGATCAAGTTGATTTGTACATGTACCTACAATGGATAGCCTCTACGCAAATCAATGATGTTCAGCAGTTTGCCGAGAAAAAAGGCATGGACGTAGGTCTGTATCGTGATTTGGCTGTGGGGGTTGCTGATTCTGGCTCTGAAACATGGGCAGATCACGGAAACCTATGCTTAGATGCGAGTATTGGTGCTCCACCTGATATTTTAGGCCCTCTAGGTCAAAATTGGGGGCTACCACCATTAAATCCACATGCATTAAAAGCAACGGCTTATGAAGCGTACATCGAATTACTTCGTGCCAACATGAAAGCATGCGGTGCATTGCGTATAGACCATGTATTGGGATTATTACGCTTGTGGTGGATCCCTAAAGGTGAAGACGCAACCAAAGGCGCATACATGTACTATCCAGTAGAAGACATGTTGTCTATTTTAGCCTTGGAAAGCCATCGTTATGAGTGTTCTGTGATTGGTGAAGATTTAGGTACTGTTCCTGATGAAATCGTTGATTTACTGGCTGATGCTGGCATTCACTCTTATAAAGTGTTCTTCTTCGAAACCGCAGAAGATGGCGGTTATTACTCTCCAACACATTACCAAGAGCAATCAATGTCTGCGTTGTGTACGCATGATATGCCAACCTTGCGCGGTTTTTGGCATTGTGATGATTTAAAAATGGGCGAAGAAATAGGCCTATACCCAGATGCTGATCAGCTAAAAGCCTTATTTGAAACACGAGCGGAATCTAAGCAAGAGATTTTAAACAGTGTTGATTTTCATGGCTTCCTTCCTGAAGGCATTGGTCGTGATGCGTCTTATGTTCCTATGGATAGACACTTAAGTGATGCGTTGCAGTGTCATTTGGCAGCAGGATCGAGCACGCTTCTCAGTTTACAGCTTGAAGATTGGCTAGAAATGGATAAACCAGTTAACATACCGGGAACTGTTGATGAATATCCAAACTGGCGTCGTAAGTTATCTATTACTTTGGATGAGATCTTCAATCGTCAAGAAGTGAATGAGTTAACTAAGCGTTTAACTGACATCCGTGCTCAAGCTAGCCGAACATAATAGGAGTATTTACGTTGAACTTACTTGTTGAACGTAAAGAAAAGGACATTTACATGCAGCTCGAAATGGCTGCATTTTCAGATCCATTTTCTTTTCTAGGTCCACAATATCAATCTACTGACATTGCATTGCGTGTTTGGCTTCCGGGAGCCACTTCCGTTAGTGTACGCCTTTCTTCAAACCAAAAAAATTACGTATTACACACTGAACCTTCTCAAGAGGGGGTGTTTATTCTCAATGAGCCTCTCGATTTAACAGATCAACATTATCAGTTAGTGGTTAATTGGAACGGCATAGAGCAAGTAATTGACGATCCTTATCAATATCATGATATTGCTCCAAATGATGCTCAAGCGCATACACCAAAAGAGATGTATAACCACCTAGGTGCACATATTATGACGGTTGAACGTTGTGGTGAATCAGTGCAGGGTGTGCGTTATGTCGTTTTTGCTCCGAATGCATCAGCGGTGAGTGTGATTGGTGATTTCAATCAATGGGATGGTCGTCGTCACCCAATGCAGCGTATTGATAATGGGCTTTGGGCTTTGTTTATCCCTGAACATATAACAGGGGTAAAATATAAGTTTGAGCTTAAAGGACCTAAAGGAGAAGCGCTGCCTCATAAAATGGACCCGTTTGGCGCTCATAATGAACAGTACCCCTCTTTTGCTTCGGTGGTTTATGATCAGGCAAGTTATCAATGGCAAGATTCTATCTGGCAAACACGCCCTGTAACGCAAAAACAAAAAGAAGCACTCTCTTTCTATGAACTTCATGCGGGATCTTGGAAGCGAAATGAGCAAGGAGAGTTTCTGACTTATCGTGAATTGGCTGAGCAGTTAATTCCATACATGGCTGATATGGGTTATACCCATCTTGAGTTAATGCCTGTATCTGAGCACCCATTCTATGGCTCGTGGGGTTATCAACCGATAGGCTTATTCTCACCTACGAGTCGATTTGGTACGCCTGACGATTTCAAATATTTTGTTGATCAATGCCACCAAGCGGGTATTGGGGTGGTATTGGATTGGGTTCCTGCACACTTCCCATCTGATTCTCACGGCTTAGCGAACTTTGATGGTACATCATTGTTTAATGATCCTGACCCTCGTCGTGGTTGGCACAATGATTGGCAGAGTTTTATTTATAACTATGACCAACAGCATGTGCGTGAATTTTTAGTATCAAATGCACTGTATTGGTTTGAACACTTCCATATAGATGGTTTACGTGTTGATGCGGTTGCGTCGATGCTTTACCTTGATTATTCACGTGAAGATGGTGAGTGGATCCCTAATTGGGATGGCGGAAATCATAACCATGGTGCGATTGCTTTATTGAAATGGATGAACGAAGAGATTTACTCTCATTATCCAAATGCAATGACTATTGCTGAAGAATCAACCGCATATCCTGGCGTTTCTGCACCCACGTTTGATGGTGGTTTAGGTTTTGGTTTTAAATGGAATATGGGCTGGATGCATGACAGTTTAAGTTATATTCAAGAAGACCCAATCCATCGTCGTTATCATCACGACACGATTACTTTCCCTATGGTTTACGCTTTTAGTGAAAACTATGTATTATCACTTTCTCACGATGAGGTCGTGTATGGAAAAGGATCTATTTTAGATAAAATGCCGGGTGATGAATGGCAAAAAACCGCAAATATGCGAGCATACATGGGGTATATGTATGGTCAGCCAGGTAAGAAACTGAACTTTATGGGCGCTGAAATTGCTCAAAGTGCGGAGTGGGATCACGACAGTCAACTGCAATGGTACCTAACAGAGTTTGAGCGTCACTCTGGTATGCAAGCATTAGTGCGTGATTTAAATAAATTGTACACCTCACAACCAGCGTTGTATCAAAATGATTGTAGCCCGTGTGGTTTTGAATGGCGCTTACAAGATGAAGCTGAAATGAGCGTATTAGCTCATGAACGTTTAGGTGATAACGGTGAGCGTATTTTGGTGGTAAGTAATTTTACGCCAACACCAAGAGAAAATTTCCGTTTAGGTATGCCTGTTTCTGGTGAGTATGAGCTATTACTTAATAGTGATGCGCATTTCTATGGCGGCAGTAATTACGATGTGGTTAGTGAAGTGAAAACGGAAGCCATCGAATCTCAAGGCTTACTTCAATCTATTTCAATCACTTTACCGCCACTTTCAACGGTATTTTATCGTTTAAAGTAAGCGGTTTAAAAAGAGTAAACTAATAAATAGCCCTGAATGACGATGGTGATTCAGGGCTATTTATTATGTATTTTATTCTGGTAATAAATACTCATCAAAGCCAAGTTGAGTAAGGTTTTCAAACGCTTCCCATACTTCTTCAGGAATATCTTGTGCTTCTTGGTAGCCTAGTGATGGATAGACTTTTAATCGATGTAACTCGCCTAAAATAATACTAGCCACATGATCAAAAGTAATATCTGTAGTTGGGTAATTGATAAAGCTAATATTAGGCGAGCTGATACAGAACTCTATATTGTTCCAGTTTTTTAAGAACGTTGCGAGTAGCCTTCTTTCCATATAAGGTTTCTGAACTAAAAGCAGTGATCTCACAGTGATATTTTTTTGTTTTAGCAGTGCTTGAGTAAAGAATATATTTTCGCCCGTATTTGTTGCTTTGGTTTCCACAATAATGGCAGAAGAGGGGACGCCCATATCCTTGGCAACATTGGCAAAGGTTTCAGCTTCGCTTAAATTGAACAAATCTCTTGTAGCACGTCCTTGATCCCCTGAAAAGATAAGTAAAGGCGCATAGCCATCGAGATAAAGTTGAGCGGCATGTTCGGCAACACGTAAATCGTAGCTGCATAATACAAAGATAGCATCGCTTTTTTTTATTGGTTGATTTAAAAGATGATAATCCCAAATAAGTTGAAGCTGCGGAAACAAATGAAGTGACATGTAATTATCCCTACTAAACGATATTATGAAATAATTGCACTGCCTTAAACAACTTTCAATGTCTATTTTATAGAATGATAATCCATATAATGGTTTGGTAAATATAATGTTAACTGATTGTGTTGCTTTGGCTGGAAAGATTGAACTAAAGCACACTCTAGGATGAATTAATATTGAAAATAGATATAAGCTTAAATTTTCGCAATTTTGTAAATTAAATATGTTAAGTTAATCTCAAATAATGATTAAAAGCACTATTAACTAATAGTGATTATATTAAAAATAATCTCAAGGAGAGAAAATGGCTGGTGTATTAGGAATGATTTTGGCTGGTGGGGAAGGGTCACGTCTGCGTCCGTTAACAGAGTCCCGTACAAAACCTGCAGTACCGTTTGGTGGCAGTTATCGTTTAATTGACTTTGCATTAAATAATTTTGCTAATGCGGATTTGATGCGAATTTATGTATTAACTCAGTTTAAGTCGCAATCATTATTCCAGCATATGAAAAAAGGTTGGAATGTAAATGGAATTACGGATCGCTTTATTGACCCTATTCCTGCGCAAATGCGTACAGGTAAGCGTTGGTATGAAGGTACCGCCGATGCGATTTATCAAAACATCAGCTTTATTGAAGCATCAGAGCCTGAACATGTATGCATCTTTGGTTCGGATCATATCTATAAAATGGATATTCGACAAATGCTCGATTTCCATAAGAAGAAAGAAGCAGCTCTGACGGTGTCTGCACTTCGTATGCCAGCTAAAGACGCGACGGGTTTTGGGGTTATCGAAGTCGATGAACACGGAAAAATGATTGGTTTTGAAGAAAAACCAGCAACACCAAAATGTATTCCTGGCCATCCAGGTATTGCTCTTGTATCAATGGGTAATTATATTTTTGAAGCTGAAAGCTTATGTAAAGAGCTTAGATATGATGCAGAGCTTACGGACTCATCACATGACTTTGGTAAAGACATTATACCAAAGATGTTTCCTGAGGGTAATGTCTATGTTTATGACTTTAGCACCAATCATATTACGGGTGAAAAAGAAGAAGTTTATTGGCGTGATGTAGGTACGATTGAGTCGTACTGGGAAGCGCATATGGATCTTCTTAAGAAAGATGCTCCATTCTCTCTATACAACCGTAAATGGCCTCTTCATACCTATTATCCACCACTTCCACCAGCGACATTCAGTGACTCTGACAACGGTCGTGTTCAAATCATAGATAGTTTAGTGTGTGGTGGTAGTTATGTTCGTGGTTCTCGTATAGAGAAATCCGTACTTGGTTTCCGTAGTAACATTGCCTCTGCTTGTGATATTAGTGAAAGTATTCTTCTAGGTGATGTGAAAATAGGAAAGGGATGCGTTTTACGCCGAGTTATCATTGATAAAGGTGTAGACATTGCCCCTGGAACTGAAATTGGTGTTAATCTTCAGGAAGATAAGAAGAAATACCATGTTTCTGATGAGGGTATTGTAGTTATCCCTAAAGGAGAGAGAATTGGTTACTAAGACGCTTTCAATTTTATTTGTAGCATCTGAGGTCGAAGGATTGATCAAAAGTGGGGGCTTGGCTGATGTAGCTAAGGCTCTGCCTAAGTCCCTTAATGCATTAGGGCATCGAGTAAACATTGCGATGCCAGCTTACAAAAGTATTTCAGGTCGAGACGATGCAGAGATCTTATTAGAGACAAATTTAGAACACTGGCCACATACACCTTATCAGGTAAGAGCCTTAGAAGTAGACGGTGTTTCTGTCTTTGGTATTGAGTGTTCTCAGTATTTTGATCGTGCAGAAATGTACGCTGAAAATAATCAAGCTTATACTGATAATGGTGAGCGTTTCGCTTTTTTTAGTGCGGCCGCACTTGATATGCTGCCAAAGCTTAATGTGAAACCTGATGTCATTCATGCCAACGACTGGCACACTGGTTTAGTACCATATTTACTGAAGAAGCGTTACAGCAATGACGCATTTTTTGCACAAACTCGCAGTGTGCTTTCTGTTCATAATGCGGTGTTTAAAGGTATCTTCCATTATGATGAGATTGAATGCCTTTCTGAGTTTAAATCACATTCTGTACCAGAAGCGGCGGTCAGTCATAGTCATGTCAGTTTGCTTAAAGCAGGGGTATTGTGTGCGGATAAAATTAATGCAGTCAGCCCTACGTATGCCAAAGAGCTGCTGACAGAGCTTGGCTCTCATGGTATGGCAAGTGAATTCCAAGCAAGAGAATCGGATTTATTTGGTATTTTGAATGGTTGTGATTACAGTGAGTGGAATCCTGAAGTAGATAGCTTTATACCTAAACAGTTTAAAGCAAATCGTATCAGCATGGTTCGAGGAAAAAAAGCGTGTAAAGCGGCTTTGCAAGCCGAAGTAAATCTTCCTCAAAAAGACGTTGCTGTATATGGCATGGTTTGTCGTTTGACTAACCAAAAAGGCATTCATTATCTATTACCAATTTTGGAGCAGTTCTTAAAGAATGAAGTTCAAGTCGTTATTGTGGGTACTGGAGACCCCTTTTTGGCGAACCAACTGGCTGAGATTTCAGCGATTCATAGCGATAAATTTGCCTTTGTTGAAGCTTACAGCAATAAGCTAGCCCATTGGATTGAAGCTGCCGCTGATTTCTTTTTAATGCCTTCAGAATTTGAACCTTGTGGATTAAATCAAATTTATAGCATGGCTTATGGCACATTACCGATTGTACGTGAAGTTGGTGGTCTTAAAGACAGTGTTATTGATTATGATACTGACTCTGAAAATGCGACAGGCTTTAGTTTTAAAAACCCCGATCCAATAGAATTACTGTTGGTACTAATGCGTTCATTATTACTTTACAGCCAAAATCTAAATGAAATTAAGCGTGTGCAATTACATGCAATGACGCAAGATTTTAGTTGGGATGAATCGGCTGAAAAATATGTGACAATGTATTTATCGTAATTTGAATAAAACGGTTAATTAAACATATTTAAAGGAAAGACATCGCGGCTTTCCTTTTTATTGAGTTTAGATAAGCGTACAGAGTCAGATAAGTTTTGCTGAAACTGTATCTTGACGTTACTTGGGTATAGAATAACGCTCTTTACTGACTAGGTATCGCATCGTGATTTCAAAACTACCTAAATGGGTCGAATACGGCACCTTTTTTCTCGCTCTTTTAGCTGGGATCACTAACTCAGTAGGTCTATTGGGTTTTCAGCATCAATCTATCTCTCATCTTTCAGGAACGGCAACGTTACTTGGGATTCAATTGCTTGGGTTCAATGAAACAACATGGCATTTATTCTTTATCATTTTTAGCTTTATCTTAGGCTCTTCATTAAGCAGCTTAATTGTAGGCTGTACGGCATTAAAATTAGGGCGACGATATAATTTTGCACTGTGTATTGAAAGTGTTTTGCTGTTTGTTGCAATGATTATTTTAGGCGAAGGAAGTCAATGGGGGCATTATTTTGCTTCTGCGGCTTGTGGGTTACAAAATGGTTTGGTTACTACTTACAGCGGCGCAGTGGTGCGAACTACTCATGTAACGGGTGTGCTTACTGATCTTGGGATAATGTTAGGCATGAAGTTAAAGGGAGAGCCGATTCATCGTCGTCGTTTAGCATTGTATCTATTTATCGCATTAGGCTTTGTATTTGGTGGTATGATTGGTGGTTATTTCTATCCTCTTCTTGGGATAAATACATTAGCTATTCCTGCAACGTTATGTGCGCTATTAGCGGTTTCTTATTCAGCTTATCTATATCAACATAAAGATCATTAGCTGTTCTTACTTCAGGTTATTAAATAAAAATGGCCGCTCATTCAGCAGCCATTTTAGTTTCAGCTATGATTAAATCAATATTAAGAATTTGATGGTTGAACTAGTGGTTTGTATGGGTTATCCGCTTTACGACAAGCTGCAGTAGTAAAGATAACATCTGTTGAGCTGTTTAATGCAGTTTCAGCTGAATCTTGAACTACACCAATGATGAAACCAATAGCAACGACTTGCATTGCAACTTCGTTTGGAATACCAAATAGGCTACATGCTAATGGAATGAGAAGTAATGAGCCACCAGCAACACCAGAAGCACCACATGCAGATACTGCAGCAACTAGACTAAGAAGAATGGCTGTTGGTAAATCTACGGTTACACCGACAGTGTGAACGGCAGCAAGGGTAAGTACTGTAATAGTAATCGCAGCACCGGCCATGTTAATTGTTGCCCCCAGAGGGATAGATACAGAGTAAGTGTCTTTATGTAGATTTAAGCGCTCACATAATGCCATATTTACAGGAATATTTGCTGCAGAGCTTCGTGTAAAGAATGCCGTTACACCACTCTCACGTAGACATAAGAACACAAGTGGATATGGGTTACGTTTGGTGATGATAAATACAATTAATGGATTTACAATTAGCGCGATAAACGCCATAGAGCCAAGCAGTACCGCTAATAGGTGGGAGTAACTTGCTAATGCATCAAAACCGGTTTCTGCGAATGTGCTTGATACCAAACCAAAGATACCAATTGGAGCGAAACGGATCACAACCGTTACGATATCGGAAATACAGTTAGATAGGTCGATAAATACTTTTTTCGTAGCATCAGATGCAGAGTGTAGTCCTAGGCCTAACGCAATAGCCCAGCCTAAAATACCAATGAAATTACCTGTCATTAATGCATTGATTGGGTTATCAATGATTTTAAACAGTAAAGTATGAAGGACTTCTGTAATCCCTTCAGGAGCGCTGTTTGTTGCAGCATCTGTGACTAAAGTAAGGGTTGTAGGAAAAAGGAAGCTCATAACCACAGCGGTTAATGATGCACAAAAAGTACCCACTAAATATAAAACGATGACAGGCTTCATGTTTGAATCTTGTCCTCGTTTTTGGTTGGCGATAGAAGAGGCAACTAAAATGAAAACAAGGATAGGAGCAATGGCTTTAAGTGCGCTAACAAATAACTGACCAAATAATCCCGCAGAAGTGGCGATATCTGGGGATAAAATAGCAAGTGCAACACCTGCAATAATACCAATAAGTATTTGAATTATGATGTTTGTATTCATCATACGAACGAGTAGGGGCTGGGCTTGCGACATATAAAATTCCTTTAAATGAGTACTACATGCATCTTATCTGATGCTTATGCGAAGAATGGTAACATTATTGTCTATTTTTTTGCACTATCTTGTTAAAGACTTCTCGAAAAATGCCGATAATATAGAGAATTAATGAGTTATCAAACCAATAGTTGACTATATTATCAACGAAAATAATAAAATGAGCGATATATATGAGTGGAATGTTAAATAGTGTTGACCAACGTACTCAACTTGTAGGTGAAAATCGGTTGGAATTGTTGCTTTTTAAGCTTAATACAACTCAAATTTTTGCTATCAATGTATTTAAAGTTAAAGAAATTCTGAAAGTACCAAAGTTAACGAAGCTTCCTGGATCTCATTATCATATTTCAGGTGTTGCGAGTTTACGTGGTGAATCAGTACCAGTGATTGACTTGCGTGGCGCTATTGGTATGAAAGCGATGGGTAATGATGAAGAAATGAACTTGATTATTACCGAGTACAACCGAACGATTCAAGGGTTCTTAGTTGGCCAAGTACAAAATATTATTAATACCACATGGGCAGACATACAGCCGCCACCGAAAACGGTTGGGCGTCATAACTATCTTACAGCAATCACTCAAGTTGAAGTTGAACCAAATGTTACTCGTATCGTTGAGATTATCGATGTAGAAAAAGTACTGGCAGAGATCATTGAGTATGATATTACTATTTCTGAAGGTGTATTAGATGAGAAGCTTCTTGCCCACATGCCTGGACGTAAAGTGCTTACTGTTGATGATTCAAGTACGGCTCGAGCTCAAGTTAGAAGTACGTTGCAGCAGTTGGGCTTAGAAGTTATTGAGTGTAGTGATGGGCTTCAGGCTCTGAATTTACTAAAAAGATGGTGTGACGAAGGAAAAGTGGTTACGGATGAGATCTTATTAATGATCACAGACGCTGAAATGCCAGAGATGGATGGCTATAAACTGACACATGAAATTCGAAACGACCCTCGTATGAGAGATCTTTTTATTACTCTAAATACCTCGTTAAGTGGCAGTTTTAATGATGCCATGGTTCAGAAAGTAGGGTGTGATCGCTTTATCTCTAAGTTTCAGCCGGATCTCATTGTTGGTGTAGTGCAAGATCGCCTTGCTCAAGTTATTAAATAGCAGATAAATAAAAAAGGAGGCTTATGAGGCTCCTTTTTTATTGTTATCTATCACAATGTTAGTCATTATCTTTTGACTTATTTAGCATTAAATATCGCGATTGATAGTGGTGATAGGCTGTAATCAAAAATAAGCTGCTTTGCTTGGATTTTTGTATCTTGAGTATTGCAGATTAAAGACCAGCGAGAGTATTTTTGCGGCTTGGGTAATTCAAAGCGTGTTGGCTCATTTGATTGATTAATAATAATCAGTAACTCTTTTTCACCATTATAGATATTAAGGTGAAGGCATAAAGATTCAGCGCCATGCCAATCACTGTGTGTCATGTTATTGCCTTTAGATGTATACCATTCAACTTTTTGTTTTGTTCTATTTGTACCGCTAAATGCATTTATAATGGGTACCATATGAGTTTGTCTAGCTTGGATCATTTCTGATAACCAGGCTTTAAACTCTTGTGCTTCTCTATTTAGCGCCCAATTTACCCAGCTAATATCACTGTCTTGGCAGTAAGCGTTGTTATTACCTTGTTGAGTGTGTGAGCAAGCATCAGCAGCCAGAAGGTGAGGGATCCCAAAGCTAAACAATAACGTCGTCATCATATTGCGTTTTTGTTTTTCACGAAGTGCAATAATTCTTGGGTTGCTTGTTGGTCCTTCAACACCATAGTTATCAGAGCGATTGTCACCATGACCATCTCTATTTTCTTCACCATTAGCGTAATTATGACGCTCTTTATAGCTCACAATATCTTGAAGAGTAAAACCATCGTGGTAGCTAATATAGTTAACTGGCAGTTTATGTGGCCAGCGAGAAGCACTAACTAGATCTCTAGAGCCCATCAGGCGGGTTGCAATAGATTTTAGGTAATTTTGCTCACCGCGCCAGAAGCTCTTAGCGGTATCTCGAAACTTATCGTTACACTCATTCCATCCATCAGGAAACTGACCAACTTGGTAGCCGTTAGGGCCGATATCCCATGGTTCGGCAATCAATTTTATCTTTCTAAGGATAGGATCTTGGGCAACCGCTTTGAAGAAAGCATTGTTAGGATTAAATTGGTCATACTCACGACCTAATGTCGCTGCTAAATCAAATCGGAAGCCATCAATATGGTAGTGCTCAACCCAATAACGTAAAGTATCCATAACTAGGTTTAAACTTGCTTGATGTGTAATGTCTAGTGTATTACCACAACCGGTATAGTTAGTGTAATTACCGTGATGGTGTAGGTAATAGTCTTGGTCTAAACCTTTTAAATTAAAGACAGAACCGCCATTACCACCTTCTGCTGTATGGTTGTACACCACATCTAAGATCACCTCAATATTATTTTTATGTAATTCTCGTATTGCTGTTTTTAGCTCACGAACGGCATCATTTTTGGCGTAGCGAGGGTCTGGTGCCATAAAGGAGATAGGGTTATATCCCCAATAATTGACCATGTTCATTTCAAGTAAATGTGGTTCATGCATACAAGCGGCAACAGGGAGTAATTGTACGGTTGTGATCCCTTGCTGTTTTAAGTGAGCGATACTTGCAGGATCCGCTAAACCAAGATATGAACCTCTTACATTCTCATCAACTTCTGGGTTTAACAGCGTAAAGCCTTTTACATGAGTTTCTAATAAGATAGTTTCTGCACGAGGGATCATTGGATGCACTGTATTTTGCCAATCAAATTGATCGTTGATAACCACTGACTGAGCGAGTGTCCAACTTTGTTCTGCAGTGTAAGGCACTTGGTAATGAGGTGTGTTTTTTAGTGCTTTTGCATAGGGGTCAAGTAGAAGAAGGGCTTCTTGATCTTGAATGATTTTAAAGCCATAGGCTGTATTTTCTGTAATTCCCTCGATAAAAGTATATTTTATTGAGGCATATTCTGCGGTGAATGGGTATTCACAATATGTACCATCATCATTAAAAATGATTAATGAAACAGGAGATGCGGAGCTGTGGTGTACTGAAAAATTACAACCATCACGAGTAAGAGTCGCCCCTAGTGGGTACGGAAAGGCATGCTGTATGTTCACAATATTCCTCGAATAAACAACAAAAGCCCAATTGATGGTTGGGCTGTTAAAAATAAGATCATTACGATTAATGTAATATTTATTGAGCGCCAGCTTCTTTATAGAGCCTTTGGCACGCTTTTCCATCATTATGAAATAAATGACATCGATGTGCGGGAATTCCGACAGAGAAGACATCTCCTGCTTCAACTAACGCAGTGTCAGAGACACGGTATATCATATCGGCATCGGCATCTTCAATTGTTAAATAAATTTGTGTTTCATATCCCAATTTTTCAACAACTAAAACATTCCCCTTAATAACAGTGTCCCCATTTTCTGCTGATACTAAATGCTCAGGACGAACGCCTAATGACATTCTTTCACCGCGAGTAACATTTGTGCCATCAACCGGGATCCACAGTGTCGAGCCATTTTTAAATTGGACCTTAACTTGATCCTTCTCAACATCGTCAATGAAGACACTAATAAAGTTCATTTTAGGAGATCCAATAAAGCCAGCCACAAAACGGTTTTTTGGATAATGGTACAGTTCTAATGGCGCACCAACTTGAGAGACATACCCTCCATCTAGCACCACAATTTTTTCAGCCATTGTCATTGCTTCGACCTGATCATGGGTAACGTAAATCATGGTGCAACCTAGTTTCTTATGCAGTTTGGCAATTTCGATACGCATTTGAACACGTAATGCCGCATCAAGGTTTGATAAAGGCTCATCAAGAAGAAAAACGTCTGGTTGAGACACCAAAGTACGACCGATAGCCACACGTTGACGTTGACCGCCAGAAAGCGCTTTTGGCTGACGTTCTAGTAAGTGCCCTAGTTGTAGGATATCAGCGGCGTGATCAACACGTTTTTTGATCTCGGCTTTGTCGGTTTTCGCTAATTTGAGACCAAACGACATGTTATCAAATAAGTTTAAATGCGGATAAAGCGCGTAAGATTGGAATACCATCCCAACCCCACGTTTAGAAGGTTCGACATCATTCATTCGCTTATCACCCATGTATAAGTCACCAGAAGTAATGTCTTCTAACCCCGCAATACAACGTAATAATGTTGATTTACCACAGCCCGATGGGCCAACAAAAACAACAAACTCACCAGAGTTTATATCTAAATCAATATTCTTCGAGATTTTAACGTCGCCATAGGATTTGCAAACGTTACGTAAAGTGACACTCGTCATTGTGTCTATCCTCATCTAATTTTAAATAATTTTTACCAACTAGTTATCCAGCCTTGGCATTAGCTATGCGCTTTTATAGGGTTATTCTTATGTAAAAGGAGGCATTCGTCATCCTCCTCCAACCTCTTTTTTTTGGGGGAGTAGGGGGGAGGAGTATTTAGGTCACGTTTTTAAGAAATATCGACGGAGTTCAAAGTTTTTTTAAAATTCAACGTGAATAAGATCTCATTTTGGAGGGGTTTTGTGAGGTAGCTCAACTCTAATCTAGATTAAGATCACGCTTTTAAATGACAAGTGAAAAGGCGTAGAGAGTAGGAGGATGATTAAAGGGGCGTAATTACCGAAAATACACCCTGAAAATTGAATCATCACCTATTTTTACCTAACCCTACGGATGATTCGCTAATTATAAAGGAAGGATTCACAATGAAAAAAGTCCTCAGCACTGTCGCTTTATGCACAATGGCAGCTCTTGGTTCAATCAATGCTTCTGCAGCAATCGAAGAAGGTCAACTAACGATTTGGGTGACAGGTGATAAAGCCTACGAAGGTATGACTGAAGTAGGTAAACGTTTTGAAGAAGATACTGGGATTAAAGTGACGGTTTCTTTCCCAGAGAAAGCGGAAGAGAAATTTCCTCAAGTAGCGGCAACCGGTGATGGTCCAGACATGATCTTCTATGCGCATGACCGTTTTGGTGGTTTTGCTGAGGCTGGTTTGTTAGCAGAAATTAAACCATCGGAAGAATTGAAATCTGAAATTGTGGACTTTGCATGGGATGCCGTTGAATACAAAGGTAAAACAATCGCCTATCCAGTGGCGATTGAATCAGTCTCTCTAATTTACAATAAAGCATTAGTAAAAACGCCACCAAAAAACTGGGAAGATATTCCAGCGTTAGATAAAGAATTAATGAAAAATGGCCAAAAAGCAATCATGTGGCCTTTACGTGGTGGTGCTTATTTCACATGGCCTTTATTAGCGGCTGACGGTGGTTATGCCTTTAAGAAAACAGCCGATGGCTATGATGTTAAGAACGCAGGTGTAAACCAAAAAGGCGTTCAAGATGCAATGAGCTTTATTGAGACCATGGTAAAAGAGAAAACGATTTCAGCAGATATGGATTATTCAGTAGCAGAGTCTGAATTTGTGAAAGGTAACGTTGCTATGATGATCAACGGCCCTTGGGGCTGGGCGAATGTTGAAAAAGCAGGCATCGATTATGGTGTAACAACGCTGCCTAAGTTCCACGGACAAGCGTCTAAACCGTTCGTTGGTGTTTGGGTTGGTGGTATCAGTGCGGTTTCTCCAAACAAAGATCTAGCCGTTGAATTTTTTGAAAGCTACTTATTGACAGATGAAGGTCTAAAAAGTCTGAATGATGATAAGCCACTAGGTGCAGTAGCATTAAACTCTTTCCAAGAGCAACTCGGTAACGATCCACGTATCGCAGCAACAATGGACAATGCAATGAATGGTGAAATTATGCCAAACATTCCACAGCTCACAACGTTCTGGTACAGCATGGAAGAAGCGATTGGTAATGTGGTTGATGGTCGTCAAATGATTGGTGACGCACTAACGGCTGCTGAACAACGCATGACAAAATAAATAGCATAATTTGAGAGAGGGAGGAGCCTGTCTCTCTCAAATAATGAAATATCTCTTCTCATTAACGTATACCACTCTACTAAGTTTGTTAAACCATGAATTGGCTTACTAGGTTGGTATTTTAAAAAAGGTCTTGGAGCTTATGACAACAGCAGTCGCTTCGTATACGAATTATAAATCATTAGCAAAGTGGGGGTTATTATCCGCTATTGCTGCAATAAATGGCTATGTATGCGTACTTATGTATTCTCGTGGTGAAACGGCATTTGCAATGTTAACGTTAGTATTAACATCGCTAGCCGTTTATGTGTTTGGCAGTAAAAAAACGTATGCTCACAGATATACCTTTCCTGGTATTGCAGGGATGATTTTATTTATTATTTTTCCATTGGTTTACACTATTGGTTTAGCGTTCACCAATTACAGTGCCACGAACCAACTCACGTTAGAGCGAGCACAAACGGTACAGCTTTCAAAAACATTCCAAAGTGGAAAGAGTTATCAATTTCAGTTAATAAATCAAGGTAATGGTTATGCGTTAACCGTTAAAGATTCAGGAGAGTTATTTGCAACTGAAACGTTTGATTTAGCCAATGCGGTTGAGCGTGATCTGGTATTAGCTCCTGTTGAGTCAATACAAGGCAAGAAAGTAAAAATTAAAGAGATCATTGCGAAGCGCCCGAGCTTGAACTTAATTACACTGTCTTTGCCTTCAGGCGAAAGCATTAAGATGAGTGGCTTACGTAAATTTGCGGCAGTAGAGCCTTTATTTGTTCTGCAAGATGATGGCGAAACACTTTATAACAACAAAACAGAAACCTATTTTAAAGCAAATCATGAAACGGGCTTCTATCAAGAAGTGAACGATAATGATGCTTTCGTTGGTGATCCTATTTCTCCTGGTTTTGTTGTTAATGTTGGTGCTGCTAACTTTGAACGAATTTGGAAAGATGATGGTATTAAAGAACCTTTCATTAGTATCTTTATTTGGACGGTGATCTTTGCTACTTGTACCGTTGTTTTCACTTTAGCAATAGGTTTGGTTCTTGCTGCGGTAGTGCAGTGGGAAGAGCTTAAAGGTCGTGCTGTTTACCGTTTGTTACTAATTCTTCCTTATGCGGTTCCGGCGTTTATTTCTATCCTGATTTTCCGTGGTCTCTTTAACCAAAGTTTTGGTGAGATCAACATGCTGCTTGATAGTATGTTTGGCATTCAACCTAATTGGTTCTCAGATCCGTTCACAGCCAAAACAATGGTATTGATTGTAAATACATGGTTAGGTTTTCCTTACATGATGATCTTATGTATGGGTTTATTGAAATCAATCCCCGAAGATTTGTATGAAGCGTCTGCGATTGATGGCGCTGGGCCAATTCAAAACTTTTTCAATATCACTGTGCCAATGATGGTTAAACCATTAACACCGTTATTGATTGCTGCTTTTGCTTTTAACTTCAATAACTTTGTAATGATTGCGCTATTAACTAAAGGTGGTCCAAATATGATTGGAACCACAGAGCCTGCAGGTTATACCGATTTATTAGTAAGTTACACCTACCGAATCGCTTTTGAAGGCAGTGGTGGCCAAGACTTTGGTTTAGCAAGTGCAATTGCAACGCTTATATTCTTATTAGTTGGTGGCTTAGCGTTACTAAACCTACGCTTCACTAAATTATCAAATAACTAGTCGTTAAAATAATAAATAAGGATTCATTGATATGCCAATGGTTCAAGGAAAAAACTTAAAATATCGTATTTGGGCAACTCATGTAGCTATGTGGATTTTTTTAGCGATGATCATTTTCCCATTACTAATGGTTATTACTATTTCATTCCGTGACGGTAACTTTGCAACAGGGAGTATCATTCCTGAAAACCCATCATTAGAACACTGGAAATTGGCGTTAGGTATTGCGGTAGAGCATGCTGATGGCACAACGACCCAACCTCCATTTCCTGTTTTAACTTGGTTATGGAACTCAATTAAAGTTGCTGCGATAAGCTCTGTGTTGATTGTTGTATTATCTACAACCAGCGCGTATGCCTTTGCTCGTCTACGTTTCAAAGGAAAAGAAACTATACTGAAAGGAATGATGATTTTCCAAATGTTCCCTGCGGTATTAGCGCTTGTTGCCTTATATGCTTTATTTGACAAATTAGGCCAATACATTCCATTTTTAGGGCTTAATACTCACGGTGGGCTTATTTTTGCTTATCTTGGCGGTATAGCACTGCACGTATGGACAATTAAAGGCTACTTTGAAACTATTGATAACTCATTAGAAGAGGCTGCTGCGTTAGATGGAGCCACACCATGGCAGGCATTCCGTCTGGTGTTGCTTCCTCTGTCTGTGCCAATTTTGGCGGTTGTGTTTATTTTGTCTTTTATTGGGGTAATAACTGAGGTTCCTGTAGCATCTTTACTACTTTCTGATGTAAACTCGTACACATTAGCAGTAGGTATGCAACAATATTTATACCCTCAGAACTACTTATGGGGTGATTTTGCGGCCGCTGCTGTATTATCAGCATTACCTATTACATTGGTTTTCTTACTTGCTCAGAAGTTTCTTGTGGGTGGTTTGACAGCCGGTGGTGTAAAAGGATAACGATAATTATACGGACCCGACACATTTTGGGCAGGGTCCATTTGTGTGAAGAGCTTTATGATGGTTTGGTCGTCGATCGGAAAGTGTTCAGCGCAATATTGGCATTACGCATAGCTGGGTAAGTGTTGCAGGATGCAACTTTACTTCTTGTAATCAGAGCCTGAGTATTATCACTCAGGCTTTTTTCTATCTAAAATGTAGACATAGGAAGGGGGAGGGTTAGCTTAACTCTGAGCTATAAATCGTAGATTGATTTCTGCCGTGCTGTTTGGAGTAATAGAGTGCTTTATCCGCCCTCTCTAACCAGATTAAATAGTCATCATTTTCTTCGGATAACTCGCAGATACCTAAACTTATTTTATAAGTTATAGGAGAAGCAATACTATCATATTCAATCGTTTCCATTTCGATACGTTTACGTAGTCTTTCTGCGAAGTAGAGAGCTTGATCTGCATTGGTACTAGGAAGAATAACGGTAAACTCCTCACCACCATAACGTCCGCAAATATCGGTATTACGAGAGGTCTTACGTAAAAAATCTGCTGCGTTTCGAATGACATCATCACCGACAGTGTGGCCATAAGTATCATTAACTTTTTTAAAATGGTCGATATCAAAGATAACGACAGAGGATGTAGTTCCTGATATTTTTGCCTGTTCAAATTCTCTTTTTAAGCATGACTCCCAATAGGCACGATTAAATAGTTTGGTTAATCCATCGGTTTTACTTAGATCAGATAATTGATGATTTGACTCTTGTAAATGAATCTTATTTTGGGCGATACCAGTAACGTCATTAATTACTAAACTGATGTGAGAAACTTGACCATTTAATGAAGTTAGTGGTGAAAAAGTAATGTTTTGACGCATTTCAGGCAAACTATTAGAAAATGGGGTGAAATTCTTAAACTTGAATAAATAAGGCCTATCTTCCCAGCATGAGAAACCACGAGAGTTTAAAGTAAATGAAGCATTTATTTTTCTTCGTAGCCATTTCTCAGGTAGTTCTGGGATGATATCAAAAATAACACGTCCTAGGATCTTATCTGAAGTTATACCGCTGTAGGATTGCATGAAGCCATTCCACGCACATACTTGAAAATTTTTGTCTAATACAATTAACCCAGCATCTAAATCACCAATGACTTGCATTGCCCAGTGAAAGTCACCCATATCTGTCGTTATCATAATACACTCTCCAAAATAGACTTAATGGCAGTTAAAGAGTCGTTATCCATTAAAAAAATAACCTCGCCCCTTAAATCGATAGTCTTTGCTGAGTAGACAAATTCGATAGTGAAAATGTCACTCTCATACTCTTTAAGAAAAGAGGGGGGGTGCTTCAATGCCACTTTTAATTGCTCTGTTTCTAATACAATAGGCTTACGTACTGAAATGTTGGTATCTAACTGTTTATTGAATGAAGAAAGAAAGGTGGATACGAGCAGGTTAGATATATCCAAAATAACTTCATTGGTTGTTATTTGTTCATCTCCATTATCAACGTTTAATAATTCAGATAAGTCGTTACCATACAAACAAACAAGAGCCTCACCATTAATACCGTTTCCTACAAACCGTTGTGAGATGGCATGATATTCTGAATTATTTACAATATCTTGCAGTGTCATCTGTAATTCAGAGTGATGTAAAGAAGCTACATTTGGCAATGGCATGTCAATAAAACGGTTAAATTGCTCAGAGATAAGAGCGGCACTAGCGCCTATAGCCACATTACTGATCTCTTTAATATGGGCAATAACTTCTGAAAAAGAGAGGGTGTTGCTAGAGTTGTGATGGGCTAATTTAGCGCTTACAGGGATAGCATAACGATGAAGAAGAACCGCCATGACTTCAGGTTTAAATGGCTTTTCAAGAAATTCATGTGCGCCAAGATCATAACAGCGCTGCTTTGCTTTTTTTTGAATATCTCCTGAAATTACAATAATTTGAGTTGACTTAGAGTTAGGCGGAAACTGCTCAAGAACATCAAACCCATCCAATACTGGCATGGTCAAATCAAGAAAGAGTACATCAATCGAATGCTGTTTTAATATAGCTAAACATTGAGCACCATCCTCAGCGTAGTGAAGCGTAATCTCAGAGGTAAGCATTATATGGCTTGAGAGCATTTTACGTGCGATGGAAGAGTCATCACAGATTAATATATTCATACAAAATTAGTTAAATTTTCAACGGTATGTCATTTTTATTGTTATTAGGAGCTAAATCAATGATTTAATGATAAAATTTAGTTGTAACAGGATCTACTTAACACTTTTCATTATTTAGATTGAGGCCGGATAGCTGCCTATATTTGCGAATGTTGATCTAGAATAAGGAATTGATAAATAAAATATGAATAAACAAAAACAAAAGTTGAATAATTAAAAAAAAGTTGAATAATAGACGGGTAACAAAAGGCACAGATCTATGTGCAACCTACAGATGTATAATAATAGAGAATAATGATGAACAACGAATACGTATTAGTTATCAATTCAGGCAGCTCTTCACTAAAGTTTGCTGTTATCGATTCTGCTTCTGGTGATGCAGTATTAAGTGGTCTTGGTGAGTGTTTTGGCCTGGAAGATGCTCGTATGAGCTGGAAGTATCAGGGACAGAAAACAGAAATCGCCATTGAAGGCGAAGAGAACCACCATAAAATTGCAATTGGCAAATTAGTAGGGTTGACTGAAGAGTTAGGCTTTACTGATGGTATCGTTGCTATTGGTCATCGTATTGTTCACGGTGGTGAAAAATTCACACAAACAGTACGCATCTCTGAAGAAGTAACTCAAGAGATTGAAAGCCTATCAGATCTTGCACCATTACATAACCCAGCTGGTGCCATTGGTATCCGAGCTGCTGTTGAAGCCTTCCCTTCTCTTCCTCAATTTGCGGTATTTGACACAGCGTTCCACCAAACTATGCCAAAACGCGCATACACAGGTGCTATTGCTAAAGAGTTATATACTGATTTTGGTGTTCGTCGTTACGGTTTCCACGGTACAAGCCATTATTTCGTAAGCCGTGAAGCGGCGAAAATGATTAACAAGCCAATCGAAGAATCTAGCTTTATCTCTGTTCACTTAGGTAATGGCGCATCGGTTTGTGCAATTAAAGACGGTAACAGTATTGATACGTCAATGGGCTTTACCCCGCTTTCTGGTCTAATGATGGGGACTCGTTGTGGCGATTTAGATCCAGGCATCATTGAGTATCTACTTAAGAAAGGTTGGTCACAAGAGCAAGTGTTTAACTCTCTAAACAAAGAGTCTGGTTTCCTAGGTGTGTCCGGTCTAACAAGTGATGCTCGTGGTATTCTTGAAGCGATGGAAGAAGGTCACGAAGGTGCAACACTCGCATTCCAAGTGTTCACATACCGTGTAGCTAAGTACGTAGCTTCTTACCTAGCAGCGTTAGATTCTCTAGATGGCATTATCTTTACTGGCGGTATCGGTGAGAATTCATTACCAATTCGTCGTGAAATCTTAAACAACCTTAAAATTCTAGGATTTGTTGAAGATGTTGCTGGTAACGAAGCCGCTCGTTTCGGCGCTGATGGCATTATTGCTAAATCAGAAATGCTGAACGCTGTTGCAATGGTTATCCCAACCAATGAAGAGTTTGTGATCGCTCAGCAGTCTGTTGAATTGTTATAAATTATAATAAAAACATAGATTTAAAAGCGAGCTATGATGGTTCGCTTTTTTGTTTCTGGGGTTTGTGATTGCAACAATTAACGCGGGTTTGACGGAAAATAGCCACCTCCGTCATTTAAATTATTCATGTAAAGCGTTGCCAATTTAATAATATGGCCCAACACTTTTACTTGCGACAATTGGCTAACATTTCAAGAGTTTCTATGGCAGCGAGCATTTTAGAGCGAGCAGAGGGATTTGAGCTATGTATAGAAATAATACTTGGTGGTTCATAGCCATGTATTACAACATGTTCTTCTATCCAAAGTAGCACGGTATATCCCGTGCCTATACCTTCATCATCACCTAAATCATGATCGAGGCTAAGAGCTGTCACATTGTGTGTTCTCAATATATCGATGGTTTGTTGTGGAGTATATGTCCTCGTCCAGCCACTTGGGGTAGGTCGGCAATCATCAAGATAAACTTTCATAAAATCACCGTTGATAATTCAAAATGTGTTTGCCATTGAACATCAGGTAAAACTGAATAAGTTGATTTTGTCACAACAGTTAACAGTAACTCCCATGTTGGAAATTGGTTTGATGTAATTTTTGATACCAATGCATTGTCCGATAAATAGACAATTTCGCCCTTAAAATACCGTTGTCCATCATAGTCATAGAGAGGTATAAGTTCAGGTGGTTGAAAGTGCATTAACTCGAACTCAATAAGTTGGCTCGCAATGGTAAGCAAACTATCTCCGCAAGAAGTGAATTCAAATTTTTCAATTAAATGAGATAAAAATAAACATTCAGTTACGGACTCTCCATACTTCTCATATAGTCTGGAAATATCTTCACCGTTGTGAGATATCTGGTGTTGAATTGCAATATAGTGCTCAGCTAAGTGAAAGGTGTAAGTTGGCATAAAATTCCCTCCTTTGGTTTGGAGAGAGTATATGGTTGTTATGCGACAGATTCTGTCGCTTACTTTTATAAGATACCTTGCATCATAATGAACTAAAAAATTAAGTAATCGCTTAAAAATAGTATTTGTGGAATGAGGACTAAAAATGAATAAAGAACAAATTTTCAAGTTATTGCATGAGTTTATTCAACAACCCCGTATTCAAAGCACTCTTTCAACGATCAAGGAGTGTGATATCTCAGGGTGGGAAGGATAGCTTCAGGTTGAGTTTGCTCACTATGTACAGAATGAAGTTTACAACAAGAAAAAATTTCAATTTTCTTGGTATCGTGAGTATCGGAGGCCGTAAATCTATTTCGTTTAGACGACATAGCTATCACCTTAAGTGCATAGATGGCATTGAGGGCAACCTCGAAATAGGTATTCACAGGAAGTGTGACGACAATGCAACCCGCTGCGCTATCGTCACACTTTTGCTTCGCAAAAGATGCACGGTAGCTGCGGGCAAGAGGTAATCCTCTTGACTCCTAGCCCACCATGGTGGGCATTTCGTAGAGCATTTCTTCCCCTTAAATGAATTACTCACTTTCGTCATTATCACCTCTGTAAAACACATATTTAATGATATATCCCATTAAATACAACTCATACTCAAATTACATATACATTTAGTTAAAACACCTATTATTTCAGATAATTTGAAAATGAAAGTTAGAATATAATTGACCAATAACCATAAACTATAAAGGGTCAATATGGCAGTAACGATAAGTGCAAATGGACTCAGCATTGTTCACAAAAATTCTGATGGCAAAGCACATGCAACACTTCCAGATGTCTGTTTGACCACCGTAGGAAACGCTGTTGTTCCTATTCCTTATGGCAACTCAGCTAAATCGGCAGACTTGGCTAACGGAAGTAAAACCGTGACCGCTGATGGAGGAAACAGTATTGCGATAAAAGGCTGTTCATTCACAAAGAGTACAGGTGATTCAGGTGGTGATAAGAAAGGTATTGCATCAGGTACGATTGAAGGGGAAGCGAAATTTATTACTTCTTCTCCGACAGTTAGAATTGAAGGTAAAGGAGTGTGTCGCCTTTCTGACCAAATGACAATGAACAAAGCTAATACAATGTGTCTGGGCGGAATAGATCAAGATTCTGTCAACGTATCTACAAAAGAAGAAGGTGATTATACAATAGACATACATTGTTCTTACCCTCGTGATGGAAAACCATTTTCTAATGCGCCTTTTAAGCTAATCAGTAACGATGGTGTGATTATTCATGAGGGTAAACTTGATGCAAAAGGAAAATGTACGGTATCTTCATTGGCAAATGACTATTGTCATGTTCACTTTGACGAAAGTGAAGCGGATTATGCACTTGTAAACCGCAGAAAGAAGAACAATCGTTATAATTCAGCGCTCGATGATGCCGTATTCTTTGATAAATTAGTTAATCATGAAAGGGCATTCTGGTTACTATCTACAAATACCTCTAGGAATAATATTTGGGGTATTATGGGCTCTAATTTATTGAGCGATAAATATTTTATTCAAATTTTAGAACTCGAAATTCAATCTCATTTTGAATTAGCAATCAATGCAAAAGAAAGTCAGATAATGGCTCAGTTATTTATTAATGCACTTTCTCCTGAGGCAGGCTCGGAGCAAAGAGTAATTGATAATTTATTAATTGCGGCCTCGCCTCCAACGTATCAACTTGGGGCTATTATCGCGTTATTTATTCAATACCCAGAGAAGCAGTCTTACCATAACCTGTTAGCCAGATTGCGTGATTTAGGCAGAGGCAACCCAAAGGCATTTATTGATAATTTTGATTGGGTGTCATCAAAACAGCAAATCGCCACAGCGCTTGATTCACTCCTTTCAAAGCTTATCAACCGAATTGAGTTTCTGAAAACACAAGCTGACTTAAAACGTTATACTCCTCTGGTTAATATATTTAATTCACATATAAGCCAGCTAAAAACCTTTAAACGAACACTGACTGATGACATCACTACGTGTTTTAAACACACAAAAAATAAAATAAATCAGATATCTACAGACAATGATGATGTGTTTGTCGTTAAAACAGATAAAGTTGGGCATTCAATTGAAGCTAATGCCTTTGTTCATGTCGTACACACATTAAATGAAACCCCTGAACCACTTATTTTGCAATTAAGCTATGATGATCTGGAGAAAACTCCAGCGTCCAATATTCCATTTAAAGTCACTTTTTCTAATGAGCAAGTCTTTAAAGGGGTATTAAATCCAAATGGCTATGCACAAGTATGGGGAGGTCCGAAATTAACGGCGCACATTGAATTTGGTGATAAAGAGAAAGCACAAGAGGCAAAAGATAAGTTGCCAGATAGCTATAAAGCGCTTGATGTTGCACTGGATAAAATTGCCAAAGAAACAGCTGTAACATTACTTGATAATGCGAATGAAAAACCCGCGTCAGCGTTCGTCGTCGCCCAATTTAAAGAGCTGGTTGATGAACACCTTGCTGAACTCAATATACAAAAAGAAAATTTTAATAACTTAAGCTTTCTCGAACAATCATGGCAACAAAGTCAACATGCATTCTCTGGTATAAAAACTGGTATAACGGAATATGTTCCTGATTTGGGGGAGTTCGGAGAGTTAATGACATTAGCAAATATCGACATTACCAGTCTAGTGAATGCTATCGCATTTGGGGAAGTTGATGAGTTAGAAAAGAGTTTCAAAGACTGGAAACAACGTAATCAAGAGCAGCTCAGTGAAGCGTCAGAATCGATGGAAATGTTGATATTAATTGTATCAGACCCTGAAGCTCGACAGATTTTGGCAAGTTTACCGAAGAAAATTCTTGAAGCGATGCCTGCGGATAAAGTGACTGAAGTATTAGCTTCACAAGTTAGCCAAGCTGGTGTTGATTCTGTTGTTATTACGGGGAGCACGGCGGCAGGGGCATTTGCAGGCGGTGTCGGCGCACCAATAATGGCTGCAATTACTGTAGCGGCTACCACGGGTAGAAAAGCAGGAAAACTACTGGAAGAAGTCATTGATATTATCAGTGATATTGGCAAGTTAAATAAAGATAAATTTAATACACATGATAAAGTGCCGCATCAAGAAAAGAGTGAAACCAAGCTCCCGAAAACGTGCCCTATTTGTAACGATGTGAGTTGCAAAAACGAAACAAAACCGAGCTTAGGTAAAGGAGAAAATACCCGTAAAAACTCAGCTCTTTATGCGGGTATTCGCAAAAAAGTACCTGGTTATCCAAAAACTCACACATGGTATACAGGCGATCGATCACTGGAAGTTCATCATGTCATTCCCTGTGAATCGGTTGAAGATGATGACTGGGAAAAGATATTTAATCAATTCAGCTATAACATCAATGGCCCTCACAACAGCGTAGTGTTACCTGCACAAGCCATACTTGCTTGCGAACTCAATGTTCAGAGGCACAAAGGGAGCCATGATCAAGGAATGGCATTAAATATAGATGAGCGTGTTTTATCTGCACTGAATACACATGAGAAAAACAACAACAATAAAAAAATACTGGTATTTCAAGATACGCTTTTTGCTAAGAATAATGGGGATGATTTTCGCTACCCTAAAGCAGCGACAAAACTAATTAAGAAAGTTAAAGATTTGGTTGAGAAAGGTGATTTATGCAAATATGCCGACAACCCTAAAAAAATGAAATCTGAGTTTGAAAAGCGAATGACAGAGCACAGCAAAAAAATATTAGGGTATATCGATAGCTTTGAGTGGACAATTGCTTGGGACAGCCGTGATTATAAACCAAGCAGTAAATTGGGTTGTTGTGACAATAAAGGTATTGAAGCTAAGCGAGAAAATAATAACAGGGCAATAGAGTGCCCAGACAAAAGAAATCATGGGTTAGGTAAAGGTAAATTTAATGGCAAATTGGAACTAGGAGAATAGTATGAAATACGATGATGAATATTATGTATTAACAGAGCAAGGTGCGTCGGGGCAATACATGCTTGGAAAAATAAAAGGCAGTGATGATGGATTAAGCCGACTACTTTCACAGCGTTCGATAAAGAGATTAGTCAGAGGCCCAGGTAAGGTTCGCGTTAATAGAGGCGACAAAGCACGTTTTAGTCCTTGTGACTATCATGATACAGGAGATGATTTAGTTTCTGAAAAGTTTAAGCAAGTGATAGAAACCTTTACACCTCAACATGTTGATTTTTATCAAACGGATATCATTAATGGTGATCAGGTGTGGAGTGAGCATTATTTCATGCACATCTGGAATCATTATCGAGTTATGCATCATGGACGATCTAAAATTGATGGAACTTATGTGGATGATCATTTCATATTGGAATCGTTCTCATTGGATGAAAACGTGTTGGACAAAATCCCTCTTCAAGAGCGATTAATATTTAGGTTATCAGAAGATCCACAATTTCTTTTCCATGAAACCGTGGTAGCCGCATTAAAAGCAGCGAATTTAACGGGGGTGGGTTTTAAAAAAGTGAAAGACTGGGGAATAAGCAGTGGGTTTGATGATGATTTTTACGCTGATTTGTAAGTTATAATCTTATATCTAAGAGATAAGACGCTCATTTTTATGCTTATCTCGTCATCCGAATTAGATAAAACGTCTAACTGCGCTTTATCTAATTCGACATAACAAAACAGAGTGCATATTCTAGTAAGACTTCGTGCAAAAGTTAGTTAGAAACGTTTGTTCCGAACAAACATTCCGAACAAACAAACTTACTGAACATTGACCGATGTACCATCAAACATATAATACAAACAATCCGCAGATCCACTAATTTACATATAGCACCGCAAACATCAGATAAATAATCGGATTTCCTTGACGGTTAAATTTATTTTTGAGAAAGATAGCTAACTAACTGTAATTACAGCACTTTTATTTGATAGGTGTAGCATTTAGCTACCTAATCCCTATAAACCGTAAAGAGACAGCATTAATGAATAAAGGAATATGCAAAAATAAAAAGCAGCACAAAAGTTTATTAAAGAGACTCAGAATTAATTTGCAATACTTTACCAACTCCAACCAACGAAGAGTTCGTAATTGCTCAACAGTCTGTTGAATTGCTGTAAATCATAATAAAAACATAGATTTAAAAGCGAGCTATGATGGCTCGCTTTTTTGTTTTTGGGGTTTGTGATTGCGGCAATTAACGCGGTTTTGACAGAAATGGGGTTATACTCATTACTTGATGGGTATAAGGTTCTAAAAATGTATTCGGAACCGCCGTATGCGACCCCCACTTGTACGGTGGGGTGAGAGGACGGAGGCCTCCTCCTACTCGATAATATGTTGATTCAACCATCACGAACGATACTTTCTTCGTATAGTCGTTCTTCGAGTCAACGAGGTAGAGTTGACTTATTTATGCCCCATTCTTTGTTTCGACTGATTCAGCACATACATTACCAAAGCTTCATCTGGCATATTTTTTCTAATCTAACAATGTGGTCAAATTTACTAATCCGCCACATAGCCATTAGCTAAGCACTATAAGTAAAGATAAGTCGATATACTACCTAATATCACGCAAGACGAAATAGGTTCTCATTCATCCTGATTGGTTACAAAACAATTAGAGTTAAAGTGAGATTTGAATTTATCATAAATCCATTGCATTACAGGCCCTTTGACATATTCTATATGTTTTATTAACTTAATTTCCAAAGGCAAGGTAGTATTTAACTTATTATTGTTAATGCTTACTAAACCATCATTTATACCTGACATCAAATTAAACACACTTTCAGGAATAACCGACCAACCTATTCCTAATGAAACAACGCCAGAAATATTAAAGTAACTCGTTAAATGCCATGTGCTTGATGCGTATTGCTTTTCATTAATGTCTGATATAAATCTGATTTCTCTGTAATTACTCAAGTCCGCAATTGTAGGTGATTCAATTTTTGATAATGGATGTTTTTTAGATACGACAAGTAATTGTTTAACATGCCCAAAATGTTGATTTTCTAACAAATCTGGGTAGTAAGATGGACTTATTGTTATTGCTAGGTCAACCTCTTTGCAAATTAACAGATTAATAATTTCCTTATGGGTGGAATTAATGATTGTTAATGATAAATATGGGAATACCGCAGAAAGTTCTTTGAGTATTTTATCAATTCTATCTAATGGAACCCCATCTTCAATTGCGATAGATAACGAAGCTTCCATTCCAAAGGAAATATTTATCATATCGCTATTTGTTTGTAAGCATTTTGCAATAATTGATTTTGCGTAATCATAAAATCTTTTCCCTTCTGCTGTAGGTATAGGTAACTTCTTTGTCCTAAAAAATAGTTCAACGCCTAGAATCAACTCTAAGTCAGAGACTGAGTTACTTACTTTTGATTGAGCAATCCGTAATTGCCTTGCTGCGGCAGAAAACGAACCTTGCTCTACAGAGGCGACAAATATCTCAAGTTGCTCTATTGTCCATTGAATTTTGTTCATCTATCTAAATTTCATATAGGTTCTATCTTGATGGAATGTTAGTTAAAGATAAGAATGTATTCAATTAAAACTTTCAAGTTATCATCAAGAGAATAGAATGATTAAATATATAAAAAACTCACGATTTATTGCAATTGTCTACGCTATGTTTCTCAGTGGATTTATACAACCAACATTTGCAGAAGATGAAGTGTCTAAAAGAGCATCAGGTGATTGGTATAAAGTAAGTCAGATCTCTGATAATACATATATGATAGAAGAGCCACAGAGCAGTCAATATAATATTAGTTATTTAATAATTGGTAGTGAAAAGGCTCTCATGCTAGACACTGGTTCTGGTGAAAATAAAAACAAAAGCAAGCAAACAATTTCAACCGTAATTAAAAGTTTAACAGACAAGCCAATTACATTGTTAATGACACATTTTCATTTTGACCACAATGCTAACATTGAAGAGTTCGACAATATAGCTTTTGCAAATATTAAAGATATTCGTGACAAAGCAATTGATGATAAAACGTATTATTTTTCATCTAAAGAGTTAGCTTTTGGATCCTATCCAGAAAAAACAACTGTTCATGAATGGATAGATCTTGATACAAATATTGACTTAGGGAGTAGAATTATCAAGATATCGAGAGTTAGAGGTCATACTGATGATAGCATAATCGTAATTGATGAAAGCAGGGAACTTGTTTTTACAGGGGATACTCTTTATAACGGGCCGTTGATTGTCATTGGCAAAGAAAATTATGACCCGTATATCAACACAATCAACATAATGAAAGAAAATTTTAATGATTCATTCTCATTTTATGGTGCACATGGTGATTCAAATTTAGGTGGGGGAATGAACTACTCCTTGTTGAATAAGGTTGAAAGCCTCCTTAGATGCGCAAAGATAAACACATGCGAACATACGGAAACAATTTCAGAGACTTTAAGCGGTCATCTATTGAATGGAGATTTCTTCCTCAATGACGGCGTATCTTTAATTATACTGGATACACACTAATTCAGACCAGATCTGACTGTTACACACTTTTCGACTTGGTGGCTGTCAGATTATATTTAGGTATGTAGTAGCTGAATGAAATTGGCCACTATATTAGAGGTTTTGCAATACCTCGGCTAGTCTGTTAACTGCTAATTTAGATAAAACGGTAGCTCATAAATGTCCAAATCCGTGTTAGTAGGTGCAATACTAATAGGTTGCCAACCAATGAAGAATTCGTAATTGCTCAACAGTCTGTTGAATTGCTGTAAATCATAATAAAAACATAGATTTAAAAGCGAGCTATAATGGCTCGCTTTTTTGTTTCTGGGGTTTGTGATTGCAACAATTAACGCGGGTTTGACGGAAAATAGCCACCTCCGTCATTTAAATTATTCATGTAAAGCGTTGCCAATTTAATAATATGGCCCAACACTTTTACTTGCGACAATTGGCTAACATTTCAATAGTTTCTATGGCAGCGAGCATTTTAGAGCGAGCAGAGGGATTTGAGCTATGTATAGAAATAATACTTGGTGGTTCATAGCCATGTATTACAACATGTTCTTCTATCCAAAGTAGCACGGTATATCCCGTGCCTATACCTTCATCATCACCTAAATCATGATCGAGGCTAAGAGCTGTCACATTGTGTGTTCTCAATATATCGATGGTTTGTTGTGGAGTATATGTCCTCGTCCAGCCACTTGGGGTAGGTCGGCAATCATCAAGATAAACTTTCATAAAATCACCGTTGATAATTCAAAATGTGTTTGCCATTGAACATCAGGTAAAACTGAATAAGTTGATTTTGCCACAACAGTTAACAGTAACTCCCATGTTGGAAATTGGTTTGATGTAATTTTTGACACCAATGCATTGTCCGATAAATAGACAATTTCGCCCTTAAAATACCGTTGTCCATCATAGTCATAGAGAGGTATAAGTTCAGGTGGTTGAAAGTGCATTAACTCGAACTCAATAAGTTGGCTCGCAATGGTAAGCAAACTATCTCCGCAAGAAGTGAATTCAAATTTTTCAATTAAATGAGATAAAAATAAACATTCAGTTACGGACTCTCCATACTTCTCATATAGTCTGGAAATATCTTCACCGTTGTGAGATATCTGGTGTTGAATTGCAATATAGTGCTCAGCTAAGTGAAAGGTGTAAGTTGGCATAAAATACCCTCCTTTGGTTTGGAGAGAGTATATGGTTGTTATGCGACAGATTCTGTCGCTTACTTTTATAAGATACCTTGCATCATAATGAACTAAAAAATTAAGTAATCGCTTAAAAATAGTATTTGTGGAATGAGGACTAAAAATGAATAAAGAATAAATTTTCAAGTTATTGCATGAGTTTTTTCAACAACCCCGTATTCAAAGCACTCTTTCAACTATCAAGGAGTGTGATATCTCTGGCTGGGAAGGATGGCTTCAGGTTGAGTTTGCTCACTATGTACAGAATGAAGTTTACAACAAGAAAAAATTTCAATTTTCTTGGTATCGTGAATATAAAGTAATAACTAAATCAGACTGTTATGATGAGAGTGATAAAAATAATAAGTATATTATTCCTGACTTCTGGATTTCTTCTGATAAAAACAAACTAGAAAAAATAGAAAAATATTTTTACCTAATTGAATTTAAGCGAAGCAATAAAGGGGATATCCATAAACTAATGAAAGAAGATATCAGAAAGTGGAGATCATTCATCGATTTGGCTAAAAATAAGCGTAATTTAGTCTGTAGAAATAAAACGTATGATGTTTATTTTAATTGTGGTGTTTTCTTTGTTGGCATTGATACTAATGGTCAAATTTCATTAGATAATCTGGATGCCTTTGATGGACTTGAATCAGAGGTAATTCAAGATCCATTCTATCACCGTATTGATTTTCTTAAAGTCAAATAATTCAGGATAACCACAAGAAACGATAACTTTTGTAATGCCTACGCTCGCAGACTCTTTTTGGGTTGCCTAAAGAGAGTCTTGTCGATCATGAAGCCTTATAACACAAAAAATAAGATGAATTTGTCTCAGGTATTTTTCCTTTTATATGGCAATCAACTAATTTGATACTGTCTTTATTTGGATTTGTTAAAATACCAAGAAAAAAAACGCCTTTAATAGAGAATGGTTGATTGCCCCACTCAAGTTTTTTTGTGTTTTCATATTTTTTAAGATCTTCAGTCATTCCTTTTTCTAGAGCTGATTTATCGTGGTTAACTTTTATCTCAATGAGGTATAGTGTTTTTTCATTATCAAATGAAATGGCAAAATCAGGAAAAATCAGGTTTTTTTCAGCTTCTTCTCCTGTTGGGGTATACCCATATTCTCTGGACCAATTATATCCATTTTCATTGATAAATGAGTTATCTAGAAAGTGGGCTAGTTCGATTTGTAGCCACTTTTCCCAACCTGTGATCTTACATTTTTCAATGGTATTAATAATATTTATTAGTCGAGATTGTTCAGGTTTTGCTTCAAGGAACACTTTTAATTCTTCTTCGATTCGGTGTTTATTTTGCATTTATATACCTAATAATATTCAAGTGATTGGCGTAATGTGTCTTTAATTTCTTCGCGTAATGACACAGGAGATAAAACGGTAATGTGGTTACACATGGATAAGATCCAATGCCTCAGCTCTTCCGTATCATCAACAGATGCAGTAACAAGATAATCGTCTTCTTTTTCCTCTATATATTGATCTTCAGATAAAGGGGTTTCTGTTAATATTCTTTCTAAAACAGGGGTGATCCAGAGTTTTATATCTAGTTTTTTATCATCACGAATAACCCCCATTCTGCCTGTATTAAGAAAGGTCTTTAAAGAAAACTCAGATGTGATCTGTGCTTGTTGTTTTAGTTTTTCTGCATGGGTAATTCGATTAAATGCCAGTTGTCTTATGTCTGAATAACCATCGTATGTACCGATTAGATACGAACGTTCTCCGCGAACGACAATGCCATAAGGATGAAAAGTAAAACAATGCTTATCATTAGTGCTTAATGAATGATAAGTGAGTGTTAAGCACTGTTCAGAAAGCACCGCACTAAAAATAGATTCAATAATGGATTCGGATATATCAGTAGGATGTAATGGTAGACCTTTGCTATGAATAGCGATTTTATCAGGCCAATGACTGTTCTTATTTATACTTTCAGAGCGTAAAAATTGCTTTGCTGTTCTAAAGTAAGGTTCTAATCGATTACGCATAGCTGGAGGAAGTAAGTGAGTTAAATGCTTATCAGCCATTGCGAAAGTGATAGATGTCGTCAGATCAAAATCAGGTAAGGTTAGTTCTGCATGCTTATCTATATACCATCCGATAGGTTTGCTTTCATCACCACATACAGGAAATTTACTAGCCAACTCAATAAGATCTCTTTGAACGGTTCTTAATGAAATAACTTCCCCTTCATCCGCTAATTGCTTTTGAATTTCAGAAGCAGAGATTTTTCTGTATCGAGATAATTTAGCAAGTATTGTTAATTTTCTTAATCCGCTATCCATAGTTTTTTTGTTTGATTTATTTAGATGCATTATCTCATGAAAATAGATTCTGCGTCAGAATATGTCGCATAAAAGATTTAAATAACGCTATGCGTCAAAATCTGTCGCATATCTTATTTACTATTAGTCTCAACAGTTTAATCACGGGAGAAGATGATGGTAAATAACACAGAAAAGAGAAAGATTGTTGTGTTTACAGGCGCGGGTATAAGTGCCGAAAGTGGTTTGCGCACTTTTCGAGATGGTGATGGATTATGGGAAAGTTACCCTATTCATGAACTAGCAACGAAAGATGCCTTTGAGCGTAACCCTAAGCTAGTGCTGAACTTTTACAATCAGCGTAAAGTTGCCGCTAAAAATGCACAACCTAACAAAGCTCACATAGCACTAGCTGAGTTAGAGGATGTATATGACGTGGTCATAATTACTCAGAATGTTGATGACTTGCATGAAAGAGCTGGCAGTTCGAAAGTGATTCACCTACATGGGCAGTTAAACCGTGCCCAAAGTAGCATTGAATCTTCAATTATTTATGACTGGGATAAGCGGATTGAGATTGGTCAACATTGTGAATTAAATAGCCAATTGAGACCTAATATTGTGTGGTTTGGCGAACCTGTGATGCACTTAGATGAGGCGAGGGAACATATTAAGTCTGCTTACAAAGTACTTGGCGTTGGAAGCTCTCTATCAGTTCAGCCAGCCGCTAGCTTACTCAATAAAGCGCCATTCAGGGCTGAGAAAATTCTTGTTTCCCTTGAAATTAAAGGGAAAATTCCATTTAGTTACAAGTTCATGAGAGGTAAGGCAACAAATGTCGTTCCTGTTATATGTAAGAACTGGCGAAAGTTGGAAGTTAGTGGTAAATGCAAATGAATGTTTATTTAGATGATGAGCACGGTATTGGTTATGATGTAGTGTTATGGAACGAAGAAGCTGTTGTTTTGCGAGGTTTCAAACCACCAATTATTCACATTCATAGCGCCAACTCACCAGTGATGCATAAGGTGTCACTAGGTATAGTCAACATAGAGTTACTATCATCTGCTCACAGCCAGTTGAATGAATTTTAAGCACAGACCTAATGTATGGTTAGTATTAAATATACGAGAAGCATTATGCGTAGGAGTGAACTGTACCAAGCCATTCGTAAGTTACAACTTTCAGGCCTTACCAGAGAGCAAGCGGTTGCTTATGCCCATGAGCTTTATCTAGCTTACTAATTTAGCAAAACCACTGACACATAAATGTCCAAATCCGTGTTAGTAGGTGCAATACTAATAGGTTGCCAACCAACGAAGAATTCGTAATTGCTCAACAGTCTGTTGAATTGCTGTAAATTATAATAAAAACATAGATTTAAAAGCGAGCTATAATAGCTCGCTTTTTTTTTATTGTCGTATTCAATTAAGTTATTAAGAATCAATACCACTGCGTTGATAAAGAGTTTCAATCATCACCCTAACTTATCATAACGTAAATTTATCAAAATAATAATTATTGATAATTTCACGTTATTATTGGTTTTATCTATTATTACCTCATCGAAACGAACAATAAATTAAAAAACTGAATTTGAGGTAAATTATGAAAATGAATCATGTAGGTATTATGGTTGGCGATATGGATAAAGCGGTTGAGTTTTATACTAAAGCACTTGGTCTTGAAGTGGTAATGGGTAACACCAAAGTTCAAGAAGAGCGTGAAACAGCCATTGGTAGAATGTGTATCGCCGTGTTTGGCGAAGGCTTTAAAGGTTTCAATATCGCGCATTTATTAACAAAAGACGGCATTGGTTTTGAGTTATTTGAAATGAAAGAGCGCCAAGAACGCCATGAAGTTGATTTCTCTCGCATTGGTATTTTCCATTTCTGTCTTCAAACGGATGACTTCCACGGAGTGATTGCTCGTACTGAAGAATGTGGCGGTAAAGTTCGTATGGATATCATGCGTTATCACCCAGAAGATGATAACAACACATCACAAATGGTGTATTTAGAAGACCCATTTGGCAATCTATTTGAGCTTTATTCTCACACTTATAAAGAAACGTACTCTGCAGAATACGAATAAGTAATGATGTTCGACGCTCTTTTCGCTCTCTGGCGCTTAAAGGTAAGCCTTTGAAGATAATAAGGCAGAATAAACAGTGATGTAAATCACAAATGCTGCTATAATCGCCTGAAATTCGAAAAGCTGGACGTATGGGCCAGTTTTTTTATGTCTATTTGAATAACTAATTGGAATGTACTGTGCTAACGACTGCTAACATCACAATGCAATTTGGCGATAAGCCACTTTTTGAAAATATTTCTGTTAAGTTTGGTAACGGTAACCGTTACGGTTTAATCGGCGCAAACGGCTGTGGTAAATCTACCTTCATGAAAATCTTAGGTGGAGAGTTAGAACAGTCAGGCGGTACAGTATCTACTGATCCTAACGAACGTATGGCTAAATTAGGTCAAGACCAGTTCGCATTCGAAGAATTCACAGTAATCGACACCGTAATCATGGGTCATAAAGAGCTATGGAAAGTAAAAGAAGAGCGTGACCGTATCTATTCTTTACCTGAAATGTCAGATGAAGATGGTATGCGTGTTGGTGATTTAGAAACTGAATTTGGTGAAATGGATGGTTACTCAGCAGAAGCTCGTGCTGGTGAACTTCTATTAGGCCTAGGTCTTCCTGAATCACAGCATTTTGGCTTAATGAGCGAAGTTGCTCCAGGTCTTAAAGTTCGTGTTCTACTAGCTCAAGTACTGTTTGCTGAACCAGACATCATGCTTCTTGATGAACCAACGAACAACTTGGATATGCATACTATTGCGTGGTTAGAAGAAATCCTTCTGGCTCGTAACTGCACAATGATCATCATCTCGCATGACCGTCATTTCTTGAACGCAGTATGTACACACATGGCTGATGTCGATTACGGAAATATTTGCCTGTTCCCTGGCAACTACGATGAATACATGACAGCAGCAACGCAAGCTCGTGAGCAACTTCAAGCAGACAATGCTAAGAAGAAAGCACAAATTGCTGATTTACAAACGTTCGTAAGCCGTTTCTCTGCAAACGCATCGAAAGCAAAACAAGCAACGTCTCGTCAAAAACGTTTAGATAAAATTGAACTAACAGAGATTAAAGCATCTAGCCGTCAATCTCCATTCATTCGTTTTGATCAAGAAAAACCACTTTTCCGTAACGCATTAGAAGTTGAAGGCCTAAAACAAGGTTACGATGAAAATATTCTAATCAACGGCGTAAACCTAATGGTTGAAGTGGGTGAGCGTATTGCTATCATCGGTGAGAATGGTATCGGTAAATCAACGTTCCTTAATACGCTTGCTGGTGAAATGGAACCAATGGCAGGTATGGTGAAATGGTCTGAAAACCACAACATCGGTTTTTATGCACAAGATCACAGCCATGACTTTGAAGAAGATCTAAACCTATTAGATTGGATGGGACAGTGGAAACAAGAAGGTGATGACGAGCAAGTTGTTCGCGGTATCCTTGGTCGTATGCTTTTCTCTCAAAGTGACATTAAGAAATCGGTAAAAGTAATTTCTGGTGGTGAGCAAGGTCGTATGTTATTTGGTAAGCTAATCATGCAAAGACCAAACATCCTTCTTATGGATGAACCAACAAACCACATGGATATGGAATCAATCGAAGCATTGAACTTGGCGCTTGAGAACTACAAAGGTACATTAATGTTTGTATCTCATGACCGTCAGTTTGTATCTTCTATTGCAACACGCATCATTGAAATCACAAAAGATGGCGTTAACGATTTCCACGGTACTTACGAAGAGTACTTAACGAAACAAGGCCTAAAAGGCTAATTCAGAAATCTCATATTCTGGATAACAAATAAAAATGGAAGACCAGAGATGGTCTTCCATTTTTTATATCTGCCATAAGTCAATTTTCAGATCATACGAATCAGTGATTTGTTACGATAGGTATTACTTAGTAAATACCTCAAATTCAGAAATAGACTCTTGCCCACGTAGGTTTAGAAATTGAAGAAACTGCTTCGGGGTGTGAGTGATAACTTTATCTAATGGAAAATCGACAGCATCAATAAGTAGTTCTACCTTTTCAAACTTACCAATATCTGCACAGAAATGCGCATCACTTCCTGTGGTGATATAGGCTCCTAGCTCTTTAGCCACTTTGGCAATGTCATAACAACGGTCAATACTGCCGATGCGGCTACCGCCTTTTAGAGAGGTATTGTTGATCTCTATTGCGACGTTGTTATCTACTGCGCATTGAATGACTTCTTCAAAATTAAAGTCAAAGTTAGGGTTTCCAAGATGGCCTAATGCATCGACTCGACCAGATTGAATAATATTCAAAAGAGCTTGTGTATGAACGTCTTTATTTTGAGGAGGAAAAACCGGTTCATGGAAACTAGCAATGACCCAATCTAGGTTTGAATCAACAGAAAGAGGTATATCAATATCTCCTTCAATATTACAGATGTTAACTTCACAGCCTCTGATAATAGCGACGCCATGGAGAAAGCGGGGGAGTACTCTTTGATTGCTAAAAAACCAGTAATGTGGTGCACCTGGCATTGAAGAGGCATGATCAGTAGTGCAAAACATTGGTAAACCAAGTTGAGAGGCAGAAAAAGCATTTTCGCTGATTGTACTGTAAGCATGGCCACTAGCGTAGGTATGAGTATGAGTATCCACTTGAATGCGCATTAGTTTTCTCCTTTAAACTATAATGCGATCAGTATAACCGATTTTTGCAACTTTTAGCTTTGACATTTGTCTGACAAAGTGTAGGAAAAAGAGAAGTAACATTTATATTGTTGATGAAAAGTTAAGATATTTGGAGTTTGTTATGATTAATACAGAGACACTAAAGAGTGAGTTAAACGAACTCACGGTATGTCAGCTGACAAGCCTTCAATATGCGATAGCTAAAAAATTAGAAGAAAAAGCAACAGCTAAATCTAAATCAGAGAAGGCACTGCTTACTGATGAAGAGTTAGATATGCTAGCAGAGGTAATGAGAAATTAATGTTTAAATAGTGTAATTTTTCTCTATTTTTACTCATCCACACTTTCTTATCCTTCAACTGCTTCGATCAGCCTTGACCTGCTAGATATAAATGCAATTAACCTTTCTCTATCTAATATTAAGCTAAGCGACTACTAGCGTTGATTATCTGACTCAACCATCAGTACGTTTTTGATTATCCAATGAATAACCAAATCGCAACACCAATCATTAAACTACCTGAAATTCGGTTCATGATCTTTACGTTATTTGAGTGACCAAGTACACGTTTTAGACCTTTCCCACCGGCTGCATACAGTGTCATACATAAAAATTCACAAACCAAAATGATTGAGACAAGCGCGATTAATTGCGGTGCAATAGCATGACTACTATCTATAAATGGAGGAAGTAATGAGACCATAAAAGCCCAACCTTTCGGGTTAGCTATTGCGGTTACAAAACCTTGAACCACCAAATCCCAATCTTTTCCTTTTGGTGCTTCTGTTGGTTCTCCTGTCATGGAAAGTTTGCCTTTTGAGCGCCACATTTGAATACCGATATAAGCAAGGTAACTGGCACCCACCGCTTTAAATCCAGTAAATAACCATGGGTAATTAAGCATAATAGCAGCGACACCTAATACGGCGGCAACTGCGACGATAGCGACACCAACTAACTCACCAGCCATCATCCAAAGTGTGCGTTTATAACCAATACTCATACCTAGGCTTAGTGCTAATGTCATGCACATACCAGGAGTAACAGAGACGAAGAAAAAAGTAGGGACAAAAGCCCATAAAATAGCAGTATTCATTATATTTACTAAGTAAAATGGCATAGCAAAATAGAGTACGGAAATTAAACTTAAAAGCAATGTAAATATTTACACGATAATGTTAATTTTAATAATAGTGTTACACAAATCAACTTAGCTTCATTTTTAAATAGCAAATAAAGAGCGGCATTTGTTGACTGATTTATCTAATGAACATCTCAGCATTATCTGGTTCTATTCAAATGTGTTTAGCGGTTATTGTTGGTTTTATTATGGAATAAACAAGTTTATTGTGAAATTTTGCTATAAAATCAAATAATTGTTCTACTTTTAGTGAAGAGTTCTAGATTCTCTAATGAGAACAAAAGATAAATGGTGTTTAATTTTTAAATAAAACAAAAATTTGAAATTATATGTTGAATTTTTAAATTTGTGTGAAGTAAAGCACTGTGTGGTTTGATTTGTCAGCATTTCTGCGTAAATAATAGATATGTAAAGTATATGTTAATTTATTGCGGGAGGCATCATGCTACATTCACACGATACCACATTGCAGCTGACACAATTAAGTCATGCGGCAGTTCATCAACTCGCCCCTTCATTTTCTGGTCTGCCTAAGACTATGCATGCGGACGGTAACTTTCGATTAAGACGTTATTCCGTTATAAAAATGGTGAACGACAACGTTATCGAGACGAATAAACATAACTTTGTGCAAAGTGAAGAGATCAATCATTACCAAGGTGATGTGATTCGTGAGTTTGAAGGCATTGAAACTAAGATCTTACACAGTGAAGGCATGGCTGAAATGTGTCAGGTCTTTATGGACCTTAATCATTTACCTAATGGGCAAGAGATTGAAATACATCAAATGCGAATTGCAGCGATTTATGAAGAAACCGAAATTGCGCCAGAAGGGGTTCACCAAGATGGTTTTGATCATATTGCATTGATTGGTATCGATCGATCAAATATCGAAGGGGGAGAATTGCTTGTATACAAAGACTCAAACGAAGAACCGTTTTTTAGAAAAATTTTAGAAGATGGCGAAGTTGCTATGGTTGATGATAGAAAGCTATGGCACAACGGCAAGCCAATTCGATTGATTGAACAAGATCAGGAAGGGCATATGGATGTATTTGTATTAACCGCAAAGGATAATGTTAATGACTTTCACGCCTGAGCAAGCTCGTTCGCAATTTTCATCTTTATCGCAAACAATTAATGAGCTTCCGGTGCTGTTTTTAGATGGCCCCGGAGGCTCTCAAGTGCCTAATTCTGTACTGACAGCAATGATTGAGTACCTTGGTTATTCTAATTCCAATTTAGGCGGCCATTTTTTTTCAAGCCAAACAACGAATAGTGTGATGGATACTGCTCGCTCTTCTTGCGCTGCGCTATTAAATGCACCAAGCAATAATAATATTGTCTTTGGTGCTAATATGACGTCCTTAACGTTTCAGTTAAGTCGAGCGATAAGTCGAGAATGGAAAGCGGGTGATGAGATCATCGTTACCGCGTTGGATCATTATTCTAATGTATCAAGTTGGCAGCAAGCCGCAGAAGATAAAGGGGTAATCGTTCATCAGGTTCGAGTTAACACCACTGACTGCACATTAGATATGGATCATTTTTATTCACTGCTGTCTGATAAAACCAAGTTGGTTGCCACGACGCTCGCTTCTAATACCACTGGCTCTTTAGTTGATGTGAAGTCAATGATTAACGCTGCGCATGGTGTTGATGCAATAGTATATGTTGATGCCGTGCACTACGCCCCTCACCATTTGATCGATGTGCAAGATCTTGATTGTGATTTTTTAGCCTGCTCAGCGTATAAATTTTTTGGCCCTCATGTCGGCATTGCTTATGTGTCTACCAAATGGTTACAAACGCTTTCACCATACAAAGTTGAGCCTGCTACAAATATAGGGCCAGGCCGATTTGAGACAGGTACACAAAGCTTTGAAGGGTTGGTTGGCGTTACTGCCGCTATTGAGTATTTGGCTCAATGGGGAGTAAAAGAGCTGGGTTTACGAGAAAGACTTATCTTTAGTTTTACTCAATATGAGCAACATGAATTGGCATTGACGCACTATTTTTTAAATAAATTGGACAGTCGACCTTGGATTTCATTGTTTGGGATTAGTGACCCTGAATATTGCACTCATCGGACACCAACGTTTGCGATTCGACTTCAAGACCATACGCCAGAAGCAGTAGCCAAAGCATTAGGTTTGCATAATGTATGTGTATGGAATGGGCATTTTTATGCGCTTGGCTTAGTTAAGCAATTAAATCTAGAAGAGTGCGGTGGTGTTGTTCGCATTGGTTTTATGCATTACAACACCATAGATGAAATAGACTACTTATTTTCGTTATTAGATGCACTGGCATAAAACGAGGCAATATCTTTTAAATCTTGATCATTAAGTCGTTGCAGTTGGGCCTTCATCATTTGTGCTAGGGGGCCCTTTCGTTCGTCATTTTGATAAGATTTCATTGAGTTATATAAATACATTTCATTCTGCATATCCAAATTAGGATAGCTTGAATTCATTGCTTTTCCTGTTGCACCATGACAAAAAATACAACTGGGTGCTTTTAGTTTTCCTTTAGCAGGATCACCGAGTGTCTTGGCATAGCCAGCACTTGAAGTACAAAGTATGGCAATCAAAATCAACTTATTCATTATTGTTAGTTTTTACTCATGTTCATTGTAGTTCTTATATTAAGTTATTGTTTATATTCGAACAATAGGTAATCTCCCAATTTATGAGATTGACTCTGGCGTATAAAGTAAGTCTTTTTCTTTTTCGAATAGGCATCAATCCATGTGAGCTACATTTTTTATTTGAGAGTGAGCGCCACATTCTGCGTATTTTTTCAAGATATGATGTGCTAAAACCGTTTATAGTCTAAAGAGTGATCTAAATACGAATCTCTTGCGTAATAGTTAGAAATAATTACGGAGGTAGGTATGCAAACTCAGCCAATAGAGGTTAGCAGTCGAGTGAACTCTAGTTATAAGCCACTGCCTATAAACAGTGAAGAAGAGATAGTAAAGCTAGATATTTGGTTAAATCTGGTGGGAGAAACTCAAGATAAACAGGCATTTTCTGAGCTGTTTTCTTGGTTTGCACCCAAAATTAGAGCGTATGGATTAAAGAAATTTAATGATCCAACGTTAGCAATGGATTTAGTTCAAGAGACGATGACACTTGTTTGGCGAAAAGCCACGCTATTCAATCAGAGTAAAGGTTGTGCTTCTGGTTGGATATTTACCGTCATGCGTAACCACAGCTTTGATATGTTACGTAAAATGCAATCAAATAAAGAAGATACAGTCAGTGACGAGTTATGGCCTCTGTTTGATAAGCAAGTCGAGGCTGTAGAGTTAGATTGGCTTGAAACTAAAAAATTGGAAAAAGCAGTCAGCGTATTGCCTGCTAATCAACGAGTAGTTGTTGAAGGGATTTATCAACAAGGTTTGACTCAACAAGAGCTTTCAGATCAACTTAGTGAACCAATCGGGACGATTAAATCACGGCTGCGTTTAGCATTAACCAAATTAAGACAGGAGTATGAGCATGAATAAAATTACCCACCATCCTAGCGATGCTTTATTGCGTTCTCATATTGACGGTGATTTACCTGAATCTCTTGCTGTTGGTATGACGCTACATTGTGATTTGTGTGAACATTGTAAACGTAAATCAGAGAAATTAACTCAAGAGTTTGCAGCAAAATCGTGGCAAGAACCAGTAGAAGCGGAATCGATTGATTTTTCTCAAATGCTCAACGGTATATTAAATACCGAGGTTGAAACTAGCTATTTGAAAGAGCCATCAGCAGAACATATTTTTATTGATTCTTTTCATTATGAATTACCTCGTGTACTGACTCGTTATGTCGATATGAAATGGAATCAAATGGGAGCGGTCAGTCGTGCTCGTTTGGTAGAAGAGGGAGCGACACGATCTAACTTACTGCGCATCAATGCCGGTGGTGTGATCCCAACACATACCCATAAAGGCTTTGAGTTAACCTTATTGCTAGATGGCAGTTTTGAAGATGAATCAGGACATTATCATAAAGGTGATTTTATTTGGTTAGATTCTTCGCATGCGCATAGCCCTAAAACCACTGATGGGTGTTTATGTTACACCGTACAAAATGCGCCACTGCATTTTACCCAAGGGATAAGTAAATTATTCAATCCGATAGGTAACTTATTGTACTAATATATAAATATAGGTAAGCAAGCTGAGTTAACGCTAACTTCCTTTTATTAAAAAGATCACAGGATGTGATCTTTTTTGAATACTAGCTCGTAGTATTTGATAAGTTTAATAAGGATATATCATCATGAAGCATTCTAATTTTGTTACTACATTTATATCACTGTATGGTGAATTAGATCGCTCAACCCTTCATCGCCTTCCTGAAATCTATTCCAATGACATTCAATTTATTGATGCCGTACACCAAATCGATGGGCTTACTATGCTTACCGAGTATTTCGAGCACCTATACGAGAATATTTTAAATTGTCAGTTTCATATCCATCATGTTATCGAGAATGACGGTGAAGCCAGTCTTTTTTGGACGATGGAATACAGTCATCCTAAAATAGGTAAAGGGAAATGTATTTCTGTAGATGGCACTTCACATATTAAATTTAATGAAAGAGTGTATTACCACAGAGATTACTTAGACATGGGGCAAATGTTGTATGAGCATTTACCAATTCTTGGTTCAGCAGTAAAGCTGATTAAAAAGAGAATGCAGTCATGAAAACAATATTAATTACAGGGGCAACCTCAGGTATTGGTCTTTCTTTAACAGAAAAATACCTTAACCAAGGGGATCGAGTTTATGCGTGTGGTCGTAATTTTTCTGGATATGTTGATTCAGAATATTTAACCAGCGCAAAAGGCAAGGGTAGTTTAATTGAGGTCGTTTTTGATCTTGATGATAGTCACTCAATCCTCGAAGCGCTTTCGACGATTGAAATGCTAGATACCGTGATCCTCAATGCAGGAACGTGCGAATACATCGATGATGCGACTCAGTTTGACGCTGCATTATTTGAGCGAGTGATCACAACGAATGTCATTTCAATTGGGTATTGTTTACAAGCGCTAATACCAAAAATGAAGCAGGGCGGTCACTTAGCGTTAATGGGTTCAAGTGCTTCTTATGTACCATTTCAACGAGCAGAAGCGTATGGCTCAAGTAAAGCGGCAATCCATTACTTGGCAAAATCGCTTCAATTAGATATATCACCAGAGCAATTTACGATTAGTGTGATTGCGCCTGGTTTTGTTAAAACGCCGCTTACAAATAAAAATGATTTTCCTATGCCAATGCTAATTGACGTTGATAAAGCCGCAGAGCATATAATTACAGGCATAGATAAAAATAAAAAACACATTCATTTTCCATTTCCGTTTACGAGTTTCTTAATTTTAATGGGAAGTCTCCCAGATCGTATTTGGCACTGGCTCGCTTTAAGGATGAAACGATAATGAAAAAAATTGCAGTAGTTGGTACCGGTATTTCAGGATTGGTGTGTGCGCATTTATTATCACGAGAACACGATGTGACAGTATTTGAAGCTAATGATTATATTGGTGGGCATACCGCAACAAAACGAGTGAAAGCAGAAGGAAAAGAGTGGGATATTGATACTGGGTTTATTGTGTTTAATGATCGAACTTACCCAAACTTTATTGAGCTGTTAACTCAACTTGGTTTATCAGGACAAGAAACCGAAATGAGTTTTAGTGTAAAAAATGTTATTTCTGGTCTTGAGTATAATGGCCATAATTTAAATACGCTTTTTGCCCAACGCTCAAACTTACTCAATACTAAGTTTTTATCCTTAATTAGTGAGATTTTACGTTTTAATAAACAATGTAAAGAGTTGTGGAGTGTGGAGCACAGTGATGATCACATCGCTCTTGACATCGATGGCACATTAGGTGATTTCTTATACCGTAATGAATACAGTAGCTATTTTTCTGAGCACTACATTTTACCGATGGGCGCGGCTATTTGGTCATCGAGCCTACAGGATATGAAAGCCTTCCCGTTACATTTTTTCATTCGTTTTTTCCATAATCATGGTTTGTTAGATATTGCGAATCGACCTCAATGGTATGTGGTCCCTAATGGATCTCATTCATACATAAAACCTCTGATTGCGATGTTTAAAGAGAAAATTCATTTAAATAGTCCAGTAACCAGTGTGACTCGAAATCCTAGAGGAGTCACGTTAGAGATAAATGGTGAAGATAAGCATGACTTTGATGAAGTGGTATTGGCTTGTCACAGCGACCAGTCATTAGCCATGTTAAGTGATATGACAAGCGCTGAAAAAATAGTGCTAAGTAAACTCACCTATCAAGAAAATGAAGTTGTTATGCATACCGATGAGAGTTTATTGCCAATACAAAAACGGGCATGGGCGGCTTGGAATTACCATCTTGATACGGGGAATAAAAATAACCCATCCAGCGTGACTTATAACATGAATATCCTCCAAGGGTTAGAGACTAAAGAAACAACATTTTGTGTCACCTTAAACAACTCACCATTGATTCATAAAGATAAAATATTAGGCTCATATAAATACGATCATCCGGTATTTAATACTGACACTATAGAGGCACAAGCTCGTCGAGAAGAAATTTGCGGTCGTCACCATACCCACTTTGCTGGTGCATATTGGTATAACGGCTTTCATGAAGATGGCGTAAGAAGTGCACTGGATGTATGTCAACGTTTTGGTATTAGCCTATGATCAATTCCTGTCTATATTATGGCGACATAAGACACAGACGATTTCAAACAAAAGCACATAGCTTTAGTTATCAGATGTTCTTTGTCGCTTTAGATTTGGATGAATTAGAGAACACAGAACAGGTAGGGTGGTTCAAGAAAGGACGTTTTGCTCCCCTAAGCTTTCGACGTTCTGATTATCTTGGTAGTGAGAGTGAATCTTTAAAAGAATCGGTGTGGAATAAAGTGAGTGAATTGGGTGGAAATAACAGCCAAGGTCGAGTGCTTTTTGTTGGGCAGGTACGTTGTTTTGGGATCTATTTTAGTCCGATTAATCTTTATTACTGTTATAACCAACAAAATGAGTTGACTGATTTATTGGCTGAAGTAAGTAATACGCCATGGGATCAAACTCACTATTACTTAATAACAATTGGCTCTGAGCAAATCATAGATAAGACCTTTCATGTATCGCCTTTTTTGGATCTGAATATGAAATATCATTGGTTTATTAAAGCGCCAAGCAAGCGATTATCGCTACACTTAGAAAACCGTGGCTTAGATGAAGAGCAAGAAAAAATTTTTGATGCAACGATAGCCATGACACGAAAAGAATTTAATTCAAAAAATATACGTGAACAAGTGATCTCTATTCCCGTGATGACCGTAAAAATAGTATGGGGCATTTATTGGCAAGCATTGAAATTATTCATAAAACGAATCCCGTTTGTACCACACCCAGAGCAATAAGGAGAGAGCAATGGCTAGTAATCAAATAGAGAGAACAGTATTGAAAGAATCAGTACTAACCAATGGTAAATACAATAAGTCAATGCGTTGGATTGATGGCATGGCGCGTAAAGTGTTATTGGATTATTTAGGAAAAATGACTCAAGCCTCACTGACGATAAATGACCAATCAGGACAAGTTGTTTTGGGTGATCCATTAGCCCCTTTGCAAGCCGTGGTCGAAATTCATAATACCGAAGCGTATCGAAAAATTTTATTTGGTGGTGGTATTGGTGCGAGTGAGGCGTATGTCGCTGGTTGGTGGACAAGTCCGAACTTAACCAAGGTTATCCAAGTGCTAGGCCGTGAAGAAAGCGTGCTTGATAGAGTCGAAAATAGCTTCAGTAAACTGATTCAGTTTTTTGATTTAATAAACCACAAGCGCAATAAAAATACCAAACAAGGATCTAAAAAGAACATTTTAGCGCATTACGATCTCGGCAATGAAATGTACAAAACGTTTCTGGATAAAGAGATGTTGTATTCAAGTGCTATCTACCCCAATGCAGATGCAAATTTAGAAGAAGCTCAGTTATTTAAATTACACACCATTTGTGAGCGACTTGAACTAAAAGAGGGGGAAACCTTACTTGAAATAGGCACGGGCTGGGGAGCTTTGGCTATTTACGCTGCACAGCATTATGGTGTCAATGTTACCACAACGACGATTTCTGATGCTCAATATGAATTTGCAGAGCAGAGGGTAAAAGCTTTAGGCCTAGAAGATCGAATTACGCTTCTAAAGCAAGACTATCGTACCCTTGAAGGTCAATACGACAAATTAGTTTCGATAGAAATGATAGAAGCAGTAGGACACGAATACCTAAGTACTTTCTTTGACGTATGCAGTAGTCATCTAAAGCCTGAAGGTAAAATGTTAATTCAAGCCATTACGATTGCAGATCAACGTTATAACCAATACCGTAAAAGCGTCGATTTTATCCAGCGTTATATCTTTCCTGGCGGCTGTTTACCATCGGTTAGTGTTATGGCAAATAAAGTGGCACAAAATACCGATATGGTGATTACTTCTCTGCATGACATCGGCTTAGATTACGCAAAAACATTACGTCATTGGTATGAGCGTTTTGATGATGCAAATAGTGATTTAAAACAAATGGGTTATGGCGATGATTTTATTCGTTTATGGCAGTTCTATCTTTGTTATTGCGAAGGTGGTTTTTTAGAACGCAAGATCAGCACTGTGCATTTAGTGGCTGCCAAACCACAACATGGAGTGTGCTAGTCGATAATTATTTGCATTATATCAATCTAGATAAGTCAGCAAACAATTACTTCTTTAGATTGATATGGTAGGAGGCTTCAATGTCACGTTATTTCCCCCTTATTAATGCTATTTGGTTTCAAGTGATTTGGTTTTCCGTGATCCTTTATCAACAGCAAGCGACACCTTTTTTACTCGTTTCAATATTGCTTCATCTTTTGCTATCACCAACACGAAAAATAGACTTTTATTTACTCATTTTAATTTCGATGTTAGGTGTTTTGGGGGATGTATTACTGTCATTGACCGGCGTGTATCAATTTCCTAATAATGCACTAATTCCTGTTTGGCTCATTTTATTGTGGTGTCATTTTGGTTTTGCTATCAATCACAGTTTAGGGTGGTTATCACGCTTTCATCTTAGTTTAATTGCTTTACTTGGTGCGATTGCAGGCCCGCTAAACTATTTAGCGGGACATCGATTAGGGGCTGTGGAGTTCTCATATTCATATCAAATCACTTTATTTTCAATTGGGGTGATCTGGGCGGTTAATCTACCCGTATTTATTATTATTCAAAAGCGTTTAAGAGCAAGAATAAATAATGAGGGGAAGGATCATGAGAAGATTGATAAATATACTCACCATAGTAGTAAGCCTATTAACAATAAATAGTGTGGTTGCGGCCCCATTACAAGGTCTACAAAGCAGTGGTAAATCAGAACTGTCGTGGTTCTTAATCTCAGTGTATGAAGCGCAACTGTTTACTACTTCAGGCCAGTTTGTCTATGGTCAATATCCACAAGCACTTGAGATTGAATATTACCGTAATATCACGAAAGAAAACCTAATTAAAGCGACGAAAGAACAATGGGAAGAGCAATCAATTAAGCATCCTGATTTAGATTCTTGGTTAGTTGAATTAGAGCAGGTATTTCCTGATGTGAAACCGGAAGATAAATTAGTTTTTAGCATTGATGAGATAGGGAATAATCAGTTTTTTCTAAATGATAAACCCATTGGAAAAATAGCGAATAAAGACTTTTCTCAACTTTTTCTTGATATTTGGGTATCTGAAAAAACCACTTACCCAAATCTACGTCTTGAATTGATAGGAGATAAATAATGAAAAAGATAGTCCTATTTATTTTTAGTATTCTATTAGTAGGGTGCTCTTCTCAAGACATTAATGATTACGCAGGCACTAGCCCTGAATTTTCAATGAAAGCCTTTTTTCAAGGTGATTTAAAGGCCGAAGGGATAGTAAAGGACTTTAATGGCAGTGTGATAAGAACGTTTACCGTTGATCTTCAGGCTCAATGGGGTGGAGATACATTAACGCTAGATGAGCAGTTTTTATTTAATGACGGTGAAGAGCAAGAACGAACGTGGATTATTCAAGATCTAGGTGATAACTCATACACAGGAACCGCCAGCGACATTCTGGGTACGGCTGATGGAAAAAGTGCAGGAAACGCCCTTAACTGGAAATATTCGATGATATTAAAGGTAGATGATTCACACTATGAAGTTGAATTTGATGATTGGATTTATCAAATTTCAGACACCGTTGTTATTAATCAAACCGAAATTTACAAATGGGGTATTCAAGTCGGTCAAGTCGTATTGGTTATCCGAAAATAAAAGATGTAATAAACACCTTGAAATAAAACATGACGCTAAACCAAAACCACTCACTTTATTCCCTCGTCGAAGTGAGTGGTTTTTATTTCTTATTGTTTAATCATTTACATACAAGATCATGGTTACGATTTTTAATCGCTTTGTATGCTTTCATCATGTTCTCTTGTTTCACAAAGCGTTTTGGTGGAGTTAAAACTTCCAGTTGATAGTCAGAGTCTTCATTAGAAGCTTTTTCTATTGGGGAGATAACCACGACATTAAGCTTTGGGTTTAATTTTACTATTTGTGCCGCTGTGCCTAGACCATTCTCAATATGAAATTTTCCTGCAATATGCATGATTTGCGCTTTAGGGTGTAGCGCTAGGTAATTAACAATGCTTTCTGCCATGGTGGCATCCCACGTCATCTGAGCTGCAAATTGTTTCTGAGTTTGTTCTTCATCGCCGTGGTGCATAGAAGCTAAGAATTTTGATTTATAAGGGGAGTCAGAAAGGTCGATGTTTTTAGCTAACCATGACTTTTCATCAATATCGAGTTTATCAACATAACTAATGCCTTGTTGACCAATGCATTTTACGATTGGCTTTGGGGCATTTGCAGCGATCACATCACGTCCTTTAGCCTTTGCAATTTCAACTAATGGACGATAATCGCTTTCATAATTGGGCCATGCGTTAGCGTCAGACATTAACGTTTGTTCGCCAATTTTTCCTGACAAATACTCATCAACAACGGTTTGTTTATTACGGCTGAACTGCTCCATAGATAACGCTAATTTAGGGTTTGTTGCAGAGAGTTGTTTAAATAAATCGGTTTGAAAGCGATGGATAGCGGCATGAGTGTGCCATTCACCAATAAGAATTACATCAGCATCAATTATCTCTTGAGGTAAAGCACTAAGGGACAAAGGAGAGCCTGCTGGTGATAGTAATTGATAATCATAGAAACTGGTGATAGCTTGGGAAGGTGCTGATGTCGATTGAATTTGTTGACTGCAGCCTGACAATAAAAGAACAGAAGCAAGAGAAAATAAAACCGTGGATTTCATAATAGAGATTCAATAGAGAACAGTCCTATAGAGTAGGATAAAACGAGAGATAATTCAATCTTAATAGTAATCATTACCATTTGTGATGGTGTAATTTGAACTAGAACTCGTATCTCTGTCACAGTATTGCAATTCAAGACTCGTATAATCGGGCTCTTGGAACTCACATAAGGATATTACTATGAGTGCAAACTACCTTGATAAAACGAGGTATCATGAAGAGGTGGAATTAGAGTGGCTAGACGCAATTGAAGCGGGTCTATATTTCCATAATTCAATAGAGGTTGAGAGTGGTTCTGACACTACCCTCAACGATTAATGTTTTCAATGCTCACTATTTTTAATAGTACAAAGTGATTTAATCACTTGATTTAGGCAAGAAGGAAATAGATTCTCCTTCCGCGGTTAAAATTGAAATCTGCTCCGGCTTGCCTTTTTCATCCAATCTTAACTCCCCAATTGAACTTTTATTAATGAGCTTATCGTTATTGGCGACCGATGGATCTCGTTTGGTGACTAATAAATTCTTACGTTTCGTGAACCAGTTTAACGGTGAATGTGGGCTATAAAGTACTCTGTCCATAAAATCACATACACGTAATAGCTTATTGGGAAACTCATTTTTAAACCCACTGCAGGTGATCTGGTAAATATCAGGGCTTGATTTACTATGACGTAATTTAATGTCATAGGCGAAAGAGTAATGCACATCACCAGACAGAATTACAAAGTTTTGTGGTGTTTTAGGGTGAGTCAGAATACTCAATAATGTATTTGCTGAGCCTGGGTGAGTCATCCAATTTTCAGCATCAACCATTAATGGTTGCCCAAGTATCGTCATGGTTTTTTGGAGAGCTTCAATAAACTTAACCCCAAATATTGGCGTTGCTGAAACGATAATGATGGACTCTTGATCTATTAGTTCATGCTGAAGATCGAGCAAAGCCTCCCAATCCATCAAACCAGAGGGCTTATTGGTGTTAGATTCTGAGCGCCAGCGGCGAGTACGTGTATCTAGTACCACCATTTTTGGACTGGTGTGGATCGAGTAATGCCATTGTTCAAAGCGAGTAAGTTGCCAAATTAATTTATGATGCTGTGCGTTGTCGTAATTGGCAAATAACGCTCTGAATGATGTTAGGAACTCTTCATCAAACTGCTCTGGGTTATTTCCCCAACCTTGACATAGAAAATAGCTGATCAAGCCATTACCAATGACTTGAGAGGCTAGTAGATCACCATTTACGGCATTTTCCCAGCCAATAGTTAAATTCCAATCATCAGTAATATCGTGATCATCAAAAATCATATAGGTCGGCATATGCGCAAACAGTTGTTGTGCATCGTTTAAGCCTGCAACAAAAAGATCGATCTGCTGTTTTTCTTCTTGCCACATTTTTTGCCATTTTGGCTCTAGATTAGGCAATGAGTTTGGCAGAGTAATGCGCTTCCACAAAGTCGGGGACCATACGAGTAAGTACATGACAAAAAATTCAGCAATACTCATTAAATGGTTTTCATGCTTTGTTGAGCTGAAAATAGGACGAGTTTGATACAGGCTGCAGCGAGATAAAAAATTATTCCTCTCGACATAATGTGGCAAGATCTTATCTCGGTAATACAAATTATGAGGATGGGCATATAACTCAGTATCATTGGTGATTTCTGAGTGAATTAGAGTTTCTTCAAATAATCCTAATTGAGGAATAATTTGTTGAATAGCATGCAGCATAGGTCCAGCTACATCATCGGCATAGATTTGATCACCACTCATCATCAGTAAAGCGGCTCTCTCTTCAAGGGCTTGTGTCTTTAGTTGTTGGTTTGCAATAACTAAGCTGTCTTTACTGGCATAATGAGGGTTACGACAAGATCCATGTAAGACATAATCAGCCTTGTCTTTGATGAATAAGGTAAAAGAAGACTCATCTTCATATAACGCGTCAGGAACCAGTTGTGACAACAAACCATCTTGAGTGTCGATATCATATTGGATACGTTGATTAACCGGGAAATCAGCTTGGCAGCGTAGAAGATAAACCCAAGCGCATTGACCTAATTGAATGCCTTGTTCTTGTGTGATTTCAAACTCGTACTCACCACTGTTGGTACTGATCTTCGTTCGACCATGCAATGGTTTAGTAGTGGATAACCATAGGTTAATTTCATGAGCCATCGTTTTTCGAACCATAGGTCCAGCAAGAATAAAAGGCAGTGATTTAGACATCAATTAATACAACTCTTAATAACAGATGAGACCATCATAATACTTGCTATGACTAACTTGCAACATCTTGAGCTTTGGCGTTTTTGTAGATATCCAATGTTGTTAAGCGCTGTATTGCATGCTCAATAATAGGCTCTACATAATTATCAGGCTTTAATAGTGGTTTACTATTGGGCTGATGCAGCAGTTTTCCTGTTAGGGCTGTTAATTCAGGTAACCAATACTTAATGAAAACCCCTTTATTATCAAAGCGTTCACTTTGGGTGGTGGGGTTGAATATCCGAAAGTAAGGTGTGCTGTCACAACCTACTGATGCACACCACTGCCAACCGCCATTATTCGAGGCAAAGTCACCATCAATAAGTTTTGACATAAAGTACTGTTCGCCCCAACGCCAATCAATGTGTAAATCTTTAACTAAAAAACTGGCGGTGATCATTCGCAGGCGATTATGCATCCAACCGGTATTGTTGAGTTGTTTCATTGCAGCATCAACAATAGGGAAACCGGTTTCGCCTTTACACCACTGTTCAAATTTGTCTCTGTCGTTATTCCATTCAATGTATTTGTCAAAGCTTAAAAAAGCGTGGTTTTTAGATAATAATGGATAAAAGTGAAGTAGATGAGTGTAGAACTCTCGCCATATTAACTCATCAAGCCAAATTTCTTGCCCCTGAGTTAATTGGTTATTTGCTTCCAAATGCAAACGTAAAATGCACTGTTTTGCTGAAATCGCGCCAATAGCTAGATAAGGAGAGAGTTGACTCGTCCCTTCAATTGCAGGGTAATCTCGTTGCTCATCATATTGTTGTGATTTTTCGCGACAAAACTGACGCATGGCATCGACTATTGTTTTATTTGAAACTGACCACGCCTTACTTTCATTACTGATAGAGCCAGTAAATGTAGGGTCATGATAACGTTGAAGTGAGCGTAACTGTGTCGCCGATAACTCAACTGAAGCGGTCACTTTTTCAATGCTTGGAAAGTGCTGATAAAAGTACTCTCTCCATGCTTTTTTAAAGGGTGTAAAAACCTTATAAGGCTGGTGGGCTTTATTCCGTACCTTTCCAACATCTACGGCACATTTAGCATCATAAAAAGCACATTGAACATCAGAGAGTTGGGTTGCAACATTGGCATCTCTGCTTAATTCATCTGCTTCATATTCTTTATTGGCAAATAGATGTGATATACCAAGATCTTTACATAATCCGTGCAGTTGTGGTGGAACATCCTTGAACCAAGGGCAAGATAATACCAGCAAAGGGATATTTAATGAGTGAAGCTCTTTTTCAAGCTCAAGTAAGCGCCTCTTTATCAAATCGATTTGAATGGATGCTTTATGGTGTTGCTGCCATTGAGATTCGCTTGCAACAAAGATAGCAATAGTCGGTACTTGATTAGCAAGCGCTGCGGATAACGCTGGGTTATCCGCCACTCTTAAATCGGTACGAAACCAAACGCATTGCATGGTTAGTTTATAATCCATAACGTAATCTCAGCTCTTGAGGGTATGGATTAAGGAAAGATTGCTTTGCTAAATACTCATTGGTATGAATACCTAAATGGTGCTTAATTAAGGTAATTGGTGAAAGCAAAGGCAATAACCCTTGATTGTAATCTTGGATTATTTGAGCAAGCTCTTGTTTTTGTGGTGACTCAAGTTCTTTTTTGAAATATCCCTGAAGATGCATTAATACATTCGTGTTGTTCTTGCGAGAAGCTCGGATCGCCATTGTCTGCATTAGCTGCGTACGATAAATAGCAAAAAACTCATTAATATCGTAATCAGCCACTTTAGCCACCAATTTGCCTAAGTTTTTATATCCAACGGTGGAGTGTGACATCAGAGTGTATTTATAACGAGAATGGAATGCGATGATTTTCCCTGCGGTTGGAGCTCCCTCCATTGATTGATATAAATCGTGTAAACAAAATACACGAGTAATAAAGTTCTCTTTAAGTACAGGATCGCTTAATCGACCATCTTCTTCTACTGGTAGCCAAGGCATTTCCTTCATTAGGATTTGAGTGTAAAGACCAACGCCATTTTTTGTCGCACTGTTTTTACTGTATACCTTAACGCGTTCCATGCCACAGCTTGGCGAATTCGCACAAACAATATAACCACACATCTCTGTTTCTTTTAAACGATTCACCGTTTTTTGTGAGAAGTCGATCATTGAATCTGTATAGTCTAAAGAGGCATCTTTTGAATCAACAAGGGCAATTCTCTCTTCATTTGTGATTAAGCGTATGGTGGGCCTTGGTACCGACATACCGCTGCCAACTTCTGGGCAAATAGGGACATAAGAAAAATAGGGCGCAAGAACTTTAGAAGCAAACTTGTTGCTTTTATGTCCACCATCAAACCGAACACTGGCACCATTAACACAAGAACTTATACCAACTTGAATATCCATAATTGACTCTCCATTGCTTATTTTTATTATCAATAAGTATTTAAACGAATTAACGCTCGATTTGGATCACTTCAGCTTGACTCTTTTTTTGTACTCACGCAAACTGACTGTAAACATATTGTGACACCTATTATTTAAGGAATTTTTGTGCGTCTTGAAGTGCAATGTAAAGATCGATTAGGTCTAACCCGTGAATTGTTAGATATTCTGGCTTCTCAGAATATTGATTTACGAGATATTGAGATTGAAAAAACAGGCTTAATATATCTTAATTTTCCTGAAGTAGAATTTGATGAGTTCAGCCAACTAATGGCCAAAATTCGTCGAATTGATGGCGTTATGGATGTTCGTAAAATTCCATTCTTACCAAGTGAACGTCGTAATATGGAATTACTCGCAGTATTAAGTACCTTACCGGATCCTGTATTTGCAATTGATCTCAAAGGGAAAATTGATAATGCAAATCAGGCAGTTGCGTCTTTATTTAATGTAGATAAAGAGGCACTCATTGGTGAGCCTGCGAGTATGTTATTACCAAATTTTAATGTGATGCATTGGTTAGAAGAGTCTCGTGTTCGTCAGCGAGAGTCTATGGATATTGCAGGCATGAATTACGTGATGGAAATCATGCCGGTATACATTACCGATGATGATAATGCCTCAATTTTAGCCAGTGCAGTAGTGATCATCAAACCTGCAATGGATCTAAAATTAGCTCGTCCATTTATTCCAGAATCCTCTAATCTTGGCTTTGAGCATTTTGTAGGGTCTTCGACTAAATATAAAACCTTGATCTCACAAGCAAAGAAATTATCAGATATTGATCAATCATTATTGATCCAAGGTGAAACGGGCACAGGCAAAGAAATGTTAGCTCGTGCTTGTCACAATGCCTCTATCCGTTCAGGAAAAGCCTTCATGGTGGTTAACTGTGCAGCCATGCCTGATGATGTCGCTGAGACTGAATTGTTTGGCTACGCTCCAGGTGCATTCCCTAATATGCCTGAAGGAAAAAAAGGGATCATTGAGCAAGCGGATGGTGGCACGGTCTTCTTTGATGAGATCAGTGAGATGAGCCCACTGTTACAAATCAAACTGTTACGTTTTATTCAAGATGGTAATTTTCGTCGAGTGGGTGAAGAGAAAGAGATCCATGTTGATGTAGGGATCATTGGCGCAAGTAAGAAGGAACTACTAGAATTAGTGGAACAAGGCGTATTCAGAGAAGATCTTTATTATCGCTTAAACGTATTATTTTTGGAGATCCCACCACTGCGTGAGCGTCCTTCTGATATTGCTACTTTGTTTGAGTTTTTTGTGGCTCAGTTATGCAAAGAGTTGGCTATTGTTAAACCGTCTATTTCAGAAGAGGTGTATGAGTATTTACGCAGTTATTCATGGCCGGGAAATGTACGCCAGTTAAAGAGTTCGACACTAAAAGCGTTAACTCAAATGGATAGAAATCAGTTAAATACCTCACATTTCATGCTGCCAATATCAGATGCTAAAGCAGCAAATATGATGGATATTAATGTAGATGGCACACTTGATGAGATCATGAAATCGTATGAATCAATGATCCTAACTGGACTATACGGTGAGTTCCCATCCAGTCGTAAATTAGCAAAACGATTAGGTGTTTCGCATACCGCAATAGCGAATAAGTTGCGAGACTACGGAATAGGTAAGAAGTAGGGGAATGACATGGATGTGCATTTTGAGTTTGACCATTATCAAGTTCGTTTAATTAAAAGCAGTGATTCTGTGATGATTGCTAATTACTTTATGCGCAATCGACACCATTTAGAACCATGGGAGCCCAAGCGCGCGAACTCCTTCTTTACCGCTGAAGGTTGGAAGCAACGTTTATTGCAATTGGCTGAATTACATAAACATAATTTGGCTTTCTATTTTGTGATTTTTGATACTCAGGAGAAGAAAATTATTGGCTCAGTGAGTTTTAGTAACATTACTCGCTTTCCATTTCACGCCGGTCATGTTGGCTACTCTCTTGATGAACATTATCAAGGTAATGGGATTATGCAGCGCGCGCTAGAGCATACGGTGGATTGGATGTTCTCTGTTCAACATCTTCATCGGATCATGGCTGCGTATATTCCACACAATAAAAAAAGTGGTAATGTGTTATCGACACTGGGTTTTGTTAAAGAGGGAGAGGCGAAAGATTACCTCTACATTAATGGTGCATGGGAAGACCATATTCTTACCTCTAAGATAAATAACCATTGGCTGCCAGAATAATTCTATTTTTTTGGCATAAATATAAGAAAAAATGGTTTAAATTGAAAGTTAGCATAGAGAAGTCGTTTAATTGGTGTACTCTATTAAGATGATTTTTAAGACAATGATAATAAAGAAGGAATTTACATGCTGAAGTTCATTAAGTTTTTACAATTGCTGATTTTAGGTGTTGTTGGTGCATTTGTTATTCAATCAACCGTACTACATGGTATTGGTATTTTCAGTGAGCGCTACGTGATCATGAGCTTGGTGCTGACCGTATTATTAGAGCTGGCTATTTTCATTATCTACAAGCTAGTAGAAGATGATTTTACCAATGAGCCTAAAGTAAAATAACGACAAATTTTACGTTAACAGCAAATAAAACCGATACACTTTTAGTCAAAGGTATCGGTTTTTTTATGCCGTTTTAATGTGCTCTTTTGAATTAAAACAGATCGCTTAATGCACTATCAATGGCATTAACCAACTTAGTAATGTGTTCAGGCTGTGAAATAAACGGAGGCATCATATAGATCAGTTTACCAAATGGACGTATCCAAACGCCTTGTTCGACAAAGTGTGCTTGGATTTTTTCCATCTCAACAGGCGTGGTTAATTCCACAACGCCTATTGCGCCAAGCCATCGAACATCGGCAACCACATCGTGTTTTTTAAGTTGAGGCAGTAATTCTGAAAAGCAGGTTTCAATCTGTTTAGTTTGAGTCTGCCAATGATTTTGTTGGATCAGTTCTAAACTGGCATTCGCAACAGCACAAGCCAGTGGGTTTCCCATAAAGGTTGGGCCATGCATAAAGCAGCCCGCATCTCCACTGCATACAGTATCAGCAACAACTTTACTGGTGAGTGTTGCAGATAATGTCATGTAGCCGCCTGTAAGTGCCTTACCAATACACATGATGTCAGGTTCAATGCCTGCGTGCTCACAAGCAAATAACTTTCCTGTTCGTCCAAAGCCGGTTGCTATCTCATCTAGAATCAGAAGTAAGCCATATTGATCACACAAACGGCGCACTTCTTTCAAATATTGAGGGTGGTATAAACGCATTCCGCCAGCCCCCTGAACAATAGGTTCAAGGATCATGGCGGCGATCTCTTCATGGCGTTCAGCCAGTATCTTTTCTAAAGGAAGAATATCTTCAGGGTTCCATTCACCACCAAATTTACTGATTGGTGATTCAACAAACAGATGCTCTGGTAAAAAACCTTTGTATAAACCGTGCATAGAATTATCGGGATCAGTTACCGACATCGCGGCAAAGGTATCACCATGGTAACCATGTCGAACGGTAACGAATTTCGATCGAGGTTGTCCTTTGGCGTGCCAATATTGCAGAGCCATTTTTAAACTTACTTCGACCGCTACTGAGCCAGAATCGGCTAAAAAGACTTGCTCTAATCGAGAAGGGCTCAGTTCAACTAACTTTTTACATAAATCGACTGCAGGCTGATGCGTAATACCACCAAACATCACGTGTGCCATTTTATCGGTTTGATCTTTAAGCGCTTGGTTAAGGTGAGGATGACAGTAACCGTGAATGGTAGACCACCAAGAAGACATTCCATCAACCAATTCCGCCCCATTTTCTAAATAGAGATTGACTCCATTCGCGTGAGTGACAGGGTAGCAAGAAAGCGGGTTAATTGTAGATGTGTAGGGATGCCAAATGTGCTGACGGTCAAAATCCAAGTCGACGCTATTGTTCATTAATTCACCAGTTGTAAACTTTATCCATCCATTAAGGTTGACAGTGTATCGTTTAACCGTAGACTAGCCAAGTATAAATAGAGGCCAAAAGGCATAATCAAAAGTGGTCGGATCTTAGCAATAGCAATGGTTATAGCATGTTAACGAAAGGAATTTACACGTGGAAGTGAGACATAACTGGACAGTAACAGAAGTACAGGCGTTGATGGATAAGCCGTTTATGGACTTAATCTTTGATGCTCAATTAGTACATCGTAAGTATCAGCAAACAAACTATGTACAAGTAAGTACACTGCTATCTATTAAAACGGGCGCTTGCCCTGAAGATTGTAAATATTGCCCGCAAAGTGCTCATTACCGCACTGACGTTGATCGTGAACGCTTGATGGAAGTAGAAAGCGTTTTGGATGCTGCGAAAAAAGCGAAGAACTCAGGTTCAACCCGTTTCTGTATGGGTGCTGCTTGGAAAAATCCAAAAGAACGTGATATGCCTTATCTGTTAGATATGATCAAAGGCGTCAAAGAGATGGGTCTTGAGACGTGCATGACGTTAGGGATGATCACCTCAGATCAAGCGGGTGAATTATCAGAAGCGGGTCTCGATTACTACAACCACAATTTAGACACCTCTCCAGAGTTTTACGGAAATATCATTACGACCCGAACGTATCAAGATCGTTTAGATACGTTATCGCACGTTCGTGATGCAGGGATGAAGATCTGCTCTGGTGGTATTATTGGCATGGGTGAAAGTGACAGTGATCGTGCGGGTCTGTTTGTTGAATTAGCGAACCTTCCTCAGCATCCTGAATCTGTCCCTGTTAACATGTTGGTAAAAGTAAAAGGCACGCCATTAGAGGATGCAGAAGATGTCGACCCATTTGATTTTATTCGTTTAATTGCGGTTGCACGTATCATGATGCCTGGATCTGCCGTGCGTTTATCTGCCGGTCGTGAAAGCATGAATGAGCAGATGCAAGCCTTATGCTTTATGGCAGGTGCAAACTCGGTATTTTATGGTTGTAAATTACTGACGACACCAAATCCTGATGAAGACAGCGACATGCAACTGTTTAAGAAACTGGGTGTGAATAGTCAACAAGTTGCGCAAAAACCAGATGTGGTTCAAGAGCATGAATTGTTAGATCGCGTTGCTGAGCGTGTTGCTTCTCGTCCTGAAAAAGACGATCTATTCTATGAAGCGAGCGTTTAATCAACGTATTAGCTCCGCACTGACACAGCGTAAGCAAGCGGGGCTGAATCGTTCTCGAACGGTAATAGAGCAAGGTAATCAATCTCGATTAGTGGTGGATGGTCAATCCTACATTAACTTTTCAGGTAACGATTACCTTGGTCTTGCTGGCAGTGCAGAGTTAACTCAAGCATGGCAACAAGGCTTATCTTTATATGGCAGTGGTAGTGGCGCTTCACCATTAGTGACGGGTTACTCAAAACCTCATGCCGATTTAGAATCTCAACTGGCTGAATGGCTTGGGTTTGATTGCGCATTACTGTTTAATTCAGGTTTTAGTGTTAATCAAGCGGTGCTTTTTTCATTATTAGAAAAAGGCGATACCTTACTGCAAGATAAACTCAATCATGCATCATTAATGGAAGCGGGTATATTGTCACCTGCGACGATGAAACGCTTTAAGCATAATGATATATCTCATCTAACCAAATTATTAACAACGTCTGATAATTCACCTTCTTTGGTCGTCACCGAAGGGGTTTTTAGTATGGATGGTGATTTATCACCCCTGTCACAGATTGCGAACGTAACCCAAGAAAATAATGCGTGGTTAATGGTGGATGATGCCCATGGATGTGGAGTCTTAGGTACTGGCGGGCGAGGGTGTTGTGATTTTTATCAAGTAACGCCAGACATTTTAGTCGTCACATTTGGTAAAGGGTTTGGTTTATCTGGCGCAGCAGTGTTATGCAATCAAGAATGTGGTGATTATTTGGCGCAATTTGCTCGTCATCATGTCTATTCAACAGCAATGCCGCCTGCTCAAGCTCACGCCTTGTCTCATGCTTTATCTATGATCCAACAACAAGAATGGCGACGTGACAAACTTAAAGAATTAAATCAACAATTTGAATCAGAATTGACTGGTTTTTTAGGAGCGGTGAAAACAAATACGCCGATAAAACCGATTATTATTGGTGAAGCAGATAAAGCAATGAATGTCTCTGCCGCACTTAAAGATCAAGGATTGTGGACAACTGCTATTCGTCCGCCTACCGTGCCAACAGGAACTGCGAGGTTAAGAATTACGTTAAGTGCCAATCACTCACAACAAGACATTACACAGCTAACCCAAGCAATAACTGAATTAGGATGATGGAGTTATGGTTAATCAAGCGCTCACCATAGAAAGCTTACATTGGACACCAAGCCAAGAGAAACAAGCGATTCAAGCGGCGTTTAGTAAAGCGGCAAATACCTATGATCGCTCGGCGGAATTTCAGCGTCAGGTAGCGGATACCTTATTATCTTATTTACCTCAAGATCTGTCAGGACTGCGTATAGTAGATGTCGGCTGCGGGACGGGCTATTGCAGTGATCAACTGTTGAAACGCGGCGCAACGGTTGTAGCGCTTGATCTTTCTCGATCTATGTTAGATAAAGCCAAAGAGCGCTGCGGTGAAATAAACATAGATTACGTGCAGGGAGATGCAGAGCATTTACCGTTTAACGATAATACATTCGATATGGTTATCTCTAGTCTAGCGTTGCAATGGTGTCAGGATTTATCTGTACCATTACGAGAAATGAAGCGAATTACCCACAGTAAAAGCAAGGTTATATTTTCAACTTTGTTAGATGGCTCACTGTTTGAGTTGAAAAAAGCGTGGTCAAAGGTTGATTTATATCAACATGTTAACGATTTTATTACGCCATCTATGGTAAACCTTGCGTTAGCGCAATCTGAATGTAACAAGTTTACACTAGACTGCACGCCAGTCGAGATGACGTATTCTTCTGCTCTTGCTTTAATGAAAGATTTAAAAGGAATTGGAGCAACGCATTTACCTAATGGTCGCCACTCAGGTTTATTGAGTAAAGAAAAGCTGTTAGCTGTGGAAGAAGCGTATCGAATTTTTAAGAATGAATTTAATAAGTTACCTGCTACTTATCAGGTAGGCTTTGGAGTTATAAGTAATGATTGATGCATTTTTTGTTGCAGGTACAGATACAGATGTAGGTAAAACGGTTTCTTCTAAAGCGATTTTAGATGCATTAGATATGAAAGGACTGAATACAGCGGCATATAAACCGGTAGCAGCGGGCTCTGAAGACAAAGGTGAAGGCGTTCAACACTCTGATGCAATCCATTTACGCTCTGCTGCTAATGTTGAATTAAGTTACGAAGAAGTAAACCCTTATGCATTGCTATTGCCTGCATCGCCACACATTGCAGCAAAAGCTGAGAATGTTGTAATTGACTATTCTGTTCTTTCACAAGGCTTAGCGGCATTAAAAGAAAAATCAGACATTGTTTTGGTGGAAGGTGCTGGTGGTTGGCGTGTTCCTGTGTCTAAAAACGATTGTTTGTCTACTTGGGTGAAACAAGAGAAGCTACCAGTCGTATTAGTGGTAGGTATTAAGTTAGGCTGCCTTAGCCATGCCATGTTAACGGCAGAAGCGATTCAACATGATGGCTTAGAGATCATTGGGTGGGTAGCAAACCGAGTAAACCCAGGTACTGAAAATTACGCTGAAATTATCAAGATGTTGGAAGATAAAATGCCAGCACCAAAATTAGGCGAAATCCCATATATGCCAAGTACTAAGCGTAAAAATATGGGCAAATACATTAATTTAGATGTGTTAGAAAGCTAATTACTATTGCTATAAATACATTTAAGTACAAAACACAGAAGCCAATATCTTTCATGATGTTGGCTTTTTTTTGGGCATTAATTACATTGGTATGAAAACGTTTCTCTAAATAGCGTCACCATCGCTCGTGTCTTTTCAGGCAAATAGCTTGGTGTTGGGTAAACCAAAGTAATGGTTAAATCTGTAAAAGAAGTTCTGGGTAAGACCTCAATGAGCTGGCCATTTTTGATGTTATCTTCAATTAAGATTGAGGGTAGAAGAGCAATGCCTTTACCTGAAAGTGCCAATCGTTGCAGCAAATGTAGATCATCACTAAATAATTGATAATCAAGCCCTTGAGGGAGCAAGCTTTTATTATAACGGCTAGCAAGCAGATGAAAGTCATTTAACTGAGCCACATTATCAGGGTGTCCATTTAGTGTTAAATACTCTGGAGAAGCAACCATACTATAAGGAATTTGAATTAAGCGTTGCTGAATATAGTCATCATGTAAAGGCTCGATATAGCTAGGTAGAATTTGTAGATCAACATTTTCACGACGAAGATCCAACGATTGAACATGATGCTCAATCTCTAATTTAACCTCACTATACTCCTTCATATACTGTTCAATTAGCTGAGAGAAGATCTCAGTCATTCCAAGGGCGGGGGGAATCGCTACTTTTAATCTACCTCTTGGCGTTAAGTGATGCTCTCTCATTAATCGACTCGCATCCACTAAAGTATTGATAGGATTAGAGGTTTGCTCATATAGCCATTTCCCTTGCTGGGTTAATTCAATCGCTCTTGTCGTTCTGATAAGTAATTGATGACCAAGGGCTTTTTCTAACTCTTGTAGGCGACGACTAACCTTTGAGCGTTGTAATCCTGCAAACTGCGCGGCAGAGCTAATGCCCTTATGTCTAACAATGAGAACAAATAGATAAATATCATCAAATGAAACGACGCTTTCTGGATGGTTTCTCATTTCTATTGTCCTGTTAATAGGTCATATGAGTATTATTTTGCCATCTATTCGAAATAAAATCACGCACTATAATGAGAACCAGATCACAGCAATTTTGACTTTATTGAGAACTTCTATGCAAGCTGCAGAGCAAAAATTCAAACAATGGATGCGTATACTCATCGTATTATTTCTTATCGTTACGGCTTATTTAGTGATGGCAGATAGAGTAACGCCATTAACAACCCAAAGTAAGGTTCAAGGGTTTGTGGTTCAAATATCACCAGAAGTGTCTGGTCGAGTAGTTGAAGTTAACCATACTAATAATCAATTAGTTAAACAGGGTGAATTACTGTTTAAGATTGATGATGAAAAATATCAATTGGCCGTTCAAAAAGCCGAAATCGCACTTGTTCAAGCAAAAGAACAAGAAGCGTCGTTAGTTGCGGATATCGAAGCGGCACAATCGAATGTTAAAACAACACAAGTTACGGCGGAAAATGCAAACCGTGAGTATCATCGTATTAAGCGTTTAGCGAAATCAGGTGCTGTTTCTGCGTCAGGTTTAGATTCGGCGCTTACTAAGCGAGACCAAGCTTCAGCAAACTTTATGGCATCGAAGCAAAAATTACATGCATTACAAGTGAAACTAGGCAAAGGTAGTGGACAAAGCAGTGCCGTGCTATCAGCAAAAAATGCCTTAAAACAAGCATTGCTGAATTTAGAAAATACTCAAGTCATGGCGCAAAGTGAGGGGATAATTACCAATATGCAGCTCCATGTCGGTTTGTTTGCCAATGCTAATCAGCCGTTACTGACTTTTATTCCGACCGATTCACTGTGGATCTCTGCAGATTATCGTGAAAAAGCGACCTCAAAGATGAACAAAGGAATGCATGCTGAAGTAGCTTATGATGCGCTGCCGGGTGAGGTGTTTCCATTATTGGTAGAGAGTCGAGACTATGGGGTTGCCTCTGCTCAACAAAAAGCCAATGGTCAATTGAGCAGCGTAGAAGTGAGTAACCGTTGGGTTCGTGATGCACAGCGAGTACGAGTCAATTTAATCAGCGAAGAGGCTATTTCACCAAGGCTATTTGTAGGTTCACGAGCAACGGTTATTATTTATACTTCAGGCAATACCGTCATTGATTATATTGGTCATAGCTTAATTACCATGATCAGTTATCTACATTATATTTATTAATTAGGTATTGGTATGAAAGCATTACGAATATGGTTTGGTTGTGTTCTCGGTTTCGCAATGTGCACGGTGTTTGGGTGGTCAAATGGGATGTTTGGCACTCTATTACCACTGTTTATTTTATCTAACCTAAATCGCTGGAGCTGGGGAATGTTTATTCAGCTGCTTATTAGTGTTGTTTGGGTAAGCATTCAAGTAGCGTTAATTGTCGGTTTTTTACAACCATATCCACTGTTAATGACCGTTGCTGTTGGCATTATGCTGTTATTAAAATGCCACGCAATGCACTATAAAGCGAGTTACTTATTCGGCTACACTGGTTTATTAGTCGGTTCAATTTTATTGAATTTTGGATCGTATGTGACCTTTGATTTAGAAGATTTTATTGTTGGAGTATGGGTTGCCGCGATTATGGTGATCCCTATTTGTGCTTTAACTTTTTATCTGTTTCCTGAGCCCATTGAAGCTCATGCTCCTATTTTAAAAGTAGAGGGCCAGAGCAAAGAACCACGAGAAATGTTAGAGCAAACTGCATTAGGTTGGATGGTGGCAATGATTGTGTTTTTGATCTTTGAAATAGGGACATTAAATGACTCTTTATCCGCTCAAGCATCAATGTTGATTATGCTCTCGCCAATGACGTTAGTCGGCTCATTAATGATGGCGCGTATCCGTATTATTGGTACATTAGCAGGGTGTGTATCTGCAATGGCGATGCAATTAATATTGTATGATTTATACGATAATCCTATTTTGTATATTCTAAGTTTTGCTATTGCATCTGGGTATTTTTGTAAATGGTTAGCCAGTGAAAACCCAATAATGAAAGGGATTGGTTTCTCGGCTATGGCGGCGTTAACTATACCCATTACAGGCGCAGTACCGGGAAAAAAAGATGCGTTTTTTGCTATTTTATATCGAGTCTCATCGATTGTGGTAGCGGTAATAATAACCAGTATATTAATTTGGGCCTGTTATCGGTTAATTAAACGGTTTCCTGTGTTTTTCCGAGGAATTGAGCGAGAAGAAAAGGCTCACTAACAATTTGAATTATTGGATAATAAGCCAAGAGATGGGTAGATTATTACGAACTTCTTGGCTTTTTTTGTTTATGTGATAACGTCTGTAGCGTTGAACATTATAAAGAACATACAAGGACAGTCATGAGCTCAATTATAGAATGCATTAGAACCGTAGGGCGTGGTGAGCGCAGCCGTAAGCCACTTAGTTTTGATCAAGCGTATCAAGTCATGAAAGAATATCTTGCCGGTGAAGTATCAAGCGACAAGATGGCAATGCTGATGATGCTTATCCGAGTTCAGAATGAAACAGTTGATGAGATCAGTGGCTTTACCACTGCCATTCGGGAATTTATCCGCAATGTACAAACTCCTGAATTAAAAGATCTGAGTGTTGATATTGATTGGGCATGTTTTGCTGGCAAGCGTCAGGTTCAAGGTCCATCTTGGCAGTTATATTCAGCACAAATTCTAGCGAATAAAGGCTTTAGAGTATTGCTTCATGGTCATTTACAACTGGGCAGTACACGAGAACATGTATCTCAAGTTATTGAAAAGTTTAACATTCCAAGTTGCTCAAGTATTGCAGAGACACAAAAAGCACTAGATGAAGGCAATATCGCTTATCTACCTCTATCGGTTTACGCCCCTCAAGTAGAAACCATGCTGTTATGGCAACATGAATACGGTTTACGTACCCCTGCGAATACCTGTGCGCGTATGTTAAACCCTGCGTCAGCGCCAATTTCATTACGTGGAAGTTTTCACCCAGGATTACCACAATTACACGGCGAAGCTGAATCTCGTTTGCAGCAAGCGACAGAAGATTGTTCAGAATTGGCACTGTGCTTTAAAGGCATGGGCGGAGAATCTGAATTTAACCCTAAAGTGAGTCAGTCTCTATGGTGTGCATCAAAAGGGGTATGTGAAGAGCTGTATTGGGAAGAGGCATTAATTGACGATTTACCAACGCCTCATACTTGTTTGTTAGGCACTAAAACTGAGCAGTTACAACTAATGGCAAACACCGTTATTTTTAATGTCGCTAATGTATTGTGGGCAAATAAACGTAAACAAAACTACCCAAGAGAGGAGGCGATTAAGCTTGCTACTCAATATTGGGAAGAGTATGTAAAAACACTCGCTTAATCTATTCACAATCAAGTTATTAGAGAGAGCCGTAAGTTAATCTTGCGGCTTTTTTTTATTGCATATGGGAGCACTCTATTTGTAATATATTTAAATATAATTCAATTTATTTAAATATAACTTCATTTATTTAAATATAGTTTCATTTGCCAATAAATTCAATGACAGGACTGTAATTAAATGTAACATTACAAAGATGTCTTTTGTATTGAATTATCTTAACAGTCCCCTTTTATCAGCTTGCTGTACTGTTTACTGAGTATTGTGTCCTGCTTAATGATATCAAATATTATCAGCTTATATTTTTCTTTAATGCTTGGTCTATTTACCCTTTTTAGTTGAAGGTAATAGATAAATTTGAATTTTTAAGTTGTATTATGCCAATCATTTCAAATAACACCCTATAAAATCGAAAGTCTTTTGAGCCTTTATACTATCTATCATGCTGTATATTGGCGCTATTTTTTTTAAATCAGGGTATTGCTGAAACTTTTTTTTTAATGATAATAAAGATCTCAGGGCGATATTGTTAAGTCATTAGATGATAATGGTAAATGGAAGTTCAGATGGAAAATGTATATTTTAATTATCAACCAATTATCTACCAAGGAAGTATTAAGTACTACGAAGCTTTATTACGATTTTACGATAAAAAGATCAATATTGAACAATATGTAAAACAGGTTCAGTGTAAACCATTATTTGATATCGATGTAATAAATCACGTGTTATCTGATATACAGCCAATGCATTGTGATAATGTCATAAGCATAAATATATCTATATTAAGTTTGGAAGACGATAATTTTATTCAATATGCAAGAGTGTTATTAAAAAATAAAAAGATAATTTTAGAAATTACTGAGCATGATAAATGTGAATCGTTACATGTTGTTTCGATGAATATTTCTTTATTAAAAAGAGAAACAGGGATCAGATTTGCATTAGATGATTGTTATAAAAACAACATGAAAACATTAGATCTCCCTATTGATATCATTAAGGTAGATAGAGCTGCAATTATTGATATTGAAAATTCTGATTATAAATTTAATCAATTAAAAAAAATAATAAATGAAGTAAAAACAATACTCAAAAAAGAGATTATCATTGAAGGGGTTGAAAATGAAAAACAAGCAAGCCTCTTATTTACATTAGGGGATTTTAATCAGCAAGGCTATTTTTATTTTAAACCGCTAGATATAAAACACCTTGTCTATTAATTTATCCATATGGAGTTTGAGTATACCTTATGCTAAGTTTTAAAAAAGGATTTACACTAATCGAATGTATTATGGTTATCATTATCTTAAGTATCCTATCTACATTAGCAGTCAAGAAATATTTTTCTTTAAGAACAGAAACCAAAATAGCAACTTTAGAATCGATAAAAAGGAATTTAGAAAGTGGTTTTATTAAATTTTCAACCAAAACATATTTACCAAGTTCAAATGTAAATAAATGTAGGTTACCTTTTCAGAAAAAATTACAGTGTATATTGATTAATAATAAACAAATTGCATTTACACAGAAAGACAGGCATCCAATATTTAATCCATTCTTAAATTCTATGAAACAAATAAAAGTTATTATGGATATTGATGTTGGATATAGTACTGACGGTCTTAATTATAAAGATAATTGGAATTTAGAATATGATTACAATCAAGCTGGTATATCTAATGGTTTTTGGATTTTTCCTGCTATGAATGATCATTATAAGGATATTAACGAATTTAAGTGTAAGATTCATTATATGCCAGAAAACCATACAATGAATAGTTATGGTAGAAGTATTATTATCTTAGAAACGTCAGATTGTTAATGTTGATCGCGGCATGATTGTAAAAATTCAAGAAGAATAAAACCTTACTATTATTGTCTATTTCATCTCTACTTAGGTTATTGCATAACTGTAATAGTAATTCACATTTAGCGCTATTATCAAAACACAGTTAGTAATCGATAATGTTCTCCTAGTCAATCATAGATTTGGAGACCATTATGGCTAATGGATTTACAAGAGATGGTGGCGTACAAGAACAAATTGATGCCACTGTTACTGATGCAATTAATCGTGCGAGAGCACATCTTAACCATGAACATAACGAGACAGATTATTGTCTAGAATGTGGTGAGTTGATCCCTGAAGGTCGACGTAAAATTATCCCCGGCGTTGAGTTGTGTGTTGAGTGTCAGGTAAAAGAAGATGCAAGAGAAAAAGCGTTTAGTGCCTACAACCGAAGAGCAAGCAAAGACAGCCAATTACGATAGCAATGGCTACTGTCTAAATCTACAATGGGAAAAAATGGCGAAGTACCCTACTTCGCCATATTATTACTGAGAAATGGTTTTGAATAAAAAGAGAGGCTATTTACGATTAATACGTGCTAAGAAATAGGTATTTACGTACTCACCCTGTCTAAACGCAGAATCAATTGCTTCACCTTCAATGACAAACCCGAATTTTTTATACAGAGAAAGCGCCGCGTGGTTATCTACAAACGCGTCAATCTCAATACGGCGAACATTAAGCCAATTATCAGCAAGTTCTAAAACGGTTTCAATTAGCTTACGGCCAACACCGCGTCCATGATAATCATCGTGAACGCCCATTCCAAAATGAGCAACATGACGAGTTCTAGGATGTGTCACTTGTTCAAAACCAATATTACCGACAACCTTGTTATCAATAAGGGCAACATAGCTATAGACGTTATCAGGTTTGCTTGAAATGCGTTTTTCCCAGAGAGCAGGAGAGGGGATCGGCAGTTGAAGTGTTTGCGCCTGAGCTTGTGGTTGATTATACAACTCACATAAACCATCAATATCTTTTAATTCTGTTGGGCGAATTATTATTTCCACTACGCACATCCTTTGCCTAATAAATATGCACTTAACTTAACTAGAATCATCTTCGATGACAAGCACAGATCCCATTTGAATCTAATAATTACCGTTTATTCCTGTTATTTACCATTCGTCGCATCTTCCTGTTTTTCATTTTTACCTTAGTTAATCTGTAAACATCAAAAAGGACTATAGATTAACTAAGGCCAACCTAATGAAATATAAATTAACGACACTAGTATTTAGCTTATTAATGAGTGTGATGACTTTCTCCACGCAAGCGGCATTAACGGATAAAGATATAGCGGTATATAACCAAGCAGCAGCAGGGGATGAAGATTTTGTTGAATCAGCTTATGAACGTTTTGAACAATTGATTCAAGCTGATGGTGCAACGCCATTAACACTCGTTTATCTTGGCAGCGCAGAGACCCTAAAAGGGCGAGATGCGATGATGCCTTGGACAGCAATGAAATACGTTGAGCAAGGGTTAGCTAAAATTGGCAAAGGGCTAAATCTGCTTGCTACAGAAAGCGCTTCAATTGAAGATCAGCCCGTTGTTTCTGGCCTTCCTAATTCTTATCTCACACGTGCGCTAGCGGCGGCAACCTATTCACAACTTCCTGATATGTTTAATCACTTTGAGCGTGGTTATGATCTCTATTTAGTCCTGCTGTCAGAACCAAAATTCCAACAGCAGCCTTATCAAGCAACAGCATGGGTTTATGGTTATGCAATACAGGCGGCCCTTCGTGCTGAAGACCAAAATCAAGCAACTCAATGGCTAGCTTTCATGATAGAAAAGGAGAAAAGTCATCCTGAATCGATAAAAGCGCAAGCACTAATGAACGCTAAAAATTAGGAGACGATAATGATCAGTTTTAGTGGTATAGAAAAAACATATCAATTGGGCTCTCAAGACGTTGAAGCGTTGAAAAAGGTAGAGGGCTTTATTATTAAAGGCAGCATGGTGGCTCTGTGTGGCCCTTCCGGTTCTGGCAAAAGTACCTTACTCAATATACTTGGTCTGTTAGATATGGATTATAAAGGTAAGATCAGAATGGATGGAAAAGCGTATCCTAAAGATCCCATTAAAGCTGCTACGTTACGTCGTCACCAATTAGGTTTCGTATTTCAACGCTTTAATTTAGTTCCAGTGATGACTGCTTTAGAGAATGTGGCTTACCCATTGCAATTAAATGGCTACAGTAGAGAAGAACAAAACAGGCTAGCCATTGAGATGCTAGAAAAAGTAGGTCTTGGCGATTTTATTCACCATCGTCCAGATAACCTTTCTGGCGGACAGCAACAGCGTGTCGCCATTGCTCGTGCGTTGGTTCATAAACCAAATTTAGTCATTGCCGATGAACCGACGGCCAGTTTAGATAGCCATACCGCAGAAAAAGTGATTGATATTATGAAAGCGTTAGGCAAAGAAATGGGAACCACCTTTATTATTGCGACGCATGATTATCGCATGGCACAGCATTGTGATGCCTGCATTAATTTACTTGATGGCACCATAAATAAGGAGACAGTATCATGGGCAAGTTAATCTCATTATTTCCTTATTCATTGCGTCTCGCGTGGCTCAATTTATTACGAAATGGCCGCCGTAGCGCACTTTCAATTTTAATCATTACCATTGCGGTATTTGCATTAACCAGTGCGGGTGGTTTTGGATTGTATACTTATGATTCACTCAAAGAATCGACGGCAAGAGACTCGGGCCACCTTACCCTAAGTCAGCCGGGTTACTTTGAAAGTGATGAAGAGATGCCACTGAGTAATGGTCTTTCTGATATTTCGCAATTAACTCGTGATCTAATGAAGCATGATGAGGTTCGTGGAGTTCAACCAAGAATTGATTTTACAGGGTTAATCTCTAACGGAAGCAAATCGACTATATTTATGGGAACGGGTGTCAACGATCGTGAGTTTGACATGAAAGGCCCATTTCTAGATATGAGATCAGGAAAAACCTTAACGGACATTACATCAAGTCGATATGACGTGATGGAGCCTGAGATCATGCTTGGAGTGGATCTCGCCAAAAATCTAAACGTGGATATTGGTGATTGGGTGACTTTACTGGCAACGACCAGCGAGGGGGCATTGAATGCGTTTGATTTTAAAGTACATGGAACGTATTCAACAGGGGTTCCAGAATTAGATAAACGTCAACTGTATATTCACATTGACTCAGCCCAAGAGCTATTGATTTCAGAGAAAGTGAGCACATTGTCGGTGTTTCTATTTGGTACAGAGAAAACCGCTCTGATACATCAACGATTGGATGATGAACTAAAATCGATGTCACTAGAGCAAGATATTGAGATCACGCCATGGCAAGAGAGAGCGTTTTTCTACAATAAAGTGAAAGATCTTTATGATCTTATCTTCGGCGTAATGGGTTTTGTAATGGGATTAGTGGTCTTTGTGGCCTTGTTTAATACCATGACAATGTCCGTGACTGAGCGAACACGTGAAATTGGTACCTTATCCGCATTGGGAAGCTACCCAAATGAAATTATCCATTCATTCTTACGAGAAGCTGGGTTATTAGCTGCTATTGGTGTGATTTTTGGGGCGTTAACCACCGCAATTACTACCGTGTTACTGATGATTATTGATGTGCAAATGCCACCACCTCCGGGCAGAACGGATGGTTACCCATTAAATATTTATTTCTCATTTGAACTAGTCGCTTATGCGGGATTAGGTGTGATGATTATCTGTTTGTTAGCTGCTTATTTGTCTGCTCGAAAAGGTGTTAAAAAACCGATTACGGAGGCGCTTATCTATGTCTAAATTAAAATTATTATCTACGTTCTGTTTATTTATGGGGCTTCATTTTTCAGTGGCCGCGACAGCGTTATCTCAATCAGAGCTTACTCAACAACAGAATCAGCAAGAAATCGGGATTAATCATAGCCAAGTGAAACAAATGATTAAGGCTGCTGATGATTATCGATTAGATAATGCAGCGGCAAAAGTCGTATCAGAAGTATTGCTATATAAAAATGATGAGCTAGATAAAAAACGTCAATACACGGTCTATATGCGAGAAAATAGAGAATCATTAGTGCTGTTTAATTCTCAAGTCGAAGCTGGGCAAAAGATGCTGATGTTAGGCGATAATTATTGGTTATTAATGCCTAAAAGCCGCCGACCAATCCGTATTACACCAATGCAAAAATTATTGGGAGAAGCATCGGTAGGTGACATTTCAACCCTCACTTGGAGCGAAGATTATCAAGGGCAATGGCAAGCGAGTGAGGCATTAAAATTAGAGAATGGAAAACAGGTACAAGTTGAAAAACTTAAACTGAATGCCATTACTAAAGGCGCGAGTTATTTCACCATTGATTTATGGCTAGAGCAGGGGACTCATTTTCCAATTAAAGCCGATCTCTATCTACGTTCAGGAAAAATGGCGAAAGAAGCGTGGTTTACTAAAGGGCTGAGAGAGGGTGAAACCAAAGTGATCTCAATGGTATTAAACGATCAAATCCAAACCAATCAAAAAACCGTCATTGAATACAAAGAAATAATGCCAACAGAGATTGCGGATAAATATTACAACCCTGCTTATCTGTCACGCACCAAACAGTTGGATTTGTGATCATGAAACCTCGGCTGAAACGGATATTATTGTGCGGTACTTGGTTGGCTTCTTTTTGCTCTCAATCTTCAGAGATGACTTTCGAGTGGGATTGGATGCTTAGTGCCGAAACGGTTCAACAAAGAGAAACGTTTTTCACTTCGATGACAGATAACGAGCATCAAGAGTCATTCAATGGTGTATTAGACGTTCAAATTGGCTATCAAGATTGGAATGCGGTGGTGGCACTTAAAGGTAATGATCTCTATTACCACTCAAGCATTGGGTCTCAAGATAAAAGCGCAGAAGCTGAGTTAATTGTCAGTGAATTATTTTGGCAAAGTAGTGTTGATATCGCCAATACATCATTGGATTTACAACTAGGTAAAGTTCGAGTTGATTGGGGCGTTGGTTATGGTTATCGCCCTCTTGATATATTCACGCCATATCGTCGTAACCCAGTCGGCATTCAAGTAGAAGAAGGAGCAGGCGTAGCTTCGGTATCCTATTTTGATAACCAAGGAGAGTGGTCATTAATTTATACCGATTCGTCATGGACTCAGCAAGAAGGGAGCAAGTTAGAAGAGCAAAGCGAACAGCAAGGAATTGGAATAAGACGTTATGCGTTAGTGGGAGATGCCGAATACCAATGGGTCGCTTATTATGACGATGTTCGCCAAGGACTATTAGGGGCGAGTGTTGTTACTGTACTGGATGCCGCGTGGGAGTTTCATGGTTCGGCGGTGTATCAATCAAAGTACCTTTCTTATCAGCAGCCAAGTATCACACTTTACCCTGTCACGTTAGAAAAAGAAGAAAATGCCTATCAAGCCTTAGTCGGATTTACGTGGGCAAATGATGTGGGAAATAGTATCGTTTTAGAATACTGGTATGACAGCCGAGCGTGGGGTAAAAGTGATTGGAAAAATGCACTTACTGTGGCAACACCGTCGTATCAACAAGGCTTTAATCAGGCGAATATGGTTCAACATAACATGATGTTTCATTGGAGCTTAGATCCTAACGGATGGTCAACATGGGAATGGAGCCGAGATATCTCATGGTTAAGTCAATTTACCCCAACATTTGATGTGCTTTACTCACCAGAAGATAATGGCGTGATAGCAACGCAGTGGTTAAATTATTTACTGCATGACTCGGGTGATTCCAGTATTGAAATGGAACTTGCCGCACGTTTTTTAACCGGTTCGGATGATTCAGCGTATGCAAATTTACCCGATAAGCATATGCTGCTATTGAATCTAAAAGGACGATTTTAATGGTAGCGATAAATAAGCAAAAAGAAGTAGCGATTCAGTTAGTAAAAAGCCTAGCGATTACGACTGTGTTTTGTCTTGTTATCGCCATGATGACGAGTAATATTTGGCCATCTCCTTTTTATGAACACGTTCTTATTAGTTTTGGTTATGGCTACAGTGCCGTGTTATGTTCATTCATCTTAGAGTGGTTTTTACCGACACTTAAAAAAGCCTATTCGACCGTTATTGCTATGGTGTTATCTCTTGCTTTAGGGACATTTCACGCCTCTTTGTGGTTAAATAAATACGACGATTTTGCAACTTTAGAAGCATTACAGCCGATCGTATTATTAGGATTGATATTTACCGGGGTCTGTTTTTATTACTTTCACGCTACAGAGAAAACGTTGCAGGCAGAGCAAGCATTAGAGATCTCTAAGCGCAAGCAATTAGAGCAAGAAAAAGCCTTAGCATTAAGTCAATTAAGCCAACTTCAAAGCCAAATAGAACCTCATTTCTTGTTTAATACCTTAGCTAACATTAGTGCGTTAATCGAATTAGACAGTGATAAAGCCAAATTGATGTTGGAGAAATTAACAGACTTACTTCGAGGCACCCTAAAAACAAATCGTAACCCTCTAATTATGCTAGAGCAAGAAGTCGAATTATTAAGTGCGTATTTATCAATTCAACAGATCCGTTTAGGTGATCGTTTAACGTATGAGATTGAGAACCAACTGAGTGGAACAATCTCGCTGCCCCCTTTACTCATTCAGCCTCTGGTTGAAAACGCGATTACTCATGGTATCGAACCACAAGCAAAAGGAGGTAAGGTTGTTATCATGTTTAAGCAACAAGATAATAGATTCAAGGTGTCAATTTCTGATAATGGTTTAGGCTTAGAACAAATGACATCAACCAAAGGAAATGGAATGAGTTTGAATAACATCAAGCAGCGTTTGCATAACCTATTTGATGGTACTGCTTCTATCATGATAATAGAGAATGAAGAGGGTGGCGTAGACGCTGAACTTTCTATTCCATTGGAGAAATTGGCTCAACTAAATAGGGAATATTCATGAGTAAATTGATGACCGCCATTATTGCCGATGATGAGCCTTTATTACGATTCCATTTGGAAAAAATGCTGTCTGACCTTTGGCTTGAGCTAGAGATGGTTGCTGTGTGTAGTAATGGTAAAGAAGCGCTTGAAGCAATAGAGCAGCACCAACCAGATATTGCCTTTCTTGATATTAAAATGCCAGAATTAGACGGCATGACTCTGGCCTCACAATTACAAAAATCAGCAACAGCACCAATGGTTGTTTTTATTACGGCTTATGATGAATTTGCCGTTAAAGCGTTTGAAAACAATGCAATAGATTATGTGTTAAAACCAATTTCTGAAGCAAGATTAGATGCAACGTGTCAAAAATTAAAACAGAGAGTGGGTCAGCAATCTAGAGGTTCTGATTCAAAACAAGATCAAGGGGCATTAAGTGATCTGTTTGCTCAAATTCAGCAGCTATCAGCACAGCAAAAACCAGAATATTTAAGTTGGATTAAAGCGTATCGGGGAGAGGAGTTACACTTGCTTTCGGTCTCTGATGTCCTCTATTTTAAGGCGGAAGATAAATACGTTTCTGTCTATGCACAGCAGGCAGGCAATAAAGTTACCGAATATTTGATCCGTTGTTCGCTTAAAGAATTACAACAGAAGATAAATCCTGATCATTTTTGGCATATTCATCGCTCAAGCATTGTGAATGTCGCTCAAATAGATAAAGTGAAAAAGGATCTGTTAGGCCATTTACATGTGCACATTGGAGAGTCAAAGCTACCTGTTAGCCGCAGTGCACAAACTTTATTTAAAGGGATGTAGATTAAAGAGTGAATGGATTAAATTGATGAAGGTAACGCCCCATTCCAACAGCAGATCTAAGTAATAGAAAAGAAATAGGGCGTTACAGGTTGGTTCAATAATCTTGATATTATTACCGTCTTACCACAATACTTTGATACGGTGTAAGCGTTAGTTGTGAGCCCAAATGAGTGACAGAGTTTAGATTAGCAATTAAGCACTCGACTTCTTTATCTATTACATGCTCCGGTAAAATTGATCTCTTTATTGGTCATGCAATAGAAAATATGGAATTCTTGGTCGGTTTATTTAAACACTAACTTTTAACCATAGGTAAATAAAGTAAAGATCGGGGAGTGGTCGGCTTGAATTAATCAAAGTTATGTTACTGTAGCCGTAATATAAACATTAATGAGAGTCACTATCATGCCGAGCCTTGCTCATTGGAAAAATCCTAAAACTTTTTTGATTTTAATTTCCATCGTTGTTCCCATTGCTTTTTCTACGTGGAATGCCTTACTAAATAACTTTGTTATCGAAAAAGCGGCGTTTACTGGGGCTGATATTGGGCTCTTACAAAGTGTGCGCGAGATCCCTGGTTTTCTAGCGTTTACTGCTGTTTTTGTCCTTCTTTTTATTCGTGAGCAAAAGTTCATGATCCTCGCTTTGGTGATGTTGGCAGTAGGTGTTGCCATTACTGGCTTCTTCCCAAGTGTGTATGGCCTGTTATGCACTACATTGTTGATGTCGGTAGGCTTTCACTACTTTGAGACCTTAAAACAATCCTTATCATTACAGTGGCTAACTAAAGAAGAAGCCCCTGAAATGTTAGGTAAGCTGATCTCGATTGGTGCTCTTGCATCATTATGCACTTATGGTGTGCTGTGGGTATTACTTGAGTTAGTGCAATTAGAATTTAAATGGATCTATTTAATTGCAGGTACGATTGCCCTTATGGTGACTGTTTTTATGTGGTTGTCTTTCCCGAACTTTGAAAGTGAAACCCCACAAACGAAAAAATTGGTACTACGCAAGCGCTATTGGTTGTACTACGCACTGACCTTTATGAGTGGTGCTCGTCGTCAGATATTTATGGTGTTTGCAGGCTTTTTAATGGTTGAAAAATTTGGCTATTCAGCTGCTGATATCACTTTATTGTTTCTTGCTAATTATGCATTCAATTGGCTTTTTGCTAAAAAGATTGGCCGTTGGATTGGTGTAGTGGGTGAGCGCAAGGCATTAATGTTTGAATATATTGGTCTTATTTTTGTGTTTGTTGGCTACGCATTAGTTCAAACCTCAGAAATGGCAGCAGCGTTATATATTATTGATCATCTATTTTTTGCTTTAGCACTAGCGATTAAAACCTATTTCCAAAAAATTGCCGATCCTGCTGATATGGCCTCAACTGCGGGTGTGGCATTCACCATTAATCATATAGCAGCAGTTGTTATCCCAGTAAGCTTTGGTTTGATATGGTTGGTATCGCCTGCTGCTGTGTTTTATGTTGGTGCTACAATGGCATTTATTTCATTCTTATTGTCATTAAATATTCCAGAAGCACCACAAGAGGGTAATGAAACTCGCATTTTGAAGTGGAACTGATTACAGTATAGGGACGACAATCAATGGCATAAGCCTACGATCATTCAAAAGGAATATAGAATGAATGCTATTACCCATGATCCAGATAACAAATGTTACTTAATTACCTTAGACGGTGATGGGATAGCAAAAGTTTATTATGAAAAGAAGGGCAATATTCTTGATGTGATAAGCACACGCATTCCGGATGAACTGCAAGGTAAAGGCTACGGAAAGGTGATGATGGAAGCCTTTTTAACAGAGATGGAAAACGCTGGATTATTGATTGTACCCGTCTGCTCTTATGTGGTTCATTACATGAATAAGAACCTGCAGTGGCAAGATCTATTAGCGAAATAAAAGAGACCTAGGTGGAGACCCTACCTAGGTTTTTTTGTATGAAAAATATCATTAAAAGAGAATGACTTTAGATAAACAAGGAAGATCTCATGGCGTTACGTATATTTATTGAAAAATTGAATACTCAACCTGAGTTGGTTGAATTTACGGAGACAATGGCTGTTATTGATAATCACTATGATTTTACGCCAACAGAGTTTTCAAATGGAAAAACAGTCAATCAAGCGGGTCAGAATAATGGTTCATGTAAGATCTTTGCGTTTGCTGAGCTAAATAAACTGAGTGTTGAACAAACCTTAGCGTGTTTTGGTCAATATTACCGTGAAGAGGTATTACAAAACCCAACCAATGATGACCACCAAAATATTCGAAATTTCATGGTAACAGGTTGGTCTGGTGTTCAATTTAGCTCTGTGGCATTACAACTAAAATCCAATGTTCTATGAAGCGCTTAACGTAAATAAACGGGCGTCAGTTTCCTGCAGGCAGTTAACTATGTCTAGCTAAAAACCTTAAATGAAAAAGCCGAATGAGAGTAAATCATTCGGTTTTTTATGCCTGATGCATTTTAAATACTAATGATTATCAATCTCTTTATTTATATATTGGATGGGTATCTTTTTGCTGTTAATGGCACTTTATAAAGTTAGAGGTTGGGCAGAAGGTATTTCAGTTTATATGAAGGGCATGGGTAATATGATGCAAGTGGCGATTATCTCTTTTGCTCTTGTGCTTATATTAGCCAAAATAACAACAGAGAAAAATAAATACACTGACAAAGAGAGTAAAGCGTTTTAGTGATTAACTAATCTATTTCATTATTAGAAAACAAAGAGCGACTAATAAGGTAGTTCTTTGTTTATGTAACTGAGTGTTATTAAAGATAAATGCTGTATTTTACCTCAAGTTGTGCAAATAACCTGCAATCAATTAGTTGACGGTAAAAAAGAACTTTACCTCAGCGCTCAGTGTGGCATTATCTATCTCGTTCAACGATGTGCGTACATCGTATAATGGCTATTACCTCAGCCTTCCAAGCTGATGATGCGGGTTCGATTCCCGCTGTACGCTCCAATCTCTTCTTATCTTCCTCAAGAGATTGTTTCTGTTTTAAAATCCCAACTTATTGAAAATGAAGCGCTTAGTGGCGTGTTTTGTCGTATCTGACGTTTATTCTATTTTATACTGAGGAGTGATCATGAAAAAATATTACTTTCTCTATCTGCTCAATAGTTCATCATTCCACTTTTCAAAAAACCGTAAATTTTTCAAATATTTAACTCTAGGTCACTTAATTGTTATTTTTTTCAATCTATACTGATAAGAATTATAACAAAATAAGAGGTCGCCTTATGTCAACTTTACCTCTCACACATAAGCAAGTTTATCGTTCAGCAAACCTAGATGAAAGTACCTGTAAATCAACTAAATATATTACTCCCATTGATGAAATTGTAGGGCAAGACAGAGCGCAACAAGCGGTTGAATTTGCCATGTCTATTCCTGATCGTGGTTATAATATCTATGCCGTTGGTCAGAATGGACTTGGTAAGAGAACCATGGTTCTGCGTTATCTTAAGCGTCATAACCCTGTCGGTAATGGTGTTTGTGATTGGTGTTATGTCACCAACTTTGATGATACTCGAGCACCTAAAGTACTAAAATTACCACTAGGAACGGGGCTGAATTTCAAAAAAGAAATTGAAAAAATCACTCTAAAACTGGTTAAGGCCATTCCATTGGCTTTTGATAATGAACTGTATTACACCAGAACTGGTACGCTTAAAAATCAGTTGGCTGATAAACAAGAATCATTACTGGGTTCATTAACCAAAGAAGCGAAAAGTAAAGGTATTAGCCTTGCCGTTACGACTCAAGGTGATTATCAATTTATTGCAATGAATGGTGAAGAGCTACATAGCGAAGAAACATTTGATGCACTAGATAGACAAGAACAGCGTCAACTTGAGTCAATTATTGATGAATTAGAGATTAAGCTACGAAGTCTTGTTCGTCAATTGACGGAATGGGAAGATAAATATTCTGATAAGATAGAAAAGTTAAATGAAGACATTGTTTCTCAAGTATTAACGGTTAATTTTGAAGTAATTAAAACTAAATACAGTGATTCAAAAATTATTTCTCAACACCTTAAAGATATGGAAAAAGACATCTTAGAAAACTTTGATGTGTTCCTTCAAGAGGGGAATGAAGATGCTGAATTGGCATATGCTTCTTTAGAGAAAAGGTTACCTCGTAGATATCAAATTAATCTACTTGTTAGTCAAAAAGATGAGCAGTTCCCGTTAATTGTGGAAGAAAGCCCGAGTTATCACAATTTATTCGGATACATAGAAAACGCGACATTTAAAGGAACTGTATTTACAGATTATTCATTGATTCGTGCTGGTAGTCTTCATAAGGCGAATGGCGGGGTGTTACTCATGGATGCGGTTAAAGTGCTTGAAAGACCGTATGTGTGGGATGGATTAAAGAGAGCATTACGTTCTCAAAACCTAAACCTAAGCTCTCTTGAAAGGGAAGTGACGTTATCAGGTACCGTGTCTTTAGAGCCAGAGCCTATTCCGCTAAATGTAAAAATAATCTTATTTGGTGATTATCAAACTTATCAATTACTTCAACATTATGACTCAGAATTTAGTGAGCTTTTTAAAGTCACTGCTGATTTTGAAGACGACATGCCAAGAACTGAGGCATCAGAATTTCATTATGCACAGTTTATTTCGAGTATTGTGCATGATGGAAAAATGCTGCAATGTGATAAGAAAGCGATAGAGCGAATTATTGAATACAGCTCGCGTCAGACTGGGGATCAGAATCGACTTTCTCTACATTCTGCTGATATTTCTAATTTATTAAAAGAAACCAACTATATAGCGAAGACAGCTAATTCAAATATGATCCGCTTGAAGCATGTTGAACAAGCGTTAGCGAATAAAGAGCATCGAGTGAATCGAGTTCAAGACGGAGTAATGCAAAGCTTTATTAATGGAACCACTTTGATGGAAACTGAAGGTGGGGTTGTTGGCCAAGTCAACGCGCTGTCTGTTTTATCTACATCAAATCATCAATTTGGAATGCCAAATAGAATTACCGCAACCACTTCGTTTGGTAAGGGTGAGGTATTTGATATTGAAAGAAAAGTAGAACTTGGTGGGAGTATCCACTCAAAAGGAGTGTTTATTCTTAGTGCTTATTTATCTTCGTTATTTGGAAGTGAAAAAAGAATTCCATTAAAGACATGCTTGGCATTTGAGCAGTCTTACGGAGGAGTTGATGGCGACAGTGCTTCTATGGCTGAGTTTTGTTCTATTATCTCCGCCTTTTCTGAAAAACCAATACGTCAAGATATTGCAATTACAGGGTCGATGAATCAGTTTGGTGAAGCGCAACCTATTGGTGGCGTAAATGAAAAAATTGAAGGCTTTTATCAAGTTTGTAAAATTAAAGGCTTAAAAGCAGATCAAGGGGTGATAATTCCTCACACTAATATTCAAAATCTAATGTTAAATAGTGAAGTAACTCAAGCAATAGAAAAAGGGTCATTTACGATTTGGCCCGTTAAGCATGTAAGTGAAGCGATTGAGCTATTGATGGGCTCTCCTGCTGAGTCAGAAAGTAGTGATGGTATTTATACTATCATTCGCTCTAAATTTACGTCTTAAATAAAACTAGAAAAAAGGCATAAGATCATTTTTATGCCTTTTTTTATATTGTTATAAGAGAATTGAATTAATAATTAAAACGGTGATATAATCATCAGTAGATAACAATAAAATAAAAAGCGCTGTATCCCAATCTATTTTATGCCTGTTATTTGTTTATTCCAATGTGCTCAGAGGCTTTACTATGTATCATCCCTTATCCCCACGACTTGATTACAGTACTTTTTTGATCGTACGTGGAAAAAAAACTTACATCGAAGAAAATTTACTGTTACGAGTAAAATTGGTTGATATAGCAGGCACTGAATATTGGATACCAATTGGTATTAATTGGAATGATGGTCAATCGACTAAGCACCGTAGAATGGAATTTGCACAAGTGCGTTTTGCTCGTAAAGGTCAAGCTTATTACAGTAAAGCTTATTACGCCGATTTTAAAAATGAAGAGAGTGATGTTGATGCTCGTTCAGAAGCGATCATTGAAGCGGCGTGGTCTATTGCTGAATTGGTTGAGCAAGATCAATATGAAACTGCAGATGCTGCGAGAAAAACAAAAACCTTTACTGCTAAATCAGCTTACCAAGGCTTACATCCAAACATTCAGTTAAAGTTATCAATGGTTAATGGCACCCCTTATGTGAATAGCCATTTTGAGCGCCATGAAAGTAAATCTTGTTATCGTTCGCATACTTTTTCTCGTAGTTTATATAATGTTAATTTTGATGATCTTGGTGAGTTTCTTGCTGAATTAAATGCGATAGGTGAGGTATTAGATACTTACTTAAAAACGAAAGATGCAGATATCAAAACCTTTAGACCAAGTAAAACATTAACAACAACACCATTATCTAAATTTGAAATGCGTGAAATTTGCGACCAATTAATTCAAAAGGCAATGGATGGTTGCATGGCTGAATTTAAAGAGACTTGGTTTGAATTTAGAAGAAAACCAAAGCAAATATTAATGATTGAAGCGGATGATAAATCCCATTTTGTGGTAAAAAAAGAATTTGTTAAGACCGGTTCGACGATAGAACTGAACAAATTTAAAGCTTGTACTCATCCTACACATGTATTGAGAAAAGTCGCGCTGATGAAAGCCAATTATAATTGGGCAAATTATAAAAATGTACGTAAAGCGGAATCGGCAAAAGGTAAGTACTTTAAAGCTGCTCATCCCTCATCTGGCGTTATTGGGGTTGTTGTTAAAGTGGCAGAAGATGAAACCATCTATAAAGGAATTATTGGACAAACACCGCGAAGCAGCTATAAATTTAAAATATTTTCAACAAAGACAATGAGTGATAAAAACGCATTTATTGCAGCAAAAAAAGCCTATCTTGAAGCGATGAAAGAGGAAGAATGGTCTGAGTATAAATTGGCGAAGGAATTTTCAATTTATAAAGCAAAGTAAATGACTTCTCTTATTTATTAGATAATTAAGAGAAGCCAGTCGTTATTCTTTATTGGTGAATATACTAAGATCTAGCTCTAGTGGACAACCTAACCACACCGCAGAGCTAGTATGATCAAGATATTCATCTTCAGTTAACGGATGGACTAACACCGATAAGTGATTTCTATTTTCTTCTAGCCATACCATTACTTCATCATAATCATGATGTTTGAAAGAAACTTGTCGACTCCAAACTGGGTGAGGGCCGACTGGTTTTTGATTCACTGTTCCTAATTGGTATCCAAATTTTTCATGCAGCAGTTCTGTTAAACTAACAGCAAAGTCGATACTTGTTTGATCGAAATAAACGTGAACATGATAGCCGTTGATGTCTGATTGATGCATATTATCTTCTTAAATAGGAAATATAAAAAAGGCCAAACCGAAATTTAGCCTTATTATAGTTCATTTTAAATGAGAATGATTATTCCCAATCTAGAATAACTTTACCTGACATACCAGAGCGCATCATGTCGAAGCCTGCTTGGAAGTCATCAATTTTGTAGTGGTGAGTGATGATTGGTGTTAGATCTAGGCCTGATTGGATCAAGCTTGCCATCTTATACCAAGTTTCAAACATCTCACGACCGTAGATACCTTTAATCACTAAGCCTTTGAAGATCACTTGAGTCCAGTCTACAGTCATGTCAGATGGTGGAATACCTAATAGAGATATTTTACCGCCATGGTTCATGTTAGTTAGCATGCTGTTGAATGCAGATGGAACACCTGACATTTCAAGACCTACATCAAAACCTTCTGTCATGCCAAGATCGGACATAACGTCTTCAAGCTTTTCGTTCATTACGTTTACTGCACGTGTTACGCCCATCTTTTTAGCAAGATCTAGACGGTATTCGTTTACATCAGTAATTACAACGTGACGAGCACCAACGTGTTTTGCAACCGCTGCTGCCATGATACCAATTGGACCAGCACCTGTGATAAGAACGTCTTCACCTACTAAATCAAATGATAGGGCTGTGTGAACCGCGTTACCAAATGGGTCAAAGATTGATGCAAGATCATCAGAAATCTCAGATGGGATCTTAAATGCATTAAATGCTGGAATAACTAAGAACTCAGAGAATGCACCTGTGCGGTTAACACCAACACCTGTTGTATTACGACAAAGGTGAGTACGGCCGCCACGACAGTTACGACAGTGACCACAAGTGATGTGACCTTCGCCAGAAACACGGTCGCCAATGTTAAAACCGCGAACTTCTTGGCCAATACCAACCACTTCACCTACGTATTCGTGGCCTACAACCATAGGAACAGGAATGGTTTTTTGTGACCATTCATCCCAGTTGTAGATATGTACATCTGTACCACAAATTGCAGTTTTCTTAATGCGGATAAGAAGATCGTTATGGCCCATTTCAGGTTTTTCAACCTCGGTCATCCAGATGCCTTCTTCAGGTTTTAGTTTTGAAAGTGCTTTAATTTTCATTATTTGATGATCTCCATGTCTTTACCTACAGCGATAAAGGCATCAATTGCGCGATCTAACTGCTCACGAGAATGAGCTGCTGACATTTGTGTACGGATACGAGCTTGGCCTTTAGGTACTACTGGGAAAGAGAAAGCAACAACATAGATGCCTTTTTCTAAAGCACGCTCTGCGAATTCTGCAGCGAGTTTTGCATCGCCTAGCATAATTGGAATGATAGCGTGATCAGCACCACCCATTGTGAAACCCGCGGCTTCCATACGAGTACGGAAATGAGCAGAGTTTTCCCATAAGCTTGTGCGTAAATCACCAGACTCAGCCAGTAAATCAAGAACACGAATAGAAGCAGAAACAATTGCAGGAGCAACTGAATTAGAGAATAGGTACGGACGAGAGCGTTGACGTAACCAGTCAATCACTTCTTTTTTACCAGAAGTATAACCGCCTGATGCGCCACCCATTGCTTTACCTAGCGTACCAGTAATGATATCGATGCGATCAATAACGTCATGATGTTCATGAGTACCAGCACCGTTTTCGCCCATAAAGCCAACAGCGTGAGAATCATCAACCATAACCAGTGCTTCGTACTTATCAGCTAAGTCACAGATAGCAGGAAGATTAGCAACAACGCCGTCCATTGAGAACACTCCATCTGTAACGATAAGTGTATGACGAGCGCCAGCTTCTTTTGCTGCGATTAGTTGTTCTTCTAACTCTGCCATGTCGTTGTTTGCGTAACGGAAACGCATTGCTTTACAAAGGCGGACACCATCAATGATTGATGCGTGGTTTAGGGCATCAGAGATGATTGCGTCTTCTGCGCCTAAAATGGTTTCGAATAAACCCGCGTTTGCATCAAAACATGATGTGTAAAGAATGGTGTCTTCTTTGCCTAAGAAAGTAGATAATTTTTCTTCCAGTACTTTATGTGAGTCTTGAGTACCGCAGATAAAACGTACAGAAGCCATACCAAAGCCGTGCTCATCCATACCATCTTTTGCTGCTTCAATAAGAGCAGGGTGGTTAGCTAAACCTAAATAGTTGTTTGCACAGAAATTTAGAACTTCTTGGCCGGTAGAAATAGAAACAGATGCTTTTTGAGCTGACGTAATGATGCGTTCTGATTTATATAAACCTTCGCTCTTTACTTCTTCAATTTGATTTTGGATCTGAGTGTAGAATGCAGAAGACATTATCTTTCCTTCTTGTAGTTATGATAAATAGATTCTAATTGAAAGTGATTGCGACTATTATCCCTAAAAAAGGAAAAGCATTAGTGAATCATGGTCACAAATAAACTTATTAATCTATTACCCGACTTAGCGACTTTTATTATAGTCGTAAATGAAGGCAGCTTTACGGCGGCGGCTAAAAAGCTGGGTGTAACTCCGTCTGCGTTGAGTAAGCTTATTACTCGCTTGGAAAATGCACTCTCTGTTAAGTTGTTTGAGCGAACAACACGCAGTTTGCTGATCACCGAGTCTGGTAAAAAAATATACCAACAATCAGTCATTATGGTCGAAGCGGCACAGCAGGCGATTGATATTTCGAGCTCAGAGCATATTGTTCCGTCTGGAAGTTTGACGGTAGCGGCTCCAAAAGCATTTTTAACGATTGTGCTTCAACCACTAATTACCCCATTTTTGATTAAGTATCCTAAAATCCAATTAAAGCTAAGAGCATCGGATGGTGATATCGATATGATAGCTCAAGGGATTGATGTGGTTTTTCGTTTAACCGATAAACCAACAGAAGGATTGATCATGAAAGAAATAGGAAAGGTTAATCTCAGTTTATGTGCAAGTCCCTCTTATATAGAAGAGAGAGGATTGCCACTCAATCCACATGATCTTACTTATCATGACTGTCTTTATTTAGGTGAAACGACAACAGATCATATTTGGGAATTTGTAAAAGCGGAAGAAAGCCATGTGATAGCCGTGACTGGTCGTTACGCTGTCAATCATTCGCAAATGAGATTAAATGGTGTTAAGGATGGTTTTGGTATCGGAATTTTCCCTGATTTTGTTATTAAAGAGGCGTTAGATAATAACGAAGTGGTTCCCGTTCTTTCTGATTGGCAGATAAAAGGGAATTATCATGGTGTTATCGCTATGCAATACGCTCAGAATAAATATATGCCTTCTCGTTTAAAAGTTTTTACTGAATTTGTAAAAGAGAACTTAATGGAAGAGCAGAGTAAATGATGAAGAAGCTAGAGTTGCGATTATTGAGAGGCTTACCGGGAAGTGGTAAATCTACTTTGGCACAAAGCTTGGACTTGATACATCTTGAAGCGGATCAGTTTTTTGTGAATAAAGAGGGAGCTTACTGTTTTGACGCTACTCTTTTAAGCTCTGCTCATCAATGGTGTCAGTCACAATGTGAATTTCACTTATATCATGGTAGAAGTGTCGTCGTCGCTAATACTTTTGTAAAACAGTGGGAAATGGATGCATACAGAAAAATTGCTCAAAAGTATGATGCTGTATTAGAGATAGATGTGTGCAAGGGGAAATTTAAAAGTATTCATAATGTCCCTGAAAATGTAATCAAAAGGATGAAAAAGGAGTGGGAGGCCTAAAATTAGTTCAGGGTTGAGTGTTTTATCTTCGATTTGCTTGCTTTTTGAGCGGTTGGTTTTTTGTGTTTAAAAAGGGCTTGCAACTCATAATTAAATCTCTATAATTCGCTTCCGTTGTCACAGCAAACCTTTATTAGTAAGGGGTGTGGTGATATCAAGAAGTGAAACATTGACGCGAACGGAGTCTTCAAAAGTTGCTTGCAGCTTACTTTTAGTAATTTAGATGACACTTCACGCAAAGCAAAGTGAAAACTTAGCTTTGAGCTCTTTAATAATTAGACCTTAGCAATCTGTGTGGACACTTATGGATTGATAGTCAAAATAGCATTATCCATTTATGGGTAAGCAACTATCAATGAACTGAGTGGCTACACAAATTTATTTATGTAACAAATCAGTATTAATCATTGAGTAAAAACTTTAATTGAAGAGTTTGATCATGGCTCAGATTGAACGCTGGCGGCAGGCCTAACA
>NZ_JARACO010000039.1 GCF_028765575.1 Aliivibrio sp. S3MY1 | reverse complement strand
GGGATAACATTGGTGTTCATATTTTATACTAATTAGATTGTTGACAGCTCAATTTTGAGTCGGTATTATCGCACCCATTAAAATGATTCCCTTTTAGTTCAGTTGGTAGAACGCCGGACTGTTAATCCGTATGTCGCTGGTTCAAGTCCAGCAAAGGGAGCCAAATTCTAGAGCCTTGTCTTCATGACGAGGCTTTTTTTTGCCTATTTTTTGCTTAAAGTTTAAAAACCTATTCTTTATAAGGTTGTTATCACGCGCTTAAAGTCCGATAATAACCAGATCATCTATTATCATAAAAATCATTGGCATGACTGAGTATCTATTACTGCTTGTTGGTACTGTTTTAGTGAACAACTTTGTACTGGTTAAGTTTTTAGGTCTTTGTCCATTTATGGGCGTATCTAAAAAACTAGAAAGTGCAATTGGAATGGGCCTTGCGACAACTTTTGTCCTAACGCTTGCTTCGGTATGTTCATACCTTATTGAGACCTACATTTTAGCGCCTCTTGGCATCGAATATTTGCGAACCATGAGTTTTATACTTGTGATCGCTGTTGTGGTTCAATTTACTGAAATGGTCGTGCATAAAACAAGCCCAACGTTATATCGTGTTCTTGGTATTTTCTTACCTCTAATTACGACTAACTGTGCCGTTCTTGGTGTTGCATTACTCAACGTCACTGAAAATCATAATTTCATCGAATCTATTATTTATGGCTTCGGTGCAGCCGTTGGTTTTTCATTGGTTCTCATTCTTTTTTCTGCCATGCGTGAGCGAATTGCTGCTGCTGATGTTCCTTTGCCTTTTAAAGGTGCTTCCATTGCTATGATCACAGCAGGTTTAATGTCTTTGGCCTTTATGGGCTTTACTGGTTTAGTGAAATTATAAACATGAGTTCAATTCTTATTGCTGTTATTGCTATTGCCGCACTCGCCTTAGTATTTGGTTTAATTCTGGGGTTTGCGTCAATTAAATTTAAAGTTGAATCCGACCCTATTGTTGAGCAAATCGATGCGATTCTTCCGCAAACTCAATGTGGTCAATGTGGTTATCCTGGCTGTAAGCCTTATGCCGAAGCCATTGCTAATGGGGATGTGATCAATAAATGCCCACCAGGTGGCCAAGCAACCATTGAAAAATTAGCGGATCTTATGGGTGTTGATGTTCCAACCTCAGATGATGATGCCGTCAACGTAAAAACAATTGCCTTTATTCACGAAGATATGTGTATTGGTTGTACTAAATGCATTCAAGCCTGTCCTGTTGATGCTATCGTCGGTGGTACAAAAGCGTTACATACTGTTATTGAAGCGGAATGTACCGGCTGTGATTTATGCGTTGCACCCTGCCCTACCGACTGTATTGAAATGATACCAATCAGCACGACACCTGATAACTGGAAATGGGACTTACAAAGTATCCCTGTTGTTAATCTTCCGGCAGATAAGCCTTCTCAAACATCGGAGCAGTAACCCATGTTGTCCATTATCGAGCAAATTAAACAAGGTCAACTTTGGGATTTCCATGGTGGTATCCATCCTGCTGAAAATAAAGTTATCTCTACACGGAATGCCATTCAGCCCGCAGGCATTCCTTCTGAGTTGATCTTGCCATTAAAACAGCATATTGGTGGTAAAGGCGATATCCTTGTCACTGTAGGTCAAACCATCTTAAAAGGTCAGCCACTCACACAAGGTAATATTGCCATGTGTGTGCCTATACATGCACCAACATCGGGAAAAATTGTCGCGATAGAACCACGAACCGTCGCTCATCCATCAGGCTTAACCGATCTTTGTATTGTTATTGAAACCGATGGTAATGATCAGTGGATTGATCCTCGTGAACCCATTACTGATTTTTTAAATGAAGATCCTATCGATCTTATTGAGCGTATTCGTCAATCGGGTATTTCAGGTATGGGAGGCGCTGGCTTTCCTACTAGCCGTAAATTACAAAGTGGTGTTGGCAAAGCTGATCTTTTAATTATCAATGCGGCTGAATGTGAACCCTACATCACTGCCGATGATCGTTTAATGCAAGATTGTGCGAATGAAATCATTACTGGCATTAAGATCTTACAGCATATTTTAACGCCTAAACTAGCTATTATTGCTATCGAAGACAATAAACCAGAAGCGGTAGAAGCATTAAACTCTGTGGTTTCAGAACACGATAATATTCTGATCCGCGTTATTCCTACAAAATACCCATCAGGTAGCTCTCGCCAATTAGTTAAGATTTTAACGGGTAAAGAAGTTCCAGCTAACGGACGCTCAACCGATATTGGCGTTATTATGCAAAACATCGGAACTGTCTTTGCGGTTAAACGCGCTATCTGTAATGCAGAGCCTCTAATTGAACGTGTTGTTACTCTCACAGGTAACAGTATTGATGTACCTGGTAACTATTGGGTTCGCTTAGGAACCAGTGTGCAATTCCTGATGGATCTTGTCGGTTATAAAGCAGATAAAAAACACCCTCGAATTATTATGGGGGGATCACTAATGGGCTTTACTCTTCCTCATCAGCAAATTCCAATCACTAAAATTACTAACTGTATTATTACGCCAGATAGTAAAGAGCTCCCTCTTTATAACCATGAAATGGCGTGTATTCGATGCAGTAGTTGTGCTGATGCTTGCCCTGCAGCACTGCTACCACAACAACTTTACTGGTACTCCAAATCAGAAGAATTTGATAAATGTGAGGACTATAATTTATCTGACTGTATCGAATGTGGTGCATGCGCTTATGTATGCCCAAGTGAAATTCCATTAGTTCAGTATTATCGCCAAGCGAAATCAGAGATATATGCTCGTAAACAAGATGCATTGGCCGCTGATCGTGCAAAAGTACGATTTGAAGAAAAAAATGCTCGAATAGAGCGAGATAAATTAGAACGTGAAAACAAATTCAAACTTGCCGCAGAAAATCGTCGTAAAGAGATGAAAGCAGAAAAACCTAATGGTTCAGGTAATGATGCAATCGCGGCCGCTATTGCAAGAGTAAAAGCTCAAAAAGCAGCAGAAGAATCAGGCGTTGCAGCACCAAGACCTGCCGTTGCTGCTGCAATAGCGCGTGCTAAAGCAAAGCAAGCAGAAGCCGCTCAAGCAAACGCTGCTGAACCTGATAATTCTGAAATGGCAAAATTACGTGAGGCACGTAAACAGCAAGCACGAGAAAGAAAAGCCAAACTTGCTACTGAAAATCAAGAATCACAAGACGCTCCAGAGACTTCAGGTAAAAAAGATGCCGTTGCAGCTGCCATTGCTCGCGCTAAAGCTCGCAAAGCGGCACAAGCAGAGGAAACAACAGAAGCATCTACTGAAGCAGATATTGAAATTCAAGAACCTGAAGAAAAAGTAGACCCGAAAAAAGCGGCTGTCGCGGCTGCCATTGCTCGTGCTAAAGCTCGTAAAGCGGCACAAGCAGAAGAAACAACAGAAGCATCTACTGAAGCAGATATTGAAATTCAAGAACCTGAAGAAAAAGTAGACCCGAAAAAAGCGGCTGTCGCGGCTGCCATTGCGCGCGCTAAAGCTCGCAAAGCGGCACAAGCAGAGGAAACAACAGAAGCATCTACTGAAGCAGATATTGAAATTCAAGAACCTGAAGAAAAAGTAGACCCGAAAAAAGCAGCCGTCGCTGCTGCCATTGCACGCGCTAAAGCTCGCAAAGCAGCACAAGAAAATAACAATAAGGAAGAGTAACAGTGGCCTTTTTTATCACTAGCTCACCACATGCTCACAGCAAAAAGAGCACTAAAACCCTAATGAAAATGGTGGCCTTTGCGACTATCCCAGGATTACTCGCTCAAACCTACTTTTTCGGTTGGGGTACATTCTTACAAGTCTTGATTGCCATTATCACTGCGGTTTTGGCAGAAGCTCTGGTTTTAAAATGTCGAAAACGCCCATTAGCGCCTTATTTAAGTGACAATAGTGCCCTATTAACAGGCCTACTCTTGGCTCTTGCTATTCCACCCCTTGCCCCTTGGTGGATAACCGTTATTGGTGTCGTTTTTGCGATTGTTATTGCTAAGCATTTATATGGCGGATTAGGTCAAAACCTATTTAATCCGGCAATGGCTGCTTATGTTGTACTGCTTATCTCCTTCCCTGTTCAAATGACCACTTGGTTGCCAGTGAAAGAGCTACTGACAGAAACCATTAGCTTCTCAGATTCAATATGGTTGATCCTCAACGGATTAAGTCAAGAAGGTTTCTCTGTCCATCAGCTAACGATGAATGTCGATGGCATGACAATGGCGACCCCACTAGACACAATAAAAACAGGACTAAAGTCAGGGCTAACTACATCAGAAGTACTCTCTTCTCCTATTTTTAACGGCTTTGCTGGACTAGGCTGGCTTTGGGTTAATGTTGGTTTCTTGCTTGGTGGGCTATTCCTCCTACAGCAACGAGTTATTCATTGGCATATTCCGGTAAGCTTTTTAGTCAGCCTATTTGCGATTAGTAGCTTATTTGCTCTATTTTCAGCCGATACCGCAACATCACCGCTGTTTAATTTATTCTCTGGCGCCACCATGCTTGGTGCTTTCTTTATTGCAACCGATCCGGTTTCTGCTGCTACAACACCAAAAGGTCGCCTATATTATGGTGCCCTTATTGGTGCCTTAGTATATATCATCCGCACTTGGGGTGGTTTCCCTGATGGGGTTGCTTTCGCGGTTCTCTTAGCCAACATGTGTGTTCCTTTAATTGATTACTACACAAAGCCAAGAACATACGGTCATACAAAAGGATAAGACAATGCTAAAAACCATGAAAAAAAGCAGCCTTGTTCTGGTGCTTTTCGCCATTGCGTCAACGGCTTTAGTAACGATTACTTTCGCACTGACAAAAGATCAAATTGCTTACCAGCAACAACAACAATTACTGTCGACACTTAACCAAGTTGTACCAAAAGCGCAGCATGACAATGAATTGTATAAAGCGTGCATCTTAGCAACAAACCGAGAAGCTTTAGGTTCTGAACAACCAATGCCTATTTATTTAGCCTCATTAAATGGTAAGCACTCAGGGGCTGCTATAGAAGCGATTGCGCCAGATGGTTACAGCGGTGCAATTAAGATCATTGTTGGTGTAGATTCAGAAGCTATGGTGACTGGTGTTCGAGTATTATCTCATCAAGAAACCCCTGGTTTAGGTGATAAGATTGATATACGAATTACTCGATGGGTCGATGTATTCTTAGGTAAAACAGTTGATAACCTTGAAGATAAAAACTGGGCTGTTCAAAAAGATGGTGGCCAATTTGATCAATTCACAGGAGCAACTATCACGCCACGCGCTGTTGTAAAAGCCGTTAAAAGAGCGGTATGGTTCTATAAAACGCATCAAGAGGAGCTACAAACTCTTCCCCTTAATTGTGAGGCTAACTAATGGCACTTCATAAAGAATTAATTAAAAATGGCTTATGGGATAACAACCCTGCCCTTGTACAACTATTAGGGCTTTGTCCTTTACTGGCCGTTTCTGCAACAGTGACCAATGCACTAGGGTTAGGCATAGCTACAACTTTAGTTCTGATAGGCTCAAACGTGATCGTTTCATTAGTTCGCCAATGGATCCCACAAGAAGTCCGTATTCCTGTTTTTGTAATGATCATTGCATCACTCGTAACCTGCGTTCAATTATTAATGAATGCGTATGCTTATGGTCTATATCTATCACTCGGTATCTTTATTCCTCTTATCGTAACTAACTGTATTATTATAGGTCGTGCAGAAGCGTTCGCCTCTAAAAATGACCCTATACCTGCAGCTCTTGATGGATTATGGATGGGGCTTGGCATGACCGCGGTACTTGTCCTATTAGGTGCGATGCGTGAAGTGCTTGGTAACGGTACGTTATTTGATGGTGCTGATTTATTATTAGGCGATTGGGCGACAGTATTACGTATTGAACTATTTCATGTCGATAGTCATTTCCTATTAGCCATGCTTCCACCAGGCGCGTTCTTAGGCGTCGGTTTTCTTATTGCTTTGAAAAATGTCATTGATAAAAAATTAGCAGATCGCCAACCAAAACAAGAAAAAGAAAAAATTGAACGCGTACGAGTATCATAAATAAGGACATTAAGCGGTATGAATAATGTAAAACGCCGAGAAATATTAGAACGCTTACGAGCCGATAACCCACATCCTCAAACTGAGCTTGAATGGTCTACGCCGTTTGAATTATTGATCGCAGTTTTATTATCAGCGCAAGCAACTGATGTCAGTGTGAATAAAGCCACTCGCAAACTTTATCCTGTAGCAAACACGCCTCAAACTATTTTAGACTTAGGGGTTGATGGCCTAAAAACGTATATTAAGACCATTGGTTTATTCAATACTAAAGCGGTAAATGTCATTAAAACCTGCCAGATGTTGATTGATCTTCATGATAGTGAGATCCCAGAAGATCAAGAGGCATTAGAAGCGCTACCCGGTGTCGGTCATAAGACAGCAAATGTGGTGCTTAACACTGCATTTGGTTGGCCAACCATTGCGGTTGATACTCATATATATCGAGTATCTAATCGAACAAAACTGGCAATGGGAAAAACCGTTAACGACGTAGAAAAGAAATTACTCAAAGTGGTACCTAAAGAGTTCAAACTTGACGTTCACCACTGGCTTATTCTGCACGGTCGCTATACCTGTATTGCACGCAAACCTCGCTGTGGCAGTTGCATAATAGAAGATCTCTGTGAGTTCAAAGAAAAAACGGATATTTAAATACTAGCTACCTATCAATTATTTAGGCCGGCATAAAAGCAAAAAAACTGGAGCAAAACAATGGCTAATGGACGCATTTTACACACGATGATCCGTGTGGGTAATTTAGATAAATCAATCGAGTTTTACACCAAAGTAATGGGAATGGATCTTCTTCGTCAAAACACGAATGAAGAGTACAAATATACGTTAGCTTTTCTTGGCTACGGTGATGAATCTCAAGGTGCAGTTATCGAATTAACGTATAACTGGGGCACTGAAGAATACGATATGGGTACGGCTTTTGGTCATATTGCCATTGGTGTTGATGATGTATACCAAACCTGTGATGCAATTAAAGCCGTTGGGGGTAATGTCACTCGTGAAGCCGGCCCGGTAAAAGGTGGCTCTACACACATTGCGTTTGTTAAAGACCCAGATGGCTACATGATTGAACTAATCCAAAATAGCAGTGCTTCAGCTGGTCTAGAAGGATAATTCCTTACTTAAATTAAAACACTAGATACTCTATAGAATAAAACCTGCGATCTAAGCAGGTTTTTTTATACCCCAGTCTTTTAATGATAACAATTCTCAATTAGAGTGTTTACATAAATTGAAAGAAGACCAATTGAGGGAATATCATGATAGAGCTATGGGAAAAACACACCATATTAGCAGAGCAATCTTTTAACAATAAAGATTTCTGGCGTACCATTCTTCATTATCAACAAGCCTTTGCTATTTCAGAAGAGTTAACCAAACGCAATGAAGTCAGCCTTATTGATCAAATAACAATCTCAGTTATTTCTTGCCATAATCTAGCCCAGTTCTGGCGAAGCCAAAATGACAATCGATTCGAATTAAAATATTTAGAAATAGCCTCAGAAAAAGTGCTTACTCTTGTACCTCAGTGCCCAAGAAGTGATTGTGAATCGTTTGTTTCTAATCTAGGTTGTTGTAAAAGTGCCCTTCTAGACTTTATGAAGCGACACCCAAACCCAGCGATTGCAAAGCACATCCAACACATAGATACCACAGTACAATGTGAGTTGATTGCCAGTTTCAAGCTGCAATAAAAAAGGTGCCTATAAGATAGACACCTTTCTTTAAACATTATAATTTTTAGAGTCGCTATGACTTAACGCTATTAAATAATCGTTCTACCTAAAGAGATAATCACGCGTCGGTTTTTATTTTTACCAATTGGTGTTGCGTTATCAGCAATAGGACGACGTTCACCATAAGATTGAACTCGAATACGGTCAGCAGGTAAGCCAATCGATTCAAAATAATTTTGCAGCTTCACAGCTCGTCGTTCAGATACTTGTTGGTTAACGTTTTTTCCACCACTTGAATCGGTATAGGTGGCAACTAAAACTAAATCGACATCTTTGGTGTATTTTATGAAATCAGCAATTTGAGATAAGCGTTTTTTCGATGCTTTATTTAACTCATCACTGTTCTTATCAAAGTGTAGAATTGTAAATGAGATATCTTCAAAGCTGTACGGTAGTAAGTTAGCAATACACATGCTAAATACGTTGTAGGTTTTTTGAAACACGACTGGAGACAGAGCAACTTCAATCAATTGCTTAGGGCTTTGCCAATCTGCATAAGTAAACGTAGGAAAGCGTCCATTCTCTAATTCAGCTAACATTGACCATGCCGTCGTTCCACCAACATAACCATCAAATTGTTTAAAGAATTTCAAATTCGTTATTGAATCGGCGCTTTCACCTGGTGTCCAGCGCGGTGGCATAGACACTAAATTAACTGAACGAGTCTCCCCCATTGGGCGATTCATTTTTAGTTCAAAGTCTAAATTCATCTTTTTATTAGCGAACGAAGAGAATTCTGCATTTCCGTAATTAGGAATATTGTGAGATAAACGACACTCCAATGGCGAGTTTTCTAACATCGTCCATTTTGATTGCTCAGGCTTAGCCACGTAGTTCTTATTTGCTAATACTGGCGTAGCAATCAGTGAGCTTACTAACAAAGCTGAAGTTAACAGTGTTTTTTTCATAATACCTAAATCTATGGGTTATGCCGTTGACGATAGCTAAACTCAAGCAAAAATTAGACCAACAATACTCATATCGACTCTTCATTTGATTTATCCTTTCGCTATCTTCAAAAAATATATCCTCATCACACCTTATTTACAGTTTTTATGCTAACGATAATCTGTAATAATAGCGCCAACATTTTCTTACGTACCGAATGATGACTGAAGTAGAGCAACATAATTTATTAAAAAACCGATTTCGTGGGTATTTCCCTGTCGTTATTGATGTTGAGACCGCTGGTTTTAATTCAAAAACTGACGCTTTACTTGAAATTTGTGCCGTCACACTTGCAATGGATGCAGACGGTTATTTAAAACCGGCCACTACTATTCATTATCATGTTGCACCATTTGAAGGCGCGAATCTTGAAAAAGAAGCATTAGAATTTAATGGTATTCGCGACCCATTCAGTCCTTTGCGTGGCGCCGTAACAGAAGATGTTGCTTTAAAAGAAATTTATAAACTGATCCGAAAAGAACAAAAACAGCATGATTGCCGCCGTGCGATCATGGTCGCTCATAATGCAAATTTCGATCACAGCTTTGTGATGGAAGCTTCTGAGCGAGCTAAATTAAAACGCATTCCATTCCATCCTTTCTGCACCTTTGATACTGCTGCTATCAGTGGCTTAGCCCTTGGTCAAACCGTATTAGCAAAAGCGTGTAAAACCGCAAAGATCGATTTTGATGGAAAAGAAGCCCATTCAGCACTTTACGATACAGAAAAAACAGCTGAATTATTCTGCCATATTGTAAACAAATGGAAAGATCTTGGTGGTTGGCCTCTATTGCCGGAAACTGAAGAAGAAAATACTAATAATAATTAATTGGCTAATTTGCTGATATTAACTAGAAACAAGTCACTTTCTCATGCTTGTTACTGGTTAATATGACTACACAACATTTACAGGGAAACTAAACAAAAATGAATCCAATCATTCTTTCTGTTTCAGTAATGCTTATTCTCGCTTTACTTAGAGTTAACGTTGTCGTTGCCTTAACGTTCAGTGCACTAATCGGTGGATTAGTGGGTGGTTTATCATTATCTGATACTATTTCAGCATTTGAAGGTGGCTTAGGTGGCGGTGCAACGATTGCATTAAGCTATGCTATGCTCGGTGCGTTTGCTGTTGCTATTTCAAAATCAGGTGTTACTGATTTATTAGCACATAATGTAATTAAGCGCATTAATGGTAAAGACAATCTACATGCCGCAACGGGTGTTAAGTATCTTTTACTTTGCCTGATTTTATTAATCACAATCTCATCTCAAAACGTGGTACCTGTTCACATCGCGTTTATTCCAATCTTAATTCCACCACTAATCCAAGTGTTTAATAAGCTAAAACTTGATCGTCGTTTAATTGCTTGTGTTCTAACCTTTGGTCTAGTAACCCCATACATGATCCTTCCTGTTGGCTTTGGTGGCATCTTTTTAAACAATATCTTGTTAAAGAATCTGCATGACAACAATCTAGATGTCGTTGCGAACCAAGTTCCCCTTGCGATGGCTCTACCTGCTCTAGGAATGGTAACCGGTCTTCTTATTGCTGTATTTATCTCTTACCGTAAGCCACGTACTTATGCTGATATTGATAATGCAGAGATGCAAGCAACAAATGAGACACCAACGTTTAATAAACGTCATATCCACATCTCAATTGTCGCTATTATTGCTGCGCTATCTGTTCAATTAGCAACAGGCTCAATGATTGTTGGTGCCCTCGTTGGCTTTATGGTATTTACCTTTGGTGGGGTCATTGCCTGGAAAGAGACTCAAGACGTCTTTACTCGTGGTGTTCATATGATGGCGATGATTGGCTTCATTATGATTTCGGCGGCAGGCTTTGCGGCGGTAATGAAAGCGACAGGCGGAGTTGAGACTCTTGTTCAAACTCTATCTACAACTATCGGTGATAATAAACCATTAGCCGCGTTACTTATGCTAATTGTTGGTTTATTGGTAACCATGGGTATTGGTTCTTCTTTCTCTACCATCCCAATTCTTGCAACGATTTATGTACCTCTTGCTTTGGCATTTGGCTTTTCTCCAATGGCAACCATTGCATTGGTTGGTACTGCTGCCGCTCTAGGTGATGCTGGCTCCCCTGCATCAGATTCCACATTAGGTCCAACGTCTGGTCTAAATGCAGATGGCCAACATGAGCACGTATGGGAAACCGTAGTCCCTACGTTCCTACACTATAACCTGCCATTAATTGCATTTGGTTGGATTGCAGCAATGGTGCTTTAATTTATTAATACGGCCTAATAGTTAGGTTATTGTTGCAGAATTAATGTTAATCAATATAAAACGACAGTTAACCCTGTCGTTTTATTCATTAAAATCAAATATTTTTACTCCGTTATTCATTCTTTTTTCTATATTTAAGTAAGACTGTTGCTATACTCTCACGCTGTCTAGTTACGACCTGTCTATTTTCTATGAAACTAATTAAGCTCTCTTCTTTTCTCATCATTGACGACAGCACTGTTATCCAAAATGCAATTCGAGCATTACTCAGTCGTATTGGTGTCCCAACGAATAACATTGCTTGCTGCCCAACAGCAGGCGCAGCAGTAGGAAACTGTAAACAAAAAAAATTCGATGTCCTTTTTGTTGACCATAATCTTGGCCATGGCAGTACTGGCCTTCAAATGTTAGAACAATTACGTCTGCTACGATTGATTAGCGACAATACTCTGGTTTATGTTGTAACGGGTAATGAAGATCCACAAATTGAATTAGCATATACCGATTATGCTCCTGAAAAGTATATTCAAAAGCCAATTCGACCAGAAGAAATTATCAAAGTTATTAACCATGATTTAGTAAAACGTCAGTTTGCGATGGGAATGATTGCCGCTTATACAAAAGATGGCCTCTCTGGTGTTAAACCCCTTATATTCAAGGCACCAAATAAAATTATTCTTAAAGACTCCATGCTTAAGCTGACGTCTCGTCTTATCAAAGTGAACCGACTGTCAGAAGCATTGAGTGTAAATAAAGCTTTACTATCAATAATTAAAGAGTCAATTGAAGCTGAAATTCAGCAAGCAGAAATCTATATCGCACAAAATAATTTTGATTCCGCTAATCAGTTAGTCGATTCATTACTACCAAAAAATGAAACCAGTAGTTTACGTTTGCTTGATTTAAAAGCCCAAATAGCGTTTAACCGAGATAATTTATCGATTGCTGCTCGCTACTGGAAAAAAGGATTTGAGCTTGCTCCCTACTCGTATTTAAGATTCAGTCATCTTATTTGGTCTCTTCTTGCAAAAGGCGAGCAATACGATGCATTCGACTTACTCACTAAATACGCTTATTTATTGCCAAATTCTGCGTTTGACTCTGCAGGAAAAAGAGCACTGGCCTCATGGGGTGATCTTTTTCTTGCTTCAGAAGAAACGTTACAAGATTGGTCACCTGAAAGTTCATGGCAACGAGTCAGTGCAAAATTAAAAGGCCGCTTACGTGGTATACCTTGTATTTCAGCGCAGCGTGCATTATCCGCGTTATGGCAATTAAAAATGAATCGATACGGTGAAGCAAACCGCTTAATCTCTGATATTCAACTTTCAGATATTACCGATTACGAAACCGCTTATATTGTTTACTTAGTTTATTGCGAAATGCGTTTAGATGACAAAAAAGAAATCATTGAAGAAAAGTGGCTACGTAAACTAAAGGAAGGAAAATCCCCCTTGGCAAAATTACAGGCCCTTGCTTTTGAAAAAGCAAAAATATAAAAAAAACCACGTAGTAATACGTGGTTTTTTTTATCAATCTAACTAATTAGATGATCTATGTTCTAGTTCTTATTCCGCAGCAGGAGCATTACGCTCAGCAGCTTCTTTAACCAATGGCTGAAGCTCACCTTTTTGGAACATTTCCAAAATGATGTCGCAACCGCCAATTAATTCACCTTCAATCCATAACTGTGGGAAAGTAGGCCATTGTGCGTATGCTGGAAGCTCTGCACGAATGTCTGGGTTTTGTAGGATGTCTACATAAGCAAATTTCTCGCCGCAGTTCATTAATGCTTGAGAAGCTTGAGATGAAAAACCACAGTTTGGAAGCTTAGGTGAGCCTTTCATGTATAGAATGATGTGGTTTTCAGCAATTTGTTGTTTGATCTTATCGATAGTTTCCATTGTATCCTCTAATGGGTCGACACTAAGTTGTATTCATTCTACTTCTTATGCACTCAGAAAAAAATACCTAATATTTGTAGTGGTATTATTTATTGAAAATTCACCACTTTTTCTTTTAATAAAATCAAAACTTGCTAGAATCAAAACGAAGTCAGAATACATTCTACACTCGGTTGAGTGTATATTTTTTGGAATATTAGTGAGGCGTAGACCTCTTACAACATGGAGACATGAGCAATGTCATTTGAATTACCAGCTCTACCATTTGCAAAAGATGCATTAGAACCACACATCTCAGCTGAAACTTTAGATTACCACCACGGTAAACACCACAATACTTACGTAGTTAAGCTTAATGGTCTTATCCCTGGTACTGAATTTGAAGGTAAAACACTAGAAGAGATCATCAAAACCTCTACTGGTGGTGTTTTCAATAACGCAGCTCAAATCTGGAACCACACGTTCTACTGGAACTGTCTAGCTCCAAACGCTGGCGGCCAACCAACTGGCGCTGTTGCTGCTGCAATCGATGCTGCATTTGGTTCTTTCGAAGAATTCAAAGCACAATTCACCGATTCTGCGATAAACAACTTTGGTTCTTCTTGGACTTGGCTTGTTAAGAACGCTGACGGCTCTCTAGCTATCGTTAATACATCAAACGCAGGTACTCCACTAACCGAAGAAGGTGTTACACCACTTCTAACGGTTGATCTATGGGAACATGCTTACTACATCGATTTCCGTAACGTTCGTCCTGACTACATGGGTGCGTTCTGGTCTCTAGTAAACTGGTCTTTCGTAGAAGAAAACCTAGCTAAATAATTTATTGCATAATAACCAGACTCGTTCACGGTTATTATCGCCTCAAAAAGGTCAGTATTTATACTGGCCTTTTTTATTTTCCTCATTTCGCGGTAACACTTTGCCCTGCCTATAAAATAAATTAAAAAAACGGCAATTTTTTTCCTAAAAAGCCTAAAGTTCTTCAATTCTTTTCCGATAAGTATTTATCATCAAGAGGAATTGATTCATGAAAGTACATACTTTAGATAAAGCCGAACTAATCAGTGAAATTCAATACGGTTCAAACCTAAACCATGCTATGGAAGCTGGTCGCCGTGCAGATTTCGCTTTAATGATGTCTTTACTATCTAATGACTTACGTGAAAATACACCTGTTGAAAAAGTAGATGAAAAAAAAGTAACCGAAGATCTACTTCGTCAACGCTTTCAATTAGCTGACGCTCAGATTTTACGTAGTAATGAAGAAAGCTACTCTCGCGCCGCTTCACAAGCAAACCAATTTCATAATGGTGGTTTAGCAAGTGCAAAACTATTACATGGACTAGCCCCTGATGCTATGGCTTATATGCCACAAGATACCTACGACCTACCAGAAGACGTATATCACAACCTATCTGGTCATCAACGTCGCCAACTAGAATCAGGTAATGAGATCTTTAATGCTATCCCTCAAGATCTTTACAATGAGTTGGTAACAGCTAAGCGTCATTCAGAGATGAACCTATACGTTTAATCTGTCGCTGTCTTCCCTTACTCAGCGAGTATTGTTTATTATCTCCAACAGGGCATCATTCGCACAATTTATGTGAGTTAGTGCATAAATTAGATAATTGAATGCAATTTAATCTCCATTTCTAGCCAAGCTCACAGCAGATGTAATATTTCTATCCCATTATTAAAGCACTTTTATTTAACAACAATGTGAAATGCTTTGAGGGAGGAATGCTATGCAAATTGAACATTCTACTATTCTGATCACATCTGCTGGTAATTTTATGGGCCGAGCTATTGCATGTCATTTTTCCTCACTTGGTGCGTCCCTTATTCTTTCTGATTCAGATCACTATCAGTTACACGAGACACATCGACTCTGCGATCAATTAAACCCAAATGTTATTAGTTACGAATTAAAAGACCAATCAACAAAAAGTATTCATGATTTATTCCATTCTATTGATGAAACGTTTATTAATGGCATCGATGTTTTAATCAACAACTATACTGATATTGCCCTACCAAGCTTGTTTTCACATCATCAACATGATGCCCCCTCTCAGCTAATTGAATTAACTGAAAGCTTATTTTCTTATGGTCAATATGCCGCGTACCATATGAGAGATCATAATAAAGAAGGCGTGATCATTAATTTAGGGTATCAGAAATTATCACCACAAGTTCAGCAACTCGGTCATTCGGCTTCATTGCTCGCAGGTCTAACAAAGAGTTGGGCTAAGGAGCTAAATCCTTTCAATATTAGAGTTGGTGGAGTCACTCCTTGTCTTTCTAGCTTACTATCAGACTCTAACGTAAATTCAATCAATCAAGAGTTGATAAAAAACACTGAATACATACG
>NZ_JARACO010000038.1 GCF_028765575.1 Aliivibrio sp. S3MY1 | reverse complement strand
CGATCGTGTTCCTTCCTAGTTATGATTCGCCTTATCGAACAGTGATAAGGCGCGCCAGAATTTGCTATTTTATGCGTCAATTGCTCTTGACGCAAGGGCATTGAGTGTTTTATCCGCGTTCAGCGATGATTCTATCGGCAACATTCTTAGAAACTTCACCATATTCGGAGAATTCCATAGAATAAGACGCTCGACCTTGAGTCGCAGAACGTAAAGATGTTGCATAACCAAACATTTCAGAAAGCGGAACTTGTGCGCGGATTATTTTCAAACCAGCAATACCATCGTCCATACCTTCAATCATGCCTCGGCGACGATTTAAATCACCAACAACATCACCCATCCAGTCTTCTGGAGTGGTTACTTCAACTTTCATCATTGGTTCAAGAATAACTGGTTGTGCTTCAAGCGCACCTTTCTTGAATGCCATTGAACCCGCGATCCTGAACGCCATTTCATTGGAGTCAACATCGTGGTATGAGCCATCAAACAGCGTCGCTTTAACGTCGAGTACAGGATAACCTGCTAACACGCCGTTATTCATTTGCTCTTCGATACCTTTTGCTACTGAGCTGATGTATTCACGAGGAACAGCACCACCAACAATTTCGTCGACAAAAACGAAGCCAGCATCATGTTCTGCTGGTTCAATTCTTAGCCATACATGACCATATTGACCACGGCCACCAGATTGACGTATGAATTTACCTTCCACTTCCGCGCTACCACGGATAGTTTCACGGTATGCTACTTGAGGCTTACCAACGTTACATTCAACACTGAATTCACGCTTCATACGATCAACGATAATATCTAAGTGTAGTTCACCCATACCAGAAATCAGTGTTTGGCCTGATTCTTTATCGGTTTCAACTTTAAAAGATGGATCTTCAGCGGCTAGTTTACCTAGAGCTATGCCCATTTTTTCTTGGTCAGCAAGTGTTCTTGGTTCAACTGCAATCTGAATAACCGGTTCAGGGAATTCCATACGCTCAAGAATAACTTTGGCGTTTTGATCACACAGTGTATCACCTGTAGTTACGTCTTTTAGGCCAATCGCCGCAGCGATATCACCGGCACGTATTTCTTTCACTTCTTCACGCTTATTTGCATGAAGCTGAACAATACGACCAAAACGCTCACGCTTTTGCTTAACTGAGTTATAAACACCGTCGCCAGTATTAACAACACCAGAATAAACACGCATGAAAGTCAACGTACCTACAAATGGGTCTGTTGCAATTTTGAATGCTAACGCTGCAAATGGTTCGTTGTCATCCGCGTGACGCTCAACTTCATTGTCATTCTCATCAACGCCTTTAATTGCAGGAACATCGATAGGTGCAGGTAAGAATTCAATAACAGCATCAAGTACCGCTTGAACGCCTTTGTTTTTAAAGGCAGAACCACACGTTGCTAGTACGATTTCGTTATTTAATGTACGCGTACGTAAAGCAGCTTTGATCTCTTCTTCTGATAGTTCTTCACCTTCAAGGTATTTGTCCATCAGCTCTTCAGAGGCTTCAGCCGCTGCTTCTACTAAATTTTGACGCCATTCATCTGCAAGCTCAACCATATCTGCTGGGATGTCTTCATATGTGAAGGTCATACCTTGATCGGCTTCGTTCCAGTTAATGGTTTTCATCTTGATAAGGTCAACAACACCTCTGAAATCATCTTCTGAACCAATATTTAATTGGATAGGAACAGGATTTGCACCAAGACGATTTTTAATTTGGTCTACAACTCGTAAGAAATCAGCCCCAGCACGGTCCATCTTATTTACGAAAACAATACGAGGTACTCCGTATTTATTCGCTTGACGCCATACTGTTTCAGATTGAGGTTCAACACCCGAAGAACCACAGAACACAACAACCGCACCATCAAGTACACGTAGAGAACGTTCTACTTCAATTGTGAAGTCAACGTGTCCAGGAGTATCGATGATATTAATACGGTGATCTTCGAATTGTGCATCCATACCACGCCAGAAAGTCGTAGTAGCCGCAGAGGTAATGGTGATACCACGCTCTTGCTCTTGCTCCATCCAATCCATGGTAGCAGCACCATCATGAACTTCGCCGATTTTATGAGAAAGGCCTGTATAGAACAGAATACGCTCAGTAGTTGTAGTTTTACCTGCATCTACGTGAGCACAGATACCGATATTACGGTAGCGCTCAATAGGTGTATTTCGAGCCACGGTTGTATCCTCTTATCTTAGGGATTATTGCTATTTCCCAACGCACATGCATTGAAATAGCGATAATGGCTAAGTGTTTTACTAAATGGGAAAGAAAGAAGTAAGGTGCAGCAAGGACTGCTGCACCTTCGGTATTACCAGCGGTAATGAGCGAATGCTTTGTTAGCATCAGCCATACGGTGAACGTCTTCACGTTTCTTAACCGCAGTACCTTTGTTCTCAGACGCGTCTACCATTTCATTAGCAAGACGTTGAGCCATAGATTTTTCACCACGCTTACGCGCAGCTTCAACCATCCAACGCATAGCAAGTGCGTTACGGCGAACCGGACGTACTTCTACAGGAACTTGGTAAGTTGAACCACCCACACGGCGAGATTTAACTTCCACCGATGGACGAACATTTTCAAGAGCTTCTTCGAATACAGCTAAGTGATCTTTACCAGATTTCTCAGCCATGATTTCTAGGGCACCGTAAACGATTTTTTCAGCAGTTGATTTCTTACCGTCAACCATTACGATGTTTACAAATTTTGCCAACAGCTCAGATTTGAACTTAGGATCTGGAAGGATCTTACGTTGGCCTATTACGCGACGACGTGGCATGGAATATCTCCGTTGTTGTCTTCAGGTTATCCAAAACTTTTCAGTTTCTTCAAATTACAAATATTTAGTGTTTGGCCTTACTTAACGGATTCCATTAAGACTTAGGACGTTTCACACCGTACTTAGAACGACCTTTCTTACGATCGTTTACGCCTGCACAGTCAAGTGCACCACGAACAGTGTGGTAACGCACACCTGGTAAATCTTTAACACGACCACCACGGATAAGAACAACTGAGTGCTCCTGAAGGTTGTGACCTTCACCGCCGATGTATGAAGTAACTTCAAAGCCGTTAGTTAGACGAACACGACATACTTTACGTAACGCTGAGTTCGGTTTTTTTGGAGTAGTAGTATATACGCGAGTACATACACCACGTTTTTGTGGACACGCTTCTAGCGCAGGCACGTTGCTTTTAACAACTTGCTTTGCACGTGGCTTGCGTACCAGCTGGTTAATAGTTGCCATTAAAATAGCTCCTGATTAGAGGTTCGAAAACTTTTGAAAAATCTATATCCCTATGGAAATAGGGACGCGAAATTCTAAGGCTGAACGTGATATGTGTCAAGAAATATACAGCACTATTAATAAACAATTTAAAAATAGTCTTTCTTTCTTGGTCATAACACTCAATTACCAAGTCACCACAGGGGAATGCTCTTGGGTTAAAGAGACAAAAGATGAATAACTAACTAATTGAATTCTATTATCAATTAATGCTTTAACACCTCTCGCCTCAACATCTTCTTGTAAAAAATAACACTGCTTAAGAGAGAGGATCAATAAATGATCTTTATGATCCACTATTCCAGCATAAACACAGTCTTGTGTTAATAAAAACACATCATCATCTATATTTACCGGTAACTCTTGTCTATAAAGTGCGTGTAAATTGTCTGTTTTGGTTAAAATATGCAGCATAACTTAAAACACCATCACTTGAGCACATTGTGCTAACTTCTCATTAATTTGTTGATTTGAGATGACTTCAACATCAATGTTCAGATTGTGAGAGTTTAATCCACGATTTAATAGCGCCGTCTGACACACAAAGATCTCTTCAAGATCGTACAAAGGCAACATTTTAAATCCAGCAATATAATCACGAGATAATATTTGTTCTGGCTGTTGCGCTTCTAATAACTGCTGTACACCATCACCAACAAAGAAAATACCAATGTCTTCACTGTATGCCGACGCTGCTAGGATGGCATCTAAGCCTTCTCTACCCTTAGTGGTTGAGTGTGGTGAACTTTGAAATACAAATCCAATGCGATTCATAACCTACCTATTCTCTTTCAGATCCAAGCGATTAAAACTGAACGACACGATCAAACTTCAACAACGCCGTTGCTAACCCACCTAAACCAGCTTGTTGAAAGCCTTGCGCTAGGTTATGTTGCTCTACGTTATTCTGCTCAGCTTCTTCTTGACCAATAACACCACGACGTAATGCAGCTGCAACACAGGTTTCTAATTCTACATTGTGCTCTTGTGCCAATGCTTGCCATGCTTTAGTGATATCAAATTCATCATTAGCAGGTAAAATCAATGAGGAGGCGTTCAGCACCCCATCTTGATAAAAGAACACTTTCTCTAATCGGTGTCCCTGCTCGATCAAGGCTTGTGCAAATTGAAAAGCTTGTCTTGACGCTTGAGTGCCGTATGCCGAGCCATTAACGACTAATCCATAGCACAAACTCACTTTTCACCATCCTCTATTTTTCTCTGACGAATATAAAGATAAACCGTATGTTTTGAAATATTGAGCTGATCAGCGACACGATTAATGGCATCTTTAATATCAAAAATACCTTTATCGTATAAATCCATGACGATCTGTTTATTCTTAGCGTTATTGCCAACTTCTTTATCGGCATTGACCTCATCAATAGTACGCTTAACCGTCTGATCAACAAGCTCATCTACATCACTAGCAAAGTTGACACTTGAAGCCGCTTCATTCGCCTCTTCACTTGGCATGAATGAATGTAAGACTTGAGAGAAAGGCGCATCTAAATTGATGTTAATGCATAACAAACCAATAATACGTTCATCACCATTGCGAATAGCTACGGTGATCGATTTCATCAACACTCCACCTTTAGCGCGAGTGAAGTATGAACGTGAAAAATTACGCTTTGAACGCTGAATATCTTTTAGCATTTGCAAAGCCAAATCGGTAATAGGAGACCCCACTTTCCGGCCCGTATTCTCTCCATTAGCAATTCTAATCGCTGATTTATTGATATCTTCTAATGAGTGCAGAACAATTTCACAATAGCTACCAATTAAACTAGCGATTCCATCAACAACGGCTTCATACGAGCGTAAAATATGATGGTCAAACTCTGTAAATGGTACTACCTCAGATAAACTTTCTTCTGCGATATTCTCAATATTCATATACACCAACTTAATATCCATTTATCCAACGAGCAAAAAAGCCAGCTGCTTAAAATAATTCCATCAAGTTTATCAGAATATTTGCATGAAAATAAAAAACCCCAGCAAGTGCCGGGGCTAATTCAGTGATCTAAAACAAAGTTTAGATTATTTAATCTTCAGAAAATTATTTTGCAGGTTTTGCTGCATCTTTAATTTCTAGCAATTCAACATCAAATACTAATGTTGAATTTGCAGGGATCGCTTGGTTACCTTGAGCGCCATAGCCTAACTCAGCAGGAATAACGAACTTATATTTAGAACCAACATTCATAAGCTGAACACCTTCAGTCCAACCAGGAATTACTGCATTCAGTGGGAAAGTAGCAGGTTGGTTACGATCGTAAGAACTATCAAACTTAGTACCATCGATTAGCGTACCAGAGTAATGAACAACTACAGTATCTGTCGCTTGTGGTTTAGCACCTTCAGCTGGAGTAATTGCTTGGTATAGAAGACCTGATTCAGTTTTCATTACACCGTCTTGTTTTTCAAACTCTGCACGGTAATCAGCACCCGCTTTAATGTTTGCTTCAGACTCAGCCGCCATTTTTTGCTGTGCAATCTCAGCAACACGCTGATCTAGATTTTGAAGAGCTACCTGAATTTCTTCGTCTGTTAGGCGCTCTTTACCATTAAATACGTCAGTAACACCTGCAAGTACATCTGCTTTTTTAAGGTCTAAACCAAGTTCTGTTTGTTTCTCTAAATTAGAGTTTAGGTATTTAGCCAGTGATGCACCAATTGCATAACCCGCTTTTTCATCTTCAGAGGCGAACGTTGATGCGGTTGCGCCTTCTGCTGACGCTTCAATTTTTGCAGGTAATGTAGTTGCTTCTGTTTTTGGTGCTTCTTCTTTTTGACAACCAACAACGAATGCAATAGTTGCAGCAAGTAACGACACTTTAAAGATAGATTTCATTTCAAAACTCCGGTTATTTGAGGTCTTGCCTCAATTTCTTATTCAATTTTTTAGATAAAGATGTGAAATACTGTTCATCACAATATACTAGTACTTATAGACATATTACAAACGAGTAGTTCAATTTGATGAGCCTTATCTCTCAATACCTAGCAATTTTTGTCATTACGCTGACATTATCAGGCTGTTTCTTTAATAATTCTGACGTTCAGCGTTGGGAAGTGGCAACACAAGGCACCACAAGTTTCGCGTTAAGCCGCGATGCTCGCTTTGGGCTATTTTTCGTAAAAAAAGGCTCTAATGCTGCCAATACTGACAGCGAAACTCAAAGTGGTTTACACTTCTGGGATCTGGTTGATAATAAAGAACTCACCTACTTTGGTGCTCAAGATCAACACGATTCTACCGTTTCTCATATAACCATTTCCGATAATTCCCGCTTTGCTATCACGGCAACACAAACCAATTTTGCCGTTTGGGATTTAGGAATGGGCGTATCTGAAGGATTATGGTCTATCTCTGATGGCATTATTCGTGATGTCGATATTGCAAGTAATGGCCAACAAGTCTTACTTGGCCTATCTAATGGCAAGGCTATCTATATCGATTTAGCCACTGGACGTCGTTTAGAATTTCTTGCTCATCGAGAAAAAGTAAATTCAGTCGCCTTATCTGCCAATGGTAAATTTGCTTTATCTGGTGGCAATGACCATTTTGCTTATTTTTGGAATACGCAAACGGGACAAATACTGCACACCTTTGAACATGAGAAACGTGTAAGTCGCATTGCACTGCAACGAGATGGCAAATACGCGTTAACAGCCGATGGCGGTAATGAAGCCGTTATCTGGGATTTAAAAACTGGCGATAAAATGACAGAGTTAAGCACCTTTGCTCGCCAACAAGTGTTCTCAAGTGCTCGCTTTAGCGATGATGGTAAATACCTCATTACAGGCTCACCTGCCGGTAGTGTCATGCTATGGGATACGTTGTCAGGTAAGAAGCAAGAACAATGGCGTGCTGAACCATTAAAAGATGCACGTCCACCAACAGCGGTAGTGTATGATGTCGCCATTGATAAAAAACAACGAGTCATTTCCGCTACTTCAGCCGGAATAGCTCAAGCTTGGTTGATAGAATAATGACGACAGATATTAAAATATTAGACGATAAGATCAGTGATTTAGAGTACAAAATGGCATTTCAAGAGCAAACGATCGAAGAGTTAAACGATGCGTTATCTCAGCAACAATTATTGATCACGAATATGCAAGTTCAGATGAAGTTTATGGTTGGTAAGATGAAGACCATGGATACGTCAAGCATGGCTGATGCGTCAGAAGAGACCCCACCACCGCATTACTAGAGGCTATACGCTTGGCTAACTAGACCGCTTCGCTCCTATAAAAGCAAAAAACAAAGGTTTCAGGTTTCAGGTTTCAGGTTTCAGGAAAATCAAAAGCGCCCCTCCCTGAAACCTGCAAGCACAGCGCCCTGAAACCTAGAACTCAAAACACCTACCATGCTCGCTTTTATAGTTTCTAGTTAGCGCAGCGTATAGTTTCTAGTAAAAAAAAGGCCACAGGCTCAACACCTGTGGTCTTTCTAATTCTAAGCACAACATTCAGCTCTACATTTACTCTTATAGACTCCAGTTAGCGCAGCGTATAGTTTCTAGTTAATTATAGAAACCTCACCACATCCCCCCTGACCCCTTTAAGCGTAGCGATCTGAATCCAGCTCTAAAAAATTACTTAGAACAGTTGCCTTTACCGCAACATACATGTTCTTCTTCATGCTCGTGATCGTGAGAATGGCCTTCGCCACCACAGCAACCGCCTTCGTGATCATGATCGTGACCACCACAGCCACCTTCTTGGTGAATATGGCCGTGTGCAGCTTCTTCTTCAGTTGCTTCACGTAGAGCTACAACTTCAACGTCAAAACCTAGCGTTTGGCCAGCAAGCATGTGGTTACCATCAACAACAACTTCGTCGCCGTCAACTTCAGTCACTTCTACAGGGATTGGACCTTGGTCTGTATCAGCAAGGAAACGCATACCAACTTCGATTTGTTCAACACCTTGGAAAACGTTCGCAGGAACACGTTGAACCATCTCATCCATGTGCTCGCCGTATGCTTCTTCAGGAGTAACAGTGATGCTGAATTTATCGCCTGCAACTTTACCTTCAAGCGCTTTCTCAAGACCAACGATTAGGTTGTTGTGACCATGTAGGTAATCAAGAGGCGCTTCAACTGTTGATTGATCAACAACTACGCCTTCTTCAGTTTTTACTTGGTAAGCAAGACTTACAACAACATTCTTTTCAATTTTCATTTTAACTCCGGATGCACTTGGCATTAGTGGATGGTATTCAGTGTTGCGACATAATACTATTCAGGCTTAAAAACGCCAATAACATCATCTTGCGCATGTTTGGTTTTTTCTATCGATTTTGGCGTTTTGCGGTCAGTATGACCACACTCCACACACTCGACATGTTCAATATTACTTTCTTGCCACCAACGTAGCGTATCCGTAGTGCTACACGATGGGCAAACCGCACCTGCAATAAATCGTTTTTTCACGGTTATTATCCTTGTGCTAATAAACTCTGCCTCACATCAATCCCAATGGTTCTGATCTGATCGTTCATTTTCCATTTCTAAGCCAAAGATCTCTTCTAACTCTATTCGAGCCGCTTTCGCCTTAGAAGCCAGAACCTTGTCGTCTGAGTGCAATGGTAACAATTCTTTTAGCATAGCAACATCTAACTTTTTAAAATGCGACTCTGCACGTTTAGCTTGATACGGATGCATACCTAAAGATGTGAGGGTTTGTCGGCCTAAATCAAGGGCCCCATAAAAAGTTTCTCGTGAAAAGTGCTCTACCCCTTCACTTAACAACTCATACGCCTCAACTCGGCTTCTCGCCCTGGCTAGAATTTTTAAATGTGGAAAATGTTGCTGACATAAAGCGACTATCTCCATCACTTTTTGCGGATCAGTCTTACAAATCACAATCGCTTCGGCTTTCTCAGCGCCTGCTGCGCGTAGTAACTCCACTTGAGTGGCATCGCCATAATAGACCTTATAGCCAAACTTTCTCAGTAAACGAATTTGGCTTGGGTCACCTTCAAGAATGGTTAACTTAATTTTATTGGCAAACAGCAAACGCCCAACAATTTGTCCAAACCGGCCAAAGCCCGCGATAATCACTTTGGGCTGGGTAGCATGAGTAAAATCCGATTGTGGCATTTCTTCTTCACCGTTCAGTGTTCTGCCAAACCACCAATCTTGACCTATCAGTAATAACGGCGTCGTCATCATCGATAAACTGACCACCACCAATAAGAAAGCGGTCAGCTCTCGGCTTAATAAGCCTTCCATTTGCGCTGCCGTAAACAGCACAAAAGCAAACTCACCACCTTGACTTAAAATCATCGCCATCTGACTGCGCGCTTTAGCTTGAGTACCAAATAATCGAGCCAAGCTATAAAGCAGCATTCCTTTTGAGGTAACGAGTATGGTGACAGCCGCCAATATTTCGAATGGATATTGCAGTAACAATCCTAAATTGACCGACATACCGACCGCAATAAAGAACAAACCAAGTAGTAGACCTTTAAAGGGTTCAATCGCGACTTCTAACTCATGACGAAACTCACTTTCAGCCAGTAACACCCCAGCGAGAAATGCCCCAAGCGCCATTGATAGTCCCAACTGTTTCATCGCAGCAGACACACCAATCACTAAAAGCAGTGCCGCAACCGTAAACAACTCACGCGCACCACTTTTCACAACATAGCTAAATAGTGGTCGTAATAAAAAATGACCTAAGGTGAAAATACCAATCACCCCTGCCAATATCCATAAACCATCAAGCCAATTGCCACTGGCGCCTCCAGCTAGCACAGGTAATACCGCCAGCATAGGGATCACCGCGATATCTTGAAACAACAACACCGCAAAGCCTGATTGACCACTCTCTGAGGAGGATAATTTTCGTTCTTCAATCACTCGCAAAGCAATCGCGGTTGATGACAAAGCCAACCCCATGCCTATTACTGCACTCACTTGCCACGCTAAACCATAAAGCATCATCGCAGCAGTTATCACACAAGAAGTCACCACCACTTGGCTGCCACCTAATCCTATGATCGGTTTTCGCATCTTCCATAATTTGTTCGGGTTTAGCTCTAAGCCAATCAAAAAGAGAAGCAGTACAACACCAAATTCAGAAAAGTGTAAAATCGCATCTACATCCGAGATGAGCTCTAATCCCCATGGACCAATCGCAATTCCCGCCAATAAATAACCCAGTACAGCGCCTAACCCAAATCGCTGCGCCAAAGGAACCGTAACCACTGCTGCCGCTAAAAATATTGAACTGGTATGTAGCCAATCTCCCGCCATTAGCGTTCTCCTTTAGGATTGGATAGCCACAATTTATAGTCATCAATAAACTGCTGACGTTTTTCAATTGTGATCTTTCGAGCCCAGTATTGCACTGATGGCGTTAACCATTCCATCTGACACAAGGCGGCAGTGATCTTAAAAGGAATTAAAATATCATCCATCGTATATTGATTATAACCTCTCTCAGAAAACGCCTCTTCAATACCACCTGCGGTAATCACACTGCGCCATTGTTTCCCTTTTAGGGCATTACCCTCACCATAGGCAAATCCCTTACCAAGGACACAATCCATCCACTCTTTTAACAGTGCGGGACATGAGTAAAGATAAAGAGGATGTTGAAATACAATAATGTCATGCTGAGCAAGCAATTGATGTTCATAAACCACATCAATAAAGAACTCTGGGTATTGAGCATAAAGATCATGCACGGTGACATGAGGGAGATTTTGATAAGCCGTTAAAATGGCTTTATTGGCCACTGAGTTTTCAGGATCAGGATGAGCGAGGATCACTAATATTTTAGGCAACTGAGTCATAAATTCCTTTTTAGACTTTTCTTTTTGTCGTTATCTTCTCCATCATACAGACTATTTCCATATCGACAATCTTCCCTCTTGCGCCTACTATGCTCTTCGTATTCACTATTTTGCCAACAAGAGAAGAACACCACAGCATGATTACGTTTTCAGACATTCAATTACTTCGTGGCGGGAAGCCATTATTAGAACAAGCCTCTGCCACCATTCACCCAGGTGACAAAGTGGGCTTGGTCGGAAAAAATGGCTGTGGTAAATCCACTCTTTTTGCCCTAATTAAAGGCGAATTAAGTGTTGATGCCGGTTCAAACCGTGTTCCTCAAAACTGGGAAATGGCGTGGGTTGCGCAAGAAACTCCGGCATTAGAGCGCAAAGCCATTGACTATGTTATTGATGGTGATCGTGAATTTAGAGGCTTAGAAGAGCAGTTACGTAAAGCAGAAGAGGCAGATAACGGCACCTTAGTTGCTGAACTCCACAGCAAAATAGACATTGTTGGTGGTTACACCATTAACTCACGTGCGGCTGAATTACTTAACGGTTTAGGTTTTTCTCAACAGCAGATGGAGTGGAATCTAACTCAATTCTCTGGTGGTTGGCGTATGCGTTTAAACTTGGCACAAGCCCTGATTTGTCGCTCAGATTTATTGCTACTCGATGAACCAACCAACCACTTAGATTTAGATGCTGTAATGTGGTTAGAGCGTTGGTTACAAAACTACCCTGGCACCTTAATGCTTATTTCTCATGACCGTGATTTTCTTGATCCCGTCATCAATCGCATCATTCATGTCGAAAATCAGCAATTGAACGAATACACAGGTAACTACTCGTCATTTGAAGTGCAACGAGCTGAGAAACTGGTACTGCAACAAGCGAAATACCAAAAGCAGCAAAAAAACATGTCGCACATGCAGTCATACATAGACCGCTTCCGTTACAAAGCATCAAAAGCACGTCAAGCACAAAGCCGTATTAAAGCGTTAGAAAAGATGGAAAAAGTGCTACCTGCACAATTAGATAACCCATTCAGCTTTAACTTTAGAGAGCCAGATGCCCTGCCAAACCCTATCTTAATGATGGATGAAGTAAGCGCGGGCTATGAAAACAACACCATTCTAGAACAAATTCGTTTGAACCTTGTTCCGGGCAGCCGTATTGGTCTACTGGGTCGAAATGGGGCCGGTAAATCGACCTTAATCAAATTACTCTCAGGTGATCTAGCACCACAAAGTGGCATTTTCAGCTACTCGCAAGGGGTAAAAATTGGTTACTTTGCACAGCACCAATTAGAAACACTGCACGTAGAAGAAACGCCACTACAGCACTTAATGCAAATAGCCCCTAATCACACCGAGCAACAACTGCGTGATTACTTAGGCAGCTTTGGTTTTCAAGGTGAAAAAGCGCTCGATAAAATTGGGCCTTTCTCGGGTGGTGAAAAAGCCCGTTTAGTATTAGCACTGGTGGTATGGCAAAAACCAAACATGTTGCTACTCGATGAACCAACCAACCACCTTGATTTAGATATGCGCCAAGCGTTAACCATGGCGCTGCAAACCTTTGAGGGGGCAATGGTTATCGTCAGTCACGACAGATATTTACTTCGTGCGACCACAGATGATCTGTATTTAGTTCATGATCGCCAAGTGGTTCCTTTTGACGGTGACTTAACCGATTACTACAAATGGCTAACAGAGCAAAACAAAAACGAGCGTAAAGAACAACTGCAACAAGACAAGCAAGACAGTCCAAGCACTTCAACCAGCTTAAGTGCGGCAGACAAAAAAGAGCAAAAGCGTAAAGAAGCCGAATTCAGAAAGCAGATAGCACCACTACGTAAAGAAGTGACTAAGCTTGAAAAGAAAATGGACAAACTGAATGAAGCCCTAAGTCAAGCCGAAACAGAGTTAGGTGACGTGTCTTTGTATGAAGCAGAAAATAAAAAACGCTTAACCGAAGTCTTAGCGATTCAAGCCTCTTCTAAATCAGAGCTAGAAGATGTCGAAATGGAGTGGATGGATCTTCAAGAGCAAATTGAAGAAAAAGAGAATGCCTCTCAGCTGTAATCCTCCAATCAGTAACCAACAAAAGGCTTTGCTTACTTGCGAAGCCTTTTGGTCTTTCTCGTTATCCCACTACAACCAAGAGGGGCTGCAACAAGGCATACTGACCCTACAAGATAAGCATCATGGCAACGTTAACTTAGCGTTACTTTTAATTTGGCTTGATAGCCTTAGCATTGGCTTTCCAGCACCACATATAAAAACCCTCGAAACGGCTCTTATCAGCACAGATCCCTTGCTGTTTTCTTATCGTAAATTACGCAAAGCGATCAAACAAACGGCCAATACCTCTCTTTATCAAGATGCGCTTAACTTTGAACTTCAACTCGAACAACAACAGCAAGCTGATCTTATTAAGGCTTTATTAGGTATTCAATTAAAGCAATTAACAACAATCGACGCCCCCGCTCTATTGCGCCAATACTGTCTTTCACTGAACGCAGAAACACTCATGTTCAACTTACAAGCTAACTAAGGTATCTCTCGATGATGGACCAATTTACACCAGCTAAAGGGTTATCCAATTGCCACATTCAAACCCTTTTGCCTCGCTTAATACGTAGAAACCCACTATTCAATGCTTATTGGCAGCGTCTTGAACTGCCTGATGGTGATTTTGTTGATTTAGCGTGGAGTGAAAATCCAAATCAAGCCGGAGATAAACCCATCTTCATTTTATTTCATGGTTTAGAAGGCAGCTTTGAAAGCCCGTACGCAAATGGATTACTCGCCGCCGCTAAAGAGCAAGGTTGGTTAGGCGTAATGATGCATTTTCGAGGGTGCAGTGACGTACCAAACCGTTTAGCCAGAGCCTATCACTCAGGGGAAACCGAAGATGCACGTTTCTTTATTCAAATGTTAGACAACCGCTTTCCACAACAAGTTAAAGTTGCTACTGGGATCTCTCTGGGTGGCAATATGCTGGTCAATTATCTTGCTAAGTACAAGACAAACACATTATTGAATGCAGCAACCGTTATTTCTGCACCCTTAGATTTGGCCGCCTGCTCAGAGCGTATTCAACACGGCTTTTCTCGCGTCTATCAAGGCTATTTATTACGCTCATTGAAAGCCAGCTGCATCAAAAAGATCAACGGAAATAGAAAAGCGATCGTCGGTTTAGATAGAGCAATGATTGCGGCCATTCCCGATCTTCTACAATTTGATAATTTACTCACCGCCCCAATGCACGGCTATGAAAACGCACAAGATTATTATCAGCAATGCAGTGGTTTACAGTTTTTAGATAAGATAGATATTCCGACACGCATTATTCACTCTAAAGACGACCCATTCATGACAAAAGCGGTGATCCCTACTCATCCTCTGCCTAACTGTGTACACTATCAACTAACAGAGCATGGTGGTCATGTGGGCTTTATTAATGGTTCATTCACCAAACCCAATTTTTGGTTAGAAACAACCGTCAATCAGTGGTTTCAACACGCTCTATAACCCTAACGCCACTCATGGCTATTCAATAAACGGATGAGATAAGTTGTATGATCATTCCTTGGCAAGACATCGCACCAGACACACTAGAGAATTTGATTTCAGAATTTGTACTTCGAGAAGGGACAGATTACGGTGAGATGGAATGCAGCCATCAAGATAAAATAGAGCAAATTAAGCGATTACTTAAAAGTGGCGAAGCGATGGTGGTATTTTCAGAGTTACATGAAACCGTCGATATTCAAACCAAAGCGCGTTTTAATCCTAATCTCACCAATCATGAATTTGAATAATCATTTTCAATCAATCACAAATTTGAAACGATAACGTATCATTTAACACAACCCTGTTATAACATTCTGAGATTAAGGCTTGATGCCAAGAATAACCGACAGGGTTTGTCATGTCCGCTAAACATCCAATTATCGCCGTTACTGGTTCATCCGGTGCAGGCACTACTACGACTTCTGAAGCCTTCCGTAAAATGTTCAATATGATGGACATTAAAGCATCATGGCTTGAAGGAGATAGCTTTCATCGATTTACGCGTCCTGAAATGGATGTGGAGATCCGTAAAGCCAAAGAACAAGGTAAGCACATCAGCTACTTTGGTCCTCAAGCAAATGACTTTCCAGCACTCGAACAGTTCTTTCGTCAATATGGTCTTGATGGCACAGGGCAATACCGTCGCTATTTACACACCTTTGATGAAGCCGTTCCCTTCAACCAAATGCCAGGGACTTTTACTCCATGGCAAGATTTGCCGGAAAACACCGATGTACTTTTCTATGAAGGGTTACATGGTGGCGTAGTTGATGGCGATATTGATGTTTCACAGCACGTCGATTTATTGATAGGCATGGTGCCAATTGTAAATCTTGAGTGGATCCAAAAATTCGTTCGAGATACTCGTGATCGCGGCCATTCACGAGAAGCGGTAATGGATTCGATTGTTCGCTCAATGGATGATTATCTCAACTACATTACGCCGCAGTTTTCTCGAACTCACATTAACTTTCAGCGCGTACCTACGGTTGATACGTCAAATCCTCTCAATGCTAAAGGCATTCCCAGCTTAGATGAAAGCTTTGTGGTGATCCGCTTCCGTGGCATACGTAATGTAGACTTTCCTTATCTACTTGCCATGATTGATGGCTCTTTCATGTCCCGTCATAACACGCTTGTGGTTCCAGGAGGAAAGATGAGTTTTGCGATGGAATTAATCATTCGTCCGTTACTACAACAGTTAATTGATACTGGAAAAATTGGATAACGAGTCTAAACTTCGCCTCTTTTTCTTTTCAAATTTGGGGTTCTTCCAAAAATAGTGAATAATAGAGACTCTATTCACTATTTTTGCGATGCTATGAAAACTTCTCCTTTTGCTATTTGGCTCAGTGCTGCTCGTCCAAAAACCTTACCGCTTGCGCTTGCTTCAATTATGACCGGCTCAGCGTTAGCGTATTGGAATAATCACGCCTCAGCTACCATCACTCTCATGGCATTTATTACTGCAACCTTATTACAGATTTTATCTAATCTTGCTAATGATTATGGTGATGCTGTAAAAGGCACGGATAACGATGATCGCCTTGGGCCACAACGAGCTATGCAATCAGGTCTTGTCACGCAAGATACGATGAAAAAAGCCATTGGCATTAATATCGTTTTAACCATCATTAGTGGCTTAATTCTAGTCTTCTCTTCTCTACATCAAACCATGGATATCATCGGCTTTATCGCCCTAGGTTTACTGGCTATTGGTGCCGCTATCGCCTATACCATGGGAGACAAACCTTATGGCTATCGCGGTTTGGGTGATATTTCAGTATTCATCTTCTTTGGTTTATTGGGCGTAGCGGGTACTTATTATCTGCATACTGGCCATCTATCCTCAGCACTGCTACTGCCTGCGATAGCTTGTGGTTTATTAGCCGTCGCCGTATTAAACATTAACAACCTGCGTGATATTGAAAACGACGAAGCGTGTGGAAAAATGACACTAGTGGTTCGTATGGGTGGAGACTGGGGTCGTAAATATCACGCTGCATTAATGGCAGTTAGTTTTATCTGCCTTGCCCTTTTTAGTGCCACTCAAATTCACTCACTCGCTGGTTGGTTATTTTTACTCACTGGCCCATTTGCCCTTAATCATGTGGTGTCTGTACTGCGCGCACCTAATGGCGAAGCCATCCGACCAATGATGGGGACCGTGGTTCAATGTGCTTTATTCACCAATGTTTTCTTCTCAATTGGCCTATATTTATCAATATAGCTCCAACGAAAAGATTGAACCAGTAACTGCACAGTAAACTTCGTATAACTTATTGCCCATCATAGTAATGACTTATTAAGCACGTATATTAAGTCATTACTAGAATATCCTTCACCAACCAAAAGGTAGACATCATCATGGAATATAATACTTCAGCCCTTTGTGACATTTATTTAGACCAAGTTGATGTTGTTGAGCCTATGTTCAGCCATTTTGGCGCAAAGACCTCTTTTTCTGGCCAAATAACCACGATCAAATGCTTTGAAGATAATGGGTTAATTAGCCGCGTTCTCGATGAAAAAGGCGAAGGTAGAGTATTACTCGTTGATGGTGGCGGTTCATTGCGCCGTGCCTTGGTTGATGCCGACTTAGCCTCTAAAGCCGCTCATAATGGTTGGGAAGGCTTGGTTATCTACGGGTGTATTCGTGAAGTGGATTATCTAGAAGAGATCAATATTGGCATTCAAGCTCTAGCCTCTATCCCTGTTGGTGCTGCGAAGAAGAACATCGGGGACGTTGATGTGGCGGTTAATTTTGGTAGCGTGACGTTTTTGCCTGAAGATCATCTGTATGCGGATTCGACGGGGACGATTATTTCTCAAGAGCCGTTAGAAGAGATGGGTGAGGAAGAGGTTTAAGAACTAGAGGTTATACGCTTCGCTAACTAGAGACTATAGAAGCAAAGCGAGGTTTCAGGTTTCAGGTTTCAGGAAAATCAAAAGCGAGTGCGCCTGAACCCTGCAAGCGCAGCGTCCTGAAACCTAGTTATCACTACAGTAGCTATACCCGCTCTTATAGTCTCTAGTCAGCGCAGCGTATAGTTTCTAGCATCAAAAAAAACCGCAGGTGCTTTCACACCTACGGTTTCAAATTTATTCGTTAACCAATTCTAAATTTTGGCTAAATAGATTCCATTAGTTCAAGGCGGAGACGCGGAGCTTACGATAGTAAGTGAGCATCGACAACGCAGGAATAATGAAAGCTATGACGACAAAAGTAGAATTACTCTACTTCGTCCATCTTACCTAGTAGACCACGGATGCGAGCTTCAAATTGAGCTTGCTCATCACGTGCTTTTTGAGCTTCTTGTTCTACTTCAGAACGGCCGTTGTTTGCTTGCTCAAGATCTTGAGTTAGCGCTACGTTCGTTTCTTTTAATTCTTCAACTTCCATTTGTAGCAGTGCGATTGTATCTACTGCCATTTGAACTTTAGCTTCTAGTTGTTCTAATATTTCTAAAGACATTCCTGCCACCTTAACTGTATTCGTCATTGAATATGCAGCGAATTAATCACTCACTGCAAACATATTTTCTATTCTACTCAGCAATTGCAATTCTGCCATAGTGTTATTGCTGAAAATACATCATTCGAACAAAAAAACGGCATATTTTACCAACATCTGACGTTCTTTCTTAAGATTAAAACGAACTTCATACTAAAACTAGATTTTTCAATTCATTATTTGGGTTAAAG
>NZ_JARACO010000037.1 GCF_028765575.1 Aliivibrio sp. S3MY1 | reverse complement strand
CTTTTGATGAACCGTGCAAAAAATTTCGGACTCAGTACGCACAACATTTAATTATACCCATCACATTCGTAATCTCTACCGAATATATTCCACCACTGTAATAACACTATATTCTACTTTAAAACCAACGACCTAACAGCCAAAACACCATAAAAGTCAAAAACAATATACGATAATGATTCATATATCCCACTTTTCAATCTTACTCCATGTAATTGATTAAAATAACAATTCCAACAAAACTCTATGTACCTTACAAATATGCGAACCCACATTGCAGGTCAAATTCCAGTGACTACAATTCAATCATCATCAATTAACCAATAAAGTTACAATCATGGATATCCCACTAGATCTCAAACCCGATTCACAACGATTTACCGATCAAATACGAATATTCATTCGTACACGATCAATGGCCTACAATACTGAAAAACAATACATCTATTGGATAAGCTGTTTTATTAGGCATAATAATTACACCTCAAAAGAAGACATTAATGTCTTTGATATACCAGAATATCTTGAACACCTTGTTGTAAAACAAAACGTTTCACCCAACACTCAAAAAACGGCACTCAACGCTCTAGTCTTCCTATGTCGTGAGTTTTTACAGCAATCAATCGATAACTTGGATTTCAAGCGCTCCAAAAAGGCAACCAAACTCCCTACCGTTTTCACTCACAGTGAAGCAATGGCTGTTATAAATGAACTCAAACATCCAACAAAGCTTATAGCACAACTTATGTATGGCAGTGGTTTACGAATTAATGAAGCCCTACGATTAAGGGTTGATGACATTGATTTAATACATAAAACACTCACAGTACGTAGCGGAAAAGGGAATAAAGACAGAACCACGGTACTACCTGAAAGCATCATTAAAGAGCTTAAAACACAGTTAGCTTTTGTAAAACAGCAGCACCAAATGGATGCTATTAATGGAGATGATGAAGTTTACCTTCCTTTTGCTATCGCCGAAAAGTACCCTCATCGAGCTAAAAGCTATGGTTGGCAATATCTATTCCCATCAAAACAAATCAGCAAAGATCCTCGTTCAGGTAAGCGACGACGTCACCATATATTAGATAGAAGCGTACAAAAACAAGTAACAATCGCAATCAGAACAGTAGAAATAGACAAAAAAGCCAGTTGTCATACATTTAGACATAGCTTTGCGACAAGAATATTAGAACGGGGAGGAGATTTAAGAACAATACAAGAATTATTGGGCCATTCTGATATCAAAACGACCCAAATTTATACGCATGTAATTGGTTTACATTTTTCAGGAACCAAAAGCCCACTCGATTTTGATTAAGTAAGCCTCTAGAAACTACATCTCATATTGGCGATGTTTTAGTGAGTAAAAAATAGCTTTTACTGCTTTCGCCAAAAAGATCACTGCGATAATAATCAATACCTTACTAATAATAAAATCAGGTGATAAATATGAAATAATGGCAAAAAAAGCACCAATCAGCGCCGATAACATCCACTCTTTTTGCATGTTTACATTACCAATCTAGCCATTTCAATACCTGATCCTTTCACATTATCAATATTTTCAATAATAGCAGCATTAACAGATAAAATATCCGTTTCAATCTGTTCAGATAACCATACCGATTTCGCATCTAGTGTTGGCAAATTATCCCAATCACGATTAATCGCATTAGCTAAACGCACCGTTGCAGCTAATGGTGAGTAAATATTATCGACTTTTGGTTCATATTGTTCAGAAATCGCAAATACCAACTCTTCAGAGAAGCTCCAGCTTTCCGCTAATTTCGCACCAAGAACGGCACTATCTGTACCAATTGTTGTACGTTGCGCTGCTACTTTAGAGTTACCCGCTTCCATTTTTTCAAAAATAGTTGGGACTTGCTCAGACATTACTGTGTAGATCATTAAATCGCCGATATTGTGTAGCATACCCGCTGTAAAGGCAGCATTAGGGTTTACATCACAGCTTTGTGCTATCGCTTTGCTTAGGATTGCCACTTCAAACGTTTCTTGCCAAAACATTTCTAAATCAATCACTTCTACGTATGGGAAAGCACTGACAAGTGACGAAGCGATAATTAATGTTTTTAACGGCTCAAGCCCCAAACGAACAACCGCTTGTTCAACGGATGATACACTTTTACCACGTGAGAAATGTGCAGAGTTTGCTAAGCGAATAACACGAGCGCTAACGACTTGTTCCATTGAAATAGTACCCGCAAGCTCTTGAAGCTCAACATCAGGGTCATTCACAAGTTCCATCATCTCACGGATCACTTTAGGGATCTTTGGTAACTCATGCGCATGACTTAAAATTTCATTTTGTTCCATTTTTCTTCTCCACAATAACCGCTACTTTTTCTTTTTCATCACAGCAACCGTAAAGCGGCTGGTACAAACTAAGCGTTCTCGTTGATCTTTAATTTCAATTAGCCAAACTTGCGTGGTTGCACCTAAATGCACCGGTTTTGCTTTAGCGTAAACAGTGCCTTCTCGGACTGCTCGAATATGATTAGCATTAATATCCAACCCTACACAATATTTTGTTTCGTCGACACACCAGTTAGCAGCAATAGAGGCAACAGACTCAGCTAATGCAACAGAAGCTCCCCCATGTAGCATTCCTAACGGTTGATGTACCACAGAATTTACAGGCATTGACGCTGTAATGGAATCAGCATCGTAATGGCAATATTCGATATTTAATGTTTCCATCAACGTATTTCGTGATGTGGCGTTTAATATTACCAAATCCATCGGACGCTTCCAAATACTCACCATCTACCTCTAACTTGCTAACTTATCGTGTCTAAGTTCATTTTACACTCTACAAAGCAGATCAAAAACACATTTTCACTTGTTGTCTGCTTTTAGTAGCTGATAAACTTCACAAAATTTTCAATCTCTATTTTCATAGGCTTAATATGTTAAATAAAAGCATGATCACCAACCTAATATCATTACTATTGTTAGTTGTTGGTTATTATACGCAACAAAATACCCTGTACTATATTGGCCTATTTGCCTTTTCTGGTGCGCTTACTAACTGGCTTGCTATTCATATGTTATTTGAGAAAGTCCCTGGTTTGTATGGCTCTGGTGTTATTCCTGCTCGTTTTGAGGAATTTAAAGCCAGTATCAAGCAGTTAATGATGGAACAGTTTTTCACAAAATCAAATGTAGATAAATTCCTATCTAAAGAGATGGCCTCAGCGACCAATATCAATCTTGAGCCTGTGATTGAAAAAATCGACCTATCCCCTGCATTTGATTCTTTAGTTGAGGTGATCATGAACTCTCAATTTGGTGGCATGTTAGCAATGATGGGCGGCAGTGAAGCCATTCAGCCTATGCGCGAACCTTTTATTGAAAAGATGAAAGTATCAATCACTGAGATCAGCCAACAAGATCAGTTTAAGAACGCATTAAAAAATGAATTAGAAAGCCCTGAGATGATGGATGATATTCAAGTCACAATTGAAGATATCATTGATCAACGTTTGAACGAACTTACGCCAAAAATGGTAAAAGAGATGGTTCAAGATATGATTAAAAAGCACCTTGGTTGGCTTGTTGTTTGGGGGGGTATTTTTGGTGGTGTCATTGGCTTGTTATCGACATTAATCCAATAGTTTTTCTTGATAAATCAATAAAGTAATCATAAAAAATGCCAGCATCGTCAGATACTGGCATTTTTATTAAATTAGAACCCGAGAATTCGATTAATGAATTGGGGCTGCATCTTCAGCATTAAACTTACCAAAATGCGCTTCAAGGATCTCTGGCGTTAGTTCACCCGCTTCTTCAAGGCGTTTAAGCTCTGCTACAATCGCTTTTTGCTCTTCAATTGAAGGCAGTGCTACTTCTGGCTTATCTGATTCTTGCTGAACCATGTCTTGCAAATCTTTTTCAACATCACTCATAATTATTTTCTCAATTCATTAAAACAATTGGGGAGATTCTACAAGAGAACCTCACATAAGGTAAACCTTAAAGAAATGCTTATACTTTAAAAGCACCAACTAATTGATCTAATCGTTGTGAAAGTGCATTCAGCTGCTGACTTGAATCTGCCAACTCTTGTGCTGTTGCTGTGGTTAACTCATTAATACCATTAATCTCTTCGATATTCTGGTTAATGGTGTATACCACTGTAGATTGCTCTTCTGTCGCGGTTGCTACTTGGGTGTTCATGTCTGATATATCAGTGATACTTAACGCAATACCCGCTAACACTTCAGTGGCATTATCTGCCGATGAGACTCCGCGAGCCGTAACCGTATGACTGACTTCCATCGCATTTACTGCGTTTTGAGCTTCAGTTTGCAGCTGATCAATCATTTTCTGAATTTCATCGGTCGATTCTGAAGTACGACTTGCTAGCTGACGAACTTCATCGGCAACAACAGCAAATCCACGACCATGCTCACCAGCACGTGCCGCTTCAATAGCAGCATTTAATGCTAATAGGTTGGTTTGATCTGAAATACCACGGATCACATCTAAGATTGAACCAATGTCTTGTGTGGTTGCTGCCAGTTTTTCCACCACATGGCTTACTTGAACTAAATCACCTTCAAGTTGTGTAATTGCATCACGAGATTCAATCACCGTTTGACGGCCATTTTGTGTGCTTACTTCTGCCTTACTTGCTGATTGTGCTGCGCTTGCCGCATTAGAGGCTATCTCATTAATCGTTGATCCCATTTGATTAATGGCGGTGACGACTTGCAGAGTTTGATCTCGCTGCATTTCACTGTTATCACGTGTTAATGTTGCTTTGAGTGCAACATTTTCAGCAGTAGTATGTAAAACATGACCCGTTTCTACGACTTGAGATACGGTATTATGAATTTTCTCTACAAAACTATTAAAGCCTTTTGATAAATCGGCGATTTCATCATTGCCTTTGACTTCGATGCGGTGGGTTAAATCCCCCTCACCTTCACCCAATTCACGGAATCGACATGACAGATCATTAAGTTTATTGGTAATAGAACCAGCTGCCCAAATTGCCAGAGTAATAAATACCGCAATAATAACCACAATCCACATTACGATATCTTGTGTTGAGCTATGAAGGCTTTCAAACACTTCAGCAACCGGAACTTCAGCAACAATAAACCACTCCATTGAGGGAATGTAATGCGATGCAATGAAGATCTCTTGGCCATCTTTCATTATACGGCTTAAATTGAAGTTTTGTTTAGTAAGTAAAACTGAAGCTTCTTGAGAGCCAACCACATCACTAATAGATTGTTTACCCATGATGCTATCATTTTTATGGATCTTAATATCGCCATTACCATCCATTAAATAGACAAAACCGGTCTTTTCAATTTTAAAGCCATTAAGCAGCGATACCATATCATCTAGAGATTTCGATAATCCCACCAAAGATACGCCATTTAACTGCTGAAAATTCACAAACAGTTTTACTTCATCATTCTGCGTTGTAAATACACTCAACATGCGTTCAGGTCCACTTTGGGTAAAACCAAAGAACCAGCCATCTTGTTGTTGTGTAAGCTGACGTAAAAAACCGTCTTGGTTCCAATAATTCGCATTATTACGGTTAGCGACCGAAGCTCCATTCAAGTGATATTGTTGCTTTAATTGATTTAATTGCTTAATAAGAATGGTTTGATTTTCAGGAGAGGTTATTGGATCAGAAATGGCATCAATAATGAAACTACTATTGGCCATTTGCTCTGCCGCAGAAGATATCACCGCAACTTCTTTATCAACTTCACCACCAATTTGTTTAAGGATGGTAGGTAACTCAAGCGTCGTTAAACGCTCATCAAGAGTCTCGAGTGCTTTAGTTTGGGCAACAATACCCACAAGTGAAGTCGATGCAATAATAGCGATAACAATACCAGCTACAAGTTTCTGTTTTATTGTTAGATTAATCATAATTTTTCCACAGCTAAAATATACCTTTTATATAACGACCAGTAACCACGTTTCTTTAATAAATAGTTACCATTTAATTCATTCGCTAAATGGTTGAATAATCATAATTAAACCTCATATTAATAGGAACTAATGTGATTTTTATCAGTCACAAAGAAATAATTACTACGTAATCCAGAGAATGGGTGATATATGCCAGCGTTAAAAGTTCAACAATTACAAACTTATCTTGAATCTCAAGTGGTCGGTCAGCCTGCATTAGTGAAGCAGTTATTAATTGCTCTGCTTGCCGATGGGCATATTTTAGTTGAAGGTCCTCCAGGCCTTGCAAAGACTCGTGCCGTGAAGATCTTGGCTGATTCAATTGAGGGAGATTTCCATCGCATTCAATTTACTCCAGATCTCTTGCCTTCAGATTTAACCGGGACGGATATTTATCGCCAAGAGACGGGTGAGTTCACCTTCCAACCGGGACCTATCTTTAACTCCTTAGTTCTTGCGGATGAAATCAACCGTGCGCCAGCGAAAGTTCAAGCGGCCATGTTAGAAGCGATGGCTGAAAAACAGATCACGGCCGGTCGCAACACGTATCAATTACCTGAGCTTTTCTTGGTGATGGCGACACAAAACCCGATTGAACAAGAAGGGACATACCCTCTACCAGAAGCGCAACTTGACCGTTTCTTAATGCATTTGGATGTTGATTACCCAGGCGCAGAAGACGAATTGGCTATACTGCGTTTAAACCGTGGTGAAGCCCTAGGTAAGCAAGCCGAAAAACCACAGCCTTTAGCACAGAATGAGATCTTTAAAGCGCGTAAAGAAGTGCTGTCGATTTACATGGCGCCTGAGATTGAGCAATACATTATTCGTATTACTATGGCGACGCGTAAGCCTGAACAATACTGCCAAGACTTAGCGAAACAGCTAGAAATGGGCGTGAGTCCTCGTGCCACGTTAGCGCTTGATCGCTGTGCTCGTGCGCATGCATGGTTAGCCGGTCGTGATTTTGTGAGCCCTGAAGATGTGCAAGCGATGGCTTACCCTGTGTTACGTCACCGTCTGTTGTTAAGCTTCCAAGCACAAGCGGAAGGGACAACGGCAAATAAAGTGGTTGAACGATTATTACAAATGGTTGCGGCGTCTTAACGTCGTAAAGTAATTATATGAAAAAGACTACTCTATCGCTGCCACCACACAGTAATGGCGTTACCTTGTCACTTAATGAATTGGTTCACTACAAGAATCATTCATTACAGTGGCTACCGCCGTCTCAATCTGTGTGGTCAAAAATGAATGGCAGCCACCAAAGCCGACAAAAAGGCCGTGGCATGGATTTCTCAGAAGTACGTCAATACCAACCGGGCGATGATATTCGCTCGATTGATTGGCGCGTGACTGCACGTACCGGGAAACCTCACACCAAGCTCTACAGTGAAGAGCGTGAACAACCAACCATGCTGTTTATTGATGTCAGCGACACCATGCGTTTTGGCTCTCAACTGCTGTTTAAATCTGTACAAGCTGCGCATTTTGCCAGTTTATTAAGCTGGATAACGCTCACAGCAAAAGATCGCGTCGGTGGGATCATCTTTAATGGATTATCGACCTTAGATTGCAAGCCCTCTTCTCGTCAGAAAAGTGTGCTGCAATTTATGCAATCCATCATTGAGCAGCATAATACCAACCGTGATTCTGAGCCTTTGGATATCGCGCAACAAGCTAACTCATTCGCCAAAGGCTTAAGCCAGTTGCAACGTTTATGTCCTAAAGGCAGTGAGATTGTGATCATCAGTGATTTCTATGCACTAACCGATGAATGTAAGGCTATCTTCAGTCAACTGAGTAAACACAACCGTTTGCAGTTTGTGATGATTAGCGACCCGCTTGAGCAAGGTTCCACTCGCTTTAATGGCACAGAATATGTCTCTGATAACAAACGTTCAGCCTGGTTGGACTTTTCATCATCATCGACCAAAAAAGCATTAGAGCAGCAAGCCAATCTTCACAAAGCGTATGTGCAAAACATGGCGATGCAATTGGGTATTCAACTGCACTGTTTATCATCAGGTCTACCGTTATTATCGCAACTAACGTCGTCACAAGATCGATCACATCAAGATAAAGGAGCGATGTAATGTCTTTATCTTCAACCCAACAAGCACCAGCAAGCAATGTATTACCATTAGCGGACATTCATTTACCTGCCGCGCCATCGTGGGGGTTATCACTCACGGGGTATGGGCTTATCGTCTGTGTGTTATTACTGGTTATTGCCATCGTTTGGTTTATATATCGTCAACGTCAAAAAAGCGTATTAAAACGTATAGCATTACAGCCGTTATCACAATTAACACCACAGCAAACCAGTGACATTGCGCGTTTATTAAAGCAAGCCGCATTAAGTCACTTCCCTCGTGAGCGCATTGCGTCATTGCATGGGTTAGCGTGGTGGCATTTTGTTGAACAACAGCTACCAATAAAAAAACAAGCCAATGTCCATTTCTCATCTCGCGCAGAAATGCTAGAGCAAGCTTTGTATGGACAACACGCATTATCAGAAACCAATCAACAACGTTTCTATGATGATGTGCGTTATTGGCTATCTCATGCTTTACCGGTAAAAAAAGTAATAGCAACAACATCAACAAAAGGACATCAACATGCTTGAATTCGTTTGGTGGTGGGCATGGTTTTTATTACCTATTCCCTTCCTGTTTTACTTTTTTGTGCCTGAAAAAGACCTAGGTACAGCGATTCACCTTCCTCGTCTTCCAGAGCAAGGAGAATATAAGCAACCCAATAAACGCATCAATATGGGTTTATTATCTGTCGCTTGGCTGTTATTGATCGCCGCTTTAGCACGTCCGGTATGGTATGGCGATCCGGTTGATATTCAGCCAGAACACCGTGATATGATGCTAGTGGTTGATTTATCTGGCTCAATGGCCGAAGAAGATATGCAAACCGAGAATGGGGACTTTGTGGATCGCTTAACTGCGGTTAAAAAAGTCGTGTCTGATTTCATAGATGAGCGTAAAGGCGATCGTCTTGGATTAGTACTATTTGGCGATCACGCTTATCTACAAACCCCACTCACCTTTGATAGAAAAACAGTGCAAGAGCAATTAAACCGCACCGTTCTTCGCCTTGTTGGCCAAATGACCGCCATGGGAGAAGGTTTAGGGCTTGCAACCAAAACCTTTATTGAAAGCAATGCCCCGCAACGAACCATTATTCTACTCAGTGATGGCGGCAATACCGCAGGGGTGCTAGAGCCATTAGAAGCCGCACGATTAGCCAAAGACAACAATGCCAAGATTTATACGATCGGTATTGGGGCCGGCGAAATGCAAGTTCGTGGTTTCTTTGGCAAACAAACCGTCAATACCGCGCGTGATTTGGATGAAAAAACGTTAACAGAAATCGCAACCATGACGGGTGGACAATATTTCCGTGCTCGTAATGCCGATGAGTTAGCGCAGATCTACCAAACCATCGACCAACTAGAACCCATTACTCAAGCAACACAAACCTGGCGACCACATGAAGAGTGGTTCCGCTATCCGTTAATGGGCTATCTATTTTTCTTCTTTATTATTGTGGGAGTAAGAAAGCGTCATGGCTAATTTTACTTTTCTCTATCCACTGTGGTTTTTAGCTCTTATTCCTCTTGGGGTATTGGTGCTTATTCAAAGTAAAAACAAAAACACCACAGGGTTGATTGCACCGCACATTGCCAAACAATTGGGAATGACTCAAAAGACACAAGGCAATGGCTTTACCCTTAGCTTAGTTCTCGCTTGGGTTTGTGTGACTACCGCCCTCGCAGGTCCTAGTTTTGGTTATAAAGACTCACCAAGTTTTCAGCTCTCAGGGGCACGAGTGCTGGTGATGGATATGTCACGCTCAGTGTATGCGACCGATATAAAACCAAATCGTCTAACCCAAGAGAAATACAAAGCGAAAGATTTATTGCCTTATTGGAAAGAAGGCATGACGGGTTTAGTTGCTTATGGTGCCGACAGTTACTTAGTCAGTCCGTTAACTGAAGATAGCCAAACGCTCAATAACTTAATCACTAACCTATCGCCAGAGATCATGCCCTATAAAGGTAAAGGCAGTAACTTGTTAGCGGCGGTTGAGCAAAGTATTGAGATGATGAAAAAATCAGGCCATCAACAAGGTGACATCATTGTTTTGACTGATGGAATATCAAACCAACAACTTGATAAAGTGATGAGTCGCGTCAAAGGCACCAAATGGCGCATCAGTTTATTAGGCATAGGAACCAAAAATGGCGCGCCAATTGAATTGCCATCAGGTCAGTTGCTCACCGATGCTTCAGGTAAAACGGTTGTCGCTATTTTGGATTCTGATCCACTAGTGACACTGGCACAAGCTACCAATGGTGTGGCACAGCTTATTCAATCAGATAACAGTGATATTGAAACCATTGCTCGCTTAACTAAAACGCCTTTAGAGCAAGTGACACAAAACAGTGATACCCAGGTCAACAGTCGTGCTAATCATGGTTATTGGCTGCTTTTCCCATTGGTATTATTCTCACTGCTTTGTTTTAGAAAAGGAATGTTCTTAGCCTTATTGTTAGTGTTATTGCCGGTCGATAAATCCATGGCAAGTACCGACGTAACAAGCCGCTTACTTTCTGATGATTACAGCGCTCATCAACAATTTGAGCAAAAGGACTATCAAGCGGCAAGTGAGCAGTTCAAATCCAAACAATGGAAAGGGGCCGCTCAATATAAAGCTGGTGATTATAAAGGCGCGATTGAGAGCCTAACGGGTCTTAAAGATACTCAATCTCAATACAATCTTGCCAATGCCTTAGCACAAAATGGTCAATTGCAAGAGGCCAAAGAGAAGTATGAGTCTTTACTAAAAACCAATCCTGATATGAAAGATGCGAAGAAGAATCTTGATATCGTTTCCAAAGCACTCGAAGAGAAAAAAACTGAAGAGGCTTATAAGAAGGATAAAGATGGGGATACGTCACTAAAAGATGACCCTAATGGAGATAAAAAGCAACTACAAGACAACAAAGACGGCTCTGAGCAATCTTCAGATTCAAAAGACTCACCATCTCAAGATCCACAGCAGGATCAGCAGAAAAATGAATCTCAATCTGATGATGAATCACAATCTGATAAACAAGATAAGTCAGAAGCTTCTTCTCAAGAGCAGCAACAAAAAGATCAAGCTAAAAAGGAACAAGAGAAGAAAGACAAAGAGCAAGCTGCACAAGCTCGTGATGAGAAAGAGAAACAACCTAAATCAGACGAAGAAAAAGAGCGACAAGCTCAAATGCAATCACAACAAGCAAAAGCCGACAGTGACGCGATTAAAACCGATCCTCGTCTACAAAAATTAGAACAATCAGGTGCAAAAGAAGATGAACTACTGCGCGCTCTATTGTATCTCCAAGCTCAACAACAAGAAGCACCACAAGCTTCTGAAAATGAATGGTAATTTTAATGAGTATAAGACACACCAGTCCCTACTCTACTGTAAAGAGTTCGACAATGAAGGCTTCTATGAAAAAGACAGCGCTGATAAAGAAAGTGATTTTATTTACGACCTTATGCGTTAGTGGTATTTCGGCAAGTTACGCACAAGCCATTGCAACGGTCAGTAAGAATCAAATCACTGAAAACGAAGTGATTCAATTAATGGTCTCTGTCGATAAAAGCGCAGATCAAAGTAAATTTGACCCGAGCCAACTCGCGCCTGATTTTCGCAGTGGCCAAGTCAGCTTTGGTAGCTCACGCTCATTAGTGAATGGAGATTACAGCGTACAAAGCCAATGGACGGTTTCTATTGCCCCAACAAAAATGGGCACGCTAACCATTCCTAGTATGAACGTCGCTGGTGAGCAAACTAACCCAATAACGATTCGTGTGACTAAAGATGCGACCGCCCCAAAAAGCAGTGACGTAATCAAAGTCAGTGGTGAGCTAACAAAAGATGAGCTCTACCAAGGTGAAACAGCACAATTTAATGCCAAAATAGCTATCTTTGCGGATATTCGTCGCTTAAAAGATCCAAACATCATTACTCCCCAAGGAAAAGATATTGAGTTCTCTCCTATTGGTGAAAGTAAACAATACCAAACCGTAATTGATGGACTGCAAGCCACTGTGGTTGAACAAGTCTTCAGTGTTAGTGCAAATCAAGCAGGTCAATTAAGCTTTGATGGCTTAGCATTCACCGGTGGGTTAATTCAAACTGACCGTTATGGCCGTAGTACTAAATTAATTCCGCTCAACATTAGTCCTAAACAATACCAATTAACCATATTAGCAAAACCTGCTGATTTCACTGGAACTTGGTTACCGACGACGGATTTAAAACTAGGGCAACAATGGTTAATTGATGGTAAACCATTATCAAATACCACAGTAGAAGCAGGTACCGCCATTACTCGTCAAATCACCCTAATGATGGCAGATGTCCCACCAGAGAAATTACCAAAGCTTAATATTGATTATCCAAAGTCGGTGCGTATGTACGATGAGAAACCCATAATCGGTAAAGATAGCCAAGACAATAGCATGATGACCATTAAACAAGTGATCATCCCTCATGCAGATGGCACAGTGAAATTACCTGCTGTTTCTATTCAATGGTGGAACAGTAAAACACGTCAATCGGAGACAGCAACACTCGATTCACTGACCTTAACAGTGACACCAAGCACTCAAACCAATGAGCAGATGATCGATAGCCAGACAAATGATCAACCAAAAACCATAGTAAAACGTGAAGTTGATCATGGTTTTTGGCCATATACCACCCTTGCTTTTGCTCTTCTTTGGTTATTTACCGCAATTGGTTGGGCTGTTAGCCGCACAAAAGTAAAGGCAAGCAACACATCTACCAATCAAAAAAATACCGTTATAGCTAATGGCAGTAAAGCGCTTATCTCTGCTTTAAAAGTAAATAATACGATTCTTGCTCATCAGATCCTTGCAGACCACGACGAACAGTGGAATAAACAAGGTATTGACGTTGCTGTTATTAACGAGCTAATCACTCAATTAAGTCAGCAGAAATATGCAAGAGATACGAGTAATAGCTCTACAAAACAAATAATTAGCAGTATAGAAAAGAAATTATCATCGACATGTAAGTCATCAAACTCAGTCCCTGAACTTGAAAGTTTATAACGATTTTTAATTTCATTATTTTTGACTAATTTAAGGCGGAACAACACTTAGTTGCCCGCCTTTTTTCACCTTCGACTTTGCAGCTTTGTTTACCCTTAATCTTTCTGTATCCCTTATCAGCTCTCACTTCTTTATTTATGGTGCAAATTAATCTATCGCCATAAGCTTTGCTTGTTTGCGCAAACGATCCCCCTCAAATATTCACATAAAAATTCATGTATTCTCACACTATCTTCGATTTGCCATTGACATCTGAGTCAGAAAACACAATTATCAATCTATCAAATGTTCACTACCATCGCATTTGCTCATAGAGATTACCGTGATGGCAGCGAGACGGACTTTCAAAGAAGATGCTAAATAGCATGTGATCAGTAAGGGTAAGTAGTATGACAACTAAATTAGAACAACTTCGTAAACTAACAACCGTAGTAGCAGACACAGGTGATATTGAAGCAATCGCAAAATACACACCAGAAGATGCAACCACTAACCCTTCTCTAATTCTTAAAGCAGCTCAAATCGCAGAATATGCGCCACTGATTGACGCTTCAATCGCTTATGCAAAAGAGCAAAGCAACGACAAAGCACAACAAGTACAAGATACATGTGACATGCTTGCTGTTAGCATCGGTAAAGAAATCCTAAAAGTCGTTCCAGGTCGTATTTCTACAGAAGTAGACGCTTGTCTTTCTTACGACACTGAAGGCAGCATTGCAAAAGCGCGCCAACTGATCAAAATGTACAACGATGCAGGCATCACTAACGATCGCATTCTTATTAAACTGGCGTCAACGTGGGAAGGTATTCGCGCGGCTGAAGTTTTAGAAAAAGAAGGCATCAACTGTAACCTAACGCTTCTCTTCTCTTTCGCTCAAGCGCGTGCATGTGCTGAAGCTGGCGTGTTCTTAATCTCTCCTTTTGTTGGTCGCATCATGGACTGGTACAAAGCAAAAGAAGGTCGTGATTTTGAAGCCTCTGAAGATCCAGGTGTTATCTCTGTTGCTGGTATCTACAACTACTACAAAGAACACGGCTACAACACGGTAGTCATGGGCGCAAGCTTCCGCAACATTGGTGAGATCCTTGAACTTGCGGGTTGTGATCGCTTAACTATCAGCCCTGATTTACTTCAACAGCTTGAAGAAGCAACGGGTGAAGTGGTTGAAAAACTAATTGATACTAACGGTAATAAAGAGCGTCCAGCTGCAATGACTCACGCTGAGTTCTTATGGGATCACAACCAAGACGCAATGGCGGTTGAAAAACTGGCTGAAGGCATCCGTAACTTTGCGGTTGACCAAGGTAAGCTAGAAGACATGATCGCAGCTAAGCTATAAAACTAGAAACTAGAAACTAGAAACTAGAAACTAGAACGCTTCGCTACTATAAGAGCAAAAGCAATCACGTTATAAGTCACACTCTCAACGTGCGTATTTCACGCTCTTATAGTTTCTAGAAGCGAAGCGTCTATAGTTTCTAGCTCGTCACCATATTCAAATCGGGCTGAACCTCTCAGCCCTTCATTTTCAAATATTCGAGTTAACTATTATGAACCGACCATCTCTAACAAATAAGCATCTAGCTAATGCAATCCGTGCTCTAAGCATGGACGGCGTACAACAAGCAAACTCTGGCCACCCTGGCGCACCAATGGGCATGGCTGACATCGCTGAAGTGCTTTGGCGTTCACACCTAAACCATAACCCTGCTAACCCTGAGTGGGCTGATCGCGACCGTTTTATTCTTTCTAACGGTCACGGCTCTATGCTAATTTATTCTCTGCTTCACCTAGCAGGTTATGAGTTACCAATTGAAGAACTTAAAAATTTCCGTCAACTGCATTCTAAAACGCCAGGTCACCCTGAGTACGGTTATGCACCAGGTATCGAAACCACCACAGGTCCATTAGGCCAAGGCATCACCAATGCGGTTGGTATGGCAATGGCTGAAAAAGCATTAGCGGCGCAATTTAACAAAGAAGGCCACGACATCGTTGACCACTACACTTATGCATTCATGGGTGATGGTTGTCTGATGGAAGGTATCTCTCACGAAGCGTGTTCTTTAGCAGGTACATTAGGTCTTGGTAAGCTGGTTGCTTTCTGGGATGATAACGGTATCTCTATCGATGGTGAAGTGGAAGGTTGGTTCTCTGATGACACACCTAAGCGTTTTGAAGCGTACGGCTGGCACGTAATTCCTGCTGTCGATGGTCACGATGCTGATGCAATCAATGCTGCAATCGTTGCTGCTAAAGCGGATCCTCGCCCTACTCTGATCTGTACTAAAACGATCATCGGTTTTGGTTCTCCAAACAAGCAAGGCACACACGACTGTCACGGTGCTCCACTAGGTGCTGAAGAAATTAAAGCAGCGAAAGCACAATTAGGTTGGGAGCACGGCGCATTTGAAATCCCGCAAGACGTTTACGCAGAATGGGACGCAAAAGAAGCAGGCGCAGCTAAAGAAGCGTCGTGGAACCAGAAATTTGCAGCTTATGAAGCAGCATACCCAGAGCTTGCAGCCGAGTTTACTCGCCGCGTAAACGGTGATTTACCTGCTGAATGGGAAGAAAAAGCATCGGCAATCATTGCTGATCTTCAAGCGAACCCTGCAAACATCGCATCACGTAAAGCGTCTCAAAATGCACTAGAAGCGTTTGGTGCTATGCTACCTGAATTCATGGGCGGCTCTGCTGACCTTGCACCATCTAACCTAACTATGTGGTCTGGTTCTAAGTCGCTTGAAGCAAACGACTTCTCTGGTAACTACATTCACTACGGTGTGCGTGAATTTGGCATGACAGCGATCATGAACGGTATTGCTCTGCACGGTGGTTTCGTACCGTACGGCGCGACTTTCCTAATGTTTATGGAATACGCACGTAACGCAATGCGCATGGCTGCACTGATGAAAGTGCAAAACATCCAAGTCTACACGCATGACTCAATCGGTCTTGGCGAAGATGGTCCAACTCACCAACCGGTTGAGCAAATCGCTTCTCTACGTCTAACACCAAACATGAGCACATGGCGTCCATGTGACCAAGTTGAATCTGCAGTGGCTTGGAAACTAGCGATTGAGCGTCGCGATGGCCCATCAGCACTTATCTTCTCTCGTCAAAATCTTGCACAACAAGATCGTAACGCTGAGCAAGTCGCTAACATCGCTAAAGGTGGCTACATTCTTAAAGATTGTGAAGGCCAACCTGAGCTAATCTTTATCGCTACAGGCTCTGAAGTTCAGCTTGCGGTTGAAGCGGCGGCTCAACTAACAGCAGAAGGCAAAGCGGTACGTGTTGTATCAATGCCAGCAACAGATGCATTTGATAAGCAAGACGAAGCTTACCGTGAATCAGTACTTCCATCAGCAGTAACAAAACGTGTTGCTATTGAAGCGGGTATTGCTGACTTCTGGTTCAAGTACGTTGGTTTAAACGGCAAGATCATCGGTATGACCACGTTTGGCGAATCAGCACCAGCTGAACAATTATTTGAAATGTTTGGTTTCACTACTGAAAATGCAGTGAAAACAGCAAAAGAGCTATTAGCTTAATCCATAAAAAAGGACCTCATCACTACTTAGTAGAATTAAGTCCTTAAATAATAAAGCCTCGTTTATATCTAATTAAGATTTAAACGAGGCTTTTTCATTTCTAATCGTAAAAACTAATGATTAAGTCTAGTCATTAAGGGTCACATTTTTATAGCGATCACTTTCTACTGCATCATCTGGCAATATAATCGTGAGGTTAATTATTCACTTAACATTGCCATTTATATAAGTTTAACTTACTCGGGATTATTTATTCTAAATTATCACACCCTAATTAGTTTCATCATAATTAACCGTTTCATATAATTCTTTTAAGAACGTAGATTCAATGTTTATGATCCCATCAGAAAGATGAATATAATTACCTTCTGTTATATTAAGTAATATATTCTTTCTAATAAATTCACTTTCTTTTGACTCTTTATTTTGAAAGTGAAAATGTTGTACTTTCTCATAAACCATTTCGGAGATCTGTTCGATTTGCTCTTGTGTTAAGCAAACACGAGACATACCAACCTCTGGCCTACAATCTTGTGTTAACACTTCTAATCGTAATTTTTCAGTAAAGAGCTTATCGAGTTTAGAACCTTCAAAGAAGGTGTAATATGGCGGGGTTAAAAAACTCGGCACACCATCAGATCGAAGCTCTAACAAACCCATTATTTCTAAAGCTCTCAGATAGATATAGACACTTTGTTCAGTTAGGTTATTTTCTTGTGCAACGTCATCAACAGCTCGTCCTTTTACATGTATCTCATAGAAAAAGTCATACAAATAGGGATGATTAAAGAAAACTTCATCCAATACCTCTGTTCTTGTTCCTTCTTCTCTATTATGGATATCTCGCGCAATTTGAGAGAGTTCTTCAATATTGGTATTTAATACGGTTGCATACTCCATTAATTTATCAATACCAATCGAGTTGCTGTGAAAATGACGTTTCAATGTTGAGATAGGCACATTAACCTTTAATGATAATTCATTATAAGTTAGATCATTTTCTTTTAATTTAATTCGCAATGCATTTAATAATAAGCTTGCACAAAATCCCATAACTACTTCCTTGCTGTTATTTAACGACTAAAATTAACATTACTTCATCTTGTTTAAATTTACCAGTTCAGTTTCATTTTTTGACGTTTATGAACTCAAAATATAGACCTAAACCTTGATATTAATATAAGCAATTGCAGGGTTACGTCATAAAAGGTTACAAATATGTTACACCGTCAAGTTTATGACGGACTAATAATAACATCAACCTTTGCTCATAGAAGAGCGTTTTAATTTACACGGAAGTCATTTATGCAGACAAGCACAACGAGAAAATTACTGCTATCTCGCTTCATCGGCTGCACTCTTGTGCTAGTCCATCAAGTGTCAGCCGAAGAGACTAAAAACAAAGGCGCTGAAGTCACACCAGAAACAGAAGAATCTACAAGCTCATGGGGTGGTTCCTTGTCCCTTGGATACGACAGTAACTTTTTTCAAGCCTCTGATCACCGCTCAAGCAGAGCGTTGTCACTTCACGGCTCGTTACATTTTAGCTTTTGGGAGAGTTACTCGCTTTATGCCAGCAGTGGCGGCTATCAAACCCTGCAAGGCGCTGAAGGTTTTTACTCAACAGATACTGTTGTTGGCTTATCAAGCTCATCATTATTAACTTTTGGAGAAAGCGGTAATGTGTCTATTAGCGGCCAGTTCTCGATACCAACCTCTCAATCTTCACAAGATAACTTTTTAAATACGGCTTTTCGAGTTCAAACACCGATTTCATTCAAACTTGCTGATATCGGCATAACTGTCGCACCAAGAATACGCAAAAATTTTCATCAATACACAACGTCACCCAGTGGAAATATCAATGTTTCATGGGCTTTAGGTCTATTACTTGCCGCAAATTACACCTATGGAGATGCCTTCTTCTCAGCATCTGCACTGGGCGGCACCTCAATTAACTATAACGGACGTTGGGCTGATGGCTACAGTTACGGGGGCAGTCTAACTACAGGATATAACTTGCGTGATGATTTATCTCTGTCTCTCACACTGGCCTCTTCTGGTGTATATACCGACGCCGCACAAGGAACACTAGGCAGCTTTGATATTTTTGATGAAGCCAAAGCAACCTACTCTTTAGGACTGACTTACTCCTTTTAAGGAAGAAAAAAATAATAACAGGATGTGAACATTATGATATTTAGAAAACTTTCATTAGCCGCGGCCGTTACCGCAGCTCTGACTGGTTGTGCACCAGAAGAGCAAGAGTACGATGCATTAGAAAAAGACGTAACCGAAGTTCAAGTTCAAGATCTTCGTCTTGATGGACGCTGGTTTTATGCGCCGACGACGGGGGCTGCACCTCGCTTTGCCGTCACTCAATTTCCTTTTTTACAAGGCATGGGCCGTTATGTTGAACTTTGTTTTTCTGACGAAGGTCTAGAAGTTCGTGGGTATGACAATAACAACCCAGATCTTTTATTACCTAAAGATAAGAATGGCTACTGTTTACCACAAGATCAAAATAACATTGGTTCTGATGATCAAGTTAACTTCCCTCATGTGATGACAATCCCTGGCAGTTATGCAAAGTATCAATGTCGAGAAGACAGTTACGGTGATTGTACTAACACGGAAGAGAAAGATTCAGATCCAAACCTTGGTAACACCACTTTTAGAAACAATACCCACTTTACGCCAAGACCTGAATCAACACTAGTTAGTGACTTAAACTGGGATGAGTTATATGGAACCAAAGACGGCTTAACACCTCAAGGTTCACCAGAAGTGATCTCGTGGGAGTTTGACCCTAAAAAAGGCGTATTAAACTTCGAACTTGAACAAACATTTAAGATTAATTTTTCTAAATTATCACGCTACATGGATTGGTCTGCGATGGAAGAAGAGATGGCAAAAGGGTCATTCAAGTCTCGCTTCTATTACTCTCTTGTTCATGAAAGTCACTTAGCGTCTGAAGATTATACTCCTATTGTTTACCCTGGTGGAGATGATAATGATTTTGGTTTCTTTACAACAACAACATTAAAACTCGATCCTATTACCAATCAATACAACGATATAACCTATCTAAATCGCTTTAATCCATCAAAAGGCAGCATCGACTATTACCTTTCTGATAATTTCTTTGAAGATAAAAACAAGATCTATCTTGATGCTACCATTGAAACCATTAATAAAATGAACTTAACACTGAATGTGCTTGAGCCTAATAGTGGAAAGCCACACATTAAGATTGTTAATAAAACAGAGGGCATGGGTATTCATGCAGGTGATTTGCGTTATAACGTGATCAACCTTGTTGATGAGCCTCTTGATAATGGCTTATTAGGTTACGGTCCGTCGATTGCTAACCCAAGAACCGGTGAAATTATTAAAGCACACGTAAACCAATACTCGGGCGTAGCTCGTACTGGGTCATCATACTACTGGAATAATTTAGTCCGCTTATACAACAACAAACAGTTAGCGAATGTGGATTATTTTGTGCCTGCAGAAAAACCCGTCGTCCCTGATGAAACACCAGCAGAAGAAGAAGCAGCCGCTGAAAATCAGCAAGTTCAACAAGCAATGAATAATCAAATCATTAGACAACTTGAGGCCGATCGAATTGTAAATGAAGATCCTTATGGCTCTCAACTAGCTCAATACATTGAACCAACTCAGGACAATTATTCTCTTCCTCCTATTCAACTTAATCACCTTAATCCGGTTGATGATCACTCTAGTTTTGAAGACGTCGCCAAAGCAAACATGCAACGACTTCAACTTTGGTCAGAAAATAGCGTATACCCTATTGAAGCAATGTGGATTTCAGCCACGCAAAAAACCATGCTTGAAAACCTGAATTTGTCAGACGCCTATTTCACCGACGTTTATGATGGTGATCATCTACAAGCCAAAGTATTGAAAAAATGGAAGCAACTATCGCCTGAGCTACAAAGAAAAGCCGCAGATATGCTTACTATCACCACTTATACTAATACCTTAGTGCACGAAATTGGCCATAACCTTGGCTTACGTCATAACTTCAAAGGCTCTAACGATTCGAATAACTATTTATCACCAGCACAAGCTGAAGCATTAGGCATCAATGGTATTCCAGCATATAGCTCAACAATGGATTACGCACCAAGCATGTTTGATGAGATCCCTACGTGGGGACTTTATGATGTCGCAGCATTTAAATTTGCTTACGGCCGTAAGGTAGATGTCATCGATTTTTCATCATCACCGCAAGTAGATAAACCAGAAGATCTTATTGAGCAAGCACCTGAGTTCATTGCACCGGATGATCGAGAATTAACAGAAGAAGAACAAGCACAATTAAGTGCATGGGAAAAAACTCAAGCAATCCTTGCTGAATACGAGACATGGGATAATTATTTAGCCATTCACAATGCACAAACAACACAGTATAGGAGCTATCAAAACTTTGCCTCTAGTGGCGTTGTATCTCATCTAAATACTGGTAACCCTTATATAACATGTACCGAAGTTAAATCGCTTGGGGATATCAATAGCGATGGTTCTAATATGTCTAAATATACTTGTGATTTAAGTAAATTTGACCAACTGGCATTACAAGAGCATCAAGCGGACGCGGTTAAATATGGTGTTATGCATTATTTTAAGCAAGTTAAAGATCAAAATGTGAATAGTCAATTTGAACGTATTGAGTTTGACTTCTGTACCGATGGAAATGTAAGCCTAAATAGTGACTGCAACCGTTTTGATGAAGGCACCAACTTAGAAGAAATCGTTCTTTATAAATGGCAGCGTTACCTTGATAACTATGAAAATACAAACGCTGGGATCTTAAGCGACTCAGGATTAACAACCGGTAATTATGTTCGTTATATTCAAAGTCGTTTTTCATTCATGAACGAAATTCGAGAAGTCATCGAAGATACTGAGCTTCAAGATAACTTTTTTTCTAAGCTAGGCTATACAAGGCCAACCGATAAACCCCTTGATTTTTTTAGTTTCATTACTGAATCAGATTGTCGAATTGGTAAGAAAAACGATTTATGGTATTGTGAATACGGAAATGCCGCAAAACAAGCCGCAAGCTTCTTTTTAAGTGTATTAAAAACACCAGAGCATCAATGCATTATCGAAACAAAAGAGAGCATAGATCCTGACGCCGCAGTCATCGAGAGTCAACTTGTTTCCTTTGGTGATTATTTATCATTAAAATTAAGACGCTACATCCCTGAAGATTATGATATTTCTTCAGCCTCTTGTTTTGATGATGTCATTCAAGAAGCAATCGCAAGAGTAAATAATGACCGCGATACAGGAAACTTCACGCAAGCAACACTGGAGACCAAAGGTGGCAAATTTTTAAACTCGGTAAGTAGCTTTTCTCCAGATAATAACTACTCTAACTCAGTATCAACATTAGGTATTTGGCCTGATAAAGCTTTATCTTCATACTTCTTAGCCCGTCGTTATACTTTACGCTACACTGATGAGCCAAGCTTTGCTGCACTAATGGATTGGCCCGGAGTTAAGCAAGAGTTTGATAATATAATGGAGCACTTGGTTGCAGGCACCCCACTTGCTTCACCCGTTGAAATGATCAACAGCAAAGGTGAAACAATCATTCCAGAGATACCAGTAAGCCTTCACTTTACTGATAAATTGGAAGCTTTACCTCCTATGCCATGTGGTATTACTGATTTTTTAAATATATCGTGTACTGCTCGTGCAGACATACCTTCGATGCTGATCGCAATGGCAGCAAAAAACATTCATTCTACCGATTATGATGTTCGTGAACGTTCACTCAACCAATTTAACAGTTGGGTAAAAGAGACAGACAACTATTATCTACCAGATGAGAATATAACCTTCGTATTAAACAATAAAAAATACGCAGCGACTCAAGAAAATACGCTTGCTTGGAAATACGCTCATCAACTAGATGCACTTTCACCAAGTGAGTTAACTACAACTTTTGCTGCATACACAAGGGCTGAATTACAAACGGTTCTTAATTCATGGGATAAATTCCTAAATATGACGCCTGCATATCAAACTGTTATTTCATTTAAAAATCATGAATTAATTCGTTCAATTTCAAGCGAAGTAAAACCAGTTGTAGATCAACTGCATGCATGGGGTTTCGACACATTAACAAATGACGCGCTAAACTATGGTATTAATAGCGTACTTGGTAAATTAATCGAAAATGGCGTTCTAACTCAGTTAGAGAATGGGGATTTGAAAGAAGAAGCAACAGGCAAGGAATATCCTATTAATGACATTGTTAATATAACGGCTTACCTTCAACTTATTTACCATAGAGACCTTGATAATTTTGATTTAATTAAAACTGTTGCCCAAAATTATCAAGAGCAAATAGAGTCAGCGGTAGAGCCTAGAGAAATCACTTTATGGGAGCAAGATCCTTTATTAATAAAAGCCTACTTAGATAATGATTTTCGCGTAATTGACCGTAATTATCAAAAAATCAAAGAGACGCTAAATAGATTGCCTACCGCAGTGATACGCCACTAGGCACTTCTCACACAAACAAAAGCCAGCATAATCGCTGGCTTTTCTTCATCTCAAACATTAAGAATCTAAAGGATAGTAATTACATCTTCAAATGCCTTACGAGAGTTAGGCAAAAACAATGATGGTTAATCTGCCATTGTTACCCTATTCCTACCATTTTCTTTAGATAAATATAACGCTGAATCAGCAAGTTTATAGGCTTCAGAAAACGACACATCGGTATCAACAATACCACCAATCGACACTGTGATTGCTACCTTTCTAACGAGTTCTTTTTCAATCTCAGCTCTGATATTTTCAGCTTTAATTTCTAACTGCTCATAACTTAACGATTTAAATGCAATTAAAAACTCTTCACCACCCCACCTTATTGCAACGTCTTTTCTGCTAATAGTATTTAATATACGTTCAGCAACCTCTTTAATAACATCATCGCCTTTTTTATGCCCATACGTATCATTAATCCGTTTAAAATTATCGATATCGATAATCAATAGAGCATGCGTTCTCATTCTTCTTAGCCGTTTTTCATAAAAGTCACGGCGATAAAAACCCGTCATACGATCAAACTGCAATAAATATTTACGTCGAATGTAATTCATGCGTAAAAAGAAAAAGCTTAATGAAAATAATATGGATGGAATAAAGATTTCTTTAATCACATCAACGATACCAATTCCTAGGGTGATCTCATCTTGATCAGAACAAGGTAAATGCATTGATTTCTGATAACTATTGCTACCTTGCCAATTAATAACCGTGTTGTATTCCTTGTTAAATTCAGTCACTTTGTCGTAAAACAAAGAAGCTTTAATATCAACGACAAGTAATGAATCTAAATGCTTTTTATTGTAGATAGGATAGAACATTGAACGGATAAGTTCGCGGGTTTCATCTTCTTCGTACTTACCTGTTAGTTTTAAATTACATCCATAAAACGATTGATACGTAGCTCTAAGACTTTCTTTATCAACAATATGTTCAATTATATCTTTAGTCC
>NZ_JARACO010000036.1 GCF_028765575.1 Aliivibrio sp. S3MY1 | reverse complement strand
CTAAATATCCTTAAAACATATAAATACTTGGGACTTATCACACAAGCCAATAGCACAGCGTACTCAAAAAGTGGTATCATGTTAAAAATAATAACTAAACATAAAGAATAATGAACATTATATATAGCGAAAATACAATCCCAGTTTGTACATCACGAACTTTAATACTTTTACCTGATTATCACGGGAGTTCTTTAACATACCTATGGGATGATTACTCATATAAAACAACATTTAAAGCCTATATCTATATTAATGATAGAAAAATCGACCTTGGTTATATAAAAATATTATTCAATGGGCATAGTAATAGTCATGAATATATTAAAAGTAACTTTAGCCTTTCCACACCAAACATTTATCATTTGAAAGAATTAAGCCAACATACGTTCGTATCTATAGGTTCAGATATTGATTATTATAAAAAACTAAATACTATAACAAGTAATCGTTTTAAAAAAAGGTTACTACAATCATTAAATGATGCTAGTTACTTTTCTTCAAAAGTCGACTCATTTAAGTTATGGGATGGTTTTCAAGAATCATTATTACGAGATTCTAGTGACTCCGCTATTATTAACAAAGGATTCCCTATAGCAATGGGAAAATATAAACCTTTAGTTAAATTTGATTTCCCCTCCAATGTTGATGAAAACAAATCGGTCACATTTCAATTTGATAAAAACTCACAATTTTCTGGAAATATAAATGTTATTGTTGGGAAAAATGGTTTAGGTAAGACAAGAACACTCCAGTCGATAGCGAACAATTACATTAATATTGAAAAAACTAATAATGACCTCCCTTTTTTCCTTCGACTAATTGTAGTTTCATTCTCACCATTCGATTCATTTTTAACCACTTCAGATTTAAAAAAAATAACTGACAGAGGATATAATGAAACAGAAAGTGAAGAAAGGGATGATAGATCAGAATTGACAAATGATTATTCTTATATTGGTCTTAAATCAGATGACGGTGGCATTAACTTTGACGAAGCAAGCAATAAAAGTGCAGCAGCATTAATTTCAGCAATAATAGATGACCATGAAAATGGATGGTTTAGAGATTTTGAAAAGCTAGAACTTATTGTTGACACATTAAAATTAGCAATAGACTTTGATGAAATTGCAATCAAAAAAAATGATGGTGATATATTATTTAGCAAAGATTTATATCGCTTTGCACTTACACAAAAAAATGTTAAACCTCTAGATAGAGAAATGTATGAAATAGTATTACTGTCTTATAGTGGCGATGCTTTAAAGTTAAGTTCGGGACAAAAAATATATTCTTTGATGATACCAAGAATTATTAGTGAACTAACAGAAGAATCATTAATTCTAATTGATGAACCTGAATTATATTTACATCCAGAACTAGAAATTGGTTTAATGTCAATGTTGAAGCTAATACTCAAAAAAACATCTTCTTTTTGTATTATAGCTACTCACTCTTCAATAATAGTAAGAGAAATAAAAAGAGAGTTTGTGCATGTTTTTAGAGGTCCAAATAATATACTAAAACCTGAAATTGAAACGTTTGGTAATTCTTTAGATGAAATAACCGGATATGTTTTCAATGACTATAATACGCATAAGCCATATCAAGAATTAATTAAATTACTACTTGAATCAGGGAAATATGCTTCAATAGAAAATGCTATACAAGAATTATCAAACGAAGTTGGTGATAGTGCATTATCTTATCTATATCAATTAAAAAGAGCTGAAATAAGTAATGATTAATATATTAAACCTTCATTTAAGTGGGGTTAATGATAATGGTTGGTTAAATTTAGCTATTACTAGTGATAAACATACAGTAAGGAAATTAAAAAAACTAGAGCCATTTATAAGGTATAGGTATACAGAATATAACAATATAATAAAACATTATCAAAAAGAACCGTCGAACTCTCGATTTGAAAATCACTCTACGCTTCTAAAAAACTATTATTTAAATGCACCCACAAATTTAAATCCATTAATTTTAGCACGTAGACATAATAAAGAATTAGAACAATGTCCTTTTTGTGGCCGACCTTGTAACCCTGCCATATTAGACCATTTTGTACCTAAAACAAAATGGCCTGAATTTGCTATATACCCTAACAATCTTGTAAATCAATGCGAAACTTGCTCAACAAAAAAGGGGGAACGATTTTATTGTTCAATATCAAACTCATCTAAGTATATTCACCCTTTGTATTCTAATTTACTATCAAAATTAGAATATGAATATGACATTCAAATCAATAACCCAACTAATATGAGATTAGCAAATATATCATTGACACTAAAAATACCAAGAAATTTTAGAAAAAAACAAAGAGATCGAGTTAAGTTACATTTAAAATCTCTTGATACTATTAATTTTGCAACTGATTATGCTCAAGAAATATATCTAAAGCGGTTACGAGAAGCTGAAAAAAGAAAAGTTAACATTTGTAATATGCTTAATGATTTCGTACTTTTAAATACTAATACACCAGAAAATAATTGGAAGGTCTGTTTATATAAATCGATGTTAAACAACCCTATAATTGTTACACATTTTAATAATCTTGCTCCTTAAAAATATGAACTAATTTTCTACAGACAAAGCCGCTGCATTCCTCTTATCAGAAAGCCAATCCACCAAGACTTTGATAACTGGCATGTAGTGGCGAAAGCGTGAATACGTGATCCTCAAAGTTAAACAAAAGTATGCAAAACGGGTTTCTTGAGTCCACTGAATACGACTGTCATCGCAACATTGGCACTTACGTGTCACCCCAACACTCCAAAAATAGAAACCTCCCTCAACAAAAATCTCTGCTAATTTTTATCTATCTTCCCCTCCTAATGCCTTGCGATTATGTGATAGATCTCTGATAATTAATGTATTGCTCTTAATTGGACACACTTATGCCGCAGGATAACGCACCAAGTTTCTTCTTTTTCGATTATGAAACATGGGGAACTAGCCCATCTCTCGATCGCCCATGCCAATTTGCTGGGGTTCGTACCGATGAAGATTTCAATATCATTGGTGAGCCATTAGTTATTTACTGCCGCCCTCCCATTGATTATCTGCCCTCTCCTGAAGCGTGTTTAATTACGGGTATCACACCACAAACCGCAGTAAGCAAGGGGTTATCTGAGCCTGAGTTTATCGCCAAAATTCATCATGAATTATCACAGCCAAATACGTGTTCATTAGGCTACAACAATATTCGTTTTGATGATGAAGTCTCACGCTACACCTTATATCGTAACTTCTTTGAACCGTATGGTTGGAGCTGGCAGAACGGTAACTCACGTTGGGATCTACTTGATGTAATGCGTGCTGTTTATGCGCTACGTCCTGAAGGCATTGAATGGCCAAAAGACGAAGAAGGCAAACCAAGCTTTAAATTAGAAAAACTCTCTCAAGCAAACGGCATTGAACATGAAAATGCCCACGATGCGATGGCTGATGTTATTGCGACTATTGAGTTAGCAAAAGTCGTAAAAAAAGCACAACCAAAAATGTTTAACTATCTGCTTTCTATGCGCCATAAAAAGAAAGCGGCGACGTTAATCGACATCGTTGAAATGACACCGTTAATGCACGTATCTGGTATGTTTGGCGTAGATAGAGGCAATATCAGTTGGATTGTGCCTGTTGCTTGGCACCCAACGAACAATAACGCGGTGATCACGATTGATTTAGCATTAGACCCAAGTGTGTTCCTAGAGTTAGATGCCGAGCAGTTACATCAACGCATGTATACCAAACGAGCTGATCTTGCGCCAGATGAATTACCGGTTCCGGTTAAATTAGTACATTTAAACAAGTGTCCTATTCTTGCGCCGGCTAAAACCCTGACCGCTGAAAATGCTGAAAACTTAAATGTCGACAGAGCGGCGTGTTTAAAAAATCTTAAAGTGATCCGTGATAATCCTGAGATCAGACAAAAGCTAATCGCGCTTTACAGTATTGAACCTAACTATGAGAAATCAACCAATGTAGATACCCTTCTCTATAATGGTTTCTTCTCTCATGCTGATAAAACGACGATAGATATTATCCGTCAATCAACGCCTGAGCAGCTTATCGATTTTGAACCAAATGTCAGTGACCCTCGCATTAAGCCTTTATTGTTCCGCTACCGTGCGCGTAATTTTCCGCATACGCTAAATGAAACTGAACAATTAAAGTGGCAGGCTCACTTGCAAGATTATTTCCAAACTAATTTGCCAGAATATGAATCAAGTTTTGAAAACCTATACCTTGAATCGGAAGGCAATGAGAAAAAGACTGCGATTCTTCGCGCCGTTTATAATTACGTACAACAGTTAGTATCATGATTAAATACCTTTACTCTTTCGCATGGATTTTTGCTTCATTGTTTGCTGGAAACGGCATTCAATCTTGGCTAAATATTTCAGTACCCGGCAGTATTCTTGGAATGCTTATTTTATTCTCTGCTATGGTTATTGGTGTATGCAGGCCGGACTGGACCGCGACAGGTTGCCAATTTTTCATGCGTAATATGTTAATTTTATTTATTCCGATCTCAGTTGGGTTAATGACGCATTTCGATTTGTTAATCAACAATGCGATTCCAATCATTGTGAGTACCGCTGGTGGCTCATTATTGGTTTTAGTCTGCCTATCGTTATTTATTGATCGCCTTGATAGAGGAAATAAATAATGTGGGTTATCTTAACCGTTATCGTGTTTTATTCGGCCCGTTGGTTTGCGAAGCGTTTCCCTCACCCAATCAATAACCCATTATTGTTGAGTGTTTTTATCGTTATTCCAATCTTGATGGTGTTACAAGTACCTTATGACACTTATTACGCTGACAATGCGTTTTTAAGTTACTTGTTGCAACCTGCCGTCGTTGCTTTGGCTTATCCGTTGTATGAGCAATTACCGCATATTCGTGAAAACTGGAAAATCATTCTGCTGGCGTGCTCTGTCGGCTCACTGTTTTCAATGCTATCTGGTGCGTTCTTAGCTGTCTGGATGGGTGCGGATATGCAACTGGTTGCAAGTATATTACCAAAATCAGTTACCACACCGATTGCGATGGCTATCTCAAGTCAACTTGAAGGTGAAGCTGCGATTGCGGCTATCTTGGTTTTATTAGCCGGTTTGATGGGCGCTATTTGTGCTTACCCTATCTATAATATGTTAGGAATTAAGAGCTCATTGGCAAGAGGCTTAACGATGGGGAATGTTTCTCATGCCCTTGGTACTGCGCAAGCGGCTGAGGTTGACTCTCAAGATGCGGCGTTTAGTTCTCTCGCTTTAGTGATCTGTGGGATAATTACGTCATTGGTTGCGCCTCTTATTTACTCATTATTGGTATTTATAAAAGGATAATCGGTTAAAACCCCACCAAACCAGTGTGACCTCTCTCTCATTGATGTAAATAATGTATATTTACATCAATGAGTGTGATATTGATCTGTGTTTCTATGGCTATAGTCCCTAATAATGAGCCCAGAAGAAATTAAAAAGGATCACACCGATGACCACTCTACACTCTACCGCAGTACAACAACGCTTAGAAAATGCCCTTTCTGATCTGCCTGCAGATTTACAATCAGCGCTGTCTTCTTTAATTAATACTCAATTTAAAGGCGTCATTACTAAAGCTCAGTTTCAAGCTTTACTCGCTGAGAGCAAACTTAATGATAAAGAATTACGCTTAGCCTTACTTCCTCTTGCCGCAGCGTTCTCTGTTGCTCCAATTTCTAATTTTTATGTTGGTGCTATTACTCGTGGCAATTCAGGTGATCTTTATTTTGGTGCAAACATGGAGTTTAGTGGGGTTCAGTTAGGCCAAACAATTCATGCTGAGCAATCTGCTATTAGCCATGCGTGGATCAAAGGCGAAACGGGTATTTCTGATATCACTATCAACTTCAGTCCTTGTGGTCATTGTCGTCAATTCATGAACGAGCTAACAACGGCTGATAGCTTGATGATTCAATTACCTGAGCGCGATGAGAAGTCTCTACAAGAATATTTACCTGAATCTTTTGGTCCCAAAGATCTTGGCATTGAAGGCGGTTTATTGGCGTCGGTTTCACATGGCCTTGCGTTAGATGCTGGCTCTGATCTATTAATCAGCGCATTGAAAGCAGCAAATCAAAGTCATGCTCCGTATTCACATAATATCAGTGGTATTGCGCTTGAGATGAAGAGTGGTCATGTTTATCACGGTATGTACGCTGAGAATGCGGCATTCAACCCAAGCTTACCACCACTTCAAGTTGCCCTAATTCATGCCAATATGTCTCGTGAATGTTTATCAGAGATAACAGCGGCAGCCTTGGTTGAACACCATAAAGGCGCAATTAGCCACTTAGCGATAACTAAAAGTACCTTAGAGGCTCTTAGCCCTGAAGTGACTTTAGAGTACGCATCTATTTAGCTTTACCTATAAAAAACAGCTAAAAAAAACAAAGAGGAGGTTATTAATTAACCTCCTCTTTTTTCTTGTTTATCTTATTCTATCCAATCACTATTGTTGATTACTTTTCCAACGAATTTCAGCATCAATATCAGTGTTTTCTCATCCAGAAGAGAATCTAATACACTAAAAACCCGTTCTTTTTGCTCTAATGCAATCTATTTAGCAAAGTGTGTGATTTATCTCTCATGATATAACAAAGAGAAAGTGATAAAAAATAAAAGCAAACGTTTGCGTATTCGTTTAGTTTTAGTATGATGCTCGTATAACCACGACCCATTATTACATGAGAATTTATTATGTTTGGTACCGCTCTATCTTCTTCTGCAACAAAAGTATTATTACTTGGCTCTGGGGAACTTGGTAAAGAAGTTGCTATTGAATGCCAGCGCCTTGGTTTAGAAGTCATCGCTGTTGATCGCTACTTAAACGCACCAGCAATGCAAGTTGCTCACCGTAGCTATGCCATTGATATGTTAGATGCGGACGCACTGGAAGCAATCATCAAAAAAGAACAGCCTGATTACGTTGTTCCTGAGATCGAAGCGATTGCTACAGATAAATTAGTCGAGTTAGAAAAACAAGGTCTTAATGTTGTCCCTACTGCGAATGCAACAAAACTGACAATGAACCGTGAAGGTATTCGCCGTTTAGCCGCAGAGGAATTAGCACTTCCTACTTCTCCTTATCGTTTTGTAGATACTTATGAGGAGTTGGTAGAAGCGGTTAAGTTTATTGGTATGCCTTGTGTTATCAAACCAGTAATGAGTTCATCAGGTAAAGGCCAAAGCGTAATTAAAACCGAAGCGGATATTAAAACCTCTTGGGATTATGCTCAAGATGGCGGTCGCTCTGGTGCTGGACGAGTCATTATTGAAGGGTTTGTGGATTTCGATTATGAGATTTCACTGCTGACTGTTCGTGCAGTTGATGGCGTTCATTTCTGTGCGCCAATTGGTCACAGACAAGAAGATGGTGATTTCCGTGAATCATGGCAGCCACAGGTTATGACCGAAGCTGCACTTAAACTGGCTCAAGATGCTGCTGAAAAAGTAGTGAATGCACTAGGTGGTTACGGCTTGTTTGGTGTTGAGCTGTTCATTAAGGGTGACAACATTTACTTTAATGAAGTCTCACCTCGTCCACACGATACTGGTTTAGTTACACTTATTTCTCAAGAAATGTCTGAGTTTGCTTTGCATGTTCGTGCCTTTACTGGAATGCCAATTAACAGCATTACTCAATATGGTCCTTCTGCTTCTTCTGTTATTTTAGGCCAAGGAACATCAACTAATATCCGCTTTGATGGATTAGCAGATGCACTTAGCCAGCCTCAAACTCAAGTTAAGTTATTCGGTAAACCAGAGATTGATGGCCGTCGTCGTTTAGGTGTTGCTATTACTCGTCGTGATAATCTAGATACTGCCATTGAAGATGCAATTTCGGCTTCAGGTAACGTTAAGATTACTTATTAGTAAATACAGGTAATTTCACAACAGAGCGGTATTTATGTGCTGTTCTGTTGTCTTTTATCCTATCTCAATTCGATTTTTCTCTTTAATTTAAAAAATTTGATCATTTCGTTATCTAACCGTTGCAACCTTACAAGGTTAACAGGTATAAATAACGGATACTGATTCTTTATTTATATTTAACCTCTCACCATGGATGATGACTATGTTTGAAAAAATCTCTGCCGCTCCAGCTGACCCAATACTTGGGCTTACTGACGAATTTAAAAATGACCCTCGTGCTGAAAAAATCAACCTTGGTGTTGGTATTTATAAGAACGAAGCAGGTCAAACTCCTGTACTAAACACGGTAAAAAAAGCAGAAGCGGTATTGCTTGATACTGAAAAAACAAAGTCATACCTAACAATTCAAGGAACTGCAGAATATGGCCTTGCAGTTCAAAAACTATTATTTGGTGCTGATGCTCAAGTTATCACTGAAAAACGCGCTCAAACAGCTCAAGCACCGGGTGGCACAGGCGCACTACGTGTTGCTGGTGAGTTCATTAAACGTCAATTAGGCGACGTGAAAATTTGGATCAGCAACCCAACGTGGGCAAACCACATTGGCGTATTTACTGCGGCAGGGATTGAAACTGCGCAATACAGCTACTATAACGCTGAAACTAAATCAAAAGACTTCGCTGCGATGCTCTCTGATCTTCAGCAAGCAAGTGAAGGCGATGTAGTTCTACTTCACGGTTGCTGCCATAACCCAACGGGTATTGATCCAACGGCTGCTGAGTGGGAAGAATTAGCAAAACTGTGTTCAGAAAAAGGGCTATTACCTTTATTTGATTTTGCATACCAAGGTTTTGCGAAAGGTGTTGAAGAAGATGCTTCTGGTTTACGTGTTTTTGCTCAATACTGCCCTGAATTATTAGTCGCAAGTTCATTCTCGAAAAACTTCGGTCTATACAATGAACGAGTTGGTGCATTTACGCTGGTAGCAAAAGATGCTGCGGTCGCTTCTGATGCCTTCTCTCAAGTGAAAGCCATTATTCGTTCTATCTACTCTAACCCTCCAGCTCACGGTGCTGCGGTTGTTACGCATATCTTAAATGATGATGCTCTACGTACAGAGTGGGAACAAGAAGTCGCTGAAATGCGTGATCGTATTCAAGAGATGCGTACCCTGTTTGTAGCGACATTAAAAGAGCAAGGCGTTGCTGCTGATTTTAGCTTTATTGAAGGTCAAAATGGCATGTTCTCTTTCTCTGGTCTTTCTAAAGAGCAAGTTAACCGCTTAAAAGATGAGTTTGCTATTTATATCGTAGGCTCTGGTCGTATCAGTGTTGCTGGCATGACAAAAGACAACATGCTTCCTTTATGTAAAGGGATTGCGGCGGTTCTTTAATCCTACGAACATTGCATAAAATCAATAAAGGCGCTTAATTTAGCGCCTTTTTTATGTCATCAATTCAACGACTTCTTTTACTTTCTTGCTTGAATGACGATATTACGGGGCGTGTCTTCTTTTACACAAAACTGCCCTATTCGTACTTCATAGCCTGACTCTTGCATTAATAATGCGCGATCTAAACAGAGCCACACTTCTAGTGGTCTTTTAAATAAATGTTGGATCAAATCGCATTTTTCCATCACGAGAAAAGCGGTCTTTCCTTTTTCTAGCCAGAATTCATAATCTGTATTGTCTGGTAATATCAGTTCTTTTTTCTCAGCCGCCCAATCACAAAAGGCTTCAAAACCATCACTTAATAATGATTTTTTAATACTTGGGATAGAAAGATATGCATTACTCTCACTCAATGATTGCTGTAATGCCTTAAAGCCTAAACGAAAGCACATTTCTAACTCACGATGCTGCAACGTTCGTTGTCCTGCAACCACTGTTTCTTGTAATGGTAAGCGTAAATCTTCTTTTGATAGTACCAATGCAGATTGATTGGCTAATGCAGAGAGACTGACATAACTTTCATCTTTTGTGAGATGGAAACAGCATGGTGAAATGGTAACCGCATCAATATGATTAGAGATCCCCTCTCTCAATAAATTGATGTGTAAGTCACCACACGCATGTAGTGCTACGGCATGTTGTTTTTCTTTGATTAACTCACCACAGCGTTCAGAGAGTGCATCACCTTGCACAAAGGTCATCGCTAATTGATGCGCATCAGCATAGGTTTGTCCGCTATCACACAAGGTTTGTTGCCACTCTAAGGTTGTCACCGGTTTAGCTGTTGTCGCGTTCAATACACGCCCTAAGTACCCTTTACCACCACACCACTCTAGCCATTCATTCTCTGGTTGATAGTAATCAGCCCCTAATGCACCAAGTTTTGTAATTTGCTGCCATTTACGACCATTTATCCCACTATCTAACCCTTTTGGTGTCGGCTTTAGAGGCGCGTGAAGCTCTGGTAGTTGTCCAAGTTTATACAGTGCTTGTAATTCAGGGATGAAGGCTGAAAGGATGTGCGCTAACTCTTCTGGCTCAGACTTTAATCGCAGCACTTCACAAGAGGATAACGAATCTAGCCACTGACTTAGCTCATTATGTGTTGAGCGCCAAGGATAATCTGAACTGTGAAATGCAGAAAATTGCCAAAAAAAGACCGTCTGAGTTAACAAACGGTCTATATCTAAAAACTGCTGAGAATGCATGAGAGCGGCCCTGAAAATAGTATCAGGGTGATCTTAACGGACAGGGAGATTAATGTCTTTAAACATCTCTTCAATTTCGTGATTATTTTTAAGCATTGTTGCTTGCTCTACAATTGGGCGCGTTAAGTGTGGTGCAAAACGTTCCATAAAATCAAACATATAGCTTTTTAAGAATGACCCCCGCTTGAAACCGATTGTTGTTGTACTTGCATCAAAGATGTGGCTTGCATCTAAAGCTACCAAGTCTGAGTCTCGATCAGGATCCATCGCCATACTTGCAATAACGCCGACGCCGATACCTAAACGAACATACGTTTTAATTACGTCAGCATCTGTTGCTGTAAAGACTATTTTTGGCTTTAATCCCGCTTTATTAAAAGCACTATCTAGCGCAGAACGACCGGTAAATCCAAAGACATAAGTCACTAAATCATAAGCGGCTAAATCTTCAATCGTTAGGTTTGATTTAAGCGCTAATGGATGATCTTTTGTCACCACAATAGAACGGTTCCAATGATAACAAGGAAGCATGATCGCATCTTGGTATAAATGTAGAGCTTCAGTAGCAATAGCAAAGTCTGCCGTGCCTTTAGCTATCGCATCAGACATTTGTGTTGGTGTTCCTTGATGCATATGTAAAGAAACATCAGGATAGCGCGTTTTAAATCCTTTAATCACATCAGGTAATGCATAACGCGCTTGAGTATGCGTTGTGGTAATATTCAACACGCCGCGTTCTGGATGAGTATGCTCACCTGCGACTGATTTTATGCTCTCCACACGAGAAAGGATCTCACGAGATATTTTAACAATTTCTTCACCTGATGGCGTCACACGAGTTAGATGTTTACCACTTCGTTCAAAGATTTGAACACCCAATTCATCTTCTAATAAACGCACTTGTTTACTGATACCAGGTTGCGAAGTATAAAGAGCTTCCGCGGTTGAAGACACATTTAAGCGATGGTTAACCACTTCTACAATATATCTGAGTTGTTGTAATTTCATGTTATTTGCCTGTAATCCTTTACATTAAATTAAATTTTACTTATACGATATAGTTATATACTCATTCCCATCTATTTTCAAAGGCTTAAACCTAATTTTCAATAACTGTTTGCTTTTTAACCAAAAAAAGTAAAGAAATGTGAACAGCTGTCGATAAATTTAAAGAATAACTAGTATGATAAATTACTTTCGAGTAATTTAGTCATTAAGAATGAAGCCCCTGCTATTCATTTAGATTACAAGCTGTTACACTGGAATAATTACTATTGGACATATGATAAAAATATGAATATTGCTCTTATTATTGGACTTTTTGCGATTCTACTTACCTTAATTATTGGCTATAACATCATTGTTCAATACAGAACAAAGATTGAATCGGCTAAGAAACAAGAATGTGCAAAACATATGGCTATCATTGACTCAACTGAAGAATTGATCGGTAATGCTCATCACCTACCTTACAGCAAAGAATTATTAGTTTGTCTTAATCAACGAATTCTGGACGCATTACGCGCTATTGCAGAATTAGAAATGAACGATCGCTCTTATCCTTCACGCATTGAAAATATGGAGCAACAGCTTCATCAGCTAAAAACTAACTATACTGGTGGCGATAGCACAAACTTCAAAGTGCCGAGTAACGATAAACAAGCACTTGTCATGCTTAAGTTAGTAAAACGTCTACGCGATGCATTACGAGCGGAGCATAAAAAAGGCCGAGTGAACACTCAAGTCTTTGTGGCCGAAAATGCACGTCTTGAATCAATTCAAGTTCGTATTAATATTGAAAATGTAGTGAAGCGCGCTAAAGAAGCAACACAACGTGGTCAAGCCGGTACTGCTCGTCAATTACTAAAAAAAGGCATCGATGCTCTATCAAGTAAGAACGATGGTTACTCAAATAAAGCACGTACTCAACTTCAAGATATGCTTGATGAACTAAACAATAAGACGAAAAAGAAACAAGACCAAGAGCTGCAAGATAAATTAGATAAACACAAAGATGACGACATCGATGTATTATTCCAACCAAAGAAAAAATGGTAATCTGGTTTTTAACCGCTATTAAGTGATTTAATCGGTAAGATTAAACTGATGGTTGCTGAGATACTCAAATAAAAAAGATCGCACTAAGCGATCTTTTTTTATACCTCCACAAACGGTTCCAATATTTATACTTTTATTGGAACACCGCTATGAAATTTAAAGTCCGTATCTGGTGATTGAATAAGTTCCGCCTCTATCTTCGCAAAATGGGCGATACGCTCACTCACATCCCCACCAGCAACTTGTTCTGCTAAAGTAAGGTAATCTTGATAGTGACGAGATTCTGAGCGTAATAGAGAGATATAGAACTTCGCTAAATCGTCATCTAGATACGGAGCTAATTTGGCAAAGCGCTCACAAGAACGCGCTTCAATAAACGCACCGATAATCAGTTTATCAATTAACGTGCACGGCTCGTGCGTAATAATATTAGTGAAAAGACCTTTTGCATAACGACCAGCTCTGATGTTTTGGTATGGCACATTACGCTGATCCATTATTTCTAATACTTGATAGAAATGATGCAACTCTTCTTTAATCAATAGAACCATCTTATCGATCAAATCTTGGCTGTACGGTGAATCTTTACGTGCCATGATCTTTTTAGAGATATTACTCTTCCCCTTCAGAGTCTCTAAAGTACCTGTTTTTTTATAAGCAAAATCTTCGTAGGGCTTAAACCAATCAAGCAGTACATTCGTACTCTCTGCATCCACTGCATATTTACGAATTAAGTATAGTGCACTTTGTGCTGCTTTAAGCTCGCACATTAAATGATCACGTAAAATAACAGATAAGTTCTCAGGCTTTTTCGCTTCTTCAATCCACTCATCTGGCGTTTCACACAGTAGAAATGAGTTAATTGGCTCTAGTAGTGATTTATCGTACATATCGTTTTTTAATTTGAAAGTTCTGTTAAGCATTATATCAAACCAATCCATCTAACGTTTACTCTTGATCATATTTATCTCATAACCAATAAGCATCAATGGGTTACAGAAAACCAATACCATTTAATTAGCATTAGATCCCATATAAACTCTAAAAAATAGCTTGATCAATAATTAAATTAAAAGTACTGTATAAATACACACTGTATGGATAAACAGGCATTTTATTATGAACAGAGCAATGACATTAAATACGTACTCAAACTCATTTAATCACTCTATCTCACAACACGTAACTAGTGCTGCAAACTTAGTAAACGCACAGTGTGAATCGCACTTTATACAAACGTTGAAAAGCTTATCAAAACAAAATAAATGGATATTCATTACTGCAAATACATCAATGCCAAGCTGTGAAACTCTACTTATGCACGGGGTTGAATTAAATCGATTGGTCAGATTAAAACCATCACATCATTTGTCAGAAATAGAAACTATAGAGAAAGCAAAACTGTGTGGTACCGCAAGCGCTATCATCTGCAACTCTAATTGCTACTATTTTTCTGATTCTCAATGGGTAACATTGAATCGAAAAATAACAGTGCTTCATTAATTCCATAATGATAATCGTTTCAATAAAATAATCATTTCAGTAAAACTATTATTTTACTGATACCATCACTTTATTTAAGTGTCGGCTCATTTAAATGCACTAGAAGAAGATCAATCTCATCATTTTTTTGAAATATCTCTGTATGAGTATTATCTAAAATATAAAGGATTTGTTCATTGTCTAATGTATATGGCAACTTTATTTTTAAGTCACTGATCCCTTCAATTCGAGCTAAACGGATCAGACGAATAATATTAGATTCATCATTTATATGCGAAGAGAGGACTTGTAAAGCTTCTAGACGGAGTCTTTCTTGTGTAGGCATCGAGTCATGCACTGACGCATTCCAAACGGTGCCAAAGGTTGGGAGCAAACTTTTTAGCGCTTGTGAAAAAGTCCATTTTTGATTGCTTGAATTAATAAGAAATGAACTGTAATCAAACTCGATGATATTAGCCATAATTTGCCTCGATATATTCCCGTATCTACTTTCAACATCCTATTGAAAAGCACAAATGTTTTTTCATGGCTATCAGTATCCCGAATATTAAAACCATCGCAAGTGTTAAACCGGATAGAGATCACACTTAATAATTCTCAGCTCTTAACCTTATCATTGACCTAACATGTCGTTTACACAACTACATTTTAATAACAAAAAAACCGCTACTAAGAGCGGTTTTATCATTGGAACAACGGGTGACTAACTATCAATTAAGATTAGTATTTTTAGAAATAATTGGATCTATTTTTATCTCATATTCATTAAAATAAATCTTACATGGGCTATGTTCACGTTTTGTTGTTACCTGTTCATCAGAATATTGAATTGTCACTCTTGGGTAAACACGCTCAGTGACTTTAACAACGTTCTCGCTCAATTGTTTTCTTAATTCTTCTTCTGCTGACTGAAAGCGGTTCATAGAAAGAGCCATCTCTTTATTTGAATCTTCTTTCATTGTCTTTACGCGTTCAACTTGCTCTGGTGTACGATCTGCTTTTGGTATTTTGGCTAAATCCATTTCCGCACGAACTACTTTCATTGTGTTTTCTTGAGCAGCTTTGTATTTAGTATTTAGATCTGCAATGTTTTCTTTGTACTTATCAAAACGAGTAAATGCTTTGACTAAAGTATCAGTACCTGCCGTTGCGCCTAAGTTTACCGTTGTAATATTAGCGCCAGCATAAATTTCACCACCAACGATTGACCCATTACGACCCGATTTATCCATTACGGTGACTGAATTTTTACTTTTCACAAAACTTTGAATGGCGTGTAATCCTAATTCGATATCACCAGAGGCTTGCAGATTGGCAGATTGCACAAATTTTGCGGTAATCTTTCCACCAGATTTGACAAAACAAGTGTACTCCTCACCCTCTTCAACTTGGTGTCCAATAATCCCTTTCATGGCAATTACATCGCCATGAGCTTGAACATCTGCAGATTCAATAAAGCCACCAACCGTCACACTGCCCGTAGCTTTTACGATCATATCTGCTGCAATATCACCACTGACAATAATGCTGCCTTTAAATTTCACATGGCCTGTTGAGATATCAACGTTATTTAAACACAGCACGTTATCTACATCAGCACCATCTTGATTGATCCACGGCATTCCTGATGTCGCAGCAATAACTAACTCTGGATCATCTGGAGAGATAATTGCGCCTTTACCGGCACGAAGTTTCGTATTTTTGCCAGGTGTCGCTGAAATTATTTCACCTGTGACTGTAAAGCCATCGACGCCTTTTGTTGGAGGTATGCGACGGATGAGTTCATCTCCTTCGACCACAGTAATTGTTTCACCGAGATCTCGCATATCGACTTTATCTTCTTCACCCTCTTTTTCTTGGGGTTGTAATGCTTGTTCACGAAAGTCTTCAACTAAAGGGGTAAAACTTGCGTTCTCACCATCAATAGGCTCTTTACCTTTAGCGACAAGAAGTGAGATTTTCTCTCCTGCTTCTAAATTACGGCTTAATACCATAATTTTCTTCAATGCATTTTTACTAATACCACGAGTGATTTCCATGCTCGTTAAAGCCGATATAATATCGCTACTTTGAATATCTCGCCCACCATAAGCGCCCACAACAGCCATGGTTGCTTTCATGTCTCGCTCTTCTAAAGCAATGATCACTTCTGCATCCCGGCGTTCTGCTACTTGACGATTCTGGTGGTTGGTTACCATTCCACTCTTTATATCATGAATAATTGTAGTGATGATCTTTTCATCAAAGAAAAAACCATTTGCCCCAATCTCTTCTAAAGAATCTTTAAATCCTTTTAAAGTTGGTTCATCATCCGGCTGAAACTTATCAGGAAATCGCAAAACAACACTATTGTCATCCTGTATTAAAGTTAGAAGGGAATCCCACATATCCATCACTCTTAGTATTCATTACAATTATAAATAAACTGCAAATATTAATTAGTTAGCTGTATTCTACAGTTCAAAGTCATCTAAATCTATGTCGGTCTCTTGACGCTCAAAAAACGCCACTAAATCGTCATGTCCACCAATGTATTTACCATCTAAGTAGATTTGAGGAACGGTATTTACTGCAATCCCTTCTTTTTCTTGAATCAATGACACCATTTCATCTTTACTTAAATCAACATCCAAAGTTAATACCTTGTACGCTATATCCTTATCGTCAAAAATTGCTTTTGCTTTAACACAGAATGGACATACTGTTTTTGAAAATATAACGGTTTGAGTTGTGTCGAACATTTCTTTATCTCTTTTATTTATAATTAAATGGTAAAAACAGGATACGATTGTAATTCTGGAACCAATTCGTGAAGTGTTTTTTCTTGATCTGCTATCTCTTTTGCTGAATCACATAACTCTTGAGCGTCGGCTTTAATTTCTTTGCTATTTTCGTTCATCTTTATCTTGATGGACCTTTGAACGTCAGCAAACTGTTGCTGCAATTCTGAAAAGTTTAACTCGCCATTTTGCATCTTATCTGACAATGAATTAAATACACTGGCGAAAAGCTCTTTATCTAAGCTTTGGATCATCACTTCAAAATCATTCTTCCACGTTGTATCCACTTCTTTAAAGAAGTCATGCTCAAGTATTAAATCTTTTCCTTGATAAAATTTTTGCTTAGCCGTTATGCCATATTCATCAATCTTGTTTTTTACTGAATCAAATGAACCTTGAGCATCAAACGAAATTTCGATTTCATTAACAAAATCATTCGCTGCTGCGATCCCTTTATCGGTAAAATCTACGACGGTAGGAATGTAGTTTGCAACTTGTTGCTGATATTTTTCAATGGCCAGTTTTTGCTCTTTAGTCAAATCCATCTCTTTGCCATTAATAAAAACACGCCCTTCTTGATCAATTCTTAATTTATCTTGAGGGTTTTCAACTTTCATATCTCCTTTTGGACTTAATAGTACATCACTTTTAACAACGACAGGACACATGCTTGCCCAACTGTTGCATGACATGACTAGAATACCTAGCGCGATGGTTTTTTTACCTAGCATAACTGCCCTTGTTTATTATTTGTTTGGTCTGTTTAGTTTAACTTATCGCAACTCCTCATCTCAACATGGATTTTTAATACAAAAGAATAGCAAACGTTTGCTTTTGTTCTGGTAGTACAAAATAGTTCTGGTATGATGCGTCCTGTATTTAAATAGTTTATATAGGAATTCAATAATGAATTTTGCCGAACAAGTACTTGCTGTTAATGATGATCTTCCTATCCGCACAGATAAACCAGTACATAGTGGAAAAGTACGCTCTGTATATTGGTTAACAGAAGAAGACAGTCGCCGCCTTATTAAAGAGAAAGGCTACAATGTTGCAGCGGATGCCCCTCTGGCGATCATGATTATCAGCGATCGTATCTCAGCATTCGATTGTATTTGGCACGGTGAAGGCGGCCTTAAAGGTATTCCTGGTAAAGGCGCTGCATTAAACGCAATTTCTAATCACTGGTTCCAATTATTTAAAGATAACAACTTAGCGGATAGTCACATTCTTGATATCCCTCACCCATTTGTGTGGATTGTGCAAAAAGCAAAACCGGTCATGATCGAGGCTATTTGTCGTCAATATATTACGGGTTCCATGTGGCGCGCTTACACCAATGGTGAACGTCAGTTCTGTGGCATTCAAATTCCTGAGCGTTTAGAAAAAGACGAACAATTGCCTGAATTGCTATTAACACCATCAACCAAGGGGGTTTTAAAAGGCATTGATGGCGTACCGGAAGTTGATGATGTAAATATCACTCGTAAAAACATCGAAGATAACTACGCTAAGTTTAATTTTTCTTGCGAAGAAGACATCGCATTATATGAGAAATTATTAAAAGAAGGCTTTGCCGTTATTTCGAAAGCATTAAACAAAATCGATCAAATCTTTGTTGATACAAAATTTGAATTTGGTTACGTTAACGATGCTCAAGGTAATGAAAAACTGATTTATATGGATGAAGTAGGTACGCCTGATTCTTCACGTATTTGGGATAAAAATGCGTATCGCTCAGGTCATATTATCGAAAATTCTAAAGAAGGTTTCCGTCAGTTCTTGCTTAATCATTTCCCTGATCCAGATATCTTATTAAATAAGAATCGTATGGAAGAACGTTCTGCATTAGCTCAAGACAATGCACTGCCGTTAGAAGCGATGATGGAGTTATCAAAAACATATTTGGATATAGCGGCTAAAATTACTGGCGCGCCAATCACACTAAGTGAAAATCCAAAAGCAGAAATTATTAACGTATTAAAAGAAGAATATCAATTAGTTGATTAATCTTTCACTTTTAGCTAAAAAAATGGCGACCAATATGGTCGCCATTTTTGTATTCAAATAATCATAAAATTATAAGAAATGAACCGTTAGGTTAACAGATGCGAAATCAATGTCGTGATTATCAATAGTGAAATTGTTGTAGCCAGCACCTAGAGTAAACATAGGTAAAATACTGTATTCAACACCTAAACCGAAGAATGGATCAACGCCATCGTTATAGCCACCAGACATATCCCAGCTGTGCAGACCCGCTTTACCATAAACGTGCAGAGGGCCAAAGTCGATGCTTGGTTTAACCGCAAAGTTTACAGAAGTTACGTCTACATTGTGGTAAGAACCTAGGTTCCAAGCACCCATTTCTAAACCAATGAAAGGAAGAATACCTGTACCAATGTGTGCACCGTATACCGTTGAGCTATCACCAGCAAAATCAGCAGAACCAGCTTGTAGGCCGCCATAAATTAGTGAATCAGCAGCTGCGGTTACTGATACGCTTGCTAGAGCTAACGCTAAAAGTGTCTTTTTCATTTTCAATCCTATTTTTAAAAAAGGGAGCGGCAATCTTTACCGCTCTTTTTAATCTTGTTTATAATGAAGCAATTAATATGCCGAAATTACTTATAGTTTAGGGGATAGCTTAACAATCGGCAATGGCATTTTTAACTCGTTTATCAGAAACAGGGTATGGGGTGCCTAATTGTTGGGCAAAATAGCTCACTCGCAGCTCTTCTATCATCCAACGGATCTCTTTTACTCTGTCAGGAATTGGCTGCCCTTTGGGGATTTTATTCAACAACTCTTTATAATCGTTATTGATGCCTTCCACTTTAAGTAAGTGCATACGGTCTCGATTAGGATCAATTGGCAATTTTTCCATTCGACGCTCAATCGCTTTCATATAACGATGAATGTCTGCCAATCGCTTCCATCCACATTCTGTTGCAAAGCCTTTGAAAATTAAGTTCTCGATTTGTGCTTTAATATCAGAAAGCGCAAATGCCATGCTTAAATCAACTCGACCTTTTAGTTTTTTCTGTATTTGAAATGCCGTTGTCAAAATCGTTTCAACTTGTTTTGCTATCTCAACAACGGTATCTCCAAGCTCTGCTCGAACGTGCTCTTTCATTTTATCAAAAGCTTCAGGCTCCCAAACTAGCCCCCCCTTCTCTTCAATCAACTTATCAATACCACAAGCGATACAGTCATCAATTAAATCTAACACTCGTCCATATTGATTAAAGTACAAACCTAATTTTGACTTGTTTGGTAAATTGCTATGTAAGTACTTAATTGGCGATGGGACATTAAGAAGGATCAAGCGACGTTGACCTGCTTTCATTGCATTGTGCTGCTCTTCTTCTGTCTCAAACAGTTTGATTTCAACGCTGTCTTTACCATCTACAATTGCAGGATAAGCCTTAACTTCAAAGCCACCACGTTTTTGTGTGTAAAGTGCAGGTAGCTCACCAAAGCTCCACGTTTTAAGCCCTTTCTGCTCAATATCATCATCTGCAACTTGCGATAACGTCTCTTGAACTTTATCTTTTAAACCGTCTTTCAGCGCAAACAGATCACGGCTTTCTTTTAATTTACGATTATGGTGATCCACCACTCTATAGGTTACTTTTAGATGGTCAGGAATTTGTTCTAACTTCCAATCTTCACGTAACACTTCAACACCTGTCATACGACGTAGCTCTTTTTCAAGGCTATCTAATAACGGCGCATCAAATGGCGTTGAACGAGATAAAAACGCATCGGCATAGTTCGGAGCAGGCACAAAGTTACGACGAATTGTTTTTGGCAGTGACTTAATATAAGCAACAACCATTTCGTGACGTAACCCTGGGATCTGCCAATCAAAGCCATCCATCGTTACTTGGTTCAAGATAGGTAATGGTACATGAACCGTAACACCATCGCTGTCTTGGCCTGGTTCAAACTGATAGCTAAGTTTCAGTTTTAAATTACCTTGATGCCAGAAGTTAGGATAGTCAAGATCCGTCACATGACTCGCATCATTTCGAAATAACATCTCTTTTTCAAAATTCAATAAATCAGGTGTTTCTTTTTGAGCTTTTTTCCACCATGAATCAAAATGACGGCCAGAAACAACATCGGTATTTACGCGTTGATCATAAAATTCAGCAAGCTGATCATCATCAACCAAGATGTCACGACGACGTGATTTATGCTCTAACTCTTCAACTTCTTGCAATAGCTTACGGTTTTCTTTGAAGAATTTATGATTGGTATTCCAATCCCCTTCAACGAGTGCTGAACGAATAAATATTTCACGACATACCGCCGCATCGATCGAACCATAGTTAATTTGGCGTTTAAGTACTATTGGAATGCCATAAATAGTAACTTTCTCGTATGCCATTACTGCAGCAGATTTTTTAGACCAATGCGGTTCACTGTAGCTGCGTTTAATCAAATGCCCTGCCAGTGGTTCGATCCATTCCGGTTGAATTTTTGCAACAATACGACCCCATAATTTAGAGGTTTCAACTAGCTCTGCAACCATTATCCATTTTGGCTGTTTCTTAAATAAGCCAGATGCTGGGAAAATATGGTAGCGCGCATTTCGAGCACCTTGGTATTCATTTTTCTCTTGGTCTTTTTGACCGATGTGAGAAAGCATACCGGCTAAAATTGCAGTATGTACGCTTTGATAACCTGCTGCTTCTTGATTGACTTTATAATTAAGCTCTTTCATTACTTGGCTTAATTGATAGTGAACGTCTTGCCACTCACGAACACGTAAGTAGTTTAAGAAATCTTTACGACATTGCTTTCTAAATTGGTTACTTGAAAGGGCCTTTTGTTGCTCTTTCACGTGTTGCCATACATTCACAAAGGTCAAAAAGTCTGAATCTTCATGATTAAAGCGCTTATGCTTATCATCAGACTGTTGTTTTTTGTCACTCGGACGTTCACGAGGATCTTGAATCGACAGTGCTGCCGCAATGATCATCACTTCTTGCAATGCATTGTAATTTGGGGCTTCTAGAACCATACGTGCTAAACGTGGATCGATTGGTAAACGAGCCAATTCACGTCCAACTTTCGTTAAACTTTTCTTCGAATCTTTAGCATTAGGGTTAATAGCCCCCAACTCTTCAAGCAGTTTGACACCATCTTGAATGTTACGATTATCTGGCGCTTCTACAAATGGGAAGGCTTGAATATCACCTAAACCTAACGCGGTCATTTGTAAAATAACAGATGCCAAGTTAGTACGTAAAATTTCAGGATCGGTAAATTCAGGGCGCGCAACAAAGTCTTCTTCTGAGTACAGACGAATACACACACCTTCCGACACACGACCACAACGACCCATACGCTGATTTGCACTGGCTTGTGAGATCGCTTCAATTGGCAGACGTTGCACTTTAGTTCGGTAACTATAGCGACTAATACGCGCAGTACCTGGATCAATAACGTACTTAATACCAGGAACGGTTAACGACGTTTCTGCCACGTTGGTTGCCAGTACAATTCGACGACCTGCGTGAGGTTGGAAAACACGATTTTGCTCTTGAGATGATAAACGTGCGTATAAAGGCACAATTTCAGTGTCTCGTAAGTTACGTTTTTCTAATGCTTCTGCGGTATCACGAATTTCTCGCTCACCCGTCATAAACAGCAGAATATCCCCTAACCCTTCTTCACACAACTCATCGACGGCATCAAAAATGGCTTCAAGCTGATCTCTATCGGTATCATCGCCATCTTCAACAATTGGGCGATAACGTGTTTCAACTGGGTAAGTTCGCCCTGATACTTCAATAATAGGTGCATTATTAAAGTGCTTAGAAAAACGTTCAGGATCGATGGTTGCCGAAGTAATGATGATTTTTAAATCTGGACGCTTTGGTAATAACTCACGCAAGTAACCCATGATAAAATCGATATTTAGACTGCGTTCGTGCGCTTCATCGATAATAATGGTGTCGTATTGATTTAAGTATCTGTCGTTTTGGATCTCCGCAAGTAAGATACCATCCGTCATCAATTTAACTTGAGTGCGCTCAGAGACTTGATCATTAAATCGAACTTTGTAACCAACATGGCTACCTAGCTCGGTTTCCATCTCTTCGGCAATACGATCAGCAACAGAACGTGCAGCTAGACGACGTGGCTGTGTATGACCAATATTACCAAATTTACCTCGGCCTAATTCCAAACAAATTTTTGGTAGCTGTGTGGTTTTACCTGAACCCGTTTCACCAGCAATGATAACCACTTGGTTATTCGCAATGGCTTCTGCGATGTCGTCTTTCTTTTGGCTAACAGGCAGATCTGGGTATTTGATCGTCGGGCGATCCATTTCGCGGTTATTAGCAACCTGCATAGATTGTGCAATGTCTAATGCTATTTCATCAAACACGGCATTTCTTGATTCTTCTTTTTTAATGCGTGATGCGCCATGAATGCGTTTACTTAGGCGAAAACGGTCACGCAGCATACATTCACTTAGGGCTTTTCTAAGTGTTGCTGCTGAATTTTGATTTGATTGACTCAAAATATATCCTACTGAATTTTTTATTATTCATTAACTGCAGGGATTCTATCACATTCTTGGCTCTATCTACCCTCGTGAGACAAAAATCTGTTTTACTCGATTGTAATAATCCACGACTAGAAAACGCAAATCACGCTTAATAAACAGTCAAACTACGCCGTTATTTATGGATTCGATTGCCCGAATGGAGATCCCTTTGCTAAACTTAACGCATTAATCCTAATCATTAAGATGGCTGTATGGAATTTAACGGTAAGCACATTGAACGCGACGCTCAAGGGTATTTAATGAATCATACCGATTGGTGTGAAGAGTTAGTTCCACTTTTAGCACAAGAAGAGAATATCGAGCTGACTGAAGCCCATTGGGAAGTCGTTCGTTTTGTTCGTTCTTTTTATGAAGAGTTCAAAACATCGCCTGCAGTTCGTATGCTAGTAAAAGCGATGGAAAAAGCGCATGGTCCAGAAAAAGGCAACAGCAAGTACTTATTTACGCTGTTTAAATTAGGCCCTGCAAAACAAGCAACAAAACTGGCTGGTTTACCAAAACCTGCAAAATGTCTTTAAGCTTTAGTTCTCCACCCTTAATACATTTTAAAATCAGATAATTCTTGCCACTGGGTTTCAACGCGCTCGAGAGAATCTACACGAGCTAGTTGAGGCCCTGTATTCAACCACTCTTCTAACGCGTTCACTTTATCCTCTTCGCCACAAGCTAACACTTCCACAGAACCATCTGCTTGATTTCGAGCATAGCCTGTTAAATCAAGTTTCAATGCCGTATGCGCAGTATGAAAACGAAAACCTACACGCTGTACTTTTCCTTTTACAGTGAACTTCACTGATTTTTGTGCCATAACTTACCTATAAGTATAATTTATAATAAACGCTTATTAATCATGAAATATTATCAATCTTCACGTCATATATACGGTTCATCCTTTTCTAGAAACGCAAAAAGTGTCAATGTTTTTTTGACGATAATGTACATTTCGTTACAAATATAGTAAAAATTTGAAAAAAAACTAGATGTAGATCATATTTATTTTTTTTATTTAATATAAATTCACAACCAAGTTATTTCAGAGTGAAATGCTTGCTATCTGTACAATCGGATAGCCATATAAACAATATTTTTGATTATGTGAAAACAAATAAAGATAAGCACATAATCAGGAGAG